>JADKJI010000008.1 GCA_016721085.1 Chitinophagaceae bacterium | reverse complement strand
GCGATTGTTTCGGGAAATTTGAAAATTTGAAGATTTGAAAATTTGAAAATGCTTGCTTGCAGCAGTGCGTGGGGTGGAAATTAAACAGTCGGCCACAGTAACCATCAGAGACGCGGAGGGCTCTGCGTCTCCGCGTCTCTGCGGTAAAAAAACTACCCAATAAGATATTTATTAGGAATATTTCGCGGAGAATAATCTATTCCATATTGGGCTTTCATCAATAATTGAACAATTTCATAAATATCTTTCTCAGTTCTCTGGAATTGTCTTAATAATCCCATCATTGCATAGCTGATAGGATTTACAGAAGGGATATAGGTTTCCCAGTCGTAGCCTTTACCCCATATCAATCCTTTTACTGTGATATCAAGATTGGCTTCATGATTTAAGAGAGTTTCATCATATCCAGCCTCTTATTGGCATCTGGTTTACTGTGTGGAAGATGGGGGGTTGTCCACCAACCATTTCATCTATTCCTTATATTGCATTTATATCTGCTCCATGGTTTACTAATATCGAAGCACAATTTGTATGATTATATTCTGCACAGATATGAAGTAAGGAAACATCTTTTAATGGAGTGAATGTGCCATTAAATGAATAGGATTTTGATAAAGTGTTTTTATCCTTTTTTATTAACTGATCCAACATGTCAGCATCATCTTTTTCTTCGAATATTAGTCCATTATCTACAAATACTTTTATACATTCCTTAAAACCGAGGACCTCTGGTATACATTTCTATAAGGCTGTTGATAAGAGGTTTTCCATTGTTATTATCATTTGGTGAAATACCATTATCAAAGGCCTCCCGGATTTCAGCGAAGGGGAATGTATTTCGAAGGAGATCAGAAGTTTTTCAAGCATAAAAGAATGGTTGAGAGGGGCGTTGTATTAATTTGAAAATTCTGGAATTTGAAAATTTGAAGTTGAATACAAAAGTTTGGGTGTCTGGAACTGAATATCCTGCTTGGAAATTGATTTTCAAATTTTTCAAATTTTCAAATTTTCAAATTGCTTCTGCCATTTACCGCATTCCAAACAATCAACAAAGTAAGTACACTTTCCAATATCGCCAGGAAATGTATAGAACATCCACCAGAGCCGCCCGAAGTGGTTGCTACAAGTACCATTATGGCTGTATAGGATAATTCCGAAAATGATATTCAGCCATCTGTTGATGGATGCTTTTAGTGCTATGGACAGGAAAATCATTAAAGAAGGGATAGCCATAAGTATTGAGGCGCCCAGCAATTTTTCTGGAGCATCCAGCAATGTTTTGACATTTATGAAGTTTTCGATTTGCTTTGGGACTATAGGGAAAAATAATCGCCGTAGATATAACAACCATGACTGCTGCCCCCATAAGGAAGCAAGCTTGATTTTTATATTGACTTTTAAGTCGGATAGATTGCCGGGTTTTGGTTGTTATATTCATTTGTTAATAGATTATTTAGGGGTTTAGGACTAGTGGTCGGAACCCTATAATTCTTGTTTATTTATATCAACTACTCCAATTGATCTCTTGTCAGATCCCCACGGGTATTCCCAGTATTCAAAGTGGTATTTGGTTCGAATAACATAATGGAAACCTCATTATCTGCTACAGGACGGTGTTCAACTCCTTTAGGAACAATAATGAATTCGTTGGGGGATATTTCAACGGTCTTGTCACGGAATTCCATTTTCAGGATACCACTGATGACAAGAACAATTCATCTTTCATTATCGTGATGATGCCATACAAATTCACCTTTCAGTTTAACCAGTTTTACGTGCTGTCCATTTAGTTCTACAACAATACGGGGATTCCAGTAGTCGGAGAAGAGGGAGAGTTTTGAGGGGATGTTTATTTTTTCCAAGGGGAATGCAAATTTGAAAATTTGATGATTTGATGATTTGAGAATAAAACAGCCAATACAATTACCGGTAAGACGGGAAGGATTGCTTTTTGTTACAGAGGAGATGGATTTTATTATTCGAGAGGGTAAAGGGGGATATTGAATTATAGGATGTTGTGAAATTCTTTAGAAACTAAATTTACTAAAATCAGTGGGTAGGGTTGATTTTTTTAATTGCCACTGATATTTATTCCATACATATAGAATATTCCTAATCCGTTGAAGTGGCGAAGGAAAGCCCAGATAGTAAGCATTGATAGGGATATTTCAATAGCTATATATCCGACACCTACAAACAAAGCTTTTGGACAGGTTTGTTTTGTGCAGTTCTTATGGAACTGAAAAACAGTTGTAGTAATTATCAGAACCATTAAGATCGGGTAAAATATATTTTCATCAAGACCTTTACTCGAGTGAAAAATAAGGTTAGACAATAGTTGCCGATTTTAAGCAATATATTAAAGATAGATAGTTGTGAAATTATAATCATGGACAGTATGGTGTACTCACTATAAAGAAGTTTTGATTTCTTATAGTGTAGTAACCAAATTATAAAAGCCAATAGTGGAATTGATAATAATAAGTAGGCTTTGCTTAGAAAGTTGAATACATGCCCATATTCATTATTTGCCGGAAAATCTCTTCTTTTATATTCAATTCCCTGTTTTCGACAAAGGCATAAATCGCAATAATTAATGCAAAGAAGGTAAAAGGTTGAAGAATTTCTTGCGTTTTCCCTTCAATGATATATTCATAGGCAACAATTCCGGGAGAAACTATCAGTTTTTTTTAATAGCACCAGAAAGCCTTTGTCGGCATGGGTAAATGCATATATTGCTTCATGAAAAATATGATGGAAACCGAAACTCCAACATCAGCTTTTTGTCCGCAGTTGCTACAGAAATTGCCTTTGTAGTGATGATTGCAATTTTTGCAGATATGGGTCATGTTGGTGGTTTTGGGAAAGTGCAAATGTAAGTGGAATAGGGATAGGTTTGATAACCGGGGGCGGGAAGTTTTTATTCCACTCTCGTACTGCTGCCATAGGACCGGCTTGCTAATTCACAAAGGATACAAATACATTTTACCGCAGAGACGCGGAAGTGCGGGGTGAGTAACTCTGCGTCTCCGCATCTCTGCGGTGAAAAAAAATGGACAAATTGAAGTAAAGAAATTTAAATTAATCCTTTTGCGAACACCTGTTATCCTTTTAAATTAGGATATTTGATAGAGGGGCTTTGGCTCGTAACCCTAACACCAAAACCGTTCAACATGAGAAACATTAACACTGTCAAGATTAACTTCAAGGTGGTATCATTCCTCCGCTAGAGTTGCAAAACACATTGTTGGCTATTTCGAAATTCGGGTTGTTATATTTCGGTTCGGATTACGGCAGCAACTCTTGTTTGATATAGAGATTGAAGAGTTGATAATGTTACTACGGTGTTGGATATGATGCAGATTCAGTATGAAGTGAACAGGAAGATTTTCCGAATATCAGTAGTTCTTTTCCTGCTGAAGAAGCTTTTATAAACACCACATGGCTTAAGGAATCAATTTATAAAGATATTTTAGATTCATTTAAGCATACACCTCGATTAAAATTAATATTAGTGACTCTAACCAAAGTTTTAGTCCATTGCTTACAGGCAATATCAATTGGGTGGCAGCTCCGGACGATACGAATTATTGGTATCTGTTTATTCGATTTCCTAAGACAAATATTGTGTACGAATGGAAGGACCTGGTTTCTACGAATGACTTGGCAGGTATGTCATTGTTAATTGAAGAGACCATCCTTAAGGATCCAGGAAGTTTCTATGATAATGAACAGGCTAATGGTGATGCGTTATATGTGGAAGTAAAGGAATGGTCCATTCAAGACGAAGCTAGTTACTCAGCCATTGTCATTGCCAGCCTTCAATCTTCCATACTATGAAGGACTCAACATTCCAGAATAAATATTGGTTAGGCATCTATCGTCGTGATGAATTATTCAGTATCAAGTTTCTATTGGAAGTATGTCAGTTGTGTATTGAATCAGGTATTGAACAGATATGTTCTGCATCATGAAATCGATCCTGATAAAAGACATAGAAGAGAAATATCGCAAGGATTGGAATTATCTTCTGGATAAGCATCAGATAAATGTTCGTCATGCCGCCAATGAATTGAATTTTCAGGTGGAAGATAATAGCTTCAGGGCTTTGCAATTGAAGAATCATCTGGTGAAATATCTCAATGATGATGATACAAGGACATTTGGTGTTTGTGTGGGGATAAAGACAAGACGTAAGAGGGAAGTGTTTAGTAGTATATTGGTTAGGCGCAGGCCTTTGATTCCCTTTGGGTAAGTTAGGTTGTTTTTGTGTATGATATATTATGTGCCAAGGATTATAATCCGAATGAGCGGACTGATTTTGTTTATAGTAGCAGTAATCCCAAGTTTGTGTTGGCGGAGCAGTTGAGGAGGGCGGTGTTGTCGTATTATGAGCATGGGAAGGGAATTTGAAAATTTGAAAATTTGAGAATTTGGGAATGAACAGCCAATACAATTAACCGCGAGACGCGGAGACGCAGAGGTGGTTTACTCTGCGTCTCCGCGTCTCTGCGGTTAAAACATTTTGATTTGAGTGCTCTTATTATTTTCTGAAAGTGTATAATGGAATGAGCAGGTTCAATTGAAGGTTAGTTCCTCTATCTTTTATTCTATCAACTCTTTCCTGGGCGTCGAGAGTATAACTCATGTCGATGTAGTACTTATTGGTAATACCATAAGTCAATATGGTTTCTGCAATAAATACAGTTTTCCCTCTTTGGTTTTGGATATTATATCGAAGTCCGCCGGAGATGTCTGGTGAAAGAGTTGCCGCTTTATGTGCCCTTACTTGAGTGAAGTAACCTGCTAGTTGACTGCTTCCGGGGCCGTTAAAAAATACACCTTTATATGCTTTTCCGTCAGTAGTGATACCATCCCCAACTTCCTTACCCATCCAGCTACCCTGGCCATCTCCCGAAGGGTTGAAGGAAATGCCGATGGCTCCGAAAATGCTGATATAATTTTTTTGGATCTGATCGCTTATTTTACCAAGCCTTTTTTCTTGTCCAACGTAAAGGCGATACGTGGTATAGGATGATTCAATAGTTTCACTAGAAGGGATGCTGCTGAATTTCTTAGCGTTGATATCAATGGCGAAGGTTTGAACGTTCATAAAGATTCCAAGAAACACCCCCAGGCCTTCTTTTTTTAATGGCTTAAAATATTCCACCAATCCCGGATGCATTGATTGATAGTGTATTATTCATCTTATAAAGTCCATTGTTATCGTAGCGTCCTTAGTCAGAATGCTTTAGAGGCCCGAATCGGAGACGTAGTTGTGGTTTTGATTGCGCATTGGTACTGATATACAGACACAATACTAATGAAAGGGCGAATAAGTATCGCATAAAACGTAGTGTTTGGTGGGGTAGAGATCCTTCAAACCATCAGCATTTCATTTTATTGTGTTAGAGGGAGTAAATTATAGTTAAAGTTTTAAGTTCTATTAGCTAGGTCAGGTGTATATACGGGTTAGGGTGGGGAATGGTTGGGATTACCGGGAAGGCGGGAAGGTTTTTTTCACGCAAAGGCGCAAAGAATACAAATACATTTTACCGCAGAGGCGCGGAGACGCAGAGGAATACATCCCTGCGCCTCCGCGCCTCTGCGGTAATAAAAGAATAAAAGGAAGGTGTTTTTTTGTTTCGGGTTCTGGAAGTTTCAGACCAGAACTTAAAACTTACTACTTCATTCCACATTATACTCGATATCCACTAAATGAAATTTACCATAGGTGAAAAGTCCATCAGGGTATTGCCAGACTGTTTCTGCATTTTCAAATATATTATAACCCCGTATTTGTTTGTAACTGCTGATTGGAGTTGAAAACGGATATTGTTTCATATCAGATACTGCTGATCTGTCTTTTGAAATGAAATTGATTAGCTGCCCCTTTTCATTGAAATAGAGCATCGCAGATATTGTTATAGAATGATTAGTGAATTGGGCTTTAACGGTATTATTGTCGATCTGTTCCCATTTTATTCTTTTATCAATCAGTGTGGCAGGAGCCAGAATGCACATATCATTAAAAACAGTAACTGTTTCAGCTTTATCCATTACTTCACCATCGTGATATACTATTTTAAATAATCCGAAGAATCGGATGTCCATTGAGGCTTTTGTTTCTATGTATTTATGATAGCCCGGTACAGTAACGCCAAACATTTTTGCTTTCATGAAGAACAAACGAGTTTGTTCGTTCAGGAAATTATATTGTTCAGATTCAAATTCGAAAAACTCTTTCCCTTTATCTCTCATTTCTCCTCTTAGTTTCACCCGCATATTTGTTACCCGGGGTTTATTGATAACACCAACATATTTAAGATAGCGCTGCACCGGTTCAGGTAACACTTTAATATCTTCTTCTGTTATGACTGGGTTCAGGGATTTGTCAATTAGAGACATTGATGTTTTTACATCCTTTTTATATTTATTTTCAAAATGGGTACTGCCCCAAGCCATTATTATTGAAATCAGAATAAGAACGTTTGCAATAGTTCCGAACTTTGCATCTTTCCAATTAAGAATAATCAGGAATTGAGATAAGATAATTGCGGAAGCGGCGAGTAATGTCCATTGGCTTTTGTTTAAAAAAGAGCAGGACAATTGCCATAAGAAATACCAGAGTTGTTATTAGCCAGATCAATCCCATAGATTTCGAAATGGGTAGTGTCAATTGTTTCAATTCAGCAAATTGAAATGCTTTTGCGAAACCCATTAAATGGATCATGGCGTGTAGCAGGATGAATACTGCTAATACTATCTTGAGCATGGTAGATTTGTGTGCAGTTTTTTTTTGTAACTGACATTAAGGAAGAAATCCTTCGGAAGTTATAGGCGTTTTGATAGATATTGAAATTTCCGTAATATAAAGGTAGCGTTTATTGAAGGGTAAAACTATGAGTGTAGTCAGCAATAAAAGTGATTATAGGAAGTTCAATAGGTTCAAAAAGTTCCATAGGGCCGAGTAATTGTAAATAGTTTGATTTTTGTGGTTTTTTACTTCAGAGGCGCAGGGCGCTGAGGAATACATCCCTGCGTCTCCGCGTCTCTGCGGTGAAAATGAATTAATTAGAAAGCTTTAGATTTCGGACTCTTACCTACAACGTAAAACGTACAACTTATAACTTCATTTCAGCTTCACGGTTACCCCGGTTTTCGCTGAAGTTTTTGCTGCTTCAAGAATTTCCATAACGATCATATTGTTTTCCAAAGAATAGAGATCGAAAGGAGGCAGGGTCCATTCGTTTCTGATGACGGCTGCAAAGAGGGAGAAGGGGTCTTTATACGGGAATTTGCGATCTTCCAGTTTCATACTTGTTTCAGTGAAGCCATCATAGCCCACTGCTTTTCTTACCCGCATGGAGTTTCGGTTATCGGCGAAGATGGCTCCGGTAGTTCCGTATACTTCCATATCTTTTCGTCCAATAGGCCAGTTCCAGGAAGCTTGTATAGTGGCTTTTGATTTTTTGTAGAGTACTAATATAGTAGCTTCATCATCCACTTTCGGATTGTTTTCTTTTTGTAATTGTTGTGTTACAGCAGTTACCGATAAGGGTCTTTCTCCTTTAGTAAACCAGGTGCTTATATTGGCTCCATAACATCCGAAATCAGTTATTGCACCACCGCCATCTAAAACCGGGTCGGTGAGCCAGTCAAAGAATTCTTTGTTTACATTAATTCTTTTAGGCCCCCGATGTCCATCCCTGATTACCATTTGGGTTAATGGCCCGATACTATCTTTTTGTAACAGGTCATATGATTTTTCTACTGTTGGGTACCAACTGGTTTCGTAATTGGTCAATAAATGGATATGATGCTTTTTCGCCAATGCTTCCATCTTCTTTGCATGTTCAAGTGATACCGCCAATGGTTTTTCAACCATTACATGTATGCCAAGTGGTGCACAGGTTTCAACTATACTTAAATGATCATAGATCGTTCCGAAAGCCATTACAGCTTCTGGTTTTGTTTTGGCGATCATTTCCTGCATGGTATTATATACCAGTTCCATGGATAAGCCATGTTGTTTTGTATAGCGTTGGGCTAAATCCTTATTGGGTTCTACGATTCCTACAATGATCATATTATCGTCTGCAGGGCGGCTTAATATCCAATGAACGTGTGAATGGGTGAGTCCTATTACGCCTACTCTTACGGGGTGTTTTTGGCTGAAGGAAGAGTTGGTAAATGTTATAAGTAAGAATGCAAGATATATTGGTTTCATGGTTGGAATGGTTGTAGTACGAATGTATTGAATAACCGGGAAGGTCGGGAGGTTTTTTTACTGGGATTAAAATGATTTAATTGATTAGGTGAGATTGAATATAAATGCAATTTACCGCAGAGACGCAGAGACGCAGAATACAATTTTGCCACGAGTGGTGTTCTCTCCGTTCTGTGTTGCTACGGTTTTATAGATAATGGGATGCACTGGGATTCGGGCGCTGATAATATTAGGGATGCTTAAAATTTCGAGTTGCGAGTTGCGGGTTCTAAAGTTTCTGACTTACTTAAAACTTACTACTTATCTCCTTTTCAAGAACAATATTATTCGATGCCTTTCCTATCATGAATATATATTTTCCGCTTTCCATTTTCCATTGTTGGTTACCTTGATAGGTGGAGAGGTCTGATTCGGATAATTCAAATTTTATCTTTTTTTGATTCTCCTGCTTTGAGAGCTGTGCGTTCAAAGGCTATTAATCTTTTGATTGGTGTAGTTCGGTTTGTTCCTTTCTGACGCAAATACAATTGAACTACTTCATCTCCATTAAATGAGCCAGTGTTTTTTATAGTACATTCCACAAGGACTTTTGTTTTTCCTTTTTCTATGATTGGGGAAACATAAGGTCGCTATATTGAAAGGATGTATAGCTTAATCCATATCCGAAACTATATAAGGGGCTCGCTACTTCATCAATATAGTTTGATCCATTGGCGTATGGCTTGGCGTTGTAGTATACGGGTAGCTGTCCTACGGAACGGGGTATAGATATACTTAAGCGGCCTGCAGGATTATAATCTCCAAATAGTACATCTGCAATGGCATTGCCTCCTTCCATGCCAGGATACCAGGCATCTATTATCGAGGGGATATTTGCAGCCGCCCAATTGATCAATAAAGGACGACCTTTGATTAGAACAAGTACTACCGGCTTTCCTAACTTATATATTTCTTGTAGAAATTTTTCCTGCTTGCCCATTAAGTTTAATGTTGCTCTATCGTAGCCTTCACCACTTTCCATATCACTTACTTCTTCACTGGAGACTTTGGCAGCACCTGTCTTTTCGTATTCCTGTTTGAAGTCGCGGGCGCTGGATCCGCCGAGTACCATTACTATAACATCGGATTCTTTTGCTACCCTGATAGCTTCTTCAAATCCTTTTTCACTGCTGTCTCTTATGCCGCAGCCTTTCGCATAGGTTACTTTGGTTTGAGATGATACATGGTTTTTTATTCCTTCTAATACGGTTACTACTGCACCATCAGCTTGTGGAGCTGTATAATCGCCCAGCATATTATAGGCATTGTTGGCATTGGGTCCAATGACTGCTATGGATTGGATATTTTTTGAAGGGGTAATGTCTTGTTTTCGTTCTTAAGTAATACAATCGACTCATCGGCTACTTTACGGGCTAATGATCGGTGTTCTTTCCACTCATTGTCGGTGATGCTTGTTTTTCATCTGTGAAAGGATGATCGAATAATCCCATTTCAAATTTCAAGGCTACAATACGGCGAACGGCCTGGTCAAGTATAGCAACAGGAAGCTCTTTAGATTTTACGAGTGCTACAATGGTGCCATAATAGTCGGATCCACCCAAATCGTCGTCTATTCCGGCTGTAATGGCCTTATAAGCGGCTTGCTTGAGATCGGTTGCTATATTGTGTTGGATAAGTCCGTTGATGGCAAAGAGATCACTTACTACAAATCCTTTGAAGCCCCAGTTATTCCGTAGAAGATCAGTGAATACATATTTGTTAGCGGAAGAGGGGATGCCATCGACTTCATTATAAGAACTCATTACGGACCATACACCAGCGGCTACTGCTTTCTTGAATGGAGGGAGATATACTTCCTGTAATTCATATTCACCCATGTGGGCGGCGCCGGCATTATGTCCGCCCTGAGGTACGCCATGGCCGGCCATGTGTTTTAGTGTAGCGATTACATTTTCTCCTGATCGTATACTTGTTCCTTGTAATCCTTTTACAAAAGCCACTCCGAATTGTGAAGTGAGGTAGGGGTCTTCGCCAAAACATTCTTCCACCCTCGACCAGCGTGCTTCCCTCGCAATATCCAATACGGGGCCATAGGCTATATGGGCACCCTGGTATCTGACTTCTTTTGCAATAACTTTTCCCATTTGTTGGATCAATGCTGGATCCCAGGTAGAGGATAGTCCTATTGAAGTGGGGAATACGGTGGCACCAATGGCCATATGTCCGTGAGGTGCTTCTTCTGCGAGGAATAATGGAATACCCAATCGGCTATTTTCGATAGCATAATGCTGAAGAAGGTTAGTTGCTTTTACAGCCATCGTGGGATTGAGCCCTGTTTTTAAAGTACGTTCTGTCCAGGGGTCGGCACGAAGAAAGCCCCATAGAGATCCAATATGTTTTTGTGAAAGATCTGATTTGAATTTATCGGTCAGTTCCACATTATCTCCATTGCGGACATACATGGGCCATCCGAAGGGAGTGAGGAGTTGTCCGGCTTTTTCTTCGAGGGTCATTTGGGAAATCAGGTTATTGAGACGAACCTGAGTAGGCAGTGCTGGATTTTCGTAGGGATCCATTTTGCCGTTCTTGTTGAAGTCGATATAGGAAGTATGATAAATGGTTTTATTACTCGTTTGCGATTGGGTATTGGATGGTAATGTTATAATAGATAATAAGCAGATGAGGTAATGATGCTTTTTCATAAATCACTGGGGATTGAATGAGGTGCTAATTTAGTTGAATTCAGGGAGGGGTATATGAATTACTAGATACTAAAATTATCTATTCATGTAATTATTTTACTTATGGGAAACGAAATATCCCCCGCGTCTCCGCGTCTCTGCGGTTAAAATTGAATTGAGTCTTTTTCCCGCGGATTTCGGGGATGGCGCGGATGGGGGGGTGAATATTTAAATCTTAAAATTATGGTATATAGGTATTTTATTGCTTTTCAAATATTTTGGATTAATGTCATAATGAAAATACGGAAATCTTGGCTTCTATAAGGGTGCCTATCTTTTGGTGCTATGATTTTGCATGTGGTTTTGATCCCACAAGATTCCGAATGTTATTGATCACTCATTTCATAGATCTCTTTGATCAATTTATACAGAATTCGATAATTATTTTTCATTTCAACAAATTCAGGATATACGGTATTTAAAAAACGGTTTATTGCAAAGTCTGAACATTGGGTGTTTTGTCCATTTAAATTAAGGACCCATGGAAGTAGTATGCCATTATTGTAGTAATCGTGATAGCTGATATTTAATATTTCATTTTTTGAGTTAATGCATTGGAAAATTGTCCAGTTTGTGGTATCATTAAAAACAAAATCGTTATTTGAAAAACAGATATTAAGAATTTCGGGAGGTGTTGTTGGAAGGTTATCTACTAATCGAAGCAGTTTATTGAAATCAAGGTTATTTTTGTAAAATACAAAATCTGGTTCCTTTTCTTTTTATTAGCAGTTTCAATATATTGTTTGAATATAAGTATATCATTTTTTAGTTTAGTATAATCATTTTGGGTGAATCCTAGTTCATCTATTGTTGTCAAATGTTCATAACTAAATAATTTGGGGAGGTATTCCAAAAAGACTGGACTTCTTCATAGGAAATGATTTCTGGGTATTCTGGGAATACAATATTTCTATATTGCCCGGTTCCTTCAATAGTTGAATTTGAAAAAATGCTACCTTGCAAAGTATAAACAATTGCTTCTTCATTAAGAAACATATGGCCTCTGCTACCCCTAATGAACTTAATTTTTGTTATATCTGATTTGGCAAAATCTTTAATCGCACCTGAGCTGCTTTTTCGATCTAGTATGTTTCCTGATAAATCCATCACAATTAAAGAATCTTTTAAATCTTGATAATGTAATTTTTGTTCATTTGTGATATAAAGAATTCCAGTATCGGTTTTGATTGGCAGAGTGGCTATGTATGTCCACGGTCCATCATATCTATCTTGTCGATAAATTTTATTTTTGATATAGCCTATCGTTCCTTGTGAAGTGTGTCCGATCCATATCGGCAGATTTTTTGTTTCTCTATTACTTTTAATGCTGAAACTGGATAATTCTTGTTCAGCAGTTAGCTTCAGTAACCCGTCATAGGTTAGAATATACAGGTTGCCGTTCTTGCATTTTTCATTTATGCTTAAAGAATGGATTTCGAATTTTTCAAGGGTCCGAAATTATTGTCTGATTGTGTGTAGCCGCCCCTTTTAAATCTGAAGTATAAAGCTGTGTTTTCTCCATCAGTATAAAAGTTGTCGTAATTGGGAAGTTGTTTCCATTCGATTTTTTCTATATCGGAATAGAAAATCATGCCTTCCTGTTTTACCAGAAAATAGTGTTCATAAATTGCAACGTTTTCAAATTGAGGACGACTTTTTAAATTTATTTTATTGTATTTATTTTGATCAAGTGGTGTAGGTAGACTGATCCATTTCTTTCCATTGTTGGAAGTATAGATAAGTTTATTCCATAAGGATCCTAAAATACCCTGATGCGATTTATTGAAAAAGATTTCAGTATAGCGTTCTTTAGTTGAGGGAGTCTTTATTTTTTTCCAATTCATTCCATAATCTGATGAGTAAGCAATTCCACTAGCTTCGACACTTAACCATGCTTCGCCATTATCAAGATTTACAGCATTGTCTACCCATCCGTATTGTCCGATTTTTATTTCCTTCCAACTCTTCCCTCCATCTGTTGTATGATAAATTAAATCACGGCCTGAAAATTCTCCATTTATATATCCACTAAGTAAGCCCGTATCTTGGTTAAAAAAAATCACATTTCCTAAGGATGTACTAGAAATTCTTTTTGATGTATCAGGGTAAGTACGGGACCAAAATTTGTCTAAGTCTCTTGTTATTGCTACTTCTCCTTTTCTACTGATAAAGCAAACGGCTTCGTCTTTACAAACGGACATGTTTATGACGGGTTCCTGAAAGCCTAAAGGGATAACTAGTTTTTGTGCATTTGTGAAGTTGAATAATAGAAATGTCAGTGAGGTTAGGAATGAATTTCTCATACTGCTAGTTTTGTAAGAGGAGTCTAAGGTGAGTAAATTACACAAATACCGGCTAGGGTTAATTGAAAATCATGTTAATGAATATTTAAATCAGTTCTTCTTCTATTGAAAAAAAACATTTTGCCCGCTTGGCTATATAGGAAAAAGGTTTACTCTGCGTCTCGGCGGTAAAAAATAGAGGGGAGACTTTTTCCGCAGATTTCGGAGATGGCGCGGATTTGGGAATTGAGTGTTCTTAATTCATAGGGTAGTGCATTCGAAGAGTTTTATGTATTTATTGTTTCCAGAATCGAGTGAAATTTGTTCCCTCTTTATTGATAGTCCATTGTCGGATAATACTATCTTGAATTCTTCTTCAGTGAAAATAGAGCCGGAGGGAGTGAGGATTCTTTTACAATCTTCAAATATTTCTTTTTTGTAAGTCAGTTCATGGACGACATCAAAAATCAGGATTTTATTATAAGTGGCTGAAGGTAGAGGGGAGTTCTTTTCAGTGCCATAGTAGAATGTGAAATTGTTGATTGAGGTTAGGTTGCCGCTATTTTTTATTTTCTTTTGCAAGGTAACGGGATTACAAGTTGTGCTATCGATATCTTCCACAGCGAATTTGCAATCCGGGCAATGATTGGCGATAGGGATTAGACTGTAACCTGCTCCGGTTCCTATATCTGCAATCTTATCTGATGGAATTGGATTAATGAAATCTACATCCATTTTTATTTTTGCTTGATGGAGGCTGTCTTGTTTTTGTTTATCGATTTTCTGGGCGAAAGATGCAGAGAAGGGAAGAAGAACTATAATGGTTAGGATAGATAAGGCGGTTTTTATCATATCCTAAATTTATGGTATTAATTATTAATAACAGCAGAGACGAGAAATCATCCCTCGCTGAATCTTTGCGTTTCATTGGTATTAACCGGAACAAGTTACGGGTGTTGTTATTGTTGGCAAGCTTTTCCCGCGGATTTCGGGGATGGCCGCAGATGGGGAGGGTACGAAAGGTTACTAATAACTCTATACTCTGAGTATTTAGTTTGTTTCGAAGATAGTATGGATAAGTATAGATGGAAAGATCAAGGATATCTTAGTTCCCTCCTGGATGCCTATTGTCTGATGCTATTATTTTATCAAAAGCTTCTTTTGAAAGAATAATAGGCTCGTAAGTGATGCCTTGCATCTTAAGGCGGCGGACAAAAGCTCTGAGATGGTTTTCGGATGCCATGATAAGAAAATCGAAAGCACTTAGTATATCTGTTTGTTTGGTGAGTTTTTTCCTGTCCTCCAAGTCTTTTATATCAAGCTCTTCAATTTTAGCTCCAACTTTTAGTGCTTCTGTGAGAGAGGGATTCCCTGCTGCGGATAATTCATTGTAATAATTTTGCATTATCGGATTTACAAACACTCCAGGCTTGTCTCCATTTTTTTCAACGGGGTCTATAAGGTTATAAGTGCTGATGAGTGTTTTCATTCTGTCCATATGTGTTTGCTCGCTAAACCGAATGTTTCCGAATGGGTTCACATTGTATTTTGCATAAAGGAATTCATACACATCTCTTGCCAGCTTTTCTTCTTCACGCATATACAGAATAGCATCTGATTCCTGTTTAGTTATTGTTGTTTTCTGTTGAGCTATTACTGTACTTGAACTGATAGATATTGCAATAAATAAAAGAAGCTTTTTCATATTTCGGGTATTAAGTGAACAGTATGTTTTCTTTCAAATATGGTATAGTTAATTTTTAGAAACCTTTTTCATGTTTATAACCCATATACCTCTAAGTTGATTGATGGAATAGCCTGTTGCTTTATCGGAAGGGTATAGAGATGCTATTTTATTCTGACTTTCTTTTGTGATATCTGTATTCTTGTTGCCATGACATTGAAGACATAAGCTGTTTGTGATAATTGGGTAGTATCCGATGACTTCATTATCTGAAGAGGTTACTTGGGGATTTGCTGTTTCTCCTTTTTCAATGGCACTTTTTATTGATTGTATGTAGGCCATTTCTTTTTCATTAGCACTATTGTTGATATTTCTGGGTTGATCAGAAACTCTTTTGATATTGGCATTTAGTTGTTTAGCCATACTGTCAGTAAGAGGGAGGGCCTGGATATTACAGAATTGGATTGCATATTCGGTTCCTCCTTTTGTGATAGCTTCTGTAAGGTTTTTTGCCAGTTGTTTTTGTGTTTCGGTTGCAATCGCTTTTCCTTTCAGCAAATAATTGGTGGTGTCACTTTCATTTGTTTTAGTAACATCTTTGCCCGCTGATGGTTCTTTGCATGAAATTATTACTGTTGATACAAAAAAGGTTGCGATTAGTATTGATATGAGAGATTTGTTCATTTAAGAAGATTTATAAGAATGAGGATATGTTCTATCTGATATTCTGGGTAGTCAACAAATTTACGATAAGTGTAGGATGGAGTATTGTAACAATTGTTAGCAGATGTGGAGGCTTTTTATTCCCGCGGATTACGGAGAGGACGCAAGATAAGGATTCGTTTTTCGAACAATATGCTGCAGAGTCGTTGGGTAAAATCCCTGTGTTTTGGCGGTTAGTACAGTTGTGGGAAATATTATTCCGCGGATTACGGAGAGGACGCAGATAAGGATTCGTTTTTTCGAACAATATGCTGCAGAGTCGTTGGGTATAATCCCTGTGTTTTGGCGGTTAGTACAGTTGTAGGGAAATATTATTCCCGCGGATTACGGAGAGGACGCAGATAAGGATTCGTTTTTTCGAACAACATGCTGCAGAGTCGTTGGGTATAATCCCTGTGTTTTGGCGGTTAGTACAGTTGTAGGAATATTATTCCCGCGGATTACGGAGAGGACGCAGATAAGGATTCGTTTTTCGAACAATATAGTCGTTGGGTATAATTCCTGTGTTTTGGCGGTTAGTAGAGTTGTAGGGAAATATTACTACCGCGGATTACGGAGAAGGCGCAGATGGATGGATGGTTTGCTAAATAAAAAGACGCAGAATCACTGGGTGTAATCCCTGCGTCTCTGCGTCTCCGCGGTTAATTTAATCTTATTTTATAATATTTTTCACGCAGAGGCGCTGAGTACGCAGAGGTTTCAACATGCATATCCGCGCTACTCTGGTAAAAAAATGAGTTATTAATTCGCTCTTGGGAAAAATATCTTAATAAGCAATATTACCAGATAAGGAGTTGCTGCTGCTGTAATAGCGAGGAACAAATCTCTTTGCTTATTCGGATTATTATTCCAGGAACTTTCGTATTTGTTATAGATCTTCTGATCAACCTGCTTCTGAATAAAATGATAATAGAAAAAGAAGGTGATACCAGTGTAGATTGTCAATGCAAATAACATGGCTGTTTGTTGCGAGGTAAACCAGGCATTTTTCACAAACCGCAAGAAGAATAATTGTAAACAGAGTATCCAACCAGCAACAGATAAGGCAAGGAGATACATAGATTTTAGTCTTACTGTAAGACTATCGGGGAAATAGCTTTGCCTACTGTAATAGTGGTAGATAGTGAAATAGACGTACTCGAATTGTTTCACGGGGTTGGGATTAGGGTTATACGGATAAGTAACTATTCTATAAACGGGGATCGGGGGAAAATAGTGTTATAAAAAATAGCCTTATAATTGGAAAAATTGCTAATTCAATGACTTTTAAAGTGATACGTTTCAAGGACTTCGACGAATAAACTTCTCTTTTCGACGAATAGATATAATATGATTTCTACCTAAATAAATCCCTTTAGAAACTTGGATTATTGGAGCAAAATGCAGGAGGCGGGATGCTAAATGCTAGATGCTTAATGCTTAATGCTGCTGGATGCAAGCAGCCAATACAGGGCTAGGAGGTTAAAAGAGGAAAAGGAGAATACATTTAGTCAATAACTTCATGATTCAGAGGCTTACTTACTACTTACAACTTAAAACGTACAACTTAAAACTTACAACTTAAAACGTACAACTTATAACGCACAACTTTTAACTTACCACTTACAGCTTCTCTTGACTTAAGACATCAAATTCCCGCACCTGCCGAATATAATTGCAGATTCCGGCTAATTCCCTTAACTTCTGATATTATTCGTAGCACACAGTTATGCCCCACTGTGTATAACCCCCCACTTTTAATTATTTTATCATTTAAATCAAGAAAAAACATGAGACATTTACTGTCGAGTGCTTTACTGCTATTGTTATTGGCGGGATGCACAGAAGCTAACAAAGACGCAAAGGAAACCGAAGCTGTAAAAGTGGAAGGTGTTCCTATTCCTGAAGTAAAACTTCCATTTGAACTTGCTCGTCCTTATCAGAACTGGCAGATGGGCAGCACAGAAAATGTAGTGGCTGCAATGACAGGACTGAAAACTTTTGTAGACAAAGATTTCGCTGGTCTTGCTGCCGTAACTGGCGATTCAGTGGAGCTGGTCTTCGATTATTTTCATACTAAAATAAACCGCGATAGTGCGATGAAGTTTTTTATGAATGAGAGAGCTAAGTACACTGAATTAAGTATCACCATGTACGATTACGAATCTGTGATTTCAGCCGATAAGAAAAGTGAGTGGGTTACTATGTGGTACAAACAAGTTTGGAAAGATGCGAAAGGAATGACTGATTCAATGAATGTGGTGGATGATGTAAGAATTAAAGATGGTAAGATGATTGAGCTCGATGAGAAAGTGAGTCATTTTCCTAAGAAGTAATTTAATGTGTTTTGTTTTGAGATACCCTGCGAGAAATCGTGGGGTTTTTCTTTAAGACTGGATGCTTGATGCTTTTTGCTATATGCTTAAGGCTTAAGGCCTAGGGCTTAAAGCCAATACAGGGCTAGGACGTCAAAGGGGGAGAAGGAGTATACAATTAATCGAGAATTCCAAAATTCAGAGGTTAACTTATAAGGTAGAACTTACTACCTACAACTCATTTGTTTTTTTTCACGCAAAGACGCAAAGGAAGAATGCTTTTAGTGCTACACTCTGATATTAATTTAAGGGGCAAAGGGTCGCTGCGCTCCGAATACAGGACTAGGATGGAAAGGATGAAGGGATGTACAGGATAAACAGCCAATATAGAGCCGGAGGTAAAAGGAGGAAAAGGAGAATACACCTCCGCGTCTCTGCGTCTCTGCGGTTATCAACCCCACAACTGAGGGAAGAATTTCACAAAGACGCAAAGTGATAATACTTTAAGTGCAAAACTTCCTGATTTAAAAGTAAAGGGTCGCATCGCGACTAATACAGGGCTGAGAGGTGGAAGAGAAAAGGAGAATACAAATTGTCAATAGCTTCAGATTCAGAGGCTAACTTACTACGTACAACTTACTACCCCTTA
This sequence comes from Chitinophagaceae bacterium, assembly GCA_016721085.1. Classification (GTDB taxonomy): domain Bacteria; phylum Bacteroidota; class Bacteroidia; order Chitinophagales; family Chitinophagaceae; genus Endoryza. The sequence goes on along the minus strand of JADKJI010000008.1, from coordinate 3,828 downwards.
AAACTCACTTCTTCTCAAACAAAAAAACATCCATTCCTGCATGCTTTCTCCCTCTGAATATACGGTAATCCTGTTATAGCCTTTTTCACCTTTAAAGACCTTTATGTTTAGTAATCCAATTGCCATTTTGCTTTGAGGATCTTCGCTGAGTGATTTTAAAGCAATGTAATCGTTGGTAGGAGAAGGTTTGTCTATATCTATGAGAGTGTTGTTAATTCTCATGGTTATGTTCTTGATGCTTTTTCCCAATATGAGTACTCTGTATTCCTTAAATGGCTGGATTCCAAAACGGGTTCCATAAGCTGAAATGTTTTTTGAAGGGACGGCAATCTGGTCTGATCCCTGGTCTTTTAATACAAAGCCTGATTTTTCAAGGTCGGCTCGCAGGACTTTGAATAATTTTTCTTTTATTACAATAGAAACAAGAGAGTCTAGCCGAAATTCCATCTCTTCTTCTTTGCTTGCAAATCTTGTATCTGGTTTTTCTTCATTAACTTTTGAAGCATCTTTCTTGTTCAATTTTTGCTGGTAGGCAGTGAGATTATTACCTTCTTTATCGGTAATATATTTTATCTTAACATTATTAACCAATGCTGTTTCAAATGCATCTATTCTCAAAAAAGCCGCTATACGTTTTAAAATCTTCGTTTATAGTTAAGCTGGCATCGGTGAGGTCTTTGCCAATAAGGTCTTTTAACTTACGATATTTTGGTTCAGATTTTGGGACCTCTGTTAATTGATAAGTAACATCACTTTTTATAGAAGGTAAAAAATTGGAATCAAGAATTAGTTTGAGACGCTCTTCATATGTCTGTTCAACTTTATATCGCTTCACATATTGCAACCTGTAAGAATCGATAATATTACCCAAAAGCACATAGAATGTCTTTGCGTTCTTATTGTTAAATTCATTCCAGTTTCCATTTGCAAAGTAATAGTCGTTCCAGGAATTGTAATAACAATAACCTCCCTTGGAATCAATGGTTACATTTGGTCTTGAAAGGGAAATATCTTCTATTTTCAATGATTTTACAATTCCCAGGTTGATGGTTTCATACCTGCCTTTTAGGAATTTCAGTTTCAATACTCCGCCCGTATATTCAACTCCATTGAAATAAGTATTGCCTAGGGGCATATTGTATAAGAACATTTTCATGTTAAAGACGGCCCGTTCCAGGGCCGATTTGGAGGCCATGGTTTTGGCTTCTTCAAGAAGCATGGATAGTTCATCGTCTACTTTATAGCTTTCTTCTGTTTCTGGAAAAACCAAATCAGAAGGAACGGGTTTACCTTTTAGACTGAATATGAAATTATTCAGCAGGTTGGCAAACTTGCCATAATTAAATGGCAAGCGCATTCCGTTGATGAATGTATAATTAGATGCCGTGAACGTGTAACTTCCATTGATTACTATAGACTCTTTTTGTCGAGAGTATACAAGGTTACATTTCGCCAGCTCTGAAATTTCTGCCCTTAACGGAGTCTACTGAAAAACTTATTTCCTTTTCTAACTTCGTCTTAAATCTGACTCTTTGCCAGAGACCTCAAAATGGACCATAGGCACCGTTATTGAAATTGTACAGGTAATCGTTCAGTTTTCCGAGATCATATTCATACGACTGGGCATTGACAGAAAATGAAGCAAATAAGAGTATGATTGGAACGATTGTAAGATTGAGGCTACGGCTTAGAGAAGTATATTTCATATAGAAGTATATGCTCTAAAATAAAAAGAAAATGGAGATTTGAAAAATGAAAATGGTAATGATTGATGCTGGATGCTTGATGCGGGATGCCTAAGGCTTAAGGCCTAGGGCTTAAAGCCAACAGCCAACAGCCAACAGCCAACAGCCAACAGCCAATACAGGACTAGGATTTAAAGGATTGAAGGATGGACAGGATAAACAGCCTATACATGGGCTAGGAGGTCAAAGGAGAAAAAAGAGAATAAAATTAGTCAAGCTCTCCAAAATTCAGAGGCCGACTTTTTACTTTTTACTTTTAACTTATTACTATTACTTATTACTTATTACTTACTTAACTTATCACTTACAACTTAATCATATATACCCCATCGTTACTTCCCATACGACACCAATTCGCCGGTTGGATTTGGAATTGGTTTTTCGGAGCATGTTTTGGCGGTGGTTGTCGGTTGTTTTTATTGAGATATCCAATATTGATGCGATTTGTTTGCTGCTATTGCCTTTTGCTAGCAGGCGCAATACTTCTATTTCACGTTGGGTGAGTTTTGCTGATGGCATTTCATTGCCTTGTATGTTTTTCCCGTCGGCACAGATGAATTGCTGGCAACTTTCATCATATGTGTCGAGGATACTCACCATGGCGGTACCCTCTTTTTTATGTGACTGATATTTGTAACTAGTGTGAGACCGAATACTATCTTCCCTTCTTCATCCACAAGCAATCGGTGGCTATTGCACCATGAACCACGTATATATTTTTTCAGCATTCAAAATACGCATATAGATGGTTGCTAAGTTACATAGGGTCTGCGTTCTGCAGGTAAACCGTTAAAGTAGTTTATCCAATAGTTGCTAAAGGCAAACATTTTGGCAATATCTTCCGGATGCGAATTCCAAAAAGAATTTCAAGATTTTAATTCAAAGTCTTTTAATGCCGGTGAGCTCTTCGAACGACCCGCCAACAGCTTCTGACCTCCATTTTATGGGGTTTGCTATGAACCAGAAGTAAGGACCAATTGCCATCTTATTAAATAACTTGATGGTAGGGCCAAACATTTTTCAGGGTGATGGATGTCGGTTACTCTTTCCGGTATAACCAAATGTGAGACGTAAATCATTTCTCTTTACAGGAGTTAAAATGGTATAAGGGGTGCTCATATTCTTATTCTAGGATAAATACCTATAGTCTAAGATAATAAACAAATCTGAAATTCGTCACCTGTCCAATGGGATTTTCTACTAACTGCTATCGGCTGACCTTCCCGGTAAGCCGTATCTATTACCCCGGTTGTTTAAAATCAAATCCTTCAATATCCCTTAGAAGTAAACTGTGTGCCCCATTGCAGGTATACATGGCCGGACTATGTCCTGCCAGCAGACAAAATAGACCTATACCTTAAAATCGATGAAATGAGAAAAGTTGTTTTACTTTTTTTGCTTTTTTATTACCTTTCGTTTTCGTCTTTTCCTGTGTGCCAGAGTTGGTGAAGGATATAAACATTTTTACTAATGCCTCTTCTTCACCAAATACAGATGGTAACTGTGGGTTCATTAGTATACTTTACTGCCACAGATCCTGTAAAGGGTATAGAGTTATGGAAAACGGATGGAAACTACAGCAGGTACAGAAATGGTGAAAGATATCAACCCTGGCTTAGCAAGTTCTAACCATCTGCCCTTTGTAATGTGAATGGCATACTTTTTTTGCGGCCACTAATGGTGCCAACTGGGCATTGAATTATGGAAAACTGATGGTACTGAGTCGGGGGAAGGTAATGGTATTGATATTAATACAGGAGCAGGGAATTCTTCCATTACAACTACTATAAATTTTGGGGCACTTCTTTTAATGCTAATAGCAATGTTTCACAAAATGATACTGAACTCTGGAAATCGGATGGTACGGCAGGTGGTACAATGAAAGGAGAAGATATTGCCCGCGGTATATCAGCGGCTTCACCTGGTAATTTCAGTATGTAAACGGTGTTTGTTTTACTGCTACTAATGAGTGCAACGGTTTGAACTATGGAAAACTGATGGAACCGATGCTGGAAACTGTACTTGTAAAGGACATACTACCCTTGCTTTCTCGTTCAAACATCACTAACATGTGTAATGTTAA
>JADKJI010000007.1 GCA_016721085.1 Chitinophagaceae bacterium | reverse complement strand
CCAATCCCAAAAATGGAATCTGGTATATGGTGATGATTTCACTCATGCTGCCAATTCCATGTTGATCGGGTACATGAAACCAAGCCCATACAAAACCTGGTAGTCCGCCAGCAATCAACCAGCCACTCCACGAATGCCAACTGGTTTTCTTTGAAATTCCGGGATGGAAATTAGGAGTTGAATCGGGACACGGTATAGAACAGTTTACGCAATTCTCGCAATGGGCATTTGGAAAAGAAAATATGGAAGCGCTTCCATATAATCTTTCTACAGGGTGAACAGGACATAATGTAGAGCACCACCCGCTTTTCCAATCATAGATAAACCCCATAATCACTGCTATGGTAGATAATACCATCAAAAGGATAGCAGTAGCCAATCCATCGGTATTGAATATTGCATGGCGAAGTGGCACTAAAAGAAAAAGCACCACCACACTTATAAGTTGAAGTTTTGCCTGAAGAGAAACAGGCATCTTTTTTTTCATGGATAAATTGAAATGCCTAGGCATCAATTGGGTAGTGGCGAGGGGGCAGATATTCCTCCATAATCCAGTAGCTAATACTAGTAATGCGGGAGCCACAGGAATCAATACATTCCAAAAAAGAAGTAAGCCGAGAGATGGATTAAATAAGAGATTGAAAAAAATAAAAAGCCCAAGAAACCAAACCAGTGTTTGCACAATACGCCATATCAGTAAGATCGTCCCGATAGTTTATTGATTGTAATTGGAATCACTTTAGCCTGACCTGCCTCCATACTGGGATATTAAAATGAGGCGGCAATCTATTAATTTACCTATTGTTCGGCTATGATTTTAATCATGCATGACGTCATTGAAACCGGGTATGAATTACCTATTTATCGTCTTCTTCAGGCCTGATAATCAATCGTAAAGTTGGGTCATTGGTAAAGAAACTCCAGAACCAGTTATACAGCACTTTAGCCTTGTTTCCAAATCCCACCAATGGAATGATATGAATAAATAGCCAGGTAAGCCAGGCAAGAAATCCTTTGAAGAAACCCTTTGGCAAGTCAACTACTGCTTTGAATTTGGCAATGATTGCCATACTGCCCTTATCCTTATAACTGAAAGATTTCATTGGTTTTCCAACCTGAGTCTTCAGGATATTAGAAGCTAATAACAGACCTTGCTGAATGGCTACCTGTGCTAATTGCGGATGTCCATTGGGGTAATTAGTATCTGCAGTTTGATAACAGAGATCGCCCAAAGCATAAATACCTTCTACACCTATAACCTTATTGAACCCATCTACCATCACTCTTCTTCCTCTTCCAATACTTTCCGCTGGCAATCCTGGCGCTTTACGCCCCATAACCCCTGAAGCCCAGATTAGGGTAGCTGTTTCGATGGTGGTACCATCAGAAAGACTAACTATTCCATTATCATAATCCTTCACTGAAATTCCCAGCTTAATGTTCACGCCTAATTTACCCAATGTTGTCAATGCTTCTTTTTGGGATTTTTGGCTCATAGAGCCAAGTAATTTATCAGCAGCATCAATAAGATAAATATCTAACTGATGTTCTTTGAATTCAGGGTAATCCTTATAGACAATCTTCTTGCTCATCTCGGCAAGCATGCCAGATACCTCTACACCTGTTGGACCACCACCGGCAATAACAATATTCAGTAATTTTTGTCTTTGGGAAACGTCATGAATTCTGGTGGCTTTTTCAAGTTGTATCAATAAATGGTTCCTGATTTGAAGGGCATCGTCTATGTTTTTCATAGGTAATGCATTCTTCTCAACATTAGCCATTCCAAAAAATTGGTTTCTGTACCCATGGCCAACACCAGGAAATCATAATCGAATTTACCTGAGGTGGTTTCGATATTTTCGCAGCACTATTAATTTGTACTAAAGAACCGTAATGGAAATAGATATTCCCTTTATTCTGGAACATCTTACGAAAGGGATAACTGATATTTGATGGTTCTATGAAAGATGTAGCAACCTGATATAGAAGCGGGGGAAAAAAGTGATAGTTGTTCCTGTCAATTAAAATGATTTCTATATCCTGCTTGCCTGCCAATTGTTTCGCGAAGTTGATTCCGGCAAAACCACCTCCAACAATAACTATTCTCATGATATATGTAAGACAAGTTCCCAGTGGGAATTGTTGCAATCTACCGAAAGAATCCAGGATTTTACCTTAGGCGTACTCTTCAACCATTTTCTGCTGCTCAACCAATGGTTTTGATTTTCCAACAATATACTTCCTGATGAAGTCTTTCTTATTGTCTTTGTAGGAAGAAACCATCCCCATCTTATAAAGGGAGTAAATATATATCCATGCCAGATCCAATTGGTAAGGCAGAAAGCCTGCACGGGCGCTGGCGGGATAGAGATGGTGATTATTATGCCATTCCCCGGCAAAAAGCCCGGGGCGCATTTGATTTATCGAGAGGTTCCTGCGATCAAAATCAATTCCATCCACATGCATTTCCTTGCCTTTACCATGACCGGTATAATTGAAGGCCCTTACAAAGATGAACCAGAACATGGCGGCGCCGAATAAAGTGCAGGCTAATCCATGTCCGCCTATAAGATAGAAAGCAGCATACCAAAATGACCAATTTAATATCCAAAGCCCAAAAGTGTACAAAGGAGAAGCTACGGAACCCCATTTCTGGTATTGTTTGTAACTATTAACCCATACACCGGTGTGATTCATAAACCCAGCAACACGGGCATATTCCTCAACTGTCAAATCCCGGGCAATACTTTGATGGTTTACATCACTCAACATACAATACATAAATCCACCCATCGGATTATATGGATCACCAGGCTTATCAGACTTAGCATGATGAACGTGATGGGATACTACATATATCTCCTCAGGAAACGTACGTAATACGAGATTTTGAGTTATGAAACGAAATATAGGATGACTGAAAGTATATGCCTTATGAGTTCCATATCTATGAAACCAGATGGTTCCATGAGTACCCATGATAATCATGGCATACAGGATAAATGCAATCAATAATTTTAAAGAAAAGTATTTGAATATAAAAAGCAGGAAGAAAGGCAACATACAAACCACCATCAACCAACTGATCATGGAAATCCAATTCTTTCTAGACTTGAATATATTAATACGAGAAAAAGCTTCTCCGTATAAAGTCTTTACAGATGGAACTACTAATTCGCCTTTTTCATCACTCCAGCCGTATGAAGGCACGTGAAGGATTCTGTCAATAAATGCCATAGGGCCTGAAGGTAGGGAAAAAAGGAAGGCGAAATAGAAAAATATGAAGGATTTACGTGATATAAAACCCTTATGATAAACAACATTTTTGATGGTTATCCTTCAAGTATACCCTATTACGTGGACCCTAGGGTTTTAGCGGCTAAAAACAGTTACTGATAGCAATCAGGGCCTCCCTCTTTTGCTATAATAAATGCTATAAATATAACAGGGAATTACCACCATATAACCCCACTTATTATTCGTACCTGTACTTACCCATCCATAAATCAAGGGTAATATGGCCCCCCCGGCAATACCCATGATTAAAATAGCTGATGCGTTATTGAGTGTCTTGCCTGTAAGTCCTTCAAGAGCTTTTGGCCAAATAGCAGGCCATAACATGGCATTGGCAAAACCCAGTAAGGCTACACCTATAATTGAAGTCCAACCCGAAGAAAAAAGAATCAAAGCAGCGAAAATAAGTCCAAGGATAGCCGAATACAGATATGCCTTATTCTGTGAAATATATTTGGGTATGGTAATTATTCCTATGATATAACCAGCCAACATTCCTGCCAGTGTAAGGGATGTCAGGCTTTTTGCTATATCAAGCGATATGCCATTATAAATGCCATAATTGGAAATGGTATCGCCTGCCACTACTTCAACACCCACTGCACAAAATATGGCCAGAAAACCCCGAAACATCTGACCATTCCTGGACACTCCAGCATTATTCATGATCAATTGCCTATCATCTGAATGGTCTGCAGTTTGTGTATCTACTTCAGGTAATTTCGCATATTTTATCCCAAATGAAACCAGCAACAAAATACCAGCAAGAATGGCATAAGGAACTATCACATCATGTGCCAATGCATCTAAACGAACCTGTTTAGCAGCAGGACTGAGAATTGATAGTTCCTCCATAAGAGCATCGGCATTACTAAGTATAATAGCGCTGAGGATAAAAGGAGCAATAATGCCAGCGAACTTATTGCATATTCCCATGATACTGATACGCTGTGCTGCACTGGAAGAAGGCCCTATAAGCGTTATGTATGGATTAATGGCTGTCTGCAATAAAGTAAGTCCTGTACCTACTATAAATAAACCAATAAGAAATAGCAGATAACTCCTCGTAAGTGCAGCTGGAATAAAAATAAGACAACCCAATACCATTATCAATAAACCTGTGCGTATACCATTGATCATTCCTGTAAACTGTAATATTTTACTTGAAGGAAGTGCCATTATTGTATATGAAATATAGAATGCAAATGTTACAAGATAGGGTTGCCAGTCTTTCAACTCACAAGCAATCCTTAAATAAGGAATTAATGTTCCATTCACCCAGGTAACAAAACCAAACATGAAAAAAAAGGATCCTATAATAACCAATTGTGTTCTGTAAGAAGCTCCTGATTTATTGGCAATAGTTATATTATTCATACGTCTTGATAAAAATGACACTATTAAAGTATCGAGTTGGGAGGAAGAGAAAATCCATTAAGATCAATACTGTCTATTGCTGCCTGTACACTACCGTTTTTTAATAACAATTGTTTTGCTGCATCATAATCATCCATACCTGTCATTTCCATAAGCATCTTCACAGCCCTGTCGGTTATCTTATCATTGATAAGGACCACATTCACCATCTTATTGTCTTTCACCCTGCCTAATTGAATCATGGTAGTGGTGCTTATCATATCGAAAAGCATTTTCTGGGCAGTACCACATTTCATACGAGTACTTCCTGTAATGAATTCAGGGCCTGTAATAACTTCTACTGGTAAATCTGCCAGAGCTGCAATTGGAGAATCGGGATTACTTACAATACAAGCGGTAGTAATACCATGTTCCCGGCAACGGGTGAGGGCTCCAACAACGAAAGGGGTAGTACCGCTTGCGGAAATTCCAATTACAATATCTTTGTCATTTATCTTGTTTTGCAACAACTCCAACCAACCTGTTTCCACTTCATCTTCCTTTTCTTCAGGGGCTTCTGCCAATCGGGGAATGCCTCCCGCAAGAATTACGTTCACAATACCTTTCTGTATGCCATAGGTTGTAGGCAATTCCAATGCATCAAGCACAGATAACCTTCCTCCACTTCCTGCTCCCAGATAAAACATCCTCCCCCCTGTTTTCAGTTTGTCTACAACTTTAGTTATTAGAGCATTTACCTGAGGCAATGCCGCTTGTATGGCAAGGGCCACTTTTTGATCTTCCTGATTGATTAAGGCGGTTATTTCTTCAACCGATTTTGTTTCCAGATGTCGATGAAAAGAAGGCTGTTCTGTAAGACGGGGCATAGTATTATTTATTTAATTCCCACCTGTTATAGCAGGAAGGAAATACTGAATTCTAACATAGCAAGAAGGTCGATAAAATTAAGGTATTTGGGTAATAAAGCCATCCCAAGTTCGTAGTTTCCATATCCGATTTTCGCTTATCTATTCTTTTGAATATATGTTCAGCAGATAGAGAATTATCTTACTCACGTACCCTAACCCTTTACCGTCTCCCTTCACCATTCATATAAATGAAAAGACAAAAAGCTCGGCCATACTTTACATTTACTTTGTCGACTAGCCATTTAGGTTTTCTTAACATTTCAAATACTTCAACTGCTATGAAAGAAAATTTCAAAAAAACAGCTTTCCAGATATTTTTAGTACTGGTTTTAGTAGTTGGTGTAATTGCACTGGTAAAATCTGGTTATAAAACCGGACAATGGCTATATATCAGCACCCATTCAACAAAGTGAACCAATAATTCATAGAAACCATTATGCTTAAGCTGCTTATAACCTCATTGCTATTTATTGCTGCTATTCCTGCTCAATCACAAATTGGAAAAATAACAGGAAGCGTAAATAATCATAAAGAAATGTCAGGTGCAATCGTTTCCCTTTTAAAAGGAAAAGATACCAGCCTGTTAAAGACAAGCTTTATTGAAGACGATGGAAGTTTCAATTTTGAAAAACTAGCAGAAGGAAATTATTTTATCAAGATCACCCATACAAGTTTCGAAACCTTTTTTTCTGACCTTATAAGCATCACTAATCAACAACCTACAATATCTCTTTCCTCATATACATTAAAACCTGCTGTAAAAGAATTGCAGGAAGTGAATGTAACTGGAAAAAAATCATTTGTAGAAAGGAAAATAGATCGCGTAGTGATCAATCCTGATTTGTTAATCAGTAATGCCGGAGCCACATCTCTTGAAGTTTTGGAAAAAGCGCCAGGCGTAATGGTGGATATTGATGGCAACATATCATTAAAAGGGAAGCAAGGTGTTTTTGTATTCATCGATGATAAGCCAACATATCTGGCAGCAGCTGATCTTGCTGCGTATCTGCGTTCCATTCCTTCCAGCACCATTGAATCGATAGAAATTATGACAAACCCTCCTGCAAAATATGATGCAGAAGGTAATGCAGGTGTTATCAATATAAAATTGAAAAGAAACCGGGCAAAAGGTTTCAATGGTTCTATAACTCTCAGCTATGGACAAGGAACCTATATGCGAACCAATAACAGCTTCAACTTTAATTATCGTGTTAATAAAGTGAACTTCTTCACCAATTTCAGTTGGAATCAAAATAACACGTACCAGGACCTGACAATTAACCGCTATTACTTCAATCCAAATGGAACAAAAAACTCCACTTTCAGTCAGAACTCCTACATCAAGAAAGAACTGAAAAGCACCAACCTTCGAATAGGTGCCGATTACTATATAACTTCCAAATCAACTGTAGGCATAGCCTTGTCAGGATTTATCAATCCTTCATTTGTTCCCACTACTAATAAAGCAAATCTTCTGGATGCAAATGATGATGTAGTGAATCTGATAAGAGCCAGTAATCCTTCCGACAAAGTATGGAAGAATGGGAGTATCAATCTTAACTATGCCCTTAAGATGAAAAAACCTGGTGAGGAATTGAGTATGAACCTGGACTATATCCAATATAAATCAACCCATACGCAACTATTAAAAAACAGCACCTACACAGCTGATAATATTTTAGTGAATGAAACAGTATTATCTTCTTCTCTTCCAGCTTCAATAGGTGTTCGAACAGGAAAATTGATTATTCCACTCCCCTTTCAAAAGGGATAAAGATGGATGCTGGTGGCAAAATAAGTTTTGTCAAAACCGATAACACCGCCGATTTTTTTGATGTGGTGAATACCATACCCACTCCCAATTATGAATTCAGCAACCGCTTCAAGTATCAGGAAAATATCAATGCTGCTTATCTGAATTTTTCGAAAGAAGGCAAAGCATTTTCCATTCAGGCAGGACTTCGGTTAGAAAATACAAATATCAAGGCAATCAGCTTGGCAATCCCTTGATAAAAGATTCTTCTTTTACCAGGAACTACACCAGCCTCTTCCCAACATTTTATCTTAGCTACAAACTAGATACTTCTGACAAACATCAATTGGGCTTTTCATTTGGAAGAAGAATTGACCGTCCGAATTACCAGGATATGAATCCGTTTACTTATCCTCTCGACAGGTATACTTATTATGGAGGCAATCCATTTCTGGAACCTACCTTCTCTTATAACTTTGAATTCTCACACACTTATAAGAATTTCCTGAGTACTAGTTTGGAATATAGTCTTGTAAAAAATCTTATCCAGGAAACTAATGAACAAAAAGGGACTATCTATTATAGTAGACCAGGAAACTTTGGCAAACAGCAGGTATATGGAATTACAGTAAATGGCAATTTCAAAATTGCAAAGTGGTGGACCCTGCAATTATATACTGAGGGAAAGGTTATGAGTTATGAATCGATGATTTACGGACAAGTGCTTGACGAAAGCCGGTTCTATTGGTTTATTCAACCGGTCAATCAGTTCATTATCACAAAATCACTGAGTGCTGAATTAGGGGGTTCTTACCAAACCAGGATATTGGTTGCACAATTTCTTACCATTCCGGTTTGGCAGGCAAGGGTTGGTGTTTCTCAAAAATTATGGAAAGGAAAAGGAACACTTCGTTTAAACGTATCTGATATGTTTTATTCTAACCAGCCAGGTGGTGATATCAGGAATATTGCCAACTCTAAAGCCAACTGGTTGAGTTATCTGGATTCAAGGGTAGCTTCCCTCAGCTTTACTTACCGATTCAATAAAGGAAAATCGCTGAATGCGAGGGAATCGGGAGCTTCTGATACGGAGAAGAATCGGATAAAGACGAATTAGGAGGGATGAGGTGTAAGTTGTAAGTTTTACGTTGTAAGTTTTAAGTTGGGGATACAGTACTGTTTTTAAAATTGTTTTTCACCGCAGAGACGCGGAGACGCAGAGATGTGTCCTCTTTTTCCTCTTTTGATCCCTTAACCATGTACTGGCTGTTTATCCTGCCCATCCTGGTCATGTATTAGTCGCGAAGCGCCCTTTGCCTTAAATTATTCCAGGGATGCTTCATTAGAAACAGTATTCTTTCGCGTCTTTGCGTGAAAATGTATTCGTACTTATTTAAGTTTTAAGATGGGTATCAGGTACTGTTTTTGAAAAAATCACCGCAGAGACGCGGAGACGCAGAGATCTGTCCTCCTTTTTCTCTTATGATCTACTAACCCTGTATTCGGAGCGAAGCGACCCTCTGCGTCTCAACTGTCTAAATATTCTAAAGTAACAAATTGTCTCCCCGCGCCTCCGCGTCTCTGCGGTAAAATGTATTTGTATTCGTCGCGAAGCGACCCTTTGCCACTTAAATTATTCCAGGGACGCTTCATCAGAAACAGTATTCCTTCGCGTCTTTGCGTGAAAATATACACATTTCGCACTGCCCCTTTCCCCCCAGACACAAAATGAATTTTTCATTCCTTCCCTACAAAATCAGTATATTTATTTTACACTTTGTAACGATAAATATTGCTGTATGAAAAATGACAAAGGCCTTAACGGTCATCCAATGGATTCATCCAATGAATCAACTCCATCTGCACAAAAATCATCAAACGCTATTGACAGAAGAAAATTTGTAGGGCTTTTAGCAAGTTCTTCATTGGCTTTTTCCATAGTGCCGAGACATGTGCTAGGAGGACCTGGTTATATTGCCCCAAGTGATAAGATAACGCTTGGGTATATCGGTATCGGCACACAAGGTGTGCGGGAACTATTACCCCTATTAGCCAATACTCAAATTCAAGTTACCTCTGTATGTGACCCAAATAAGACAGCCAATGGTTATAAGGACTGGTCGAAAGAGGGCTTAAGAAATGAAGTGAGAAAAGCAATTAAGAATCCCAACTGGGTACCTGGAGGAAATTACTCCATTCCTGGTGGCCGTGATAACGGTAAGGAAATCGTTGAAAGTTATTATGCCAGCCAACGACCAGATGATAAATACAAGGGCTGTTCCTCTTATGCCGATGTACGTGAAATGCTGGACAAAGAAAAAGATATGGATGCTGTCAAGATCATGACACCAGATCATCTCCATGGCATTCTTTCTATTGCAGCGCTGAAAAAAGGCAAACATATTCTTTTACATAAACCACTTTCCAACCGCCTTCTAGAAGGTAAGAAAGTAATTGAAATGGCGAAAAGCAGTAATGCTATCACCCACCTGATACCATGGGATTCTAACGGTTCTATGGAAACTGTGATGGCATGGATTAACGCTGGCGCCATCGGTACTTTAAAAGAAGTACATAACTGGACGAACCGTCCGGTTTGGCCGCAATACCCCAACCTTCCAACAGATACACCTGCCATTCCAGAAGGATTTGATTGGGACTTATGGTTAGGTCCTGAAGCGTATCGCCCCTATCATCCTAATTACACGCATATGGTGTTCAGGGGTTGGTATGATTTCGGAGGTGGCTCCATGGCTGATATGGGACATTATAGTTTATGGACCGTTTTCAATGCATTGAAACTAACTTCTCCAACTATCATGGAACCTTGCAGAAGCCATTGCGTTAACTTTAATGACGTCACCCCTTCCCGTGTCAATAATAACTTCTCTTTCCCAATGGCAAGTATGGTGAGATTCCACTACCCTGCAAATGGCGACAGGCCACCTGTAGACTTATGCTGGTATGATGGGGATGCGTCCACCAAATCCAACAGAATTACTAGATGTAAATAAGGAATTACCTGCTGAAGGAATGATGTTTGTAGGAGATAAAGGAAAGATATTGGCCGGATTCAATGTACAGAACCCACAAATCATTTCAGGAACAAAAATGGAAGCACCTGCAAAAGCGGTTGACCAACGTAGTCAGGTTGAACAAACATCTGCAGCCTTACCTCTTTTTGTGGACGCTTGCAAAACCGGAAAACAATATGCAGGAAATTTCAGGGAAGCAGAAGCGATTACAGAAGCTATCAACCTTTACTCTGCATCACTTCGTACAAATAAAATGCTGAGATACGATGCGAGTACACATAAAGTGACTAATGTAACTGAAGCGAATAAATATCTGGATAGAGAGTATAGGGAGGGATGGGAACCGGGAATGATTTAAAAGAAAAGTCAAAAGTTAAAAGTCAAAAGTTAAATTATGAAAAGTATTGATAGACGAAAGTTTCTGGTACAGGGTGGAATGGGATTGGGAGCGGCAATTTTAGCCACACAATTGCCTAATGAATTGTTTGCTGCTTTCGATTCAGGGTTGATAAAAAGACCCTTTGGTTTTCAATCCTATCCTATAAGAGACAGGCTTTCCAAAGATTTTGCAGGCACCTTGAAATTGATGGCGGGAATGGGTTATCAGGAAGTGGAAATGTGTTCTCCTTCAGGCTACTCTACTATCGGGTTTGCTGCCATTGCAAAATTAAAAACTGCTGAAGTAAAAACTATAATTACAGATGCGGGGCTTTCCTGCAAAAGTTGCCATTTTGTTTTTGGAGAATTGACAAACAAACTGGATGATACCATTGCATTTTCACAAGAGCTTGGTTTAACAAATATCATCTGCTCCACTTTTTGGCTGCCCAAAACAGCTACGCTGGATGACTATAAGAAAGCGGCAGATAAATTAAATGTTGCTGCAGAAAAAATAAAGAAGGCCGGCATGCAAGCCGGATTTCATAACCACGATTTTGAATTCAAAATGCTGGAAGGAGAATTGATCTACGACGTTTTAATGAACCGTCTTGATCCATCCTTAGTTAAAATGCAATTCCAGACAGAAGTTATCAACTACGGCTACAAAGCAGCTACTTATTTTGAAAAATATCCGGGTCGCTTTATTTCAGCACATTTAAGCGACTGGACGGCAGAAAAGAAACAAGTTCCCATTGGCAAAGGAGTCATTGACTGGAAAGAGTTTTTCAAAGCGGCAAAGACAGGTGGCGTAGAAACTTGTTATGTTGAGATGGATTATGAGACGTATGAGGAGAGTGCGAAGTTTTTGAAGGCGTGACGGGCGGGGTGCTAAATGCTGGAGGCTGGAGGCCTAAGGCTTAGGGCCTAAAGCCTAAGGCCTTTTTTGTTGGTAAGTTGGTTTTTAATTGATTCTCAAAAGCATTTTTTATTCAGGGGGCCTCAAATGAAAAGACACACTTTTGATAAGGTAAACGGGACGGTAATTATTAACAATTTGTGTGGGAAAAGGGGGTATACAGATCAAACCAGATACAGGGAAAAATTGTATTTTTAAATCGTACTACCTCAATTCATTAAGAAACAGAAATTATTAAATATGAGAAAGAGTCTTGTGGCCCTATTCCTGCTTACTTCAACTACTTTATTCGCGCAAGAAACAGTTACTGAAAAATTCCAGAAAATTCAAACTGTGCAGCAGGCCCAGCAATATATAGAGGCTAATCCAGCTTTGAAACCAGCATTATTGTATTTGTCTGCCGGTAAGGATACCGCTTTAATAGATAAAAGATTATTACGTCAGAAGAAGGGAGATATTTTTTCTGTTGGCTATGTTACCTATAAAGTGCTTGAAGCAAGAGATACAACCGATCTCAGAGCCAGCTATATATTTCTTGATGGTGGTAGCTTATCAAAATCAGAAATTGATAGTTTAAAGAAATTGATTGTTCAAAAGCTTAATGCAGGTGCCAAATTTGAACAACTATCTGACCAGTACACAATGGATGGTAACAAGACCCATGGAGATACTGATTGGTTTTTGGAGAATATTCTTTCCCTAAAAGAATTCCAGGATGCAGTTATGAACCATAAACTTGGCGATATCTTCTTTGTTGATGTGCCTGATAAGGAATGGCACTATATAGTAAAGAAAACTTTTGAGGATAGGGTTAAGAAGGATATTACGGTATTGAGGGCGAATGGGCGGTAATGAAATGAAAATTCCGGTTACTTTCCGATACAGAACTTACTGAAAATATAATCCAACTGATCCTCGTTGGTTATTTCTCCTGTTATTTCACCTAGATAATGCAGACAACGACGAATATCGAGTGCGAGTAAGTCGCCGGGGATTTATTGTCTAATCCAGCTTTTATATCATCGAGAGATTGTGCTACTTGCTTCAAAGCATGAAAGTGGCGCGCATTTGTTACTACAGTGTTTTCGGTAGACAGTGAACCAGACAATACCTGATCCACTAATCTTTCCTTTAATACTTCAATATGCTTTTTCTCCTTTGCTGAAAGAAAGATGGGATTTTCGAGTACATTAAACTTATTATGAAGATCAGCTTCAGTAACAGCATCCATCTTATTTACAATAAAAAGGATTTTTGCATTGGATTGTTTTAACCACTCCGCTTGCTGCTTCAATCCTTCTGTTGTTTCTGCAACAGCATCGAGAATACATAGCACTACATCGGCTGCTGCAATCTTCTCGAAACTTTTTCCATACCGATGCTTTCTATTACATCGCTGGTATGTTCTCGAATACCTGCTGTATCAATAAGACGAAAAAGGATACCATCAATATTCAGCACCTCTTCAATGGTGTCGCGGGTGGTGCCGGCTATATCGCTTACTATGGCACGATTCTCATTCAACAATGTATTGAGTAAAGTGGATTTTCCGGCGTTTGGTTTTCCAACAATTGCTACGTTAACTCCATTCTTTATCACATTTCCCAATGAAAAGGATTCAATGAGTTGGCGTGTGGCTGTAGTTGCATTATTTATGAGTGCATAGAACTGTGTGCGATCTGCAAACTCTACGTCTTCCTGTGAGAAATCGAGTTCCAACTCTATCAATGCGGAGAAACTAAGCAATTGGTCGCGCAGTACTTTTAAGACCTGAGAGAATCCCCCACGCATGGTATGCAGGGCCGCTTTTTGTGAAGCAGCTGTATTGCTGGCAATAAGATCGGCAACGGCTTCGGCTTGTGCCAGATCGAGCTTGCCATTTAGGAAGGCCCGTTGGGTAAATTCTCCTGGCTTAGCCAATCGGGCCCCTTCAGCCACACAAGCGGCGATGATCTGTTGCTGAACATATGGAGAGCCGTGGGCAGATATTTCTGCCACATCTTCTCCTGTATATGATTTGGGACCTTTGTAAATTCCTACTACTACTTCATCCAGAATACGGGTATCCTGTTTCAGGAATCCTACATGTAGGGTATGGCTTTTCTGGCTGGAAATCTGCTTTGATGGAAAGAGCGTATCCATGATGGCAAAGGATTTTTTGCCGCTCAAACGGATTACTCCAATGGCTCCTACCCCGGAGGGGTTGCTAACGCTACAATAGTATCATCCCACCCTGCCAATTTCCCAATCATACTGAAATGCTTTTGCCAAATATAAAGGGTGTTGGGAGGATGGGCAACAAAAATCCCCACCAACGAGTGGTGGGGAGGAAAAAGTGGTGAAAATAGGTTGTGGCTTACACAAGATGTCATCTCGAATTGCAAAAATAGAGTTGTATGCCACGCAAAATTATCCCCCTATTACGGCTTCCAAATAGCTATAAAAGGTTCATTAGAAGCAATTCATTCGAATCAGCTTATTATTAGTCAGCCATTTTATGTTGCAAAAATCGGGTTGTTTCTTACACAAGATGACATCCCGATTTTTACCCTTCTACTCCTCTGCCAGCTTAAACACCACTGGCTGTGTCTTAAATGAATTCACCACCTTCCCATTTTGTATTGCAGGCGTCCACTGGCCGCTTTTCTTTATTACCCTTACTGCTTCCCCCTGAAGCTCTGCAGGACCGCCTACGGCCTCTACATTGCTTACATTGCCTGTTTGTCGACTATGAATCGAACCTGCACGGTACCCTGCACCAGGTTATCGATTGCTTCTTGTGGGTATTTAAGTCCCTTATTCAGATACCGCGCCCAGGCTGATAGTCCGCCGGGATATTCCGATTCTATTTCCACTTTAATAAATACGGAGTCGGGATTTTCATGACGGGCAGGTGCTTGTAAAATACCTCTGTCTCCGTCGGATGGAGGTGGAGCCGTAATTCCGGGATCTTTATCTCCATCCACATTGGCATTTCCGATTTTCACATTCTCCAGATCCTCGTTGGCAGGGGGTTGTTCATCGGGTTTTACATCTTTATCGTCGGTAATGATGGGGAGAGAAATTCTTCATGGCTACAGGTTTGGGCTCGGGAAGTTTTACAGGTGGAGGAGGGATTTTTCCACTGGTTTATCGTCGACAACTGTCAATTCATGATCGACAACATTCCATCGTTGCGCCATAGCGTCTTTGAATTACTGCCAATTACATAGCCGGGCCCACAATAAAAGGTGAGCCAGCATACCGCTTACGGCTATCAACATACGCTTATTATATGTTCGGCGCAATTGGTAAGCGCCATAATCCTTGTTTCTTCCTTCGAAGAGGATGTCGAGCAGATCTGCTGTTAGAATGGTAGAAGTGTTCATGGCAATTAATTTTTAGTAAGATGCCATGAAAGGAGCATTCCATAAGGTATGCATATACGTTATAAAACAAAATCCTGCAGAAAAACTGCAGGGGATTTTTTATAGATCGAATACTATTATTAGTTCGTTTCGGGGTTTGAAGACGATTGGTTGCTTCTTGTAAGATTTCACCTGACGTCCGTTCTGAACGGCTGGAGTCCACTTACCAGATTTTTTGATAACGCGGATGGCTTCGTCTTTCAGTTCTGCAGGGCCGCTAACGGCATCCACATCACCACGTTACCTTCTTTGTCCACAATGAACTGTACTACTACAGTACCTTGTATTTCGTTATCGATAGCGTCCTGAGGATACTTGAAGTTTTTGTTCAGGTATCTCATCCAGGCACCATTACCACCTGGGTATTCTGATTCGATTTCCACCTTAGTGAAGGTTTTATCGTAATCTTCTTCGTCTTTTTTAGGAGCTTCCACTACACCTTTACCGTCGTCCTGAACAGGAGGGGCAGTGATACCCTCGTCCTTGATACCTTCCTGGTTTACAGTACCGATCTTGGTATCTTCCAGTTTTTCGATTTCTGGTGGTTTCTCGTCTTCCTTCACTTCCTCATCTTTTACAATTTTAGGAGGGGTGAATTTCGCCATTTCCACTTTTGGTGGTTCTTGGTGGTTTTGGAGGAGGTGGTGGCGGTTCGTTACGCTTTTCTTCTGTCTTCACATCTTCCAGCTGAACATCCTGAACAACCATGTTTTTCTTGGCGTTTTCAGC
>JADKJI010000006.1 GCA_016721085.1 Chitinophagaceae bacterium | reverse complement strand
CCGGAAGGTCTTCTACTATGATGCAATTAAAGGTTCCTTACGTTTCTTTGATTGAATTCACAAGATTCGTTGATGATATTCTTCCGTTAACACTCCTGCTGTCAAGCAAAAGTAGTCCAAAGTTGCTTATAATCAGTTTCTAAGAGTGTTCTCAATTGGTGTGTCAGGGTTTGCACAACCCTTCCAAAATTTTACATGCTTCTGTCTAGAAAGCAAACCTACAAACCCAAAAGAAGGTTTGATTTTATCTTCATTTCCTTTTCTAAGGTTTTCCCTATCCCTTTTCATGAAGGCAGTTTCTTACCTGCTCAAATGAGGAGAGGACTGCCGGGAGTTATCCCAAAAATCTCTACCTTATGTAGCTAAAATCATCCTCATAAGGCTGAAAATGAAATTAGTACAAACTTTTTGATTGAAAATGAATGAGTTATGTGTAGGATTTTTGGCTCCTGGAAATAAATTGCCTGTTTTGTGCGTTATTGGATTTAGTAACCGGATCATCGATTTTGGGAAAACGGTTCTCCATATCCAATAACTCTATGAAAGGAAAAACGTTTTGCTCTGGCCTGGTCAATTTACGGGATATTATGTTCTCGGCCAGATAGACAGCGTTACAAGCTAAAGAGGACCAGAAAAGACCTATCCAGTTTAACCCGGTTTATTGTGTTGGCCTTATTGGTCAAAATTTTTATCTGTTTGTTACCTACCGCTTCTACCACGGACTATATATTAGTGCCCTTATTAATATCACTTCCGCTTACTTTTTCCTATTAGCATTCTATTTCAATGCCAAAAGAAAACAAGAGATAGGCAGGATTATTTCTATTATCAATGTCAATCTTTATCTGATTGTAATCTGTTTTATTGAAGGACTACGTGCAGAGGCGACTATCTTCTCTTCTTTCCTTATTTTCTCTTGCATTGACCTTTGTTGTTAGTATACGTCGGAATTATAAAAGAATTAGTGATCGGCTATGCCGCAACTATCTACTCACTCATTTTAGCGGTTATTATTGGCCCACAGTCGAACGACATTGAAACCATTTCGAATCATTATATGGTAAGTTGTTTTGGTGTTAACCTCGCTATTTCCTTTACTTCCTATGATTTTCTCCTATGTAATACTTAGGGTAAATAAGGATAATGAAGTAGCTATTTTGAGAGGGAAAAGAAATTCGGTGATTCCAATTTATAATACTTCACTCGATGGCATTTTTATCATATACGCCCAGACCAATATCATTACCGGTTGTAATAGAAGAACCCTTGAATTATTTGAAGTGGGTTCACAAAGAGATATTGAAGGCACTTCCTTCTATTGAGAATTTGTTTGAAGAAGATCATGTAAAACAAGTCCTGTCCATAGAAAAAAGTTAATGCAAGTTTTTTGGCTGAAAGCTGGCAGGGGAGAATTGAGTTTTTCACAAAACCGGCAAAACATACGTCCCTGGTTATATGAGCGTAGTTCCATTCATTATAAAGAAACACGATATATAAAGTTTAGTATCCTCGATATATCGCATGTTAAGATGTTCGAGTTTGAATTGATGAAGCGAAGGAATGCAGAATCTGCAGTAAATTGAAAACAGAGATTCCCCTTAGTAATATAGGCATGAACTTCGGACTCCTTTGGAGATGGCTATCATTAGAGCAAGTAATCTGCTTTTACAGAAGGAAGAAAGATTGCCTGCACAACAAGCTCTTCTGGATCATTTAAGTATTCTTTCTGAAGGCATGTAGTGGTGCTCATCAATGACATCGCCAGTTATAGTAAGATGGAAGCAGGTAAGCTTGAATTGGCTGCTACACCGGTGAATATGAAGGATTTCATAAAGTATGGCGGCGCAGTTCAGTGGACAAACGAACGCTAAGGGACTTGAATTTGAGACTGATATAGATGACCGGTTGGATCTTGAATTGATGACTGATGAAACCAGGCTGAATCAGGTATTGAGCAATCTTCTTTCTAATGCCATCAAATTCACGCATACAGGAACAATCACATTAGCAGCAAGACAAATATTCGCTTCCAGTACCCGTGCTACATTGCAGTTTATTGTAAGGGATACCGGAATAGGAATACCTCCGCAAAAGCATAAGGAAATATTTGAAAGCTTTACAAGCGGATATCAATACTACCCAGAAATATGGTGGTACAGGTTTAGGATTATCCATAACCAAAAAGTTAGTGAACAAGTTCCATAGTGAACTTAAACTGCAGAGTGAGGAAGGAAAAGGAAGTACTTTCCACTTTACAGTAGAGTTCCCAATAAATGAGAATCGTAAAATGTATATCAATGAAGACAAGACCAAGATGTTGGCTTCATTAGATGGTGTCAGGATATTGATTGCGGAAGATAACCCTGTTAATATGTCTGTGGCTAAACGTTTCTTGCAGAAATGGGGAATTGAAGTAACTGAAGCTGTGAACGGAAAAGAAGCCGTTCGTCAGTTTAAGAAAGATTATTTCGATGTTTTACTTATAGACCTTGAAATGCCGGAAATGGATGGTGCTACAGCTTTAAAAGAGATTAGGAAAGTGGATGCAGATATTCCAATTGTAGCTTTTACAGCAGCAGTTTATGATAATATCTA
Organism: Chitinophagaceae bacterium; assembly: GCA_016721085.1. Lineage (GTDB taxonomy): Bacteria > Bacteroidota > Bacteroidia > Chitinophagales > Chitinophagaceae > Endoryza. Next base: position 48,667 of record JADKJI010000006.1, on the reverse strand, counting down.
TGCCGACCTAATGAATAAAGGGTTCACTGATTTTATACATAAGCCTTTCCGTCCTGAAGACCTTCATGGTAAAATTGGTCAACAGGTTGTAGCAAAAAGAAAAAGGGCCTGATTTATAGGCCCCTTGAGATATGATTGTTACAGAGCTTAGTATTTGAACACTTTTCCTCTCCTGCCATAACCTCTTGTGTCTTTTCATCAAAGTCACTTTTTCACCTATTCTTGCGGCTGCATTCGTCATGATCGTAGCTATTGAATGGTTATAGCCAACTTCAACCGGAGCATTTGTTTGTTTTCTTGATCGTGCATTCCATCCAATTACGTACATGCGCTGAAGTAAGTACATCACCTCCTGTATTAGCACTTGCCGCAACCTTTATAGCAAGATCACTCAGGTTTACATCAGGTAATAAGTTGGGTTGCATATTCATTGCTTTTGCTGAGCCAGCACTTAAACCACCTTTGGAACTTACCTTGTTGGTCATCAAGTTTAATTCACCACCATTGCTGTAATAGATTTCTCCGGGATTTTCTTCTCCATTATGCATTCGGGAAGTGAATACAACCTGAAATCCTTTTGTCTTATCATCAGATGGACCATAATCAAAAACTGCAGTGGTGGTATCCCAGTTCTTCCTTCCATCTTTCCACATATAAACACCGCCATTGGCAACAACGCTCCTTGGATGCTTTAAACCGGTAAACCAATGTACCGTATCAATCTGATGACTCATCCACTGGCCAGGCATTCCGGACGAATAAGGCCAGAACAAACGATATTCAAGATATTTTCTTGGATCAAAGTTTTCGTATGGACGGTTTAGCAGGAAACGTTTCCAGTCAAGATCTTCCTCTTTGCATTTTGGCAACTAGGTCAGGGCGTCTCCATCTGCCGGGTTGGTTTACATTCCAGGTAAGTTCTACCATGGTGATATCACCGAATTTACCCGACTGAATATATTGCGCTGCAGCGTGATAGTTAGGTCCCGAACGACGTTGTGACCCTATTTGTATGATTCTGTCGCTTGCCTTCGCTGCTTTTAAAGCAGCTCGGTTATCTTCCATCGTTTCAGCAAATGGCTTTCGCAATAGATGTCTTTCTTTGCTTTCAAGGCCTCAATGGCATGAAGTGCATGTTGAAATCGGCAGTTGAAATGAAGACGCCATCTATATCCTTAAGCGAATACAGCTCTTCCTATTACGGCATCCGGTAATGGCATGATCCATTTTTGAAGTAAGAAATGATACGCCTTCATCTCTTCTTATTTTCCATATATCAGATACTGCTACAATATCGAAATTCAATTCCTTGTAGTGGTTCTGAAAGCTTGGAAAATGCGACTGGCGAAAACGGTCGGAATAACCAATCACACCAAGTCTGACCCTGTCATTAGCCCCAAGGATATTGCATATGATTTAGCACTGAATCCATTGGCGGCTAAAGCGGTGGCGCTGTTGCCTTAATCGTTGTTTTTATGAAGTCCCTGCGATGTGTGCATAAGGGATTATTTTAATTCTTTGATTTTTATTGAACGGAAAGAAACACGTGTGCCATGTTCCTGTAAAAGTATATGTCCTTTAGGAGCCATTCCAAAATTTTCCCATTTGGCATATTTGCTTTGCCACCAGAGCATAGTAAATAGGAGTGCCTCTTTGATATTCCACCACTTTCCAACCATTTAACCAATGTTCCACTTTTTCCATCAGGATAAACAACTATCCTTCCCATATTCCATTCTCCTACTGGTAGCTTATCTCTTCTTCCAGCTTTGGGTCAATCAGATTAGCTGCTGGAATCAAGTCATATAACGAGGCCATTGTTCTGTTTCCGATAGAACCAGCTTTTGCATCCGGATGTTTGCTATCGTCTAATATCTGGTATTCAAGTCCAATTGCACTACCAGAATTATTTTCTTTTCAGTCACGAAATATTTAACTCCCGGAATTGGCTGTATCTGTTATCTTGAATTCAAACTGAAGATCGAAGGCTCCGTATTCTTCAGTTGAAACAATATCACCTCCATTGGCAGATTCTGCTCCCGAACTGCTTTCTACTGATAATACCCCATCATTAATCTTCCAAACTTGCTCAGGGAAGGAATCTTTATAAGCACCGCTCCAGCCAGCACTCGTCTTGCCATCCCATAATAGCTTATATCCTTGTCTTACCTCTTCTTCAGATAATTTATTTGGAAGGGTATTGACAACAAATATATTGTTAGAAGGGGATGCCTTTAGGTTTTCTGTTTGTATTCTGATATTCTTCCATCTAATTTCCTTGATGTCTTTACTATTTCCTATTCCATGAACTTGTAATGCTATAAAACCTTTCAAGGTCATATCATCAATAAGATGCGCACAGGGAACTCCATTCACCCAGGTTCTGATAGAACTTCCAATACATTCTATTCGGTAATGATTCCAATCTGTTGGTTTGAATGCCGTTTTTGCTGAAGGATTGTTTTCAAGTGAATACATCCATCCTCTTCTCGCTTCATCAAATATGCCTCCGCTCCAAGCGCGTTTGGAAGGATCAACTTCCATCTGATAGCCATGTACTCTCTCAGGAGTACTTTTGTCAGTAACTGTGCATTTATCATTAGCGTCAGCAATTTCACTCCTGAATTGGATGCCTGAATTCATATCACTCATCAGTTTCAAATCCAGTTCAAGAATAAAATCTCCGTATTCTTTTCAGTAGCTAAAAAGGAATTGGGTTGGCCTGATACGGTTGTGCCAATAATCTCACCCTTTTCCACACGGTATTTTTGCTTTTCCATTGAGTATCTTGAAGCCGCTAAGGTCCTTCCCATTAAATAAGGAGACCCATTTTGTTTTTTGTTTGTGCAGTTGAAAAGAAAGAAAGCACACAAGGCATACAAGGGCAAGCCATAGTCTTCGCATGATAAAAATTTAAAGGTAAAAGTTACGGGAAAAGTATTTATAATGCATCCATCTGTAATAAGAATTCATTAAAGACCATACAGTATATGGGGAAGTCATATCTTTCTTTCATTACAAGGACTGTTTAACTTGCCAAACAAACACTTAGTTTGATTATTCTCAAAATGACTTAGCAATACCTACACAATGGTATTATTTATTCATTATTTCTTACCTTCCTAACCGAACTAACAAGCTATATGAGAAAATACCCTAAGGCTCCGCCCTTATTGGCTGCGGTCGATTGCATAATATTTGGTTTCGATGGGCAAAAGCTGAATCTATTGGTAGTTAAAAGAAGATTAGCTCCAGAGAAAGGCAAATGGAGCTTGATGGGTGGATTTGTTAAACAGAAAGAAAATCTGGATCAGGCAGCAGCCAGAGTTCTTAAAGAAATGACTGGCCTGGATGGTGTATATATGGAACAGCTCTATTCCTTTGGCGACCCCAAAAGGGATCCAGAAGCAAGGACAATCTCAATAGCCTATTTTGCCCTTATCGACAGTACCCAATATGAAGCCCAGCTCACTCATGAATTCCAGGCTGAATGGTTTCCCCTAAAAAAAGTCCCTAAACTTATTTTTGATCACGATACAATGGTTAAAGCCGCCCGAAAGCAATTGCAATATAAAGCACATTAAGTGTTAATTTGACATTTATCGGCAGCACTCGAATGCTGCCTGTTCTATCCAAAACTGTAAAATGGCTGCTTTATGATTGCTGCTGCCTATGTAATGGGCCTTGATTATGGTACCGACTCTGTAAGGTGCATCCTCGTTGATGCTAGAAATGGGGCAGAAATGGCTGCTGCTGTTTATTATTATCCACGCTGGAAGGAAGGTCTCTTCTGCAATCCATCAAAACAAGTTTTTCGTCAACACCCTCTCGATTATATAGAGGGCCTCGAAGCCACAATCAAAGAATGCCTGAATAAAGTAAGTCCTGAAGTAAGGGCTGCTGTTAAAGCCTTATCCGTAGATACTACAGGCTCTTCTCCAGTAGCTGTTGATGCCACTGGAAAACCACTGGCACTATCTCCGGAATTTTCCAATAATCCAAATGCCATGTTTGTATTATGGAAAGATCATAGTAGTGTTAAGGAAGCCGCCTCCTTGAATGAGCATGCAGTGAAATTCCCTGTCAATTATCTTCAATTTGTAGGCGGTATCTATTCTTCCGAATGGTTCTGGGCTAAATTGCTCCATATTCTAAAAGAAGATGAACAGGTTAGGAATTCTATTGCATCCTTTGTTGAACACTGCGATTGGATACCTTTTTTACTTACCGGTGGGAATAATGCAAAAGATGTAAAACGGGGAGTATGTAGCGCTGGACATAAAGCCCTATGGGCAGAAAGCTTTAATGGACTTCCTCCCGATGAATTCTTCAGTTCCTGGGATCCATTACTAAAAGGCTTCACTTCAAAATTATTTTCTGAAACATATACTGCCGATAAAGCAGCTGGTATTATTAGTGCAGAGTGGGCACAAAAACTAGGACTACCTACAGATGTTGTAATTGGTATCGGAGCATTTGATGCGCATATGGGGGCTGTAGGCGGACAAATAGAACCGTATCACCTTAGCAAGGTAATGGGTACTTCCACTTGTGATATGCTGGTAGCGCCGAAAAAAGATATGGAAGGGAAATTGGTGAAAGGAATCTGCGGACAAGTAAATGGATCCGTAATACCAGGATTGGTTGGACTCGAAGCAGGCCAATCAGCATTTGGGGATGCCTATGCTTGGTTTAAGAACCTAATCAGCTATCCACTATCACAAATTGAAGATGACGTATTACGAAATTCATTAAGCGATTCAATTATAAAGAACCTTTCTGCTGCAGCGTCTTCGCCAATTCAGCCAATAGATGAGTTGGCTGTAGATTGGTTGAATGGAAGAAGAACACCTGACGCCAATCAACTCCTGAAAGGAGCAATCCTTAATTTAAACCTTGCCAGCGATGCACCAAGGGTATTCAAAGCTGTAGTGGAAGCCACTTGTTTCGGGGCTAAAGCAATTGTAGATAGATTTGTTGATGAAGGTATTCCGGTGAAAGGACTTATCGGACTCGGCGGAGTAGCAAAAAAATCTCCGTACATAATGCAGGTAATGGCAGATGTGATGAATATGCCGATAAGGATTCATAAAGCGAACAAACCTGCGCGTTAGGCGCTGCTATGTTTGCCGCCACAGCAGCAGGCTTATATCCCAATGTGGAACAAGCCATGGATGCCATGGGACAAGGATTTGACTGCACTTATAAGCCAAACCGAAAAAATGTTTCTTATTATAAGAAGAGATACAAACAGTATAAGAAATTCGGTGCTTTCATTGAAAAGCAAACTATTGCCTGATAAAAAACTATTGTTATGAGTAAATACGATAGGATAAAGGAAGAATGTTACAGGGCGAATATGCAACTGCCTCAACTCGGGTTGGTCCTTTTTACATTCGGTAATGTAAGTATAGCAGATAGAAGCCAGCAGGTTTTTGCTATTAAACCCAGCGGTGTTGCTTACGATGCCTTATCGCCAGACAAAATGGTGATAGTGGATTTTGATGGAAACACAGTTAATGGAGCACTACGTCCTTCCAGTGATACTCTTACACATGCTGTACTATATAAACACTGGGAAAAAATCGGTGCTATTGTGCATACACATAGCACCTATGCAACATCCTGGGCACAAGCCCAAAGGGATATTCCTATTTTCGGCACAACACATGCCGATCATAACACAGTTGATATTCCCTGTGCTCCACCTATGGCAGATGATAAGATACAAGGTAATTATGAACATGAAACAGGCTACCAGATATTGGATTGTTTTGCTGAAAGAAAATTGAATTATGAAGAAGTAGAAATGGTATTGGTGGGAAATCATGCTCCATTTACCTGGGGTACCACTGGAGTGAAAGCTGTTTATAATGCAGCTGTTTTGGAAGAACTGGCAAAAATGGCCTGGTTAACAAAACAGATTAATCCCGATGCCCTGATTGAAAGAAGCTTTGGTGAAAAAGCATTATGAAAGAAAACATGGACCTGACTCCTACTATGGACAATGACATTAATCTCTAAGATTGCTATATGAAAACATTGAAAGAATTGGAAATTTGGTTTGTTACAGGAAGTCAGCATTTGTATGGAGAAGCTACCTTGAAACTGGTTGCACAACATTCCCAGGAAATTGCCGCCTCTCTGAATGACAATAGCAACATAGCTGTTTCTGTAAAATATCAGCCAACAGTTAAATCACCTGACGACGTATATGCCCTTTGTGCTGCTGCAAATGCAGAAAATAAATGTATTGTAGTAATAGCCTGGATGCACACTTTTTCTCCCGCTAAAATGTGGATTGGAGGATTAAAGATTTTGCGTAAACCTTTATTGCATCTCCATACTCAGTATAACAGAGATATTCCATGGGATAAGATTGACATGGATTTCATGAACCTTAATCAGTCGGCCCATGGCGACAGGGAATTTGGTTTTATCATGACCCGGATGCGTCTGGAAAGAAAAGTAGTTGTTGGACATTGGCAAGATACTGCCGTTGCCAAACAGATAGATACCTGGGCTCGTGCCGCTGCCGGCTGGAATGATTGGCAAGGTGCCCGCTATGTTCGTTTTGGTGATAATATGCGGTATGTAGCCGTTACAGAAGGAGATAAGGTGGAAGCTGAAATGAAATTTGGTTATTCAGTCAATACACATGGGGTTGGAGATTTAGTAGCTGTTGTAAATAGTATTGAAGATAAAGCGGTTGATGAGCTTGTGAATACTTATGAATCATTATATGTGGTTAGTGCTGATTTGAAAAAGGGAGGAAAGCAACATGAATCATTGCGTATTGCTGCCCGCACAGAATTAGGATTGCGTAAATTTCTGGAACAGGGAAATTTCAAAGGCTTTACAGATACGTTCGAAGATCTTCATGGATTGATACAATTGCCCGGAATAGCCGCTCAGCGACTGATGGCAGATGGATATGGTTTTGGTGCAGAAGGTGATTGGAAAACTGCAGCTCTTGTGCGTGCCATGAAAGTGATGGCCATTGGATTGCCCGGTGGAAATAGCTTTATGGAAGACTATACCTATCACTTTGAGCCAGGAAATGAAATGGTATTAGGTGCTCATATGCTTGAGATATGCTCTTCTATTGCAAAAGGCAAACCTTCTTGTGAAATCCATCCTCTGGGAATAGGAGGAAAAGCAGACCCCGTTCGTTTAGTGTTTAATGTTGGAAGTGGTGCTGCTCTTAATGCTTCAATGATCGATATGGGAAATCGTTTCCGTTTATTAGTAAATGAAGTAGAAGCAAAAGAGCCTGTAGCTCCATTACCAAATTTACCAGTAGCAAGGGTATTATGGAAACCATTGCCTGATATGAAAACTGGTTGTGCAGCCTGGATATTAGCAGGAGGTGCTCATCACACTTGCTATAGTCAGAACCTGACTGCTGAACATTTGCAGGATTTCGCTGAAATGGCAGGAATTGAGTATGTGGGAATTGATGCCGATACGAGACTGCTGTCGTTTAAGAAGGAATTGAAATGGAACGAAATGTCTTATCTTAAATAATCAGATCCAATTAAAACAATACTTGCCGACTTAACAAATCAATTGAATTACTATGAACGTACTTGCCACCAAAGATTACATCATCTTTTTGCTCTACTTTGTCATTGTTGCCAGTTATGGGTATTGGATCTACATGAAAAGGAAAACTAGGGAACATGATTCCAAAGCTTTTTTCCTTGCTGAAGGGTCGCTTACCTGGTGGGCTATCGGTGCCTCTTTGATCGCCTCAAATATTTCCGCTGAACAATTCATCGGAATGAGTGGTAACGGCTTCTTTGTGGGTGTTGCAGTTGCTGCATACGAATGGATAGCCGCTTTAGCACTTATCATCATTGCTGTTTGGTTCATGCCGGTATATCTCAAGAATAAGATATACACCATGCCACAATTCCTTAAAACAAGGTATAATGAAAGTGTGGCTCTTATAATGGCCATCATTTGGTTGTTCGTTTACGTTTTTGTAAACCTTACATCCATCCTTTTTCTGGGTGCTGTGGCCATCACCGGATTATTGCCTCATGATGGAACAGACTACCTGCATTGGATAATGATTGGTTTAGCGGTGTTCTCTGTAATCATCACCCTGGGTGGTATGAAAGTTATCGGATATACCGATGTTATTCAGGTTACTGTTCTTATTATCGGTGGTTTTGCCGCCGCCTATATGGCTCTCGATAAAGTAAGTGGCGGTGCAGGTGCTGTTGCAGGTTTCTCTACCCTTATGAAAGAAGCACCCGACCACTTCCATATGATTCTGGCTAAGCCAGATGCAAATTCCTCGCAGGAGTATATAAACAAATACCTGATTCTTCCGGGTATTTTGATGTATGCAGCAGGACAATGGATAGTTAACCTCAACTATTGGGGCTGTAATCAATATATAACCCAAAGGGCATTAGGAGCAGATTTGCAAACAGCCCGTAAAGGAATTCTTTTTGCAGGGTTTCTAAAACTGATGATGCCATTGATTGTTATGTTGCCCGGTATCGCAGCCTTTGTATTGGTAAAGCAAGGCCAATTGCCTCCATTAGAAAAAATGGATGATGCCTATTCTTCCGTGTTAGGTTTCTTGCCAAGCGGATTGAAAGGATTATCAATAGCCGCTCTCACTGCTGCAATTGTGGCTTCATTAGCTGGTAAGGCCAATAGTATCTCAACCATTTTCACCCTTGATATCTATAAGAAATTTATAAATCCAAATGCTGAAGAGAAAAAATTGGTTTGGATGGGTAGGTTAGTAGTGTTGGTTTCTATGGTGGTTGCTGTTGCTTTCACCTGGAAAGACTTATTAGGTATCGGAAGCGCTGGTGGCTTCACTTATATTCAAAAATATACAGGCTTTATAAGCCCGGGTGTTTTTGCTGTTTTCATCCTCGGTATGTTCTGGAAAAGGACTACAGGTGCAGCTGCTGTTGCTGGTATCATTACTGGTTTGGCAACATGCTTCTTCTTTAATGAAATGGCCCCTTCTGTTTTTGGTAATGAAACATTCCTTTATACTGCCTATCCAAATGGTATAGGTGGGTTTGAAATCCCTTTCCTTATAGCTATGGGAATTTCCTTCCTCTTCACAATAATAGTTATGGTAAGTATGAGTTTGGCCGGACCAAAGATCAATGCCAAGGCATTTGTTCTTGATAAGGAAATGTTCAAGCTGAAACCATCCATTCAGATAATGATCATTGTAACGCTGATGATTTTAGCAGCACTCTATATCAAGTTCTGGTAAGAAAAACCCTTTAGATATCTCAAAGGTGTCCGAAAGGACACCTTTTTTTATTTAGTTGATTAGAAGAGAGTATTTAGCCGTTGGTCTGTATAATCGTTTACACAAAACAGCACATTATTGTACTGAGAAAATTCATGTGCTTCATGAAGCAATGTAATAACCACTGCTTTCATGCCTGCCCTTTGTGCCGATTCCACACCCTTGGGTGAATCTTCAAACACAATACAGTCAGATGCTTGCACACCAAGTGCTTCAGCACATTTTAAATAGGTTTCAGGATCTGGTTTGCTCTTCTCTACATTATCTGCGCTTATCAAGGCATCAAAATAATGTCTTAATGAAAGATTGTCTAATACAAAATCGATATTGAACATAATCGCTGCAGATCCTATGGCCATTTTTTATATGATGCTCATATGCTTTTCTGCAAGAATTCATTAAGTCAGGTAATAATTTCAGATGTGGTTTGAACTGCTCCTGATATTTCTTTTCTTTTTCCAGGCTCATTATATCTTTCTCTATTTCCGGTGAACCTTCCAGAAACATTCTCTCTAATAACTCATTATTCTTGCCGTAGCACTCGGCTTTCATTCTTTCTAAACTTAATGTTGCTCCTAAATCATTCAGTATACGATGCCAGGCTGTGATATGATAATTCATGTCGTCAATCATAGTGCCATTCAGGTCGAAGAGAAATGTGTGCATGCGCAAATATACAAAACAGACCCCTTACCCCCTGACCTCCGCCGCGGCAAGAAGTCGACTCTTATAAATTGGATCGGGGACGTAGAGGCATATACAATGCTGGTCATTCAGCCGCAATGATCAGCCGCGCATATATCTGGGGGGGTCGGGGGCCCGGCCCCCCCCCGCGGCGGGGCCCCCGGGTAGTCTTCCTACTACACCCCTAAAGGCAACCGTATACCCTACCCTCGTGTTCATTACTCATATTTACATAAAGTAAGACATAATAATTGCATCAGGATTATTGCTGGAGTAGCTTTAGGGTAGAAAGAGAAACGAAAGATCCAAGACCTTTGAAAAAACCAAAATCCAAGTATCCAAATCCAGTTTTATCCGAATCCTAAGAAAAACATTCTATCCAATGGCCTGTATTTAGTCTATACCTCTGAAAACTACGGCTTCTGTACCTTGAGAACTAAAAAAATTTTACACTAAAGAAGCCAAATAAAACTCCCGCCTTCGTGGCGGGATTTTTGTTTTTACCCATGTCCCCACCTTGTCCTATAGTATGGACTGTCTCCACTAAATAATACATTTCACCGCAGAGACGCAGCGACGCAGAGATGTATTCCCCGCGCCTCTGCGTCTCCTTTTTTGAACCACTAAGGTGCGCCCGGGAACACAAAGAGAGCCTGTATTTGTTAGATCAAAATTTGTTATATACAGTAAGACCTTGTGTAACTTCGTGTTTTGCGCCTTGGGTCAGCAATCTACTGCGCCTGGTAATTTTTGTATTCCTTTTCGCCTCCTGGCAAGGAGCAAAATGCCTGCGATAGCAGCAAATACCGAGAAATGTGTCCACACGATAGCATTTCATCGGATCGCCGTCACTCTTTTTTTTAGTATCTTAATCCCTTCAAATAAGAATTTGTCAACTCCCGTTAATTCATGATTTCCCTTTGATTTCTATTTAGTTTTATCAGATTGAATTATTGATATTTTTGGGAGTAATTCTTTAGCCAACCTTAATAATTGCTATGAAACCAGTAAAAACACACGACCAGATCATTTCCTATCTCACCCTTCGTATATTGATTGGCGCGGTAGGCGTCTTACTCCCATTTTTAATGATTATTGGAAAATTGATTGCTAATAACTCGTGGCAGGTGGAAAACTCTATCAGCGATTATTACGATAATGGTACAGCTGGCGATATTCTGGTAGGAGAATTATTTGTTCTGGGCTTTTTTCTCTTTACCTATAAAGGATATAATCGCACCGACGATCGTATAGCAGATCTTGGCGGTACATTCGCATTGGGTGTAGCCTTGTTCCCAGACACTACTGGCAAACAATGGGTGAGTATTGTTCATCTTTCCTGTGCTTTGTTATTGTTTACAGTGTTTATCATTTTCTCCTTATGGCTTTTTAGAAAAACTGACCCTAAAAAAGCACCAACTCATAATAAGGAAATGAGGAATAGGGTATACCTGATCTGCGGGATAATTATGATAATAGCTGTTGTAGGATTGTTTGTATCTATGCTTTGGTTGCAGCCCTATACCAACGACTATAATCTGGTGTTCTGGCTAGAATCCGTGGCATTGGTTTCTTTTGGGTTTTCGTGGATAACGAAGTCGGAGTATTTGTTTTGGAAGGACAGGTGAGGAATTTAATAATTTGATAATTTGAAAATTTGAAAATGTGGAGATGAGAAAATGTGAAAATGTGGAGATTGGGGAAACGTCTAATTTGGGATTTTAAAATAAATTGATTGCTATGTTTAAGTTGTTTTTAAGATTCAAATTATAGGCACTTGTTTACTATTTCAGTATTCATCAATGGCTCAAAATAATCCTGGGTTTATTGAGATTGCTCTATGGCCGAAGGGTTGCCGAATAGTAATGGCACTGAAAAAGAGACAGCAAATGATCAGAAAGGGAATATTTACACCAATGATTCGCGTGTATCTTCCTGCAAAAGAAATAGCAACCGGAGGGCCGTAGTAGCTTGTCCTGGTGGGGATATGGAGCTCTTGCTTATAACCATGAAGGATACGATTTTTGCGCCTTTCTTTAACAAACAGGGGATTGCTCTTATAGTATTGAAATATCGAATGCCAAAAGGTGGGTTTAAAGAGGTTCCCTTTTCTGATGCCACTGAGGCTATACGATTGGTTAAGGAACATGCCAGCGAATGGAATATCAATCCTAATGATATTGGTATCATGGGTTCATCAGCAGGTGGACATCTCGCTTCTACAATCGCTACTCATAGTCCAAAAGAAACCCGCCCCAATTTTCAAATATTATTGTATCCTGTAATTACTATGGATACTTTGTTTACTCACAGAGGGTCAAGAAATAACCTGTTAGGTAAGAATCCTTCTCAGGAACTGGTCGACTTATATTCAAATGAAAAACAAGTAACCAAAGAAACGCCAAGGGCTTTCATTGTTTATTCTGATGACGACAAAGTAGTACCTCCTGAAAACGGAATTAAATATTATCTGGCTATGAACAAGATCGGTGTTCCTGCAGTTATTCATATTTTCCCAACAGGCGGACATGGATGGGGTGTATATGCTAATTTCAAGTATCACCAGCAATTCCTAATGGAATTAGAAGCCTGGCTGAAGTCATTTTAGTTTTTGAAATATTCTTCAATGTATTCCTGTACCCATATAAAGGAAAAGATTCTTCCTGAAGAATTAGATGATTACCTGTCTAAAGGATGGTATAGGATGGTGCATACCATTTTTGCTGCAAATATATTACGAAGGGAAGGGCAGTTGGTGAATGCTATTTGGCTTCGGCATCCATTGCATTCATGGCAACCTGGAACTACCTTTAAAAAACTTGCCAGAAGAAACGCCTCATTCAGGATTGAATTTGGTCCGCTCGAAATCACCGCAAGCCATGAAGCACTTTATAGCATTTATCGAAACTATAAATTCGAAGATGATCAGGCCGATCTTCGGCAATCACTATTCGGTCCCGAAACAAGCAATCCTTTCGATTCATGGGTAGTCAATTGTTATGATGGTGATAAGCTGATAGCTGCTGGTATATTTGATAAAGGAATAAAAACTGCTGCAGGTATTGTTTCTTTTTTTGATCCGGCTTACGAGAAATTCAGTCTGGGAACTTACCTCATTTATCAAAAGATGATTTTCTGCAAATCGCAAGGGCTCGAATACTTCTACCCAGGCTATATTCTTACAGGCGTCCCGGAATTTGATTATAAACTTTCAATCGGAAGAAACAGCACGGAGTATTTTCAGTTGGCTTCTGGGAAATGGTTACCCTGGAGCGATTTTACGAAAGAAGAATGGAATCTGGAGAATATGGTTTTGCATTTAGAAAAGACAAAAGAAGAATTGGAAGCAAAAGGAAAATTTGCCAAATTGGTTTATTACGATCCATTCGACATCACATTCTATTCTCAATATGCAGGGCAATTCTGGGATTGCCCAGTTTATCTCAATCTTGGAGTGGTTGAAGGGTATGAAACAGAATTGATAGTTAAATACGATATCAAATCACGCCAAAACCAATTCTATCTTACAGAATTAACTACTGAAGAAGACTATGTGATCCGGGATGGAAAAACCTATTGCGTGGTTTTACAATGGTTTGATAGGGTGAATCAGTGATTTTTATAACCGGGAAGACGGGAAGATGTTTTGTGAATACATTTAACCGCAGAGACACGGAGACGCAGGGGAGCGTTCCTCTGCGTCTCTGCGGTTAAATTTATAAAAGCATACAAACAATCCATTTTCATCCTATTCTTTAAACGGTAACTAGTACCTTCCAGCCTTCTTTATCTTTACTTGATTGTAATTTAATTCTTATTTATTGTAAAGCCCATTTTATTCTGCTTTAATTGGTATATTTTCAAATTTTCAAATCATCAAATTCTCAAATTAACTCATGAACTTCCTCGGCAACATCATCTGGCTCATTTTTGGAGGACTCCTCGCAGCCCTCGGTTACTTAATTGGAGGGATTGTGTTATGCATTACAATTATCGGAGCTCCCTGGGGATTCCAGTGTTTCAAACTAGTACCATTAGTATTATGGCCTTTTGGAAAGAAAGTGGTAAGTGATAGCAGTAGCAATACTGGTTGTCTTTCTACTCTTGCAAATGTAATTTGGATATTGTCCGGTGGACTAATGACAGCGATAACTCACTTCTTTATGGGATTACTTCTATCCATTACCATTATTGGATTCCCCTGGGGTCGTCAACATTTTAAATTACTAGAAATTTCATTGATGCCTTTTGGGAAAAAGGTGATTAGTTAAACAATCTACTGTTTATAGCTACTGATTATAAGTGTGAAGGTCAATTTTGTGTTTGGAATGATTGTAGAAATGGCTAGGTTAATTAGTGGAGATAAGTTTAGCTAAAAGAAAATGGACAAACCGAAACATTTATCGATTTGTCCACTTTTGTAGCCCCGACAATACAATTCTCGAACCTCTTTATTCCTGATTTAGCAAGACTTGCGAATCTTATGACGGCATAAGATTTTCGCAGGTCTTTCTTTTTGTTTGGATAAGATTGTAAGGGAAACAAATACATTTTTCTAAAAGTATGCTCAAAAGAAGGCAAAAACGCACTTTCTCGAAATTGACTAATTGGTTGAGATTTGCAGGAGTACGTGTAATCTAGCGAAGGAAAGGTAAACCATTCGAGCTTCGGTTATTGATCGGGTGCTGAGTGAAGCGACCGCTTTAGTATGCTGACTTTTACCATGCAACCGAATACTGTTAACATGAAAGGTCAGGCTGGCACGGGCTTCCCCGTCCATGCCTTTCCAGGCATTGAGGCCGATACGCCCGGAGCATTCCACTATCAGTCCTTTGGTGAGATGGGGAGCGATGCCGGGATTCAACCAATAAGAGGCATTGATAAAGATGGCTTGGTTGATATAGGTTTCAGCATGTTTAGGACGGTAGCGGTCATTGATAGCAACGGTGAATGAACTACCTGACGGCCGTCTTTTATTGTATGTGTTGTAGCGTTAGCGGTGAGTCTTCCGGTGATTTCCATTTGTTATATAATTAGTGGTAATAAAATAATGTGACAAGTGACCTACTAGCCTAGCAAAGAGGCTACTACTTACGGCGGTGGTCTGGGAACGTGTTGCTTCATAAAAGGGGGAAAAAAGGAAAGTCATTTTCTAAAAGAAAAAGAAAAAGAAAGCAACGGAAAAGCGGCTGCCTTTGGGTAAAAGGCAAACGGAATAAAAGAGGGGAGTGGCGGGCGGGGGCAAGTGTTTATGCCCGGACACTTTTTACAGTATATATAATCTGATAGGGGTAGCCGCTAGTTTGCTTTCCTTTTTACTCTTTTTAATGGAAAAAACAAAAAATCGAAAAATTACACAAGTGGATAGAACTTATTCGATTATACTTACTGCTATAGTACATGGAAAAGCAAACACGCAGTGGTTTTGTGTAAAACACGCAATTTTCACCGGGTAAAATATCCAAATTGACCGGGTAAAATATCCAAAAATACCGTGAAAATATCGGTTAGGGTTACCGTACTTTTACCATGTTGATAAAAAATATAAAATAAAATATAGAAATAACACTTAGTGGTATATGTTATATACTATTATTCCCTAAGTTTGAATTGGTAACTGCTCTGCTTCTTATTAGATACGTATTTTCGTTAGTAGCCTACGGATATTTATAACCGTCTTGTTTTAAGCAAAAGGTATAACACCGAGTCTCATTTGTGTATTTAATCCGCCCCTCAATCCAAGAATTGTACTGCGACTTCAATTCTTTGCTGTACCGATGTAAGTACTTGTTATTGTTGGCATAATTGCCGACCCAAGATAGGTGTGCGCATGATTCAATGGTTGCAAATTGCTTCCACCTTTGCTGGGAAAGCAGTCGATGCCGTATGTATGAAATAAATCTTTAACTAACCGCATTATGGAGGTTTCAAGGTATAAGCATGCTAGCCTGGCCAGAAAAGTAGTACTATCAATTATTTTGATAGGGTACCTGTTTCCTCTATGGGGTCAAGTAACATCAATGATTCCTGGAAGAGATACCATATTGTCATCAACAAAGAATCCGACTGATACAACAGTAAGGGAAAGGGAATTTTGCAGAAAGCTAACAGTACCAGCGATCTTTTAGGTGTATCTGCAATAAGAACATTGAAAGGAGATTCGCTGCTAAAGATAAACTTAAAAAAGCAGTTGCCAGATTCTACCCAGCTTTCATCTTTATTGAATCCTTTTGCTTCTTATAAGAAGGCTACGTTTCGGTTACGGGCTACAGATGGGTATACCAGTTACCAGTTTGCTTACCGTTCCAATTCAGATACTCCCTTTGTCGAAAAGAACATTTACCAGCATAACGTGCAGGCAAGGCTCAATCTGGTGGTGGCGGATATACTGCCATTTTCTGTTTCCTATTGGGGACGATGGACGAACTCTTCCATATATAATGATATCAATGATGTGCAGCTTTCCTTTAATGCGCTGGCATTTGCACAATCACTTCAAAATACACTGAAAAACCAATTATTGGGATTAGCTCCTTCCTTGAAGGATTCACTTACCGGCCAGTTGCTGGCCTTGAAAAAACTGAAGCTAGAAGAGATGGACAAATGGCTGAACAGTGCTGCCACACTGGAAAAGCGAGTGGAGGTAAATGAGATCCTGCGGATCCCCCGAATTACGTATGATCCATATTTGTCTGAGGAGACTAACGCGAGACGGGAGGATTCCATTAAAAAAGTGGCAGCCCTGTTTATGGATGTATATAATAAGACATCGGCTCTTTATTATCGAGTAAAAAGCGAAGTGGATTCCTTGCATCAGGTCTACGAAAAATCTTTGGTCACCCTACGTCGTTTCCAGGATTTGGTGAATGGACAAGGAATGGAGATGACGGGAAAAAGTTGGAAGCGACAAATGAGGGAGTATGGTATGGAAGAAGTAACTATTCCGGCTAAATATAAATGGTTGTTGGGTGTAAAGCGTTTTGCCGTTGGCCGGAGTCCGGTGGATATGAGTGAACTCACTGCAAAGAATATCAGTATCAATGGACTGAATTTCGAATATAATTCTTGGTATTATTTGGCAGTGACGGCTGGGATTATCAATTATGGTTTTAGGGATTTTGCCTTTTCCAGTCGTAAGACAGCCCCCCAATATTTAGTAATGGGAAGAATTGGTTTGGGACAACTCGGGGCAATCACCTTATTTTTTCCCTTTATGAAGGGCGGAAGCATTTATTCATGGCCGGTTCCGGAATTAATGGCCGTTCAACGATGCATGTAATGGGGTATAGTATCGAAGGGCGATATCAATTGCATAAGACCACTTATCTGACAGCAGAACTGGCGGAATCGTCATCGCCGGATTTTAGGAATACTCCTGCACAACGTCCTAATAAATTAGGATTATCGGATAAGGCAAATAGTGCGTACGCCCTGCATTTGTATTCTTATTTACCCAGGATGAATTTACGTGTGGAAGGATTGTATAAATATACGGGGGCCAATTTTCAGTCTTTTAGTGGTTTCCAGTCAAATGCATCCCAGAAGGCCTGGTATGTAAAAGCAGATCAAAGTTTTTTCAGCAGGCAGCTGCGTATGGCCGTTTCTATTCGAAGTACTGATTTTTCCAATCCGTTTGTCGTGCAGCAATACAATTCCAATACGGTATTCAAGAGTTTCATGGCCACTTTCCGAAGAAGCGCTGGCCATTATTAACAGTGGTACTTGCCAATGTCACAACTCACTAAGGTGGGGAACCAGTTATTGGAAAGCCGGTTCCAGACTTTCAATGCCAGTTATTATCATATATATAAGGTTAAGAAGAGCCGTGCTGCCACCACGTTTGTTTTTAACCGGTTCTATAATACGCAGACAGATTCAGGGTTCGTGTATTACAATGCGAGTAATTGGTATGCCGGACAGTTTTTTTATTTCAAGGTGTTTTCAGTGGGTACTACTGCCTCGCTTATCCGAAATTCCTCCTACCGGTTACTAGTCGTGGAACAGAACCTGCAATGGAATCTTCCTAAGTGGGGTACACTGGGTTTTGGGTAAAGATTAACCGCTATAATGAGAAACTGATCAAGATGGGTGGGTTTTGTAATGGATCATTGCGGGTAGGGAAAACAGACTTGTTAAGTTTCAGTGTGGAGAAGGGGTATTTGCCAGGGTATAATGGAGGGTTGATAGCGAATGACTTTATGTCCATTCAATATATGAAATCATTTTCCTTTCATAAGTCATAAACTACTTGTATGAAGAAATGGCTATTGTTCTTATTGGTTTTGTTGTCTGTTAGCGCAGGGCAGGCACAAGTAATTATTACGCCCCAGTTACCCCCGCTAGGGTTGACGCTAAAGCCGCAGCTCTGGAGTTTTTCGTTAATCAATGCGGGTAATACAGCCATCAATGTAAAAGTTGAAATGGTTTTAAAGATGCGTCTAATAACCAGACTGTTTTATCGGGGTATCGAGCATCTTCAACTTGCCTATGGGCATAAAGCAGGTGCAGTTGGCAGAAGTACTTCCGGTAACTTATACGCTCGGAGTGCCGGGTTATGGAGTTCACTATTTGTTATACGGTAATAAAAGTCCTGAATGATGCGCCCGAGCAAGTAGGTGAGGAATGTATTACAACACAGGTAGAACCATTGAGTCCTCCGCAACTCATTTTACCTGTGGATAGTGAGCGAGTAGAAGTGACCCGTCCCTTTTTTACCTGGTTACCGCCTTCGCCCTTTACGCTTTTTAATAACCTGCGTTATGACTGGGTTTTAGTGGAACTGCTGCCTACCCAAAGTGCCTCTGATGCGGTACAACAGAATATTCCGGTGCTTTCACCGCAAGGGTTGACATTCACCAATTTCAGTATCCCTTGTCAATGCCCGAACTGGATACCAGCAAGTATTACGCATGGCGGTTACAGCCAAGAATAATAGTTCCCCTATCGCTAACAGTGAGGCATGGGTTTTAAAGTGCGGAAGTTCGGGGTGGATACGACGGTTCACAGAAGTTCAGGGTATTACCTGACGCTAAAGAAGGAGGAGGATGCAACTGCGACAGCATGTAGTGGGATATTGCGATATGAGTTCCTAAATGAATTGAATGCCACAGAAGTGGAACTCCGCGTGTATGATATCAGTACACCGAACCGACGGGAAATCGTGTTGGATTCCGTTGGATACGCGGTAAAATATGGACAGAATTTCCTTCAGTTAGACTTGACAGATTATAGTGCCATCAAGGACCGCCATATCTACCTGCTGGAATTGATCAATGCCAGAAAGGAAAGTTGGTATTTAAAATTTGAATACAGGAAGCCAGAATAGTATAACTAAAAATAGGTAAGTATGTTTTCGTTATTATCAAAATACAATAGAGGAATCGCCTGGTTTTTTGCCATTGTTCTTTATTTGGAACTCATAGCTGTTCCTCTTGCAGCACAAGCAGAAAGTGCATTATGGTTTCATGGTACATATGAACTTGGTCATTCGAAATATGTTAGAACCACAATGGCTCCTTTGGGTACCAACAGTGATCGGTCTGAAGTTGCCATTGATAATAGCAAGAATTTTAGGCCTAAAGTTGAGAAAGAAATTTTTTCTAAAAAGAATACTGATCAAAAATTTGGAACCGGACCTACACAGCCTGAAATGCAGAGTTTCCAAAGTGTCAACACCAATAATATGGTTGACTTGTTTACTGGCGATTTTTCTTATAATATTCCGTTATTAGATGTGGGCGGCTATCCGGTTAATATTCATTACCAGAGTGGGATAACGATGGATCAGGAATCAAGTTGGGTAGGACTTGGGTGGAATATCAATCCCGGAACCATTACCCGGAATATGCGGGGCTTACCAGATGATTTCAAAGGCGATTCAGATGGGGTATCCAAAACCGTAAGTATGAAACCCAATATCACTTCAGGAGTTGCACTTGGAGGAAGTGGTGAATTTACAGGGATACCTTTTCTTGGCTTGGAAGCTTCTGTAAGCCTGTTTCATAATAATTATAAAGGCTGGGGCATTGAAACAAGTGTTAAGCCGAGTATTAATGCAGCTATTGGGTCTAAAGGAAGTTTGACGGGAAGTTTATCATTATCCAATAATTCACAGAATGGTTTGGATGTTAGTCCAAATATGGGAATAGCACTTGGGAAACAGGACGCTAAAACAACTGGTCAAATAAGTATAGGAACGAATATGAATTCCAGAACTGGTATACAGGCCTTGCAATTGACAGCTCAAGTGCGTCAACACGTAAACGACCAGAAAAAGGTGCGATTTGAATTAGGAACCGGAATTAGTTCTTATATCTCTTTTGCGCAACCTTCCTATACCCCGACTATTAGTATACCTTTTACCTCGCGTCAATATGCGTATAAGTTTAAGCAGGGTTGGCGGGCAAACTCTTTTTTACAAGCGGGTATGTGAGGGGCTATCAATCCCGCCAGGTGATTGATGAGTCCGATAAGACCGTACTATTGCCATCGTATGGGTATCTCTATTACGAGAAGGCGAACAATAGCAACTCGGTTTTATTAGATTTTAACCGCGAAAAGATATTCCTTACCGCGAGAAGACACCTCATATTGCAGTGCCTATTTATACCTATGATACGTATTCCATCAGCGGAGAAGGTACCGGGGGATGTTTCGACCTTATAGAGGTGATATCTGGTTTGTATATGACCATGCAATGGCTACTAAGAGTAAGAGCAATGATTTCACATTTGAGCATGGATTAGGGGATATTTTTCATGGTGGTGCAGAGGTGGCCCTTGTCAATGCCGTAACTAAGAGTAATCCATGGTTAGTGGATAATTTTTTCAAAGATGCCATTGGTTTTAAGGAGCGGGATACCTCTTATGAGAATGTTTATTTTAAGAATCCTGGTGAAAAGGGGATTGCTGATAGTGCCTATCTTGAAATGATCGGGAATGATAATCTCATGAGGGTGGATTTGTCACCCTTGAATGCCCAGAGTTTGCCTACAATTACGGCAAGCCGTAATTTCTCCCTTTTTAAAAACGGGCAATTGGTGCAACACAAACCATTATCGGCAAGCAGTATCACTAAGTCGCAAAGAGATAAGAGAACGCAGGTTATATCCTATTTAACGGCAGGGGAGGCTTCATTAGTTGGCTTACAGAAAAAGATCCGGTCTTATTCCCTCAATAGTTTTCCGGCAACTTCTTGTAATACGAATTATACTGATTTCTCTAGAATTGATTATAACAGGAAATCGTATCATGTTTCTGAAATTGATGTCTTGAATCCAGATGGACGAAAGTATGTATATGGGATACCTGTCTATAATTTATCCCAGGAAGATGTGGCAATGGCTACAAAATCTGGAGATGGCTCGAACAGTACGGGAATGACCTCTTATGTGGCAGGTGTCGATAACACGATCAAAAATAATAATGGGAAAGATGCCTATTACTCGAGGGAAAAATTACCCCCTTATTCCCATTCCTTTCTTTTAACGGGGATATTGTCTTCCGATTATGTAGACTTAACTGGTGATGGGATTACTGAGGATGATATGGGAGACGCAATTAAGTTTAATTACACCCAGGTTTACAATAGTATCAATCCATATAAATGGCGCGCTCCTTTTGAGGCTAATCAGGCTTCTTATAATGAAGGATTAAAAACGGACAGTCGAGATGAGAAGGGTAGTTACACGTATGGTACGCGTGAGCAATGGTATTTGAATTCGATTGAATCAAAACTATGATTGGCTACATTTATCATCGATACTGCGGGACGCTATGATTCTTATGGAGTAACTGGTGAAAATGGTGGAATGGATGCTTCTCAACGTTTATACAGTTTAAAACAGATTAACTTATATACCAAAGCGGACTATCTAAAGAATGGTCCAGCAAATGCTAAACCGGTAAAAACTGTCAACTTTGAATATACTCATGAACTATGCACCAATGTACCTAATTCTTCTGGAAATGCTGGTAAGCTAACATTAAAGAAGATATGGTTTAGTTACAATAAGAATGATAAGGGGAAACAGAATCCTTATATTTTTGATTATAATATCAGTGACACTACTAATCCTTCCTATAACCATAAGTCGTATGACCGCTGGGGCAATTATAAGGATCCTTCAAAGAATCCTGGCCCAACGACAGGGGCAATGACAAATATGGATTACCCCTATGCACTGCAAATAGGAGACGTGTCTCCTTCCAATAATCAATGGGATAGCGCTCAAGCAGCTAAAGCTGTTAGTTTCTGGAACTTGTCGCAGATTGAACTGCCGTCTGGCGGAAAGATTAAAGTCTCGTACGAGAGTGATGATTATGCATATGTCCAGAACAAAAGAGCCATGCAATTCTTTTCCATTATCGGATTTGGTAATTCTTCAACGGCTGCTACAGGAAATTTTAATCTGTATTCAGTTGCTGGTGACAATAACTATATATTCATTAAAGTCACTGATCCTGCAGCCTCAAAGGAGGAGGTTCTCAGAAAATACCTGGAAGGCGTCAGTAAGCTCTATTTTAAAGTGGCGGTGAAAATGCCCAATGATAAATGGGGACAGGGATATGAGATGGTTCCCTGTTATGCAGATATTATTTCCTATGGAGTTATAGGAAATCCCGGTGATAAGAAAATCTGGATACAGGTAAAACCGATAAAAGATAATGAGAATCCTATTGCTACTTCTGCCATTCAATTTCTACGACTGAATCTGCCTTCTAAAGCATTTCCTTATTCAGAGCCTGGTGACCAGTTGTCGGTAAAAAGCCTTATGGGAATGTTGGCTTCGGTTTCGCCCAACTTAATACAGACTCTTAAAGGGTATGAGGCTTATGCGAGAAAGAAAGGATTGTGTAAAGTTGTATTAGCGGGCCAATCATTTGTTCGTTTAAATAACCCTATTTATAAAAAATTAGGGGGTGGGCTTAGAGTGAAACAAGTGACGATTGAAGATAATTGGGATGTGATGACTGGAGCTCAAATGAAGAAAACGACTTATGGCCAGCAATATGATTACACGACTACTACCATGGTTAATGGTGTGGCTACAAGAATCAGTAGTGGTGTAGCTACCTATGAACCTTCATTGGGTAACGATGAAAATCCCTTCCATATTCCTTTCCGTTTGTATACCGAGAGTGAGGGCATAAGAGCCCCCACCAATTACATGTATGCAGAGGAACCTTTCGCAGAAACATTTTTTCCCTCACCTATGGTAGGCTATAGTAAGGTGGCGGTTCAGACTATCAATAAGACCAAAAAAATCGGCAGTCGGTTATGAAGAGACAGAGTTTTTTACTTCAAAAGAGTTTCCAACAATAGTTGAGTTTACCCCACTTGATAATGAATCAAAAAGACTTATAACCCTAAAATTCAAAAACTATTTCGATTTAATGCCAAGCATTTTGTAACTCTCTCCCAGGGGTTCAAGGTTGAGCTAAATGATATGAATGGGAAAGTCAAATCCCAGTCGACCTATGCCCAAAATGATCTTAAGAACCCAATTAGTTATACGTTAAATTATTATAAGCTGCAGAACGATTTGAACGGGCAAAAGAAATTGTCATCTACCGTTGCAGCAGTAGACTCTATAAGCGGAAGGGTAAAAACCAACGCAGAGATGGGTAAAGAGGTTGAGATCATGGTGGATGTGCGGGAACAGGTTTCAACCAGTATTTCAAGTTCCGTAGAGTTGAATCTCGATGTCACTTCTTTTTTCCTCTTGTAATTGGCATCCCCAGCGCAATACCTGTTCCTGCGAGTGAAACCAACCGGTATCGATCGATTGCTGTTTTAAAGATTGTCAATCGGTATGGAATATTGGATAGTGTAATTCATATGGAAAAGGGCAGTCGTGTGGCTACGAAATTTATTATACGATGGGGAGACAGGAGATGTTCTGGTTAGCCAGACGAACAATGAATTTGATGATCCCTTGTATAATTTCTCATATCCAGCCCATTGGGTTAATAGTGGAATGGGATTAGCTTATAAGAACATTGGGGCTACTTTTAAGAATATGCAGCTGCATCAAGGCAAATTATTTTACGCAAATGGCCGGGATACATTTTCAGTCATTAATCATTTTGAGAGCGGGGATGAGTTGCTGGCCATTGGTCAGTTTACCAGGAATACGACGTATGCGGCGGATACTTGTCAGAACAGTTTTTATTTATTCAGCGGTAAACTGGATACTATTCCGATTTGGGTGATTGATGCAGCGAAGGGATATGAAAAAGAGTGGATTGTTTTTTATTGACCGTTTGGGTAAGCCGGTATCTGGGGCTATTGCTTATATGAAGATTATCCGCTCTGGGAAAAGGAATCTGGCTAGTACCCAAGTGGGCAGTGTAACCACTATCCAAAGCCCAATAAAGCTTGTTAATTCCAGTTTTCGGTTAGTGCTTGACTCGACTTTGGGAGTACTAGGCGCTAATGCCGTCCGGTTTGTAGATTTCTGGAAAGTGGACAGCACTTCTTTTGCCAAGGATACTACTATTATCAGTAGTCGTATGGTAGATATTCAACCGATTACAATTGTTGCCGGAGGGAAAGTTTTTTCAATCAAGAAGTTCAAACCTAAAAAAGGTTCACGACGGTTCTATGATGAACCAACTTATGGAGCTTTTGAAGCTTCATCCTTTGATAAAGGCAATAATAACGAAGACATGGAACGACGTAGTTGGGTGGGATTTGATTTTAGCGGTATTCCAAATGGGGCTAGAATTAAATCTGCCGTTTTATCTATGCAAAGCAAGCAAGGCCTGCCTCATTTAAATAACAGAAATTCTACAAATAGTACATATTTAGAAAGGTGAAGGGAAGATGGATTGGAGATATGATAGGATCATCTGTTGGCGCCGTTAAGGATAAAGTGATGGAACAGTATTTTAATACTAATGGTTTAGGGATAACTGATATAGCCAATAGGGTTACTATTTCTGCAACGACTCCCAATGTTGAAAGTTATAACCCTTTTAATAGCCAGGATATATCTCCACTAGTTCAAGCGATGGTAGATGATTATTATGCGAAGCAATATGATCCTGCCTTAATAATAAGGCTTTCCCTCCAGTGGTGACAGAAATGGTTCAATTAACCGTATGGCTTTCAGATTAAAACTGACAAGTTCGATAAGATTCCAGGTACCCCAAATTGGTCATAGAATATTATATGCCTTGTAATGATTTATCCAAAGCTATATATGCTACTTATCCTGTACCAGGCTACTATTGTTACAATACCCCTAAGGATAGTTTTGTGTGCCGTCCTAATATTGTGGATACTGCTGTTAACCCATATAGATGGGGTATTTTAGGAAATTGGCGAGTGGATCGCTCCTATACCTACTTTGACAGGAGGAAAGATTCAGACCCGCTGTCAACTACAAATATCAGAACCAATGGCGAGATCAAAGCTTTATGCCTTTTTGGAATTTCTCATCAGCAATGTGCAGGCTTCGCAGGATTCTTCCCGTTGGGTATGGAATAGCCAGGTGACGTTGTTTAATAAAAAGGGTTCGAGATTGAGAATATGGATCCTTTGGGAAGATATAACTCGGGGCAATATGGGTATAATCAAACTCTTCCCGTAGCAGTTGTTCAGAATAGTAAGAACAAGGTTTCGATGTTTGATGGATTTGAGGATTATGATTACCGCACTGATACTTGCAAGAAATGTCCCGCCCCAAGATTTGTCGATCTGACAACGGGTGGAGGTGCCAGAGTAGATACTGTTAGTCACACTGGTAAATATAGTCTACGATTGAGTGGAAATACTAATGCTTCGGTTCCTATAAAAGTGACAGGGCTTATTGCGGATTCCTTAACGCGTCTGTCCATACCTGTAGTTACCACTACCTATACGGATACAACAATTGTTCCTGCGGGATCTGGGCTAAACGGGTATTACTCCTATAATGCAGGCAGGTCGTGGCTTACACCTGTGATTGATCCCAAGATTGATTTTGATTGGGGCACAGGAGCGCCGAGACCGGGTATGCCAGCCAATTGGTTTGATATCACCTGGAGAGGAACATTCAACCTTTATTCACGGATAATTACACTTTTTATCTTAATTCCGATGATGGATCAGGTTTGAGTATTTATTTAAACAATACCTGGGTGTCCTTGATTGATCAAACATTAGGTGATAATAGGGATGGAGATGGCAAAACCGATTTTGGTAGAAAGAGTAAGTTTACCGTTCAACTTCAAGCTGGAATACTGTATAAGATTGAAGTAAAATTAAAGGAACGTAAAGAGCGTGCTAAAATCAAGTTAGCATGGTCTAGTTCTAAAGAAACGCCCCATGTAATACCGCAAAACCAGCTATATACTGAGAGTACTACTCAAGGTAATGTAACAGGTACGATTGTTATCAATACCCGGACGTGTGTGAGGATGTATACCACTAAACCTTCCAAGGTAACCAACTCATTATTCACTCCGGAACAAGGTACAAAGGTCGTCTTTTCTGCCTGGGTAAAAGAAGCCCAACCATGCATTACAGGTTCTTATGCCAATGTAAGTGTGCAGTTAAGTTTCAATGCAGGGTCGCCGGCACAGGTAACGCTTGTCCCTAAAGGTAATATTATAGAAGGCTGGCAACGGATTGAAGATACAGTAACCATTCCTGTAACAGCCACTTCCGTTTCGGTTGTGTTTAAGGCAACTTCCTCTACACCTGTTTATTTCGATGATGTCAGGTGGCATCCATATAACAGTAATATGAAATCATTTGTGTATAGTCCGATCAATATCCGCTTAATGGCTGAATTGGACGAAAACAACTATGCCACATTTTATGAATATGATGATGATGGCACCCTGATTCGTGTCAAGAAGGAAACGGAACGAGGAATTAAAACCATTAAGGAAACCAGAAGCGCATTGATCAAGAAATAAAACAATCAAGAATGAAAAAGTATTTTGTTTGTCTGCTTTTTTTTATCTCGGTAATCGGAAAGGAAGTAAAGTCCCAGGCGATTGCGGACACAACCTTCAATAATATAGTTTCAAGAATTGCTGAAGTGTATTGGACAAGCAGTTATGTACAGTTCAAAGTGTCGTATCGCTATCAGGAAGTGGATTCGGCTACCTCCGTTACCGATACGATGACCATGAACTATCAGGTGAATAAGGATAACTTCCTGATATCGGGAGGTGGGGTTGAGTCCATGCAAAATGCTAATTACAAGGTTACAGTGTTTATCCAAGATAGTACGATGCAAGTGGAAAAGCCGATGTCTATTAATTATCAACTATTCAGGGTGAATATTGATGAGAATAATTTCAGGCAGCAATATGTAACTGGTTTTTCAAAAACGGATTCTTCCGGCTTTCAGAAAATAAGTATCCTTTTCAAAACGGATGCACCTTATACTAATTATGACATTACGTATGATACCGCAACCTATAGGATACTATCTCTGACTTATAGGATGAAGAAGGGGAATTATTTGACTCCTCCTTCTGAGTCCATGATGATGTCAATTCCTGAAGGTTTTATCGTGGTACAAATGAATTTTTCTGCATTTGCCACAAATGCTTTCACAGATAGTGTATTTGATCAGGCCAAGTATTTTACTGCCCTTAATGGCGCTTTTGTACCGGTAAGTCCTTATTTGAATTTTGAATTGATTAATTCCATTGTCGAATAAATTTTATTTTATGCAAGGGGTGTTTTCAAAAATAAAAGTGTTATTGGTGATTTTCATTCTTTTGGTGGGATGGAAAAATACCTATGCCATTGATGAAACGTTTTCTGCCAGGGAGTTGCGTGGCAACCAACTACGCAAGGATTCGGTTTCTGATGTATTAGATACTAGCTATTTTTTATTTACCCCTAATCTTACTACCTATCAGGTAAGGAATTTGATCACCTTCAAGATTGATGAGTATTTTAACAAGAAGATGCCTGACACTTTTAATGTGACATTAAAGTTCAAAGTATACTTCTGGCGATTGGTGGGGGAAGTTTAGTGCCTGATTCGAGTAGTGAAATTCCACTGACAATTGGCTATAATGTCAATAATACGTATGATAACAAGGCCATATATACTTTTAGTGGAGGCTATCATTCAAAAGTCGTCATTACAAATGTAACCGTCAATTATGGAACGCTTTCTGCCTTCCAGGATGCGTTAGTGCTGAACAATGTTATCCTTGTAAACCGCGAATATCCGTTGGATTGTGTCCAGAACGCCGTTGATACGGTTAATTTTAATACCGGTGAGGTGTCCACTAAAGGAGAATTAAAAGTGTATTGGAATCACGAACATCCAGCCGATGAATATGACCTTGAGTGGGCCTATATTGATAGTGCTGCATTAAGTAATTATTATAAAGCAGGCAGTTCGACAGTATTTGACCCTAAGTTGATTTTTACTAATAATGCCACACGGGTTAGTATTGCCAAGGAACTCTATTATATTCCTTTGTTATATGATAGCAAGGGCCATCTCTTTTTCCGAGTTAGGACGGTACAGGTAAAACCCAATGGACAACGTATTGAAAGTAGCTGGAGTTCGGATTTTTCCATGGGACTAGGCCGATACGATTTTAATGGCCATGAGCGAATGTTGAACTGGCAAGCTACCACAACTTTTGCTGAGGAAGGAAAGCGGAAATCAGTAGTTCAGTATTTTGATGGTTCCTTACGTGGAAGACAAACTGTTACTAAAGATAACACCACTGACACTACTATAGTTGCAGAATCATTTTATGATTTTCAGGGAAGACCTGTTATTCAAGTATTGCCAGTCCCTTCTTTAAGCAGTATTATCAAGTTTACACCCAAATTCAATACAGCAAACGGTGGGTTAGAGTACGATAAAGAGAATTACGATGGAGCATGGTCAGATTCCTGCTATTGCCTGTTAGGTGCTCCAGCTATGGACACCACAAATGGCGCTGCAAAGTATTATTCAGGTGTGAATCCCAACAAAGGCATTGGGTATAATAAATATATTCCGAATGCGCTCGGCTACCCATTTACGGAAACCCGTTATACTGCTGACAATACGGGAAGAATAGCGATACAAAGTGGTGTTGGTCTTGCTTTTCAGATCGGTAAAAAGATGCTTCCAATTATACCCATGAAACAAAATATTTTTATGGAAGTGCTGATCAGGAAGAGTTGGATGCCTTGTTTGGAACAGAAGTGGGCAATGCCTCTCATTACTTCAAAAATATGGTGCGGGATGCTAATGGGCAATATAGTGTCAGTTATGTAGATATGCATGGACGCACGGTAGCTACGGCTCTTGCTGGCAAGCCGACATCGAAGATGGATACACTGGTTTCCAATATCAGTAGGACTATAACCAAAAAACTCCTTGATAGTAATAATAATATCATTAAAGATAGAACAATTGAATCCAGCCGAGGGCTTTTGGTAACCAAGGCAGGGAATAATCGCTTTGTTTATTCCCTTTCTCCTGACAGTATCAGTATCAAGGATAATAATAATGTAAGTGTATGTTACGATTGTCTGTATGATTTGGTGATTACTATCACGGACGAGTGTAATAACACTTCTTTTCCTGGGAATACGCCCATCGTAATCACCCGGACAAATTTTAATCCGGCATTGTATGATACGCTTTGTAATGCCAATGTTTCTTTTCCCACTCTGGATACAACTATTTATCTGAAGGAAGGAAACTATTTAGTTACTAAGCAACTTACAATCAATAAAAGGGGCATGGATTATTATAGGGATAGTATTTTCATGAGGAGAAATGCGACAAAGACCCTTACCCAGTTTGTGCAGGAGCAAAAAACCTTATTACAAAATCAGATTTTATGCCAGCCTACTTGCCAGTCCTGTACTGATAGCCTTGGGACTTGGTCAAGTTTTCGAAATAAGTACTTATTGCAGCAAGGTATTCCTATTACTGATACTGCCAATTACAGGGACCAGGCTTTGGCCGCATATGTGGCGTTACAGGAACAGTGTAATGCACTATGCCAGAATGTGGGTATCAATAGTGATCTGCGCCAAAAAGATGTTAGATGATGTCACTCCTCCCTACGGGCAATACGCCAACCCTGATAATATAGACCAATTTTCTATTTTCCGTTTATCGCCTGGTTTCATCCGGAAAAGAGCGTATGCCAACCTGCCCGTTTACACAGATGCTTATGGCAAGGTAGATGTTGTTCTATTACCAGATGGTCGTTCTACTAGTCCAGGAAGCCTTTCTGTTATCGATTTTATTGATAATTTCAAACCGAGCTGGGCAGATACACTTTTACAATTGCATCCTGAATATTGCCAATTTAGAGAGTTTGATGCTTTGCAAGCTAGTCATGTTTGGGATGAAAAATTCAGTAATACGAATACTTTCAAGGCAGCAGTCGATAGTGGCTATTTGAATCCAGCTTCTTTCTCAGGGCTACCGAGTACTTCCATTTATACCTATTATTCAAATAGAAGAGATCCGCTTTTCATTGATTTGAAGCCAACATATAAGGCTGAAATGCTGGATTCACTGATGAAGAAAACAAAGGATGCTCAAGGGCAGTGGGTAAGTGCCTGGTCTTTAGCCACCATTATGGCACATTGTCAATCAGCGGATCTTACTTGTTTTAATACTTATAAATCTTTGTCTGCTGCGTTCACTTCTGATACAGCCTGTTCCGGCGAGTTGGATATGGCCTGGCGTTATTTCCGGGAAATGTATCTTCAGGAGAAAAGAGAGATCATCAATAAGATAATCACTGCTAATTGTGGTTCATCGTTATCCCTTGACCCTTCAAAGAATTATGTTCACTTTCAGAATCCTAATACTATGATAGCAGGGTTGCCTACTATCTCTACTTCCAACCAGACTTTAACTGATTTTATCGATGATAATTGTACCAATGCTGCCGTTCAGTGGTGGCTGGAACTTGAATCTTGCGGTTATACCAAAGACGATTCTTCAATAATAGTACCTCGCCTGATCCAGGTATGTAAAGAGGGCGGAGATAGTGGTCACCCATTTGGGTCAAGTACTGTCAAGCCTTCTAGTACCTATGCCTATAGGAGTTTTGACCAGGTGTTGCGTGAATATAATCCTCAAAAGTATAATGCTTCCTGTAATGCTTATCTGATTACTTCTATTCGACCCTATGAACAAAAAATCGTCTATTATGAAAAGCAGGTGTTATCAAAACCAGATAGTTGTGAATGCTCTATGGTTTCCAATTGGTATTCTCGGTTCCAGGCTGAAAAGCTGACCAATGAAAATTTCTCCCAGTTCATATTCCGGAATGCCGGATTAAGCATAAGTACTCCTTCTTTGGATTCTTTGCGTCAAGTGTGTAATGGCACCATAAATTGTACCACTCTAAAATCACCGCTTGTAATACCATCGATATTCCAATGTAGTGTAAGTGCTGTTTGTGCAGATTGCAAATTAATTCGTCAAACCTATGACAGTTATAAAACATCATTTCCAATGCAGTTTCCTAAAAAGGACCCTGCTACTGATGGGGAAGAGATGATCAATACTACTTTCCGTAATTATATGAATGCGCAATTAGGTTTTGGAAAGGAAGTGGCCGATTATTTAGAATTTATGGATTCCTGCCAGATTGGATATTCTGGTACTTTGGTTTCTACTTGTGATACATTGAATTCAATTTTAGCACAGTACCTTGATACTTCCGCTAAAAACAGTTCCTATTATTCAACCAGCATATCGACTGGGATCACAAACGCAATTATTGTTTGCCAGACAGTTTCTATTTTGAAACAAGGGTGAAAGATTCCAGATACGTCAGTGACAGTTCCCAATACCAATTTGGCTTTATTGTTCAGTGATTTTAAGAAAGGATCACTATTTGATTTTATCCATACGAAGGCCATTCGAATGCTTGAGAATTCCACAATCTTTAACACTTATAATATTGACACTTTTACAAGATTCAACGACTATAAGGTTGTTGCGGGTGGAGTTTAGGAAAGACTCAACGTAGTTTTTATGATGGTATTTTATTGTGCCGCCACAAATTGCAAAGCTCTATCGGTATTAACCTATATGACCCTTCAAACCTAGTTTAAAGCCATATTTGATTATATCAAAAATCAGTAGAATAGATGGTGATACAATCATGTATCAAGGCTATGATAACTGCAATAGTGCGCGGTATGGTAGTGCCTATGTTTCTAACTCAGGAACTGTTGGCACGTTTGCGCTTACCTCTAAATTATTTAATCCTTATTATGGAACTAATTTTAATTAATCAGATTGATTCTATTTACATCCGGTATTGTAACACCCTGCAGGGCTAGATATGATATCCTGTAGTTGAATTGTGATTCTATTGTACGGTATTATTATGATTACCGCAGCTTCGCAACTGGCCAACGCCTGCAATGGTAATTTCGCTTGCAGTAAAGCAGTTTGTTAATTATATGAATGGACGACTGAGGTGGTACTAACCTATACTAACTGGGTGACAGCCCTCGGAAAGGTGTGGCATAGTGGCAGATCCTGCTCTGTCCACTTCAAATTGCTATGTGGAAATAACAGCCTGTCTTCCTATTGCACAAGTGGAACAGTATAGTCCTTGTGATGACAGCACTAATTTTGCTACCTGGAAGGGTACTTTGCTGTATGAGAACTATCTTGATTCCATCATTGGAAGCTTTGACGATAAATATCTTGCGAAGTGCTTAAACGCGCGGAAGACGGAATCGTTCACGGTGAATCAATCCATCAACGAGTTCCATTATACCTTATATTATTATGACCAAGCTGGTAATCTCTTGAAAACAGTTCCTCCAGAAGGGGTAGACCTCAGCAAGTTTGGATGGATGAGTAACTGGAGTGATAGTGTAAGAGCCGCAAGGGCATTAAAAACAGTAAGAACTCCTGTCCATAGATTGGTAACTAATTACCGGTATAACACCCTGAACCAGGTCGTAGCACAGAACAGCCCGGATGGTGGTACTACGGAATTTTGGTACGACCGATTGGGTCGGCTAGCTATCAGTCGAAATGCAAAGCAGAAATATGCAGTACTACAGAAGATAACCGTTTGTATAGTTATACTCAGTATGATGTCTTGGGAAGGATTACCGAAGTGGGACAGTTAAAGAATAACAATCCTAACGAACCAATGACAGATGCGCTAAGCCGCAGTGTCACTAATTTGAATAGTTGGTATCTCTCTCGCTATAACCAACGGAGTCACTACGCTGGTTTTACAGATGTATCAGATATCCGGCTTATCGTTCAGCAGAAGAACTTGAGGAACAGGGTAAGCTATGTAACCTATACCGATACCAGCAGCTCTGGATCAGCCTATAGTGCTGGGACCTTTTATAGTTATGACATCCACGGCAATGTTGATACATTATTACAAGACTACGGATTACAGACCGCCTATCCGAATATCATGAATAAAAATGCCAACCGCTGGAAAAAGATGGTCTATAAATATGACCTTATAAGCGGCAAGGTAAATATGGTGATGTACCAACCCGGATGGGGCGATATGTTTATTCACCGTTACAGTTATGATGCAGAGAACCGGTTAACGCTGGTGGAAACCAGCACCGATAGCCTGGTGTGGGAGCGGGAAGCCCGGTATGAGTATTACCGTCACGGGCCACTGGCGCGGATGGTGATAGGGGAACAATTAGTGCAAGGTCTGGACTATGCATATACATTGCAGGGCTGGTTGAAAGGAGTGAACAGCACGGGGGCGACCTCTTTACATGATATGGGAGGCGATGGTCGTAATACAGGGGTGGATACCTTAAACCGATATACAGCCAGAGATGTATATAGCTATACATTAAATTATTTTGATGGCGAGTATAAGCCTATTAATACAGGAGTAAATCCTTTCCCTAGTAATGCTGTGACATTTGGCAGCACGGATTACAGGCCATTGTATAATGGCAATATCAGCAGTATGGCTTCCAATATCAGGCAGTTTTCTGACCCGAGTATGCAAGGGGGACCAATATTGCTTTACAACTATACCTATGACCAGTTAAATAGGTTGAAGGCAATGGATGTGTATAATAGTTATAATTCCTCTACAAATTCATGGAGTGCCTCCGGTAAACTTGCGGCTTTTGCCGAAAGAATTGCTTATGATGGTAATGGTAATATATTAAAGTACTTCAGGAATGGGGCAGCTGATAATACTTTTCCTGGTTATCAGGCAACAATTGATAGTCTTAATTACAAGTATTACCCCAATACCAATCGCCTGCAAAGGGTTATTGATACTGTTCCTTATGATAAGTTAGGAGTGAACTCCTGGGAGTTTAATTACGATATTGATAGTCAAAAAGTTGTAAATAACTATCAATATGATTCTATTGGTAATTTGATCAGTGATGCTGCCGAGAAAATTAGTACTATTAAATGGAGTGTGTATGGGAAAATACTAGAGATAAAGAAAACAGATACTGTAACAAATCATGTTATCAATATTCATTATAAGTATGATGCCATGGGAACCGTATTGGGAAAGTGGTTTCAAAGTATGATTCAAGTACAAGAGATTTCACCTGGTATGTACGGGATGCGCAGGGAAATATAATGGCCACCTATACTTCGACTGGTACGGCCGTTGATGCGAGTTTGAATCTGTTACCATTGGGTACCAATGAAAGATATATATATGGTAGTAGTCGCTTGGGTATGGAGCGCTGGTATGTTACTACAGATGGTAACCAGTTATATGACATGCGATGGTACAGTGGCAACACCTTCCGAAGGGGGTATAAAAATTATGAATTAAGCAACCATCTAGGTAACGTACTAGCTACTATTTCCGATAAGAAAAAAGGGGTACCTTTAGCACACAGTTCTTTGATTGACTATTTTGAAGCAGATCTTCAAACCGCTCAGGATTATTATCCGTTTGGGATGTTGATGCCGCACCGCTCCTATGCAAGCACGGCCAACTACCGCTTTGGGTTTAATGGGAAGGAAAATGACAACGAATCGAAGGGTCTGGGGAACCAGCAGGATTATGGGATGAGAGTTTATGATACAAGGATTGGAAGGTTCCTTTCAGTAGACCCTATTACAAAAGATTATCCGCAAATAACCCCTTATCAGTATGCTAGTGACAGGCCAATTGATGGACTTGATTTTGATGGGTTAGAGTTTTTAGTGCAAACGATCATAAGGTCACTGTTGGATTTCTTATGATCCGCAATTGCAAAAGTAAACTCAGTTCAAACTTATCTGTTTATCCTAATGTAATAAAATGGATTTAAGGAAAAAATTCACTCTTATTTTTAATTACAAGGGCAATTATTGGGATAATGATTTAAGCCGGTTGGAATATCTCTTGGAAGATTTGTCCCTATTGAGGACCCTTTATCTATGAATAATTTGCAAGGTGGACTAAGCGAAAAAGAAGGAAAAAGTGGTGCACTGGAATTCCGTTACGAAACAAAAACAAAAGTTGATCGAATTGTAAAATATAAGACCCCTATTCTGGGATATAAAACCAATGTTGTAAAATTTAAAGAAGGTGAAGAAAAAGCAGGGATAAAGTTTTCTGCCTATATTGAAGGGGCTAAAATTTTATTAGAAAGAGGTTATGTACTATATGAAGACAATATAGAAATTCCAGAAATCGAATCTCAAAGCAATAAAATGTCACTTAATGTTTACAAGTATTTAACCAAAGCAATAAATGAAGGGAAAAATGATCCCATCTGATTATTTAAATTCTGATAACTTAACCTCGATAGGCAATTATTTAGTATCAGGAGAAATACCGCTATTGCCAACTTATACTGGGGAAAAAATAGTAAATCAGGGCCTTTTAGATGTAGCGAAGAAAGTTTGGGGTCTTATTGCTACAGATAGAAAAAATGAGAATATTTCACAACAAAATGCTGCAGCAAATAAAGATTTACCAACAACAGATAAAACAAGAGTTAATAAACGAGAACCGCCAAAAATTAGGCAATGATGAATAATAAAATATTAATTGTAATAAGTACTTTATTTATAAATTACTCCTGTACTTCAAAAATTGGAGATGCAACGATTTACAATACAAATATTTTGATTTGGTTAATAATTTAAAAACTGAAAAGATAAAATTAATTTTGAAGATCAAATTAATATGCTCCTCAATGAGGATTCAAATGTGTAAACCTTATCAAATAAGAGGCGATTTGAGATTAGGGCAAAAATGACTATAAGGAGCGGCTCAAAAGATGATTTCATGAAGGCTTTACTTATCAAGTAGTAATGTCTATTCGTTATAAGCTTAGCTACATTATTCAATTTAGAAGGTAACAATGATTCAGCTTTATTTTATATCTCTAATGCAATTAAATCGAAATCAGCAGAATGGCTTTTTATAGATACAAACGACCATTTTAGCAGAAAGTTTGATATACCATTTAATGAGTTGCTTTTTTTTCGTGCAATTGTACTCTATGAGTCAGGAAGATTCAACTTATCTAAGAATGATATATTTGCATCACCTTAAATATGGCCATGAAAAGCAGGAAGCATACGGTATTTAATCAAAATTAATATGAATTTAGAGTTTAAAGATTCCGCATATTATTATTCTAACAAAGCTCTCAAAGAAGGGATTCATTTACAAATGGATAGTACTCTGAATGCAATTTGCAAGTAGAATTAATATATTGAAGTAAAGCTCTTTGAATTTATCAACATCCGTTTGGGATGTTGATGCCGCATCGCTCTTATGCGAGCACCGCTAACTACAGATTCGGGTTCATGGGCCAAGAAATGGATAATGAGGCTAAGGGAGTTGGGAACTTAACTACCGCACAATACTGGGAATATGATTCGAGAATTGGCAAAAGATGGAATATTGATCCAGTTGTAAATCCAAGTGTAAGCCCATACTCTACAGTACTAAATAATCCAATTTTTATTACAGATTCAAAAGGCGCTTGCCCAGATGGTAATTGCGGAGCAAAAGAAATTGTAGCGGCTTATGAAATTGTAAAAAAGAATTTCGATCCAAAAAAGAATTGGACTGATATATCTGAAAAACTAAAGGCAGATGCTACAGAATGGGTTGTTAATCAATATAATTCAGGAAAATATCCAAAGAATACAAAGGCTAGTGCGGTTTCAGATTTCGAATCTGTTGTTATGGAAATATGGGATAGAACATTAGCAACTTCAGGCTTCAAACACTTTGAATCAAATGATAAGATAATTCAAAAGTATGTCAACAGAAGCAGGTAAGGCGCTTTAATATTATTGCCCCTTAAGCGATGACGATAAACGAAATATGTCTTTTTTTCGTTAACGTCTTAATTCCTATGAACTGAATTTATAAATGTAGCTTCAGGAGCACTTTTCTCAATACAAAATACACCTCTTACCCAAAGCAATAAAGCGTCTTCTTTTAGTTTGACCGCATCTTCAAAATTGTTTTCAGGAATCCCAACTGGCGCTGGAAAACTTTTAGGTAACCGAGGCGAAGAGTTAACGGAGTTGATGATTCGGAGAGCACCCTAATGCTATTATAGCAAAACAAGTAAATTTCTACTTTACAAAAGGCTCATTTTTACAGCTGATTTTGTAGTTGTTAATGAAGGTAAAATCATTTCACTATGGGAAAGTAAAAAGTTAATGGTTCAGTAATGTCAGGTCCTCAAAAATTGTTTTTTTTGGAGAAAAGATTAGGCGAATTTGCTGGTACAAATGCTGAGAAATTTGGTCTAGTTGGTGAGAAATTCCCAATGAATGCAATCAGAGGAGAAGCAAGGTACAATTCAACAACCGGATCAGCTACATTAAATTCTTATTAATGAAAAAGAACGTAATTCTTAAGCAACTAATTTCAGAAATGCATGAGTTTTTCGAAACAAATGGTTTTTCCTATAATGGAAAAATTCAAGGGTTTATTAGGTATGACCAATCTTCAAAATTGTATTTTATAATTGATTTCTTAGTAATGGATTACAATAAAAGAATTGAAGACTCTAAGTATATTGAATTATTTGTCAACATAAGACCATCCATTATTTCAAAAGTAAACTAAAAGGACTTATTCAATTTGTGAAAGCGGACCCACCAATTCAATATTTTAAATTATTTGAATCTTTTCGGACATATATTTAAATAAAGAAAGTGATAAATATATTTCACGCAATAATCACAATTATTTTAAACTAATTATTGAATCTGAAACTGACATAAAAATTGTAGTCAATAAAATTACACATATTTCTAGTGAAGAAATATTCCCCGTCTTTATTAAATTCAATAATTTAGAAAATATTTATAATAAATTAAATCAGATAATTGAAGAAGAAGTAAGTGTTACAAATAGTAATAAATTTAGACTGCTGTCATTGTTGTCACTTTCAAAAATTATATTTGGAAAGACAGATCCAGATTTAAAAATCTATGTTTTTAAGTATTTTAGCGACCGAGAAGATAATATTTCACTTGATGTTGCAAAGGTACTTTTGTTAAATATTATTACTAGTATCAAAGCTTTTAAAGTAACAAAATTCTTGTTCGTTCTTTGAAAACTTCAACATCCGTTTGGGATGTTGATGCTGCACCGTTCTTACGCCAGTACAGCTAACTATCGGTTTGGTTTTATTGGGCAAGAAATGGATAATGAAATAAAGGGTCTTGGTAATTTAACAACCGCACAATTTTGGGAATATGACTCTCGAATAGGAAGAAGATGGAATATTGATCCTTTAGGGAAACCTTGGGAAAGCTCATATAGTGCTCTTTCAAATAACCCTATCAACAGAATTGACCCCTTAGGTTTAACAAGTAATGATCCCCAAAATTATACTGTAAAAAAGGTGACAATTTAACTAACATCGCAAAACAGTTTTCAGTAACTGTAGATCTTTTAGCAAAAATTAACAAAATTAAAGATAAAGATAAAATTCAAGTTGGGCAGGTATTGAAAATTCCTGGCTTCTATAATCAAACTCTGTTAGCGAAAAATTTGGTATAAAAACGGAGATCTTAAAATATGTTGATTTTAGTGGTAAAAAATATGATTTGGGTTTTAAGAGTGATGAGGTAAATAATTTCGATTTTGATGTTTCGCTCTCTAATAGAGAGTATTCTCCAACAGGATCTGGATTTTATACCGTTATGAATCGAGGAGGCAATTTCTTTACAGGATCAGGGTATACAAATAAAGTTTTTGGTCCAGAAACAGAATTTGCAAAAAGTGCAATGAAAAGTAATAGTATTGATTATGCAAGAAATTTCTTTTATAGCAAATACAAATATTTGTGGAAAAATGCCAATAGCCCAAATGATGAAGCAAAATCAAAATCAAGATTTGGTTTGCTGGCAATAAATGGTTCAGCTAAAGCAACTGAAATACGAGGGACTTGGAATTTGTTTGATGTAATAAAAACTGGGTTTGATAATGGAGAAAATGACTGGGGAATGCAATACATTGGCTCTAGTGCAATAAGCGTGTTTGCGTCATATGATGCCAATAGACTAATTTTTGTAGTAGCTAACTCAACAAGTAAATGGTCCTATGAGTTGCATATGTCAGATGCTATCCCAAGAAAGAGTAGCTACGGCAGTGTACCTAGATCTACTATACTTAATATAATAGTGTGGGACGAACCAATCAATTTTGACAGATTTAAATAAGCAAAATGAAAAAGAAATACATTTATTTAGTTGTAGTTTTTCTTATTTTTCTTTCTTGTTTCATTTATTATCAATTCTGTAAAAAAGTCAACGTTTCGCCTAAAGAGCTAGTAGGAACATATATTATGAATTGCGGGTCTTCAATAGATACACTTATTATTTATGAGAAGCATATGTTTTACCATTCTTTGAAATCCGATCGAATATCTGAAAACTATTTCAAAACAGGAACTTGGAATGAAACAGTAGAAGGATATTACGAACTAATCAATTATTCAAACGCATTGGAAGGAAATTCTTGGGACATGAAGCCTTATAGATGCGTAAATAATAATAATATTTATATAATAAAATCAGCAGATGGTCAATGTAAATATTATAAATTGAAAAAGTAGCTTCTCTTGATATTATTAAAAGTGGACTTATTTTCTATGCAATTTAAGGCTGGATATTATTTACTAGTAAGATATTCGAGTTCTTTGAAGATGATGTTCTGATTCTAATATTTAAAAGGTCTAACTACCAATTCTTTTACATCCGTTTGGGATGTTGATGCCGCACCGCTCCTATGCCAGCACGGCCAACTACCGGTTTGGGTTTAATGGGAAGGAAAATGACAATGAACCGAAGGGATTAGGCAATGAAGTTGATTATGGCTCAAGAATTTACGATCCGAGAATAGGAAGGTTTATGAGTCTAGATCCGTTACAAAAAAAATACCCAAATGAGAGTAATTATTCATTTGTTAGCAACAGTCCATTACTCTTTAAGGATGAAGATGGGAAAGATAAAATTGTAACTATAACAGTTATAACACATGATGGCAAAAGTATGAGCTTTAAGATGACAGATTACAACTATATTAAATACTTTCCAGGTAATTCATATGGTAAATTATCAGAGCCATACAAATCAGATCTCAGTATAAATTTAGTAATTGATTTTTCAAAATCTGCACCCAATGAGCTGCCCCAAATTGCTTTTTCTTCTAATTATATCAATCATAGAAATGTCAGTTATTATGAGTATTCAACTATTTCTGACTTGCTTTCTGCAACCTCAAAATTTATATTTGGAAGTGATGCAGGTCAATCAGAAAAATTGGATTCCAATTTTTGGCTAGTGGTGATGAAAAATGGAATGATGGATTGCCAAAGGCAGCTTTTGGATCTGAATCAATAAACTTAAAATCTTGGCTAGGACTAGTTGGAGGTTTATCTGGAACAAATTCAGAAAATGAAGAAAAAGTCTTAAAAATGTTTTCTGTTGTTCTGCTAGGTGATAAAGTTGAAAAAATGGATGGGTTAGCTAAAGCAGCAAGTGTTCTTGATAATGTTAAAAAGCTTCATGAAATTGTCGCAAACACAATTCAAAAGAAAGAGGATGATGAAATTAATATTCTAAAAAATAATTCAAATCCTTCATATATAGATCCAGGCAAACCATCCACTCATAATCCATATTATAAACTTTTGCCACCAAAGCCAGGAGTAAGAAACGATACTACGACAAGTCATTACTTTCCTTATAACAAACGAGATACAATTTATGTACAACCATACTATGATTCAAAACAAAAGAAATCAAAATAAATATTCACTTATATTTTTCCTGATCATAACCATTTTTTCCTGCAATAGTGAACAACTTAGGTATAATGAAATAATTATAGATAAGGAAGTTGTTAAAGGCAAGACTATAGAAGATTCAGTGTTTCATGGTGCAGTTGAATTTTATGACATAACTAATAGTAAGTACAAAGGACATTCTTATTATAAGTTTGGGAAAGAAATTGGACCACTAGTAAGGTTTCAGAATTTGCAGCAAAAAGACAGCTTTGTTTTTGAATTGAATACCAAATCAGGTATTGAATACCTAATTGATTCCAATAGATTATACTATAGTGCTAATTTATTTGATGGAAGAGTGGTTGGACCTGTAATAGAATATGATAGATCAGAAAAGCCTTTGAAGTACTACTTTTACAATTTCGAAGGAAACTTAATATATCAAGCAACATATTCGGATTCTGGTTGGTATGAGAAGGGTTCTGTATTTAACTTTAGTATTAATGATCAAATGCGAAATGATAAATTACAGAAAACTCTTTTTCTTTACTTAATTAAACAACCGAATAATTTAGGGTATTATGAATTAGCCGTATTAAATGAAAAGAAGGAGATAATTCAGGCTAAAGAACTAGAATCCGCAAAGTTTTACGTAGAAACTAAGCTTGAAACGGTTGCCAAAGAAAAACATTATGCAATCGTATATCATTATTCTAGAAATAGTGGTAATCAACGGATATTAATACAAGAATTATTTTTAGAATTTTAGTTAATTTAAAGCCACGGAAAAAGTTCTTTGAAAAGATAACATCCGTTTGGGATGTTGATGCCGCACCGTTCTTATGCCAGCACGGCCAATTACCGCTTTGGGTTTAATGGGAAGGAAAATGACAATGACCCCAAGGGGTTAGGGAACCAGCAGGACTATGGGATGCGGATTTATGATCCGAGGTTAGGTAGATTTCTATCTGTTGATCCACTTACAAAAACCTTTTCAATGCTAAGTCCGTTTCAATATGCCGCAAATAGGCCTATTGATGGAATTGATTTGGATGGGTTAGAGTGGAAGAAAATAGAAACCTACGACCCCAAAACAGGTGTAACAAACATACATTTCCAGGTATCATTAAAAGTTGCAAACGATTCTAAAGTTTTTAAGGATGTACAAGTCTTAAAAGATGAAATTCAAAAACAGTTTAGTAATGCATTTAAGGATGTAAAAAGTACAGACTCGAAAACAAGTTATTCTGCGTCAATAGATGTGACTTTTGATAATAATCCACAAAAAAATGATTATGCTGTAATATTAGCAGATTTTGAAAAAGGCCCGATGAAAGGATTTTCAACTGGAGTCAACACCCAAGTAAATGCCTTCTCAGTATCAGGAGGTGAATATGAGGAAGGAAATGAGGATAATCCTACATCAAGAGATGCGAAATCAATGGCAAATGATATTGTCCATGAACTACTACACACTGGTAATGTCAGGCACACAGATGATGACGATAATAACGCGCTTGATGTTGACTTAGAGCCCGATAAGTATGAAATAAAAGAAAATGGAAAAAGAATCCTTCGATAATATAAGCTTGGTCCTAAAGCTACATTAGAAAATGTGATTCATAATATTATGCTATATAATTTTAAAGTAATTGATGGGAAAAAAGTAACTGAATACGAACCTGATAAATACAATAGAGGCAAAGCAAGTCCGGATCAAGCAAAAATTATAGCTGAGCAAATCACTAAGGATACGAAGACTAAAAATTAAAAAATGAAAAAGTATTTATCACTAATAATAGTAGTAATTGGACTTAATAATTGCAAAGTGCAAAAAATGCCTCTGGATTGCAAAAATCTTATTGCACCAAGTTTGGAAAGTAGTTCTTTATTCCCACAAAATGAAATCGTAAGAGATACAATGTCAAAAAAAATCAAATTAATATTTGAACAAAAGTTTGATGATTCAATGTCGGTATTTGTGAATGAAAAATTAGTTAATAAAACTAAAGTTTTTACAAATGCATCATTAGGGGTTTCAACAAATTTTATATCACTTGATTACGGGATATACACTTCTATGCCTAAGATAACACTTGTTCTAAGCAACAATAAAGCAACTTGTGTGTCATTTTATCCAGTTCTTGGCAAAAGAATAGCATACATCAACTTTATAAAAGAGCTATGGGATATAGAAATGTCTAATGTTATTCGGGGAATATAGATGAATCAATAAGATAAGTAAGGCTATCAATTTATTTTACGTCTAGATCTTTGAAATCAGAAACATCCGTTTGGGATGTTGATGCCGCATCGTTCTTACGCCAGTACGGCTAACTACCGGTTTGGGTTTAATGGGAAGGAAAATGACAATGAACCAAAGGGGTTAGGGAACCAGCAGGATTATGGGATGCGGATTTATGATCCCAGATTGGGGAAATTTTTGAGTGTAGACCCTTTGACAAATGATTATCCTTGGAATAGTTCATATGCTTTTGCTGAAAATAGTGTCATCTGTGGAATTGATTTAGATGGAGAAGAATTTGTATCTCGGGTTGCTAATTGGTTAGGAGATAAAGCAGCATCGAATTATATGCCAAGATTAGGGGGCTTTATTAGAAGCTTTCAATCTTTAGATGGTGGTCAACGAGTAATAAATGCAGGAAAAGCTGTACTAGAGTCAATTCAGAAAAAGGATTTTAGGCCTGTTGGAAGAGAGTATTTTAACAATACAGCTATGGAATGTGGTATAATGCATATAAGTTGGTCAAATCCTCTCTCAAAGGCGATAAAGATGCACAAGGTCAAGTAATAGGAATAGGAGTTCAGATTGGAATTTCATTGGGTGCAGCAAGGGGCACATTTATAGAAAAGACAACTGCATCAGGTAAAGTTGAAGCTACTGCTGAAGCAGGACCCACAACTGCTGCTACAAAAGCATCTACTTCAGCAAAC
Organism: Chitinophagaceae bacterium; assembly: GCA_016721085.1. GTDB lineage: Bacteria > Bacteroidota > Bacteroidia > Chitinophagales > Chitinophagaceae > Endoryza. The sequence continues at coordinate 4,548 of JADKJI010000006.1, read as the reverse complement.
AGTAAGAATACAGGAGCAAGTGAAAGCAATACAGCTAATAGTCAAGGTGCATCTCCAGATAACCTAACTTATTTCAGGGGAGCAGAATCAATTAATGAACCCTTCAAAATGTCAAAAGCTGACATTAAAAATTCAATTGACCCATTAACTAATTTAATGAAGGAAAAGGCGTTTCACTAAATTTAGACAAGAAACAATTTTTACATTCAAAAATATGGTGGCGCATGGGGAAGTTGATTTAAGTTCAATACCTTCTGAACTCAAAATAATACAAACTAAGGGGTCTCATTATGAAATAACTCCTCTAAGGGCTGGGACAATGACACTCGAGAGATACCAAGAACTATTAAATAAAATAAAAGTGAAATCCTCTAATTCTAATAAGCAATGAAATACAAAATAATTTTCACATCTGGGTATGTTGATGATTCAGATGCGTTAATGAAAGGTTATAAAAGTGATATACTTTTGCTTGATCAAGAGAACAAATATTATCAATTAAATTTTATTGAAATTGATGTAATAAGAAACAAGTTTGATAAATCTAAATTATGCTTTTTGGAAAGCAACATGGTAACTCTGCACCAAATAACAAAAGATTCGATATTAAAATGTATAGCTGACTTACATAATTGTCAATTTTACAAACGTTGGCTTCCTCTTAAATCTAATGAACTAGAGATTTTTTATCCTAAAGAAGACTGGGACGTATTTGAAGTGGAAATTTAATAAAATGATTTAATAATTTCTTATAGCAATATAACAAGCCTGAATACAGGATATATTGATAATAATACTTTTATAATAAACATTTGTAATCATTATGTAATACAATAATATTGGCTGAAACAAATTGTAGAAATAATTACAATTAACTAATACCCAATTTTCACTTCCACTCTCCTGTTTTCTTTTCTCCCTTTAGCTGATTCATTTGGTTCTTTAGGCATCGTTTCACCAAAGCCGTCAAATCGAAGTCTGTTATTCAAAATGCCTTTTGATAGTAAGTAGTTGTAGACAGTTCTTGCTCTATTTTTACTTAAAATCATATTTTCTTCATCAACACCAATACTGTCAGTATGCCCTTCAATACTAACCTTAATAGAAGTATCCTTCAATAAAATCTGTGATATTTTATTTAAGTATTTGTAAGAAGAAATGGTAAGTGTATAACTACCGCTATTAAATAAAATATTCCGTGCAGCTTGATCCACTTTTTCTTTAAGATTATTTGAAATTTCAGGGCAGCCTTGATTCAGTTTTGTTCCGGGCGAATCCGGGCACCTGTCTTCTTCATCTTTTATTCCGTCCTTGTCTCGGTCAGAATAAGGACAACCTTGATAAAGAAGCTTCCCATATATTAGTGGGCAAGCATCTTCCTCATCACTAATACTATCCCCGTCAGCGTCTGGCATTGGGCAGCCGTTATATTTTATACTTCCTTTACTGTCAGGGCATTTATCATTAATGTCTGTTATACCATCCGAATCACGGTCTGGGCAACCATTAGCAGAAAGAACTCCAAATTGATCTGGACAGTGGTCTACGCTATCCACTATGCCGTCGTTATCTCTGTCCATTGATTCCTTCATGGCGTCAGGAACCACTATCAATGCTGGTTTAGGAGCAGTTGCCCTTCTACGGGTAACTAAAGTGCCATAGAATCCAATTGAATAGAAATAATGAGGAATTATGCCGTTTGGTGTAACAAAGCGATATTGAGCATTAATGATCATCCAGGCGTCAGGGAATAATCGATATTGTATACCAAGGCCAACGGGAAGATAGCCGCCAAGATGTCCTGAGTAAGTTGATAACCCAGCTCCAGAACTAATAAAAGGCTGAAAAGATTTGTTGGGTAGGAACATTCGGGCTCTTAAACTGAATTCTCCTGCAATAATAACTTCTTTTTAGTTTGTCGGGATTCGATTGCGCTGTCAGTAAAGCCGCCATCTAAAGATACTGACCAATCCATATGTCCATTCATCCCTTTCAGAAAGGTAAACCCTACCCCAGGAACCATTTTCGAGACAGTATCAAGAGGTTTTTTGGAAGAAAAATCAAGTAGATTAAAACGGGCGCCTATAATAGTAGGATGAACCTCATGAGGATGTTGCGCCAAAAGCTTAAAAGGGAAAAGTAATACTATAAATATAACCCCTTACCATTACCTTAAAGATACGACATGCTATAATCCAAATTTCAACAAATTATTAGATTTTAGCTTATAGCCTCAGGATAAATTGAATTCTAGAAATATTAGTAAGGCTAGAACTTCTGGAGTATTTTGCTCATACTACTTTTTTGCTTGAGATAGAAATTCGGTCCAGCTTGCCACTTTCTAGATCGTACATAATATTAACACAGTCATGAATTTTAATAGAAAAATAATCTGGACCAAACTCGTCCTTTACAACTTTCCATTCCGTATTCAATTTATTCAATAGACTTAACATCTGGTTTATTAAATAATTATCCGAAATTCTAACACTTTCGTTTTCAAAATCAAAAACATATTCATTCTTTCTATTGTAAAAATATAATACCACTTCATTTGAAATATCTTCAATAAAAGAGATTCGAACATCTTTATAATGATAGAAAATACTTTTCGATGAATCACATACTTCTATATCTTCAGGCTTTCCATACAAGTTCGAAATCCCTAGAATAGAAATATTTAAGAAATCATTTAAAGTCCCTTTTGTCAAAACTTCAAATATTGGTATTTGTAGCATAACTAATAGTTTTGAATCGCTTTTATTAGATAGTTCAACTCATGTGCTTTATCAAGTGCCTGCTGCAAATTTTTTAGTTCCTGAATAAGCATTTTGCAAATGCTCTTGCGCTAATTTTAGCCTTACCAATAACTCACTTCTGAATTTCGAATTTGCCATTGCTTGACTAAACAATGTAGTTGCGTTTTTAATTTCATTTGCAGTGCCAACTTTTTTCCCTACTTGCAAAAGGCCTATTTCACCTCCAGCCATTGGCACTAATCCTAGTTCAAGACCTGGGATTATTTCATCAAAATGAAGATGAAACCCTTTGACTAAATTATCTGGATGGCCTGCAACTCCAAAACGTATACTTTTTTTATAAGATTGAAGAACTTCAGCTGTTTTGTCTAGTATTCCAACTATTGACCTTCTACTTTTATTTCCAGCCAATATTAGGCTCCCTACAACCGCTTTAGAACCACCTAGCCCAGGCAAATCCATTTGAACCGTAGGATTCCCTTGAACCGTTATACCAAGGAATTGTGTAGTTGTTAAATTAATATCATCGTTCTTTTCAGACCAAGGCATAGTACCAAATGATGCTTCAAGTTTACTTTTTCGAAAGATACTATATCTAATATCTTTTGATTTTTATCATCTACCACTACCCATGTATCTGTTCTGCTTCAATAATATTACTTTCGTCAATTCCATTATTGTTAGCAAATTCCTCTGCTCTGGTTTTGTACGTTTCATAATTTATTTTCCTCCAAAGTCTAGTCCAATAACCGGGTTTCTTAGGTGGATCTAAACCCAATCTATCATCATTCCAAATAGGGTTATTATGAAACGTTGCATAAGGAGATTCCCAGTCTTTAATTACAGGATCAATATTCCATCTTTTAGCTATTCTGGTATCATATTCCCAGAATTCTGCAAAATTGCTATTCCCAAGTCCTTTGGCTTCATTATTCATTTCCTGGCCGTTAAACCCAAAGCGATAGTTGGCTGTACTGGCATAAGAACGATGCGGCATCAACATCCCAAACGGATGTTATTCAAAGAGAGCTTCATCAATATAATAATTCTGTACTCTACAAATAGCACCAGAGTACCATCCATTTGTAAATGAATTCTCTCTTGAGAGCTTTGTTAGAATAATAATATGCGAATCTTTAAACTCTAAATCTATATATTAATTTTGATTAAATACTCGTATGCTTCCCAGTTTTCATGGCCATATTTAAGGATGCAATACCATTTTAGATAAGTTGAATCTTCTGACTATATATACAAGCAATTGCACGAAAAAAAGCAACTCATTAAATGGTATATCAAACTTTCTGCTAAAAATGGTCGTTTCAGGTGGACTCATAGCCAGCCATCTGCTGATTTCTTCGATTTAATTGCATTAGAGATATAAAATAAAGCTGGAATCATTGTTAATTTTCTCAAATTGAATAATGTAGCTCAGTTTACAACGAATAGATATTATTACTTGATAGTAAGTAAGTTTCATGAAATCATCTTTTGAGCCCTTATAGTCATTTTTGCCTAATCTCAAATCGCCTCTTATTTGATAAGCTTACATTTGAATCCTCATTGAGGAGTACATATTAATTTTGATCTTCAAAATTAATTTTATCTTTTTCAGTTTTAAATTATTAACCAAAATCAAAATATTTGTATTGTAAATCGTTGCATTCCAATTTTGAAGTACAGTAAAATACTCAACAAAGTACCTATTACAATTAATATTTTATTATTCATCAGTAAATTACTTTAAGTGGTTCTGCTTATTAACTCTTGTTTTATCTGTTGTTGGTAA
>JADKJI010000005.1 GCA_016721085.1 Chitinophagaceae bacterium | reverse complement strand
GAAGACACGCACCTTGGCGGGAGAGCTTCGACCGGAAGGAAAGTGAATGAGACCGCTACTAATTGTTATTTTGGACCTCAAACATTATATACGAAGCCTTCTCCCACACTGAGGTACCTGTCTTAATGCACCTCGATATAGTTGATAAGTGCTTTCTACTATTTTCTTCGATGAAATGAGACTCATCAAGTACATATAAATTTAAATCAAAGAAAACTGTAATTGTTGCAATCGGTATTTCAAATGATATCCTGTTATGCTAAGGTGATTGGGGAGAAAATAAAAATGCAGAAAATACTATTTTATAAATGATGTTTTTACGGTTGAAAAATATTTAATTTCTGTGAACAGTTGCATTGTTAAAATATTTTATATTTAGAAAGTCAAGTATATATGAGTAATCAAAATGTCCTTGACTTTAACTTTATCAATCACCAAAACTCAATCGCTTATGTTAATGCGCAAACTCTTAGGGGTAGCCTTAATGGCTGTCCTTATCCTCGCAGCTTGTAAGAAAAATGAGAATTCCCTTTCTAAATTGGAAGAAGAACTTCCAGATGTTCCCGCTACAGTTCGTCAATGTGCAGCTTATGAAGTATTACAACAACAATTGAAAGAAGATCCGACTTTACAACAAAGAATGGACGAGATTGAAGCTTTCACAAACAGGTTTGCAAACAATCCTCAAACCAATGTTTGCAAACAGATGGTACTATGTTGATTCCTGTTGTTGTAAATGTGTTTTTGTATCCCGTACTGCCGCAGAGAATATTCATTGGCACAAATTCAATCACAGATTGATGTATTAATGAAGATTTTCTTTTTTTTTTTTTTTTTTTTTTTTCCGCAACAAACGCAGATGTTAACAACCACTTCACTTATGGATCTGTTGTTAAGGCTGGAGATACTAAAATCCGTTTTGTTTTGGATGCTGTAGTAAGAAGAAGCACTACAAAAACAAGTTGGTCTACAAACAATGCCATGAAAAAATCGGCACAAGGTATTGCTCCAACTAGTCCTACTACCAAATTGAACATTTGGTCTTGTAATATGGGTGGTGGAATTTCTTGGGTTATGCTCAGATCTCAGAGTGGTGCTGCGGCCATGCACGGAGTGGCGTTGTAATTTGATAATAATGCCTTCGGAAGAACCGGACTGATGGTTTGACCTCCATTTAATAAAGGAAGAAGCGAACTCAACAAGTGAAGTTGGTCATTATGAACACAACCCCCGCCATGTCTGGGGGATGCCACCTTGTGGAACGACCTTAGGTGGCGAAATACACCTTTTACATAATACATCTAATTTCGGTTGTCCTGCAGCTGGTCATCGCAGTACTTGTACTGGTACTCCAGTTGAAATGACTATGAACTATATGGACTATACTGATGATGCTTGTATGTATATGTTTTCTGCTGGACAGAAAACACGTATGCAGGCTACATATGCTGTTGGTGGTCCAAGAGCAAGTTTCAGATAATTCATTGGGTTTACTCAAAAAAAAAGAGACTCTTTATGGAGTCTCTTTTTTTATTTATGTAGATATAATTACTTGATAATGGTATTGCCAAAATAGGGTTGAAGGGCAGTTGGTATTTTAATACCTTCAGTTGTTTGATGATTTTCCAACAAGCACGCTACGATTCTTGGTAATGCCAATGAGCTTCCGTTCAATGTATGAACGAACTGTGTTTTTCCTTTGGCATCTTTATAACGGGCTTTCATCCTGTTCGCCTGGAAACTCTCGAAATTACTTACAGAACTAACTTCAAGCCATTTCTGCTGAGCCGCACTATAAACTTCGAAGTCGTAAGTCTGGGCAGAAGCAAAACCCATATCGCCTCCGCATAACTTTAAGATACGGTAGGGGAGTTCTAAAGACTGCACCAATTTTTCAACATGGGCCACCATTATTTCCAATACATCATAGCTATTGTCAGGATGTACTAATTGTACTATTTCCACTTTATCGAACTGATGAAGCCTGTTTAACCCTCTTACATCTTTTCCATAACTACCAGCCTCTCTTCTAAAGCAAGGGGTATATGCAGTCATTAATATAGGCAGATCACTTTCTTTTGAAATTGTGTCGCGATAGATATTTGTTACTGGAACTTCGGCTGTAGGTATGAGGTAGAAATTATCTTCAGTAGCATGATACATTTGTCCTTCCTTATCAGGTAACTGGCCCGTGCCATAAGCTGAAGCTTCATTTACCATCAATGGGGGCATGAATTCTGTATATCCTGCTGCAGTATTGAATTCAAGGAAGTACTGGATAAGGGCTCTTTGTAATTTTGCACCTTGTCCTGTGTATACAGGGAAGCCGCTACCAGTAATTTTATTTCCTAATTCAAAATCTATCAGTTTGTATTTTTTAGCCAGGTCCCAATGGGGAACAGCCCCTTCCGGTAATTTCGGAATGCTACCACCTTCTCTTACCACAATATTCTCTTCAGGGGTTTTTCCAGCAGGCACCTGTGCAGACGGAAGATTGGGAAGCAGGTAAAGTATGGCTTCAATATTTTTTTCAGCATCGCTCAGTTTTTCTGAATTCAACTGCGTTTTTAAAGCGGCTACTTCTGTTTTCAAAGCTTCCGCTTTTTCTTTCTCTCCTTTAGCCATCAATTGGCCGATATCTTTTGAAGCCGCGTTTATTTTTGCCTGAATCTCATCCAGTTCAAATTGATATTGTTTTCTTTTCTCATCCCAAAGAAGCAATTCATCCACCAATTCGGGCTGTTTGAAATTTTTAATAGCCAGGCGTTGTTTCACTAATTCCGTGTTCTGGCGAATAAATGGCACTAATAACATGGTAACCTTATTTTCCGCAAAGGTAAAGGATGCTGGTCAGATGGTCAACCGGCTGAATGCCCTAGCTTTGTATAAAAATTAAGCTATGATAGATGCATCCCTGATAAGTACAAATGTTGACCTGGCAGGTTATAAAGTGGTTAAGAACTTAGGAGTGGTTAGAGGTATTACAGTTCGTTCCCGAAGTGTATTGGGAAATATGGCTGGTGGTATTCAAACGCTTTTCGGTGGCCGAATTTCCATTTATGTTGAATTGTGTGAGAGAGCCAGGGAAGAAGCCTTTATGCAAATGATGCAACATGCGGCAGAAAGAGGGGCCAATGCCATCATTGCCATGCGCTATGATGCCAATGAAGTGATGAATGGTGTAACTGAAGTATTGGCTTATGGTACTGCGGTATTGGTAGAAAAAGAAGGCTGATAATGATTATCTTATCTATTATTACTTCAAACAAATGACTTCCTTTTCTGGGAGGCACTATATCTTTGCGCCATGCAAATAAAGGATGACCTGCAAACAAGATGGTGGGGACTGGAAGCCAAACTGGTAGAGCGTTTTGGCAAGAAGCCTGATATGGAAACCATACTGTTCCTGATAGGTATTCAGGAATTTGGAGGCGCTACTGAGAAATTTACAAAAGAACAGAAGCAAGACCTTATGCATGTGGCTGTTTGTTCCCTTTTCATGCAAAGCGGATTCTATGAAATTGAAGGGTATGATGTTGACAATTGGCCTCATTTCAAACAGTTGAAACCTTTGCCAGACATGAACGCCATTGAGCAAGAGAATTTCCTTAAGGACCATATACTGCTTTATTTCACTACTCATGATTTTTGAAAAAGATCAGCAAATGAGAAAAGTATTCTTGCTTGTTATAAGTATGCTGTTGCTTCTTGCTGCTCAGGCACAGAAGGAAATCACTATTCGCAAAAAGGATAGGAGAAAGGATGTGTTGATACAAACAAATAAGGGGGATATGGTTATACGATTATCAGATTCCACTCCTTTGCATCGGGATAATTTTCTGAAACTGGTAAAGCAACATTATTACGATAGTATACTTTTTCATAGGGTGATAGAACATTTTATGATTCAGGCGGGTGATCCGAACTCGAAAGGGGCAAAGACGGGTCAACCATTAGGAAATGGCGGTCCTGAGTACAAGGTTCCTGCCGAATTCCGGTCTACACTTTTCCATAAAAAGGGGGTTATTGCAGCAGCCCGTATGGGCGATAACGTAAACCCTGAAAAAGCCAGTAGCGGAAGCCAGTTTTATATAGTTCAGGGGAAAGTATATGATGACAAAGGCCTGGATTCAGTAGAGATCAATCGTTTAAAAGGAAGAAAATTACCCCTGGCGCACAGGGAAGTTTATAAAACCCTTGGAGGTGCACCCCATCTCGACCAGAACTATACAATTTTCGGCGAGGTGGTAAAAGGTATGAATGTAATAGACAGTATTGCGGCCAGTGCAACCAGTAAAGGAAATGACCGTGACAGGCCTCTGGTGGATGTGAGGATTGAGAGGATGAAGTTGGTGAAGCGAAGAAATTAATAATTAGAGTTTTTTCACCGCAGAGACGCGGAGACGCAGGCATTGAATTCCTCTGTATTCTCTGCGTCTCCGCGTCTCTGCATGAAACTCTAAAACAGCTATCTCACGCAGAGGCGCTGAGGTCGCGGAGGTTGTATTCTCCTTTGACCTCCTAGCTCTTGTATTGGCTGTTCATCCTGTCCATCCAATCATCCTTCACATCCTGGTCTTGTATTCGTCGCGAAGCGACCCTTTGCCCCTTAATTAAATTCAAAATTCACGATTTATAATTCTATTCCTTTGCGTCTTTGCGAGAAAAAACCCCCTTCCCGTTTGCCGTTTTCCCGGCACCTGTTTCCCATCCCTGCTTATCCCATAAATCAAAATAAATCCCAGTTTTTTTCATAATCTTTGCACCTCAAATAATTTTTTATGAGTTATCCTGATAATCTCCGTTACACCAAAGATCACGAATGGATTAAACTGGAAGGAAATGTAGCCACAGTTGGAATCACCAATTTTGCTCAGGGCGAACTGGGTGATATCGTTTATGTAGAAATTGAATCTGTTGGCAAATCGCTTGCTGAAAATGCCATTTTCGGAACAGTTGAAGCAGTAAAGACAGTTTCTGACCTATTTCTGCCAATTTCGGGTACCATTACTGAGGTGAACCCTGCTTTAGCCGGAGCGCCTGAATTGGTGAATACCGATCCTTATGGAGAAGGCTGGATGATTAAGATGACCGTTAATAATCCTTCTGATGTTGCTGCCTTACTTGATGCTGCCGCTTATAAACAATTGGTAGGTTAGTAAAACCAAAATAGCAGTTGAAACGTATATAGAAGAGTGGCTCACACCACTCTTTTTTTTAGGGTTATAGCTTTGGGATAAACACTTGGGTAACAATAGTACACATACAGAGATGGAACTTGTTTCCTTGCTTAAGAGCAGGGACAGCAATGCATTTACTTACTTGTACGATCATTATTCAGGAGCATTGTATAGTGGTATATTGCAGATTGTGGAAGATGCTGAACTGGGTAGTGATATTTTGCAGGAAGTGTTTATCAATATTTGGCGAAAAATCGATACCTATGAACCCAGCCGTGGAAGATTATATACCTGGATGCTGAATATAGCCCGCAATGCCTCAATAGATGTATTGCGTTCAAAGAGTTTTCAGAACAGTAAAAAGAACCAATCCATACCGGATAACGTAGATATGTTAAAGGCGGGTTCCAGCCTGCCAGATACGGACCGTATAGGTATCCGGAAATTGCTGGAGCAACTAAAGACCGACCATAGGGTTTTGATAGAATTGGCCTATTTTAAAGGATATACACAAGAGGAAATAGCAGAAATTGAAGGCATTCCTCTTGGAACAGTAAAAACAAGGATTCGAGCGGCTTTAACGCAATTAAGAACCATTATTAAGTGACGACTCAGGAATACATATCAAGTGGCATCATTGAAAGTTATGTACTCGGACTGGCAACAGAAGAGGAACGAACAGCTTTTGAAAAGATGTGTGATGAAAACGAGGAAGTTCGTTTGGCTCGGGATGCTTTTGAATTGTCGTTAGAACAAAAAGCACTGCAAAATGCCGTGTCCCCGCCTCCAAACCTTCGGAAACAAGTGTTGGATAAATTGGAAAATGAAAAACAACCAACCAGAAATATTTCAGGCAAAGTACAACCTAAAGCCCCGGTTAAAACACTTCCAACTGCAGTTTCAGGAACTAAGCGAACCAGTTATCTGGCGGCTGCATCAGTAACTCTTTTGTTGGTGAGTGTAGCCCTTAACTATTATTATTTCAGACAGTATAAGACCTATAGCGATAAATATGATGCCCTGCTCGTGCAAAATGCTGAGATTGTAAAAAATGACGCTTCAAAGCAAGTGCGCCTCGATGAATATGCTACTGCTATGCAGCATTTGAAAGACCCTGGAATGGCTATAATAAAAATGGCAGCTAAAGGGGTAGCGTCAAGTCCTGATCCTAATAGTATGGCAACAATTTATTGGGATACCCGCACTAAAGACGTGTTTCTTCTTTTAAATAATATGCCTCAGCCTTCTACCGGTAAACAATACCAGCTCTGGGCTATAGTTGATGGATTGCCTGTGGATGCCGGTATGGTTGATATGTCGGCAGGACTTCCTGTAGCGGAAGCATTTGCCGTTACTCTTGAAGATAGTGGTGGAAGTGTCAATCCTCATATGGACCAGCTCTGCGTAATAGGAAAGGTTTCCTAACATCCTTCATTTCATATTATTCCTATCTTGCCAGCCTTATGATCAAACTTGTTCAGAAGCTTTGTCGAAACTGGTATTTCCCTTTATTATGGACATTTATTATTCTGGCACTACTTGTATTGCCTGGCGCTTCCATTCCTGGTAATGGACTATTTGGAATAAAAAATTTTGATAAAGTGGCACATGTCATTTTATTCGGTGGATTTGTCCTGTTTTGGGCCATTTTTTCCTGGAATAGGAAAAAGAGTGAAAAAAGCTGGGTTCGTTCACTTTTCATTATTACGTTGATAAGCATAGCAATAGGAGTAATCATGGAATTTGTTCAAAGGAATTATATTCCTAATCGAAGTTTCGACATCGGTGATATTTGGGCCGATTTGGCAGGGTCTGCAGCTATAGCAATTCTGTTGTTATTTACAGGAAAGAAGTCGGGAGTATTATTGTGATTTGAAAAACAGCAGTTTATAAAAAAAGAATGGCCCCTGTGGAAACAGGGGCCGTAACCAAAACTAACTGCTTATGAGAAAATTGACTGCTTTAAGTAATATTTTGTGTAAGAACCTATATAACCTATAACGCAAAACCTGTGCCGTTAGTGTGATGGTTTTCGTTAAAGAAGGTTTAAAGAGCTAAAAAATATTGTAAAGAACTACGTCTTATATATTTATACAAAGTAACAACCTAATCATCTAATTGATCGCCGATTTGCCCTTATTTTCAATAGATTAACATTTCCTAACCAGCTACCGACATTAAATGAAAAAGCCCTTTACGGTAGGTGGAAATATTTATTTTGAACTAAATTCAGGGAGCTCAAAAGAATCAAAAAATTTCTTACTGTTACCATTATCCTCTTTTTGGGGTTTGGTAAATATTTGAAGCATATAAAACTTGTTGTTCACTAATATTAGTTTTTGCTGTGCTACGAAATCCTGACCTCCTAATGATACATCGGCATAAATCATCCTTGCTGGAAATCCCTTGTAGCTTGTTTCTTTGATAGTTCTTACTTTTCCATTCATGTTCTTTGCTGCCCCTTCAGCAGCCCCTTTAAAAAAACGGTCCTGTCCTTCCTTGCTTAAAGATGATGAAATCTTATCGACAGGGTATTCGCTAAAGGCTGACATATATAATAGATTATCGTCATTCTCATCTGCCTCCACCATTGCCATGAACATGGTTATTTCACCCATGGCAGTATTTATGTTTTGAGACTGTACTTGTGGCTCTATAGGCATCTTTATTGTGTAGTTGCCATCTTTTGACAGATATTGGAACCAATCAACAATTGGTTTGAACCCCGATATTCCAGCTAATAATGCAACAAGTAAGATTGAACGTGTCATAATTATGGTATTAATAAAAAAGCGGTTGCTTTTTGGCAGCCGCTATAAAAATACTCTTTGATTCTTAACTTCCAAATAGTCCTTTAACAGTATCCATAATTCCGTTGCCTTTACCACCGCCTCCAAACATAGACATTACATCCTGAAGGTCAGTATCGCCATCTCCGTCCTTATCCAATCCCCTGAAGTTACTTTCCCTAAAAGTCCCTGAATATCCAGTCCGCCGGTTTTCCCCCCACTCAAACTGTTGAATATTCCCTGGATGTCAAAACTACTATCGGAAGGGTTATTGGTCTTGTCAACCAGATTGCTGAGTACATTGGGTACCAGACTGCTTGCAATATTACTGGCTGCTCCCTGATCAAGGTTGAACTTGCTCATCAGGTCTTGAATTACATTACCAGAAAGTTGTTGGGCTACAGGACTTGAACTAACGTCTGAACCCTGACCTCCAAACATTTTCAAAACATCTTTTAATCCCCCACTTCCAATGATATTTTGAAGTCCACCAGCTATAGATTCTCCAGCCGATTGAATGGCAGCTTCGTTATTGTTTTCGTTTGGAATAGCGGGATTGTTTACGATGGCGTCACCCGAATGCTCTTTAACAAGATTGATAAGGTTTTCTAACATGACAATTAATTTTAGTTATAAGACTAAGTTAGTTTTTTAAGTCATTCGGTTGCATGGCCCAATATTAAATATGAGTCATTAAAAAGGCTGGCAAAAAAGCCAGCCTAAGTAAGTTGTGTCAATAAACTTATTGCTGTTTCGACAATTTCTCGGCATTTTCAGCGAATTGCAGGGCATCAATGAACTCCTGAATGGTTCCGTTCATTACTTCAGCAAGGTTGTAAACGGTAAGCCCGATACGATGATCTGTTACCCTTCCCTGCGGATAATTGTATGTCCTGATTTTAGCACTTCGGTCACCCGTGCTTACAAAACTTTTTCGCTGGCGGGATATCTCTTCTTCCTGTTTTCTTACTTGTTCTTCATACAGCTTGGTACGCATCATCTGCATAGCTTTTTCCCTGTTACCCAACTGTGTCCTTTCTGTTTGGCATATAATAACAGTACCGGTTGGAAGGTGGGTTAGCATCACTTTTGTTTCCACCTTGTTTACGTTTTGTCCGCCGGCTCCACCACTTCGGGAAGTTTCCATTTTCACATCGCTTTCCCTAAGTTCGAAATCCACTTCTTCCGCTTCAGGCATTACGGCAACAGTGGCTGCAGAAGTGTGTACCCTTCCACTGGCTTCTGTATCTGGAACTCTTTGAACACGGTGTACACCGCTTTCGAATTTCAAAGTGCCATATACTTCATCACCTATTACTTCTAATTGTACTTCCTTATAACCTCCAACTGTTCCTTCGCTTTCACTTAAAATGGCTGTTTTCCAGCCTTTATTGGCGCAATAGCGGATGTACATATTCAGGAGATTACCGGCAAAAAGGCTAGCCTCATCGCCACCAGTACCAGCACGAATTTCTATGATGGCATTCTTATCGTCTTGTGGATCTTTTGGAATCAGAAGCTTTCTGATTTCAGCTTCCAATATATCTTTTTTCTGTTCTAAAGATGGTAATTCTTCTTTAGCAAGATCCCTCCACTCAGCATCATCTCCATTTAATGCCTCCTTATAGGTTTCAAGATCGGCAAGAGTGGTTTTATAGGCTTCAAACTTTAATACAATCTTTTCCAGGCTCCGGTATTCTTTACTCAGGGCACTGAACTTCTTATTGTCGCTAACAATCTCAGGATTTGTCAACGCCACTCCCAGGTCATCAAAACGGGCTTTTATAGCTTCTAATTTATCTAGCATCTTCTGTTTATTTGGGAACCCTTTGTGCTGGTACCTACCGGTATTTGTTGTGTCACAAGTCGGTACTGCCTACCTTTATGTTTCTGGCATTATTGGCCAGTTACAGGCTTCCTTTAAGGACGGCAAAGTTAATTCTTTCCAATTTATATGAGTTATCGAAAGTTACATGCCTCACAACTATTTACAGGATCGGAATTCCTTACCGATGAAATGGTATTGATTCTTGGGGAAGAAGGGGTTGTAGAAGCCATTGTTCCAATTTCTGAAGCCGGTAATGAGGTTGAATCATTTCAAGGGATCTTATGCCCCGGCTTTATAAATGCTCACTGCCATATTGAATTAAGTCATATGAAAGGGGTAATACCTGAAAAAACAGGTATGACAGCATTCATAATGGCAGTAATGAAAGAACGGCAGCGGCCAGAGCAGGAAATTCTAAATGCAATTGAAGAGGCTGAAACTGCTATGCTGAATAATGGGATTGTAGCTGTTGGAGATATTTGCAATACAGCACTTAGTCTGCATCAAAAACAACAAGGACTTCTTTATTATCACAATTTTGTAGAGTGTACAGGTTTTGTACCTGCAACCGCGCAGGACCGATTCAATCAGTCAGTTGCCGTCTTCAATAAATTTGCGCCGAATTATGGTATACCGGTTTCAAGTGTTTCACTGGTGCCTCATGCGCCCTATTCGGTTTCTCCCGATTTGTTTCATAAGATCACCAATTTTCCCGGGAACCAGTTGCTTACAATGCACAATCAGGAGTCGGAAGATGAAGTCCTTTTTTTCAAGGAGAAGAAGGGTGACCTTATTTCATTATACGATCAATTGAAAATCGATCTTTCTTTTTTCACAGCACCTCGCCAAAGTAGTTTGCAATCGGTATTGCCTCATTTCAGAAACAACCAAACATTATTGCTGGTTCATAATGTAAACACTTCAGCTAGTGACCTTGATGCTATCAGGAAGAGTAATATAAAATCATCCGATTGTTATTTATGCCTTTGTCCAAATGCCAATAATTATATCGGCAATGGACTTCCGGATGTAGATCTCTTGATGAATTCAGGAATAACTATTGTAGTAGGTACAGATAGTTTAGCATCAAATCGTCAATTGAGTGTTTTGGAGGAATTGAAAACCTTGCATGCATCATTTCCTCATATACCTGTTTCCCAACTACTACAATGGGCAACGCTTAATGGAGCTAAAGCTTTGCAATTAGATGAGATACTAGGCAGCTTTGAAGTAGGAAAGCAACCGGGGGTGTTGTTATTGGAAGGGGAGGGGTTGGGTGAGAATGCTTTTGTTAGAAGGTTAGAGTGATTTTTTCACCGCAGAGACGCGGAGACGCAGGAATTCCTCTGCGTCTCCGCGTCTCTGCGGTGAAAAGATAGTTTCTGACTCTAATCTTATAACGTACTACTTAAAACCTACAAATCTCCCTCACCCCAGCACCTCCTGCAACACCGGCAAAGTTCTCATGGTCCCGAATTCGGGTATATGCAGGGTATAGAATATCTGTAGCGCTTGTAATAAGGTCCTTCTTTTTTCAACATTCATATTCAGTTCAACTAATTCGGAAGGATGCATCACTTTTAATAAATGGGAAAGCAGGATACTGCCCGCTTCATTAATATAATGAGAATGAGAAGGAGGTTCCTTTACGAATGCTCCTTCAGCTAAATCGAAAATGGTAAAGGAGTTATCATGATCATCGCTTATTCTGAAGCCAAAGAAACCCATAAGTTGGGTGGCGAAGAATAATGGGAAATTGGCAACAATCGTATCGTTAGCTTCATCAAGATGAATAAAAGCATCTTCAAGAAATTCAAATAGTTCCGGATGCGGATCGGGTTGCTTCAATGTTTTCTGAAGCAATTCAATCATGAATAATGCTACACAGTTTTTTCTAACATCAAAAAAAAGGTGCTGGTAAAGATGACTCCATCTATATTCCTTAATTCTTTGCAGATTTTTGAATTCATTATGGTATACCACCAATTCAAGAAGAGATGCTGGTTGAAAAAAGGCCGCTTTGTTATTCCCGTTTTTTGAACTGGAACGGAGGCCATTAATAAGATACGACTGGGTGCCGAATAAGGAAGTATATACGGTTAAGATAAGACTGGTTTCCCCATACTTTACAGCACGCAGTATAATTCCCTTTGTTGTATGTAAAACAGTACCACTCATTATTGCTTGCCTATAAAAACGATTTTTGAAACCATCTTCTCCTTGTGTGAATCATCAACGCTTATTACCAGATATACGCCTGTTGATATTCTTTGACCTTTATAATTTCTTCCATTCCAAATGGCTTGTCCACCTAAGGCCCTTGTTTCATAAACTAACCTTCCATCAAGCTCTGTGATCTTTACTATCGAATTATTGGCTAAGCCTCTTATGGCAATGCTACCAGAAAAATCGGGAGGAACAGGGTTGGGGAATACTAAAACATCATTATATGAATTTGTTCCTTCAGTGGCTGTACCTCTAAACGATACCATCCCTTTAGCAGTTGAAATAAATACCTCGCCTGTTTTTTCGTCAATTCCAATTTGCTTGATGTCGTTATCGGGCAAGGGGCTGTTATCAGTTGTAAAGCGATAAATGGTTTTTTCTGCATCAGCACTAATTAACCACACTCCATTCTGTGTGCCTATCCATTTCCGATCTGCTCCATCAACTGTAATACATTGTACTTCTTCATCACGGAATAAGTAACCAGCAAAATTATCCTGTTGCACAATTGGTAAGATAGCATCACACCCCTGCGAAGTGAACATTTCCTGAGCACATTGAAAGATGCCAATACCTTTTTTTGTTCCGACCCAAATAAATCCGTTTTTGTCTTTAGCTATGCAAAGCACTCCGTTGTCGGGCAAATTGCCATTTGCTTTTCCGGTACGAAGCCATTTCCATCTGTCGTCGGAGCTGTTCTCAAGTGAGCTTCCATGATTAAAACATAGTAGTCCCTGGTCGCCAGCTGCGATAATCCATTTCTGTTGCTGATCATCAATTATCACTTGTGCCAGTTCATTTCCAGCAATAGGATAGGGTGCGGAAAAAGAGATCCAGTTGCCATCAGCTTTTTTTACATGAAGATTTTTTGCAGCCCCATGATTACTGATCCAAAGATTGTTGGAGGCATCAAAGGCGAGGCCCGACACACGATATTGCGTAGGAAAGCCGATTGCCGGCTGAATCGGGCTGTTTTGCTTGAATATTTTTAGTGTACCTGTAGTAGTTATATTAAATAAGCCTCCTCCAAAGGAGCCGGCCCAAACAGAACCGTCTAGCTGATCAATAGCGAGGGGAATGCAATCGGTAAGGGAGTCCATAGCTGGTTCCTGTGGTGCCGAAAAATTTGTCCAGGTTTCATCAGTAAAAAGAGAAAGCCCGGTCTTGTTCCCCAATACTGGTAAATTTTTTACAGAACCTGTAGAAACCCATAAACGGGAAGCTGCATTTCTTATATAACCAGCAGCTACTGAATTAACAGAATTGGGTTTGTATGAAGTGAAATTACTTCCCGAATATTTTGAGAGCCCCGATACACTATCAGCAATCCAGAAGTCGCCATTATCATAGGCTGCCTGCATGGGAGTAGTTGTAGCAGTACTATTCTGGATAATCTGTTCAATAGTGCCAGTAGCACTTAGTACTACAACATTTCCAGTAGTTCCATTTTTTTCTGCTACCAGTATCTTTCCTGGACCAACAGTTAGGTCTTTAATTCGTTTCCCATTAGTATAAAAAAGATTCCACAGATTGCCCGATTCCCTGAATATGGAATCCTTTTTTAATAAAAGCACCTGATTGTTTGAAATGGCAAGCTTTTCAGGTGTACCTTCTGAAAGTCCGTTTGTACCACTTACTGTTTTCCAATTCCTGTAATCTGAAATATTGGGTGAATTGATTGCGATTGTCTTCAATCCTTCAGAACTAGCTGCATAAAGTATTCCATTAGCGATGGTGGTTGCAAATACTGGAATCCTGTTTCCATTTGTTCCAATAATGTACGTGTCTTTAACTTCTCCTTTATTTATATCTACAAGTAAAATGCCTATCCCTGTGGATATATAAGCGAAACCATTGTTTGTGAAAATGCTCTTGATAGATTTGTCAGTATTAGCTGGCAAACGAAATAGGGCATCTATTTTTTTGATTTCATTATCCATTATCAAGTCGATAATGCTATTGGAATATCCTGCAATCAGGGTACTGGTATTATTGTCCCATCCAATGGCTGCTATACCTGTTTCATGCAATCCGTTCACTTTGCTCCATCGTTCGATGCTGTTTTCTTCTTTATCAACTGAAAACAAACTATAAGAAGTTGCGCACCAGATTTTGTCGGAAGAAGATATAACCTGGATGGCATTTGACCATGGCAAGTGCTCCCTCCATTGCCCGATTGCTGGTGCCTGTGCATTGGCAGTAAGCATCAGGAAAAGCAGGAAAAAGGTGCATTGAATTCTATGGCCCGACATAAGTTCAAAGGTAGATGGAAATGACGGCAAAAAAATCTTCAGTAAGAGGCGTAAAAAGAGTTTCTTTGCCTCGGATTTATCAACTATAATCTTCAATCTATGTGGGTTAAACTTGGCCGGTTCATCTTAAAGTACAGGATAGCACTCATCTTGGTTTTAGCTGCAGCCACTGCTTTTATGGGATACCATGCATCGAAGGTGGAGTTGAGCTATGAGTTCACAAGGGCTATTCCGCTGGATAATCCCAAATATATGGAGTACCAGAACTTTCGGGCAAAGTTTGGAGAAGATGGGAATCTTTTAGTAGTTGGAGTACAGACAGAAGGTTTTTTTAAGGCCGGTTTTTTTAATGGATATGCTTCTTTAGTAAAACAAATGAAGGCTATCCCTGCAGTTGAAGATGTCTTGAATATCCCTGGCGCAGTGAATTTGGTGAAAGATACTGCCGCGGAAAAATTACAGGTTTCGACCGTATTTCCTCAACGTGAGCTTTCTCAACAGGAACTGGATTCAGCAGCAGCAACATTCGGTACCTTATTATTTTACAAAGGACTATTATATAATCCGGAAACACATTCTTACCTGATGGGAATCAGGATCAATAAGGGAGTGCTGAATTCAAAAAAGCGGAATGATGTTGTTAAAGCCATTGTTGCAGCTGGTGATGCTTTTGGAAAGGCGCAAGGAATAGAAATGCATTATAGCGGTTTGCCATTGATAAGGACCAATATGGCCACCAAGATCGCCAATGAAATGCAGTGGTTTTTGTTGGGTTCAATATTATTATCGGCCGTTATACTTTTCCTGTTTTTCAGAAGCCTTAGTGCCACCTTACTGTCATTAGGAGTGGTGATTATCGGGGTAATTTGGAGTTTAGGAACCATTCATGCGCTTGATTTCAAGATCACCTTATTAAATGCATTGATCCCACCGTTGATTGTTGTAATTGGTATTCCGAATTGTATCTACTTCCTCAATAAATATCATACTTCGTATCAGGATACTGGTGACAAAAAATCGGCCTTGGTAGAAATGGTAGGCAGGATGGGGATAGTGACCTTGTTCTGTAATATCGCTGCAGCCATTGGTTTTGCAGTTTTCGCCCTTACCCGCAGTGCCATATTGAAGGAATTTGGAATAGTAGCCGGATTCAACATTATGGCTTTGTTCTTCATTTCAATTATCGTAATTCCGATTACGTTGAGTTGGCTTAAAGATCCTAAGCCCAAGCATACCCGTTATCTCGATAACAAACTCTTACTTTCTTTTCTTGATAAGCTTGAATTATGGAGCCTGCATCACCAAAAATTGATTTATACAATAACATTGGTATTGGTTGTAGCCTCTATTGCAGGTACTTTCAGGCTGAAATCTGAAGGATTCATTGTCGATGATCTTCCACAGACAGATAAGATTTTTACGGATCTGAAGTTCTTCGAGAAAAATTTCAAGGGCGTGATGCCATTGGAGATTTTGGTAGATACCAAACAAAAGAATGGACTTCGTAAGAATATGTTGCAGACTTTTGAAAGGATCGACTCTCTTTCCCAGTATATTGCTGCACAGCCAGAGATGGCAAGACCATTATCTATAGTTGAAGGGATGAAATTCGCCCGTCAGGCTTATTGGGATGGCGATAGTGCCAACTATGGATTACCAAATACGTTAGATATTGCATTTCTTGCCCAGTATTTAAATGGGAAATCAAGCGATACCGGTAAAGCAAATAATTTCAATAAGCTGATACTTTCTTTCATGGATAGTACCAAGCAGCTCACAAGAATCAGTGTAAATATGGCTGATGTTGGAAGTAAAAGACTTCCTGAACTGATCAGTAACATAGAAAAAAGAAGTAACCAACTTTTCGATTCTGCACAGTATAAGGTCACATTTACAGGTACCAGTGTAACATTCCTGGAAGGGAGTGCATTCATCATTAACGGACTTAAGGAAAGTATTGTATGGGCTTTTTTGTTGATTGCTGCCTGTATGTTATACCTGTTCAAGTCGTTTAAGATATTAATTGCTTCTTTGATACCTAATGTAATACCGTTGTTGATTACTGCAGGGGTTATGGGTTGGACGGGTGTTCCTCTTAAACCTTCAACCGTGTTGGTGTTTTCTGTTGCATTGGGAATTGCGATTGACATTACGATACGTTTCCTTGTAAACTATAAACAGGAACTGGCCCGGAGCGTGAAGACACCAACAGAGGTAGTAATTGACACCATCCATAAAACTGGTATAAGCATTATCTATACCTCCCTGGTATTGATTGCCGGTTTTGTGATATTCTGTTTCAGTGGCTTTGGTGGAACAAAAGCTCTAGGGTGGCTCACCTCCTTAACTCTTGTAATGGCAACACTTACCAACCTTGTATTTTTGCCCGCTCTGTTACTTCGATTGGTAAAAAATTCCCGAAATAGTAAAAGCGCGAAGTAATAAGATTTAATTTATATATGACTGATTATAAGCAGATTGGATTAAGATGTTGCCTAACTTCTGCCTCTGCAATTGTCATTTTAGTGTCAAGACCCTAAAATAGCACCCAAATTTTTTTCTAAGTGATTTTTTTATGCAGCCGCAGTAATAATTTCGCTGTCCTTATATACTGGCCATTGAACATTTAATGGCCGATTTCGTTTTATTCAAACAAAAACTGTTGCAAATGAGAAAAATCTTAATGCTCTTGCTGGGCGTGCTGTTGCTTTCCGGGCAATTGCTCTCCCAAAACCGGACCATCACCGGTAAAGTAACAGATGCATCCGGGGCTCCAATTCCCAATGCTTCTGTTCAGATTAAGGGTACCACAGTGGGTACTACTACCAAAAATGATGGTTCATTTATTATTTCGGTACCAGGTACAGCCCGTACATTGGTTATTTCTTCAGTAGGACAAGTTCCTCAAGAGGTATCTATCGACAACAAATCTATCATCAATGTTTCGTTGAAAACTGATGATAAGAATTTATCTGAAGTAGTTGTTGTAGGATACCAAATAAGGAAGAAAAGAGAC
This sequence comes from Chitinophagaceae bacterium, assembly GCA_016721085.1. Classification (GTDB taxonomy): domain Bacteria; phylum Bacteroidota; class Bacteroidia; order Chitinophagales; family Chitinophagaceae; genus Endoryza. The sequence goes on along the minus strand of JADKJI010000005.1, from coordinate 356,946 downwards.
GAAGCTGGAGCAATTTCAACTGTTAAGGCTTCACAGATTGCCAACCTTCCAAACGTATCACTCGACAAGGCCCTTCAGGGTAAAGCTGCCGGTGTATTGGTACAAGCCAATAACGGTATTCCAGGTGGTGCTGTAAACGTAAGGATTCGTGGTGCTGGTTCTATCCAGGCAGGTAACGATCCACTTTACATCGTTGACGGAGTTCAGCTGAATACGCGTAATGACGCCAGCTTTACCCAATCAAACCCGCTCTCTTTCCTTAATCCAGATGATATCGAATCAATCGATATCCTGAAAGATGCATCTGCATCAATCTATGGTTCAAACGCCGCCAATGGAGTTGTGATCATCACTACTAAGAAAGGTAAGTCAGGTAAAACCAAGTTTACTGCTAACGTATATTTTGGTCAGGCTTCTCCTCTTCAAAAGCTGGACGTATTGAATGCACAGGAATTCTATCAGGTTCGTGCTGAAGGTTATGGTTCTTTCAATAACCTGCCTGCAAGTGCTCTTGCTATAAAGAGAGCTGTATTGGGAGAACTTCGTGTTCCAGGGGCAGCTTCATTAACAGATAAAGGTGCAGACTCTGCCATTGCAGGACTTCAAACCTACGATTGGCAGGATGCTGCTTTCCGTACAGCGTCTATCAGAAACTATGAATTGAGTGCAAGTGGTGGTAATGAAAAGTCAACTTTCAGATTGTCTACTTCTTATACTGATCAGCAGACAATTGTTACAAAGGCCGACTTCAAGCGTTATGCGTTGAAGGCCGATATCACTAATAAAGCTACTGACCGTTTGAATATCGGGGCTTCTCTTAGTGTTAGTAGTGTTACCCAGAATTTGCCTTTCGCAACTGATGGATCTTTCCTTGGTAGCCCTGCATTTTCTGCTTCTGGTATAATTCCAACTAACCCTATCTACAATGCAGATGGTACCTATTATGGTGTACCAGGTGGATCACCAGCTAACTTGGCAGGAACCCTTAACCAAAACATCATTGCAGTAAATGATTGGAATAGCGGTTATAACCGTACCAACCAATTGATCGGAAATATCAATGCAGACTATAGAATTACAAACTGGTTAACCTTCAGGGCATTTGCAGGTTTGGACTATCGTTTAGTTCAAGGTCGTTTGGTGCGTGATGCGCGTACTCCGGATGCGTTTGTGCGTAAGGGCTTGACACAGTCACAAAGTACCTGGAATACCAATATCAATACGTATGGTACTCTTAATTTCAACCATACTTTCGGGGAAGATATCAATCTCGATGGTTTGGTGGGATTTGAATACCGCAGAGAAAATCAGGAGAGCCTGTCAGCAGCAGGTGATGGTTTCCCAACTTATCAGTTCACGTATCTGAACAATGCTGCCAACCCACTTTCTGTTGGTGAATTCTACACTGGTTTCCGCAGGAATGGTGTTTTCAGCAGCGTTAACCTTAGTTATAAAGGCCGTTATGTAATTGGTTTAGTAGGCCGTTATGATGGATCTTCCCGTTTTGCTGAAGATTTCCGTTATGGTAAGTTCGGTGGTGTGAAATTAGCCTGGAACATGGATCAGGAGAAATTCCTTTCTAATTCCAATGTTGTTAACCAACTCCGTTTGAGAGCTAGCTATGGTACAACTGGTAACGACCAGATCGGCAACTTCGATGGGTTAGGTTTGTATGGTGGTGCTGGTGTGTATAATGGTAGCGGTGCTATCGGATTTACACAGTTGGCTAATCCTAAATTGAAATGGGAATCTACCAAATTGCTCAACTTCGGTATCGACTTCGGTCTCTTCAATAACAGAATCACCGGTTCGGTTGAATGGTACGATAAAAGAACCAATGACCTGCTTCTTACTCAACCTCTTCAATCAACTACTGGATTTACAGGTATTACAACTAATATCGGTAGAAACCAGAACAAGGGTGTAGAAGTTACATTAGGTGCTGATATCTTCAAAGCACGCACAGAAAACCAATTGGGTTGGAATGTAAACTTTGTAATGGGTTTCAACGAAGCCAAAGTATTGGAGTTGTATGGTGGTCTTAAAATATTACCAAGCAACAACAGTATCCAGGTGGGTCAACCAGTGGGAGTACTCTTCACTCAGCAATTTGCTGGTGTTAACGCAGCAACTGGCCGTCCAATGTGGTATGATACCCTTGGTAACCTTGCTTATCAAGTTCAAGCCCGTGACAGGGTGGTGTTAGGTCCTACTTCCTTGCCTAAATTCCAGGGTGGTTTGAGAAACACTTTTACTTATAAAGGATTCAGCCTGGATATCTTCTTCCAGTATGAGTATGGCCGTTATGCAACTGACGGACAGGTTAACTTCCTTTATGAGAACATTGCCCGTATCAATGCATTGCAATATGTATATGATAATCGTTGGACAACACCTGGTCAGGTTACTTCAATACCAAGGTTCAATATCAATGGTACAGAGAATAAATCTTCAGGTGCCCAATCGGGTAACAGGATGTGGTTCAAGGCGGATTATATCCGTTTGAAGAATCTTACTTTCTCTTATGATCTGAGCAGCAGCCTTACCAATAAGTTAAAGATTAACAGTGCCCGTTTCTATGTTCAGGGTACTAACCTGTACACTATAAGTGATTGGTTCAGCTATGATATCGAGTTTGTAGGAACTGCAACTGGTATCGTACCTCAGAGCAAGAATATCACTGTAGGTGTTCAATTAGGGTTTTAATGTTTAATAAGTAAATAGAAATTTTTATGATGAAATATATTAAGAAAAGTGGCTTGGTACTGGGAATGCTGGCATTGCTTTTTTCTTCTTGTAAGAAGCAATTGGAGATAGATCCCCGCCAATCCATTGCAGCTGATGGAGCATTAAGTTCCAGGGAAGCTGTTGAAGCCGTTATCACTTCTGTATATGCCCGTTTAAAAAACGCCCGTCAGTATGGACGTGATATGATTACACATCCGGAAGCATTAGCCGACAACGGTTTTGCTACCAATAAATCTGGCCGTTTATTGCCAGAAGCAAATAACAACTTCGGTGCACATTTTACAGGAACCATTTGGTCTAATAGCTATGCTGCTATCAACCAAATCAACCTTACATTAGAAGCACTTCAAACTCTAACCCTTTCTCCAGCTATTACTACAGTGGAAAGAGATCGTTGGGAAGGTCAGTTGTATTTCCTGCGTGCTTTGTATCTGTTCGACCTGGCTCGTGTTTATTCTTATGTACCAGGGGCTGTTGTAAGTGCACAGGACAAAGGTGGTGTACCAATCATTCTGAGAGGTATTTCTTCAGTTGATTCTGCGCTTACTTTCCGTCCTGGTCGTGCTCCACAAGATGATGTATATGCACAAGTAGTTGCCGATTTCACAACAGCTCAGGGTAAGCTTTTGTCAAGTGCAAGTGTAAACCTTGCAAACAAACAAGCTGCACAAGCCCTTTTGGCTAGAGTAAACCTGTATCGCAAGAATTATGGGGAAGCAAAACGTTGGGCAGACTCTTGCATAGCATTGGCTGGTTCAAAAATGACCACTACTTCTAACTATGTAAACCAATGGAGAGTAGATACACATGGAGAAACATTATTCCAGGTGCGTTTTGCTACCAATGGTGAGAATATCGGTGTAAACGAATCATTGCAAACATCTTTCTCTACGCTTACTGCTCCAGGTAATACAGCAGTAACTGGTGGATTTGGTGACCTGGTTCCATCTATTTCCTTACTTAACGAATTAGGAATTGCATTAGTTGGCGGTAACACTACTGCAAACTTTGCCCTGAACGCTTCAGTTTCAACAAGGAATACCGATGTAAGGAATCTCTTGTATGAACCAGGAACTACAGGTCGCGGTCCTGCAAAAGTTGAGTGTACTAAGTTTCTTGGTAAGAACGGTTCTATCAACCTCGATAACATACCTGTAGTTAGAATCTCTGAAATATATCTTACACGTGCAGAAGCAATGTCTACTCCAGGATCTTCAGTTTTAAATGAGGCAGCTGCTATTGCAGATTTGAAACTCTTAAAAGTTAGAAGGTATACTGACTATACTGGTTCTGCTGCTGAAACTGCTGATGGTGCTTTAACAGGTACTGCATTGCTTGATGAAATCATTCGTCAGCGTCGTATTGAGTTGGCATTTGAAGGACATCGTTTCTTCGACCTCAAGCGTTTGGGTCGTGATATAGTTAAAGGGCCACATTACAATACTGTTGCCTTTACTGATATCCGCATTCTGCCAGCAATTCCACAAGGTGATGTGGATGGAAACACCAATCTGAAACAAAATGCCGGTTACTAAAAATTACATGATTATGAAAAGAACATTTTTCTTTATTTCAATAGCAATTGTCATGGGAATGACTGCCTGTATCAAGAATGATCAGGTAACATTTACCGATGGAGTAGCAGAATTTGATGCTACATCCTGGAATGCCAATGCTGCCGGAGTAAACTATCCATTGATGACAAGAGTGCCATACATGGGTAATGCTACTACTACAGCTGCATTCACACTACATCGTTCTACTGGAACTGTTAGATTAAGAGTTAACATGGTAGGTGCAGTTTCTAAATCTGACAGAACTGTTGGATTTAAATTGTTTGATGTTCCGTTTACCACAGTAGCATTCCCTGCAACTGCTTCTGGTCAAACACCATCAAGAGCCTCTGGAACATTGGCCGCTTCACCTGCCGTTCCAGGAACTCACTATACTGCCCTTGGTAGTACAGTAACTATTCCTGCAGACAGCACCTGGGGATATCTTAACATCGATATACTTAATGTTGCCGCTACTGCTGGTCAGTGCCGCACTATTGGTATAGCACTTGATTCTTCAGGAACAGTTAAGCCATCTGTGAATTATAGGAATATTGCGTTGGCCATAGACTTGCGTTAATTTCTTTTAGGACAGATAAAAAAATAGGCCTCCCATTGGGAGGCCTATTTTTTTATCTGTCCTAAAAGAAATGGTGGGTGGTAGAAGCTAAATGCTTAAAGCCTAAAGCCTAAAGCCCAAGGCAAAATACACGAACTAGAGCTCCGGACCGGAGACCGAATAAAGCCTTAGGCCTTCAGCGTTAAGCATTGAGCTTTTATTAATCCAAGGTTCCTCGCGTTGCTCGGAATGACAAACTGAAGTGGAGAACAATCGCCTTTCCGCTGCGCGAAAAGCTTAATGCCAAATGCTAGAAGCTAAAGGCTTGATGCTAAATACAGGAACTAGAGCTCCGGGCCGGAGACTGAATAAAGCCTTAGGGCTTCAGCGTTAAGCATTAAGCTTTTATCAATACAAGGTTCCTCGCGTTGCTCGGAATGACAAACTGAAGTGGAGAACAATCGCCTTTCCGCTGCGCGAAAAGTTTAGAAGAGACTGACGAATTAAAAGCTTAATGCTTGATGCTAGAAGCTAAATGCTAAAAGCCTAAAGCTAAGGCAAAATACCGGAACTGGAGCTCCGGGCCGGAGACTGAATAAAGCCTTAGGCCTTCAGCTTTAAGCCTTAGGCATCCAGCATCCAGCATCCAGCATCAAGCACCCCGCCTATTTCAGCACCTCATTCAACTTATTCACCAAATCATCTCCCCTCAATCCTTCACCAATCACATTGCCGCTTGGATCGATAAGTACATTGAATGGAATGCCTTCGAATCCGAATATTTTTACTGCTGCACAATTCCAATAGGCGAGGTCACTTACATGTGTCCATGTGAGATTGTCTGTTGTTATTGCTTCCAACCAGGGGGCTTTATCTTTATCGAGTGAAACACCAAGTATTGTGAAGTTCTTGTTTTTGAATTTTTGATACGCAGCTACAACATTTGGGTTTTCCATTCTGCAAGGTCCGCACCAACTGGCCCAAAAATCAACTAACACGAATTTGCCTTTGAAAGAGGAAAGGGCTATGTTTTTTCCGTTGGCATCTGGTAGTATTAATTCAGGAGCTTTTTTGCCAACCCATGAATTTTGTTGAGCCTGCTGACGCCTTTGTTCACTTTCTAGTGCCTGCGCTTTGTAGTTTTCATACGATTTCTTCTGATATTGAAGATTGGCATTGGTTGGAAATTTCTGTACCAACAAGTTTAACTGATTTTCAAATTCAGTTTGAGGTAATGTTTGAGCAGATCGACCTAACATAAAAGATGCTACTGTACTATTTTCGACAGAAGCAAGATTTTTCCTAAGGAAAGCATTGAGATTATCAATTTCCTTATTCTTCAATTTGGTAGCTTCAATAAGAATGCTGTCGGTAGCATTCAGTTTTTTGAGGCTATCCATATTAGCCATTGCCTTATTTATGATATTACCTTGGTCGCTATAGCTGTTTATGAAATCGAGCAATTGTTTACTGGCAGCAGAACCGGTAAGCTGGTAGAATTTCTCTTTCTTACTGAAATCCATATCCACTTTAATAGATGATGCGTCGTTTACAAAGGGAACCATTGGGCCGCCTCTGTCAACAACAATATCATACATCCCTTCTGTTAAAGTTTTTCCTTTCAGTGTAAAAGTATTTTTTCCTTCAGAAACTGTGCAGGAGTCAAGTTGAATGGGTTGCGCATCGCTTCCATAGGGTATTTCATAAAGGAGAAGACTGATGCTCCCGTCTTTTACAGCTCCTGGAAACTGAGCTTCCAGTTGTTTGATATTTTTTACGGTACCAGTAATTTCGAGACTGCCTTTAGGCGCCTGTTTACAGGCTGCTATTACCAGAATTGGCAAGAGGAATTTTAATTTCATGATTGCAACTTTTTTAGGAGCAGGTCGTTTGTGATTTTTGGATCTGCTTTCCCTTTTGATATTTTTTTTACTTCTCCAACAAAGAGACCGATGAGTCCTTTTTTTCCCTTTTTATATTCAGCCACTTTATCGGGCATACTATTCAATACCTGATCTACCCAATTGGCAACATCCCCTTCATCTGAAACCTGAATCAGGTTCATATTGGTAGCCATTTCAAGAGGGATAGCCTTTGGGTCTTTAATGAGAGCAGGGAATACTCTTGATGATGCCACTGAAAAATTCAGTTTCCCTTCTTCTATTAACGAAATAAGACTGGCTATGGATGCGGCGGGTAACTCAAAATTGGAGATTGACAAACTATTGTCATTCAACCATGATTTAATGGGACCCAGAATCCAATTAGCAGCAGCTTTTGCCCTTGTAGTATTTGATTCTTTACTGGCATTTGGCGGAAGGGCAGAAAGTATTGCTTCGAAATAGGTACTTGTTTCCTTTTCATCACAAATCACTCTTGCGTCATATTCAGGTAGACCGAATGCTGATTGGTATCGTTGTATTTTCTGTTCGGGTAATTCGGGTAATTGTTCCTGTATGCTTTTCAGCATTTCTTCAGATATCCTGAATGGTGTAAGATCAGGATCCGCAAAATATCGGTAGTCGTTGGCTTCTTCTTTTGTTCTCAATGCAAATGTGGTTCCATTGGTTGCATCGAAACTGCGGGTTTGTTGAATTATTGGAGAGCCCGCTTCAACCAGTTCAATCAATCTCTTTGCTTCCCATTCAATAGCTCTTTTTACATTTCGGATAGAATTGAGGTTTTTCACTTCCACCTTTGTGCCCAATTTAGTATCCCCTTTTTTACGGATGGAGATATTTGCATCACAACGCATACTACCTTCTTCCATATTACCATCGCAAACTTCCAGATACCGTAATAGTTTCCTTACTTCAGTGAGATAAGCATAAGCCTCTTCTCCACTTCTTAAATCTGGTTCCGTAACCATTTCAATAAGTGGTACTCCGGCGCGGTTAAGGTCAACGCAAGTATAATCATCATCAACATCATGCAGGCTCTTTTCCCGCATCTTCTTCCATATGGATGCGGTTTAGTTTAACAGCACGGGTGCCTTCGGAGGTGGTGATGGTGATATGGCCACCTTCACAAATAGGAGTAGTGTGTTGCGATATCTGATATCCTTTTGGAAGGTCGGGATAGAAATAGTTCTTTCTTGCGAAGTAATTATTCCGACTGATGGTGCAGTTACATGCCAATCCCATCTTTATGGCATATTCAATGGCTTTCTTATTAAGCATGGGCAAAGACCCGGGATGAGCCATTGTTACAGGCGAAATATGCGTGTTTGGAGCACCTCCAAAAGAGGCACTATCATGTTGGCAATATGCAAGTGGTTAAATACTGATTTTATCGATAAAAAAAGGCCGCCCCATGTGGTAGCGACCTTTTTTCATCGGCAATAGTTTTTATTACAGATTGGCAGTCTTGAGCTTGCGCGGTGTTTTTATTTCCAGATCCTGAGTTTTGCCATCCCTTATCAGTTTAACCTTCACAGTAGGCTTGTTTTTTGACTCCATCGCTGCTTCGGCCAAATCATCGGCACTATTTATTTCTTTTTCATCAAAATGGATGATGATATCTCCTTCTTTTACACCTGCTTTTTCAGCGGCAGATTCTTTGGATACATCCAGTACTTTAACCCCTTTTCCTTCTTCGGTATCCTGAGCTTTTATTCCAAGACGGGGTTTCATTTGTGAGCCAAAAACAGAAACACCTTCGGGGCCACTGAAACTATAATTGAATCCTTCTGCTGATTCAAAAGGAGCTGCGCGCATAGAACCCATTGCTCTTGGGAATCCCTGAACAACGGCAATATTGGAAGCTGTGTTTTTCCCTAATGTGGCTGTTGCTTTCGCTTCTTTACCATTCCTTTTATAAGTAATGGTTATTTTTTCTTCGGGTTTGAATTTGCCAATAGCTTTTGTAAGGTCTTCAGAACTTAGGATTTTTACCTCATTTATTTTAGAAATGATATCTCCTTTTTTGAGTCCTGCTTTTTCAGCAGCACTTTTTTCAGTTACACTTGTAATGGAAACGCCATCGTCAGTTTTCTCAGACGCTACACCTAAAAAAGCTTTATTTGGGGAAGTGGTATAAACCCGAGAACTGCGAGCAGCATCTCCATACGATAATTTATTTTCACCATATATGTTTACCCCTTCAACCATATCCCCAAAATCCATACTGCGGAAACGGGTACCAGGTACTTCATAATATACTTCAGGTCTTGTTCTGCGAAGAACCGAAACATTTTCATCTTCATAGTCTTCTATGGGTTTACCGTTTATGGTAACAGCCCCATCTTTTATTTCAATTACGAGGTGGCTATCCTTATCGTTTTTTTTCTTGATGATGATCTCTTCATTATCACCAGCTCTTTTTAAGCTTCTCTTTCTGCTTTGCGTTTCACATTAGTTTCTTCAATTTCCTTTTGCTTCTCTTTTGTATCCTGTGCTATTACCACAGTACTACTTAACAGCAGGATGAAAACGGGCCAAAGAATTCTTTTCATTTTCATATGTTTTTGTTATCTACGTTGAGTTTCGTAGATCAAATATAGGGGTTTTGGAGAAACTACGAAATTTTTCGGAGATTTTTTTAAAAGTCGGGAGAGTTAAGGGTATTGATTTTTGAATCCAGAAGTAGTCCGGGGAGTCAGGGGATCTCTGATTGTTTCCGCGATTTGTGACGGTTAGTGAATAAATAAGTGTTGGTGGGAGTCGTGTATAACTAAGTGTCAGCCCTGTATTTCTTCCGGACTTCCCGTCTTCCGGACTTTCGGACTGAATTAAAGCAGTGCTTTAACTTTCTCAATAACCACCTTCAAATTCCCCGCTTCCTGTCCCCCGGCTGTTGCCAGGTTTTTCTGCCCGCCGCCGCCGCCTTTGATGAGAGGAGCTACAATTTCCTTGATGATCTTTCCGGCATCGAGTTGTTTAGCTGCTACTACAGTGTCGGCAATGCTGATGGCGACAAATGGTTTACCGCCTATATTGGCTGTGAGTATTACTAAATAATCGTTGAGGTTATTCTTGAGGTCGAAGCAGATTTTTTTCAAAGCATCGGCATTGGCCACTTCTACCTGATCGCCGATGAATGTAACACCGTTGATGATCTCGTCTTTCTTCAATAGCTCATTACGGATACCCACCAATAACCTGTTTTCCAAATGTTCTAATCGCTTCTTCAGTTCTGCTGTTTCAGCCAGGTTATTTTCAATGGCTTTATTAATATCCGCAGGATTCTTGAATTGTTCTTTTACGGCAGCCAACTGCCTCAATTCATCATTGATGAAATTCTCGGCAGCAGCACCGCATACAGCTTCAATACGACGTACGCCTGCAGCAACAGCTGATTCAGCACGAAGTTTGAACAGACCGAGTTCTCCAGTATGTCCAACATGTGTACCACCACATAACTCCACTGAGTAGGTTGGATCCATCACCACCACACGAACGGTATCACCATACTTCTCTCCGAATAATGCCATAGCACCTAATTTCAAAGCTTCTTCTTTTGGCATTTCTTTTATAACTACTGGAACATTCTCACGGATCTTTTGATTCACCATCGTTTCTATTTTCGCCATTTCTTCATGACTCACTTTTGCGAAATGTGAGAAGTCGAAACGTAGTTGCTCATCATTCACCAATGATCCCTTCTGTGCCACATGAGTTCCCAGAACAGTTCTGAGGGCTGCATGTAACAGATGGGTTGCAGAGTGATGAATCGTTATATCTTTTCTTCTTTCAGCATTTACACGTGCATTGATTGTTCCGGTAAGGTTGGAAGGCAATGTTTCTGTGAAATGGATAATTAGGGTCATTCTCTTTCTTGGTATCAATAATTTCAAGTGAAGTACCATCTGCTTCCAGCCATCCTCTGTCGCCTACCTGTCCACCACTTTCTGCATAAAAAGGAGTGGTTTCCAATACCAGTTGATAGGATTCTTTTCCTTTGGCTTTTATCTTGCGGTAACGCAGTAATTCGGTTGTGGCAGCCAGTTGGGTATAGCCAACGAATTTAGATTGACCGGCTTCTTTTACAATTACCCAGTCTTCTGTATCAAGAGTAGTAGCAGCCCGGCTACGATCTTTCTGCAGTTTCATTTCTTTTTCAAAACCTGATTCGTCAACCTGTAAATTGTTTTCAGTGGCAATGAGACGAGTAAGGTCAATTGGGAAACCAAAAGTGTCGTACAATTCAAACACTTCTTTTCCTGGTATTAGAGATTGTTTACCTGCATTGCCGATGATTTCATCCATACGCTTCAACCCTTTTTCCAGAGTACGTAAGAAAGCATCTTCTTCTTCCTTCACTACTTTACTTACGAAATCCATTTGTTTTTCCAACTCAGGAAATACATTTTCGAATTGTTTGCCCAGTACTGGCATCAATTGGAAAAGTAATGGTTGTTTATAATCCAGATAGGAATAATAGTAACGAACTGCTCTTCTCAGAATACGACGGATAACATATCCCGCTCCTGTATTTGATGGGAGCTGTCCATCAGCAATGGTGAAACCAATAGCCCTGATATGATCGGCCAATACTCTGAATGCAACAGCCGTTTTTGAATCGCTGCCATCATATTTCTTACCAGTGATTTTTTCAGTAGCTGCAATAGTGCCACTGAATATATCAGTATCGTAGTTGGATGTCTTGTTCTGTAATACTCTTACTAAGCGTTCCAGTCCCATTCCGGTATCAACGTGAGTGGCAGGTAATGGTTCCAGACTACCGTCTTTTTTGCGATTGAACTGGATGAATACATTATTCCATATTTCGATAACCTGAGGATGGTCTTTGTTAACCAAATCGCGGCCTGGGATTTTCTTTCTTTCTTCTTCAGGGCGGCAGTCGACATGAATCTCACTGCAAGGACCACAAGGACCTGTATCCCCCATTTCCCAGAAATTATCTTTCTTATTCCCGAATACTATATGGTCTTCGCTCATGAACTGCTTCCATTTTGAGAGGGCGATAGTGGAGGCGGGGATGTTCTCTTTGGCATCGCCTTCAAATACGGTGGCATAAAGACGGTCTTTTGGAATATTGTAGACTTTGGTCAGCAACTCCCAACTCCATTCAATGGCTTCATTTTTGAAATAGTCACCAAAGCTCCAGTTGCCAAGCATTTCAAACATGGTATGGTGATAGGTATCTACGCCTACTTCTTCCAAATCATTATGTTTACCGCTAACGCGTAAGCATTTTTGGGTATCAACCACCCGGTTCCAGGGGGCCGGTTTGTTACCGAGGAAATAATCCTTGAATTGGTTCATACCCGCATTGGTGAACAATAGGGTAGGGTCGTTCTTTACAACAATAGGAGCGGAGGGCACAATAGTATGTCCTTTTGATTGGAAGAAGTCCAGAAAAGCCTGTCTGATTTCGTTAGCCGTCATTTTTATATATTTAACCTCTAGTGTCTCTTTGTTCCCAGCCCAACCGGAATCGGAACAATCTTTGCAGCCAAAAGCCGCTCAGGACGCTATATATTTGTGTATATGGGTTTTGTGCGCAAAGGTAAAGAAAGTTCAAAATGTTTAATGGTTTAAAAAGTTCAAAGTTGGCCTCCAATTATTGAAACCGATTTTGGTAGTCGAACCAACTCTTAAACCCTTAAACCTTAAACCCTTGAACTTAAACATAGCAGTTTAGGGATGAAGAAAATAAAATACTACTACAACACCAATACCCTCCGGTACGAAAAACTGGAGACTCCTTTGCGGGTTACCCTGCTGCGGGTGTTGGGCTTTATTTCTTCGGCCATTGTTACTGCCATTATCATTGTTTCGGTGGCTTACAGATACTTCCCGTCGGCAAATGAAAAATTATTGATTCAGGAGAATGAAAAGCTGAGGCAGCAATTCTTGGTGTTGGATGAAAAGACGAAAAAGTTAGAGGGACAGATGATGGAGTTGGAGAAGCGTGATAATGAAGTTTATCGTACCATATTTGAAGCCAATCCGGTTCCGGATAGTGTTCGTTTAAAAGAAATGGCGCAGCAAAAGGAGATTCAATTGGTGATGAGTATGAATACTAGTGATTTGGAGAATTCTATCACCAATACTATCAATAACCTCACTTTGAGAATTGCATATCAAGACAAATCCTTTAATGAAATCACTAGTTTTATAAAGAATAAGGAATTGTTGCTGGCATCTACTCCAGCTATACAACCCGTTAGTAATAAAGATCTTAAGCGAGTGGCTTCGGGTTTTGGCTATAGAATTGACCCGGTATATAAGACGGTTAAATTCCATGCTGGGCTCGACTTTACAGCACCACAGGGTACTCCTATATATGCTACAGCCAATGGGGTAGTGCGTACAGCGGGAAATTTGGGTAACGGGTTCGGAAACCATGTGGTCATTAACCATGGTTATGGGTATGAAACGTTGTATGGACATATGTTCAGGATTAAGGTTCGTTCTGGTGAAAGGATAAAAAGAGGAGAGATTATTGGTTGGGTGGGAAATACAGGTAAGTCGACTGGTCCGCATTGCCATTACGAAGTCCATAAGAATGGAAGAACACTCGATCCTGTCTACTTTTTTTATAATGACCTAAGTCCGGAGCAATTCGACCGACTTCTTAAGCTTGCCGCATCGGGTAACCAAAGTTTTGATTAGAGAACTTTTCGGTATGCCGCTTGTTACTATACTTGATGATACTGATTCTTTCCTGTTTCTGTTAAGTTTCTAACATCAGCAATTTCAGCATCTTAGAGAATCTGAGTTTCTTGTTTCAAGGAATTTCCGTGATTCGAACAATACCTTAACAACAGAGAATAGGGAAATTAAAGTTTCAACCGTAAATTTGTGTTCGCAATATGATGAACCCACCAGATATATTAGCACTCGCCTATCAGCAGCCTGTAATGCAGGAACAGCTATCATTGCTCCAGGAAAAGGAGCAACAGATACCTGGCTCAGTGCAATATGTCATAAAGCGATATCGCAAACTTCCACAATGGAATATTGACGATACCGGTATGGTGGTATATCATTACAAGAAGAATGAGCCCAGAGAGAATTATCTCGAATTACGTTTTTGTGTTTCAGGTAATGTGTATTGTAAGCAAAAAGACATCGAGTGTAATCTTTGTAAGTTCAACCAATCACGCAGTTGTGCTGAACGTATTGAAAGTGTTGATGTAGTTAGCTTCCGTTTTTCACCAGTGCATTTATCGCAGTTTGTAAAACCTGGAAAGGGAGCCGATAAGTTGACAGAAGATGTTCTTACGTTCACTCATACTTCTTCTTTTTCAAAAACATTATCACTTTGCAGCCGTACCCGAATGGTACTGGAAGCATTGCTAAACCATACCTATACTGATAGTCTGGAGAATATCTATATCAATGCCCAAACGCAAATGCTGTTATTGTATAGCATGGAGTGTATGATGGGTGATAAGGATGTAGAGCAATTCCAGTGTAAGTTCTTAGCAAACGAGGCCGATCGTGAAAAGATCATAAAGGCCCGTGAAATTTTGTTGCAGCATATTGGAGAACCACTTACTATAAAAGAGCTCAGTCGTAAAGTAGCTATTAACGAATGTTATCTTAAGAAAGGCTTCAAGGAATTATTCGGTACTACCGTTTTTGATTTCTATCAAAGCCAACGTATGGAACATGCCCGTTATCTTTTGTATGAAAAAGGACTGAGTGTAACTGAAGTTTCTGTTTTGTTAGGCTATTCATCCATCTCACATTTCTCTACAGCCTTTAAAAAACATACAGGACTTAAGCCCTGTGAATTACTTTTTCATTGATTCGTACAACGTAAAAATTTGAATCCGTTACCATCGTAACGGATTTTTTTTGCATATATCACAACGCTTTACACTTCTTTGATAACCAGCTTCTGATCCTTGTCAGGTGCGGCTTTGATTGTCATCAATGTCGTGTCATTGAATTGTAAAAGGATAGTTGTTTTTGTCAGTTTGACAATTCTATGATAATCCAGAGTATTAGTGGTGCAACCTTTGTCAAAGAAATACAACACTATGCACCGCTTATTACAAATACTGCTTATCTGCTTCCTCAGTTTTCCCGCAATGGCGCAGGTTCAAAAGAGCCGCCTGTACGATTCCACTGAAAGGCATTTACTCGATGAAGTGGTTGTTACCGCCACCCGCAATGAAAGAAAATTAAGTAATGTAGCTGTTCCGGTTTCTATCATATCACAGAAAACTATTCAACGCGCTGGTTCATTAAGATTAAGGGATATTCTTCAGGAACAAACTGGACTGTTCATGACCAGTGGTTTTGGAACCGGAGTACAAATGCAGGGATTGAATCCTGATTATACATTGATATTGGTAGATGGTGAACCTTTGGTAGGCAGAACCGCTGGTGTACTTGACCTTAACAGGATCACAGTTGGGAATATCAAGAAGATAGAAATAGTGAAAGGGCCATCTTCCAGTTTATATGGTTCAGAAGCTTTGGCAGGAGTTATAAATATTATTACAGATAAGAATTACGAAAACAAGATTACTGCAGGGTCGAGATATGGTACCTATAATACTTTGGATGCAAATATCAATGCCAGTGCTAGAGTTGGAAAGCTGGGAATTAATACTTTCTTCAATAGTTATAGCACCGACGGTTATAGTATCCGCCCATATTCAGTAGAGAGAGCCAAGTTGCCGGTATGGCGTATGACTCCACAAGTGAAATTGAATTATACTATCGATGATAACACAAGTGTTCAATTATCTGTAAGATATAATTACGAACATATAAAAAATGAACTGGCTGTAACAAATAATGGCCTGATAGTTTATTCTAAAGGAAGAGAGATTAATAAAGACATAAACGTAATTCCATCTATCACTCATCAGTTCTCTAACAAGTTAAAGACCACACTACGTTTATATGGAACCATATTTGAAGGTTCACAGCAATTAGCTACTTCTTCAGGTCAAGGATATGATGATTATTTCCGTCAGCAATTTTATCGTGCAGAAAACCAGACAGATTTTAATCTAAGGAATAACCTTTCATTTGTAGCAGGCATCGGATACATCCGTGAGTTTGTTAATTCAAGCAGATACGATACAAAAGACAGCCGCAAAGAGAATGAAGTGAAGTATGGCTTTTTTCAAACTGAATGGAAGCCATGGAAGCCGCTGACCCTGATCGCAGGTTTCCGTTATGATGATAATAAGTTGTATGCTTCTGCTTTCAGTCCAAAAGTGGCAGCGCAATATAAAGTAAGTGATAAGCTTCGTTTCCAGGCTTCTTATGGAAAGGGATTCAAGGCTCCTGACTTCAGGCAGCTCTATCTGAATTTCACTAATACAGCTGCTGGTGGATATTCAGTATATGGAACGCTGGAGGCACAAAGGGTTATAGATATTCAGCAGCAAAGTGGATTGATAAAAGAGCTTTCTGCTGATTATTATAAACTTCAAACATTACGTCCTGAATTCTCTAATGGATTTAATGCTGGCGTAACCTATCTGCCAATACCCACATTGCAATGGCAGTTGAATTTCTTCCGTAATGATATAACAGACCTTATCGAATCAAGACAGGTAGCTACCCGTTTCGACAATTCACAGATATTCAGTTATATCAATGTAAAGAATGCATATACAAAGGGCTTAGAAACTTCTATCCAATATAAATTCCTCAACCATTTCCAGGCAGATGCTGGTTATCAGTTATTACTCACTGCTGATAAAGATGAAGAAGCGCTTATCAAACAAGGCAATCATTATTTCACCAGGGATGAAAATGGATACAGTATAGAGGTAAAAAGAAGTGATTATATAGGATTGCCTAACAGGAGCCGCCACATGGGTAACCTGAAATTGCAGTATGAGCCTACTTCAAAGAAATGGTATGTAAGTGTGCGAAATATCTATCGTAGCAAATGGGCTGTATATGATAAGGATGGAAACGGAATTTATAATAAGCAGGATGAATTTGCCAAAGGTTTTTTAATGGTGAATCTGAGCGCTGGTTATGAAATATTGAATGGATGGCGCATAGCAGCAGGTATCGATAACCTCACTAATTATTCAGATGTGCTGAATCTGCCAAACATGCCGGGACGTAGCTACTATACTATGCTGGCTTATACATTTTCAAAAAGTAAAAAATAAAAAGTAAAAAATAAAAATTTAAAGCCATGAAACGTTTATCAGTACTCTCCGCCCTTGTTGTGTTAATGATTTTTTCTGTAGCCTGCAGTAAAAGCAGTAGTTCACCAACGCCTCCTTTAGATAAAACTAATGATGGTTCATTCAAAGTGTATACTGAAGGAAAGGTTACCACAGTACAAAACCTCGCTGGTGACACTATTATAGGCATTGCACCAAGTGGTCAGCCATATGGTGCTGGTAAATTCACTTTCTTCAGTTTAGTGAATAAAACAATTGTTCCAAACTCAGATTCAGCTACCAGTAACTGGGATATTGCAATAAGAGGTACTACTATCATAACAAACGGTGGCACCAGTGGTCCTGGTAATGGTGGTGGTTTTGTATGGGTTGGCGCTTTTGATAATTTGACTGCTGTACCTGCTGATTCAGTGTTCAAGACCGATAATGCACCAACATACGCCATCACAACAGGTTCCGGTAAAGGTTGGTATAATTATGACGGTCCAACAAATCTTGTTACTCCATTGCCTGGTCGTGTATTAGTGATCCGCACTGCTAATGGAAAATATGCAAAGATTGAAATCCTGAATTATTACAGAAAGGGTTCAACTCCTGCTGCATCTGAAACAGATGCCATTAAGTTAGCAGAACAGCGCTTTTATCTTTTCCGTTATACGTATCAGGCAGATGGTGCTAAAACATTTTAATATATAAGAAAGACTATATCTATGCTATCCTGGAAAGAATTGAATTTCTTTCCAGGATTTTTTTTGTCCATTAGGTCTTTTGATTTTTCCTTAATGCGTAATGTGAATTACTGATACCGTAACTGATTTTTTTGATGAAGTTAGAAATTTGCACTTTACAAATTCATCAAAACACATTATGAGAAAAAGAATTGTAGCCGTTGCGGTAACTATATTAGGCGTACTTACAGTTACAGGACAGACAAAGCAATCGATTATAAAAGATACTATTGACCGTTTCCATTCACATCTTCAAGAGATAACAGTAGTTGGCAGAAATAGTAAAAGCGATATTCAACAATTGCCGGAAGTTGTAGGAACCTCTATCTACGCCGGAAAGAAAAGTTCACTTATAGTATTAGATAATGTTAAGGGCAATGTTGTTACAAATACAATGCGTCAGGTGATGGCGAAGGTGCCCGGTATTCATGTTTGGGAAAGTGACGGGAGTGGAGCGCAGATAGGTATCAGCGCAAGGGGGTTGAGTCCGAATAGAAGCTGGGAGTTTAATGTTCGCCAGAACGGATATGATATAGCTGCAGACCCTTTCGGTTACCCTGAAGCGTATTATAACCCACAATTACAGGCTGTGCAGCGGATAGAAATAATCAGGGGACAAGGTTCATTGCAATATGGTCCTCAGTTCGGGGGTATGGTAAATTATATTTTAAGAAATGGGAGTGAGATTAATAAGCCGGTTGAATTTGAATCACAGCAATCTATTGGAACAGCTGGCATGTTCAATTCGTACAATGCTATCGGGGGTGAAACAAAAAACCTGCATTATTACGCCTTCTTTGATCATAGGAATGGTAATGGCTGGCGACAAAACAGTTCTTATTTTACAAATGCTGGTTATGGTACGCTTACCTGGAAAATCAATTCAAAGTTTTCCATAACCGGGGAACTGATGCAATCTCATTTAAGAAGTCAGCAACCGGGTGGATTAACAGATGCACAGTTTGCTACTGACAGCAAATTGAGTTTGCGCAGCAGGAACTGGATTGATATCTCCTGGACCACTGCTGCCATCATTGCCAATTATCAAATTTCCCCTTCTTCAAAATTGAATGTAAAGTTGTTTGCTGTAGCCGGGAACAGGAATAGTGTTGGGTTCCTGAAGGCCATAACAATTGGAGATACTATTTCAGCAGCCAATCAGCAGTATAGCAATAGGGTTGTTGATATTGATCGTTATCGAAATGCTGGATTAGAGGCAAGATATATCAACAGTAGTAAGTGGGGAACTGTTTCCAATACTATTTCAGGTGGTATCCGTTTATATACTGGAACTACGCATCGTTTCAGAGATGGAAAAGGAACCACAGGTGAGACGTATGATATTACAAGGGTTGATGGCATATGGCCCCGCGATATACAATTCAAGAGTTATAATGCAGCAGTGTTTGTAGAAGATATCATAAAGCTTTCCAATAAGATCAGTCTTATTCCTGGAATACGATATGAATATCTGATAGGAAGCGCCTCCGGAAGAAACGGTTACCAAACAAATGGGCAGGAGATATTATTGCAGAATGAAAAACGTGGAAGAGGGTTTCTATTAGCTGGTTTAGGGGCTGAATGGCATGTGACCAATCATTCAGAGTTCTATGCAAATATTACGCAGGCTTACCGGCCTATTCAGTTTGCCGACCTTACTGCTCCGCCTACAACCGATCTGGTAGACCCTAATATAAAAGACGCTAAAGGGTATAATCTTGATCTGGGTTTTAGAGGTCGATTGAATTCTGCTTTATTGTATGATGTGAGCGCTTTCCTGCTGCATTACGATAACAGGATAGGAAGTATAACACAGCAGCGGCAAGATGGAAGTTTTTATAATTATCGCACCAATGTTGGCAATAGCGTTAGTAAAGGATTTGAGTTATTTGCTGAAGCTGACCTGCTTGAGTTGTTTTTGCAAAAGAAATATAAGATTGGAATTTCTGTATTTGGATCCTATGGATATACAGAAGCCCTTTATGGTAATTTGCTAGTTATAACAAAGAACAGTTCTAATGAATTAGTGGAGACCAATCTGAAAAATAAGAAAGTGGAGAATGCTCCTTCTCATATTCTGCGCGCAGGTGCTACACTATCATATGCAGCTATTACGTTTACTGTACAGCAGAGTTATGTGAGCGAGTCGTTTTCAGATGCCAATAATACTGTTAGTCCTTCTGAAAACGGTCAGGTTGGATTAATTCCTTCCTACCATATTACCGATATAAGTGCTAATTATACATTTTCGAAGAAGCTCTTCTTGAAGTCGGGTATTAATAATCTTTTTGATGCGAGATATTTTACAAGGAGGGCTGGTGGCTATCCTGGTCCGGGACTATTACCTTCCGACGGTCGAAATTATTTTTTTACTGTTGGTTTCAAGTTATAAAAAAAACCTCCACCTTGATGGTGGAGGTTGCTCGTTCTCTTGTTCATAAGTTTTGACTAACATGAACCTTACCTTTTGGATTCAATGGATATTGGATTACGAAATCTTGCCTGTATAATGGTTTTTCAACAGGCCTTTATAGATTAAAAACGGGGAGGCGTTAACCGGGATAAAGTTATGGGATTCCATCCTTTTAAAAAAAGGAAGGGGAGCAGGAATACTCCCCTTATTAACCCCTAAACCCTAAACCGTAGAAAAGGTTTTTCATGCAATGCTTTTATAAATATAATTTCTTCTTCTCTATTAACTGTGGTAAAACCACTTGGGAATGAATGCAATTTTTTAACGTATTCTCTCCTCGTAATCATTGCTGTAGATGTATCACTACAATTGCATTCCTGCGAACACATCAATAATTCCAGAAATTATGCCAAAGCCTGAAATTGTGGAAAACTAGGGCTGAACTAGATGTAAATCAATAGGCTTTAATGCTCTTTTAACGGAGAAGCGTTACAGAGCCTGTTCTTCGGAGCTTCTCTCCTTTAACGTCAATTCCTTCAATAACCCAGTAGTAGGAACCTACGGGTAAAGGGTTGCCATTATAACGGCCATCCCAGTCGCGCGTAATATCCTTTGTTTCAAATATCAATTGCCCCCATCGGTTAAACAGTTTATAGCCATCGAGTTTGAAATAACCTGTAACTCTTATATGGAAGAGGTCGTTGATACCATCGCCATTCGGAGAGAAGGCATTAGGAATATCGAGTTGAGTTATATCGAGCACTTTTATCTTTAACAGTTCCGGTAGCAGTACTACAAGGACCTGCATATGCTTTGATAGCAAATTCCTTGTCTTCATGTACAGCCGACAAGTTAAATATTCCGGTTTGGTTTGTTTGAGCAATGGCGCCAGTGGAAACGTCTAACAATTCATATCTGGCACCTTGTAAAAAGTTCAACACTTTCAATGTTGCAGCAGCATGTCTTGGAATGGTGAGGTCGGTGTATTTAGGAGCCGGCAGACTTGTTACGATATCAGGTACTGTATAATCGACACTTCTTAGCGTGCAACCATTTACATCGGTAATCACTAAATGATAAGTGCCTGGTCCGGTTTTAAACAGGTCTTTGTTTTTGCCTATTGAGGTGTTGTTTCCAGTAAACCATTCATAATTGATAACACCTGAACTGCTGCTGGCATTGATACCTTTTATAGCACCTGTCTTGAAGTCGCATGTGTCTCCAATAACTACAACGTTTGTTTCATTCAAAACTGGCAATGGTATCATTACTAATGCACGTTTGAATATTAATCTTGCGCATCCGTTGGTATCTGTAGCCGTAAAAAAATAAGTGGCAGGTGATAATCCATTCAAATTAAATGAAGAACCGATATTCTGAACGCTATCTTTCAACCAGGTGAACTGGAACAGGTTGGTGTTATTGTTAAACTGACCAAGTGTAATGCTGCCATTGTCGTTATTACAAGTGGCATCTTTCCAGTTAGAAGTAGTTACAGTTATAGGGATAGGAGGAGCTATTGAAATTGTATAGTCTTTACTTTTTATAGAACATCCATACGTTGAATTGAATGCTTCCAATCGATAAGTGCCTACCGGTAAATTGATAGCTTGTTGTTGAGTGCTTACAACTGCATTGGTTGCTGTATTGATCCATTGCCAGTTAGTAGCGCCTGTTATTCCCATGCCACTGATGCTGCCATTGATCTTGGTGCAGCCTGTATTCCTAACCTGTAACAATGTAGTATCAAGCTGGATAGCGCCATTGTTTATTATTTCAAAAAATGCAGTGTTCACCGTATCGCAGGTGCTTGCATCTTTCATCCGCAAACGGTATTTACCAGCTTTGCTGTTTTGTAAGGTGAGGGTGTTGCTAATTACTTTACCTGTTTCATCTTCCCATATATAAGCAACAGGCAAAATGGTATTGACTGCTGTAATATTACTTATTCCACCATTTGGCCTGATCACAAGTAGCATTGGTGATTATTGCAGCAGTAGTAAGCAAAGCAGGTGCAGGAGTGGCTGGTACAACATATAATTGAGTACTGTCTCCGCAACCAGCAACAATATCGGTTATAACTAATTTGTAACTGCCAGGTGCAACATTCAAAAGGTCAACGTTATTTCCAACAACAATTCCGTTTGCATCTTTCCAGGCAAGTGATGAGAAGGACTGACCTGTAACTAACAATCCTTTTATGCTTCCATTATTCAGATTGCAGGTAGTTGGAGTAATCTGCACATTCGCTGATTGAATGGCAGGGGTCATATCTGTAATAGTATAATAAGCGGTAACAGTATCGCAGGCACGGTTGAATACGTGGAAGCGATAGGTGCCTGCGGGTGCATTCAATAAGTCAATTGCTGTACTTACAACAGTTCCATTGGTGGTTTCCCATTGCCATCTGCTGGCATTTTTTGGGGTGAAGCCTCTGATACTGCCATTAGGTTTTCCGCAGCGACTATTGATTAGAGTTACTCCATTGGCAGAATCGATATTGAGCGTGCTGTCTTTTACTTCAAAGGCATACGATTCTTCGCAATAACCTGGTCCTATCATTAAACGGAAATAATAACGTCCGGGTGGTACATTGGTAAGACAGGTATCGGATCCTACTTTTGTGCCATTGGCATCCAGCCATTCCCATTCGGTACCACTTACTATTTTCATTCCGCAAATAGAACCACCTTGTCCTTTGCATAATACTGGTGTGCTAACTAATTTGCTGGTATCGATAGTGGGAGTTGAATATTCAGAGGTGGTCCCGAAATTATCTGTGGTGGTCACAACAAAATTACCTCTGTCGAATGGAAGGTCGGCATAACTCCATTGCCCATTGGCGCCAACTGGTATTACAGCATACATGCCACCGAGATGTTCTTTTCCCTCGCAATCGGGACAATTATCATCAATATAAATGTCAACCCAGCTATTAGGAGTAGCTGTGCCAGCTATTACAAAATCTCGCAGGTTAAGATAATTTATGGTTACTTCTGGTTTTATTCGGTAGGGGGAAGGGTTATAATCTTTCCAGTTATTTAGTTCAATGGCTCTTTTCTTATTACAATAAGTGCTGTTATAGCGGAAAGTGATTTGCCCGGTTCGGTCACAAACAAGGGCTCCTTGTTTCCAGTAGCGAATAATATTTTCATTTCCGAAATTCTCTCCTCCAATAATACCCATATCACATTCAAAAAGATGGATGCCTTTCCCGTAAGTACCAGATGGGGCAGCCCCATTTACTTCACCTCCAATGATATTGTTCTCTATGGCGAAGTAGCTCATAACACTATCCATTTCAATACCGGTTTGGCGACTGCGGCTTCCGATCTGGTTATGATCAATCAGGATGCCTAATTGGGTACGGCCTCTTGAGAACATCTTGAAGAACTTATGCAGCTGGATACCGATGCCGGCGTCTGCATTCACAACATTATCTTTTATGTCGATACCTATTCGGTTATAGGAGATGGTTGTTTTGCTATCGGCACCGTACCACCACAATCCTCCTGAATAGATATCGATTATGCGGCTATTGATGATATTACCCAATTCCTTTTGTGGTCCTCCAACAGTGATATTGTTTCCCTTCGCAACATACACACCATAGTCGTTAGCCGCAGGAATGGCGGTACCACCTCCTCTGCCACCACCACCGCCGAGTGTTGTGGATACTCCATCTATGTCATGCCCCAGGATATTTCCCTGAACTATCAGATTGTCCAAAGTGCCGGTCTGTGGTGTTTCTTGGGCATAAATGGCTCTTTTCCAGCCACTGATAAGGTTCCCTTTATTCAGTCCGCCGATAGTGATATTACTACCTCCATGTATAAGGATGGCGAACATATTGGGGGGTGGAAGTCCTGTTGTTTGGTCTACTACCGCTGCCGTCATGGCCAATCCATAGATGCTCACCCTGTCGAGATCTTCCAGCAGAAAAACCACCAGATTATCGGTGGAGCTGCTTCTTCCTTCGAGGGAAAGTGTGACTTTGGCCGAAGAGGCGCCTAATGACAGACCCGGTTGGGTAGTGCCATCTATTACTAGGTTGCTGCTCAGTGCGGGAAGTAGATTCAGGGGTGAAATCTTGATTAAAGCGGGTCCCCGGTTCACCGGTATATTGAAATTGATGAAATCGGTAACGGCGGTTCCGTTTCTGGAGGCCTGTTCCAGAGCATCGCGTAAGGAGCCGGGCCCAGTATCGTTAGTATTTGTAACGGTGAAAGTAGCGGCAGAGCCCACGTAGCTTATGAACAGTGAAATAAGCAGAAAGTGTATGGATAAGCGCCTGTTCATAATTGCGCGTAAATATAAAATAATTGCTCGGGCGCGCCTAATAAGTTGCCCAATCATACCCATAAACCCGCACAAATTTCAGTACCTTTGCCCCCTTCTAAAAACTCAAGAAAGGAGCCGAATTTTATGAGTGAAAAGTATCGGGAATTTTCGCAGTTGAACCTGCCCGCTATGGAGCAGGAAATTCTGGCCAAATGGAATGAAAGCCAGGCATTTGAAAAAAGTGTGTCGCTTCGTGAAGGAGCTACCCCATTCGTATTCTATGAAGGGCCGCCAAGTGCCAACGGTATGCCCGGTATTCACCACGTCATTTCAAGAACGCTGAAGGATATGGTTTGTCGTTACAAAACCATGAAGGGTTTTCAGGTGAAAAGAAAAGGTGGATGGGATACCCATGGATTGCCTATTGAGCTGGGTGTGGAGAAGGAATTGGGAATTACAAAAGAAGATATCGGCGTTAAGATTTCAGTTGAAGATTATAACAAGAAATGTCGCGAAGCGGTATTACGCTATAAGGATAAATGGGATGATATCACCAAGAAGATGGGCTATTGGGTTGACCTCAATGATCCCTATATCACTTTCCAGAATTCTTATATCGAAACTTTGTGGTGGCTATTACAGCAATTGTATAAGAAGGGATTGCTGTATGAGAGCGTAAGCATCCAACCCTATTCCCCTGCTGCAGGCACAGGATTGAGTTCGCATGAGCTGAATCAGCCCGGAACTTACAAAGATGTAAAGGATACAAGTTGCGTGGCGATGTTCAAGGCATTGAAAAGCGATAAGACAAAATTCCTTTTTGATGCAGCAGGAAATGATGAGGTGTATTATCTCGCATGGACCACTACTCCCTGGACCCTTCCTTCCAATCTGGGATTGACAGTAGGACCAAATATCGATTATGTACTGGTATCTACCTTCAATCCTTATACGCATTTACCCGTTAATGTAGTATTGGCAAAAGCGCTGGTTGGAAAATATTTCAAAGCAGATGGAGAAAATGGTGATTTTGCCGGCTATAGCGCCGAAACAAAATTACTTCCCTGGAAAGTGTTGACTGAATTTAAGGGAAAGGATATTGAGGGTGTGTATTATGAGCAATTATTGCCATACGAAGCGAATTCAAAAGAAGCGGTATTGACAATAACACCAGATGCCGATCCTTTCAAAGTGATTGTTGGTGATTTTGTGACTACAGAAGATGGTACCGGTATAGTTCATACCGCTCCGGCATTCGGTGCTGATGACTATCGTGTGGGTAAGAAGAATAATATCGGCATACTCACCATGGTTGACCGCGAAGGAAAATTCGTGGATGGCATGGGAGAATTCAGCCGTCGTTTTGTAAAAAATTATAAGGATGACCCTGCTTATGTGGATGTGAATATCGATATCAGCGTAAAGTTGAAGAAAGAGAACAGGGCCTTCAAAGTTGAGAAATACGAACATAGCTACCCGCATTGCTGGCGTACCGATAAGCCGATACTTTATTATCCGTTGGATGCATGGTTTATCAAGACCACAGCTATCCGCGACCAGATGGTGGCATTGAATAAGACCATCAACTGGAAGCCAAAGAGTACAGGTGAAGGACGTTTCGGTAACTGGCTCGAGAATATGGTGGATTGGAACCTGAGTCGCAGCCGATTCTGGGGAACCGCCTTACCGATATGGAAAACCGAAGATGGTGAAGTGTTGAAGTGCATAGGAAGCATGCCTGAACTCTGGGAAGAGATGGCAAAAGCGGATGCTGCATTAGGATTGACACAGGTGCTTGATTTTACTGCTAAGGGATTAGATCTTCATAAGCCTTATGTAGATGCTATCGTTCTAGTAAGTGAAGATGGAAAAGCAATGAAGCGTGTACCAGACCTGATAGATGTTTGGTTCGATAGTGGTGCCATGCCTTATGCGCAGTGGGGATTGGATTATGATAAACTGAAAGCAGGTG
Organism: Chitinophagaceae bacterium; assembly: GCA_016721085.1. Taxonomy (GTDB): domain Bacteria; phylum Bacteroidota; class Bacteroidia; order Chitinophagales; family Chitinophagaceae; genus Endoryza. The sequence continues at coordinate 330,610 of JADKJI010000005.1, read as the reverse complement.
ATCCTCGTCCTTTCAAAGCACCATTCGATACAAACTATCCTGCAGACTTCATTGCTGAAGGTGTTGACCAGACTCGTGGTTGGTTCTATACACTTCACGCCATTGCATCATTAGTATACGGAAGTGTAGCATATAAGACTGTTGTGAGTAATGGATTGGTGTTGGATAAGAACGGTAATAAGATGAGTAAGCGTTTGGGGAATGTGGTGGATCCGTTCAAAACCATCGAGACTTTTGGAGCAGATGCCACCCGCTGGTATTTGATCACCAATGCTTCTCCATGGGATAATCTGAAATTTGACCTTGAAGGAATCAAAGAAGTGCAGCGCAAGTTCTTCGGAACCTTCTATAATACTTATCAGTTCTTCGCTCTTTATTCAAATGTGGATGGATTCGCTTTCAAAGAGAAATATATTCCTGTTGCTGAGCGTCCGGAGATCGACCGTTGGGTATTGTCTACATTGAATACGGTTATAAAACGTGCTGGTGAATATATGGATGACTACGAGCCTACACAAGCGGGTCGTGTTATCGAAGATTTTGTAGATGAGCAGTTAAGTAACTGGTATGTGAGGCTTTGTCGCAGGCGGTTCTGGAAAGGGGAGTATGAGCATGATAAGGTTTGTGCTTATCAGACATTATATGAATGTTTGGAAACCATTGCCCGATTGATGGCTCCGATATCACCTTTCTTCAGTGATATGGTATTCCGCAACCTGAATGCGGTGAGTGGACGATTTACAGTAGAATCTGTACATCATGCCGATTATCCTGTTTTTGACAGTTCGGTTATAGATACCGATCTGGAGGAAAGGATGAAAATGGCTCAGGATGCTTCTTCACTTGTACTCTCGCTCCGCAAGAAAGTGAACATAAAGGTTCGTCAGCCATTACAGAAAATCTTAATACCTGCACTGAACCAGGCTATGATGGTGCAGTTTGATAAGATTGCAGATCTGGTTAAGGCGGAGGTGAATGTTAAGGAGATCCAGTATTTGACGGAGGATAATGGCTTTATCCGGAAAAAGATCAAGCCCAATTTTGTGGCTTTAGGTAAAAGGCTGGGTCCGAAAATGAAAGCTGCGGCAGCATTAATTGGTGCTTTTAATCAGGATGATATCTCGAAGTTGGAAAAAGAAGGGAGTGTTTCATTGGAAATTGATAGCGAACCCTTAATATTACAAATCAGTGATGTAGAGATAAGTAGCGAAGATATTCCGGGCTGGATGGTAGCGAATAAGGACAGTTTGACAGTAGCCCTGGACGTTACGGTGAGTCCTGAACTGGAGCAGGAAGGCAATGCCAGAGAGCTGGTGAACCGGATCCAGAAAATCAGGAAAGACAATGGTTATGAGTTAACTGACAGAATCCTGGTAAAAGTTTCCGATAGTGGCGCACTAAAGGAATCCATAGGTCAATTTAATGCATATATTTGCGCCGAAATTCTGGCAGATTCGCTGGAAATAGTATCCGAATTACCCAATGGCACTGAAATTGAAGTAAATGACATTCCCTTAAAAGTATTCGTTACTAAAAAAGCCTAACGATATGGCAACCAAGAAAAAAGCAGCAGTTAAGCCGGCTAAGAAAGCCGTAAGCAAACCGGTAAAAAAGGCAGCTCCCCCCAAAAAGGTGGTAGCTAAGAAGCCAGCGCCAGCCCCTAAAAAGGCCGCTAAACCGGCTCCTGCACCGAAAAAACCGGTTGCCAAAGTGGTAGTTAAACCAGCAGTGGTAGCGAAAAAGGTAGCTAATCCAGCACCCGCTCCTGTCCCTGCTAAAAAAGTTGAAGTGAAGAAACCCGTACCAGCCGCTCCGGTAGTTAAAGCACCAGAGCCAGTAAAAACAGAGAAAAAAGCAGAACCTGCAAAGGGCATCAAAATGGTATCGGCTCCGCCGCCAGCAGTAAAGAGGAAGCCTGAACCAGCGAAGCCAGTGAAAGTTGTAATACCTGAATTAAAAACAAAAACAGCCAGGAAGTACGAACCGGAATTTACCAAGTCAGTACTTGATCAACCTGGCGCTATCCAAACCGGACCCACTATGCGTTACAGTGATGCAGATTTATTGGAATTCAGAGAATTGATCCAGAAAAAGCTCGACCAGGCCAAGAAAGAGCTGGCTTATTTACAGGGATTGATTACCCGTAAAGATGAAATGGGAGGCGACGAAACTGAGAACCGTTATATGACCATGGAAGATGGAAGTATGAGCATGGAGCGCGAGCAACTAGCTCAAATGGCCAGCCGCCAGATCAACTATATCGACCATCTCGAGAAAGCGATTATGCGTATTGAGAACAAGACTTATGGTGTTTGCCGCGTTACCGGTAAGCTGATTGATAAGGCTCGTCTTCGTGCAGTACCTCACGCGACCTTGAGCATCGAGGCGAAACAATTGATGAACAAATAAGATCATTACTTTGATAGTATTGGAAAGAAGGACTTGCGTCCTTCTTTTTTTTTGACTAGGATTTAAGGATGGAAGGAGATACAGGATGAACAGCCAATACAGACTGGGATTGGATTGATTTATGGGATTAGCTGGGATGGAATACAAATACATATTTTATAGAGATGTCAGGAGAGACATCTCCGAGGGTTTCCATTTGGTTCCTCATAAAAAATTACGCGAGACGCAGAGACGAGATGTATTCCTCTGCGTCGCTGCGTCCCTGCGGTAAGAAGTATTGAAAGCACTCCAAAGCCACCCATTTACCTAAAGAGATCAAACCCTTTAATAAATGAATAACTTTCGGAGAGCTTAAAATAAATCAGGATAAGATATCTAACTGAATCTTTCTTCTTAGTTGCTGCCGATATTTCCTTTAGCAATCAGTGAATCGCCTCTGAAAGTGCTGTGAAATACTTTTATGAAAGCCTTGTAATTGATGATGCTATCATAGGTTACATTTTTCATGCTGTTATCGGGCAGTTTTATCTGCTTGATACTAGCGGTTTCTGCAGACGCAGTATTTCCTGTTCCAACGATAGTGCTAAGAGGTAATGCAATAGCATTTGGCGTTGTCAATGAACCGCTATAAAGTTTTACCAGATGCAAAGTGTCTTTAACGGACTTGTCTACAAGCACCTTGATATTAAAACTTTTATCTGCATTTTCACTGATGGTTACAGTTCCTGTAGCACCAGCATATACTGCTGTTAAAGGATAAGTTTTTGAGCGCAGATTATTACTGTCTTTTTTACAACTGATAACAGTTAACGACAACCCTACTCCCAATAACAGAGACATACTAACAATCTTTTTTGTAAGCATTTTGATGATTTTAATAAAATAAATAATTGTGTCTTACTAACAGCGCTGTTATTTTGAATTCAAGTTATTTGACATCAGATGAATGTTTACCGTTGCACTGAGGATGGATATTTTAAAAGTTAAAAAAGAGATAGAGAATTTAACATTCCGTGTTATTGTTATTTAATTACTGATTTTTTAATATAATGTATCGCATATGTGTATATGAGAGTTTTAATCTAAATACAATAACCGCAGAGACGCGAAGACGAAGAGTATTTCCCGCCTGTGCGGCTCACGTAAAATGTATTTGTATTCCTTGCACTGTACACTATCTAAAAAGCAAACCTATTATCCTGTACATCCCTTTATTCTTTCCATCAAGGTCCTGTACTGGCTGTTTATCCTGTATTTCCTTTAATCCTATAAATCCTGTTCCAGACAAACTAAGTTTCGAAGAAACAATTAATCATAAACTGGTCTTTGTTGGATTAATGGAAAAGTTGGATATTCATAGTAATTAAAACCTATCCCAATGGCAAAGTCAACTGCAAAAACGGTAGAAACAAAAGAGAGTGTCACTGCTTTCTTGAATAAGGTCCCTGATGCTACTAAGAAGAAGGATTGTTTTGCAATACTTGATATCATGAAAAAGCAATCTGGCTTTGATGCCAAGATGTGGGGGCCAGCAATTGTCGGATTCGGTTCGTATCATTATAAGTATGAAAGCGGAAGGGAAGGGGATGCACCGTTGGTTGCGTTCTCTCCGAGGAAGGCTGAAATTTCCCTTTACTTATCTTCAAGTTTTGATAAACGAGATGAATTATTAGCTAAGTTCGGTAAGCATAAAAGCGCTAAAGCCTGTGTTTATATAAAGAAACTGGAAGATGTGGATGTGAAAGTATTAGAGAAGATGGTGGAGCTTTCGGTGAAGCACGTGAAGAAAACGCATAAGTAGTTAATGAGGAGTTCTAAGTTTTAAGTTATAGGTTGTAAGTATTTTCTTGATGCGATACAAGTATTGAGCTTCGGTATTTGAATTGTGTAATATTTTTATTCTTTAAAATCCGCTTCCCGCTTTTCCGTTTTCCCGGCTATTGTATTTTTTGATTTTTAACCGCAGAGACGCGGAGACGCAGGAATTGTATTCCTCTGTGTTCTCTGCGACTCTGCGTGAAACTCTTAAACAGCCATCTCACGTAGAGACGCTGAGGTCGCAGAGATTGTATTCTCTTTTTTCTCCTTTGACCTCTTAGCCCTGTATTTGTCGCGGAGCGACTCTTTGCCTCTTAAAGCAATAAGGAAAGACTATACTAGATGTACTTATTCTTTGCCCCTTTGCGTGAAAAAAAATTCATTCTTTCTGTTACACCTAGACCCTCTGGAACTTATGGAACTTCTTGAACCTCCTCAAGGAGCAAGCCTTTCGGTCTTCCAACCTTCAGGGCTCTGCGTATACAGTATCCTGTCATGCATTCTGCTCGGCCGCCCCTGCCAGAATTCCATTCGAACGGGTTTTATGCGGTAACCACCCCAGTGAGGTGGCTTAGGGATTTTGCCGTGTTTGAATCTCTCGGCATAATATTGAAAGGTTTCCTTTAACCAGGCTTCACCAGCAACTACCATGCTTTGGGGAGAGGCCCAGGCACCGATCTTGCTGCCGTCGGGACGGCTTTCGAAATAGTCGATGCTTTCTTTTACGGAGATTTTTTCTGCTACACCATATATACGAACCTGGCGTTCGAGTTCTTTCCAGAAAAATAAAAGGCAGCAATTTGCATTGAAATCAAGCTGTACACTTTTTGTACTGTTGTAATTGGTGAAGAATACAAAGCCTTTTTCATCTACTCCTTTCAATAAAATAGTGCGGGCATCAGGCATTCCATTGGCATCAATAGTAGATAAGGTCATCGCATTCATCTCTTCAATAGCTGAATCGGACGCCTGCTTCCACCAACGTTCGAATTGTTCTATAGGAGTAGCGGCCACATCTTTTTCCGAAAGACTATGTAATGTATATTCCTTACGCAGATGCGAAATTTCTTCAGGTTTCATTGCTGACGATTTGATTACGGTACTGTAAAAGTAATTTAAACTACAGAATGGACTTTTAGTTCCTGCACCATGGCTTCTCCTCTTTCCAAAGCTTGAATATTGATAGGAAGTAAATGATGGTATTTTTCGGGTAATACTTTTTGCAATGCTTCTAGTATGGATTCGTTCTTCACTACAGGTTTAACGCCAAGGAAAGCCCCAAGTATGATCATGTTCATGATCTTGGGCTGCTTCATTTTAATAGCTTCTGTAGTGGCAGGTATACCGATTATTTCTATATCGGTTCTTTCACTGGGATGAAATATATTGCCTGATTCATACAGTAGCAATCCGCCTGGTTTTATATGGCTTGCAAACTTATCCATTGAAGGTTGGTTCAGTATGATGGCGGCATCAAACTTCGATATTATAGGACTGCTGATTTTTTCGGATGATAGTATGGTGATGCAATTGGCAGTGCCACCTCTCATCTCTGGTCCATAAGAAGGCATCCATGAAATCTCTTTCTCTTCCACCATTCCTGCATAGGCAAGGGTCATGCCCATCGATAAAACTCCTTGTCCGCCAAAACCTGCTATGATGAGTTCTTCTAACATAGTTATTATTCTTTGTTGTTAGCTGTTGCTGCCGGTACTTTTACATCACCTAATGGGAATGTCTTTACCATTTCTTCATCAATGAACTTTGATGCTTCTGCTGGTGTCATTTTCCAATTAGAAGGACAGTTACCTATTATTTCCACCAAACATGTGCCTTTATGCAATTGCTGATATCTGAATGCCTGTTGTAAGGCTTTCTTTGCTCTTCTTACCGCATTCGCGCTGTTCACTGCCTGACGGGTTACAAAATAAGCTCCGGGTAATTGAGCCATCAATTCGGCTATGCGAATAGGCGAGCCATAGAACGAGGTGTCACGACCATCAGGACTGGTGGTTGTTTTCATACCTGGTAAAGTAGTAGGCGCCATTTGTCCACTCGTCATTCCATAAACCGCATTGTTCATGAATACAATCAGTATGTTTTCTCCACGGTTAATGGCATGCAAGGTTTCTGCAATACCGATTGCTGCGAGATCACCATCACCCTGATAAGTGAATACGTATTTTTCTGGCATCAATCTTTTTACAGCGGTGGCAACAGCAGCAGCTCTTCCATGGGCAGCTTCCTGCATATCGATATTCATATAGTCGTAGGCGAAAACAGAACAACCTACGGGAGCAATGCCGATTGTTTTATCCTGGATGTTCTCTTCTTCCACCACTTCCATGATCAGTTTATGAACGAGGCTATGCGCACAACCGGGACAATAGTGCATGCTTACATCCACCAGAGTGGTTGGTTTATGATACACCATTTCATATTCATCGGGACTGCATTCTGTTGCTGGTGCAACCGATGAAGTAGTGGTTAGTATTTGTTCATCAGTTGACATGGTGTGTGGCTATTAAGGTTTCTAATTCATGTTCTATATCTTCCGGAGTAAAGAGCATTCCGCCCAATCTTCCGTAGAATGCTACCGGTGTTTTTCCTTTTACAGCGAGTCTTACATCTTCCACCATTTGTCCGCTATTCAATTCAACTGTAAGAATTCCTTTCACTTTTGATGCAAGTTCTTCAAGTCGTTGATAAGGGAAGGGGAATAGTGTGATAGGTCTTAGGATTCCCACTTTTATATTTCTTGCTCTGGCAACATCCATTGCTTTCTGGCAGATGCGGGCACTTAATCCATATGCAACAAAAATGTAATCGGCATCTTCTGTATTCATTTCTTCCCAACGCACTTCATTCTCCCGCATCAGCTGGAATTTTGCTTCCAGTTTCAGGTTATGAACTTCCATGCGTTCTGGTTGAATGAAGAGGGAAGTGATATAGTTTCTTTCTCTTGTAGCAGGTTTACCAGTTGTTGCCCATGATGATTTATCAATTGCGGGATTTGTATAAGGTTTGAAAACCACTTTCTCCATCATTTGTCCGATAGCCCCATCCGATAATATCAAAACAGGGTTCCTGTATTTATCGGCCAGATCAAATCCAAGGAAAACAAAATCGGCCATTTCCTGAACAGAAGCTGGTGCAAGCACAATCATTTTATAATCACCATGTCCGCCGCCTTTCACAGATTGGAAATAATCACCTTGTCCGGGTTGTATGGTACCTAATCCCGGACCTGCACGATTTACATTTACCAATAGGCATGGCAGTTCAGCACCTGCCAGATAGGAGATCCCTTCCTGCATGAGGCTAAATCCCGGAGAGGAAGAACTGGTCATAGCCCGGAAACCTGCTCCCGCTGCACCATAGACCATGTTGATAGAGGCCACTTCGCTTTCTGCCTGCATTACTACTCGATTGTGTTTGGGCATTTCTCTCGCCAGGTATTCCAGCACTTCAGATTGTGGTGTGATGGGATAACCGAAATAAGCATCGCAGCCAGCTTGTATTGCAGCTTCTGCCAATGCTTCATTTCCTTTCATGAGTTTTGCTGTTGTCATACGCCCTCTTTTTTTCGGGTTGAAGCATGCTTTGTAGTTGTTCTTTTATATCCGGAGGAGTAATTGCTATTGGTTTCTTTTTGGGATGAGTTCTGTAAACGGTGATGACAGCATCGGGACAAACCAATGCACAGTTTACGCAGCCAGTGCAGGATTCATTATTGGCGATGATGTAGTGGTAACCTTTGATGTTGATGGTTTCTGAAAGAGAGAGAGCGTTTTCCTTGCAGGCGATAGTGCATAATTCGCAACCCTTACATTTCTGTATGTCGATTTCAACTTTGCCTTTGATTTTTCTCTCCTTTGCCGGCTTTATGTTGTTGCTATCTTCCATGGTCGGGCATTAAGGTATCGTTAGATGCTTTGCCAAATTTCGGGAGAAGGGCTGCTGTTTTGTAGCTACCCTGTCATAGGAGGGTATGATTATTATCAGCTTCCATGGAATGGGTTTAAAGTAGTGCTGATTATCAGGGTATATCCATTGTTTTTTGGTGCAGGCAAAAAAAAGAGAAGGGATTACCTTCTCTTTTTCTATCGAATAAAATTTATTTAGAATCCTCTTTGTGTTGAACCAGTTGGTCCACCCCAGAAAGCTGCCGGCATTGGCTTACCTAACAGGTTTTGGTAATAGAATGAATAAGCTTCATTACGGCTGTGAATGGCTTTGTTCTGACTGTTTCCACCGATACCATGGCGTTCACCTGGATACAACATGAATTCGAAATGCTTCCTTCCTTCTTCCAGTTTGTTGATCAACTGAATGCTGTTCTGCATGTGAACATTATCGTCTGATGTGCCATGAACAATTCGGAGCAAGCCTTTATACTTATCAGCATAGGTCATAACAGAGGTGATCTTATAGCCTTCAGGATTTTCACCTGGAGTATCCATAAATCTTTCAGTGTAATGTGAATCATATAAATGCCAATCGGTAACTGATGAGTTAGCGATTCCAAAATTGAATACATCAGCGCCATAAGTTAATGCCATGCAGGTCATATAACCACCAAAGCTACCACCGGTAATAGCCACTTTATTGCTATCAACCCATGATTGCTTACGTAACCAGCGACCACAATCCATATAGTCTTCAATCTCATATTTACCCAGTTGGCGATGGATATAGTTTAATCCTACTTTTCCAAAATGGCCACTTGCACGGTTGTCGAAAGCTACTTGTATCATACCTTCCTGAGCCCACCATTGTGAAGCTCCTCCAGCAGGACGCCAGCGATCGTACACTGTTCCTGCATTAGGTCCACCGTAGATGCTTATCAAAACAGGATATTTTTTGTTGGGTCGAAGTTTACCGGATAAGTAATCACAACTGGTAAATCAAATAATCCATCGGCCGATTTTACGCGGGTCAGTTCCACTTTTGGAATAGCGTAGTTGTCAAAGTCAGCACCTTTTGAATTGCCGAGTTCGCGGATCAACTTTCCTTTTCCATCAACCAGCGCCATTGTTGTTGGAGTACTTACGTTGGAGTAAGTAGTGATGAAATAACCACCATTGGGTGAAAGGTTCACCTGATCGTGACTATATTCTCCAAAACTTAAGCGTGTGATGGTTTTGCCATTCAATGTGGCTTTATAAAAATCGAAGCGGGCAGAGTTCTCTTTGCGCGCACGGAAATAGATTACTTTGTTTTTCTCATCTATTCTAACAATGCTGGTGCCCCAGAAATTTCCTGTAGTGATCTGGTTGATTAATTGTCCTGTTGAGCTATAGAGATACAGATTCTCCCAGCCATCTTTATCACTTTTCATGATAAAAGTTTTTCCATCCGCGAGGAAAACGGCACGAATAGCTTCATCCAGGTCAATCCATGTCTTTTGCTTTTCATCATAGAGTTCTGCTTTCTTGCCAGAAGCCAGATCGATATTGTAAATCTTAAGATTGTCTTGTCCGCGATTCATCCATTGTACCCACAATTCATTGGACGGTGTCCATATAGGAGCACCGAAATACTGGTCGTCTTTTGGATTGAAATCGGTCCAGATGGTTTGTGTTGGTTGTACCACATGAACTACACCCACATTAACTTCAGGATTCTTATCACCAACTTTTGGGTAGTGAGTGTTTTCCAGTTTACCATGTTGTCCATCGCTCCAGTAAATTGGGAATACAGGAACCTGTGCATCATCAAAACGCATGTAGCATAATTTCTTGCTATCAGGACTCCACCAGAATGCCTTATAACGGCTACCCCTACCCAGAATTTCTTCATAATATACCCAGGAAGCGTAACCATTCAGGATGGTTTCGGAACCATCTTTGGTTACTTGTGTTTCTGATTTGGTAGATACATTATAGAGATAAAGGTTGTTATCTGTTTTTGTATAAGCTGCCCATTGTTTATCGGGACTTAATGTTTGGTTGCGCGCATCTTTTATTGCAAGTGCTGGTCCGGCTGGAACAGCAGTGGCTTCTTTAACAGGAGGAGTATAAGGAACAGCAGTTCCTGTTTTTGCGTCAACAGAAAATGCGGATGATTTTCCATCGGTTTCGCTTTTGCGCATTTCAATGTAATGGCTGTCGTCTACCCAACCAGTGATCATTGGAAGGGGTTTGGAGAGGGCGGGAGCGGGGCCACTACCACGGCTAAATAGTTGTTCGTACGTGAATGTTTTTTTCTGTGCTATTGAGGCTGCCAGAAAGAGGACGATGCAGGAAATAGTTAGGGCAATTTTTCTCATGTGATGTGAAATTTGAACCCTGAATGTACGAAGTCGGAGGCTGTTTCGTATGCCGGCTGTGTATAGTTTAATAGGTTCCATAAGTTCCATTGGTTCCATAGGGTCGGGTAAAGAGGTTCCAAAGGGAATACAATTAAGCTGCAGAGGGCGCGGAGACGCAGAGGAAAGCCCCCTGCGTCTCTGCGAACCTCTTCAGGAGAAAAATTTCTGACTTATTAAGCCCCGGGTTTTCACCCAGGGATACGATGATTCAACCCCTTCAGGGTTGGGCAATCCCAAACTCCGATTAATTACTACTCCCATTACTTCCTCTAACTACCCTACTTGTATTTGTATTTCTTCCTGACTTGAAATTTGTATCTCCAAAGCTCAGAGCCGCGGACTCAAATATCAGGGACTTCCAAATATTTTCTTCCGGACTTTCGGACTCCCGACTCCCGACTTCCGACTCCCGACTTACTTCACTTCCTGCATCTCAATCAACTTCTTATAATACCCGTTTTGCGACATAAGTCCGTCGTGGGTACCTCTTTCAACGATCTTGCCTTTTTGGAGAACGATGATTTCGTCGGCATGGCGGATGGTGCTGAGGCGGTGGGCGATTACGATGCTGGTACGGTTCTGCATCATGTGGTTGATGGCATCTTGTACCAGTCTTTCGCTTTCGGTATCTAATGATGAAGTGGCTTCATCCAATATAAGTATGGGTGGGTTTTTGAGTAGGGCTCTGGCAATGGTCAGTCGCTGGCGTTCTCCACCACTGAGTTTACTACCGCGGTCGCCGATATTGGTTTGGTAGCCTTCTTCCTTGTTTTCAATGAAGGAATGGGCATTGGCGATTTTGGCTGCATCTTCTATGTCAGCAATATTGGCAGTACTATCTCCAAGAGCAATATTAGAAGCAATGGTATCATTGAATAATATGGGTTCTTGTGTTACGATACCCATATGATGACGAAGACTGGATAATGAAAACTCCTTGATGTTTATTCCATCAATCAAAAGTTCACCACTTGTTACATCATGGAAACGGGGAACAAGGTCGGCAAGAGTGGACTTGCCTGCACCAGAAGAACCAACAAAAGCTACCGTCTTACCTTTTTCTATTTTAAGATTGATACCATCCAAAATCACTGCATCTTCATAATTAAAGGATACGTTCTTGAATTCGATGCTGTGCTTGAATTCATTTAATGTTTTTGGATTTACAGCTTCAGTTACCAGTACTGGAGCTTTCAATACATCTTCAATACGCTCAATGGCAGCGCTACCTCTTTGTGCATTATAGAAAGCGGTTGATAAGGATTTTGCCGGATTGATTATCTGTCAGAATACGATGATATAAAGGATGAAATTATCAGCCGTCATATCTATCCTTCCTTCCAATACCCAGGTGCCACCTAACCATAAGATGCTGCACAATACAATTACTCCGAGAAATTCAGAAAGCGGTGAAGCCATGTCGCGGCGGAAAGCAATCTTGTTACGAAGATTATTCAATATCCTGTTGGAATTATAAAAAGTATCGCCGATTTTTTTCTCTGCATTGAAAGCTTTGATGACGCGAAGACCACTCAATGTTTCTTCCAATATCGACATCAATACTCCCTGTTCCTGCTGTGCTTTCCCAGAATCTTTACGAAGTGATTTACTCAAGCGTCCGATGATCAATCCCACAATCGGTAATAAGACCATTACAATTAGTGTAAGGGTAGGACTCAAAAATATCAGTGTAGCGATGAAGAAGATAATAGTAAGTGGTTCGCGAATTAATCCTTCGAGGGTGCCGATTACGCTCCATTCAATTTCATTCATATCGTTACTCATACGACTGATGATATCTCCTTTACGTTGTTCAGTGAAGAAGCCGATAGGCAGTTGTAATATCTTTCCATAGAGACTTGCTCTCAGGCTTGTCATAACATGGTTACGGATGGGAGCCATTACCCTGTAAGAGAGATATATGAATACGTTCTTTAAAAGTATGGCAATGATGACACCGATAACGATATAGGCGAGAGCTGCAGATTTGCCTTGTTGCAACATAAGGGCGCCCAGATGATATTGCAGATAATTCGAAACTGCGGAGGCAGATGCAGATAATTCGGGAGCTTTATCGAAGTGAGTCGGGTTCTTGTTGAAGATCATTTGCAGGAAGGGGCCGATACCCGCGAGCGAGATCAGTGAGAACACTATTGAAAAAGTGACAGTTACGAAGTAGAGGATGATATTGGATTTCTGGTCTCGTAAATGTCTTAAAATCGTCGAAAATCGCTTCATAGCTGCATTTAAACGGTGCAAAGTAACTAATTTTACCCTGATTAAACTGTTAATGAAAATGGAAGAAGGAAAACGTCAGAAGCAAATAGCCGGATTGATTCAGGAGGAAATGAATGATATTTTCCTGCGGATGCGCCTTACTATGATGGATGGCGGTATGGTGTCTATTACAGGAGTAAAGATTACACCCGACCTGTTGGAAGCCCGTATTTATCTAAGCCTATTTCAGGTAAAGGATAATGAGGCGGTTATGCAAAAGATTGAAGATAAGAGCTGGGAGATTAAGAAAGAACTTACTGCCAGAGTGGCCAAGCAATTACGCCGTATGCCTGTACTCCGTTTTTACCATGATGAAACGCTCGATCATGTTTTCAAGATGGAAGAATTATTCAAGAAGATAAAAGACGATGAAAAACCTGGTGAAGCCAGTAACTAAAAGTCCGTCATATTACTAAAACCTTTTTGTTGAATTTCCTTTTCGCCTGGCGCTATTTCAAAGCCAAAAAATCTACCAATGCCATCAATATTATTGCATGGGTGAGCGTAGTGGCTATAACCCTCATTACTGCAGCATTCATTGTTTTATTAAGTGTGTTCAATGGTTTTGAAGGATTAGTGAAATCGCTCTACTCTTCTTTCTATCCTGATATAAGAATTGCACCGGCTAGTGGTAAGATGATGAAAGTATCTGAATCGCAATTCAAAAAACTTTCTGAACTCGGCGGTATTAAAGCGTATTCAAAGATTGTTGAAGAGAAAGCCTTATTACAGAATGGGGATCTGCAAACCATCGTTTTTCTGAAGGGCTCAGATGAACAGTATGAAGCTGTCTCTGGTGTGTCACAGAAAATAATCAGGGGCAAATATTATTTAGGGGATGCTGATCATGCAGCTATCGTTTTAGGTAGTGGTATTGAACATGCAGTAGCTGCTGATGTAGAGAAAGCCATCTATCCACTCACCATATATCTTTTTAAAAGAGGAATAAGCGTAAATGTAACTGATCCCTATCAGGCATTTGCGGCTGATAATATCATAGGGTCAGGAACTTTTTTCATTCAGCAGGATATAGATAGTAAGTACGCCCTTACCAATATTGCATTCATGAAAAGAATGCTGGGATTAGCACCTGATGAATTTGGAAGTATTGAACTTTCATTGAAAGATGCTAAACAGGAGAAGGAAGTCAAGCTTCAATTGGCAACTATTTTCCCTGCTGGCTATGTTATTGAAACAAGATATGAACAGAACAAAAGTTTGTATGCTGTAATGACATTGGAGAAATGGGCCATCTATGGATTGCTTACCCTTATGTTGATTGTTGCAGCCTTTACTATGATCGGTTCCCTTACTATGCTGGTATTGGAAAAACAGAAAGATATTCAGGTGCTAAAAGCGATGGGAGCTAATAACAATCTTATTCAAAAGATTTTCCTGAGCGAGGGTGCATTATTAGGAATCATTGGTGGAGTTGCTGGAGTACTTCTTGGTTTATTCCTTTGCTGGGCACAGGTTCATTATAAATTGGTACCGATACAAGGGGGCACCTTCCTTATAGATTATTATCCGGTAGAAGTGGCAGGCAGTGATATGTTGTTGGTGGCTGTTACAGTGTTGCTGGTTGCTTTACTGGCTTCCTGGTTTCCAAGTAGAAAAGCAGCTTTACAACCGGTAGAGTTAAAAAGCTGATATCAGAGATTTGTAAAGCCAATCCCGATTCCTAACCATGGTACAAATCCATATTTATTGATAACTGGTGTGAAAGCCGCCCTGAAAAACCTATTCCCATTTCGGCTATATTTTCTCCAGCCAAGTACACCAGTAAATGAAGTGAAGGAGTCTTCATCTCCCTTAAAAATATCATTTGTATTCATTACAGAACCTGTTATGCCTGTTCCTGCATCCAGATAGCTGCCTCTATTATTCAATGGAAACATATAATGCACAGTGAAAGGTATGGTAAGGTAAAGACCGTTTTCAGCATACATGCCTACACCAATTCGAAAGGCAAATCCTTTATTTGCAGAGGTCAGTGGCCGTTCATAATTCACAGATGTAAAAAGACCGTTACCTCCCGCCTCAATGAATAAGGCGTTGCGGCGGGGAATGAAATCTTGGCTAAAGACTGTTGTTGATATTAGTAAAAGGAAGGATAAGTAAAGATTTTTGTGCATAGGTAGGTTTTTGGTTTATCTAAAATAAAAAAGGTTGGCCATTGTTTAGCCAACCTTTTATTAAAGTATTATTAAAATCACTTAATAGTCACCGAGAGTTTCAGGCAATTGTTCCAAAGCTTTCTTCAGTTGTTCGTCGTTTGGAGCAATTCCGTGCCATTCGTGGCTGCCTTCCATGAAATCAACCCCTTTACCCATCGCAGTCTTCATCAATATTACAATTGGCTTACCTTTTCCTGTAAGCGATTTTGCTTTTTCAAGGGCTGCAACCACTTCATCTACATCATTTCCTTTTTCAAGGTTCACCACTTCCCAACCGAATGCAGCGAATTTTACGGCGAGATCGCCGAGGTCCATCACTTTTTTAGTAGGTCCATCAATCTGCTGTCCGTTCCAGTCGATAGTTGAAATGAGGTTGTCAACTTTA
This sequence comes from Chitinophagaceae bacterium, assembly GCA_016721085.1. Classification (GTDB taxonomy): domain Bacteria; phylum Bacteroidota; class Bacteroidia; order Chitinophagales; family Chitinophagaceae; genus Endoryza. The sequence continues at coordinate 315,231 of JADKJI010000005.1, read as the reverse complement.
TTATGAGCTGCAAATAAAACAGCTTCCCATATCTGACCTTCCTGTAATTCACCATCGCCATGTAATGAGAAAACAAGATTTGTATCGTTATTCAGTTTTTTGGCAAGGGCGGCACCGATGGCTACACTCATACCTTGTCCAAGGGAACCCGAAGCAATTCTAACCCCAGGCAGGTGCTCATGGGTAGTTGGGTGGCCTTGTAAACGGGTATTCAGTTTACGGAAAGTAGCCAGTTCTTTTATATAGAAATAGCCGGCGCGAGCCAGGGTGGAATAATAAACTGGGGAAATATGACCGTTTGATAAAACGAATACATCTTCACCACGGGCATCCATATCGAATACCGGATTAAACTTCATCACCTTGAAATACAAGGCGGTAAAATAGTCGGCACAACCAAGCGAGCCACCAGGGTGACCACTGGAAACACCATGAACCATACGAACTATGTCTCTTCTTAACTGTGTAGCAATATCTTTTAAGGCCGGCATAAGGAGTGAAATTATGGCCGCAAAACTAAAGGAAATATCATAAGGAGTGGATTATCTATTAAACTATTTGATTCGAAAGGGGTCAAAAACAACCAGTTCCACAATAAAGTGGTAGTAATTATGTTGTTATTCAGTGAACATGACTTATTTTGCACCCGGTTTCAAGAGCACCCAACCGGCCAGATTAGCAGCACGTAGATAATTCAGACACACAAAACTTGGCTGATGCTTATATTTGATGTATTACTCTCTGTAGCCATTTCCTTCACGATCACATTTTTAGCCATTCCGGTTATTATTACAGTGGCCGAACGGAAGAAGCTATTCGATATTCCCGACGAAAGAAAAGTTCACCAGACACCTATCCCTTCTTTAGGAGGTATGGGCATTTTTGCTGGATTCATGATAGCCTGTTTACTGGCCGTTCAATTCAGGACTTCCCCCGAATTCCAATACTTCCTGGCAGCAAGCATTGTCATCTTTTTCCTTGGATTAAAAGACGATATTTTGGTTCTTTCTCCCATCAAGAAGTTCATTGGTCAGGTATTAGCAGCCTTTCTTATCATCTATAAAGGCGGTATTCAGATAAAAAGCATGCATGGATTCCTTGGTATTTATGAGGTTCCTGAAATGTTCAGTCTCTTGTTGACTTACTTCACCGTTATAGTGATTATCAATTCTTTTAACCTGATAGATGGTGTTGATGGATTAGCAGGTAGTCTGGGTTTAATGGCAACAGTGGTGTTTGGAGTCTATTTCCTTCAAGCTGGTCATATTTCTTATGCGGTTCTTTCTTTCTCATTAGCGGGCAGTTTGGTGGCCTTCCTCATATTTAATTTCCAACCGGCAAAAATATTCATGGGCGATACGGGCTCGATGCTTATAGGATTGGTCAATGCCATTCTGGTAATCAAATTCATCAATGTAGCAGATGTAGCCACTTCAAAAGTAGCTATCAGTGCCGCACCAGCCCTCGGGTTCGCCATTTTGATGATTCCTTTATTAGATACACTTCGGGTTTTTGGAATGAGAATGATTCACCGCCGTTCTCCATTTAGTCCCGACAGAAACCATGTTCATCATCTTCTGCTGGATAAAGGCGTTTCACACCGAAATATCACTTTTGTATTAGTCGCAGTTAACATGCTGTTCATTGCGGGTGCTTATTTCCTTCAAGGCTGGGGTTGTACTTCATTGATTCTAGGTATCATCACTTTGTTTTTTGCGGGCATTGCAGCATTGTATTATACCCGTCCAAAACCAAGACTGTTTGTAGCCAAGTCGGTAAAGTCGAAAGTAGGTTCCCAAAGGATGGTGCCATTAACAAAGGACACGATTCTGGAACAGAAGAATTGACGGTCGCCAGAAAATTTGTAGCCAACAAAAAATTATAAACCGGATTTTGACCGGTTTTTTTATTTGATGTAGGTTTGTAGCCCAATTAATAAAAACAACTATGTCGGAAGAATTAAACAGTATTAAAGCGCATACCCTCGATTTGATGGAGAAAGCCATCAACCATTTGGAAGTAGAATTGGTAAAAGTGAGGGCTGGAAAAGCCACTCCGGGCATGCTGGATGGGTTAGTGGTTGATTATTATGGAAATCCAACTCCAATCAGCCAGGTGGGTAATATTTCAGTAGCTGATGCCAGAACACTTACAATTCAGCCATGGGAGAAAAATATGTTACAACCCATCGAGCGCTCTATTATAGCCGCTAATATTGGAGTAACGCCACAGAATGATGGTAATATGATCCGCCTTTTCCTTCCTCCGGTTACTGAAGAAAGAAGAAGGGAATTAGTAAAGAAAGCCCTCGGCGAAGGTGAACATTCAAAAGTAGCAGTAAGGAATATCCGTCGCGACTCTATGGAAAGTGTAAAAAAATTACAGAAAAACGGATTGAGTGAGGATATCTGTAAGGATACAGAAAAAGAGATCCAGGATACAACAGACCGCTACATCTCCTTAATTGATAAACATCTTGCAGCAAAAGAAAAAGAAATCATGACCGTTTGACGGAATGTCAAAATAATAGTGTCCCCGGTAGTTATTCTATCGGGGATTTTTATTTTTTGGTGAGATATACTCCAAGTAAGATCACTGCTAATCCAACTACTTGTAAAAGGGTGATGCTTTCACCGGCTAATAATCCCCAGCCTAATGCAATAAATGGAATTCCGTATGTAACCATGGATGCAAACAAGGCTCCTGCTTTCTTCAATAACATATAGAAAAGGATGGTGGCGACTGCAGTTCCCATCACTCCTAAAACAGTAGCGGAAAGGGTAGACTGAATATATTCTGGTTCACCTAGTGGCAATTTGAAATATCCGGTTATTATGAGTACTAATAGAGATGGAATTATTAAGGCCCCGAAGGCAATTGCCGCCGTTATAGCCGATCCAACTTCTTTAAGATGAGTGTTGGCAATGTTCACATTGAATCCATAACATATAGTAGCAACCAAAGCAAAACCTGCATAAGATAAATATTGAAAACTGATATGGCTGCTGGATAGGAATAAAAGTATCATTCCTAAAAACGCAACTATAACTCCTAATAATTTTCCTTTTGGAATACTTGAATTATAAAAAAGGATACCGACTACTATTGTAAAGATGGGAGTTAAGGCATTCAGGAATCCGGCGAGGGCACTGTCTATTTTTGTTTCTGCAATACAAAAAAGAAAGGCTGGGATAAAGCTTCCGAGGAATCCGGAAAGAACAACATAGCCAGCTTTTTTTCTGGGTATTTTGCGCCAGTGCCATATGGCATAGGGTAAGAGGGCTAAGCCGGCACTGAGGATTCTTATCGCCGCTACATGATAGGCAGAAAGAGTTGGAATGTTAGATTCTGTATACATACCTCTTTTCATGAGTATGAAAGAGCTACCCCAGATAATGGATAGAAGCAGGAAAAGCGTCCAGTTTATGAATTTATTTGGTTGAGTGGCGTTCATTAAAGAGCCTGCAAGTTGCCGATAAACAGCCAAATTCCAATAACTTTAAAAAAACTTTACCGATGGGAAAAATCAGTCTGAAAGATATCAGCACTCGTGCACCGAAGAACTTTGATAAGGCAGAAACCAAGGCCAAGACCGAAAAGATATTGGCTGAAATGGATGAGTTGCAAAACCTGCTCTATGCAGAAAGTAAACATTCCATTCTGGTAGTGATACAGGGTATGGATGCCAGTGGGAAGGATGGAGTAATCAGAAATGTTTTCGGCAAATTGAATCCACAGGGAGTGATGGTGAAATCATTTAAAGCCCCAACCCCTGAAGAATTGAGTCATGATTTTTTATGGAGGGTTCACCAGGCAGCTCCTGCAAAAGGGGTTATACAATTATTCAATCGGTCGCATTATGAAGATATACTCATAACCAGAGTTCATAAATGGTGCGACGATGTAACAGCTAAAAAGCGTATGAAAGCTATCAACGATTTTGAAAGCCTGTTAACAAACCATAATAATACCCATATCCTTAAATTCTATCTGCATGTTTCACCTGAAGAACAGAAGGGTAGGCTGGAAGAAAGGATACATGACAGTACCAAACAATGGAAGTATAACGAGAAGGATTTTGAGGAAGCCAAGTTGTGGGATCAGTATATGGCTGTTTATGATGATTGTTTTGAAAAATGCAATGATGTGCCATGGACGATTGTGCCCAGCGACCAGAATTGGTACAAGGAATATATAATTGCCAAGCAAGTGAGGGATACATTAAAAAGTCTAAAAATGCAGTTCCCAGGGCTCAAAAAATAGAGGTAAGCGGGTAAAATAGGTCTTTGAGCAACCTTTTATCTAAATTTATCGACTCCCAATGTGGGAAATCGCTTTTTTGTTACATTAGATTTATTATTAATTCAACCAAAACTTTATTTTATGGGCATGATGAAAGAATTCAAAGAATTTGCACTCAAGGGAAACCTTGTAGATATCGCTGTAGCGTTTGTAATGGGTGGTGCATTTGGAAAAGTAGTGACCTCCTTTACTGATGGATTAGTAGCACCAATTGTAGGGCTTTTAACCGGCGGTGTTGATTTCAATGAGAAGAAATATGTTATCCAAAAAGCGGTTGCTGAAGTGAAAGATGCTGCAGGCTCTGTAACCACACCTGCTGTTACCGAAATTGCCTTGAAATGGGGCACTTTTATAACAACAATAATTGATTTTATAATTGTTGCTTTTGTAATGTTCATGGTTATCAAAGCAATCAATAGTATGAAGAAGAAAGAGGAAGCCGCAGCTCCTGCTGCTCCACCAGAAGATATCACCTTACTGCGTGAGATCCGCGACTCTTTAAAGAAATAATTACAACTGCATTGTAGTCACTTGTTCCTGCGATTTGTATTCCCCCTTGCCTGTTCTTTTCTTGCAAAAGGAATGCGTTTTCGCAGGAACATTTTTTTAATTACCAACCACAAATATCAAAGATGAAAAAGCTAGTAGTTACACTGCTTGTATGTTTCAGCATCGGGCAATTACAAGCACAAGACAAGACTGTTCAGGAATTGAAGGCGGAGTCTTCAAAGACAATTGTAAAAGATCCGAAAGACACCACTACCAAGACCTGGAAAACCGGTGGTTTGTTCAATGCCAATTTTGGTCAGACATCACTTTCCAACTGGTCAGCTGGTGGAGATAAATTGCAAATCAATGCATCTGGGTTCATGAACCTTTTTGCGCATTATGCAAAGGGAAAGCATTCATGGGATAATAGTTTAGATGTGGCTTTAGGTTATGTAAAGACAACTTCGCTTGGTGAGCGTAAAAGCGATGACCGGATAGAATTGCTTACTAAGTATGGATATAAGATTGCTCCTAAATGGTATGTAGGTGGACTAGTTAGTTTCCGTACGCAAATGGCACCGGGATTCAACTATCCAAAAGCTGATTCAAGTGTGAAAATATCTCAGTTTCTGGCTCCAGCTTATCTGATAGTATCACTGGGACTTGATTACAAACCGAATAAGGACCTTACTGTTTTCATTTCTCCACTTTCATCTCGCTGGGTAATTGTAAATGCGACGGGTCTGGTAGTTCCAGGTCAGAAAGGTGGTGCTTATGGAGTGCCTTTAGGTGAAACAATTAATGAGGAACTGGGTGCTTATGTAACTGCTAATTACCTAAAAGATATCGTGAAGAATGTAACCTACAAGGGTAAACTTGAGTTGTTTTCCAACTATAAGCGCAACCCACAGAATGTGGATGTATTCATGACTAATCTTATCAGCGCTAATATCTATAAAGGAATATCAGCCAATCTGGGTATGGACATAATTTATGATGATGATGTTAGGGTGTTAGGGGCAGATAATGCCAGCCGCAGAACCCAGTTCAGGCAGTATTTCGGCTTTGGGTACATAAAGAAATTCTGATAATAGCTTACCCGAATGCCTCAATAAAACCCGGAAATCCAATTTTCTCGGGAATATGGGGAAAAGGAATAAAATGATATATTTGTAGGGCATTTTGAGTATCTTCAAAATGCCTTTTTTTATACCAAAACCAAACAGCCTGTATGAGAAAAATTATCTTACTCGCCACCCTATTTTTTGTATTCGTAGCAGCCGAGGCGCAAGATGCCGGCGTAAAGGATATGCATAACCAGGCTACAAGGGGTGGTAAAAATGATCCCGATAAAAAATCGAACAAAACCTGGAAAACAGGAGGTACTTTTTCACTGGCCCTGGGTCAGGGTGGAAGCCGTAACTGGGCAGCGGGTGCTGAAAAATTCTCTATCTCCCTTGCTACTTATGCCAGCCTTTATGCTAACCGTTCTTTAGGCAAATGGTCTTGGGATAACACTTTTGATTTCGGATACGCTTTTGTAAACACCTCTTCACTGGGTGTAAGAAAGAATGACGATAAAATCGACCTTTTCAGCAAATTGGGCCGCAGTATTGGCAAGAATCTTAGCGCATCGATTGTAGCTAATTTCCGTTCCCAATTCACTGATGGATTTGATTATGATTATCAGGGTAAAGGCCTTAAACGCCGCACTTCAGGTTTCATGGCCCCAGCTTATTTTACTTTCGCTCCAGGTATTGACTGGAAGCCCAATTCATTCTTTTCTATTTTCTTCTCTCCGGTTTCTGCCCGTACAGTGATAGTTACTAATAAGCCCAAGAGCTACTTCTATCAGGCTGGTGTTATTCCTGGCGGTGGTTATGAATTGCCTATTTCAACTTTATATGGTGTAGACCCAAGCCGTGAAGTTCGTTTCGAACTCGGTGCTTATGCATCTGTTAACTTCAATAAAGAGATCATCAAGAATGTAAACTATAAATCTCGTCTGGATCTTTATTCCAACTACCTACCTTCTTATAAATATGCAGCCGTTGGTCCAGATCAGTTATTGGTTACCGAAACAGGTCCAAAACCAGGAAATGTAGACGTATTCTGGACCAATACTATTTCAATGAAGGTTAATAAGTGGTTACAGGTTACTTATAATTTCGACCTCATTTATGATGACGATGTTCGCCAATTTGGTCCAAATAAGAACTCTGCCGGCACCCAAATGCGCTCCCTTTTAGGAGTGGGTGTGTCTGCCAAATTCTGAATAAGTTTTTGCTAATTTTACAAGTCCCAGTCGTAGATTGGGACTTTATTTTTTCATTGAAAAACAAGCTTTGTGAGCCAGGCATCCTACCAGATTAAATTAGCGCAGTTTGAAGGTCCGTTCGATTTATTATTGTTCTTTATTGAGCGTGATGAACTCGACATATATAATATTCCTATTACTCGTATAATCAATGATTTTCTTGACTTTATACATGGTCAGGAAAAATTGAACATTGAATTGTCGAGTGAGTTCATCCTCTTCGTTTCCACCCTGATGCGTATCAAGGCCAAGATGCTTTTACCGCGTAAGGAAGTGGATGCCTTAGGTAATGAAATCGACCCTCGTCAGGAGTTGATCGACAAGATTTTGGAATACAAGCGCTACAAAGAGGCTACCGCTCAAATGGCTGAGATGGAAGCTATCCGAATGCTGATGGTGAGAAGAGGAAACCTGCAGAAGGAGTTGTCCATTATTGGTGAAGAAGCCGGTGAAGGCACCGAGATCCAGACCATCACTCTTTTCAAATTGATGAAGACCTTTGAAAAGCTGATGAAGAAGCTGGAAGATCGCAAGAAAGCACCTCCGGTTCATACCGTTGTTCAGTACGACTATACCATGGAGGGCAGTCGTGAGTATATGCTCGATATTGTGAAGAAGGAGAAAGTGATGGCATTTGAAAAAATCTTCGAAGTATGTAACGACCGTATCCAGGCGATATTCATGTTTCTTTCCATGCTCGAATTGATTCAACAGAAGTATATGATGATCATGACTGGCGAAGGCCGTAATAATTTCATCGTGGAATGGAATGATGCGAGGGAAGATGATATCTTCTTTAACCCCTTCAATGAAACGCCACCTACAACCGACCAACCGGAATAACAGCCAGTACAGGACCATGATGTGAAAGGATATCAGGGATACACAGGATGGGCTTACTATTCAGAAACTGTTACAGCTCAATTAATACAAATACATTTTACCGCAGAGACGCGGAGGCGCAGCGAAAACATCTCTGCGTCGCTGCGTCTCTGCGGTTATTGCATTCTTTTGTGAATACAAATACAGGACCTTGATGTGAAAGGATAACAGGGATAAACAGGATTGTTGTGTTTCTTCGAAACAGGTTTTGTCTGGAACAGGATTAAAGGATTTAAGGAAATACAGGATGAACAGCCAATACAAACTGGGATTTATTTGATTTATATGATTAGCTGTGATATATACCGTCGCAGTGCCTCTGCGTCTCCGCGCCTCTTCGGTTATTATTTTGCTGCACCCATTTTGACTTTTAACTTTTGACTTTTTAATTTCCCTCACTCATACATCCACAACAACAACGGCTTTTTGGAATTGTCTAATATACCAGCTAGTTTCTGCAAGAAGGCTGGCGAAACCGTTGGACAGCCATCACTTTGACAGATAGGTGCCGGATCTACTTCGCTGGAAGGCACACAGGAATGAGAATGTAATACTACAAAACGTTTAAAGGCATTTGAATTGCTACTGTCGAGTCCGTGAAGTTTATAGGCCAATCCGAATCGGCCCTGATAGGGGTTTCCGATTTTATACTTGCCGAGTGACGTACAGCCACAACCGACTTCATTGCCGTACTGTCTGCCGGTTAGAAAATCCTTGTTGCAGCGGCCATGGGTTACGAGGCCTGCATCTATTAATGAGTTGTTCTTCATGTTGTATATGAAGAAGCGATTGGTGCCTGAGGCCAGACTCATATCTACGAGGAAACAGATGCTGTCGTTATACTTTTCTTCTTTGACAAATGCCTTTGCTTTCCTGGCTTGTTCCAGCAATGACTTTGATTTCTTTTCGGGTAAACTAAGGGATGTTACTGTTTTGTGTTTCTTGTAATGACTGAGGTACCAAGTACCGGCAATGACGATTGATACAGTAAGTAAGAGGAGCGAGAAAAGAAAGAAGCGTTTCATGGAAGCAGCCATTTTGAGTATTTAAAAAGATACTCAACGGACTAATTTCCATAGCTGGTATTAATGAAAACTTAAAACCACCATGCATTTAACATTTCGATTGCAAGAAGTACAGGACCTGATTTGGAAGTGTGTCAGGGATACAAGATAGGTTTTTCCTCAGAAACGCGTTGTCGCGAGGAACAGCCATTAAAGACAGGATTGATGTTTAAACAGGATTTAAAGGCGTGATTTACTCGTCGGAGAACAGCTAATACAAATACATTTTACCGCAGAGACGCAGAGACGCAGAGACGCAAGGAACTAAAGACTTTCCTCATGCTGTCCCAGTCTTGACTTTTGTATTTCTGTACCTATTTTGACTTTTAACTTAGAAGTGGCTGCTTAGTGTTTACAGTACTCAACGATTCGCGAACGGCTTTGGCTATGCCACTGGCGTCGATTCCAATCTCTTCATACAATTGGCGAGGAGTACCATGTTCCACTAAGCGATCAGGAATACCAAGTATCTTGATTTCGGCTTTGTAGTTGTTGGCAGCCATGAATTCCAATATGGCGGATCCAAAACCACCTTGTATTGCGCCGTCTTCAACAGTAATCACTTTATCATACTTGCTGAAAACTTCGTGGAGCATATTTTCATCCAGCGGTTTTACAAAACGCATATCGTAATGGGCTGGGTCAAGGCCTTCGGCTTTTAATTCCCTGATGGCAGCACTTACGAAATTGCCGGGATGTCCAAGCGATAATATGGCAATGTCTTTTCCGTCTTTTATCTTTCTTCCGGTTCCGATCTTAATTTCCTTCATTTCGGTACGCCATTCAGGCATAACACCTTCTCCACGTGGATAGCGGATTACAAATGGCATGTTGGTGCTTTCCAATTGGGCTGTATACATCAGGTTCCTCAATTCGCTTTCGTTCATTGGTGAACTGATGATCAAGTTAGGGATACAGCGGAAATAAGAGATATCATAACAACCGTGATGGGTTGGTCCGTCTTCTCCTACTAATCCTGCCCTGTCCAAACAGAATATTACTGGTAATTTCTGGATAGCGGCATCATGCACCACCTGGTCGTAGGCTCTTTGCATGAAAGATGAATAGATATTGCAGAATACTTTCAGTCCCTGCGTAGCCATACCGGCACTTACTGTAACAGCATGTTGTTCGCAGATACCTACGTCGATGGCCCTGTTCGGCATCTTATCCATCATGAATTTGAGAGAAGAGCCTGAAGGCATGGCCGGAGTAACCCCGAATACCTTATCGTTTTTCTCAGCTAACTCTATGATGGTATGTCCGAATACATCTTGGTATTTCGGAGGTTGTGGTGTATCGTATCTTTTTTTCTGGATTTCTCCGGTAACCTTATCGAAAAGACCGGGTGCATGCCACTTGGTCTGGTCTTTCTCAGCTAATGCATATCCCTTTCCTTTAGTAGTGATGATATGAAGCAACTTCGGTCCTGGAATGTTCTTAAGATCTTGCAGGGTATCCAGCAATTTGGTCATGTTATGTCCGTCGATTGGACCGAAATACCTGATCTTGAGTGATTCAAATAAGTTACTGCTATTGTTGATAAAACCTTTCACACCATGTTCCAGCTTGCTGGCCATTTCGCGGGTGAAGTTTTTACCGATAGGCAGTTTTCCCAGTGCATTCCAGATATCGTCTTTTATCTTATTATAGGTTTGGGAAGTAGTGATATCGGTAAGATATTCCCTGAGGGCACCCACATTCGGGTCGATACTCATGCAGTTATCGTTCAGGATAATCAGCATATCGGTATCGGCAACACCGGCATGGTTCATGGCTTCGAAAGCCATACCCGCGGTCATGGAACCATCACCGATTACAGCTATCGACTTCCTGTCTTCTCCCTTGTACTTAGAGGCGATAGCCATACCCAATGCTGCGGAGATAGAAGTGGAAGAGTGACCCACACCGAATGTATCATATTTACTTTCGCTTCTTTTTGGGAAGCCACTGAGACCTTTATATTTTCTGTTGGTGTGGAAGTTATCGCGTCGGCCAGTAAGAATCTTGTGTCCATAAGCCTGATGGCCTACGTCCCATACCAATTGGTCGTAAGGGGTGTTGTAGATATAATGCAAGGCAACAGTCAGTTCCACTACTCCCAGGCTGGCAGCGAAATGTCCGCCATGAACGCTAACAACGTCAATGATATACTGACGCAACTCGTCGGAAAGTTGCTGTACTTGTTCCCTGCTGAGCGACTTCATGTCGGCAGGAGAGTTGATCGTTTTTAGGAGTGGTCCGGGAGTTATTTCCATCAAGTGCTGTTTACAGGCTCAAAAATACGGTATTATAACGGCCAGTTCTTCCCAACTGGTATTTTAACAGAACAAAAAAGGCCCGAACTGGTTCAAACACAGGCATTTTATTTAGGAAAAACACTTATTTTCCGAATTGTACAGGGTTAGGCTACCACCGATTGACACAGGTAATTGGCCATATATCCAAAATAGCGGTTTCAAGGGTATTGAATCATTAGATTTGCCTTTATAGGTATGAGATTAATTAGCAGGATATCAAATTACTGGCTTTGCCAGTTGGGGGGTTGGGGACTTGTAGGGTTCTCCATGCTATTTTATGCTGTCACTTTCCGTGATAAGCTTACAATCGCCAATATCACCCGAATCAGTATCTACATGGTAGGTGGCATAATCAGTACTCATATTTTAAGGGAATATATCAAGCGTTCCGGTTGGCTATTGTTGCCTATTAGAAAAAATGGTAACCCGTCTTACCCTCGCTATCATCATCACCAGTACGGTGTATAGTTTGCTGGTGATGGGGTCGTTTCAGGTGATGTCGTTCAATGATACCAGTAATATTGATTTTTACAGCCGATTGCTGATCAATATCCTGAATACGGGTATCCTGATTGCTCCCTGGGTATTGATCTACTATTTCTAAGAGCCGCCGTCAGCAACTCGATACATTGAAGTTGGAAGCTTTGGTTAAAGAACTGGAACTAAAGACTATCAAATCGCATATCAATCCCCATTTCATATTCAACGCCCTAAATAGTATCAGGGCATTGATAGATGAGAATCCGGTACGGGCACGTGATGCCATTACTGAACTGAGTAATATCCTCCGAAGCAGCATGCAGGCGGAAAAACTGGAGATAGTTCCATTTGAGAAAGAATTGAATATTGTAAAAGATTATCTCGCCCTTGAGTATATCCGTTTTGAAGACAGGTTGAGAGTTGAATATGAGATTGATGAAGACACATTAGATCAGCCGGTGCCTCCTATGATGTTACAGACACTGGTAGAGAATGCCATCAAACATGGTATTGGAAAGCAGGTGAGTGGAGGCGTTATAAAGATAGTTTCTGATTTCAAGGGAGATTATCATGAATTGCTGGTGGAGAATTCCGGCCATTTATCTCTCTTAGTAAATGAAGATGGTTTTGGATTATCCAGTACCAGGAACAGACTTCAGTTGTTATTTGGTGATAAGTCGAATTTCGAAATAAAACAGGTAAACGGCAATGTGGTACAGGCCCGTGTGCTGATACCTGTAACCATAAATTGATGAACTATGCTAAAAGCAATTATTATTGATGATGAAAGGCTGGCCCGTAACGAACTAAAGAAGTTACTGATGGACTATCCTGAAATTGAAGTGGTGGCCGAAGCGGCTAATGCCGGCGAAGGCATTGAAAAGATCGAGAATATCAATCCTGATCTTATTTTCCTTGATATTCAGATGCCGGGCAAGACAGGTTTCGATATGTTATCGGAGCTGGATCGGATACCAAATGTAATTTTCACAACTGCTTACGATGAATATGCATTGAAAGCTTTTGAAGTGAATGCGCTCGACTACCTTTTGAAACCTGTAGAACCAAAGCGTTTGGCAGATGCCATCCAGAAACTTCACTTCCAGGAAGAGCGTGAACAAGTGAGCAATGGAACGGTAAACGTGAACAAATCGATACTGTACGAACAAGACCAGGTATTTGTGAAAGATGGTGAACGTTGCTGGTTTGTGAAGCTGAATGAAATTCGTTTGTTTGAAAGCGTTGGTAACTATGCCAAGGTATATTTCGGTGCACATAAGCCACTTATACTTAAATCGCTTAATGCCCTTGAAGAAAGATTGGATGAAAAGACATTCTTCAGAGCCAACCGCAAACATATCGTAAACCTCCGTCTCATTGATAAGATAGAACCCTATTTCAATGGTGGATTATTACTGGAAATGAAAGGAGGCGAGAAGATTGAAGTGAGCAGGAGGCAGACGGTGAAGTTTAAGGAGATGATGAGCCTGTAGGGAATTTGAGAATTTGAAGATTTGAGAATTTGAAAATGTGGAGATGTGAAAGTGTGGAAATTAACAGCCGAATACAGTAGGGAAGTAGGGTAGGATGGAAGTAGGGGAGGAGGAGAAATATAGCTTTGATAAAAGGCGTGTTCAACATCAAGTCGAATCAATCACAATCCAAATCCCTGATTAATCCCAATAATCTATTGAATACAAGTTAAAAATCCCAGCTAAATCTCAGCTAATCCCATTAATCACAGTTATAAATCATAGTTTTTGATGAAAAAAGTACTACTGACAGGCTGCTTGTTCTTTATCGCCGTTTTAAGTTTTGCGCAGAATATCGACAAGATTATTAATGCAAAGGAAGTTGAAAGGATAGAGCGTGTTCTTTCTTCCGATGATATGAAAGGAAGAAGACCTTTTACTCCTGGTATTGATAAGGCAGCAGATTTTATTGCTGAAGAATTTAAGAAAGCAGGGTTGCAGCCTGTAAATGGTGGATCGTATTTCCAGGAGTTTAAGATGGTGAAGACAAAGTTCATCAGTGCTACAGGAGATATAAACGGTGTAGCAGTGGATGGAAGGAATATTGTTGGGTTGACAACAACAACTTCCGTGAAGATTGACCAGAATTCTGGTTATGAAATGGTTGTGGTTGGTCCGAAAGATACGCTTCAATCAGTACTTAGAAAGTTACAAGCCGCAAAGAAGAATTCTTTTGTAGCTGTTGATACGGTTCATAAGAGTATACTCAACCGCTTAAAAGGGTCAAGAGGTAATATGTTTGCTTCCGATTTCAACTTGATGTTTGTCCTTACCAGTGAAAAGGTGAGTAGTTATAAATTAGAGTTCACTCAGGAAACAACCGAGACCTCATTAAAGAATGTGGTAGGGATCATTCCTGGTAAAAGCCGTAAGAATGAATATGTGATTTTCTCTGGCCACTACGATCATCTAGGTGTTGGTAAACCCAATGCAGATGGCGATTCAATCTTTAATGGAGCCAATGATGATGCAGCAGGAACTACTGCAGTGATGATGCTGGCTCATTATTTCGCACAGAAAAAAGATAATGAAAGGACCCTGGTTTTTGCAGCATTCACCGCAGAAGAATCAGGTGGTTTTGGAGCTACTTATTTCTCCCGCCAATATCAGCCTGAACAAGTAATTGCGATGTTCAATATTGAAATGATCGGTACCGATAGTAAGTGGGGTCCAAACGCTGCTTATATCACCGGTTATGAAAAATCGGATATGGGTAAGATATTGCAGAAAAATCTGGTGGGCTCTAAATTCACTTTCCATCCAGATCCATACACCAAACAAAACCTGTTCTATCGTTCAGACAATGCAACACTCGCAAGATTAGGTGTACCAGCACATACTATTTCCACCTCAAGAATGGAAGCTGATCCGGAAGCAGTAAATAAAGAAGTTGATAAATACTATCATACTTTGGATGATGAAATAGAAACACTGAATATGGCGAGTATGGCTGAAATCATTAAAGGCATAGCCATCAGTTCAGCAACTATTATTGCAGGAAAGATACTCCTTCGAGAGTGGATACTTCTCAATTAAGATAATTTGTTCAGATAAATTTCGCAGCAACTTTTTCGAAGGCCTCGGTGATCTCTTTATTACAGAGATTGCCGAGGCTTCCTTCATGTGTATGGTGAAGCTGCTTCTTATAGTCGAATGAGAAATTGCCTTTTTCAATGGTATTCCCCACTTCCTTATAAGCATCACGGAATGAAACGCCTTTGTTGACAAGTTCATTCACGGCTTCTACACTGAAGAGATATTTATATTTCTCGTCTTCCAGTATATTATCTTTCACTTCCATTTTTGAAAGCATCAATTGCATTAGCTGGAGACAAGCTTTCAATTCCTCTATAGCAGGGAAAAGAATTTCTTTTGTCAACTGCAGATCACGATGATATCCTGAAGGAAGATTGGTCAGCAATAGAGTGATTTCATTCGGCACCGATTGAATGCGGTTGCATTTCGCACGAATCAATTCAAACACATCCGGATTCTTTTTATGCGGCATAATACTGCTGCCTGTTGTTAATTCAGCAGGGAAAGAGATGAAACCAAAATTCTGGTTCAGATACATACAGGCATCCATCGACAATCTTGCCATAGTTGCAGCGATGCTGCTGATACCGATAGCAGTAACTTTTTCAGTCTTACCTCTAGTCATCTGTGCATATACAGAATTCCAGTTGAGGTTTCCGAAGCAAAGCAATTCGGTGGTCCGTTTTCTATTCAAGGGGAAAGAAGAACCATATCCTGCCCCACTTCCCAATGGATTCTTATTGGCGATTGCATAAGCCGCAGCTAATAATTCCATATCATCGGTCAAGCTTTCTGCATAAGCACCCAACCATAGTCCTGCAGAAGAAGGCATAGCCAATTGCAGATGCGTGTAGCCTGGTATCAATTTATCTTTGAAAGCCTCGCTTTGACTGATCAGTAATTGAAAGAGGTTAGTAGTTTCTTTTTTGATAGCAAGTATTTCGGCTCTCAGATAGAGTTTGATATCAACCGCCACCTGATCGTTCCTGCTTCTGCCACTATGTATCTTCTTACCTGCTTCTCCTATCTTCTGCGTCAGCAGAAATTCCACTTGTGAGTGTACATCTTCCACCTCTGGTGATAAAGAGAATTCACCCGCTTCAATGCTTGCCATGATTTCCTTCAACCCACCTATCGCCAGATCTGCTTCTGCTTTCGACATCAATCCCACTTCTCCCAGCATCTGTACATGAGCCATCGATCCCTGCACATCATACTTCGCGAGCAGAATATCAAATTCCTTATCTCTTCCAACGGTGAATTGGTCGATGATGGAGGAGACGGTGGTGTTTTCTTTTTGCCAGAGTTTCATGTTAATTGCTTTATGCTTGATGCGAGATGCCTAAGGCTTAAGGCCTAAAGCCTAGGGCTTAATTTGAGTTCCAACCTAGATCTCTGTCTTCGACGAAATTCCGTTTAGCTTACTAAATGAGCCTTAGGCCCTAGGCCTTAAGCTTTAGGCTAAAATCTTTAAGTCTCCAACAAAACGAGATCTAACAATTTTATATACAATTCAATCCCCTCCCTTATCTCTTCCACAAATATAAATTCATCGGCGGTATGACTGCGTGCGCTATCACCAGGACCCATTTTAAGGGTTTGGAATGGCATCAGAGCTTTGTCAGAAGTGGTGGGAGAGCCATAGTAGGTTCTTCCCAGAGCAATTCCGGCTTGGATTAATGGATGATCTAAAGCGATAGCAGTAGACCGCAGACGGGTGCTGCGGGGCTGTATTTCGCTTTGTACATTGGCTCTGATGGTTTCAATGATCTCTTCGAAAGTGTAGAGCTCATTCACGCGACAATCAATCACATACTTACAATGCGCAGGTACTACGTTGTGCGCCTTGTTTTCTGTTTCTATTACTGTTACAGTTGTCTTAACTGGTCCTAACAGATCAGAGACTTTTGGAAACTGATAAGTCTGGAACCAGGCAATATCTTTCAAAGCTTTGTATAAAGCGTTTTCTCCTTCGTTTCGGGCAGCATGTCCTGCACGACCATGAGCTACAGCATCCAATACCAATAAACCTTTTTCTGCCACAGCCATTTGCATCTGTGTGGGTTCACCAACAATGCCACAGTCTATCTTACCCAATCGAGGCACTAATGCCTCAATGCCGTTATGTCCTGATATCTCTTCTTCGGCTGTTGCAGCAAAAACGAGATTATACTTGAGATCTGATCTTTTGAAATAATGAAGGAATACCGCCATCAGTGAAACCAGACATCCTCCGGCATCATTACTTCCCAGTCCGAATAATTTCCCATCGCTTTCTATTGGAGAGAAGGGGTCAAGTGTATATCCCTTATTCGGTTTTACGGTATCGTGATGACTATTCAGCAAGAGTGTGGGCTTAGTAGGATCAAAATGATTGCACTGAGCCCAGATATTATTCAGATGTGTTTTTGTTCGAACGCCTCTTGATTCCAGGAAACGTTCTATGATATCGGCAGTGATCTGCTCTTCTTTACTGAAGGAAGGAGTGGCGATGAGTCGTTTCAACAACCCTATCGCATCGTCCTGTAATATGGTGAGTGAATTATTCATGGATAATAGTTGTGCCGGAGCTGCCGGCAATTAATTGGTCCAGTTTTGCGGCATCCCCAATAATCACTTTTGTTACGCCCGCATTCAATGCGCTGAAAGCATTGTCGAGTTTAGGGATCATGCCAGCAAATATCTTCTGTTCCGATTTCAGTTCTTGATAGGAAGTTGGATTCAATTTATTTATAACTGAGTTGTCGTCATTTACATCCAGCAACACTCCAGGTTTTTCGAATGAATAGATCAGGCTTACACTATATACTTTTCCCAAAGCCTTTGCAATTTCCTGTGCCATGGTATCGGCATTGGTATTGAGAATGGAACCTTTTCCGTCGTGCGTCAATGGGGCAACTACAGGAGTTAATCCTATTTCCAGTAATTGTTGCCAGGTGCTTACAGGTAACTGTTCACTTTTCACATCACCTACAAAACCAAAATCCACTTCTTTCACCGGGCGTTTATTGGCAGGAACGAGGTTGGCGTCGGCACCAGTAATACCAATGGCATTGCAACCCATAGTTTGTAAGCTGGCTACTATTTTCTTATTCACTAATCCACCATAGACCATCGTAACCACATCGAGAGTGGCAGCATCAGTAATCCTTCTTCCTTCTACATATTTTGATTCAATTCCTAATTGGTCGCCAATTCTTGTAGCTATCTTTCCTCCGCCATGGATCAGTATCTTTTTTCCGGCAACAGCAGCAAATGATTCTAGGAACGACTGTAGTTGTGAATCCTTGTCGATGATATTGCCGCCAATTTTAATTACTGTTACCATGGTATTTATAGTTATAAGTTATGAGTAGTAAGTTTTAAGTAAATACAGGCTTCGCCCAAAATTTTACTACACATAACAAGGTACTTCGAACTGCTTACTTACTTATAACTTACTACTCAAAACTTCTTTCTTATTACTTAAAACTTATCACTTACCACTTCCCTCCAATATTTCCGCTAACACCGCCTGCGCCGCCCAAACTCTGTTAGAAGCTTGTTGTGTTACGATGCTGTTTGGTCCGTCGAGAATTTCATCGCTAAGTTCTACATTTCTTCTTACGGGTAAGCAATGCATTACTTTGGCGTTATTGGTTGCTTGTAATTTTTCGTTGGTGAGCATCCAGTCAGGGTCGTTGCAATAGATTCTTCCATAGTCGGTGTAGGTACTCCAGTTCTTCACATAAACAAAGTCGGCATCTTTCAATGCTTCTTCCTGGTTATGGGTGATGGTGGCTCCTTTGGTGAATTGGGTGTCGAGTTCGTAATCTTCAGGATGTGTTATTACGAAGTCGGCTTCTCCCCAGGCGTTAATCCATTGCGCAAAACTGTTGGCTACACATTGCGGTAAAGGTTTTACGTGGGGTGCCCAGGTTAGTACTACTTTTGGTTTGTGCCCACGGATTGCGGGGATTGGCGCAGATTTTTTTGATGAGTTGTTTAAATGCTCAGTGATTGTGATTATGTCTGTAAGACTTTGAAGTGGATGTAAGGTGGCGCTTTCAAGGCTTACGATGGGTATGCCGGAATATTTTATGAATTGTTTTATATAAAGTTCACTGTAATCATCTTCTTTGTTCTTTAACGAAGGGAAGGTACGGATGCCGAGTATATCAAAATAGTTTCCCAATATCGGTGCTGCATCTTTCACATGCTCCACTGTTGTTCCGCTCATGATGGCTTCTTCTTCAAACTCCAATGACCATCCTTCTTGTCCTACATTAAACACTACCGGCTCCATTCCCAGGTTCTGCGCTGCAATCTGTGTACTCAATCTCGTCCGCATACTTGGATTCAGAAATAACAAACCCATACGTTTCCCTGCACCTAATTGCTTATCGGCAGTGGGGTTTTGTTTGTAGGCCAGGGCTTTGAGAACCAGGCTATTGATGTTTGTAGAGTCGGTGCTTGTTATAAAATGTTTCATGATTTAGCTTAAAGCCTAGGGCCTAAAGCCTAAGGCTTGCGTTTGAATTATATAGTTCCTAACTATTTGTAACAAGAAGGGTTAAGATGCTCATTTATTTAATTCTATTATTTGGGTTTAATGGGCGCTTTCCTTATTGTTTTAATTAAGTTAATCAGTTTTGATTTGATTACAGCTATTTTGTTAGTAGCTCTTTCAAATAAACTGGAGTCTATATACCCCAGGTCTTTTAACAATAGTAAACAGTATTCCGTTTCATGTGCTGACCCAAGAGATATATCAAGAAATCGTGCAAATTCTGTTTCTGAATATCTTCCACAACCTTCTGCAATATTCATCGGAATTGAACTTGCGGCCCTTCTTAACTGAGAACAGAGTTCGTATTGTTCCGACTTAGGCAATACCGGTACTATTTCCTTATAAACAAAAACAGCAAATTCATGCGCACACTGCCACACTTCATAATTCTTATAATTTCTCATCTTCACCGAATTTTTCTTGTTCACAATTCATTCTCACCAACTCGGATCAAGCCTTAAAAACAAAGCTCAATACATTCATCCGTCAATTACTAAACCTCGTTTCAATCTCAGTACACGCCTTAGGCTTTAGGCCTTAAGCTTTAGGCCTAATATCAAGCCTTCAAAAGCGCAATCTCCTCCTTAATCGCATCAATAAAATCCTCCGCATCCCTTTTCTTCAACGCCAACGATGGCAGCAATCGGATTACGTTTGGTTTTGATTCTCCAGTGAATATTTTCTGGTTCCAGAGAAGGTTTTTCTTGAGATCTTTTAATTCTTCGGGAACATCAAAGCCGATCATTAGACCACGGCCTCTTACGTTTTTTAATTCGGGTATTTCTTTGAGAGCTTCTTTTATGTAATGTCCGGTGGTAACGGCATTGCCCATCAGTTTCTCTTCTTCAATCACTTCCAATACTGCAAGAGCAGCAGCACAAGCCAGATGATTGCCACCGAATGTGGTGCCTAGTTGGAAATGCTTTGGTTTGATATGAGGAGCGATGATAACGCCGGCAACAGGGAATCCATTACCCATTCCTTTAGCCATTGTGTACATATCGGCATTTACTCCGGCGAAATCATGACTGAAGAATCTACCACTTCTTCCATAACCACACTGAACGCTGTCGGCTATATAAACGGCTCCATGCTCATCGCAAAGAGAGCGGATCTTTTGAAGGAAACTATTCTCAGCTACATTGATACCGCCAACACCTTGTATGCCTTCGATGATTACTGAAGAGATCTCTTTTCCTTGTTTTGCGAAACAGGCTTCGAGGGCTTTTTCGTCGTTGAAAGGAAGGAAGATGATATTATCATTCTCATTCACGGGAGCTGTGTAGCTTTTGTTATCTGTTGCAGTAACAGCTAATGAAGTGCGGCCGTGAAATGATTTGCTGAAAGCCACAACTTTTTTTCTTCCATTATGGAATGAAGCCATCTTTAATGCGTTCTCATTCGCTTCTGCACCACTATTGCAAAGGAAGAGTTGGTAGTCTTCTTTTCCAGAAAGCTTTCCAAGTCTTGATGCCAATTGTTGTTGCAACGGAATACGAATAGAGTTTGAATAGAAAGCGATCTGCTCCAATTGTGCTTCTATACGTTTTACCCAATGAGGATGTGTATGACCGATGCTGATTACTGCATGGCCTCCGTAAAGATCGAGGTACTGGTCGCCTTTGTCATCCCATACATAGGAGCCTTTGGCTTTTACGATTGTGATTTCGTTGATCGGGTAAACGTCGAATAAGTTCATTTTTGAAGTTTTTACCGTAGAGACGCAGGGAGCTGCGCTTTGGGTTCTTTGGAATATATTATTTAGTTTATTGTGTATTTTTTTTACCGCGGAGACGCAGAGACGCAGGGAAAAGCGTCTTGCTTTCTTTGGAATATAATTTTCTTTTTGTATTTCTTCAGCGCATTACCCCGCGTCTCTGCGTCTCTGCGGTGAAAATTCCCTAAAATGCTGAAGCTTTCAATCGCAATCCCTCTTCCTCTCCCAATCCAAACAACAAATTCATATTCTGAACTGCTTGCCCACTTGCGCCTTTCAATAAATTGTCGGCAACGGAATGAACTACTAATTGGTTACCGGCTTTTTCAAGCTGGATGATGCATTTATTGGTATTGATCACTTGCTTCAGGAAAACAGGTTCGTGAGTTACATGTGTGAAGGGATGACCTTCGTAATAGGATTCGTAAAGGGCATAGAGTTCATCGAGTTTCTTTTCGCAATGCAATTGGGAACTGATGAAGATGCCACGTGTGAAATCTCCTCTCCAGGGTACAAAATGGATTCCGTTCGTATCACCTAATGGTGTGGATGGAAAACTGTTCTGCAGATGATGCAGGCTTTGATGTATCTCTCCCAAATGTTGGTGAGTAAGCGTTTTGTAAGCTTGAATATTGTTCGACCTCCAACTGAAATGGGAGGAAGCGCTTAATGATTGTCCGGCGCCAGTGCTGCCGGTTATACCTGTTGTATGTACTTCTTTCAACAATCCTGCTTTTGCCAATGGCAACAAACCTAATTGGATGGTAGTGGCAAAGCATCCAGGGTTGGCGATATTTGATGCTGCTTTTATTTCATTCTTATACGCTTCTGGTAAACCATAAACGAACTGACGTGATCCGATTTCTGATTGTCCCAATAAACGGAAGTCGTTTGCCAGGTCAATGATCTTTACAGAAGCAGCCACTTTATTTTCAATCAGGAACTTGCGCGACTCACCATGTCCTAAGCAAAGGAACAGTACATCTACAGACCCTTTCTCGAAAAACTTATTATCACCTGTAAAAACCAGCTCCGTATCTCCCAACAGATCCTGATGGATGCTATGAACAGGCTTGTCGGCATTACTGCGACTATGGATATGAGTGAGATTAACACCGGGGTGGTTAATCAGTAAGCGAATCAATTCACCCCCTGTATAACCCGCTCCTCCAATGATTCCCGCTTTTATTCTTTTAGGCATCTGAGTAAATTAAAAAGTCAAAATTAAAAAGTCAAAATGTTCGAAGTGCTGCCTTTCGCATCTAGCATCAAGCATCCTGCACCCAGCTTTAGGCCTTAGGCTTTGGGCCTTTGGCGTTCTCCGCTTGAACTGCATTCCATATCGAAGTCTGATTCCCGAAAATCTTACTAAACCCTCTCACATCATCTCCAGTAAATCCGGTGTTCATTTCTCCGTACTTACCAAACTTGCTGCTCATGAGGTCGTATGCACTACTGATGCCGATTACCTGAAAACGATAGGGCATTAGCTGAACGAATACTTCTCCGGTTACAGTTTCCTGGCTGTTCTCGAGGAAGGCTTCGATATCGCGCATTACAGGATCGAGAATTTGTCCTTCATGCATCCAGTTACCATAGAATTGCGCAAGGGTATCTTTCCATTGCAATTGCCATTTGGTAAGGGTGTGTTTTTCGAGGGCATGATGTGCTTTCAGTATAACCATTGGAGCTGCTGCTTCAAAACCCACACGTCCTTTGATACCGATGATGGTATCGCCAACGTGAATATCGCGACCGATACCGAAAGGACCTGCGATTGTTTGAAGGTATTGTATAGCTTCAGATGGATGACCGAATGATTTATCGTTTACAGTAGTCAATTGTCCTTTTACAAAACCAAGCTTCACTTCTTCAGCATCTGTTTTTGTAACCTGAGTAGGCCAGGCCGATTCAGGAAGCATGCCTTTACTGTTGAGTGTTTCTTTTCCGCCTACGCTGGTACCCCAAAGACCTTTGTTGATGGAGTACATCGCTTTTTCGAAATTGATCTCAATCCCTTTGCTCTTTAGGTAAGTGATCTCTTCTTCTCGACTAAGTTTGAGGTCGCGGATAGGAGTAATGATCTCAACACCAGGAATCATGATATGAAAGATCATATCAAAACGAACCTGGTCGTTACCAGCTCCTGTACTTCCGTGAGCAACTGCATCGGCACCTAATGCTTTTACGTGTTCAGCAATATGAAGCGCCTGACTGAGACGTTCTGCGGATACGCTTAACGGGTAGGTGTTGTTCTTGAGACAGTTTCCGTAGATCAGGTATTTGATGATACGGTCGTAATAGCCTTTAACGGCATTTACTGTAGTATGTGTTTTCACTCCCAGCTTATACGCATGGGCTTCGATCTTTGTCAATTCATCATCAGAAAATCCACCGGTATTTACGATAACACTATGTACTTCGTATCCTTTCTCTTCGCTCAGGTATTTTACACAATAGGTGGTATCGAGTCCGCCGCTGAATCCTAAAACTATTTTCTTGCTCATTCCGGGGTGGTGGATTTATAAGTTGAAAAAAAAGTGCAAGAATGATTTATGGGTGCCGCCGCCATTACCTTCTTTCTCTTTACGGAGGAAAGGTTTCAGCAATTTCCATTGTTTGAACTTGAGAAGTCTTTCAAGCCCGCTAACATTCTCTTCGAAGAACTGTTTAGTCTCTTCTGGCTCATAATGATCTTTTGGATCATAGAGCATTGCTGTACACATACAGTTTTTGCGATCCTTGCTCATCAGTATCTCATAGTTCACACAGCTTTTGCAACCTGCCCAGAACGCTTCGTCTTGGCTCAGTTCGCTATAGGTTACAGGTTCGTAGCCGAGTTCGCTATTGATTTTCATAACGGCGAGACCGGTAGTAAGACCGAAGATCTTGGCTTCGGGGTATTTTTTACGGCTCAGTTCAAATACTTTCTTTTTGATGGCTTTTGCCAATCCGCTTTTGCGGAAAGCGGGTGCTACGATGAGTCCGGAGTTGGCCACATATTCGCCATGGCTCCAGGTTTCTATATAGCAGAAACCGGCCCAGATGCCATCCTGGTTAAAGGCGATCACGGCTTTGTCTTCCCTCATCTTTTCCTGAATATATTCAGGGGTTCTTTTGGCGATTCCGGTGCCACGGGCTTTAGCGGAATTGGCCATTTCATCACAGATGATGGTGGCGAAGTCGAGATGCGATTCATTGGCTATAACAATCTGAAAACTATGCTGCTGTTCCATTGCGGTCAAGATAAAAAGGTGAAATTCAATCGTTGAAAATGTGGAATAGTACACGAGTCCCCTTTGTGGGGTTCATAGTTCCGATACCTGAAAGGACACTATGGTAGAATGGTATCAACGTCGCACCACAACGGGAATTGGGCGACTGATAAAAACTGTACGAGGTTGTACAGGAAAAACCCCACGCAGTATAGTAGCCACGTTAGCAGCTACATCAGCGAGTATTATGGTGAGATTTTTTTGCATTTCTTATTAGAGTGTTCTGGTGCTTAAAAGTTTACCGGCACAAAAGAAATCATTTTTTTTAAGAATAGTCTTGTTTTTATGTGAAAATTTGGTGGGATACGAAATTATTTTAGATAACAATTGTTAGCGAAAAATGCTTTAGGTATAGCATTTTACACTGTTCAACTACTCATTCGTAATTGCAATAAGTGTTTTTGCGAAGTAAAAGTTAATTAAGCGGGTATGATAACCGAGTGAATAGCATCACTCATTTCCCTTATGAGAGTAGGGTCTTTCTCGATAGCATTTCCAATCACAATCACATCAGCGCCTGCTTTGCAGTTGATATAGGCTTTCTCAGGGTCTTTGATGCCACCACCGATCACTAACGGGGCTTCAATGACTCTTGCTACCTGTTCAATCATGCTTTCGTGTATGGGTCTTTTAGCGCCACTGCCGGCATCCATGTAAATCAGTTTCATTCCCAGCATTTCTCCAGCCATAGCTGTGCACATGGCAATTTCATTCTTGTCGGCAGGAATTGGAGCTGCATTGCTGATATATGAGACAGTGGTTGGCGCTCCACCATCAATAACCATATAACCGGTACTGATTATTTCTAAACCACTTTGCTTTACTGCGGCGGCAGAAATTACATGTTGTCCTATGAGTAATTCAGGATTACGTCCTGAAATAAGGGAAAGATATAAGAGGGCATCGGCGTGTGTGGTGATCTGCGAAGGACTTCCCGGGAAAAGGATGACAGGTATATCGCAGCTCTTTTTTATTTGGAGTACCACTTCGTCGAGACGGTTGCTGATCACCAGGCTGCCACCAACCAGTAGATAATCAACTCGGGCTTCAGTAACCAAGCCCAGTAATTCGTCCATAGAAGCTGGGTTCACCTTGTCTGGGTCGATTAAAACGGCGAAAGATTTATGGCCTTTAGCTTTCTTTTCGGTAAGCGATGAATAAATGCTATGGGTCATGCCCGGTCTATTGATTTGCTACAAAAATGCAAAAACTTTTCCAAACCCTTGCATTTGAACTGTTATAATCGGAGTAATGTGGTGGCTTGCAGAAGATTATCGTTAAAAGCAAGGGTTCCTTTTCCTTGTACTCTTCGATATTGATAGCCAATTTCAAGGTCAAAACGTGGAGAAAAGCGAAATCCTAGTCCTCCAAATGTTCTCGATTGATCGAAACTGTGCCCATTTGCGAATGAAATATTCCCAAAATTCAGGAATAGTTCTTCCTGTAATATCCCATACATTCCTTTAGAGAAATTTTTTTCGTATTTGAAGGGGTGCATAAATCGTACCCAGTAACGGAAACGGTTTACATAGTGGAAGCCCGAGTTTTTTACCTTGTTTCCTTCCAGTACAGGAGTTGGTAAAAAGCGTTGTTCAAAAGTTATTCGGTTTGTGACAGTGAATTTTTGAAGAGTATGACGAAACCAAAACTGTTCCCAAAGGTGATTTTCTGCCAGATAAGAAGTGAAACCATTGATGGTTGTTCTGGTATTGAGATGGTTGTAACCCAGAACTGTCCAGAAATTGGGGTTGAAACGATAAGTGATACCTGGACGAATGATCAGTGTTTGCAAATGTTGCCAGGCGTCGGAGGTTCTGTAATGGAAATCTGCCTGCAGGGTAACTTTTTTTGAGAGCTTTATGGAATTCAGGATGGCGAACCAGCCACCAGTACGGCTTTGTGTTTGTGCAGTGAGGGTAAACTGGATCAGAAACAGTAGCGAGAGAAGTAAAAAGCATTTTTTCATTCCTGCAAAAAAACGAAATTTCTGTGAAACAATCCTGTAGAACAGGTTTTACAAATTCTTACTGCAGGTAATGGAATTGTAATTGGCTGTAAGCTGCTGCTGTAGCGGCTTTTATGGATTTTAGCAATCATAAGGTGTAGTGTAGTTCATTTGAAACAGGCATGAAACAAGGGCTTTCATTGAATGTTGTGTTAGAAGGAATTGTGTGTTTCATTGGGGAGGACTTGAAATAACGGGATCGCTAGATTTTTTCGCGGTATCCACCAAAATTTTTTTTGCATGATTGGTGTGAAAAAACCTTAAAAACCGGCTAAACGAATACAGGCGGGCACTTCGAAATTTCAAGATTCTATTATCCACAGACTGTGCATATCTCAACCCCGAAAAAGTGGATTTGAGACAATATTTTCGTTTTCCCCGTTTCGGTAATAATTTCTTAACACACACCAAATCTAACGGCTCTTATGTCTAATAATAAGCAAACTATGAA
Source organism: Chitinophagaceae bacterium (assembly GCA_016721085.1). Classification (GTDB taxonomy): domain Bacteria; phylum Bacteroidota; class Bacteroidia; order Chitinophagales; family Chitinophagaceae; genus Endoryza. Next base: position 288,332 of record JADKJI010000005.1, on the reverse strand, counting down.
AGGCTTACAATTTACCCGTCGCTTCACAAAGGAAGCAGTGAATGTATTCGATCAGTTCGAGTATGATTATCGTACTTCAGTAATACGCAACCCAAGTGGAGAAGTAGTATTTGAAATGACTAATGTGGAAGTACCACATCAGTGGAGTCAGATCGCTACCGACATCCTCGCTCAAAAATATTTCAGGAAAGCAGGTGTACCGCAACCCGATGGTTCATTGGGTCGTGAAACATCTGTAAAGCAAGTTGCTCACCGTATGGCCAATTGCTGGCGCGTTTGGGGTGAGCGTTACGGTTACTTCGCTACACCAAATGATGCACAGATCTTTTATGAAGAGCTGGTATACTCTATCCTGAATCAGGCATGTGTTCCTAACAGTCCACAATGGTTCAATACCGGTTTGTATGAAAGCTATGGTATCAAAGGCAAACCACAGGGTCACTACTTTGTGGATGCTAATGACGGACAGTTGAAGAAATCAACTTCTGCTTATGAAAGACCACAGCCTCATGCTTGCTTCATCCTTAGCGTGGATGATGATTTGGTGAACGAAGGGGGTATCATGGATCTGTGGGTTAGAGAAGCCCGCATTTTCAAATATGGTTCTGGTGTGGGAACTAACTTCAGTAATATCCGTGGGGAAAGCGAAAAATTAAGTGGTGGTGGTACTTCTTCAGGTTTGATGAGTTTCCTTAAGATAGGCGACCGTGCTGCAGGAGCTATCAAGAGTGGTGGTACAACCCGCCGCGCTGCCAAGATGGTGTGTCTGGATCTGGATCATCCTGAAATCATGGAGTTCATCAACTGGAAAGTGGAAGAAGAGAAGAAAGTGGGTGCTTTGATTGCAGCTGGTTATCCAAGTGATTACGAAGGAGAAGCCTATCGTACAGTAAGCGGACAAAACAGTAATAATTCCGTTCGTATTCCGAACGATTTCTTCGATAAGCTTGAAAAAGATGAAGATTGGGAACTGAAAGCGCGTATGGATGGCCGTGTGATGAAGAAAATTCCTGCTCGCGAAGTATGGAACCAATTATCTTATGCAGCATGGCGTTGTGCCGATCCAGGAACACAGTACGACACTACTATCAACGAGTGGCATACTTGTCCTGAAGGTGGTCCAATCAGGGCTTCTAACCCTTGCAGCGAGTATATGTTCCTCGACAATACCGCTTGTAACCTTGCTTCTGTAAACCTCCGCAAGTTCTATAACGAAGACACCAATACCGTAGATGTAGACGGTTTTGAATATACAAGCCGTTTGTGGACAGTTGTTCTTGAAGTATCTGTTCTGATGGCTCAATTCCCAAGTAAGGATGTAGCCCAATTGAGTTACGATTATCGTACTCTCGGTTTGGGTTATGCTAACCTGGGAAGCATGCTGATGGTTATGGGTATTGCTTATGATAGTGAAGAAGCCCGCGGTATCGCTGGTGCCCTTACTGCTATCATGACCGGTATTACTTACAAAACATCTGCAGAAATCGCTTCTATACTCGGACCATTCGCTAAATACGAAGAGAATAAGGAGCATATGATGCGTGTAATGCGCAATCATCGTTTAGCTGCTTATGATGCTGATGAGTATGAAAAATTGAGCGTTAAGCCACAAGGTATCAAGGCTAAATATTGTCCAGATTATTTACTGACTGCAGCTACCAAAGCATGGGATGAAGCAGTACAATTAGGTGAGAAATATGGTTACCGCAACGCACAGACTACCGTTATCGCCCCAACAGGTACTATCGGTCTGGTAATGGATTGCGATACTACAGGTGTTGAACCAGATTTCGCCCTGGTGAAATTCAAGAAGCTCAGCGGTGGTGGTTATTTCAAGATCATCAACCAATCTGTTCCTGCTGCCTTGAAGAATTTAGGTTACAGCGAAAAAGAAACTGATGCCATCATCAAGTACACTGTAGGTTCAGGAACTTTTGCTGGTGCTCCTCATATCAACCACCAGTCACTCAGCGAAAAGGGATTCATCGCTGAAGAAATCAAGAAACTGGATGGGGGCGTAGGTACAGCATTCGAAATCGGATTCGTATTCAACGTTTACAATCTGGGTGAAGAATGTCTGCAACGCTTAGGATTCAAGCCAGAACAATATTTCAATTTTGAATGGAACCTCCTCGAAGCTTTAGGCTTTACCGATGAAGAAATAGAAGCGGCTAATGATTATGTATGTGGTACCATGACTATTGAAGGTGCCCCTTACTTAAAGAACGAACACCTGCCCGTTTTTGACTGTGCCAATAAGTGCGGTAAGAAAGGCGAACGCTATATCCATGCACACGGACATATCCGTATGATGGGTGCAGCTCAGCCTTTCTTAAGCGGCGCGATTTCTAAAACTATCAACCTTCCTAACGAGGCGAATGTTGAAGAGATCTCCGATTCTTATTTACTCAGCTGGCAGTTAGGTTTGAAAGCATGCGCTCTCTACCGTGATGGATCTAAGATGAGCCAACCTCTCAGCAACAAGAGCGATAAGAAGAAAAAAGAAGATACAACGGAAGAAGCAAAAGCAGATGAAACTGCTACAGCAACTGCAGCCATTGAATCGAATATCGTGGATATGGGTAAGCTTACTGTAGAAGAGTTGTTGGAAGAAGTTCAAAAGCGTGTTCAATCTTCTCCCGATACCAAACTGAAACGTGAACTAGCTCGCATCGTTGAGCGCAGAACACTTCCTGCTAAGCGTCGTGGATTTACACAGAAAGCGAAAATCAACGGTCAAGCCCTCTTCCTCCGCACCGGTGAATACGGTGATGGTACTGTAGGTGAAATCTTCATCGACATGGCCAAGGAAGGAGCTACCATGAGAAGTATGCTGAACTGTTTCGCTATATCTATATCTATCGGTCTCCAATACGGTGTGCCTTTAGAAGAGTTCGTAGAGAAATTCGTGTTCACCCGCTTCGAACCATCAGGAATGGTGGATCACCCGAATATCAAAACAACTACCTCAATAGTAGACTTCATCTTCAGGGCGTTGGCTTATGAGTACCTGGGAAGAACTGACCTCGTTCATGTTCTTGACAAGCCTGAAGTATTGAATACCGGTACTGATGATTGGGATGAAATTCCAACATCTCTCGAGTACGATAAGAAAGCTACTCCTGAATTGAGTGAAGTTCGTATTGTTCCTGCCCGCACCAAACCAGCCGATGCAGAACCAGTGAAAGCAACCGCTCCACGCGCTGTAAGAGCTGAAAGCAGTCTGGATATGGTGAATGCAGCAGCAAAGAACATGCAGAGCGATGCTCCTGCTTGTAACACTTGCGGACATATAACTATCCGTAGTGGTACCTGCTACAAATGCCTGAACTGTGGCAACAGCATGGGTTGCAGCTAAACAATAAGTAAGCAATACTCTAAATAGAAAACCGCTCCTGATGGAGCGGTTTTTTTATTTCATATAACTGAATAAAACAGATGAATTACTTATTCAGGACTTGCTTTTCCTTTAGTATTTGTAATAAGAGGGCTGTACTCTTCTCTGCTCCTTTTTTATTCAGGTGTCCTTTGTCAGAAAAATATTCATACTGATAGTTCAGGTAATCGCCTATATAAATGAAGTCGAGTCCTTTCTTTTCGCAATAGGATGTGAAGCTACTGATATGATTTTTACCTGCAGCAGAAGTATCGGCTAAGGTAAGAGGCAGAACAAAGAGGATTGGTTTTACATTTTTCTCTTTACAAATATTAATCACTTTGTTAAGGTACTTGAAAGCGCCATTTGATTCCCCGAAATCAACGGGAGCCATGGTTGTATCCCAATTATCATACTTGTCGCTATAGCTGTATCGTGAACCAGTAGTACTATCGAAATCCTGTTTCATGTAATTGAGATAGGTGTTAGATAGTATATGTGGTCCCCAATAATAATTGTATTCAGCATATTTCCAGAAAGGAAGATAACGGTCGAAATACCATTTCTTGCCAAAGTCTTTGTAATGAGAAAACACTTCGTCATAATTCAGGAACGGAATCATTCTTCCATCAGCTATATCGGTCTGTAATTCTGAATTAGCAAGATTGGGGTTGTCTAAGCAGATGAAAAGGTATTTTGTCTTGTTCTCATTTCTTTTGTAGAAGATATCTGCTAATACGCTTTGTGTGCCGATATGGCTTCCATCCAGTGAAATATTGATCCCTTTCATGCCGAGTGTTGAATCGGCCAATTCTACATCAAATCCCATATATGCATGAGAAGCGCCTAGTACTGCATAGTCGTAGTTCTGTTTTTCTTTATGGATGATCCATTGGGTTTTGTAAAGATTATTAGCCTGGAATCTTTTGGTGAACCATCCATCCAGCAGGAATAATCCTGCTACAACTGCTACTGTAATTATTATGTGGTTGCGATATTTCATGAATGCGGTTGATTAGAATTGGAAGTAAATAAAGCTTTGAGCGTTTTTGAATGAACCGAAAAAGATAAACAACAGGAATAGATAACTATAGAATATCATTCTCAGATAGGGCTTATCTTCAAAAAGCTGTTTTATCCTTTCTTTCCTCATGAATATTTCAAAAAGTATGAAATTGACCAATACAAAGAAGCCAACAAGGAGTGAGTATTTCAACGCTGCGGTAAGCTGCTCGTATTGGGCACTGAAAGATGTATAGTTGAAGAATCCTTTAATTACACTATAAGCTTTCTGGAAAGTTTCTGCTCTGAAGAATATCCAAACAAATTGAACGAATACGAATACACCGAAAACGCTTAATCCATTATGTAGCCAGGCTGGCCAATTAGCAAAAAAGGTTTTCCTTGAGTTTTTGGTAATCAGTTCGAAAGTGACAGCTACTCCATGTAAAAATCCCCATATCACAAACGTCCACCCTGCACCATGCCAAATACCACTGATCATGAATACCATGAACATGTTAAATGCCTGACGAGGTAGAGGCACCCTGTTACCTCCAAGAGGAATGTATAGGTAATCCCTGAACCAGGTAGATAAGGATATATGCCATCGTTTCCAGAATTCTGATACCGATTTGGCGAAATAAGGATAGTTGAAATTCGTCATGAGGTGAACGCCCATAATTCGTGCGCAACCTGTGGCTATATCAGAGTATCCTGAAAAGTCGCAATAGATCTGGAATGAAAAGAACAGGGTTCCTATCAATGACCATACAGTATTGAAACCATAAGTGCCCGCATACATTGAATCGGTAATGATGGATAGGCGGTCGGCCACCACAACTTTCTTGAAAAGACCCCATCCGATAAGTGTCAACCCGCTTAAGAATCGGTCGTAACTGAACTTATGATGTTCTTTTAGTTGATGAAGGATGTTCTGTGGACGTTCTATTGGACCAGCTACCAACTGGGGATAGTACATTACATAAAGGGAATAGATACCGAAATGCCTTTCAGCTTTCTGATTGCCTCTATACACTTCAATAGTATAGCTCATAGCCTGGAAGGTGTGGAAGCTAAGTCCAATGGGTAGTAATATCTTGAGGTAAGGAATCTGGTTCGTATATCCGAAAAGCTGGCAGAGGCCGGTAATATTATCGTTTATGAAGTTGAAATATTTGAAAACAGCCAATACACCAATATTGGCGATAAGGCTTAAAATAAGGTATTGCTTTTTTGTTGATTTCTTTTCAGCCCCTTCTATTTTGATACCAGCTATATAATCCACTACAATAGTAAAACCAAGAATGAGGATATATTCCGGTTTAAAGAACATGTAGAAGAAGCAGGAAGCTACGAGAAGGAGTATCCACCTGTAAACATGAGGTAATGAGAAAAAGAACGTCGTTACGACGATAAAGAAAATAAGAAAATCGATAGAGTTAAAAAGCATTACCTGTCATTTTGGGTGCGCAAATTTATAGGGTGCGCTATGAATTTGCAATAGGGTTAGTTGCTGTATACAAAATAGCCTCATTGTTAAAAGGGTAATCTACTCCAACTTATTTCCTTCTCACCTTTTTCAGTGCTGGCTAATAATGTATAACTAGCTGTAAATGCAACTTATAACGCTATATGAGGCGCATTATTTTTTTGCACCCAATATAAAATATTGTTCATCTTCAGTAGGTTAGAAACGATTATTGGGGACTTGTTCTAATCCATATTCGGATTGAAGGGGAAAAAAGCTGAAAATTCTTGCCATTAAAAAAAATGTGATCGCAACTAGTTGATAATTATATGATTGTTACATAAATCATAATTTTTTAGCAGTCGTACTTGCATGGCAATTTTAAACGGCTATTTTCGTTTTCTACTTTCTAAAGAAATAAATCCGGACGGTTATGCAAATGAAAACAAGGACAGTTATCGCCCTTATGGTTATTGGTATGGCATTTTTTACATCCTGTACCAGAAGTATCACTCCCTGGCAGGCAGCAAACGGTAAGGCCAAATGCGGCCGGGCACTCCGTTAATTCTCCCGATTTTTATCGCTTCTGAACAAAATCTCTCAGATAGCTACAAGTATTAAAAGCTTCCTTATAAAACGGGGTGCTATTGAAATTCTTTTGTAGTAAGCTGAAAGAGGAATTCCTTTTATCAAAATTGATAAGCCAGTCGCGATAAGCCTTGGATCTTTTTGGGCCCTCTTCAACATCGTAATAATTTGGGATGCCAAATACTTTTTGGTCGCATTTGGCTGCCATGAAAATGCATCGGGCCTGGAAATCCTTTTGCAAAGTTTGAGCAAGGGCTTTCAGATAATATTCACGGGCTTTCTTTACCTCATAATAATCTTTGTTCGGTACCTGAATATTATAAGAAGGATCTTTATAATATACTTCTCCGGTACTCCAGCTATATTGAACTAGTAACCAACTATTACCCCAGTAGCTCATATTATAATATCCTTTTGCTAATTCGTAATACAAATTCGCTTTTACTTCGCGGTCTGTTTCTGCCACTGCTTTCTTTTCCAAAGCAAGTATTCGTTGCGTGAATTGAAGCTTGTTATATTGTACTGTATCTTGTTTGGTTGGAGCATGTGTATCCAGTATGAGATCTGCAAAAGGATTCGCAGCCAGATAAGTCTTATAAGGTTCTTCAGTATAATAGCTGGAAGGAATCTTGCTAAACCATTTCAATGCTTCATTGAATTTATATTGCCTTAATTGCGCGGTGCCTGCAGCATCGTACAAGTCATTCTTATTGAATGCGGCTTTTTTCACCATATATTTTTCAAAAGCATTCAAAGAAGTTGAATTGTTTACCTGTATCAATTCCTCTGCCTGTGCCGCAGTAGCTGTGTTATGAAGCATATTTATGGCTTGCGGATAATAGCCCCAACTTTCCTTGATATATTTTTCCTGAATCTGATCGGCTACCCTTATGCACAATAAATACTTGGCATTTTTAGAAGACTGGTATTTTGTTGCCAACAGGTCACTGAATATTCGCCTATAGAATTTTGCAAATTCCACATCGCCAGAAGCTTTCTTTTCCAACCATTCAATGGAGGGAAAAAGAGCTTCTTCAAAGGCAGCATCTGTTTTCTTCATGCTGTTGATGGTAAGCAACAGATTGGTCATCGCCCACTGGTCTTTTTCGAGATTCGACAGAGGTAGTGGTTTTGCTTCTTCCAAAATAGTATGAGCAACTGAATCCTGTCTTGCTATTGTTGCAGCATGAGCACCAGCTAAAAGATACAAGCCCTTGTTAGCGGTTTCTGTTTTAGCTGCTTTCCTGCAGAATTGTATTAGTGAAAGGCAGGATTGCTGCCATGCCTTATAAGCGGGATCCTTGCTATCTATTTCTGAATAACCGATATATGCTTTGTTTCTTCCTCTTTCGAATGATAGGGAAGGGGTGAAGTAAAATTCTTCCAGTTTCTGTACTTCTCTTGTTAACAATACCCTGTTCATGGTTGCTTGTGGAGCCCAATCGTAGATAGTTGAAAGAGTGGCCACTTCACTTTGATTGCTTCCAAGAGCAAACAATCCCAGCATATTCGCTTTTTCAATATTATTCTTACAAAGCTGCAGGCATTGCTGACGGCTCGATTTATCAAAACGTTTCACCGACCAATCAAAACTCAGGTAATTAGCGATCTTCTTGACATCGTTTTTACTGAATAGCTTGCTATAGGTATAGGCCGCTTGTTGAGGTTTGCCTGTACGAAAAAGAGCCCCTGCTTTCAATCCTGAACTAAGATCTTGTAATATGGAAGCAGTTTTATTAGGCGCTACCATTTCATCATATAAACGGATGCAATCTTTTGGACTGTTATTATATAGTGCAAGACGTACTACCTGATATGCATACCTGAGTCTAAGGAATTCATTAGTGCTGGCTTTCCAGGTACGGATGCCTTCCTCCATGAGCTTGCTCATTCTTATGCTGTCTTTTTCGGGAGCTTCCCATGAATTCCAGGTTGCGGTTACATTAGGCTCTATTCTTTTTGCATAAGAAAGATATTTGATGGCAGGCAGGTCTTTTTGCTGGTGTAAAAATGCTGCAAGACCATTGTTTTTTATTGAGTCGGGCAGATTGGATCCACTGGTAACAGCTTCAGTTAATTTTTCAAAAGCACTCAGTTCAAAATCGGTTACCAATTTATAGGCTTCTTTTTTAGAACTCTTTCCTCCTGAGTAACTGGACCATTCTGCAGAAGTAGCTTCAGTGGTATTTACTGGTTCCTCAGATTGATAAAGGAACTGGTAGTTCGTGTAGTAGAAAGGTTCAAAGGCTTTATTATCTGAAAGCCCTTTATGAAAGAAGGAAACAAAATAATCATAAGGGTCCGGGTCACCACCTGAACAACCGATGATATTATAGGGTAATGCAAGGAGTCCACTAATGACGCATGCTGTTATAAACCGAGTCCAGTTCATTTTTGCTGAATTTTGATAAGGTTGTTGAATCTAGATGATAAAAGGAGAAGTTGAATTCGGGAGTATGCCACATGGGCGAAATCAGTTTTACAGCATCAAGCAATTCTGTGAAATTGGTTTGTTCTTTCCGAATTTCATCGCCAAGCTTGAACTCATATCCATTCCAGATAGTGTCTTTGGAAACAACATATCTGTTTTCTTTTTGTGTGGCAAAACTTTGCATTTGCAACAAACTATCTGGTAGATTATTGATAAGACCCTTGTATTCGTTATTCCTGAATAACACATTCCACTCAAAAAGTGGAAGGGCTAAATCTAGCGGTAAAGGATAGCTATCTAGCGAGCCAATGTATTTCTCCAATTCTTTCGGATCGAGAATAGAATTACCTGTTTTTGGAGATTTGAGATTACCCATGTTATAGCACATGAGCATTCCCTTATTCACTGGTGGCACTCCTGTCTTATCCAGATATTTACATTGATACAATCGTATAGTTGCCGATAAAGTCTTATTCAATAATTTTGGTAGCATCTTCAAATAGCGGAGCAAATCGAAGTATTTATCTTTTGTTGATTCTGTCCAATCACAATCAATCTGTATCTCTTTTATATTGGTAAGTAAATTATCATCCAACAACCCGGCTAAAAGGAAATAAACCCTTTCTCCGAGCTTATTTATGGATTCGGGAATGATATTACTAATGGTTTCATTTGTGATAAAGATGACAGGAATTATTTCTATGTTCGAGTCTTTGAGCTGTTTTAATGCAGTGCTATCGAATTGAATCTTTGCAGAAGGAAAGGGTTTTAGATGTTTGGCATCCCACTGTACATCAAAGAACTTCATATAGAGCTTCTTTACGCCTAATTGTTGCAACATAGCCTGTTCGGCAGGATTGTTCTTGAAGCTTGACTTCCAATAATAAAAGGATCTTGTTATGTTTCTTTCTTTCTGGCAGGAAACAGAAAACAGCAATAAGGCAGGTAGCAATAAAGATTTTAGCAGGTTTCGGGACATATACAATGGCTATTTATTTACTTTGTATCCAATTAAGATCAAAATTATGTACCGTACAGTACTTTTTCTTTCTACAGCCTTACTTATTTTTTCGAGTCAATTGTTAATGGCACAGTTAGTTGCCGGCCCTATGCTTGGTCATGTTGAACTTCGAACGGCAAAGATATGGGCCGAAGTAGTTCCCGGTTCTTCTGCCGACGTTTGGTACTGGAAAAAAGGTCAACCTGAAAAAGTAAAATCAGTAAGCCAGACTTCTCTTAAATCTGCCTGGTATGCGCCTCTTATTTTTAATTTAGTGGACCTTGAAATGAACACAACATACGATTATGCTGTGACTGTAAATAACAAAGCGGGTAAAAAGCCTGTAAAGGCAGATGGTAGTTTTACAACAGCCGATCTTTGGCAATGGCGTAAACCTGCTCCTGATTTTTCCTTCCTTACCGGAAGTTGTGCCTACTTCAACGAACCGAAATACGACCGCCCGGGTGTTCCTTATGGAAAAGACTCATCCATTTTTGAAGCTATGGCCAAAGAAAAAGCGGCTTGTATGATTTGGCTGGGAGATAACTGGTACTATAGAGAAGCCGACTATTTCAGTGAATGGGGTTTGTGGAACAGGGCTCATCACGACAGAAGCCTTCCCATATTGCAACCCTTTCTGAAAGCCATGCCTCATTATGCCATTTGGGACGATCATGATTATGGCCCTAATGATGCAGAGGCAGGATACCCCTTTAAAGAAACCGCCAGAACAATTTTTAGTAGTTACTGGGCTAACCCAACATATGGTTTTAAGAATGAGGGAATCAATACAAGGCTTTCTGTTAATGATTGCGATTTTTTCATGATGGACGACAGGACTTATAGAAGCAGTGATGATATGCAGCCGATGATAAACGGGGCACCTAACCCTTCAAAAAGAATGTGGGGTGCCGCTCAATTGGAATGGTTGAAGAATTCTTTATTGGTGAGTAAGGCTCCATTCAAGTTTATAGTTACCGGAAGCCAAACATTAAACCCAGCCTCACCATTCGATTGTTTACAGGATTATCCGATTGAATTCCGGGAGCTGATGCAGTTTCTTTCTGATGAAAAAATTAATGGTGTACTCTTCCTAACCGGTGACCGTCATCATAGTGAAATCATCAAATATTCCAGAGAAGCAAGTTATAGCCTTTATGATATCACTTCTTCCCCACTTACCTCAGGAGTTGGCTTTGCTGGGGGGCAAGAAAAAAATAATCCAGCTCGTGAACCCAATACTTTGGTTGAGGCCCAGAACTACACCCGTATTTCCGTGTCTGGAAAGCCCAAAGAACGCAGGCTAAAGGTGGAATTCCTGGGTATTAAAGGCGAAAAATTGGCCGAATGGAGTATTTCTGAAAATGAGTTGAAAAATAAGTAATATCGCCCCCTCAATAAGTTATAGCAATGAAGGTTCATTTTGGATATGAGAAGAAGCAGGTGCTGGATGCATTAAGAAGTCACTTCTTTAGCAGGCCTGAAATTCGACTGATGGTGATACTGGTGAATGTATTTGCGATATTATCCGCCGTTCTTTTTTATTTCAATAAGATACAGCCTATATCCTTTCTGGCATTTTCGCTGATGTGGTTTTTGTTGTGGCTAACTATAAGGATATTCCTTCCACTAAGTATCTATAAAAGATCCCAGACTTTCAAAGATGAGTTTATTCTCGAAATGCAGGACACCGGCATTGAGCTAATGACTGAAAGGGGCACGCAGCATTGGGAATGGAAACGCTTCAGTGCATTCAAGGAAACCAATTATTTTTTTCATCTTTATTTTGATAGCCGTTCTTTCTTCCTGGTACCAAAAGATGCGTTCAACGACCTGCCCGATCTGCAATGGGCTCGTCAGCTATTGAAGGATAAGATAAATTAATCAGGTCTTGATTATTTAGGACGGTACTTCGCCTGTTCAAATATTTTATGAGCGTCAGTTTGTAACAAATCGGGCAGTTTTACTTCTTCATGCTCCCTCATATACTTTTTTACTATCTGCCATCCGGTGAAAAGACCGATATACCCCGGAGAACCATCACCTAATTCCACTGTCTTTGGTCCATCAGCCATATAATTCTTAAGCAATGAAGGGTCGTTATTGAGCAACATATTATTTGTTACAAAGAAATTCCAGATACGGCCTTCATTTTCAACGCAGCCCTTTAATTGAGAGGCAGTGTAGCCAATCTTGAGCGTATCGGGAGTAGTAGGTAGTAGCTTATCGAGTATATATAAACGCTTTCCTTTTTCGATCATCTGATCAACCAGTGGCAACCCTGCTAATTTTTCCGGGTGAATATCGTCTATGATGTTTTTGATATTATTGACAACAATGGTAGAAGGCGTAAAGCGACGGGAGATATAATCGGGATAGAAAGCTTGCCCCATAGTGCTTTGATACATTGAGAAATTACTACCCATATGAAGTTGTAGACCCGTTGCCATTCCGGTACTGGTTATAACATCGCTATAGCCACCAAGTGACGCTTCATAATAAGCATCCATCGGTCCTATATAGGTAATCAGCTTTGATGGTGCTTTATATGCCGGGAAATAATATTTTACAAACTGAAGTCCTTTTTTCAGTTCTTTTTCAATGTTATCGGTATTGCCAAACAGTTTGTCTGCTGAATCTTTTAAAGGTCGGTAGTCTCTAAGGAATCGTTTGATTGCATCATAAACCAAGCTGTTGCTATCAGATGCTGGTGACAATCCAAGTATATTAGTGAGGAAGTCGTTAGTAAACCCCGGATATTTTGCATTCAGTTTGTCTAAGCCTTGTGGGAGCTGTGTGGTATCCAGTGCAAAGAAATCCTTTTCAAAACGGTCGATGCTGAGCTCTGCCTTGATACCGGATACGTCTGGTATATTCTCGTCCTTGCAGGATATCAGTAAAATGCAGCTGATCGCAAAAAGTCCAATTTTTTTCATGATGCCTCTAACGGTGTTTGAAGGGTAATGTTGTAAATATAAAGCTAAAATTCAATGTGGGCGGGTTGCAGAGCCCTATGACCATATTCTCCATTCGCCTACCTTTGTAGTATGAAGATCGCCTTAGCTCAACAGAACTATCATATCGGCAATTTTGAAGCCAATACGGCCAAGATATTGTCCGCCATCGATCAGGCAAAAAAGGAGAAAGCCGACCTGGTTGTATTTACAGAACTCTGTGTATGTGGTTATCCGCCACGCGACTTTCTTGAATTCACCGATTTCATCAATAAAAGCTACGCAGCTATCGATATCATCAAGGCAGCTGCCGATACTATCGGTGTCATTATTGGCGCTCCCGCAATAAACCCCGATAAAGCAGGTAAAGACCTGTTCAATGCTGCCTGGTTTTTGTATGAAGGAAAAGTAGCAGGCACTGCCTATAAATCTCTCTTGCCTACATACGATGTATTTGATGAGTACCGGTACTTTGAACCCGGCTATAGTTGGCAAGTGATTGAATTCAAGGGACAAAAAATTGCCCTCACTATTTGTGAAGATATCTGGAACCTGGGAGATAATCCATTGTACAGGGTTTGTCCTATGGATAAACTGATTGCCCAGCAGCCCGACCTTATGATCAATATCTCAGCTTCTCCATTCGATTATGATCATGATGATGACAGGAAAGAAGTAATAAGAGCCAATGTATTGAAGTATAACCTGCCGATGTTTTATTGCAATGCAGTCGGGTCTCAAACAGAAGTAGTGTTTGATGGCGGAAGTTTGGTAATGGATGCAGGAGGACAATTAATAAAAGAAGGAAAGTATTTTCAGGAAGATTTTATTATAGCCGATCTGGATCAAGTTAAGAAGGAAGGAAGTGGTCATGAACCGGTAGCTGTAAGGACATTCGACAAGGACATGCGTGTGTCTCGTGCAAGTGATCCTGATACTATTGTTCAATATCTGATTGCTGAGAAAAATATCAGGGAAATCTATCAGGCATTGGTGCTAGGCATAAGAGATTATTTCAGCAAGATGGGATTTACAAAAGCCATCCTCGGTTCGAGTGGTGGTATCGACAGCGCAGTTACACTGGCGCTTGCTTGTGATGCATTGGGCAAGGAAAATGTGACGGCTATTTTGATGCCATCCCAATATTCATCTGACCATTCCGTATCGGATGCTGAGCAATTAAGTAAAAATCTTGGTAATCCTTACCAGATCATAGCCATCAAGGATGTTTATGAAAGTTTCCTTACTGCATTAAAGCCTTCTTTCAAGGATCTTCCTTTCAGTGTGGCGGAAGAGAATATACAAAGCAGAACAAGAGGAAATCTATTAATGGCTATTGCTAATAAATTCGGTTATATATTACTGAATACTTCTAATAAAAGTGAGTTGTCAACAGGTTATGGAACTTTGTACGGAGATATGGCCGGTGGGTTAAGCGTATTGGGAGATGTTTATAAGATTCAGGTGTACGCGCTAGCGAGATATATAAACAAGGAAAAGGAAATCATTCCAGTTAATATCATTGATAAAGAACCTTCAGCCGAATTGCGACCCAACCAAAAGGATAGTGATAGTTTGCCAGAGTATAATGTGTTAGATAAAGTGCTGTATCAGTATATAGAAAGAAGACAGAGTCCGAAAGACATTGTTGCTATTGGAATAGACGAAGCTCTGGTGAAAAGAATACTTCGATTGGTAAATATCAATGAGTACAAACGAAACCAATTCTGTCCCATCATCCGTGTAAGCTGTAAGGCTTTTGGAGTGGGGAGGAGGTTGCCGATTGTAGCTAAGTATTTAGCCTAGAGCTTAGGGCCTAAGGCTTAAGGCTAGGTGCTAGATGCGGTATGCTATGCTTAGTGTTTCATGTTAATGATAATATTCACGGTAGTGGGGGCGCCGATATTGACTTCTTTTTGAAGAATCAGTTCGGTGGCGGTAAGTTTCTGAATTACTACATCCCCTGAAATATTATTGAGTACAGCACTTGGGAAGTTGATGACTGTTTCACTTGAATTGAACGTCCATGTGAATGGAGTGGTTTGTGGGTTGCCTGGGTCACATTTCAAAGTGCCTTCGTCAACAATACCTGTTCCATCAGCATTAAATGTGAGGCTATTATCGAGGTCGCAATTATTCAGATAGCCTGCGGGTAAATTGGTATCAACAAATCCGTCTTTGTTTACATCAAGTCCGGTACTGTTAAATAACCAGGGTGAACTCACCAATAATTCTGCTTTTGTAGGTCCGCTGCTTTTTTTGCTGCAACTAACAACAATAGCGAAAAGGGATACAACGAGGTAGATTGGCAGTTTTTTCATAATCTTGAAATTTTGAGCAATTTATCTAACAAATAGCCTAAAAATCGTGCCTTATTTGGATAGGGCAGTTTCCTAAAACTCTTGAGAATGCAAAATATTGTGATTCAAGGCCTAACTAATTTTACTTTTGGCGTATCCTTTCATCCATTTGGCAAGCATATTGCATCGACTCCTTCGTATTTTCATGCCTGTAATTCAGGCAACTAATCGTAATACTGCAAAACCCCGTTTACATGTATACCGCAGATGATATCAGGCAATTGAATGAAAAAATCCAGCAGCAAAGTGTTTTTGTAGACCGCCTCAGGGAAGAAGTAGGCCGTGTGATTATCGGGCAGCATTATATGCTCGACCGTCTTCTCATAGGTCTTTTGGCTAATGGGCATGTATTGTTGGAAGGCGTACCCGGTTTGGCAAAAACCCTTGCCATCAAATCCCTTTCACAAGCTGTGCATGGGCATTTCAGTCGTATCCAGTTTACCCCCGATTTGCTGCCAGCCGACGTTATCGGTACTATGATCTATAACCAGCCAAGGAATGAATTCCTGGTACGTAAAGGTCCCATCTTCGCCAATTTCATATTGGCCGATGAAATTAATCGTGCCCCGGCAAAAGTACAGAGCGCCTTGCTGGAAGCGATGCAGGAACGACAAGTAACTATTGGTGACACAACATATAAATTGGATGAGCCTTTCCTGGTACTTGCAACACAAAACCCGTTGGAGCAGGAAGGAACCTATCCATTACCAGAAGCACAGCAAGACCGATTCATCATGAAAGTGATTGTTGATTATCCGGATAAGAAAGAAGAACAGATGATCATTCGTCAGAATGTACAGGGAATGAAAGCACCGGAAGTGAAACAAGTGGTATCGATTCAGGAAATATTGCAAGCACGCCAGTTAGTGCGTGAAGTGTATATGGATGAGAAGATAGAAAACTATATTCTTGATATTGTTTTCGCCACCCGAAAGCCAGACCAATACAAACTCGAAAAGCTGAAACCATTGATAGCCTATGGTGGATCACCAAGGGCCAGTATCAATTTAGCACTTGCAGCAAAAGCACAAGCCTTTTTGAATAAAAGAGGTTTTGTAATCCCCGAAGATGTTCGCAGCATTTCTAAAGATGTGTTGCGTCATCGTATAGGACTTACTTATGAAGCAGAAGCAGAGAGTGTGAATGTGGAGTTTGTGGTGGATGAGATATTGAGAGTGGTGCAGGTACCGTGAGGAGTAGGGAGTCGGGAGTCAGGAGTCGGGAGTCAGGAGTTTTAAGTAATAAGTTATAAGTATTTAATAGTAGGTAACTGTTTGATTTTATTACTTAATGCTTTTGTTCCTAACTCAAAACTTACAACTTCTTACTTAAAACTTAGAACTTACAACTGACTACTTAACACTTACAACTTATTACTTAAAACTTATAACTCCTGTGACTACAGCGGAGATACTAAAAAAGGTTCGTGAACTCGAAATCAAGAGCAAGAAGCTCACGAGGCACCTGTTTACCGGGGAGTATCATAGTGCCTTCAAGGGAAGGGGTATGTTGTTTAAGGAAGTGAAAGAGTATCATGCTGGTGACGATATACGGTTTATTGATTGGAATGTATCGGCAAGATTCAACCATCCTTTCAGTAAAGTGTTTGAGGAAGAAAGGGAATTGAGTGTGATGTTATTGGTGGATGTAAGTGCCAGTTCCTTATTCGGTACTACACATGCAAGGAAGAAAGATATGATTAATGAGATAGCTGCTGTGTTGGCTTTTTCTGCAATCAGTAATAATGATAAAGTGGGATTGATATTCTATAGTGATGTGGTAGAGAAATTCATTCCCCCTAAAAAAGGACGTGATCATGTTTTGTATATGGTTCGTGAATTGCTCACAGCAGTGCCGAAGGGCAAGGGCACAAAATTGGGAGAAGCATTACGACGGTTTAATAATTCCACCAGACAGAAATGTATCACCTTCATCTTAAGTGATTTTATCGACAATAGTTTTGATGACGCAATAAAAGTGGCTGGTAAGAAACACGATGTTATTGGCATCAAGCTATATGATAAGATGGATATGAACTTACCCGATATCGGGTTATTAGAGGCTGAAGATCCGGAGACAGGGAAGCGTTTGTTGGTAGACTCTCACGATTTTACAACAAGACATCAGTATCAATCCGCTTTCTTCCAGCATACGGAAACATGTAAGAACAGTTTTGTGAAAGCAGGTTGTGATCTGTTGCATATTCGTACCGACGAAGACTATGTTAAAGTACTTCAGAAATTCTTTATAGGCAGGAACCGATAATTATGAACGTTTCGAGGAAATACAGGCTTGGATTTTTACTTATTGTTTTGCTGCAGTATACTGCGCAGTCGCAGGTATTGGTGAAAGCAAGGGTGGATAAGGATAGTATTCTCATTGGTGAAACCTTGCGCATCAGTGTGGAAGCCCGATTACCTATGGGCGAAACCCTCACCTGGAAAATTCCTGATTCATTGGCACATTTTGAATGGGTGGAAAAAGGGAAACCGGAAACTACAGATGCTGTAGATGGAAAGAAGATTGTGCAAGTGTTAGCTGTTACCAGTTATGATTCTGGTTATTGGGTGATTCCTCCCATAAAAATTTCAGTGAAGGGAAAATCATATGCAACAGATACGGTTGGAGTAAGAGTAGTATACATACCCCAAAACCCAACTGATGATTATAGGGATATAAAACCGATTGTTGATGTTGAATCCATCAAAAAGTTCGACAAGAAATGGATCATACTTATTGGAATGACCGTTTTGGTGATTGTAGCCATCATCATTTTATTGCGAAGGAAGAAAACAACGCAACAGACTACAAGTATTGTTTCAAAGCTATCTCCATACGAAGAAGCAATAAATACATTAGAACAATTACGAAAGAAGTTGCCGGATGAAGCTTTGCAGATGAAACCCTTCTATACTGATCTCAACGATGTATTAAAGAAATATCTGGCAGGAAGCCGTCAATGGCCATCGAGCCAGAAAACAAATGAAGAGATGATTCATTATCTGAGAAGTTCAGGACTTTCGCAAGAATCCATCCTTCCTTTGTTCCAGACTCTTAGAATGGCAGATTTTGTAAAATTCGCAAGATATCTTCCTGGAAAAGAAGATCATCTCAAGAATATTGAAGAAATAGAAAAAGCAATCACTACCCTTAACCGCCAAAATCCTTAAGTGCTATATAATTGGTATCAACATATAACATTCGCCTGGCCCTGGGTTTTTCTGGGGTTTGCCTTATTGCCTCTAATGGTGATTTGGTATCTGTTCAGGCAACGAAAACAACAAGCGGCTTTTAATGTTTCTTCTTCCTCACAATTTGTTTATGCTTCTTCCTGGAAAACAGGTCTAAGACATAGCTTACTGGTGTTTCGATTGCTGGCAATAAGCAGTCTGATTATTGCATTAGCCCGGCCCCAAACAAGAAATGATGAAGAATTGAAAAGTGGGGAAGGTATTGATATCATACTTTGCATTGATGTTAGTGGTAGTATGATGGCACAAGACTTATTGCCCGACCGATTGGAAGCTTCCAAGCAGGTGGCGGCAGATTTTGTGGCCAGTAGAACAACCGATAGGATAGGCGTTGTCATATTCTCAGGTGAAAGCTTTACCCTGGTTCCTCTTACTACAGATAAAGAAGTATTACGTTCGCAACTGTACAATATACAGCGCGGCGTTTTGGAAGACGGAACCGCAATAGGTGATGGATTGGGTATCAGTATTGCGCGACTAAAGAATTCAACCGTCAAAACGAAAATTGTTATCCTTCTTACGGATGGTGAAGATCAGGGGGGACGTATTTCTCCTACAGAACCCCGCTTGATGGCTAAAAATTATGGCATACGCGTGTATACAATAGGGGTAGGAACGGATGGCTATGCTCCCGTACCTGTTATGACAGAAAATGGCCCCACCACCCAAATGCAGAAAGTGAATATTGATGAGAAGTTGTTAAGAGCTATAGCTGTGGAATCGGGCGGATTATATTTCCGGGCCAGGGATACAGAGAGCCTTCGGAGTATCTATTCTGAGATCGATAAGCTTGAGCGTTCAAAGATAGAAGTAACCGCCCTTAAGCGATATACTGAGAAATTTCATCCCTTTGCCTTAGCGGCCGCTTTCTTCCTTTTGTTAGAAATGGTATTGCGCTATACCATATTCCGGAAATTCCCCTGATGTCAACTATGTCTCAATTCCCTCCTTTACTGTACTTTCGTGTGGCATGAAAGCATTGGTATATAAATCAACTGGTAGCTGGTATACTGTAAAGGATATAGCCACAGGAAAAATATGGACTGCCCGTATGAAGGGTATTTTTAAGCTCGATGGCATCACCTCCACCAATCCAATTGCAGTTGGCGATGAAGTGATATTAGAGTCTGAGAATGAAGGAGAGAGCGGGGCTATGATCACCGATATACTTCCGCGTAAAAACTATATAAACCGACAAAGTCCTAAAGGTCGTCATCAACACCATATAATTGCTTCCAATCTTGATCAATCTTTATTACTAGCCACATTAAAAGAGCCTAGAACATCGCAAGGTTTTATAGATCGTTTTCTGGTTGCATCCGAAGCGTATCATGTACCGGCACTTGTTGTCTTCAATAAATCCGATTTGTATAAGGCAAAAGAGATGGAGAAGTTTGAGATGATGAAGGAAATGTATGAAGCTGTTGGTTATAAGGTGTTCCTCATAAGTATGAAAGAAAATAAAGGAGTGGAAGAATTAAGGGAGCAACTACTAAATAAAATAACTCTGATAAGTGGACATAGTGGAGTTGGTAAATCCTCTTTACTTAATGGTTTATTGCCTGAATTGAATTTACGTACACAGGATGTAAGTGGTTGGAGTGGGAAAGGATTACATACTACTACATTTGCCGAAATGTATGATTTGGCATCGGGTGGGAAAATCATTGATACTCCTGGTATGCGTGAATTTGGTTTAGTGGATATATCTAAACAAGAGCTCTCACATTATTTTCCAGAGATGCGTGACGTATTACAAGGTTGCCAGTTCAACAACTGCCTGCATATAAATGAACCTGGTTGCGCAGTGAAACAAGCGGTGATTGACGGGAAGATTTCTGAAGACCGCTTTGTTAGTTATTATAATATTCTAGAATCAATAGAAACGAATAACTATTGAGCAAAAAAAAGCTGAAATGATACAATGCAAAAGCAAAAATCATTTCAGCAATACGTTATATGGCAGGCTATCAGGAGAGGTATCTCTTAGCCGAATGAATCATTAATTTATTCTCCAGAAATTTAGCTACTTCAATTACAGCATCATTGTCTTTACGGGGAGCTTCCCTGAATTTATTGGGGTAAATGGAAATGCCCGTATAAATATTGTAATGAAGAGTTAATGGATGATGTTTATAGATGAAATCCCAGGTAAGGGTATCAAAATCATCTTCTTTATGGCTGAAGCGGATCTCCAGATCGTCGGAGAGAATATTCGCCACTTCATAAAAACGTTTCAGGCCACAATCGTCATCTATGATGGCTTCAGTGCAGCCGAAGTCGGTGCGTAGGGTAAGACTCATACAAACGGATTTAGGTTATCTAATAGGTACGAACAATTTTGTTCAACCTGGTGTCAAGCTTTGAATTTCTTTGCTTTAGGCACTTTATCACCTTTTAGAATCCTTTCTGCACCCACACTTTTTCCATTAGCCGGACAACCATATTTTGGTCCAAAAACTTTATTCCATAAACTACAGGAACTGCCCATTACGAGGAAACAGGCGAGGAATAACCATAGCAGGGAGGGCCGGCTCAATTTCATAAGATTCAATTTCTTCTATCTAACGTAATTAAATCTAATAATATTATCCGGTGAATGCAATAGGGGAGTGCTTTGGGGGGTCAAACCTGGTCGCGGAACCAGTCGGCATAACGCACGTAATTGTTTGCTATTCTGTCTATTTCGCCATGAATTTGGTCTTCCTGGATAGTCTTTACTTTTTTAGCTGGAACACCGGCATAAATGCTTCCGGCTTCACAAATAGTGCCTTCGAGCACCACCGCCCCTGCGGCTATGATGGTATTACTATGAACAACGGCATTGTCCATAATTATCGCTCCCATGCCCACCAACACATTGTCGTGAATGGTACAGCCGTGGATGATGGCATTATGCCCAACCGACACATTGTTTCCTAGTATCGTCTTTGTTTTCTTGAACGTACAATGAATAACCGCTCCATCCTGGATATTCACTTTATCACCCATCCTTATACTGTTCACATCTCCTCTTATTACAGCATTGAACCAGATACTTCCGTCATTACCCATTACCACATCACCAACAATGGTAGCATTGGGGGCGATGAAACAGTTAGTTCCGAAAGTGGGATAGGTTCCGTCGACGTGGAGGATGGTTGGCATGGGTTAAATTAAAAATTATAAAAAAGCAAAGCAAAAGTCAAAAGTCAAAAGTCAAAAGTCAAAAGTCAAACATTACTTATTCCGCAATTTATTCGGTTTTTTGGATTTGCATCCTTTTTACTTTTTACTTTTGACCTTTGAATTTTGAAACATGAAACAAAAAAGGGACAGTAAGCAGACTCCTCTCCGCATGGGAGGCACCGATAAGGAACTTTTCTTCCGTCATGTGGCGCAGACATCTGCTGCTCCTATGGCTTTGGAAATAGTTAAAGCAAAGGGGAGTATACTTACCGATAAGAATGATAAGAAATATATCGACCTTATTGCTGGAATCAGTGTTTGTAATGTAGGGCATCGGCATCCGAAAGTGGTGAAAGCAATAAAGAAACAGGCCGATGAATATCTGCATCTTCTTGTTTATGGAGAGATGGTGGAGAGTCCACAAGTGCAGTATGCGCATTTGTTAGCCAGTAATTTACCAACTACCCTTGATTGTGTTTATTTCACGAACTCCGGAGCGGAAGCCACAGAAGGAGCTATGAAGTTGGCGAAGCGAATAACCGGAAGAACTGGCATGATCGCTTTCCAGCATAGCTATCATGGAAGCACACAGGGAGCATTGAGTGTAATGGGAGATGAATACTGGAGAAATGCCTTCCGGCCTTTATTACCAGGGGTAAGACATCTTTCCTATAATTCAAAAGAAGCTATTGAAGCTATCAATGAAACAACAGCCTGCGTAATTGCCGAATCTGTCCAGGCTGAAAAGGGTGTTATTGTTCCTGATGTGGAATGGATGCAGGCGCTTCGAAAGAAATGTACCGATACAGGTACCTTACTGATACTTGATGAAATACAAACCGGTTTTGGAAGGACTGGAACTCTCTGGGCTTTTGAGAAATTCAAGATAGTACCTGATGTTATTTTATTGGGTAAAGCCTTGGGTGGAGGAATGCCACTCGGTGCATTCGTAGCTAGCCATAAATTGATGCAGGGGTTTACAGATAATCCGGTATTAGGTCATATCACCACATTCGGAGGGCATCCGGTTTGTTGTGCAGCAGGACTGGCATCCTTAAAAGTTATTCTGAAAGAAGAATTGGTTAAGGGAGTAAAACAAAAGGAAAAACTTTTCAGATCCTTATTGAAACATAAGTCCATTAAGCATTTACGGTCGAGTGGATTGCTGATGGCAATGGAGCTAGATAGTTTCGAGACTAATAAGAAAGTGATTCAATTATGTCTATCCAAAGGGCTACTTAGTGATTGGTTTTTGTTTGCTCCAGAATGTTTGCGAATAGCCCCCCCGTTAACGATCACAGAAAAAGAAATAAAAAAGGCTTGTAGCATCATCATAGAGTCATTGGATGAACTTGCAAGTAATAAGAGGGGTAAGTCCGGAAAATAGGGTCTTGTTTCCTGCAACAACATTGATTCAAGTTTTTTTATTGATTTTTGGTTGAATTGTTGAAAAACTTACATTTGGTAAACCAAAAAACTTAGCGATTATGAAGAAAATCATTCTCGTGCTGACAGCTGTACTATTAGCAGCTTCCACATTTGCTACTGTTGCACCTGCTAAAAAGAACCCTCAGGCTTCATCTATCATGTTACCAGTTGGTAAAACTGGAGCGAAAATTTCTCTCCTTGATCTTTCAGTTATCAGTACTAAAGATTTCCAGCAATTGACTGGGAATAAAATGAATCTGGCTGAAAGAATGAGTTTTAAACTGGCGCAACGTCAGTTACGTGGTAGCATCAACGCAGATGGTACTGTAAACAGTAAGAAATTAGCAAATGTTGTTAAGAAGGCTGATGGTACATCCGGTTTCCATGTAGGTGGTTTTGCACTTGGATTCTTACTGGGGCTAATTGGATTATTGATTGCTTATCTTATTAATGATGATAAAAAGAAAAACAGGGTTAAATGGGCTTGGATAGGAGTAGGTGTTGGTCTGGTGCTCTGGTTGTTACTGATTTTGTAAGAACAATATTTGCATACTTGAAAGGGCTGGTGGAAACACCAGCCCTTTTTTTTAAGAAAGAAGTTGTATAAGGTCTCCAACCTTATAAGGTTGGAGACCTTGTGCAACTTATTGCCAAAATTGAAAAGTAGTTGTACAATTATAGCTTTAAAACAACTTCGCTTAGTGCTTTAATAAGACAGGAGAATTCTAAATCAGTTGAAAGCTAGGCGTGGCCTGCATTCTATTATAAACGCAACATTTGTAAATTCTAATTAGAGCCAAAAGTTTTGTTGATAACTTTCTTGAAATTTGGGTTGTATCATGAGGAGGTTGTATAAGGTCTCCAACCTTATAAGGTTGGAGACCTTATACAACTTTTCACAAAACTGAAAAGTAGTTGTACAACTAAAGCTTCAATGATAACTTCGCTTATAGCGTTGATAAGATGGGAGAATTTTTTAATCAGTTGAAATCTAGACCTGGCTTGCATTCTATTTTAAACGCAGCGTTTTTAAATCCTAATTAGAGCCAAAATTTTGATTGAAATCTTTCTTGGAATTTGAGTTGTATCATGAGGAGGTTGTAAAAGGTCTCCAACCTTATAAGGTTGGAGACCTTTTACAACCAAACTGGATGTAATACAATAGGAATCAGGTATCTATCATTTCTTGCAGACAGGGATTTTTTTAGGCTTACAACTTCTTTTTACTATTCCACCTCCACAATCACTTCCACTTCCACTGCAATATTATTTGGTAGCGCATACATCCCAACAGCACTTCTTGCATGCTTCCCCTTATCACCGAATATGGCCACCATGAAATCGCTATATCCGTTTATTACTTTGGGTTGATCAGTGAAGCCTTCAACACAGTTCACCATGCCTAATACCTTTACAATACGCTTTACTTTTTTAAGGTCACCTAACTCCGCTTTCAATACAGCGATATGTGATATAGCTACAGCCTGGGCAGCTGCATAGCCTTGTTCTAATGTAAGTTCCTTTCCAACTTTTCCGGTTATATCTGTACCATCGGCTTTCTTCGGCCCTTTCCCTGATAAATATAAAAGGTTTCCTACCCGAACTGCATTCACATAGTTCGCCACTGGGGCTGAAGCCGTTGGTAATGTGATCCCTTTTTCTTTTAATCGTAGTTCAGGATCCTGACTAAAGGCTGATGATAATAGAAGACAGCCAATTACTGTTAGTACAATCGCTTTTTTCATTGGTTAATTATTAGGGACTTAAAAATAGCGATTTCAACAGAATTTCATTTTTTGAATATATATCGTAATATTGCGATTGATATGGGTAGAACAAAATCCGAGATTTTCACGGCACGCCAGAATAAACTGGCCACTTATTTCAAGGCATTGGCTCATCCCGCCCGCATTGCCATACTACAACAACTTCTTAAATCGGAGAGCTGTATTTGCGGCGATCTGGTTGAAGAATTGGGTCTGGCTCAATCTACTATTTCACAACATCTGAAAGAAATGAAAGAAGCCGGGTTGATAAAGGGCCGCATTGAAGGCGTTTCCATTTGCTACTGCCTGGAACTAAAGACATGGAATAAGATAAAAGAGGAATGGGAAACCCTCATGCATATAGTACCAAAAGATAATGAGTGTTGCTGATTTTTAAAATGATTAAAAGCAAAATATGACAGTTACTGATTGTGCACCGGCAGCTAAAAGAAAACAATTGGGATTTCTGGACAGATATCTCACCTTATGGATTTTGCTGGCAATGCTAATTGGGATAGCAATCGGGTATTTCTATCCCGATTCTTCTGTTTTCATTAACTCCCTCTCCAGCGGAACCACCAATATTCCTCTGGCTATCGGATTAATTTTGATGATGTATCCACCATTAGCAAAAGTGCGCTACGAAAAAATGGGAGAAGTATTCCGTAATGTGAAAGTCCTTAGCGTATCCCTTTTGTTGAACTGGGTGATCGGTCCTATACTGATGTTTGTTTTAGCTATCGTATTCCTTCGCGATTTGCCCGAGTATATGGTTGGACTCATTCTGATCGGTATCGCTCGTTGTATTGCCATGGTGATTGTTTGGAATGAACTAGCTGATGGTAATAGGGAATATGCAGCTGGATTGGTGGCATTGAATAGTGTATTTCAGGTCTTATTATACAGTGTGTATGCTTATGTTTTCATCACGGTATTGCCTCCGTTATTTGGAATGCATGGATTGGAAGTGAATATCACCATCGGACAAATTGCAGAAAGTGTTCTTATCTATCTCGGTATTCCCTTTGCTGCTGGAGTAATCAGTCGCTATGCGCTTATAAAGATTAAAGGGGAAGAATGGTTCCAGAAGAAATTTGTTCCCCTTATTTCCCCCATTACATTGATAGCCCTTCTTTTTACAATTGTTGTTATGTTTAGCTTGAAAGGAAAACTAATTGTGCAGATACCTCTTGATGTTGTAAGGATAGCTATTCCTTTAGTAATCTATTTTGCCATCATGTTTCTTGTAAGCTTCCTGATTGCACGTAAGATGGGTGTTGACTATTCCAGAAACGCTTCCATAGCTTTTACAGCAGCCGGAAATAATTTTGAACTGGCCATCGCCGTTGCTATTGGTGTATTCGGTATCAATAGCGGACAAGCCTTTGCAGGGGTTATTGGCCCTCTGGTGGAAGTACCCGCCCTCATAGCCCTGGTAAACCTGGCTTTCTGGCTTCGTAAAAAATATTATGGTAAAGGAAAGGAAGTGCTACAGTAGTGATTTAACGCCTACTGCCAATAAGGCACCAATGATGGGTCCAATTACCGGAACCCATGAATAAGACCAATCACTATCCCTCTTATTTGGAATTGGTAAGATGGCATGTGCTATTCTTGGCGCCAAATCTCTGGCAGGATTGATAGCATAACCTGTAGGTCCACCTAACGAAAGACCAATTCCAAGTACCAGTAAGGCTACTGGCAAAGCATCCAATGCCCCCAGTTTTACTTCAGATTTTGCCATTAATAGGGCTCCAAGTATTAATACGAAAGTGCCAATTATTTCAGTAATGATATTATTGGTACTGCTTCTTATAGCAGGACTAGTGCAGAATACAGCCATTTTAGTATCAGCATCTTTCGTTTCATTGAAATGCTGGCGATAGGCTAACCATACTACAACGGCTCCAGTGAAAGCGCCGCCCATTTGTGCTGCGATATAAAGGCCAACATTAGCCCATTCGAAATTACCTAATACAGCCATTGCGATGGAGACAGCCGGATTCAAATGTCCACTTCCTCCCAGTTCAACCGAGGCAAAAACGCCAGCGAATACCGCAATAGCCCAACCGAAAGTGATGGAAATTAATCCTCCGTTATTTCCTTTTGTTTTATCTAATACTACATTGGCAACTACACCTTCTCCCAGAAGTATCAATAACATGGTGCCGATAAATTCGCCCCAGAAAGCAGTCATAAGCAATCGTTTTTAAAGTTGTTTTGGCAAGTAATTTTGTGCTACGGTATTGAAAGATAATAATTGTTCTGAAATCCAATGCTTGTCTTTTTTCAACTCCTCAGCCATAAGAGTAGCCACTACAGGCGCTATTTCAATGGCCGCTTTAGCGTCCAGAAGTAAGGCCCTTGTTCTTCTGCTTAGGGCATCATCCAATGTTAAGCACCATTCATTCTTTACAGCCCAAACAATTTCAGCTGCTGTATAGGGCAAGGATGGATGTAATTGTAAACCCAATTCAGGATGCGAAATTATTAAGTCGTTAATGGAAGACCTGTCAGTACCATAATAATACCCCTCTTCCTCAAAATCAGTAACCTCCATGGCCCCATGAATAAGGGTGGTGGTGGTGATACAATCTTTATACGGTAATCCGCCCTGAATGGCCGCCGTATTCACCACATCTTCCGCCATCTTTCTATAAGTTGTCCATTTTCCTCCTACAATACTTATCAATCCTGAATCTGCTAACAATATGGAATGATCGCGTGATACTTCAGCTGTTTTTTTAGCGGAACTTTTTACAAGTGGCCGCAATCCTGCAAAAATGCTTCTTATATCATTATATCCGGGATCCTTGGTAAGATATCTCGATGCATGTTGCAGAATGAAATCTATCTCTTCAGGCAAGGCATACGGTTCATCAGCAATAGTTTCTACAGCTGTATCGGTTGTGCCTACTATTATTTTATTATGCCAGGGAACAGCAAACAAAACCCTTCCATCATCCGTATCTGGAATCATGATAGCTGCTGAACCGGGTAAGAATTCTTTGTCTAATACTATATGAATACCCTGACTTGGGGTGATACTGGTTTCTTTTCCTGGTTCATCCATCTGTTGTATGGAATCTGAAAAAACACCGGTAGCGTTGATGACGCTTTTGGATTGGATTTCGTAAGTAAATCCAGTTTCCATATCTCTGGCACCCACTCCAACTATTTTCCCATTCACTTTCAATAAACCGGTTACTTTGAACCGGTTTAACACAACGGCACCGTATTCTACAGCGGTCTGTGCCAGATTGATTGCTAATCGCGCATCATCAAATTGTCCATCGTGATATATAACTCCCCCTTTTAATCCATCGGGGTCAAGGGTAGGGGCACGTTCTAACACTTCTTCTGTACTCAGCCATTCTGAATTTCCTAAACCCAGGCTGCCACTCATCCAATCATACACTTTCAATCCCAATCCATAATAAGGTCCTTCCCACCATTTGTAATTGGGGACTATGAAGGATTGGTTTTTTACTATATGTGGTGCATTCTTTTTTAGTACGCCTCTTTCTTTAAGGGCATCCATCACCAGTTTAATATTCCCTTGTTGCAGATATCTAACGCCACCGTGTACTAGTTTTGTGGATCGGGAAGAAGTGCCTTTTGCAAAATCATCCTGTTCGAGTAATAAGGTGGAATAGCCGCGGGTGGCGGCATCAACAGCTGCCCCTAATCCGGTAGCACCACCACCGATAATGATGATGTCGAATTGTTTTGTGAGTGAGAGTTTTTCTATTAATTGAGTTCTGGTCATTTTGGTTTTGCCAAGAATCAGAAATTTGAACAATTTGATGATTATTTGAAGATTTGAGAATGAACAGCCAATACAAATACATTTTACCAGTCGGAAAGACACAAGGCGCAGGAGTACAAAGAGTAAAGAGAATACAATGCGTCTCCGCGCCTCTGCGTGAGATGGAAGTTTAAGGGATCACCAGATTCTCTGAGAACACAGACGATTAACACCCTGCCCCTCTGGAAAATCTCTTAACACTCTGGAACCTCTTGAACCTTACTAAGCGTCTCCCGCCCAAGCAATACTCGCCTTCACCGCCCTTTGCCAACCTTTCATATATTCTTTTACTTTTTCTTCTGGTAATGATGGCGTAAATCGCGCATCCATTTGCCATTGTTTTTGCAAGGATTCTACACTATCCCAATAACCAACAGCTAATCCGGCGAGATAAGCAGCGCCTAGGGCTGTGCTCTCGTTTATTTTCGGTCTAACGACTGGTGTTTGCAGTATATCGCTCTGGAATTGCATCAGCATATTGTTGATGGTAGCGCCACCATCTACGCGTAATTCTTTTATTGAAATACCAGAGTCGGCTTCCATGGCTTTTAGTACATCTGTGGTTTGATAGGCGATGCTTTCAAGAGCAGCACGGGCAATATGGGCTTTTGTTGTGCCTCTTGTTACTCCAAAGAGAGAACCTCTCGCATAAGGATTCCAGTGGGGAGCACCTAATCCTGCGAAGGCAGGTACCAGGAATACACCATCAGTATCAGTTACCTGGGCTGCTAATGCTTCCACATCGCCTGAATGACGGATGAAATGAAGACTATCGCGTAACCACTGTACAACGGCTCCTGCAATGAACACACTTCCTTCCAACGCATATTCTGTCTTATTGCCAATTTTCCAGGCGATAGTGGTCAGCAAATTATTTTTTGAAGGAATCAATTGTTCGCCGGTATTCATCAGCATGAAGCAGCCGGTTCCATATGTATTCTTGACCATTCCCGGTTGTGTACATAGTTGTCCGAATAAAGCTGCTTGCTGATCACCAGCAATACCTGCAATCGGAATATTCGCATGCTTCACTACGGTTTCTGTTACTCCATATACTTTGCTGGATGGTTTTACTTCCGGTAATACCGAAGCAGGTATATTGAATAGCTTGAGTAAGTCCTCATCCCATTCACCAGTTTGTATATTCAGTAATAAAGTGCGGGAGGCATTCGATACATCGGTGATATGAATTTTTCCACCTGATAATTTCCAGGCTAACCAACTATCGACTGTGCCAAAGGCTAATTCTCCTCTGTCGGCTTTTGCTCTTGCACCTGGTACTTCATCGAGTATCCATTTTAATTTAGTAGCGGAGAAATAGGCATCTATCACCAAGCCTGTTTTTTGCTGGATCATGGCAGCATGTCCTTCGGCTTTTAATGTGTCGCAATAACCAGCTGTTCGCCTATCCTGCCAAACTATTGCATGATAAATAGGTTTGCCAGTTTCACGTTCCCAAACGATGGTGGTTTCGCGTTGATTGGTGATACCTATGGCGGCTATATCGGATGTTTTGCTATTTGTTTTTGCGAGTACTTCTGCCATTACGCCGAATTGGGAGGACCAGATTTCATCGGCATCATGTTCCACCCATCCGGGTTGCGGATAGTATTGTTTGAACTCTTTTTGTGCTACTGAAATGATGGCTCCTGCCTGATCGAAAATGATGGCTCTTGAACTCGTAGTTCCCTGGTCGAGGGAAAGGATATATTTTCCTGTCATGCAATCGTTTTTTGGCTCCAAAAGTTAGCCAAAAAATCGATGGGTCAATAAGAAACTTTCGTTATTTAAAATGCCAATCGGAAACTGAAGAATACCCCAAAACGTTTCACTTTTTCAGGAGGCAAAGGTCTTGGCAATACACGCCAGATAAAATCGAGTCGGAATACCTTGAAGATATTATCTACACCGGTTCCTAGTTCCATATACGTTTTGCCATCAAGCGTAGAGAATTGATATGAGGAACCGGTTGGGTTATTCAATGCCTTATTGGCATCACTCAAGCTTCCCCATAAAACCTTTGCATTCCAGAACTGACGGAATTTTAACTTACGCGTGAGCGGTATATATCGGAATAAGCCATTGCCGATATTATGTTCGAAGTTGATACCCGCATATTGGTCGTGCAGGTATTCCCAGCGGTTCATCAGGTTGAAAGCATACTTGTTATAATAGTAGATCTCATTACCCGGTGCAACATCAAGGAACATATAAGGCAGAGTGCCATAGGTTTTTCCAGCGAAGAGATTATAATAGATGCTTCCGATAGGAGGAATCTTGCTATAATCAGATATGCTTGCTGATAATTTTGAGTAGGAATAATTACTGTTCCATACATTGGGTATACCTCGGGTATAGCGCAGTTCTGTGATGGGGTAGGGACTACCCAAACTGGTACGGAAGAAAGTATTCTCCAGAAATTTTTCGAGATAGGCGAAACGAACCTGGATAGAGGTTTCAAAAGTGGTGAAGGTATTGCCGTTGTTTCCTGCAATTACTGCCTTATCAGGAAGATTCTTTATTGGCTCATAGCTTTTATGAACACCCATAAGATTTACTGATAAGCCATTATGCCATTCTTTAAATACTGCCAGCCTTGCATCTTCCAACATCATGAATTTGAAAGGCACATTGTTCTTACGAATTGCCAAAGCGAAGATATTATCCTGACTAATCTCATCGTAATAAGTCTGTGCCCTGTCAAAGTCCTTGGAATAAGAACCTGAAACCATCAGACGGGGATTTCTATTGAAGAGATACCGGAAATCAGCTCCTCCCTTGTATTTCTGGTCGGTGAATCCATACGCCAGATAGCCATGTAATAATAGGTTCTTATTGAAATACCGGTTGGTTCCCAGGTCCCAACGCAGTCTTAAACCTTCAATCACATTCCCATATACCCAGTTTTGCCATGGACCTATCTGATAGTTCCCTACATCCAAATAACCGGTAGCAATGAAGTTTATGATCTTGGTGGCTCTTTTGAAAGAAGGCATCGACATCAGGGTGTCGATAGTATGATAGATAGCTTTTTCGTTTTTGTTCAGTGATTCATGACGGGCTGTATCCCAGAAACTATCAGATGCGAATTTCGCTGAATCGGGAACTATCGTTTCTTCAATCAATTTGTTTTTTGCCAATTCAGAAAGTACGGAAGTGTCGTTGATCACGATATTTTCATAGGTGGTAGACTTCCTGCCAATGATCGATAAAGCTTTTTCTCCGGTAAGTGAGAGATCAACCACAAACTTGTCGCGTGAAAGGAACCAGATACCTTTATCCGTCATCTTATATTCCTGTATAAGACTAAGCTTATCTACGAAGTTGATATTGGCGTCTTTACTAAGACGAAGGTTCATCTTTTGTACCGCCCAGGTAGTATCGTGTACCCAGCAATCGCCTTCAAAGGTACTTTCACCTTTTCGCTTTGGTGTAAACACCATATGGATGAGTCGACGATTATTTACGAATTGTGAATCGAGAACCTTGTAATTGTAATAGAGGTCCCCGTTATCGCTGATAGGACTTACATACTGTTTATCGAATACAGGTATGAAGTTGCTATAGAAATTGATGTTCTGATCCATTCCACCCAGAAACTGAAGAGCACTTTCATTCGATACACCGATAGTCTTGGTGCCTTTAAAAACTTCCCTTCTTTTTTTGGGGGATTTCTGGTAATAATAATCTGAAATGGCTTCTGTAAGATAGACGGGAAGGTAGGGTCTTCCTTCTTCTGTAGTGTCGATATTATCAAATACGAAACCATAGTTCTTTATGATCGGGTATTTGCTCCATCTGTCGCGGGCGATATTCTTCAGGTCAATCTCTATTTTGTTGTAGAGTTCGTATGAGAAGTTATCGAAGCGGTAGCGGTCGTTCTCTGGTTTGTGTTTCACGATACGCTTCCACATCAGGTAGCCGCGGTCTATTTTTTTCTTCACCACCACTTCGTTGGCGAATTTTCCACGGATCATGAGGATGGAGATATCGAGCACATTATTGCGGACCCTGGAGAGGAGGATGCTATCAATAGGGAGGATATAATCGGCATAGCCTACATAAGTGATCTCAATGGTATCGGTAGTAGGCCATTCGTTAAAACGGAAACTAAAGTTACCTGCAGAATCGCTGAGGCGGCCGGAAGTACTGTTCCGGAAACGCATGGAAGCGAAGGGGATAGGTTCATCACTATGGGCGTCCCGGATA
This sequence comes from Chitinophagaceae bacterium, assembly GCA_016721085.1. Taxonomy (GTDB): domain Bacteria; phylum Bacteroidota; class Bacteroidia; order Chitinophagales; family Chitinophagaceae; genus Endoryza. The sequence continues at coordinate 255,523 of JADKJI010000005.1, read as the reverse complement.
CTTCCTTTCAGTATTTTCACCTGCGACCAGCTGTCGGAAAAAGCGAACAGCAAAAGAAGGGTAAAAGCAGCAGCCGGTAAGCCTCTTTTCACCGATAAAATCATCATTCAAAAGTACGATATGACTTGTTAAAAGGGTTGGTAAAATTATACGGGCGGAAATCGTGCCAGAAAAATTTGGAAATATGGCCGGCATCTAATTACTTTGTATTTCAAAGTGCTTTTTATGCAAGAAACCAATGCTCCTTTCGAAGCGCTGCAGGATATAAAGAAAATGATGGAACGGTCCTCCCGGTTTATCTCATTAAGCGGGTGGAGTGGTATCATGGCCGGTAGCTGTGCCCTGGTGGCGGCCTATATCACCAGCATCCGCATCCATTGTTGGGAAATAGGCGATTGCCTGTTCTCAAAACTCACAGGGGATGGTGCCGAAGCCCTGAAACTGGAATTATTCACCATCGCAGGTCTTACATTTGTAGCAGCTTTTACGCTGGCATTCATCTTTACATATAGAAGAAGTAAGAAAAATAAAGTGCCTATCTGGGACGCGACGGTGAAAAGGCTGATGTGGAGTGTGATGATACCCCTGATAGCAGGCGCCTTCATGCTTTTGAGGATGATTGAGCTGGAGCAATACCAGTTGATAGCCCCTGGTTGCCTCATATTCTATGGTATCGCATTACTGAATGCCAGCAAGTACACATTGGGTGAGATCCGTTTTCTGGGTTATGGACAATTAATTCTTGGGATATTGAATTTGTGGTACGAATCGTATGGATTACATTTCTGGGCCCTTGGTTTTGGGGTATTGCATATCATTTATGGTGTGTGGATGTGGTGGAAATATGAACGTTGAGTATTAATCAGACAACATGAAGAACCCCATTGGAAATCTGAATAAAATTTTTGACAGCCGTATCCGGCTGGGTGTCATGAGCATCCTTATGGTGAACGAGGAAATCAGCTTTAACGACCTCAAGCAATTGATGGAAGTGACAGATGGTAACCTCGCCTCCCATCTCATAAACCTGGAAGAGAACGGGTTCATTAAAGTGCACAAAGGATTCATCGGAAGAAAAACAAATACCACCTATTCTATCACAAAAGCAGGAGAGAAGGCCTTCAAGGAACATATCGAAGCATTGGAAAACATGATCAAAGGCGTTAAATAATTTTTTTTGTCCCTGTACTTTGTAATTCAAAGTGCTTTTAAAAAAAGAAACATGAAAATTAAAATGATACTGCCAGCTCTTACTGAAGCAAAAAGCCCTTACTGGCGGCCTATAAAATATTCATTGTTTCCGCCATTAGGACTCGCCACCCTTGCAGCCTATTGTTCTCCCGATGATGAGATTGACTTGCAAGACGAACATGTAGAAGTCTTAAATACGGATGATCATCCTGATCTGGTTTTGATACAAGTCTATATCACGAATGCCTTCCGAGCTTATGCCATTGCGGATGCCTACAGGGCGAAGGGATGTTATGTATGCTTGGGTGGATTGCATGTTACTTCCTTGCCCGATGAAGCCATGCCACATGCCGATAGCATTTTCATTGGTCCGGGAGAAGATAGCTTCCCCCAATTCCTAAAAGATTTCAGGAAGAAAGAACCAAAGAAAATATATCGTAATCAGGAAAGAACTCTTGATGCCATTCCTCCTGTTAGAAGGGATTTAATAAAAAGATCACATTACCTCGTACCTAATTCAATCGTTGTTTCAAGAGGTTGTCCGCACCATTGCGACTTCTGTTATAAAGACGCCTTTTTTGAAGGAGGAAAATCTTTCTACACCCAGAAAGTAGACGCGGCATTGGCTGAGATAGATCGCTTACCAGGACGACATCTTTATTTTCTCGACGATCACTTGCTGGGTAATAACCGATTTGCTACTGCATTATTTGATGGAATGAAAGGAATGAACCGGGTATTTCAGGGTGCAAGTACTGTGGATGCGATATTAAGAGGCGACCTGATTGAAAAAGCAGCAGCGGCAGGAATGAGAAGTGTATTCATTGGCTTCGAAACACTCAATTCCAATAATCTATCACAAAGTAATAAGACCCAAAATCTCGGTCGTGATTATAATGCTGCCATTAAAAGGCTGCATGATCTCGGCATCATGATCAATGGCAGTTTTGTTTTTGGATTGGATGATGATGATGAAACGGTGTTTGACAGAACGGTGGAATGGGCGGTAAAGCAAGCTTTGACCACCTGCACCTATCATATTCTTACTCCTTATCCGGGAACGCGATTGTTCAAGGATATGGAAAGAGAGGACCGGATACTGCATCATGAATGGGATAAGTATGATACAAGACAAGTAGTGTATAAGACCAAAGGGTTATCTGCCGAAGCATTAAAGAAAGGATATGACAAAGCCTATACTGATTTCTATTCCTGGAAGAATGTGTATCTGGCGAGTATACAACACGATAGCCTGAAACATGCGATTAAGCATTTCTGTTATGCAGGTGGTTGGAAAAAATTTGAGCCATTATGGAATTTCATGATAAAGACAAAGGGTTTGAATGCCATGCTTCCTTTATTAGAATCCATCCTGTCGAAAGTGAAGAAAGACCCGAAGAGCAATGAATCTGTATCCCCTTTTCCTGCTATTGCCTGAGCGGAATTGGACAATTAAGTTATATCGGGCCTGTGCTAACCTGTCAGCCTTCCTTTCCGGAAGGAACCACAAAAGAGAGAAACAACTGCCGTTGGAAGTAAATGAAAACGGGCTTCCCGGTAGTTGTTTTCAAAAACTGAAAACACACTATATGAAATCGAATTTCTTTTTGAGTGGCTTTTGTTTAGATGAGAAGAATAGAAATACATTTTACCGCAGAGACGCAGAGACGCGGGGAATACATCTCTGCGCGACCAATACAGGACCTTGATGTGAAAGGATGATTGGGATGCACAGGATTTTCAAAAATCGAAAATTAACTGAAACAACACTATATGAAATCGAATCGCGTAAAATTCTATACGGTACTGATTGGGGCATTCTTATTCAACCTTCTTTTCTGGCAAGAGAAAATGGGAGTGAATACATTATTCTATGATGCCTTTCTGTTGACCGCCCTTTTTTCTTTATACCCTGAAGCCAGGCCTGTTTCTACAGTGAGGTGGCTGCTTGCAGGCCACCTCATCTGCCTGGCAATGGTATTGATACAGAATACTGTGATCAGTATGATCGCTTTCAGCATAACCTTATTATTGTTAGTCGCCTTTGTCCAGTATTTACATCGATCAGCGTGGTTTGCGGCAGTGAGTATTTTCGAGAATATGGTTTTCTCAATACCTAATATTTTTGAGACCCTTCAAAAACCGAGTAAGGCTGAACGTCCATCGAGAGGAATTGGCAAATGGATTCGTTTTCTGATCATCCCATTAGGCTTGTTATTTATTTTCTTCCTTTTGTATGTCGGTTCCAATAACGTTTTTGCAGACTTTTCGGAAAAGATCATTGATAAATTGACCAGCCTTTTCTTCAACTTCTTTGATTTTGTTTCATGGGATAGGGCTGGTATGCTGATACTGGGATTATTTTTATCAACTGTCCTTTTATTAAAGAGCAAGCTTGGGGTGTTTTCAAAATCGGAGGCAAAACTTACCGATATTTTAAGCAGGAAAAGAATTACTCTGCGTGATCGTAAACAAGGCACTATCTATCAGATGCTTATTGGTTTACTAGGGAAATTCGCATCTGGAATAATGGCTTTAAAGAATATAAACACCGTTGGTATTTTAAGTCTTGTATTCCTGAATATTTTATTATTTGTAGTGAACAGTATCGATATCTCCTATATATGGTTTGGATATCGTTTTGGCGACAAAGTGAATCTCTATGAGATGATTCATGAAGGAACCGGTTTATTGATTTTTTCTATTTTACTCGCTATAGTGGTATTGTTACTAGTCTTCAGAGGGAATCTGAATTTTTATCAAAACAATAAATGGTTGAAGAGAGCTGCGTATGCCTGGATTTTCCAAAATGGCATATTGGTAATTTCAGTTTTCCTGCGCGATTATTATTATATCCATGAAAGTGGATTGGCGTATAAAAGAATTGGAGTTATTTTCTATCTGGTACTGGTGCTTGTGGGTCTGATAACCGTTTTCTGGAAGATATATAAAAAGAGGACTAACTATTTTCTAATACGTGTGAATGCATGGGCTGTAATAGTTTTACTGGTGGTGGCCAGCACTATCAAATGGGATAGGCTGATAGCTACATACAATATTTCCCAGCATATTAATATTGTAATACCGGTTGATTATATGGTCACACTATCGGATGAAGCGCTGGATATATTAGATCAGAACAGGGCACTATTAAAAGAGCATAATACATTGAGAGAAAAGCAGGGATTTAAGTGGCCTTACAGGAATGATATCGATCAAACAATCGATTTACGGATCAAACAATTCATGGAACAACAGCAAGCCTATTCCTGGCTTTCATGGAATCTATCTGATAAGCAGGTAAAGGATTATTTCTCGAGTCAAACAGTAAAAAAGTAAAACTATGTCAAGACAATTCTCAATAGCTCTGGCCATTTGGATCAAGTCTATAATGCTCAATGGATTTATTACTTCATTTATTTTATCCATTACAGATGGACCAGCTGCTTTTTTAGTTGGAATAGTTGTAATCATTTTAGGATTTATATTAACAGCCCCTTTGTTAACCATTATTACACCTGCAGTTAAAGCATCCATCAGATTGCCTTATACTACTTTGGCTTCTAAAGCATGGTTAGCTTTCTTTTTAATGTTAATAGCATTCCTTTTCTTAATGGCTTTTGGGATTGTATTTGGTATTAGTATACAAGAAGATTTTGGCAGCAGCATAATTATCGGCTCGCTATTGTCGGTTTTGCTCGCCACATTGTCTGTAAGTAAATCACTTGATAACTATAAAATTGAAACAAATGCAAGCAATTTGGTTTAAGCGATTAGGCTGGTTATACCTGCCTGTTCATGTAATGGGATTGCTGATAAGTCTGCTGGCAGTAGCTATGAATATTGTTTTCTTTGTTGCTATTGATAGCCAATCTCATTCTATAAGCGATACCCTGCTGAACTTTTTCGTATATTTTACCTGCGTAGGGTTTTGGTGGAAGTGGATTGCGGATAAAACAAGTAAAAAAGCTATTTATGAAGAATGAACCGTTTTCTTTTTCAAAAAGGATAAAGAGTTTCTCATTTGCTTCACAAGGTTTCGTGGCCTTTCTGCAGAAAGAGCATAACGCCTGGTTGCATCTTATGGCATCAGTAGTTGCCATCACGCTTGGCTTTTTATTAGCAATAAGTAAGATGGAATGGATAGCCATCAGTATTGTAATCGGATTGGTTTGGATAGCTGAAATGTTCAATACCTGTATAGAAGCCATTCTGGATTTCATTTCACCTGGACAGCACCCGCAAGTGAAATTCATAAAGGATGTAGCGGCGGGTGCCGTATTAGTAGCAGCTGCGGTGGCATTGATTACCGGACTGCTGATTTTTATTCCTCACATATATTAATAAACAAATGGGTAAGACATTTTCATTAGACCGTATATTCTTTTTACGAACCGCCATCGACAGATTAATGGTGCTGTCAGTTTTATTCAGCATCAGCCTGGTAATTGCCACATATATCTATACAGGGCATCTCTTGTTTTTCTTCCTGATATGGAATATGTTTTTAGCCTGCATTCCTTATGGCATTAGCTTATGGTTATTACAACGACCCGACTGGATTGAAAACCGGAAACTATTCATACCCACCCTTTTGTTATGGATAGCTTTTATTCCCAATACTTTTTATATCCTCACCGACCTCTTCCATCTCGGTTCATTCCCTCAGTTACCCTCTTGGTTTGAGTTAATATTGATATTGTCCTTTGCATGGAATGGTATGTTACTGGGTATCTTATCAGTAGGACATATGGAAAAGATTCTGAGACTGGAAGCAGGGGATAAGACCACTATCTTTTTCGTATATCCCATCATGTTCCTCAATGCGTTGGGTGTGTATATTGGTCGTTACCTACGCTTCAATAGTTGGGATATAATAACCAATCCATTTCAGCTTTTCCGTGATATTGTTTTAATGGTAATTCATCCTTTGCAGCATCATTTTGCATGGGGGATGGTGGGGTGTTTTTCGGTGTTTATGACGATTGTGTATGCGATGTTGAGAAAGGTAGAATTAAAAAGTTAAAAGTCAAAAATGAGAGTCTGATTATCGGAAGTTTTTTCACGCAAAGGCGCAATGATTTGATTTCTCTATTGTGAAATTTCCTTATTGTATTAAGGCGCAAGGGAATACAAATACATTTTACCGCAGAGACGCGGAGACGCAGGGAATGCCTCTCCGCGTCTCTGCGTCTCCGCGGTTATTGTATTCCTCCTTGCGCCTTAAAACAATAAGGAAAATTAATGAAAGAAAAATTAACCCTTTGCGGCTTTGCGTGAAAAAAGAAAAGCCAAAACCAAAGACAAGCTCCAGTTTTGACTTTTAAATTTTTACTTTTGACTTTATTAAAAGTCTATCCCCATCGCGAAATACCAAATACTCTTCCCCTTAAAGAAACTATTCATTTCCCAGGCACAATCCAAACGCATAAAGTATCCGAGTAAGGTACTGCGAGCACCGAAACCATAACCTCCCACAAATGGACCGATACCACCTGCCTTAGTCAGTACTTGAACGGTTCCATCCTGGTTTGGATAGATGAGTTCAGGACGTTTGATCTTGTTATAAGAACCATTCCATGCAGAACCCAGATCGATGAATTGTGTCAATTGGAAATTGCGGAGGAAGGCGTTGTTGATTGGTTTGTTAAGTAAGGTGCTGAATACCGGTAAACGGAATTCACTGTTCATCACAATGGCATTGTTACCATTGGCGATGTTCTGACGGAAACCACGCATGTTCACAGCCAGTGATTGGTATGCATAGCTCTGGTCTTGTGGAATAGGCTCCCTGTTATATTTAGGGAACATCCATCCATCTACACCACCGAGATAGTAGATGATTTTTTGATCACCCCAGCTGAAATCGGCTGCTGCCCTTCCCGCCCAAATGAAATTGCGGTAGATAGGGTAGTAGTAACGAAGGTCGCCACCGAAGTTGAAAGATAAACGACCTTTATTGGCAGTACTGCCATCTTTTGGATCGGATACCAACGACATCAGGTCGGCATATAATTTATAACGAAGTCCATTCATGATATTGGTGGTCTTCATGATGGTGTTATCGTATATATATTCCAGCTTGGAAAGAGCGAATGTCTGTTTGTTAAGGTCAGGTGATTTCAACGCACTGGAATCGAAATCACTCGCACGCACTGCCACCTTATCCATACGAAGTCCTGCTGATAAACGAACGCTTCTTACGCGATCGATAGGGTATTTGATAGTTCCCTGGAATAGGTTTGAGTACAATTTACCTTCGTAGAGTTTGTTGGATTGGTTCACACCATTCACAAGACCGAGATTGGTCTGGCGATAATAGATCAATGAATAATCCATTCTCTTCTTCAGATAATCAACTCTTGCATACCACTCACCACCACCATCGAACAGTGATTGGTTTACTGGAACAAATACACCTACACCACCTGTTCCGAAGCTCGCACCACCGCCATTACCACTGATCAATGGCAAACGGATAGCTCCTGAGAAACGTATGTCTTCAAACAAATCGAAAACGGAAGCTTTCAGCATACCGTTAAAGGATCCTCCACTTTGCAGTACTACTGGCAATGCACCAGTATACGGTTGATAACGATTGATGAGTACATCGTTATTGAAAGCTGCAGAGAAATTATCAGCAGAGAATTTCAATTTATAATCAAACAGTCTTGCTTTTTTAGCAATAGGATCTGGTTCAAAGCCTGGCTTTGTGAGTTTCTTTTCCAACGAATCACCCGCTTCTTTTTCAAATCCTGTATTGAAGATATCGGTGTCCTTCTTTACTGAATCTTCTGGTGAAGGTGCTTTATCGGAAATCTGTATTTCAGAACCTGCTGCTAATTGAGCGTCAGCGATTGTTTTCTTACGATAATCAGTAGGACGTGGGTTGATATTCCTGCGCTTCAACGCCGTTTCATCCACTTTCAGCTTGTAAAGGAATTTCAGGTTGCCTTGCTGACGTACTTCACTCACCAAGCCTTTATCACCTGCAATCTTTGTTTCCTTCAGACTACTCTGATAATTGGTAAGAGCAAATGAATAAACAGAATCTTTTGTTACTGAGAAAGCGAATACGCTATCTGGTTCAGTTTTGCCCCAGGCTTTTAAAGTAGAATCTAATTCCTGGTCATCTGGATTGCGAAGGAATTCGTCACCCACTACATATACACTATCCAGTCCTGTTCTTTGTGTTGTGAAGAAACCAGCAAAACGGTTTCCTATACCGCTCTCATCACTGATGAAGGTGAAGTGTGAGGTATTGTATTGCATTGGGTAACGTGCGTTACCGAATTTGAGATTAGTTAATTGAGATATCTGACGGAACTCACTCTTGTTATAGATATCGGCGAGGTAGATATTGAAACGGTTGTTGGCTATTCCTGTATCACTTCCTTTTACTGTGGCATTAGGACGGTTGGAAGAGAAGATGATACCTTGCTTGCTTGGGAAGGCTACAAAAGAAGCATCCAGGTCAGCATAAGAATCATTCGTCACTTGTTCAAACTTGTCCTTATCGATCTTGTAAATGAAGATATCCGGTTGCCCTTTTCTTACAGCGCTTAACAGAAGAGTATTGTTGTCGAGCATATACGACATCTCCTGTACCTGTTCGAAATGGTTGATGTCCATCTTTATTTTCTTATAATGGGCTACCAGATCGTATACGAATAATTTTGTCTTACCCTTACTCCAGTACATACAGGCAAGTCTTGTTCCTTTTCCATCCCATGCCAGCAATGGATAGTTAGGGTTTACTTCATTCTCCTGAACACGAACACCGGTTTTCAGCAATACTCTGCGGTCTACCATGTTTTCATAAAGAACCACACAGTATTGGCCTTTTATGAATTCCACAACAGCGTATGTCTGGCTGCGGGGAGCAGGGTTGGGTGTGAAGTGAAGGAAGTCGCGATCTTTCTTTATATCCTCAACAATAGATACAGTTCCTTTTGGTATATCACGACGGCCACGAAGGTCATTCGAATATAGTTCCTCGTTATCTACCATGAACTGTTTCAGCACATCCTTGAATTTCATCTTACAGATTCTTCCAGAGGCGCTGTTCAGATTACGGTATACTCTTGAGAGATATAAGAAGTAAGTGGCGTTCTCGCGTTTGAATTTCTTAGCGAAATAGTACCAGAATGCATGTCCGGCCAGTAAAGGCTTTTCATACGCTAACTGATAGAAATTTTTGTATTCACCAGAGAGGAGGGCTGATTTCAGTTCATCATCCAGTTCGGCATTCCATTCTTCAGCAACGTAGTCAACATAACCATCAACCAGCCACTTGGGAAGGTCGAGCAGGGTTTGATTGGCTGCGAATTCACCCAGGTCATCACCAAAGAGGATATTCTCCACCAATACCCTGGCAATACCCTGACGTACTTGCCGGCGAAGGTGTTCGTGGTTGCCATCGAAGTAAACAATCATCTTATTGTTCACTAGTTTGGTGATACCTCCTGTAGTTTGCCAGTCGAGGTTCAATCCGATATTCGATTGCTCCAGTTCATTGAAGTGGTTATAGATTACGATATTGGCGCGGCGCTGTAAACCATACTCCACAAACTGTTCAATAGCGGGTAATTCTTTCTCCGCAATCTGCAGCACATAATTGGCAAGGGTTTTCCCGTCTTCGTAGAAATATGTGTTGAAATTGGGGGTTTGCAGGTATTGCCACTTGAACTTCCTGTACTGGACCCTGTTTTTTCCAAATTCCACGGTACTAACCTGGGCTATGGTCACCCAGCTTGTTACCAATGCCAACAGCGTCAATAATAATTCTTTTCTTCTTCGGTTAAACTGATGAAATTGCATATCCAGACATTAATATTTTTAAAGATAAAACAAATCTCTCTTTCCAGTGCAATTTTGAAAGGGAACAGGTGTCAATATGCTTACAGTTAAACAGTTTACTTTCAACCCCCTCCAGGAGAATACATACGTAATTTATAACGAGCAGGGTTGGTGCGCCATTATAGATCCGGGATGTTATTTTTCCGCTGAGCGGGAGGCTCTGCAAGCGTTTATAGTAGAGGCAAAACTCGCGCCTAAATTTTTGTTAAATACCCATTGCCATCTCGATCATATTTTCGGGAACAAGTTCGTCCATGAAACCTATGGCCTCTCCCTTCATCTCCATAAGCTGGAAGAATTGGTTTTGGAACACGGACCGGCCAGTGGTGCCAAATGGGGCCTGCCTTTTGAAAATTACAGTGGCCCATTGGTATTTCTGGAAGAAGGCGATCAGGTGAAAATTGGGGAGGATATACTCGATATTCTTCTTACCCCAGGCCATTCCCCCGGAAGTATCTGCTTTTATTCAAAAACACAAAACTTCATTATCAGTGGCGATGTGCTATTCAGGGGCAGTGTAGGCAGGACCGATTTGCCGGGTGGCGATACAGAGACATTGTTCAAGAGCATTGCAGACAAATTACTGCCTTTGCCCGACGATGTGATCGTTTATTCCGGTCATGGACCCGCAACTACAATTGGTATTGAAAGACGCACCAACGGTTATCTGTTGCATGCCGGACTTTAAAGATATTTCCCAACCACTGGTAATCGTTGTAATTCTTTCTTTTCCACTTTAAGGATGAGTAAGGCGAACGCTCCGATTTCTAAAATAGCAGAGCCGAAATAGACTACTTTATAAGTCATGCTTTTGTGGTCAGCAATTGGCCTTGTTATCAATTCATGAACAATATAAAGAAGGGTGCAAATGACCAGATAAGTGATCAGTTTTTTCTTTGCATATGGAATGGGATAATACTTCTGTCCTTGCGTATAGCTTATCACCATCATAAACGCATAACATAAGAAAGTTGCCCAGGCGGCACCAAAATAGTGGAATTGCGGTACTAGAATCATATTTAGAACAATAGTCAAAACAGCACCTGCAATGGTTATATAGGCACCGAACATATTCTTGTTGGTCAGTTTGTACCAGATGGAAAGATTATAATAGATGCCCAGAAAAACACTTCCCATAGTAAGTATCGGTACTATGTTGATGCCCTGAGCATATTCTTCATGTTTTGAGGCAATAAGTATTTTCCAGAATTCCAGGAATAAGGCCACTCCAAGGAACATAAAGCAGCAGGCAATAACGAAAAATTTCATCACCCTTGCGTAGGTCTTTTGAGCGTTTTCGTTTTTTGATTGATTGAAGAAGAAAGGTTCTGCAGCAAGCTTGAAAACCTGGATAAATATGGTTATTAAAACAGCCAATTTATAGTTTGCTCCAAAAACACCTAATTCAAACTGCTCTGTTTTTTCGTCGAGATGAAGCACTTTCTGGTATACCAATCGGCTCAGCATTTCATTGATCATTCCGCCGAAGCCAACAATAATTAACGGATAGGAATAATGCATCACTTCTTTCCATAGACTGAAATCGAACTTGAAACGGAACACAGCAAATTCCTTATACAAAAGCAGCAGGGAAACAGCACTTGCCACCAGATTGGCGATGATGAAATATCCGATTCCTACTTCGGGATCATATAAAGTACCCAGAAATGTATAGGGGTCTTTGGCATGGGCAGGAGCAGCTATATAGTAAAAGAAGACTACGATGCTTATGTTGAGCAAAATTGAGAAGACGTTTATGAAAGCGAACTTTCGGGGTCTTTCTTCCAATCGCAGCTTACTCATCGGTAGCGTGTAAAGCGTATCAAAAAAAACAATCCCGATCATCCAGGTTACATACTCTGGATGGGCTTTCATTTCGATAAAATCTGTTATAGACCCTTTGAACAAGAAGAGGAAGGCGGTAAATAAGACAGTTGTTGCCAGTATGGATACGTTCAGGGTATTATATAGCTTCTCCCTATCCTTTGTTTGGGCGAATCGGAAATAGCTGGTTTCCAGTCCGTAGGTGAAAAGAATATTTAGAAAGGGGACAACTGCATAAATCTGGGTAAAGGCATAAGATTCGTTTGGATCAAATAGCCGGAACCCCAGCAAACTGATACCGAAGTTCAGGAAACGGGCAAGGATACGCGGAGCGCCATACCATAAAGTCTGTCCGGCTAGCTTTTTAATACCACTCAAGTAGGAAGAATTTGAACAAATTTATGTGTTGCGGGTTACAATTTTTGAGCCATGCAACCAAAACAGGGTTTAAATTTGTCTTTCTAACACTAAAATATTTATAAAACATGAAACGGATATTTACTTTACTGACTTTTCTGCTTGTAACCTTGTCTGTTTTCTCACAGGTTCAGATGGGTCAGATTGATCTTCAAAAGAAAAGCCGCCAGGCTGTGGTTCTATACACCCAGTATTCTCAGGAGATAGTGGAAGGTGCCATCAAAGAGAAGATGGATCAGTTAGGAAATAAAGGAAAAGAAAATAAAAGCCTTATCAGTCTTTCGAAAAGTAATTTCTACGAATTCAAAGGAGCACGTCTTCCCAACGCACATCGTGACGTTGACCTTTATTTCAAGACCGAACGCAGAGGCGGTAAGAACAAGAATGAATCAGCTGTTTACCTGGTAGTAGGGAAAGGGCCAGATGATTTCGCTACCACCACTACTGATCCGGACCTGATGGATAAGGCGAAAGAACTGATGGAGAAATTGTTGCCCTATATTGAGGCCTATAAATTGGAGCAGGATATTAAAGCTCAGGAAGAACTAGTGAAGAAAGTGAATATGAAGATGACAGACCTCAGCAAAGATTCAACTGACTTACAGAAAAAGGTATTAGCCCTACAGGAAAAACAAACTCAGAATAGCACCGACCAGTCTACTCAACGTACAGAACTGGAAAAGCAGATGCAGATTCTCGAAGCATTAAAAGGACGCAGAAAGAATTAATAAATAGATAAGAATTCTAATCCCTGTCGCTTGCGACGGGGATTTTTATTTTGGCTCCGAATACCTCGGATCTTTCATGAAACTTGAATCGGTAAGCGTATAGAGGAATTGGGTAAGATAGAATTTATCGAAGATAGAAAGGGGTATCTTATTCTTTACTAATGGGTCTACTGTTGGACCACTTTGTACACCATCGCTATAATGGTCCATCACATTCTTGACAGTATAGAATCTTCCATCATGACCATAAGGGAAGGAAGGAATCACATTTCGTAAACTGGGTACTTTGAATTTCATCGAGTCTTCGCTCTTATTGGTGATACGCATTCTTCCAATATCCATCAATCCCACTTTTAAAGGCATACCAGTATTTCGGTAACTGAGATCGGTGAACAAAGGTTCAGCATGACAGGAAGCACATTTAGCCTGGAAAATCTGGTAGCCAGTAGCTTCTTCAGAACTGAAACTGGCTTCTCCTCTTTTCACTTTATCATACTTGCTATTCGCAGAAACAATAGAGCCAACAAATTGGGTAAGTGCTAAAAGCATTTTTTGGCTGGTAATTTCAGGATTACCAAAAGCAGCATCGAATAATTTCGGATATAAGGAATCGGCTTTCAGTTTGATAATTATATTGTTTACATCTTCCGCCATTTCATTGGGTGCAGTAAGCGGTGCTAAAGGCTGTACTTCCAGATGGTTGATGCCACCATCCCACATGAACTCCTTCTGCCAGGCCATATTGAATAAGCCGGGTGAATTCCTTTTTGTAAAGAGATTGTTGAAGCCATGACTTAGGTCGTGATCAAAATTGGCAAAGGCGGCAAATTGCTGATGGCAACTGGCACAGGGGAAATTGCCATCTTTCGACAACTTGCCATCATAAAACAACTTTCTTCCCAGTGTAAATCCCTCTTCTGTCAATGGATTATCCTTGAAGTCATAAACCGGTTGCGGGAAGCCGGGAGGAACAGTGAATGCTAACGGAGTAGGCCCTTTACGATTGGTATCACTCTTTTTACAGCTATTGATCAGCATAGAAGCCGTCAATAAGAATAAAAATAATGATATCGTCCAGCGTAGGGTCAAGTTTATTCGTTTACAACACTAATTACGGTAAACATTTTGGAATAGTTGTCGGCAATTTGATGTGCCAGTACTCCCGGGGTAGTGCAAACCGGATTCTCATTGAATTTTATATCGTGGGGGTTATAAAACCAGGCACCTATATTAGCTGTTACTGTTATTTCGCTTGTCTTACCCGGTTTAAGGTCAAGGCTTTGTCCGAATGGGAACAGCAATACCGGTTTGCGGAGCACATTATCTGGCTCCTTGAATCCACCTATATGATATTCAAATACGCCTCCGGGTGCTGTTGAAGAGGGAGAAGTTCCTTCCAGTTTGGCCATTATATACCCCGTATTCCAGGTCCAGAACATTCCTTTCGCCGGGTCGAGGGCTCCTGTTTGAGCACCGCTAACATTGCGGGCACTATCAACGCCGATAGTTATACCTAACCGGTTGTATTGATAGGGAAGCACAGCCAGTTTCAATTCGGTTGTAGTTGAATCTGAAAAATCAACGAGAAAGTATTTATCTGCTCCGGTACGGAAAACTTTACCGGAATCGGTATTGATCATTTCTATTCCGTGAACGTAGAACTTGAATGTTTTTACAGAAAAGGATTGCTTGAAAAAATTCTGATAGCTCTTTCCAAATTCAAGAGGTACGGTATCAATAACCGCTTTGAATTTTAGAACCAGATTGTGGTCTTTCACCTCAGGTGGTAATTGTACATCTTCGGCACTCTTATCCTTTTTACAGGCGTTAAGTGTCAGCAAGGTAAATGCTGAAATAGTAACAAAAGAGAGAATTTTTTGGAAAGAGTGTTTCATAGTTCGGTTGTTAATAATCGTTACGGGTCACTTTTTTGCGTCCTTCTTTTTTGGAGGAGGAGAGTTTTTTTCCTTCCAGCCTTTTTTCTTTGGCTGCTTTTGAGACTTTGGTAGCGATTCGTTTTTTTGGTTTTTTCAGGGCTTTTTCGAGTAAGGCATTCATCTTTTCAACAACGGCAGCCTTGTTCTCTAACTGGCTCCTGAATTCCTGGCTTTTCACTTGCAAAAACCCTTCCGAATTAAGCTTTTCGCCCAATTTTTTAAGGATAAGAGTCTTCTGGTCATCCGTCAGCAACATTGAGTTGGCCGGATGAAAATAGCCCATCACCATGGTTTCCACCTTGTTTACATTCTGCCCCCCTTTTCCTCCGCTACGGGCGGTGGTAAATCGAATTTCTTTTGAAACTTCTATCTTCATCCTTCAAAGGTAAAAATTATAAAAAGCTATGCGGGCAGTAATTCAGCGTGTTTCACAAGCCAGTGTCACTATTGATAATGTGGTACGTTCCTCCATCTCAAAAGGTTTGTTAGTCCTTGCCGGCATAGAGGACGCTGATTCCATGGAAGATATTGTATGGCTTAGTGGTAAAATTGCTAATCTTCGCATATTTGATGATAGTGAGGGAGTTATGAATTTATCTGTTAAGGATATTGGGGGCGAAATACTTCTGGTGAGCCAATTCACCTTACAGGCCTCCACCAAAAAAGGCAACCGGCCCTCCTATATCAAGGCCAGCAAACCAGAAATCGCCATCCCCATGTACGAAAAACTGATAAAACAGCTGGAGCAAGACCTTGGCAAACCCATCGGCACGGGAGAATTTGGTGCCGATATGAAAGTGGGCTTGTTGAACGACGGTCCGGTTACCATAATCATTGACACAAAAAACAAGGAGTAATGTCAGATATAACATTAAAAGAAGCACAACTGCAAGTAGACCAATGGATTAAAACCATCGGCGTAAGATATTTCAGTGAACTCACCAATCTCGGCATATTGATGGAAGAGGTGGGCGAGCTCTCGCGTCTCATGGTCCGCACCTACGGTGAACAAACCTTCAAGGAATCCGATAAGGGCCGTGACCTGGGAGACGAAATGGCGGATGTGTTGTGGGTTTTACTCTGCCTGGCCAACCAAACCGGTGTGGATTTAACGGAGGCGTTGAAGAAGAATTTTGAGAAGAAGACGGCGCGGGATTCGGAGAGGCATAAATAAAGTCGGGGGAGAAAAGACAAATACAAGTAGGGGAGTTAGGAAGGAGGGTAGTAGGGAAGTAGAAAGTACAAATACAAACAAGTAGAGAAGTTGCTTAAATAAATTTTAAACCGCTGAGACGCAGAGACGCAGAGGAATGTCCCCTGCGTCTCTGCGCCTCTGCGGTTATATTTTTACCAGCAATTAAGGATATATTTTCTCCTTCCTTACTACCCTCCTTCCTAACTCCCCTACTCGTATTTGTCTTTTCTCCCCGGACTCACTCGCTCTCCAAAAATCAAACTCTCCCCACGGACTCCCCCGACTCCTCCGACTTGTATTTCTTTCCGTCTTTTATCACTATTTTTGCCCCCATTATGGCAACGGAAACCAATAAATTTCAAGCGATTATTTCTCATTGTAAGGAGTACGGCTTTATTTTCCCATCGAGTGAAATCTATGATGGACTGGCAGCAGTTTATGACTATGGCCAGTGGGGTAGCGAGTTGAAAAAGAATATCAGGGAGTACTGGTGGAAAAGCATGACCCAGTTACAGGATAATATAGTGGGTATTGATGCCGCTATTTTCATGCACCCTACTACCTGGAAGGCCAGCGGGCACGTTGATAATTTCAACGACCCGATGATCGATAACAAAGACAGCAAAAAAAGATATAGGGTAGACCACCTGATTGAAGGATATGCTGAAAAGCTGAAAGCTGATGGTAATACCCAAAAGGCTGATGAACTGATTGCGGCTATGGAAGCTTTGCAATCTGCTGATGATTTTGCCGGATTAAAGAAACTTATTGAAGAATATAAGATTTCATGTGCTGTTAGTGGTACCTGCAACTGGACCGATGTTCGCCAGTTCAACCTGATGTTTGCCACTGAATTCGGTTCTACCGCTTCTTCGGAAGATGGAGACAACAAAGTGTACTTGCGTCCCGAAACTGCTCAAGGTATTTTCGTGAACTTCCTGAATGTTCAGAAAACAGGTCGAATGAAAATACCATTTGGTATTGCGCAGGTAGGTAAGGCTTTTCGCAATGAAATAGTAGCCCGCCAGTTCATTTTCCGTATGCGCGAATTTGAACAGATGGAAATGCAATTCTTCGTTCGTCCTGGTACAGAAGGCGAATGGTATGAATACTGGAAAGAAACCCGTATGAAATGGCATTTGAGCCTGGGTATACCAAAGGAACATTATCGTTTTCATGATCATGTAAAGTTGGCGCACTATGCAAAAGCAGCATGTGATATAGAATATGAATTCCCGATTGGATTTAAAGAAGTGGAAGGTATTCACTCCCGTGGCGATTTCGATTTGAGTCAGCATCAGCAATACAGTAAGAAAAAAATGCAGTATTTCGATTCTGAAACCAACCAGAACTATATTCCGTACGTCATAGAAACATCAATTGGTCTGGACCGTACCGTTATGATGGTGTTGAGTGAAGCTTATGTTGAAGAAGATCTGAGCACTCCTGAAAAGCAGGATAGCAGGGTGGTATTGAAGTTTCCGGCTAAACTGGCTCCCATCAAATTAGCCATATTACCATTAACAAAGAAAGATGGCTTGCCAGAAATTGGTAGAAGTATCATGGAAGAATGCCGTTCCCGATTCAGGTGTTTTTACGAAGAGAAAGATGCCATAGGTAAGAGATATCGTAGAATGGACGCACTAGGAACGCCTTTCTGTATTACAATAGATCATCAGACGAAGGAAGATAACACTGTTACGATACGTTATCGTGATAGTATGAAGCAAGAGCGTATCGCTATTAACCAAATTCGTGAAATTGTGGAAAATCATATTTCCTGATTCATCGAATCGTTGTAATTTTAAGGGTCAAAGAGCAAGAACCTATCCTGGATGGAATATTCGTAGATCGAATAATTGTCATAGTACCTTTTAAAAACAATTGGTTAATTAGCTGTAAATAATTCTGTATGCTTGTTTTTGAAGTAAATCTTAACGTATTTTTTATTATCGGAATAGTAGCGATTGCTGGTTTTGTAGGGTTTTTGTTTCGTTCTGGTCAAATCAATGGTCTGAACAAAAAAGTAGATGAATTGGAGAAAGAAATGTTATCTAGTCATGCAGAAATCTTGCAATTACAAAGGGAGAAAATAGAGTTGTTGCAGAAATTTCAGACGCCAAGCATTCCTGTTATCCCATTAAAAACAGCAAAAGAAGAAAAAACTGCCGAAAGTTTTACCGATATTTCTCTTCGAAAGAAATTATTAGGCTCACAGCCTGCGGTTACAAAATAATCATCGACTTACTATCATATTCAAATTAACCATACAATTCAACATGTATGGTTTTTTTGTCATGTCCCAATTCCAACAGGTTCTTTTTAGCCTCGTCAATCATAGCTCTCCAACCACATAGAAGGAAATAAGCGGGTTCAGGTAATGTTTCAGGGCTATTGTTTTTGAATAGCGCCATATAGATGCTATGCACATATCCTGTTTTTCCTTCCCACTGTTCTCTGGATAGAACAGGATGGTAGTTGAATCCTTCCAGCTCATTTTCCAAACCCCTTAGCTCATCATAATATAATAAGTCGGCTTTTGTTCTACAGCCAAAAATGAGATGGATTTTATGATGTGGTATTTTTTTGTCTTTTATCCAATGAACCATGCTTCTGAAAGGAGCAATGCCGGTACCCGTGCAGATTAGGTATAGGTCTTTATCGAGAACCGGTGGTAAAACGAATACGCCTTGTGGACCACGCAATTTGAGTTCGCTACCCACTTTAATTTCATTGAACAGATAGGTAGAGCCGGCCCCGTCTTCCAATTTTACAATAATGAGTTCGAAAATATTGGTGCCATCGGGCCAACTAGCCAAAGAATAACTTCTTAATCGCTTATTAGCTTTTTCGTGAATAGGAAGGTCGATAGTAATGAATTGCCCTGGCTGGAAGTCGAATACAGGCTTTTCAGGAATTTCCACCCAGAAACGCCTAGTTATTGATGTTTCATCAATAATCCGAATCACTTTCCCTGTTATCCATGGAGCTAACATGACAATAGTTTAATACAATAACAATCTGCTTGCTAAACTGGTTGTGCTGAAATTAAAAAGAGCGGTTATTGTTATAACCGCTCAATACTTGTTGCCACAAATGGCACGCAATCGTTAGTGCAATCTACAAATTTTATTGTAAAATCAAAGGGGGTAATTTTTTCCATTCTTTTACAGCATTATAATATTTCTTTCCCTTCCATACATATTCAATCAGTAAGGCATTACCCTTAAATTTTTCAGGAACCTTCGATACTGTGTTTTGCATCCCATCTTGTACCAGTTTCCATACTATGTTATTTGTTTTTGGCACCAGCGTATCTGTTTGATATTGGTTGCCGATGGCCTGTTGTTTGAATACTACAGGAGTTTCCAATACAATTTCTTTTCTAGCCTTGAAAGCTTGTCCATCAATCCAAAGTCTGTTGATGGTAATAGAACTGCCTTTTTTCAGTTCAACATAGATAGAATAGTTCACTAAGGCAGAGGCTGTCTTTTTAATAGGAGCGCCATTTTCTCTTGCTACTACTTTTGGAACAGCACCGGGAGTACTATGTCTTACAAAGGCATGTACTTTTAACAGCGGACTGGTTTGTGCCAGAACTATTGCTGAAACAAAGTTTGCAAGTGTGAATAGTAGAATCTGTTTCATAGTTCTTTTTTATATGGATGCAGTAATGCCCTGATTACATAGCAAAAAAAAGCCCCGGCCATTGTTGCCGGGGCTGATTATCTTTTTAATTATTCTTTCACAAATTTCCTCACGAACTGCTGCTTGTAATCTCCGCTAGTAATGGTAAGAATATAAGCGCCTTTAGATAGTTTACGTGTATCCACTTCGCCGCTGGTATAACCTGTTTCCTTTTGGGCTACCAGTTGTCCATTGATAGTATAAACCTGGATCATTAGCTTCTTCACAGTAAACATATTACCTGTTTGATAACCGATACTGTTCTTCACTATAGATGGATATGCAGTCTTAATGAAGTTCTTATCGTTCCGGATCGGATCATCAATGCCGGTGTTCTGGTTTGGAGTATAGTTTGGCGTACCTGTTGAAGCGAAGTACATACCGTTACCATGTGTTCCTACCAGCAAAATATTATCTACAGGACGATAATCCAATGAATTGATAACAGAGAAGTTCAAGACACTTCCTCCTTCTTTTACCCAGCTTACTGTTCCAGCGCCTGTAAGGGTGGTGCCGATATTCACGGCACTGTAAAGACCTACTGATGTACCTACATAGTATTCAGTTACCGGGTTATTCCCTGCATCTTTCTTCACTACTATTGCGCAACTGCGTACAGAGGGAAGCGTTAGGTTTCCTTCAGCAATATACCAGGTCGGATTGGCCGATTTGGCATTATTAGTCCAGAAAATACTTGTTGTACTATAGTTAGAGGCAACTACCATTATCTCCTGGTCATTATTAGGATTCACTGCTATATCAGATACATATCCGGTAAGTGAGATAGGAGTGATGTTAACAGGTGCCGCGGTAGCTGCTGCATTTCTTGGATTATCCAATCGGAAAATCTTTGCATTGCTGGTGCCAATGAATAAGGAGTGCGCACTGCTATAAGGCCCCCTTGTCAATTCCATGGTTGTGATACCAATATTAGTACCTGTTGTTGGCAGGGCCGGATTTACTGCCGCACCAACACCAGTCATATCAGTCCATGTTGTTGAGGTAACTGTTGATGATGAGGTAGTACGGAAGAGCCTGTTGAAATTAGCATAGTACAGGTCGTCAGTATTGTCAAAGTCAATCTTGAAATAAGTTACGAAATCACCGAAGGCATTACTTCCAGCTCCTGGAGTAGCCGTTAATGTTGAAGGACGGATAGAACCACCAGTAGCACTTCCTGTAGATAAGGTTGCGCGAATGATGTTTCCGAATTGGGTAGAACCGAAAACCATCTGTGAAGTAGGTCCAGCTTTTGCAATAGCCGCTGCACCACCATCTCCACTTAATAAACGGAACTGTTCTTCTTTTGCAGCGGGTGTTCCAATTAAGCCCGTACCATCATAGAATCGGGTACCATTATCCTGTGCACCACCTATGAAGTTGTTTCTGCCTGAACCTGGGTCCATAGCAATATGATAATACTGTAAAGTCTGGTAATTACTCACCACATTCCACAATACAGGTTCTACTGCTGTATTGGTTCCCATTATATTGTTGGTCATCTGTAAACCACCATCGTTGGCACAAATGGCTTTACTGGCATTGCTAGGGTCGAATACCAATGCATGCATGTCGGGATGACTCCATAATGTGATATCGTCTGGATTGGCTTGGCTACCATAAATATTCAAACCTGATGGGAAATTGGATCCATATCCACCAATCCAAGCAGTGGCAGCATTACTTGAAAATCCGTTGGTAGAACGAAATAAGTTAACTCCACCGAGAAATACTGTATTTGGATCGTCTGGTTTTACAGCAATCAATAAATCATATCCACCTTGTACATGGAATGGATCAACTCCATCTAACTGTCCGGTGAAATCTGGAACATTTACTGATAAATTAGTCCAGGTATTAGTACCTGCATCAAATTTATAAAGGTCTGCTTCAGTTTTGCTGGATGGGCTTCCTTGTGAATCTCCATTCTCATAAGTCAGATAAAGTATGTTTTGATTTGAAGGTGCGAGAGCCATAACAATACGCTTGCTTCCTGCTGTATAATCATTACCTCTCCATCCTGCAACTGAGTCTGTACCTAAAGTAACGCCACCCGCCAATCTTGTCCATGTAGTGCCATTGGTTGATGTCCAAACACCTCTCTTATCCGTATCGGGCAATCCACCGTTTACGCCGAGATATAATTTCCCTGTACTAGTACAAACAACATCCATTTGTCCAACATCTGAAGTAGATGCGGTTGTTCCTGTAAACACAACATTCCAACTTGTACCTCCATTGGTGGAGCGGATCAAACGACGATGACCAGCAACATATAAATCACCATTCACCGGATTGATAGTCAGTTTATGGATAATGTCGAGCGGGCTATCGAATGCTTCCAAAGCACCACCACCCAAGATGGTAGTACCGTTGATATCGGTAACAGAGCGGGTCAATTTTGACCAGGTAACACCATTATTGGTAGATTTCCAGATACCGAAACCAAGATAAAAGGCATCAGCTGCATTGGCTGAGTTGGCAATCGGTTCACCACCACCCGCATACCAGGTATCTTCAAAACCAGCTCTTGGGTCTTGTACAAGGGCTGATAAATTATGGATATCATCATCAGGACTCACTCTGGTCCAGGTAACACCGGCATCGGTGGAGCGCATGATACCACCACTGATACCACCTGAAATGATCACTTTATTCGTGGTGCCATTAAATCTTTTATCATAAGCCACTGCCCTTGTTCTGCCTCCCACATTTATCGGTCCGGCTGGGGTATAGGTATTCAGGTTATCAGGACCCTGTGGGCCTAACAAGCCACTGCCCCCTTTTTCAGGAATTGTGCGGGCCAGTTTCATTTCATCTTCCCTTATATTTCTTGGAATTCTTCCGGAAATAGGGTCTTTCAACATGTCAAATTCATGCTGCCAGCGCTGTTTTACCCAAAAAGCCCTTTCTTCCTTGCTGCCACCTTCTTCCTCTTCCTCACTGGTATACACCTGCTTGAAGAGATCATAGGGCTCTTCGCTTTTTTCCCTTTTAGCTGCATAAAACCAGCCTGTTGCTGCCACTGCGAGGAAAGCCAATCCGATACTAATTTTTTTCATTTGTACGATTTGTAGTTTACAAACACCCTTGGTTGGAGTGATAGCAAATTAAGGATTTTAGGCTTATACTGCTACCACTAAATTCTTGTGATAAATCCCGGTTCTAATCTTATTAACCCTTTAACAATTACGTGCATAGTATGGTTCAGGTTTGGGCATACTTCGGTTTTTTCATCTTATCAGACTATCTTTGCCCCGCGTTATGAATTTGCAGTCGTTGCAGGAGCAGTTAAAAAAATCCCCCCGCCTTTTTCAATTGGTGGACAGGCTCACTTTGTCTGCACCTCAGCAACTCACCCTCAAGAACCTGCAAGGAAGTTCCCCCGCCTTTATCATCAGCGAAATATTCAAGCACGAAAGCTGTGCCGACCTCAACCATGTTGTTATTTGTGAAGATGCAGAAGCGGCAGCCTACCTACATAATACTTTAGAAAGTCTTACTTCGGCGCTGAATCTGTTTTATTTTCCTTCCTCTTTCAAGAACCGGAAGAATTTCAGGTTACTGAATTCCTCCCATGTAATGCTTCGCACAGAAACCCTGACTCGTTTTGCAACCCCAACAGGAAGCAGAACAGGGTTGATGGTTACTTATCCCGAAGCTTTATTTGAAAAAGTAGTGATTCCGACCACCCTTTCTTCCAGTATGATCTATATTAAATCGGGTGATGTACTGGATGTGGAAGGATTGATGGAAAAACTGGTGAACTACGGATTTGAAAGAACAGACTTTGTGTATGAGCCAGGACAATTTGCATTACGTGGCGGTATCCTCGATATCTATTCATTCGGTAATGAGAAACCTTATAGGGTGGAGCTGTTTGGTAATGATGTTGATTCCATACGAATTGTTGACCCTGAAACCCAGCTTAGTGAAAGAAGATTATTACAAGTGACTATCATTCCGAATGTTGAAACCCATTACGATAGCGGACAACGTACCTCTCTTTTTGAATTCCTTCCTTCCAATACCATATTCTGGTTGAACGACAGGGAATTTATTACTGACAGGATATTACAACAGGAAGAAGATCTTCAGTTGTTCCTTGAACTTCGTGAACATACGGCTCCAAGTAAAGCGGAAGAAGAGAATGAGATAAAGAATGTAACTCCCGACGATTTCATTTCTGCCGAATTTGCTAATAAGCAGTTAGATACTTTCACAACAGTGCTTTTTGATAAGAGAGCTGGTGCAGTGGTTGATGCTGTTGGAGAAAATGCTGTTACAATACATTTCGCTACTAAATCGCAACCCGCTTTCAACCGACAATTTGATTTGCTGATCCGTGATTTGAAAAGTTGGGTAACTAAAGGATATACACTTTATCTTTTTGCTGATAATCCAAGACAGTTGGAAAGACTGAATAGCATTTTCGAGGATTTAAAAGCGGAGATACCTTTTACTCCTGTTCCAGTAGCCATTCATGAAGGATTTATTGACGAGGATAATAAGGTGGTTTGTTATACCGATCACCAGATCTTCCAGCGATATCATAAATACAAGGTAAAGCAGGCATATAATAAGAACAAAGCAATCACTCTTCGCACTTTGCGCGAATTACAGCCAGGCGATTATGTAACGCATATCGATCATGGAGTGGGAGTGTATAGTGGCTTACAGAAGATCGAAGCCAATGGCAAAATCCAGGAAGCAGTACGTCTTATTTATAAGGATAGCGATATTCTCTATGTAAATATCAACTCGCTTCATAAGATTTCGAAATATACAGGGAAAGAAGGATCTGTTCCGAAAGTGAATAAGCTCGGAAGTGATACCTGGTCGAAGTTGAAAGAAAAGACCAAGACAAAAGTAAAAGAGATTGCATTCGACCTTATTCAACTATACGCGCAGCGAAAAGCACAGGAAGGATTTCAGTTTGCACCTGATAATTATATGCAGACAGAATTGGAAGCCTCCTTTATATATGAAGATACTCCCGACCAAAGCAAGGCCACTGCCGATGTGAAGAAGGATATGGAGACTACTTCTCCAATGGATCGACTGGTTTGTGGAGATGTTGGTTTCGGTAAAACAGAGATTGCAGTGCGTGCTGCCTTCAAAGCCTGTTGTGATGGAAAACAAGCTGCTGTATTGGTTCCAACTACCATTTTAGCCTTCCAACATTATAAGACATTCAAAGAGCGATTGAACAATTTCCCGGTTACAGTTGATTATGTGAACCGATTCAAATCGGCGAAAGAGAAGAAAGAAACATTGCAAAGACTTCAGGAAGGAAAGATTGATATTATCATCGGCACCCATGCCATTTTAGGAAAAGAAGTGAAGTTTAAAGATTTAGGATTGCTGGTGATTGATGAAGAGCAAAAGTTCGGTGTAGCTCATAAGGAGAAGATCAAGACCCTTCGAACTAATGTAGATTGTTTAACTCTAACGGCAACGCCTATTCCAAGAACTTTGCAGTTCAGTTTGATGGGCGCCCGTGACCTAAGTATCATCAATACGCCTCCACCGAACCGCCAGCCGATTCAAACGGAAGTGCAGTTGTTTCAGGAAGATTTTATCAGGGATGCCATTTATTACGAAACAGAGCGTGGCGGGCAGGTGTTCTTTATCCATAACAGGGTGCAGGGCTTGCCCGAAATGGCTGCAATCATAAGAGGACTTTGTCCTGATCTCAGCATCGGCTTTGCCCATGGACAATTAGAAGGACATGAATTGGAAGAAAGGATCCTTGATTTTATAGATAAGCGCTACGATGTATTGGTTTGTACCAATATTGTTGAAAGCGGGGTAGATATTCCGAATGTAAATACCATCATCGTAAACAATGCTCATCAATTTGGATTGAGTGATTTGCATCAATTGAGGGGTAGGGTAGGAAGAAGTAATAAGAAAGCCTTCTGTTATTTATTAGCTCCCCCTATGAGTACGTTACCGAACGATTCAAGAAAACGACTACAAACTTTGGAGCAGCATAGTGAATTAGGAAGCGGTTTCCAGATAGCCATGCGTGATCTTGATATTCGTGGAGCAGGTAATATGCTGGGTGGAGAACAAAGTGGATTCATGGCCGAGATCGGTTTCGAAATGTATCAGAAAATTTTGCAGGAAGCCATCAAGGAATTGAAACGCACCGAATTCAGGACACTTTTCAAAGAAGAGATTTCTAAGCAGGAAGATTTTGTACAAGACTGTACAATCGATACCGATTTGGAGATACTCATTCCCGATAGTTATGTTGAAAGTATCACTGAAAGATTGTCATTATACTCCCGTCTTGATAATTGTGATACGGAAGAAGAGTTATTGCAGTTCCATGATGAATTGAAAGACCGTTTTGGTCCTGTACCGAAGAAAGTCGAAGATCTTTTCACCACAGTGCGTTGCCGTAAGCAAGCGGTACAGTTGGGATTTGAGAAGATGTTGCTGAAAGATGACACTCTCAAATGTTATTTCATCAACAAGCCCGATTCTCCTTATTTCGAATCACCCATATTCAAGAACCTGTTGGATTTTATTCAGAAGCAAACCAACAAAGCCAGATTGAAGCAGGTTGGAAAATTATTCTTGTTAGTAGTGGATGATATAAAGAGTATGCCGCAGTTGCTGGCGTTTTTGGAGAGGATGAATAAGGCGATACAGGAGGTTCCAGAAGTTCAATAAGTTGGAGAAGTTCCAGAGGGGGCACTCCGATTATTAGGAAGACTTTATTTAATTAATTGTTTAAGGTTTGAGGGTTTAAAGGTTTAAGGTTCCTATGTGTAGCAGCGGGACAAATCAATAAGTCCACGATAGTTTTTTGTAATAAGTTTTAAAACTTTAATTCACTGCGGATAGGCAAGAGTTGTATTCCTCTGTGTTCTCAGCGCCTCTGCGTGAAACTTTTAAACAGCCATCTCACGCTGAAGCGCAGAGGTCGCAGAGACTGTATTCTTTTATCTCTTTTGAACTCCCATCAATGTATTTGTATTCGTCGCGCAGCGACCTTTGCCCCTTAAATTAATTCAGAGTCTCTCACTAGAGAAATTATTCTTTGCGCCTTTGCGTGAAAATGTATTGGCTGTTTATTCCCAAATTCTCATCCGCCGCGGCGGATCAAATTCCTCAGGCCAACCTCTTCTCCATCTCAAAATGCGGAATCCCAATCTCAGAAAACTCATCACTACAAATTTTGTAGCCTAATTTCTCGAAGAAGGGAGTGGAGGTTTTGCGGGAGTGCATGGTTATTTTTTTGTAACCAGTATCGCGGGCGATGTTTTCGGCGAATTGCAGGATGGCGCGGCCAATGCCTTTACCCTGGAGATTATTTAAAACGGCCATTTGGCGTAAACGTATTTCTTCAGCATCCTGACGTATTAACATGCAGCAGCCCAACATCTTATCATCTTCGTAGGCGGCAATCAGGGTGTTGTTTTTTTCATTTTCCAATTCATCGGGACTGAAAGATATGCCTAAAGGTTTCCGCAGAATATCGTTGCGGAGCTGTACCATTTGCTGGTATTCTTTAGAGCCATGATCAATTATTTTCAGCGCCATAAGCAGAAATGCGTTGAATTGGTTAGGTATACTGCAATTTAAACATTTAACTATAATAAGGGGTTGTGGGGTACAAAATAGATTTTTACTATAAAATGGGCCTTTTTCGGGTGTTTTTTGAGGCATTTTTTCAGTTTTATAAGGGGAACTTTAGAGTTGACCCATTTTCCCCTAAAAACCACAAAATATCCACAGCATCAATTAATAAGCAGCTATTTGGTGGTATTATGTCAAATACCATATTTTTGCAGCCGTAACTAAACTTTACAAAAATGTCAGACATCGCAACAAGAGTAAAAAAGATTATTGTTGATAAGTTAGGAGTAGAAGAAGCAGAAGTTACCAATGAGGCTTCCTTCACCAATGATTTGGGCGCAGATTCACTCGACACAGTAGAATTGATTATGGAATTTGAGAAAGAATTCAATATTTCTATTCCAGATGAGCAGGCCGAGACTATTACCACTGTTGGTCAGGCTATTGCGTACTTAGAAGAGCATGCTAAGTAAAACCGGGCCAAAAGTTCGGAAGCAATAAAATCTAATCCGCCTTTCGTTAGCCTACTGCTGCAAAGGCGGATTTGTTACTTCAATCATTCCGGAAATATTTTTTATGCAAACAAAGCGGGTTGTAGTTACAGGCATTGGTGCACTGACTCCGATTGGTAATACCCTACAGGAATACTGGAACGGTCTTATTACTGGGGTTTCTGGTGCAGCACCCATAACGCTGTTCGATGCTTCCAAGTTCAAGACAAAATTTGCTTGTGAGGTAAAGAATTTCGATCCGCTTCAGTATCTGGATAGAAAAGAAGCCCGGAAAATTGACCGTTTTACCCAGATTGCATTGGTTGCCAGTGATCAGGCTGTTGCTGATGCAGGCCTGAAAGCGGAAACAATCAATAAGGATAGGGTAGGTGTGGTCTTTGCCAGCGGTATCGGTGGTCTTATCACTTTCCAGGAAGAAGTGACCAATTTTGCCAAAGGTGATGGTACACCTAGATTCAATCCGTTCTTCATCCCTAAAATGATCCTTGATATTGCCGCAGGACATATATCTATGCGTCATGGATTCAGGGGTCCCAACTTTGCTGTAGTTAGCGCTTGCGCTTCTTCTACCAATGCCATGATGGAAGCCTTCAACCTGATTCGTTTAGGAAAGGCCGATATCATTGTAACTGGTGGTGCTGAAGCAGTTGTTAGTGAAGCAGGAGTTGGGGGCTTCAATGCCATGAAAGCATTGAGTGAAAGAAACGATTCTCCTGAAACAGCAAGTCGTCCATATGATAAAGACCGTGATGGTTTTGTAATGGGCGAAGGTTCAGGCTCCGTTATTTTAGAAGAACTGGAGCATGCCATCAAAAGAGGTGCTCATATCTATTGTGAGTTAGCAGGAGCTGGTGCTACAGCCGATGCTTATCATATTACTGCTCCGCATCCGGAAGGATTAGGCGCTAAAAATGTGATGTTCTCTGCTTTGGATGATGCAGGAATGGTAGCTTCCGATCTTGATTACATCAATACTCATGGAACTTCTACACCATTAGGTGATATTGCTGAAGTAAAAGCGATAGTAGATGTATTTGGCGATCATGCCTATAATCTGAATATCAGTTCCACAAAATCTATGACGGGTCACTGTCTGGGTGCAGCCGGAGTTATTGAAGCCATTGCCTGTATCATGAGTGTGGTACATGATATAGTTCCTCCTACCATTAACCATTTTACTGATGATCCTGAACTGGATCCTCGTTTGAACTTCACTTTTGGAAAAGCGCAATCCAAAACCATCAATGCGGCGCTCAGTAACACTTTCGGATTCGGAGGCCATAACGCCTGCGTTATCATGAAAAAGTACAAAGCCTGATTTGTTGTAAAGAGAGGGTATTCCGGGGAAGTGACTTACTTTCCCTCTTATTGATTTTTTACCTTTGCGAAAAAATAGTAGCTTGACAATTGTGGGAATATTAGATTTCTTTACGGGGAATGAAAGCCATGCTTCATTCAAGAAGAATATTAAAAACGTGTTGGGTTTCCGACCCGACAAAATTGCATTGTATAAAGCAGCTCTCACACATCGCTCTGTGAGAGAAACAGCCGACGAAAATAATGAAAGGCTGGAATACTTAGGCGACGCCATTCTCAGCGGTATTGTTGCCGATTTCCTTTTCAAAAAATATCCATACAGGGAAGAAGGGTTCCTTACTGAAATGCGAAGTAAGATGGTGAACCGGAATAAACTGAATGAAATAGCCCTTAAGATGGGCATCAAGAAAATAACCTACTACAATAAATTCGACAACTCACTTAAGGTTAGCCAGATTTTTGGTAATACACTTGAAGCAGTAGTTGGCGCTATTTACCTGGATAAAGGTTTTGATAAAACGCGTAAATGGGTTTTGAAAAGCATCATACTGCCACACTTATTTATGGAAGATCTCGAGAACCTCGAAATCAATCATAAGAATAAATTATATGGTTGGGCAAATAAAGGTGGCAAGAATCTTGATTTCGAAACTCTTGATGAAAGAATGGAAGGTGGTCGCAGATTATTTACTGTTGGCGCTGTTGTAGATGGAACTTTAATTGCCGAAGGAAAAGCATATAATAAAAAAGATGCCAGCCAAATTGCAGCTGCTCTCGCGCTTGAAAAATTAGGCATCGGAAAAGAAAACGAAGAAGCCCACAATCAAGAACCTAAATAACTAGGTGTTTACTATTAAATAAGATTTTTTTTAAAAGTGCTATTGCATTATTAAAAATTCGTTTCTATTTTGGCGCTCTAATAGTCCCGCTATATCCTCCTGTATAACCGTACCACCTTCTCCTCCTGATTTTATTTTAATTAATTTTTCGACTTTCGAAATCTATCCTCATTCCCTGTAAAGCCGTTCGTCCTCTATGTCTATGATCATTTAATGATGTTTTCAATCATTCTATAATCATAAAAAGAAACACAATGCGTAAGCTTTACTTCACCACATTACTTTTAGTTGCAGCCGTAGTTGTAGCTAATGCACAATCAAATCGTCGTCTTACCTGGAGCAGAACCGGTAATACAAATGTATCTGGTACTACCGGCGGTAGTTCTAACAATTTTCTGCTTGCAGCCAGCTGGGGCGGATTCACGCCAGGCAATAATGATACTTTATCAATCAGTGGCGCCTCTGTTACTGTTACTGGAAATATCAATTTATCTGGTCTTTCAAACATCGTATTGGAATTAAATACTCCAAATGGAGCTACTGCCTATACAATGGGTATCACTTCAGGTAATTCAACTGTAACATTATCATCTACAAGTTCTATTAGCTTAAAGCCAAATGGAAAAATTCATGTTGCTGGTAGCGGCGGCGGAAATACCCGTCAGTTCAAAATCGGTACTGCCGTTAAATTGTCGAATTTCGGAGGTTCTACCGCTTACACGGTAAACGGTCCGGCAAATGCTTCTCAAAGCACTGCAAATGCTTCAGCAGGTGCTCCATTACTTGGATTCTCTTCAGGTACATTGCCTGTTATCCTTGTATCTTTTGATGCAGTAAAACAAGGTAACAGTGTTATGGTTTCATGGAAAACACAACAAGAGATCAGTACAAAAGAATTCGTTATTGAAAAGAGTGCAGACGGACGTAACTATAACAGCATCGCTACTGTAGCTGCTGCTGGTTTCTCTTCTAACCCACGCTCTTATTCTTATACAGATGCTTCTTCTATCAGCGGTATCGCTTACTATCGCGTTCGTATGATCGATATGGATGGTAAAAGCGGATTGACTGGTGTTAAAGCTGTACGTGCAGCTGTTAATGCAGTTAAGGTAGCGGTTTATCCAAACCCTGCAGTATCTGTAGCGAATGTTGTAGTGAATGCACCAGATGCAGCCGCTTTCAATGTGAACGTATTCAACCGCAATGGTCAGTTAGTAGGTCAGCAAAAAGCTGCTGCCGGTGCTAACATGGTATCTATCAACGTAAGTGCATATGCTGCCGGTGATTATACTATCGATGTTCAGTTCGCTGATGGTAGCCGTCAGAGCAGTAAGCTGATTGTAGGAAAGCAATAAGCTGGATGCTTGAGGCTGGGTGCTGAATGCTCGATGCTTAAGGCCTAAAGCTTAAGGCTTAGTTCAGTAGTCTGCACGGAAGATTAGTCTTCGGATTGAGATAATATAAAATAAATAGAAAACCGAGCGCATTGATGAGGAGTTTTACTCTGAGTCGGTGCGCTTCTTCTTTGTTATAAAGTGGCAATTGGTAATTTGAAAATTTGATCCGCCGCGGCGGATTGAAAATGAACAGCCAATACAGTTCACCGCAGAGACGCAGAGGCGCAGGGGGAAATTCACTCCGCGTCTCTGCGTCTCCGCGGTGAAAAACCAATCGAGGATTAAAACTTACAACTTTAAACATACAACTCTCGCTGCTACTCCTAAGAACCTTAACCCCTTAAACTCTTAAACATTAAACTTCATGAAGCCTCCCAATAATCGGAGTGCCTCCTCTTGAACCTCTGGAACATTTGAACTTAGAGTTTTCAAACGCACAAAAGTAGGGACAGAATCCAACCCCACTTCCTTAATAATGACGCTGGTCGCATAAGCAATCGTTTCGTAAAAGGTACGACTACCTTTACAATTACTACCAACTATTAGTTAACCTTTACCCACCTGGGAAAAAAAATCCCGATTTGGGACTAAAAACGCGATTCTAAGGGGTGATGACCTAAAAAGCAAAAATTGATTCATCGAAAAGGGCTAAAAATTCATCCTTGAAAATCAATGGGTTAAAATTTATTTGGTTGATTAGTCGAAGAAAAAGGTCGATTGCTTTTAGCATGCCAGAATCAGGTACGCCTATTGAAATACCTATATCGAACTTAATCGAACCATTATGAAACAGATCTACACTTTAATCATCGCCCTCTTCATTATCTCTACCGCAGCTCAAGCTCGTCCCGTTAACGTTGTAACCTCATGGTGGGGTAACTGGTCAGCAAAAGGAAGCTGGAGCCTTAACAGGTTACCTGAAGACGGAGATTCAATTGTAATCCCAGAAGGAAAAGGTATTGTACTCGACAAAAACTATAGCCTTGGATCAGTATATATTAAAGTAATGGGAACACTTCAAATAAAGAAGAAGTTATCCCTTGATGAACTTTCATTTATCGCTGTTCTAGAGAAAGGCCGTATCAATGCCTTTGGTGCTGACAGGAAAAATGAAACCATCAAATTGGGTTCTAAGGTTAAGTTTAACGAAAAAGATGTTGTTGAAATAGCAGGTGTATCTTATGCTAGTAAGAATACTGGTACTGCTCCTGTGGGTTTTGTTTATGATATGACTCTCCCAGTTAAGTTTGTAAGCTTCTATGCTACTTCTCAGAACAATAGCGTGTTGCTTACATGGGCTACTACTGAAGAAAAAGACAATAGCCATTTTGAAATTGAAAAAAAGTGTTGATGGTCGCGAGTGGAAGACTTTAGGTGTTGTTTTTGGTAATGGTACTTCAAGCCTTTTGAATAAGTATTCATATACTGATAAATCTGCAAAGTCTGCTACTACCTACTATCGTATCCGTCAAGTAGATGTAAATGGTACAGCTGTATACTCTGCAGTGAAAGTGATCAGCGAAACAAAAGCAGCTTCTTCAGTATCAATCTTCGCTTCTAACGGAAAAAATATCGTTATCAACATGAATAGCGATGCACGCGAGAATATGCAAGTAACAGTGTTGAATACAAACGGACAAGTTGTAAATCGTCAAACAGTAGCAAATGCTTCTTATCAGGTTACTGTTCCAATGAATACTGTTCCTTCAGGTTTGTATATTGTTCAGGTAAGTGATAAGAGTGGTTGGAATGAGGTGAAGAAGGTGGTATTGTAAATCTCGACACCCCCTGACCTCCGCCGTCCGCCGTGGCGGAGAGGAACTAGATCGATACCAATAATTAAGTTCAGTTAGTACTATTATAAATAGAAAGCCGGTAGTTTAAAACTATCGGCTTTCTCTTTTTTGGATCAGCTTATGCTTGGACAAAAAGAATACAAATACATTTTACCGCAGAGACGCAGAGGCGCAGTGAATACATCTCTGCGCCTCCGCGTCTCTGCGGTTATTGCATTTCTCACATAGAGACGCAGAGGGCCGCTGCGCGACCAATACAGGACCTTAATCTGAAAGGATAATTGGGATTCACAGGATGTGCTTTTCCGATTAGGTGCGTTTCTTCACGGACCTCTATTATTTCGGACACTCCATCCGCTAAATAGCTTTTGGGTCAGGAGATTTCCATACACAACTCCACCAATACCCCCGTCGTGCCCTTCGGATGCAGAAAACAGACCAGTTTATTATCAGCTCCCTTCTTTGGGGTTTCGTTCAACAGTTGGAAGCCTTCATTTTTGAGGCGGGCCATTTCGGCCTCTATATCGGTTACGGCGAAGGCTATATGGTGCAGTCCTTCCCCCTTTTTTTCAATAAATCGGGCAATGACACCCTCGGGGTCGCTGCTTTCCAGCAATTCTATCTTGGTTTCACCCTGGCGGAAAAAGGCTGTCTTTACCTTTTCGCTGGCTACTTCTTCTGTTTTGTAGCAGGAGGTATTCAGTAATTTCTCATATAAAGGGATGGCGGAAGCCAGGCTTTTGACGGCTATTCCGATATGTTCCACTTGCTTCATGGTAATTGATTGTAAATGAGTAAGGACGCGGGTTTACGAAATCGGTAAAATAAAGGTCCCGGAGCCTTTCGTACTCTAAAAATAGAACCATTTGAGGTATTTTTGTGTTTATTGAGAGAGATTTAAAACTGAATTCTTGTATGATTAATTTACCGATCTATCTGGACCATAACGCCACAACACCTTGCGATCCAAGGGTGGTGGAAGCTATGATTCCCTATTTTACTAACCAGTATGGTAATGCCGCAAGCCGTAATCACCCTTTTGGCTGGCAGGCAGAAGAAGCTGTTGATTATGCCCGTGAGCAGGTAGCCAAACTGATTGGTGCTGATCCTAAAGAAATCATCTTCACTTCAGGAGCTACTGAAAGTGATAACCTCGCTATAAAAGGTGTTTTCGATATGTATGCCAGCAAAGGCAACCATATCATCACCGCTACAACAGAACATAAAGCTGTTTTGGATACTTGTAAGCATATCGAGAAAGAAGGTGGTGAAGTGACTTATCTGGAAGTGAATTCAGAAGGGTTGATAGACCTTAAAGAATTGGAAGCTGCTATCAAGCCAACAACGGTTCTCATTGCTATAATGTATGCCAATAATGAAACCGGAACTATTCAGCCGGTTCGTGAAATAAGTGCTATCGCCCGCAAACATGGTGTTCTGTTCTTTACAGATGGAACACAAGCTGTAGGTAAAATTCCAGTAAGCGTTCAGGGAGATGGTATTGACCTCATGGCTATTACTGCACATAAAATGTACGGTCCGAAAGGAATCGGTGCCTTATATGTTCGTCGCAAGAACCCACGTGTAAAAGTAACCGCGCAATTAGATGGTGGTGGACATGAAAGAGGAATGCGTAGCGGTACCCTCAACGTTCCTGGTATCGTTGGTTTCGGTAAAGCCTGTGAACTGGCAATGCTTGAAATGGAAGATGATGCAAAACGCCTAAGTAAGTTGAGAGATAAATTGGAAAACGCTTTATTACAATTGGAAGAAGCTTATGTAAACGGTAGTCGTGAACATCGCCTTCCTCATGTAACTAATATCTCTTTCAAATATGTTGAAGGTGAAGGATTGATGATGGGCTTTAATAAAGATATCGCCCTTTCATCTGGTTCAGCTTGTACTTCAGCCTCTCTCGAACCAAGTTATGTATTAAAAGCTCTCGGATTAGGTGATGACCTGGCACACAGCTCTCTCCGTTTCGGTCTGGGCCGTTTCACTACCGAAGATCAAATCGATTATACCATCAATGCTGTAAGCAAAACAGTTTTGAAGTTAAGAGATATGAGTCCGCTCTGGGAAATGTATAAAGAAGGGATTGATATGAATTCGATTGAGTGGGCGCATCACTAGGAATTTGAAAATGTGTTCAATTTGAAAATTTGAAAATGGTTTCAAGTTGAACATTCCTCTCGAAAGGTTGACGGTTTT
This sequence comes from Chitinophagaceae bacterium, assembly GCA_016721085.1. Taxonomy (GTDB): domain Bacteria; phylum Bacteroidota; class Bacteroidia; order Chitinophagales; family Chitinophagaceae; genus Endoryza. The sequence goes on along the minus strand of JADKJI010000005.1, from coordinate 220,020 downwards.
CATTTTCAAATTAATTTATTTTCAAATTTTCAAATTATTCCACTATGGCATACTCAGAAAAAGTTATCGACCACTACCAGAACCCAAAAAACGTGGGAACACTGGATAAGAGCAAGAAAAATGTTGGTACAGGCTTAGTTGGTGCACCAGAGTGCGGTGACGTAATGAGACTTCAAATTGAAGTGGACGACACCACTGGTATGATCACTGATGCCAAATTTAAAACCTTCGGTTGCGGTAGCGCTATCGCTTCTTCTTCATTAGCTACAGAATGGCTGAAAGGAAAGAGCGTTGACGAAGCATTGACTATCGACAATATGACAATCGTGGAAGAATTGAATCTTCCCCTGTAAAGATCCACTGCTCAGTGCTGGCCGAAGATGCTATCAAAGCAGCTATCAACGACTATCGTACCAAGAACGGAATGGAAGCTATCCAGTTCGATGAGAAAGTGGTTCACTAAAATTAACCTGGAAGGACTTTAATAATTGCTATTGGATATTTTCCGGTAGAAGGAATTATAAGACCTGGTTCAAGAACAAGAATACTATGAGCGTAGCTACAGATAATGGAATTTATGTAAGCGATAAGGCCCGAGAAAAGGTGTCGAAGCTTATGGATGATGCCGGTGTTACCGGTGACAGCTCTTACTTCCTGCGCGTTGGTGTAGTAGGAGGCGGTTGCTCAGGATTAAGCTATAAACTTGATTTTGATAATGAGATGAAACCAACCGACCAGGTATTCGAAGATAATGGAGTGAAAGTAGTTACCGACCTTAAGAGCTTTCTTTACCTCGTAAACACCACTCTCGATTTCAGCGATGGATTGAATGGGAAGGGTTTTTATTTCAGTAATCCAAATGCCAGCAGGACTTGTGGGTGTGGGGAGAGTTTTTCGGTGTAGAACCAGTGTCCGCCTTTGGACAGACTTGTACTAAGACAAAAATAATACAAATACATTTTACCGCAGAGACGCGGAGGCGCAGGGAATACATCTCTGCGCTTCCGCGTCTCTGCGGTTATTGCATTTCTCACATAGAGACGCAGCGGGTCGCTGCGCGACGAATACAGGACCTTGATGAGAAAGGATAACAGGGATGCACAGGATGGTTGTGTTTCTTCGGAACACTTTTTTGTCTGGAACAGGATTAAAGGATTTAAGGAAATACAGGATTAACAGCCAATACAAACTGGGATTGATGTGATTTATATGATTAACAGTGATTTGGATTTTCTTTCGACAGGGATTCAAGGAATTTTAAATACAGGACCTTGATGGAAAGGATATTTGGGATGTACAGGATAATTATTCTTTTGAAGTGCTTGAAGACAAGCACCTATCCAGGTAAAACCTCATCCTGTGCATCCCAAATATCCTTTACATCAAGGTCCTGTATTTGTGTATTTAAACAAGCCGGTCCAAAAGGGCATAAAAAAACCCCTCATTGAGGGGTCTGTGCAGTTGGTTTTGGTTACAACTTATGGGGCAATCGCCAGAAACCGTATTATTATTTAATTTATAGGATGGTTCGTTTTGGGATGTCGAATATAGGATTTTATTTGAATCGGCCAACATCTTCTTTAGAAATCCTGATAATCCAGTATTTTCGTACCCATGTGGTCTGTATGTAAAAAGGAATTCCGGCAGTTCTTCAGTAGCCTGACCGGATATATTGCCATAGCGGTTTTCTTATTGTTGAACGGGTTGTTCCTGTTCGTATTCCCCGATTCTAACCTTCTCGACTTTGGGTATGCTACCCTCTCAAAATTTTTTGAGCTGGCCCCCTGGATCCTGCTTTTGCTGGTTCCTGCTATTACTATGCGCAGTTTCTCGGAAGAATTCAAGAGCGGTACTTTTGAAATATTGCAAACCAGGCCTTTACATCGCTGGCAGGTGGTCATGGGCAAGTATATGGGGGCGCTACTGGTGGTTTGTTTGGCACTCGTCCCAACCCTCATTTACCTGTTGAGTATTCAACAGCTTTCTGCTGAGGGTGGTATCGATACCGGGGGTACAATCGGTTCATATATAGGACTCGTTTTTCTATGTGCTGTGTTCACCGCTATTGGAATTTGCTGCAGCAGTTTCACCAGCAATGCCGTGGTAGCCTTTATCTTAAGTGCATTTGTATGCTTTCTGGTATATAGTGGCTTTAATGCTATTAGCCGTATCCCGGCTTTACAGTCAGGGGCTGATTATTATATCGAGATGCTCGGTATCGATTTCCATTACCGCAGTATCAGCAGGGGAGTGATCGATAGCAGGGATATCGTTTATTTCTTCAGTGTCATCTTTCTTTTCTTAGTCATTACGCATCGTAACCTTTTAAAACGGTAAGGGATTCTCATGAAAAAAATCTTTTCATCAAAATATAGCTGGTTGCTGTTATTGGCAGGATTGATTGTGATAAATTTCCTGGCATCAGAAATCCATTTCCGTTTCGACCTTACCCAGGAGAAAAGATATACTCTGGCGGCTCCTACAAAAAAGCTTCTAACGAATTTAAAAGACCCGGTTTCCATAACTGTTTTTCTGGAAGGCGATATGCCTGCAGGATTTAAAAAATTGGGGAATAGCGCCAAAGAACTACTGCAGGAATTCAAAGAATACGGAACTCAAAATATAAAGGTTACATTCACTCGTCCTGGTGAGGATTCCACTACGGGGTATACTATGGATTCGCTGATGCGATTGGGACTTCGTCCAACAAACGTAAGAGTAAAAGCAAAAGAAGGAGAAGGAGAAGAGCAACGCTATCTTTTCCCAGGGGCTGTTTTGACCTATGGCGATAGAGTGTTGCCAGTAGATTTTATGCAAGGGGTTTCATTAGAAGGAGGAGACCCAGTGAAAGCAATGAACTCATTGAATAATGTGGAGGCTTTGCTTGAATATAAACTAATTAGTGGGATCGAAAAGATAACAACTGATACAGTTCCTCTTGTAGGATATCTTTTAGGCAATGGTGAACCACAGACCTATAATATTTACGATTTTATTGAAAGAACGCTGAAGCCGAATTACAGATTTACGTTTCTTCCAATTGATAGCGTCAATATCATTCCACAGGTATTTGATGCAATAGTTATCGTAAAACCAGTGGTTCCCTTCAATGACAAACAGAAATTGAAGATTGATCAGTATATAATGAATGGTGGGAAAGTTATATGGATGATTGATCGTTTGTATGCGGAAATGGATAGCCTGATGCGTAAGCAAAGCGATTTTATAGCTTTCGACAGGAATCTTAATCTGGAAGATCAGCTTTTTAAATATGGGGTTCGGATAAACCCGGATCTTGTACAAGACCTTCAATGCGATAAAGTTCCTCTGGTGGTAGGTAATTATGGTGATAAGCCACAGATGCAATTGACCGAATGGCCATATTTCCCTTTGCTGAATTCTTATTCTGGTCATCCAATTGCAAAAAACCTTGGCCAGGTATTATCACTCTTCCCCAATTCCATAGATACTATCAAGACAGCAGGGATATCAAAAACAATATTACTCGCTTCTTCCGCTAATTCAAGAACTCTGGTAACGCCAGCAATGGTTTCATTGAATAGTGTAAAGACAGAAGATGATATTAAGACATTCAACAGGTCGCATATTCCCATTGCAGTTTTGTTGGAGGGAAAATTTTCTTCTTTGTATAGTAACCGGTTGTCGGGTGCTGTATTGGATACGATGGCCAATTTGTACCAGCAGCCTTTTCTTCCACAGGCTTCGGTTCCTACAAAAATGATTGTGATATCTGATGCCGATATTGTGTCGAATGTATTTTCACAACAGCAGGGACCCCTTGAAATGGGCCTCAATCAGTTTACGCAAACACAATACGCAAATAAAGATTTCATACTCAATAGCCTTGAATATCTGGTTAATAATTCAGGGATTCTGGAAACAAGATCAAAAGACTTCACCCTGCGGTTATTAGACCCTAAAAAGGTGGAATCGGACAAAACCTTCTGGCAGATAATTAATATAGGTGGTCCAGTGCTGCTTATACTGCTATTTGGGGCTATTTTCCAGGCACTCCGTAAACGTAAATACCAGCGGTAATTCACAACCGTCTTATAATACTGCATCACTTCAATACTGCGTATCTTTATATCTAATCTATTTCATGAATCCCAATCAAATCACTTATCTGGTTTTCGGTATCGTATTGGCATTAGCTCTGGCATTTGATCTTGGCTTGCTGAGTAAGAAGAATACGACAGTCACAATAAAACAGGCACTGTATCAAACTTTGTTCTGGGTGGCATTGGCCTTTGGCTTCTTTGTGTTCATGTGGTTGGAAATGGGACATCAAATGGCATTTGAATACTTAAGTGCTTATTTGATGGAATGGAGTTTAAGCATAGATAATATTTTTGTATTCATACTCATCTTCACTTCGTTTGGTGTTAAGGAGAAATATTATGGAAGAGTGCTTTTGATCGGTATCCTGATGGCAATAATATTCCGAATCATATTCATTACTGTGGGTGTGGCACTGGTACAGCGGTTTGAATGGATACTTTATATTTTCGGAGTATTTCTTGTTTATACAGGCTATCGGATGTTTACTGCCAATGAAGATGAAGAATTTGATCCGCACAATTCCAAAGTATATATCTACATGAAGAAATTCCTTCCATTAACAAGTACTGATGGTGGCGGGAAGTATGTAATTCGTGAAAAAGGAAAACCTGTGTATACGAGTTTGTTTGTTGTAGTGATAATGCTGGCGGCAATAGATCTGGTTTTTGCACTTGATTCCATACCGGCAGTAATGGGTATATCACGCAGTAATCTTGTGATCTATACATCTAATATATTCGCTGTATTAGGATTGCGATCCCTCTTCTTTTTATTGAGAGGCGCAGTAAGTAAATTCGATTACCTGCAACAAGGTATTGCTGTTGTACTGGTGTTTATAGGGTTGAAAATGCTGGGAGAACATTGGGTAAGCCAATGGTTTGAAAAGACCACTCAGGTCTTCATATCGCTTGGAGTAATCACTGTATGTATTGCAGGTTCCATATTCTATTCCATTTTCGTAAACAAGAAAGGAATTCCACCAGATAAGTTGGATGGTTCCCTTTAAATAATTATAGCAAACCTTGTCGTACACAATCCAACAAATAGCTCAGGTATTAAAAAGTAAATCACCTGTTACGGGAGAGGGTCTGATAGATCATATTCTTACCGATAGCAGGCAACTGACTTTTCCTTCTACCACCATTTTTTTTGCATTGAAAGGTGCAAGAAGAGATGGCCATATTTTCATAGAAGAACTTTATGAAAAAGGGGTAAGATATTTTGTCATAAGCGATCCCGTTAATCAGGACGCTTTTCCTGATGCTGTTTTTATAGAAGTTTCGAACACCCTTATTGCATTACAGACATTGGCTGGCTTTCAAAGGAAACAGTTCAATATTCCAGTTATCGGTATTACAGGGAGTAATGGCAAGACGATTGTTAAAGAATGGTTGTCTCAATTGCTTCATGACGATTATAGAATATTGAGAAGCCCGAAAAGTTATAACTCCCAAATTGGAGTTCCACTAAGTGTATGGCCGCTGAATGAATCGCATCAACTGGCAATATTCGAAGCAGGAATATCACAAAGTGGGGAGATGGAAAGGCTTAAGAAAGTAATAGAGCCTACTATTGGCATTTTCACCAATATTGGCAGTGCCCATAGTGAAGGATTCCTGAATAACAGGCAGAAAGTGAATGAGAAATTACGACTATTCACTGATGTTAGTTATCTGATTTATTGTAAAGACGATCCTGAAGTGCAACAAGCTGTGGCTGCTTTATGGCAGCAGTTAAGTAAGGGACAGGGAACGCCTTTTACCATTATCAACTGGAGTACTGTATCAGAAGCTAGCCTTCAGATATTGACATTGTATAAGGATGAAGGGAAAACGCTTATATCAGCGGTGTGGAAAGGAGAGACTATTGATGTAAGTATTCCTTTTACAGATGCCGCATCTATAGAAAATGCGATTCACTGTTGGTGTTTACTGCTTCATCTTGGAATCTCTTCTGCTATAATAAAAAAGCGGATGGCGCAGTTGATACCTGTAGCAATGCGATTGGAATTGAAGAAGGGAATCAATCATTGTTCTATCATAAACGATAGTTATAGTGCCGATCTCAACTCACTTAAAATTGCGCTTGATTTTCTTACTCAGCAAAGACAACAGGAGAAAAGTACCGTCATACTTTCCGATATCCTGGAAAGTGGATTGCCTGAAAAGGAATTATATCAGCAAGTAGCAGCAGCATTGCAACAAAGACAGGTCACCAGATTAATTGGAATTGGAGAGCGGATCACACTCAATCGGGGATTGTTTGACCAGGTACAAGGAATGGAGACTTTGTTTTTCAAGACTACTGAAAACTTTCTGGCAGCATTTCAGCAATTGACTTTTAAAGAAGAAACGGTACTGTTGAAAGGAGCGAGGGTATTTGCCTTTGAGCAGATAGATCGGTTGTTAGTGCAGCAGCAGCATCAAACATTATTGGAGATAAATCTGAATGCACTCATAAGTAATGTGAAACAGTATCAGCAATTGCTGAAGCCAGGAGTAAAAGTAATGGCGATGGTGAAGGCTTTTGCCTACGGTGGAGGCAGTTTTGAAATAGCAAGGGTGCTGCAGTATCATAAGATAGATTATCTGGCGGTGGCCTACACAGATGAAGGAGTGGCGTTAAGGAAGGCGGGTATCCATTTGCCAATTATGGTAATGAATGTGGAAGATGCCGGCTTTGATGCATTGCTTCAATATAACCTGGAACCAGATCTGTATTCAATTGATTTGGTAAAAACATTTGCTGACTTTCTAAGTAAACAGGGTATCAGACATTTTCCTGTTCACATTGAACTGGAAACCGGCATGAATCGCCTTGGAATTGCTGGCAACGAATTGCCTGTTTTATCTGAACTACTACTAACTGATCTTTTTAAAGTGCAATCGGTTTTCTCTCATTTAGTGGCAAGTGAAGACCAAAAGCAGGATGATTTCACTCAAAAGCAATTACAGCTTTTTACGGAATATGCCGATAAGATCAGTGCACTTGTTCCTTATGGGTTTTTAAGACATATTGCAAACACATCTGGCATATCACGCCATCCGGAGCTTCAATTAGATATGGTAAGATTGGGTATTGGTATGTATGGAATCGACGACAATCAGAAAGCCTTACAGGAAGTTTCGACTTTACGAAGTACTGTTGCACAGATAAAGAAAGTAGCAAAAGGAGAGTCAGTGGGGTATGGCCATAAGGAGGTTTTGGATAAGAACACTACAATAGCTACAATCCGTATCGGATATGCCGATGGCTACCCCAGAAACCTTAGTTATGGAGTTGGAAAAGTATGGGTTAACGGGGTTATTGCTCCTGTAATAGGAACTGTTTGTATGGATATGACAATGGTGGATATTTCAGAAGCTGGTAATGTTAAGGAAGGTGATACTGTAATACTATTTGGGAAGGAAATATCTGTAAAGCAGGTAGCTCAATGGGCACAGACTATTCCTTATGAGATACTTACGGGCGTTTCAACCCGGGTAAAAAGGGTCTATTTCGAAGAATAAGCTTCCAATTCATTTTGTTCAAAACTCAATTCTGTACGGCTTTGGCCAAACTCAGCCGTATCAACTATATTTGCCATTCTAAAAAATAAGTAGTGAAGACGCGTACAGTTGTTCTCCTCATTTTGGCAGTAATTGTAGCCGATCAGGCTTTGAAGATATGGGTGAAAACCAATATGTTCTATACTGGTCATATTACACTCATTGGAGATTGGTTCAAATTATACTTTATCGAAAACGCCGGGATGGCCTGGGGATGGAAATTCGGTGGTGACTGGGGAAAGATGGCCCTAACCCTTTTTCGTCTGGTAGCAGTAATCTTCGGAATATTCTATATAAGGAATATCGTAAAACGCCAATACCATCGCGGATTTATCATTTGTGTAGGATTGATTTTTGCAGGAGCCCTGGGAAACCTGATTGATAGTCTTTTCTATGGATTGATTTTCGATAAGGGAATGCTTATTGATCCTTTAAGTGGTGAAAATTCTGGTTATGCCGGATTGGCAAAAGCTACTTTCAATGGGTACTCCACTTTCCTTCATGGTAATGTAGTAGACATGATTTATGTGCCCATTATTGAAAACAAGGTATTGCCATCATGGATACCTTTCTGGGGTGGTGAAACATTTACTTTCTTTTCTCCTATATTCAATTTAGCCGATGCCTCTATCTCGGTTGGTGTAATAACTATATTAGTCTTCCAGAAAAGATTTTTCCATACTCATGTGAAAGAAGAGAATTCAACAGTGGAGACTAACTCTACGGTTAGTGATACTTCGCAGATTCTGTGATAAGTCAAAATTTAAAAGTCAAAAGTCAAAATGGGTTCATGTAATGTGACACCCATTTTGACTTTTTGACTTTTTACTTTGACTTTCTAATTGTTGATTTTCACCACCCTCTTATTAATTAACCTATCACCAAGCTGTATTCTCAATGTGTAAGTGCCCTGGGCAATTCCATCAAGTTGTGTCATTCTTATTGTTTGCAAACCTGTTTCAATAAGGGTAGAACTTTTCTTGATGATCCTTCCATAAGAATCCATCAATACTAATTCCAGATTACCGGATTGTGGTGTAATTACTTCAAGTGTTATTGTTGACCTGAAAGGGTTTACAATGGATTTAATGGAGAAGTCAAGGCTTTTATCGAGGTAAATAACTTTGCTATATTTACCAGCACTACCTTCTTTTATTTTTATTCTGTAGTATGTGCCCTTGGCTATTGCATTTGGATCTACGAACGTATAAGATGAACCAAAACCAGCTGGTGCTTTGCCTGGAAGTTTACCAATAATCTTAAAATGTTGATTGTCGTCACTTCTCTCAATTTCATATATGGTTCCGGAAGATTCATTGTCTACATTCCATTTTAGTGTGGAGAAACCATTTACAAGAGACCCATCAAAATTCAGCAATTCGGTTTTTAATACTTCCGAACAATTATTGACCATAACTACCAATGTATTATTGGCAGCAAAAGAACAATCTGTTGATGAAAGATTGGTGGAAGTTGTGGCAACTTTTATTCGGAACATTTTCATGTGCACAGAGCTATCCGCCAAAAAGGAAGGGTAAGTAGCAACATACTGATAAGAACCTGAAACTAATACGGGAGTTCCTGTACCGCTAACGCCGGTTGAAGTCCAGTTGGCACCGCCGTCTGTACTTTGCTCCCATTCGTAATAGGTATAATTATCAAAATAGCTCGAAACTGTACAAGTCATGTCTACCTGATTTCCAAAACACACTTGTGAGTTGCCATTTGGAATAAGTGATAATAATGGGGTACAGGTTGCTAATGAGATATCATCAAGTGCCCAGTCGTTACCCCCACCACCAGGTGCATTATTATTAATGGAGAACACGATACTTGTTTGTGCCGGGCCTGTAAGGAATACAAATCCTTTCTTCACCCATTCGCCGGTATATTTTATGCTTCCAGTGGTGTAGTGATTAACATCATCTATTGAGAAACTTAAGTTGGGGTATACACCTGAAGAGTCACCAATATCTGTTGGTATATAACCAGCAGGTACAGTAACACCAGAAGCCCCTTTACCAGTAGAGTCGGCGCCACATCTTGAACAGATATTTCTTACCCAGAAAGATATTTCATAATAAGTATTGGCACATAATCCAGAAATCGGATACTTGAAAGCGGTATCAAGATTATATGATGAGTTTACCAAAAGCATATAACCTCCAACACCTCCATTTGTAGTATCGGCAGCCGGATTCCCTAATAATGGGTTTGTAGCTCCGGTATGATCACCAATTACATCAAATACTCCAAAGATTCTATGGGTAGCGGGTGATTCAGGTTTTGGCCAGGTGTTTACGGTTGAATAGCCCGCCTGGTTATTACTTGTGTTATTGGAAATAGCATATTCAAAATCCTGAGGCTTGCTACCTACTTGTGTAGTATAAATATACCCGGCAGGTACATTGGGTGAGGCTATCCGGTTTATGGTATTACCTGAACCGAAGGTGCCCGTAAAGTCGCCTGTTAATCCACTATTTAATACATTCACACCACTGGCGTTTACGCATAATCCGGTGTTTGTATAAACTTTTACATTATTTGCATTGTATGTTTGGGTAACAATAGTTGTAGGAGATGTAGGCAGGGAATAAGTAAAGGTACCCCCTCCTAAGCTTAATTGAGTATTAAGTGGAGCTGTAACAGTTACCTGATAAGAAACAAGCATCACACAGGAGCTTCCACCTACAACAGGTCTGTTGGCATTTCTTAAGCGCCCTCTTCTAAATGCAGTTGCCTGATTATCGCCGGTATTAAAACCCATATTTACAGTGATAGCACCGCTATTAAAGGTTCCTTCATCATCACCTGAAGCGTCTGTAAAACCCTTATATATTTTTCCTTCATTTGTAAGTACTGCTAATGTCCCTGGAACATAAGTTGTACCTGCAGGAATATTATCATAAAAAGCACAGCTATCGAGAACAGAGGTTGGTCTCAATACAACCGAAGCCCTTAATTCTAATACATCACCAGGTTCTACAGTTCCACCATTTAAACCTTTAGTAACATTTCTAAAGCTTTTACCAAATGACAGTACAGGCGCAGTTAAAGGTGGATTTAGAATACATATTGTGAATCCGCCGTTAGCACTTAATGAAACGGAATTTGTACTGTATACCCGTATGAAGTATGTATTGCCAACAGTAAGGTTATTAGCATAACCAATAAGGTTAGTGCCAGATTCCTGTCCGCATGCGATTGGAGTAAGAATGCCACCACAAGTACCAGTACTGCTGGAGAAAATTTCCATAACAGCTTTTCCCCCTATTCCTAAACCAGTTAGTGCAATAGAAGAGCCGATACTGCTTACTGTGATTGTTTGCATATTATAAGCGGCAACAAAGCTATACCATACATCATCGTCTGTACTACCACCACAGGCAGTTCCGGCTATTCCTGAATTTGTAGCATTTACAAGATTGCCAGAAGCCTGACTTGTTCCGTTTACGCACGTTGCACCAGGTGTTAATACAGTAGCTGTTGCGCAGTTGTCGTTTGCAGGTGGATTAGGTCGGGTAATACAAATTGTAAATGTTCCCTGACCAGTTCCATTAGCATTACTATGGACTCTTACATAATATGTATTACCATTAATAAGGTTTGGAACACCTGATGCTTCGGTTGAAGTACCTGTTGTTGCATTTCGGCATAATACAGAGGTAAGAGAACCACAGGATCCACTAAAAACTTCGAAGACTATATCTTGAATTCTGCCTGCACCTCCGGTTGAGATAACTGTTATTGTTGGAGTGCCACCACTTGCAACAAAGCTATACCAAACATCATCATCTGCGGTTCCTGAACAACCGGGCATAGATTGAGTTGCTCCAACAGTAGTGCCAGCGGTAGCTCCACCACATGTGGCATTGTAGATGGTTAGGGGAATGGCACCGGCACAATTGTCAAATTGAGCCATTACCGTACTGGTATAAAACATACACAGTACAATAAAGACAAATGGTTTAATTCTGCGGTAAAGCAGACATTTGGTCTTGTTCATAGATTTGGGTTCTAGTTGAGTTGTCGGGGGCCTATCAATAGATATAACGAATGAGATGTAGAATTATGATTACAAAAAACCCTATTATATTAATAGAATATGTAACCTGATTGATTAACAAATACTTGATATAACTATCTAGGGGTAATTTTTTAAAAAATGAAGCATATTCAAGTATCGATGTTGTCACTATAATTTTTTATGAGTTGGGAATTTTTCCCAATATTGGACAAATACTTTTTTTAATCAATTGTCGTTTACTTACACATTAAGAAGTTCCGTTCCCTATCTGACTATTTGTTTCTGCTATTTCTTCCAAGAAAAAATCCAATATGACAAAGCCAAAGGGCATGTGCTTTTTAATAGCCAACGCCAATGAAATAAGCTGCCAATCTATGTTGAAGCCTAAGCGATTTTTTATTCGCCTTATGGTATTCACTTTGCTATTTTTTATAAATCAGGATGAGGTTTTTTCTCAAGCAACCAATAATACCTGTGCTACAGCTACCTTGTTATCGGTAAGTGGTGAATGTAATACCACTGCGGGGGATATTTATTTAGCAAATAATACGAATCCAACTGGCGGTTGTGGAAACAGACCTGATGTTTGGTATCGTTTTGTTGTTCCAGCTAATTCAACTTCGGTATCTATTGCCGTTGCTCTTACTTCAAATCCTTCGTCACTTAGTAATACAAATACATTTATAGAGTTATTTAATACAGCCAATTGTACCATTGCTAATACTTCAATACAAGGTTGCAATAATGTAAGCACTACAAGGACGTATAATAACCTCACTAGCGGAGCCACTTATTATTTCAGGGTTTATACTACTGCTGCCGGAACGGGTTCAAATCCGAGCCGATGGGGGTTTACAGTATGCGTAACATCTAACGATGATTGTAGTAATGCCACTAACATAGTACCAGGTAGCACTATCAATTATGGTTCTGTTTATGGAGCCTCTGCCAGTGGCGGTATTACTGTTGGATGTGCAACAGGAAATCCTGACGATGATGTTTGGTATAAATTCACAGCTGTTGCCAGTTATGCAACCATTACTTTAAGTACTATCGGAAGTGATCTTACTACTTCTGGTGCTATGCTACAGGTGTTTTCTGGTGACTGCACAACCCAATCATCAATAGCGTGTGGAAAGGGAATTGTTAATATCCCAAGTGGACTAGTAGCCGGAAATACATATTATATCCGCGTTTATTCGTCCGGTACAGGTCAGGCAGGATTTACAATGGCAAACTCTTCTTTCCGGATTTCAGTAACACCATCAGCACCCGTTGTTGTAAACTCGGGCAGAATGAATGAAGTGTATCACCAAACTATTTTGTCTTCAGTGAATACACTGGATAATCCCTGGGAGGTTACTTATGGTCCCGATGATAAATTATGGATTACTGAATCGAAAGGTTATCGCCTTTACAGGATCGACCCTGTTACTGGTTCTCGAGATACGGTGCTTGATATATCTTTTGGAAGCACATTTCTTCCAGTAGGAGATCAGCCATTCAATATGCAATTCAATATTGTTGCCAACAATCCTCAAGGTGGATTTGCCGGAATGGCTTTGCATCCTTCTTTCCTGGCGGCTTCCAATCCAAAGAACTTTGTTTATCTCTCCTATGTACATACCTATGGATCAAATACTGATCCCAATGGAATATTTTATACCAATAGAGTAGTACGATTTACTTATAACACAGGAACCGGTAAGTTGGAATCACCTGTTTCTTTATGTGATACCCTTCCTGGAAGTAACGACCATAATTCCCAACGAATGATTATTGTACCTGTTGGTGGTACTCCATATCTGTTTTATGCTTCTGGAGATATGGGTGGAGGACAATTCTCCAACAGGTTGCGTGTAAATAAAGCACAACTTACAAATTCGTATGAGGGAAAGATATTGCGTTTCAATCTTGAAGCCAGATGCAGACGCTGGAACGCTTGACAAATGGATTCCGAATGATAACCCTTTCAATGTTGCGTTGGGAGTTCAAAGTGCTGTATGGGTAACTGGTATTCGTAATAACCAGGGATTTGCTTACGACACAGCATTGAACAAATTGTACGGATCTTCACATGGACCTTATAGTGATGATGAGATAAATGTGATTGAACAGGGTAGGAACTATGGACATCCGTTGGTAATCGGTAAATCAGCAGACGGTAACTATAATGGAATAACAGCGGGTTCTCCATTGCCAACTGCTGGAGGGGTATCTACCTGTCCTGTAATAACTGATGAAGTAACAAATGCTACCACAATTGGACCTACTTATAAAGACCCATTATTTTCAGCTTATCCATCTACCAATGCTGCCTTGACCACTATTTGGAATACAAACCCGAATAATGCCGGTTGGCCTTCAGAAGGATGGTCGGGTCTTGAATTATATACACAAGGAATAGTGCCAGGATGGAAGAAATCTCTCATCGCTACATCATTAAAGTGGGGTCGCTTGGTGAAGATCAGATTATATTCAAATGGCGATTCGGTTGTAAAATCGGGAGGACAGGATACGGTTAGTTATTTCGGAAGTACTAATCGTTTCAGGGATCTGGCTATTGAAAGCAATGGCAAGAATTTGTATGTGATAATGGATAAGTCCACCACAACCTCTGGACCTAGTGCTAATTTTCCTGTAGTACCAGCTTGTCCTGGTTGCTTACAGAAATATTCATTTCTCGGATATGCCGATGTAGCTGGTAAAAGTAATATTCCAAATACCATTGATGTTAGTTCTGGAGTAGATAATTCCTGTGCCGCTGGTACAACAGTGGATATAAGTGGAGCTAATACGAATTACTGGGTACCTATTACGGGTCCAGATGGGAATATTATGGCAGAGATCTATGCCAATGGCCAAACTTGGCACTGTTACTTCTTCATTCTATAGGAATACTGGCGCAATCCGAAACAAAGGGAATGCCCGTTATCTCGACAGGAATATCACCATTACTCCACAAAATCAACCTGTAGGTACTGTGAAAGTGCGTTTTTATTTCAGTAAAGCTGAGTTTGATGCATTGGATGCAAATGCTTTTAGTTTGGTAAGTACTATAGATGATGTAAAGATTCATCACAATAGTGACCCTTGTCAAAACGCCTTATCGGGTGTTACTACACTCATCAACCCTGTTTATTCAGAAGCGTTTGGTGCAAATGGCTATATGCTGCAGGCAGACATAAGCAGTTTCTCTTCTTTCTATTTTGGTGCTGCAAATGTTACATTGCCACTAAGCTTGATTTCATTTACCGGGAAATATAATTCAGGTGATGCGTTGCTGAACTGGGAAACCCAGCGTGAAGTGAATACCGATTATTTCGTAATTGAGCGTAGCAATGGAAACAATGCATTTGATTCTGTTGGAATAATCGATGCTAAAGGAACTAACCTCAAAACGCGTTATGCATTTACCGACAGGAATATAAGTTCATTAAATGCACCAAACCTATATTACAGATTGAAGATGATGGATAAGCATGGCGCTTATACATACTCCAATATTGTGATGGTAAATGTTCCAAACATATTGGTGAATGGTGTAGTTGTATTCCCTAATCCAGCAAAAGATGAAGCAACTATATCACTTGTAGTTGCTCAGGATCAGCAGATCACATGGCAGTTGGTTGACAATATCGGCCGCGTAATTTATCATGTAAATACATTGGTACTGAAAGGAAGTAATAGGATAAAGGTGGATCTGAAAAAAGTTCCTGCCGGACCATACTTCATTACGATAAATGGACCTTATGTGAATGCAGTTCAGAAATTGCAGAAGCAATAAGTTAGGATGGATTTTTATTAGAAGGGTGGCAATATTTATTGTCACCCTTTTTGTTTTTTCACGCAAAGGGACAAAGGAATACTGTTTTATTTCATAGGCACTGAATTTAATTTAAGGCGCAACGAATACAAATACAATATGCATTTAACCGCAGAGACGCGGAGACGCAGAGGAAAGCCCCCTTGCGTCTCCGCGTCTCTGCGGTTAAAATGTATTAAACTCAAATCTTTCCCACCATATTAGCCGGCACCACCCACTCATCGAATTGTTCCGGGGTAACATAACCAAGCTTCACCGCCATCTCTTTCAATGTAGTTCCTTCCTTGTGAGCTTTCTGGGCTATCTCTGCCGCTTTATAGTATCCGATTTTTGTATTGAGTGATGTAACCAGCATCAGTGAATTGTCTACATGCTTCTTGATATTCGCTTCTATTGGCTGAAGTCCTACTGCACAACGATCGTTGAAGCTTACACAGCCATCGCCGATTAATCTTGCACTATGAAGGAAATTATAGATCATAACGGGTTTGAAAACGTTCAATTCAAAATGTCCTGTTGCACCTCCTATATTGATAGCAACATCATTACCCATTACCTGTGCCGCAATCATCGTTAAAGCTTCACATTGTGTTGGATTCACTTTTCCGGGCATGATAGATGAACCTGGTTCATTATCGGGGATGAAAATTTCACCGATACCACTTCTTGGTCCGGATGATAGCATACGGATATCATTTGCAATCTTCATTAAGCTAACTGCAACGGTCTTAAGCGCACCATGGGCTTCCACAATAGCATCATGTGCTGCTAAAGCTTCGAATTTATTTTCTGCAGTAATAAATGGTAATCCTGTAAGGTTCGCAATATGTTTCGCTACATTTTCAGAATAGCCTTCTGGGGTATTGATTCCTGTACCTACGGCAGTACCACCTAATGCCAGTTCACTTAAATGAGCCAGTGTATTACGGATTGCTTTCAAGCCATGAGTCAATTGTGATACATAACCACTAAATTCCTGTCCAACAGTAAGCGGAGTGGCATCCATAAAATGTGTTCTTCCTATTTTCACTACATGCATGAACTCCTTACTTTTCGCTGCCAATGTATCTCGCAGTTTTTCGATACCTGGAATAGTAACTTCCATCAGTATCTTATAAGCAGCAATATGCATGGCAGTTGGGAACGTATCATTAGATGATTGGGACTTGTTTACATCATCATTGGGATGGAGGAATTTTTCTTTATCAGTAAGTGAACCACCTTTTATAACGTGACCACGGTAAGCAACCACTTCATTAACGTTCATGTTTGATTGGGTGCCGGAACCTGTTTGCCAAACTACCAAGGGGAAATACTCGTCAAGTTTTCCTTCTAATATCTCACCACAAACCTGGCTGATGAGGTCACATTTCTCTTTTGGTAAAACGCCTGCATCAAAATTGGTAAGTGCCGCAGCCTTTTTAAGGTATGCGAACGCCCGGATGATTTCTTTCGGCATCCGGTTAATGTCTTGTGCTATCTGGAAATTCTCGATGCTGCGCTGTGTTTGAGCGCCATAAAGGGCAGTGGCGGGAACTTTCACTTCGCCCATCGTGTCTTTTTCTATTCTGTATTCCATATTCGGGACTTTTAGGTACGCAAAGTTAAGAGAAAAGCGTTCCCTGTGTCTGGATTTTCAGAAAGATGAAAAGAGGCTGATTAATGGATAATGAGTTCGCTATAAAGGACTACATTTTCAAACGGACTGGTTTCTTCAGCCGTTTTGTTTTCAATCAGTTTGAACAGTAATTCAGCTGCCCTTACACCTTGTTCGTAAGGGAATTGCTCTACAGATGCCATTGGAGGTGTTTCGAGGTAATGGGTCACCGGAAGGTTGGCATAACTCACAAAAACAATATCCTTATTGATCTTAATCTTCTTTTGACGGGCAAACTGCATAGCATCTAGGGCTACATAGTCGTTAAATGCGATAATAGCTGTTGGCTTATTCTTCAGTGACAATAACTTTTCCATTGCTGCCTGTGTTGAATCGGCAGATAGGTCGCTGGTCACTACTAATGACTCATCATAATGCAGCTTGTTTTTCTTCAGCCCTTCCTGATAGCCTTGCATCCTTTCATTTTTGATGTTCATGGTTGAAGGTCCCTGGATATAACCGATTCTTTTATGTCCTTTAGAAGCTAGTAAGTTGATTGCCCCCACAGAGCTATGATAAAGGCTGCACCATACAGAATGGATATTCGGAGCATCTGGCACCCTGTCGAAATAAACAACAGGAATATTGAACTGCTCCAATGCTTCAAAATGTTCAATGGTATTGGTGCTTTTTGAAATGGATACCAATAACCCGTCTACACGGTGTTTTTTCATGGTATCAACAATCGTCTTTTCCCTTTCGAGTTTATCATGCGATTGTCCGATAAGCGCTATATAGTTATTGTCAAAGCTCGTGTCTTCTATACCACTGATAGCAGAGGAGAAGAATTCTTCCCTTAGATTAGGAAGTACTACGCCAATGGTGAAAGTTTTCCTTTGTTTGAAGAAGATAGCTGTTTGGTTGGGTACATAGTTCAGTTCTTCCGCCAGTTTCTTAACCTGCAGCTTTGTTCGCAAACCAATGCTTGCATGGTCGTGCAACGCCCTTGAAACGGTTGATACGGAGATATTAAGGCGTTTGGCGATCTCTTTTATAGTAGGCAGCTTCTTTTCCATATGCGATATTACGAATGGAAAGGTAAAAAAAATACGCAAACGTTTGTCATTTAAGATACAATCGTTTGTGCACCCGCAAATAAGTCCAATTGCAGTTTTCGATTGGGTTGGATGAAGGAATTACCTGAAATTACAGGAGCTTGTTTATTGCAATGAGGGTATAAACAATGTGGAAGCCGGAACTTGTTCCGGCTTCTTTTTTAGGAGTAATGATGGTTTTATATTAGAAATAGATTCAACGAGTACTCTATTACTGCCCATTTTGCGTCCTGATTCTTCAATAACAGAACATTCATTTTTTGAAGCGCTTTGATTTTCACTTAGCTTTAAGCAAAACAAGATAACGATGCGCAGGTTGGCCCTTATTTTACCTTTTTTCATTCCGATTTTAACCTTTTCTCAAACCGAATTGGAAATTATTCCATTGATGCCTTCAAAAGGGGTGATGATGAATAAATCCGATTGGTTATTGCAGAGTAAAGGAAACACCACTGGCTTATATCGTTCGGAAGATGGGAAGGATTTGATTATCACAAATGGAATTGCACAACGAACATTTAGGATAGAGCCCGACATTGCTTGCATAGGATATAAAAATCTGGCAAATGATCAGGAACTATTACGAGCTATTAAGCCCGAGGCAAGAATTATAATTAATGGAAAAGAATTTCAGGTAGGAGGATTATTCGGACAAAAAGAACAAGCCTATCTATTGCCTGAATGGGTAAAGGAATTCAGTAAAAGCAAAGATGGTTTTCATTGTACTGGATATTCACAGGGGCCAGTAAAGCCATTTGTGAATTGGAAGATGGCTATGTGGTATCCTAAGCAATCGCCTGCTAAAGGAAAGCAGCTGAATTTTTATTTCAGATCAGATAATCCAATAGTAAATGGTCTTGAAATTGGCGTTCACTACGAAATGTATGATGGAATCCCTTTGATGGTGAAATGGGTGAGTCTGGAGAACAAAGGAACAAGCACTTTGCATATAAACAGAGTTGTGAATGAAATATTGGCTTTGGTAGAAGAGGAGAGTGCTGTTGTTGGAAAGCCTGAAGTGATGAAGAAGCAGCACGGTATTTATGTAGAAACCAATTATGCGTTCAATAATGCCATGCGCTATGATATCAGCGATCAGACTACCCATTGGAAAATGGATAGCACTTATACTTCGCAGGTCAACTACAATTATGAAACTCCTTGTAACCTTGAGGTGTATCCTGAAAACGCACCGGGTATTGACCTGGCACCTGGGCAATCATTAAAATCAGTTCGTACCCATGAGATATTGATGGATAGTTACGACAGGGAGAGAAGGGGCTTAGCTATTCGTAAAATGTATCGTACAGTGGCTCCCTGGACAACTTCGAATCCCATATTCATGCACCTTGTGAGTAGTAATGATGAAGAAGTTAAAAGAGCAGTTGATCAGTGTGTAGCCACAGGCTACGAAGCTGTTATTCTTAGTTTCGGTAGTCATCTGAATATGGAAGATTCTGCAGCAGCAAATATTGCGAAATGGAAACTTTTGGCAGACTATGCACATAGCAAAGGAATTGTTATTGGAGGTTATTCCCTTTTCAGCAGTCGTCGTATCAGTGATGAAGACGATGTAGTGGATCCAAAGACCGGTAAACCAGGTGGTGCTTTTTTTGGAAATGCACCTTGCTTCGGAAGTAAATGGGGATTGGCTTACAGAGATAAAATCAAATATTTCTTCGCCAAAACAGGATTTGATATATGGGAAAATGATGGTCCATATCCAGGTGATCGTTGCGGTTCCACCACCCATCCTGGCCATAAAGGATATGAAGATTCTCAGTGGCAACAAATGGAGATTCAGAAAGAACTATACAAATGGTTGAATGAACGCGGAGTATATATAAATGCACCAGACTGGTATTTTCTGGATGGAACTCATAAAATAGCCATTGGATACCGAGAAGTGAATTTTTCATTGAGTAGGGAACAACAGAAAATCCTGAACCGTCAGAATATTTATGATGGCACATTTGAAAAAACACCTTCCATGGGTTGGGGGTTTGTTCCTCTCACCCGTTATCAGGGCGGTGGTCAAGAAGCTATACTCGAACCATTGAAAGACCATCTGAAAGATTATGAACAACTCATGATGCAATATTATGGTGCTGGTGTTCAAGCCTGTTATCGGGGTCCGCGCTTATACGACGCTGATACTACAAGACAGGTTGTTTCCAGGGTAGTAAGCTGGTATAAAAAATACCGTGATATTTTAAATTCAGATATCATTCACTTACGTAGGGCAGATGGACGTGATTGGGATGGATGGATGCATGTTTCTCCCCAATCTCCCACTAAAGGACTAGTGATGATTTTTAACCCTACGAATGAAAAGATGGTTCGAACAGTGAAATTGCCGCTTTATTATACCGGCCTGACACAAACGGCTTCTATAAGGGAGAAAGAAGGAAAATTGAAAACCTATACGCTAAACAGGAATTACGAAATTCAATTAACAGTCACCCTCGAGCCAAATGGATATTCATGGTGGGTGATTCAATAATTTTTTATGAGAATAAGTTTCTTAATTGTGGGATTACTTCTTGCTATGTCATCTTCTGCCCAGGAGATGAAACAAGTAAATATGAAGTCACTTATAGATGATAATCTTCAATTTGCAACTGCCCAATACAAGTTGCTCGCTTCAAAAGTACCAGCGAAAGTTATGCCCCGCACTTTTAATGCTACAAAGGGTGAATTAGTAACCAGTGCTACTGATTGGTGGACCAGTGGATTTTTCCCAGGCACCCTTTGGTATCTTTTTGAATCAACTGGTGATACGGCAATGAAAGCAGAAGCCGAAAGAAGATTGGCTATACTCGAAAAAGAAAAATATTATACTGGTAATCATGATCTGGGTTTCATGATCTACAACAGTTTTGGAAATGCATACCGAATAACTGGTAAGCCGGAATATAAAGAGGTGGTATTGACAGCAGCTGCAACTCTTTCAAAAAGATACAGGCCCAATATTCAATCTATTCAATCATGGAATGGAGCCACTCCCGACGACTGTCTGGTAATCATCGACAATATGATGAATCTGGAACTATTATGTTGGTCTTCTCAGAATAGTAATGATAAATCGTTCAATGATATCGCCCTTGCTCATTCTTACACTACTATTAAGAATCAATACCGTCCCGATTTCAGTTCATGGCATGTGGTTGAATATGATTTGAAGACAGCCACAATCAAAAAGAAACGAACAGCCCAGGGTGCTGCAGATAGTTCTGCCTGGGCAAGGGGACAGGTTTGGGGATTGTATGGTTACACAATGATGTATAGAATGACTGGTAAGAAAGAGTTTTTGGAACAAGCAAGAAAAGTGGCAGGGTTTCTTCTCAATCATCCAAGACTTCCTTCAGACAAAGTACCCTATTGGGATTTTGATGCTCCTGGTATTCCAAATGCCTTAAGAGATGCTTCTGCAGGCTCCATCATGTGTTCAGCCCTGCTTGAATTGGGTCAGTATACAAAGGGGAAAGAACGAAAGAAATATGTTGAAACTGGAAAGCAATTATTAGTGTCGCTTTCTTCTGCTGCTTATAAAGCAAAACCAGGTGAGAATGGCGGATTTCTTTTTAATGCATAGTGTTGGATCACTTCCACAAAAATCAGAAGTGGATGTTCCCTTAACATATGCTGATTATTATTTTATCGAGGCAAATATGCGGTACAAAAAATGGTATTTGTCAAAATAGACTTTTATGAGAAAGGTGTTTGTTTGTTTTTTTCTGTATCACTGTTTTTCATGTTTTTGCTGCCGGGTAAAACGGAAGCACAAAAAACAAAGAAATCAAAAGAGGCTATCAGTAATACTCCACAACTAAGTGATAGGGAATATTGGGCTACGCTTTTATTTAAGATAAGTTACCCTGTTGTTCATGCCCTATCAGTGGATAGTCTCAAAGCAACAATGCCATTAGAGACTGGCAAGGACTATTACCTTAAAGCAGATAAGGTGAGTCATCTGGAAGCTGTTGGCAGAACGGCTATTGGTATTGCCCCCTGGTTATCCCTTCCTGATGATGATTCGAAAGAAGGGAAGATGCGAATACAACTTCGGACTGAACTACTAAAAGGACTGGCTAATGCCGTTGATCCATCCAAAGCAGATTTCTTGAATTTCCAAAAAGAACAACAACCATTGGTGGATGCTGCTTTTTTAGCTCAGGCTTTTTTGAGGGCACCATCCCAGTTATGGACTCCTTTAGATACTGAAACAAAACAACGGTACATACAAACTTTTAAAAGTTTGCGAGATAGAAAGCCCGGGTATAATAACTGGTTATTGTTTGCAGCAATGACAGAAACCTTCCTTCTTTATATTGGTGAAAGTTATGATCCTATGCGGATTGATTTCGCTATTAAGAAAACAAATGAATGGTATGTTGGCGATGGATGGTATAGTGATGGGGAACATTTTGCGATGGATTATTATAACTCATTTGTAATTCATCCAATGCTTACAGATATCATGAAAGTTCTATCATCAAAAAAACTGGTATCAACTGACGCTTATGAGAAATCGATGAAGCGAATGACTCGTTATGCCGAATTCCAGGAAAGAAGCATTTCTCCTGAAGGCACTTATCCTGTTTATGGTCGCTCTATTGCTTATAGGATAGGGGCTTTTCAGGTATTGGCACAAGCTTCCCTTAATGAAAGATTACCTGAAGTAGTTAGTGGTGCACAGGTTCGTTCGGCACTTACCAAAGTAATGAAGAACCAGTTTGAAGCCACCGGTACATTCGATTCAAAAGGATGGTTGCAATTAGGTTTTGCAGGGCATCAACCAGAAGCCGTTGATCAATATATTTCAACAGGAAGTTTGTACTTGTGTACAGTAGGATTTTTGCCATTAGGACTTCCTGAAGCTAATCCGTTCTGGTCGGCACCTTCTGCTGAATGGACCTCAAAGAAAGCCTGGAGCGGCCAACCCTTCAAGAGAGATTATAAAGTTGATTATTGATGTAAATTTCACCTGTTCAATAAATGCTATATGAAAAAATGTATGCCTCTTTTCCTCACATTACTTTTGATGGTAAGTAATGTGTCTTTATTCTCACAAAACTACCAACCGAATTGGGAGTCATTAGACAAGCGACCAATGCCGGAATGGTATAAAAATGTAAAGTTTGGCATCTTCATCCACTGGGGTGTTTATTCAGTTCCTGGATGGAGCAGTAAGGGTCAATATGCAGAGTGGTATCAGCAGGGATTGCAAACCAACGATACAGCTCGTCAGCGTTTTCATAAAGCGAAATTCGGTAACCGTTCCTATTATGATTTAGCAAATGATTTCAAAGCCGAATTATTCAATCCGGATGAATGGGCTTCTGTATTTGAAAAATCAGGAGCAAAATATATTGTCCTTACATCTAAGCATCATGATGGGTTCACTTTATGGCCAAGTAAGGAAGCCGATGCAACCTGGGGTTTTAAATGGAATGCTGTTGATGTAGGACCAAAAAGAGATTTGATTGGAGATCTTTTCAAAGCTGTTCGTAAAACATCGGTTCATGCAGGAATGTACTATTCATTGTATGAATGGTTTAATCCTCTCTGGAAAAAAGACCCCAAGCAATTTGCAGCGCAACATACATGGCCTCAAATGAAAGACCTTATCAATAACTATCAACCCGATGTATTCTGGACAGATGGTGATTGGGATGCATCGGCAGAAACCTGGAAAAGCCAGGAATTTCTTGCCTGGTTATATAATGAAAGTCCGGTGAAAGATAAGATTGTTGTTAATGACCGCTGGGGTTCGGGCGTTCGTTTCAAGCATGGCGGTATTTATACACCCGAGTATCAACCCGATCTTGATTTTGAAGATCATTACTGGGAAGAGAGCAGTGGCATGGGATTCAGTTATGGTTACAACCGTGAAGAAGATGCATGGGATTATAATTCCACCCAATCGCTCGTTTTGCAATTGATTGATAAGGTGAGTCGTGGTGGTAATTTCTTATTAGATATCGGACCTGATGAACACGGAAAAATTCCTCCCATCATGGAAGAAAGATTATTACAGATGGGAGAGTGGATGAAAATAAATGGCAATGCCATCTACAATACAGTTCGCTGGCGCCGCCCTTCACAATGGAGCGATGGTCGTACCGATTACAAGCCCGCACATGGTGGTGGCGATCTGTTATTGAAATTGACGGTTGACCCTGAACCTGGATATGCAGTGAAGGAAGTCTTCTTTACCTATAATGAAAAGAACAATGATCTATATGCCATATTGCCTAAATATCCAGATAACCGTCAATTGGTATTGAAAGATATTCAATTGCCTTCGGGAACTGCTATTACATTCCTTTCTACCAATGAATCTTTATCCTGGAAACAGGTTGGTGATAATGTTGTGGTAACAATGCCTGAATACAATCCTAATAAGATAAAAGCACCTTATGCTTATGCTGTGAAGATTGCAGGATATGGCAAATTTGCTGCAAAGCCAACTATATCTTCCAGTCAGATCATGAAAAACGATACAAAGAATGTTATAATTATCACTGGACAACCTGGTGCTACTATCCGATATACTTTGGATGGCACAGAGCCAACTTCAAGTTCTGCAGAATATAAAACTCCCATAGTAATTGCTGCTACTACAACAATTAAAGCGAGAGTTTATCCTTCAGATGGAGCCGCAAGTGGTATTGCCACCGAAAAAGTGGTTTTGTATACCTGGAAAAAAGCTGTTTCTGTAAAAGGAGTGCAACCTGGATTAAGATATCAGGCTTTTGAATTGAAACCTACATCAACAAAAGACCTTCAATCCATTACTCCTGTAGAGAAAGGGGTAACTGAAACTGTATCAATTATACCGCTTACTCGTAAAGAGAATGTAGGATTGATTTTGGATGGTTACATAAAGGTCCCTAAAGATGCGCTATACCAATTCTATCTTTCTTCAGATGATGGCAGTCGCTTATTTATTGATGACGAAGAAGTGATAGATTATGATGGGTTGCACGGAAGTGATGTGAAACAAGGGGGAGCTTCCCTGAAGAGGGGCTTCCATAAGATAAGGATAGAATTCATTCAGGCAACTGGCGGGATTGACCTGCAGTTGAAATTGAGTAGTGGTGGTGGTGAAAAGGAGGCTGTATCGCTGAAATGGCTGTTTCATAATTGAGAATGGAGCTTCCGCAATAAATTGTATTTTCAGGCATTCAAAAAACTGTCGTGCACGGAGATTCACTATTACATAAAAGAATTGTCATAATAGGTGGCACCACCGGATTAGGATGGTCTGCCGCCAAAGCCTTTGTGGCCAATGGGGCTTCTGTGGTTGTTACTGGGCGAAACCCTGAGAATGTTCAGGCGGCCCAGGAAGAATTGGGAATGGCTGTAAAAGCCTTGGCGTTAGATGCAACCCATGAAGGTGCGGCAACCAAAGCCATACTGGAATGCGTAAGCGCATTTGGCGGTTTTGATGGTATCTATCATGTTGCTGGGGGCAGCGGTCGGAAAATGGGAGATGGTCCCTTACATGAACTAAGTTTGGAAGGATGGAATAAAACTTTTGAATTGAACCTGAGTTCCCTGATGTTATCTAATCAGGCAGCTGTAAGATATTTCCTGGAGCATCAGCAATCGGGCACCATATTGAATATGGGTTCTGTATTAGGATATTCACCATCACCCCGCTTCTTCGCAACACATGCTTATGCAGCAGCTAAAGCAGCAATTATCGGATTCAGTAAATCCATTGCCGCTTATTATGCAACAAATAATATCCGGGTGAATGTGATAGCACCTGCATTGGTGGAAACCCCCATGGCACAGCGTGCTGCAAATGATGAAACCATCCAATCGTTCATAAAAACCAAGCAGCCTTTGGATAAAGGCAGAATTGGTAAACCAGAAGATCTTGATGGATTGGCTGTATATTTTATGAGTGAGCTTTCAAAATTCACTACAGGACAGGTGATAGCTGTCGATGGCGGATGGTCAATAACAGAAGGACAATACCCATAACCAAACAATGTAAACAGATAATGTCGGCAGCAGTAATCGGAATCGATTTGGGAGGGACACGCATCAAAGGTGTGTTATTAGATAGCCAGCGCAATGTGCTGGAGCAACTCTATACTCCAACAAACGATGATGAATTGGCTGGATGGAGAGATGCAGTATTGGAATGTGTAAATAGTTTGCAATCAAAAGCGGGCTCTCAACAATTACCTGTAGGTATATCTGCTCCGGGATTACCCAATGCATCCAATACTTCGATTGCATTCATGCCCGGCAGATTACAGGGATTGGAAAATTTTGATTGGTCTGCTTTTCTGAAACATCCTGCATTTGTTTTGAATGATGCCGTTTCGGCTTTATTGGCTGAAGCAAGACTAGGAGCTGCAGCAGGAAAATTGAATGTAGCCATGTTAACATTGGGCACTGGTGTGGGGGGAGCTATTTTAGTTAATGGGCAACCGTATCAAGGGGCATTTAATAAAGCAGGACATATCGGTCATATGGTAATCGATGATGAAGGGGAACCCGATGTTACAGGAATGCCGGGTAGTTTGGAAGATGCTATCGGAAATGTTACAATTGCAAAAAGATCGGATGGCCGCTTTTCATCAACACATGAATTGTTGGAAGCTTGTAATAATAACGATGTTTTTGCAAAGGAAGTTTGGTTGAAATCTGTGCGTAAATTAGCAATCGGATTGGCTTCGGTGACAAATATTCTTTCTCCTGAAACTATTGTTTTGGGTGGTGGCATAACAGAAGCAGGGGAAGCCTTATTTCATCCCCTTGAAGAATATATGGGGCTGTATGAATGGAGGGCTGGTGGCAATAGGGTGAATATAGTGAAAGCACATTTTGGCGATATGGCTGGTGCCATAGGAGCAGCCTGTTTTGCTATGGAGAAACAATAATTTTTTTCTTAATAATAATATTATGAGTGTAACGGATAGTTACCTGAAAAAATGTGAAGCGATTTTGAAAACTGTTTCTGCTCAGGAAGTGGAAATTCAAAAAGCTGCCCAATGGTTTGCAGCCAGCATCCTTGCAGGAAGAGTGGTGCATGTATTCGGCAGCGGCCATAGCCGCATAATGGTGGAAGAACTCTGGCCTCGCTATGGTTCATTCCCTGGATTTAATCCAATTGTAGAATTGTCACTCACTTATCATAATAATGTGGTGGGAGCTAACGGGCAAAGACAAGCGATGTTTTTAGAGAATGTATCCGGATTAGCAGAACGAATCCTTCGTAATTTTGGTTTATCTGATATTGATACTGCTTTAGTGGTATCATCCAGCGGCACTAATGTGGTTCCCGTTGAAATGGCTGAAGAATTCCAAAAGCGCAATATCAAGGTCGTTGCCCTCATTACAAAAGAACACTCAGCACAGAGCAAAAGTAAAAGAGCTGATGGAAAGAAACTTGGTGATTTTGCCGATCTTATATTAGATAGTGGTGCTCCAGTTGGGGATTCAATGATCTATATTGATGGATTGGATACACCCGTTTCTCCAGGATCAACCATCGGTGGAGTTGTTATTATCAATTGTATAAAAGCGGAAGTAGCAAAATTGCTTACTGAAGCAGGACATCCACCAAAAGTTCTTACTGCTAATGCTATTGTTGGGGAAGTAAGAGCCAAGGAATTGTTTGAGAGTGCTTATGATGAGCATGCGCATAGGATGGCGGAGTTGTATAAAAATGCTGGGAGTAAGTAAAAAGTTAAAAGTCAAAAGTAAAAAGTAAAAAGCAAAATGGGGATGCACAGGGTTGGGGGTGTGGGACTATCAAGATTTGACTGAATTGTAACTACTTAAATAATAACGATGAGTAATTTGCCGATTAGAACAACTGTGGTGGGGAGTTATCCATTTCCGGGATGGCTGGAGTTTGCAACCAAAAACCTTTCTTCTTTTGGTGCCGCAGATATTGAAGAGATGATTGAAGATGCTGTAATTGCAGCTATTCATGATCAGGTTACAGCAGGATTGGATGTAATAACCGATGGTGAACAGACAAGATTGGATTTTAATCTTTCCTTTTATGGCTATATAAAAGGTATTCAGAATAATGAAACGGAGACAAGAAAATTTGGACCGCCAGCACATGATCAAAGAGGGAAAAATAATATTGTTGGAGATCTGGTAGCGCCAAATGGATTGGGTGCTGTTAAAGAGTATCAACGCCTCAAGAAATTAGCACCTGCTGGTCCCACATTAAAAGCCAGTGTACCTGGACCTTTTACATTGAGTGGTCGCTTGCTGCCAAATGATAAATACAAAGACCGCTATGCCATAACGGAAGCTTTATTACCAATAGTAAGAAAAGAATTGGAATCATTGGTAGAAGCAGGATGTACAGAAATAACAGTTGATGAACCTTCCATGAGTTGCTATGCTTATAAAGAAGATACCAAACGGTTTGTAGATATATTCAACAGGACAGTAGCACCTGTAGTTGGCAAATGTCAGTTAAGTACCCATTTGTGCTTTGGTAATTTTAAAGGTCGTCCGGTTGGTTATAGAAGCATTAAACCGATGTTGCCTGATTTCCTTGATATGAAAGTGGATGAAATTCATATTGAAATGGCCAACAGGGAATTTGCTGAGATTGAATTGCTGGCTCCTTTTGCAGAAAAGATGAAAGTGGCGGTTGGAATCATTGACGTTAAGAATTATTATATAGAAAGCGTTGATGATGTAGTGGAAAGGATCAATCGCTGTTTGAAATATATTCCGGCAGAAAAATTATCAGTAGCTCCTGATTGCGGTTTAAGCCAAACAGCTCGCTGGGCTTCCCGTCAAAAACTGATAAACATGGTAAAGGGAGCAAAGAAAGTAAGAGAGTCACTTTAAACAGGTTCCATATAAAATTGAAGTGATGGCATTAATACCTGCATTGCAAAAGGACGAAGCATTGATTGCCGATATGGACCGGTTTCTTGGCGACCATGATGATTTTCATATATGGTGGCTAGGACAAAGCGGTTATTTATTGCAATGGAAGGGCCAACGTGTTTTGATTGATCCATATCTGTCAGATTCACTAACAAAAAATATGCTGCTACCAAAAAGCCGCATGAAAGAATCAGTGAACTTGTAGTTGATCCTTCTTTGTTTACCAATATCTCCGTAGTTACATCCAGCCATAATCATACAGATCATCTCGATGCTGAAACATTGGTTCCGATATTGGAAAATAACCCTTCCATAAAGTTTATTATTCCTGAAGCTAACAGAGCCTTTGTTTCTGAAAGAGTTTCATGTGATCCAGCTTTTCCAAAAGGCTTGAATGATAGAGCTTCATTATCGTTTGGACAGTTCACTTTTCATGGTATTCCTTCAAAGCATAATGAAATTGATAGGGATGAGAAGGGTAATTGCCGATATATGGGGTATGTCATTTCATTTGGAAAATGGAATATCTATCATAGTGGGGATACTTTATGGTTTGATGAAATGGTGGATTTGCTGCTGCCATTTAAAGTTGACTTAGCCTTGCTTCCAATAAATGGTAATGACCCTGCCCGTGGAGTTGCCGGAAATCTTGATACCAAAGAAGCCGCCTTGCTCGCCAAAAAGATAGGAGCCACTTGCGTTATTCCCTGCCATTACGATATGTTCAGGTTTAATACGGCAGACCCTAATATATTTATCAAAGAGGCGCAATCGATTGACCAGCATTATGCTGTGCTTCAAGGCGGAGAAAGATGGAGCAGCGCCTCTCTTTAATGACTTCTGAGGCCTTTCTCTTTTAAAAATGTGGTATCTTTAAAACCATTCAACTTTGGCTGCCATGAAAGGTTTTTTCTCACAAAAAATTGTCCTGATTTTTTCTCTATTGATACTCGTGGCAATAGCCGTAATGTACTTTTTCCGTGAACCAAAAATTGACTTCAATACTCAGGTTAAACCGATCATCAATAAGAAATGTATTACCTGTCATGGTGGTGTAAAAGCCAAAGCAGGCTTTAGTATGTTATTCAGGGAAGAAGCGATGGCTCCTACAAAATCGGGCAAACCTGCCATTATTCCCGGCGATCCTGATGGCAGTGAATTCATGAGAAGGATTACCCACAAAGATCCAGAAGAAAGGATGCCTTTCAAACACGAACCTTTATCTGCCGATGAAGTAGCCATCTTCCGTAAATGGATTAAGGAAGGAGCCCTGTGGGGTGAACATTGGTCCTATGTACCCGTACAAAAAGTGGAAGTGCCCGATAATAGTGATGATTGGATTCGAAATGAAATAGACCAGTTTATAGTTAGCAAGTTGAAAGAACAGGATATGACTCATTCTACTGAAGCAACAAAAGAAATATTGTTGAGAAGAGTGAGTCTTGATTTAATCGGAATGCCAGCTCCTGATTCTATTGCCAAAAAATATCTGAGCGATTCTACCGACAAAGCCTATGAAGTTTTAGTGGATGATTTGCTGGCCAGCAAATTTTATGGCGAAAAGTGGACTACTCTATGGCTAGACATTGCTCGTTATGCTGACACAAGAGGATATGAAGCAGACAGGAGCCGTACAATATGGCGCTATCGCGATTGGGTTATCGATGCATTGAATGCGGACAAACCTTATGATGCTTTCCTAAAGGAGCAAATGGCAGGCGACCTGTTACCGGAACCCACCGATGCACAATATATTGCTACTGCCTATCATCGTAATGCTATGACAAATGATGAAGGAGGATCTGATAACGAGGAATTCAGAACAGCTGCTGTGATGGATAGGGTGAATACTACCTGGACAGGTTTATTGGGAACAACATTCGCTTGTGTTCAATGTCATAGCCATCCATACGACCCAATCAAACAGGAAGAGTATTACAAGTTTCTCGCGTTTTTCAATAATAGTCGCGATGAAGATACTGAAGCTGAATATCCACTATTAAGAGAGTATAAGACAGAAGATAGTTTGAAGTTGGCTGAATTAAGAAAATGGTTGAGTACACAAGTTTCAGAAGAGAAAGGAAAAGAGTATTATACATTTCTTAAGACCTGGCAACCTACTATAAATTCCTTACAGTGCGACAAATTCGTAAACGCAGCATTGGTTAGTAGTTGGTATGCTGGTATTCGAAATAAAGGCACTTGCAGACTTAAAAATGTTGTTACAGATAATAAGTCGCAATTACAGTTCAGATATGTAACATATAAGCCAGGCGCAACATGGACAATTTATTTGGATAGTCTTGAAGGAACTGTCCTTAAAAAAATACCTCTGTCCAATACAAAAGGTGAATGGAAAATTGAAACTGTAGACATTCCACAAGTATCAGGGAAGCACACACTATATTTCGGATACTATAATCCTTCAATTCAAAGTCCGGATGAAACAGGTGTAATTTTTGAATGGTTCCGATTTGCAGATCCATTCCCTGGCAAAGACAAACCTGGGTATGATTCGGCTTTTAAGCATTACAATGATATCCTTGTTGCAGCGCCATCATTAACGACTCCTATTCTTATCGAGAATTCTACAAACCTCTTCCGCCCAACAAATATTTTCGAAAGAGGTAACTGGCTGGTGAAAGGGAAGGAAGTTGCAGCCGATGTTCCTGCCGTGTTTAATAAGATTCCAGAATCAGCACCTCATAACCGATATGGATTAGCATTATGGTTGACAGATAAAAAGAATCCTCTTACTGCGAGAACTATGGTGAATCGCTTATGGGAGCAATTATTTGGCTATGGAATTGTTGAAACTCTGGAAGATTTTGGGTCGCAAGGTATTTCACCAACGCATCGTGAATTGTTGGATTGGATGAGTTGGCAGTTCATGAATGAAGATAATTGGAGCCTGAAAAAATCCATCCGAAGAATGGTACTGTCAGCAACATACAGGCAACAATCTATAGCCACAAAGGAATCTCTGGAAAAGGACCCTTATAATAAATGGTTGGGAAGAGGGCCAAGAGTTCGTTTATCAGCAGAACAGATCCGTGATCAGGCATTAGTGATTTCCGGCATTCTTAGTACAAAAATGTATGGTCCTGGTGTAATGCCCTATCAACCGCCAGGTATCTGGAGTTCTCCTTATAATGGTGATGTTTGGACACAAAGTAAAGGGGAGGATCAATATCGCCGCGCTGTTTATACATATTGGAAAAGATCAGCCGCCTATCCTTCTACCATTACATTCGACGCACCTGGCAGGCAAGTATGTACAGCCCGACGTATTCGAACTAATACTCCATTGCAAGCACTTACTTTATTAAACGATTCGGCTTATATGGATATGGCCAGGCATTTTGCATACCGCCTTATGAGTTCACCAGATAAGGAGATAAATAAGAAAATTGCGAACGGGTTCCGATTAGCTACCGGTCATGATGCCAATCCAGAAAGCCTAAAGGCGTTGGTGAAATTATATGAGAAGGCCTATGTGAAGTTTAAAGCCGACAAAGACAATACCTGTGAAGTAATAGGAGTAATGGATGAACATAATAATCCCGAAACCGCCGCGATGGTAATGGTGACGAATGCGTTGTTGAATTTGGATGAGGTGGTGACGAAGTACTAATTTGAAAATGTGGGAATTTGAAAATTTGAAAATGAACAGCCAATACAAAGTCCGGAAGTCGGAAAGACCGGAAGTCCGGAAGAAAATACAAATACAAGTAGGGGAGTTAGGAAGTAGGGTAGTAAGGAAGGAGGAAAAGAAGTATTTAGTTTGAGATTCAGCCAACCCCGAAGGGGTTGAACAATAAGCCCAACCCCAGAAGGAAGGAATAGACGGAAAGACCAAAGAAAAACAAATACAAGAAGGGTCCGCCGAGATAGGAAGTAGGGAAGTAAGGAAGGAGGTAATGAAGTATTTAGTTTGACATTCGCCCAACCCTGAAGGGGTTGAATCATCGTATCCCCGAGTGAAACTCGGGGCTAGGGCTAGGAAGTCGGGAGTCAGTAGTCAGGAGTCGGCGGGCAGGATGAACGAGAGAGGGAGAGCAACTATTTTACTTGAATGTTACTTGTATTTCCTATGGAACTGCTGGAACCTATTGAACTTATTGAACATTAACTTTTGAACAATAACTTTTGAACATATTATTTAATTATTCAGTTACACCTAAGAAACCTTAAACTCTTAAACTTTGAACCTTAAACCTATGGAACAAATGGAACCTATGGAACTTATTAAACCCAGCAAACTATGACCCAACAGGAACTCCACAACCAGCGTTTAGTTAGAGAAGCCGAACAGCGGGTATTGCACCACGTTACCAGAAGGCATTTCCTGAAGGAAAGTGCTATGGGTTTTGGGGCATTGGCGCTTGGATCATTAATGGGAAGTTGTGGGTCAGGATCTGCGAATGCAGCTGCTGCGAATTCCATTGTGTTTGATCCGGCTCATCCATTATTACCAAAATCGCCACAATTCCCTGGAAAAGCGAAATCTGTCATTTATATACATATGGCGGGTGCTCCTTCTCAATTGGAATTGTTTAGCTATAAGCCTGACCTGATGAAACTCGATGGACAGGATTGTCCGCAGAGTTTATTGGAAGGAAAGAAATTCGCTTTTATACGTGGTGTTCCAAAGATGCTGGGTCCTCAGGCAACATTCAAGCAACATGGACAAAGTGGTATGTGGTTGAGTAATTATCTGCCACACTTGTCAACTGTAGTTGATGAGATCGCAATGATAAACAGTGTAACTACCGATCAGTTCAATCACGCGCCGGCACAATTGTTATTCCATACTGGTGCTCCTCGTTTGGGTCGTCCGAGTATAGGATCGTGGGTTACTTATGGGCTAGGAACAGAGAATCAGAATCTGCCAGGCTTTGTGGTGCTTACTTCAGGGGGTAATGACCCAGATGCGGGTAAGAGTGTATGGGGAAGTGGATTCCTTCCGAGTGTATATCAGGGAGTGCAATGCAGAAGTGAAGGAGATCCAGTATTATTCATCAATGACCCGAAAGGTATAGACCGTGACCTGCGTAAAGCTTCTATTGATGCCATCAATGAAGTGAATGAGCAACAGCATAATGAATTCCAGGATCCTGAAACCATTGCTCGGATTTCTCAATATGAGATGGCGTATAAGATGCAGATAACTGCACCGGAAGTGATGGATATTTCAACAGAGCCGGATTATATAAAAGAGATGTATGGTATTGGTGATGGGAAAAACCGTTTCGCCAATAATATACTTCTCGCTCGTAAGCTGGTTGAAAAAGGAGTTCGTTTTGTTCAGTTATTCGATTGGGGATGGGATAGTCATGGTACAGATCCAAGTAATGCTTTAGATATCGGACTCATCAATAAATGCCGTAAAGTAGATAAGCCCATTACTGCGCTCATACTCGACCTCAAGCAAAGAGGATTGCTTGATGAAACATTGATTGTATGGGGAGCTGAATTCGGTCGTACCCCCATGTTAGAAAACAGGGAAGGAAAGCCATTGCCATTCAAAGGCCGCGACCATCATACTGCTGGCTTCAGCATGTGGATGGCTGGTGGTGGAATAAAAGGCGGTACTACTTATGGAGAAACAGACCCAATTGGGTATGATGTAATTAGTGGTAAAGTGGAAGCCTTCGATATACAGGCTACTTTATTAAATCAATTAGGTTTTGATCATGAGAAATTCACTTATGAGTTTCAGGGGAGGGGTTTCAGATTGACGGATTTAAGTGGGAAGGTGATTAGGGATATAATTGCATAGAGGTGAGAGTACAACTTCAGTTTTGTGGTAAAGGTTGTATGTATAAGCGAATAGCTCTTTGATGAAATATCTTGCTGGAAAATTATTTATGTTGACGCAGAAGGATGTGGATGATGTTTCTTATAGAGTTATTGGGGCAGCGATTGAGGTGCATAAGACAATGGGGTCGGGTTTGCTCGAAAGTGTTTATCATAAATGCTTTTTGAAGGAGTTGGAGTTAAGGGGTTTGTCTTTTAAAAGGGAGATCCATGTACCTTTGAGTACAAAGGTATTATGTTAGAAGGCAAATTGCGGTTTGATGTATTGGTGGAAGATTTGGTTGTAGTTGAACTAAAAGCCACCGATGCCTTCCTCCCAGTTCACTTTTCACAGCTAAGGACATATATGAGATTGATGAAAGCCCCAAAAGGAGTTATCATCAATTTTAGTTGTACAAACATATTTAGGATGGACAAAAGACGATTGTGAATGAGTTTTATTCGGGGCTTTGCTTTCGTGATTTTAAAATAGGTACATAGTAGGGGTCGATTAGTTTTGTTAACCAGGTCATGTTCTCTTGTGGAAGTTTTTTTTGTATTTTCCTTAGCAGGTAAGAGCTCATGAGAAACATAGGCACATAGGACATAGTCTTTGTTTTAAGTCTCTGTTATGATTGTTGAATTGAAGTTCTTTATGTGAAAGCTAATGCCTATGTGTTTTGCATTTTCCTTAGCGAGTTATTTATGAAAACATATAGGCAAGTAGTATTCTTTTTGGTTTTAAGTCTCTTTGTATAGAGTTGTTGAATCAGTAAGTTCTTTACTGTATTTCATGTGTACTATGTGCCCTATGTTCTGTATTTCTCTATGTGGTTTCATGTATTTTAACTTTGTAAGAATAGAGACCTAAGGTTTTGGTTTAAGTCTCTGTGTATGTGAATCCATGGTTCTATGTTTCTATGTGTGCTATGTGCTATTTATTCTTTAAATGAAAAGTTATGTAATTTGATTTAGAATTAACTGAAATTATATTTTATAACTTATTCTCTATGACCATCACAAGAAAAAAATTCCTAACCATGTCTACAACCGCTGCCGCATCCCTTTTACTAGCTTCCCTCGAAAACTTCGCCCAACCATTATCCTCCACCACCGCCCCTGGCTTCGACCTCAAAATCCTCGCCACCAACTGGGGCTTCGCCGGTACCGTTGACGAACTCTGCTCCAAAGTA
Source organism: Chitinophagaceae bacterium (assembly GCA_016721085.1). GTDB lineage: Bacteria > Bacteroidota > Bacteroidia > Chitinophagales > Chitinophagaceae > Endoryza. The sequence goes on along the minus strand of JADKJI010000005.1, from coordinate 183,942 downwards.
AAAAAAGAAGGCTACGACGGCATCGAAGTATGGTGGCCAAACGAAAAGAAAGACCAGGACGAACTCTTTACCGCTCTAAAAAAATACGGCCTCGAAGTAGGCTTCCTCTGTGGAGGCTATCAAAGCGATTGGAAAGCCCACCTCGAAACCTTCCAGAAAGCCATTGACGCAGCTGCAAATAATAAAATACAAAGACCTCTCTATATCAATTGCCATTCGGGCCGCGACTATTTTACCGATGAACAATGCCAGCAATTCATTGACCATACTACAAAATTATCAAAGGCAACAGGAATCCGAATCTGCCATGAAACCCATCGCTCGCGTATTATGTATGCAGCCCATGTAACTAGAAAATTCATAGAGAAGAATCCTGAATTAAAACTGACCCTCGACATATCACATTGGTGTAATGTTCATGAAAGCTTTTTAGCTGATCAGCAAGAAACCGTTGATCTGGCTTTGAGCAGAACTGAGCATATACATTCAAGAATCGGACATCCAGAAGGACCACAGGTAAGTGACCCACGTGCTCCGGAATGGGGCGATGCTGTAAAAGCTCATTTCGCCTGGTGGGATAAAGTGATTGAACGCAAAAAGAAGAATGGCGAAAGAATGACTGTCTTAACAGAATTCGGTCCCCCGGATTATATGTGGACTTTACCTTATACCCGCCAGCCACTAGCCGACCAATGGGCGATTAACGTGTATATGATGCAGGTGTTTAGGAAAAGATATAGCTAGCTAAGTGGTAAGTTTTAAGTAATAAGTGGTAAGTAAGAGTAGTACGTTATAAGTTATAGGTTATAAGTTTGATTTGGAAATAGCCCATAACCTCGTCTCCTTACTAAATATTCGGTTAGTGGAAAATTAATACTTACAACTTATAACTTATAACGTACTACTCTTACTTACAACTTAATACGTAAAGCTTAAAACTAAAACTCAAAACGCATGATAGGAATTATCGGTCACCTTCACCCCTTACTAGTTCATCTTCCCATAGGTATTTTGGTATTGGCTTTCTTGTTCTATTGGTTAATGCGATTGAAGCAGTATGCATTTCTTTCCAAAGTGATGACTCTAACGTTGCTGGCTGGAACAATAAGTGCATTTCTATCCTGCATTACAGGGTATGTACTTTCATTGGATGGTGATTATGCTTCAGGATTGGTAGGGTGGCATCAAAACGTTGCTTTGCTTACAACGATGCTTTCTCTTGGATGGTTTTATGTAATGGCTACCGAACAACAAACCTGGGTGCGACATGCCGCTGCCATAGTTTGTATGTTAGGCATAATGATAACCGGACATTTGGGTGGATCACTAACACATGGAGAAGGGTATCTACTAGGAGGTTCAATTGGAGATGATGATTCAGTAATTGCACGTAAGCAAGTTCCAGATGTACAAGCTGCAGTAGCGTATAAAGATTTAGTGCAGCCCTTATTGCAGGAGAAATGTTATAGTTGTCATGCTGCCAACAAACAAAAAGGAAAACTCAGATTAGATCTTCCTGAATACATCTTGAAAGGTGGAAAGAACGGCGAAGCTATAAAACCAGGAAATGTATCGGAAAGCGAAATGATAAAAAGGTTACTGCTTCCAAAGAGTGATGATGATCATATGCCTCCTGAACAAAAGCCACAGCTGACTGAAAAAGAAATTGCCTTGTTACATTGGTGGGTGGCAAGTGGTGCTTCTTTCGATAAAAAAGTTAATGAACTATCTCAAACAGATTCTATAAAGAAAATGCTACTCACCTTTCAAGGAAGTTCATCCACTGCCACACCTGATATTCCGTCGGTAGCTGTAATCCCAGCACCCCCTGCCGCCATTCAGGCATTAAAGCAAAGAGGTGTCGTAGTTATTCCTGTAGCAGCAAATAGCAATTATCTCTCAGTGAATTTTGTTTCGGTCGATTCGGTTACTGATAAGGATATTTCCCTTCTGGAACCTATCAAAGAACAATTAGCATGGCTGAAGTTAAGCGGTCAACCTATTTCAGATTCAGCTTTAAAAACAATAGCATCTTGTAAGAATTTGGTAAAACTGCATTTGGATCATACAAATATTACAGATGTTGGAGTGAAGTATCTTTCTTCACTTAATGAATTGAAAGTTTTTAACTGTGTGGGTACAGTCGTTACATTTAATGGATTAAGTGAATTAAAGGGATTGAAGAAATTGCAGCAATTATATGCTTTTCAAACAAAGCTTTCAGGGCAAGAATGGAAATCGTTGCAGCAATTATTTCCTTCAACGAGGATAGATAGCGGAAATTATGTGGTGCCTACTTTTGAATCGGACACTACATTGGTGACAGTTCCCAAACGCTAATAACAGGAATAATGAGAATCAGAAAGTATATTTTATTGTCAATTATTTTCATAAGCATAGTTTCTATTTCTTATGCTCAACCAAGTGCAGATCATGGATTACATTTCGATTCTCTCGCAAAAAGATGGGATGATGGTATTCCTCTTGGGAATGGTTGGCTCGGTGCGTCTGATATGGCAGAAAGGAGATAAGTTGCGCTTATCGTTAGATAGGGTAGACCTCTGGGATGACCGTCCGATGGCTACCATCGATAAACTTAGTTTCAAATGGGTTATCAATAAGGTAAAAGCCAATCAATACGATTCCGTTCAGCGATGGGGCGATGAACCTTATGAAGCTAATGCCGCTCCAACAAAAATTCCCGGTGCTGCATTGGAATTCAATTTGCAAGCATTAGGTAAAGTAGTAAACAATGATTTGGATATCAGTAATGGATTAAGTGTTATCAAATTTGATAACGGTATTGTTTTTAATAACTACATACATGCCGTTAATCAGGTAGGCTACTTCGGATTTGAAAGTCTTCCTGATGGATTGACAGCTGCTTCGCTTCTTGCCAAACTCTTACCACAGCTTCAAATTCCTGCATATAATTCGGGGAAGAAGGGAACAACAGGCAATAGTGTAGAAGGACAAGGATTAGAGAGATTAGGATACACTCAGGGTAATGTTAAAACAACTTCCAACAGCATTTTATATCATCAGCCTACCTGGAACAATACTTATTATGAAGTGTTGGTGAAATGGCAGGTTTTTAAAGGGAATATGATAATTGGTCAATGGACTATTTCAAATAATAAACCAGCTATACTACCTGATCTTAATACATCTTTAAAAGAACCAACAGGCTGGCCTTCACATCTTTCCTGGTGGAATGAATATTGGACCAGATCATCTGTGTCTTTACCCGATCCACAATTAGAGAGACAGTACTATCTAGAAATGTATAAGTTCGGTGCTGTAGCAAGAGCCACAACGCCTCCTATTTCTTTACAAGCTGTATGGACAGCAGACAATGGCAATCTTCCGCCATGGAAGGGAGATTTTCATCACGACCTTAATACACAGCTTAGCTATTGGCCAGGTTATACAGGAAACCATCTTGATTTGACAGCAGGATATACAAACTGGTTATGGAAGGTGAAAGAAGCAAATCAAAAGTGGACGAAGAATTATTTTGGAGTAGAAGGACTGAATGTGCCTGGTGTAACTACCATCTCTGGGAAAGAAATGGGTGGTTGGATTCAATATTCAATGAGTCCCACTACAGCCGCCTGGGTAGCGCAACATTTTTACTGGCAATGGAAATACAGTAAGGATCCTGTCTTCCTGAATAAATATTGCAAGCCCTACTGTGATGCTGTTGCTATATTCCTGAAGAATATTAAGGTCAAGGATCCAGTTACAGGTAAGAATCAGCCTTATTTAAGTTCAAGTCCCGAGTATCACGATAATAGTATCCGTGCCTGGTTCCCTCAATACACTAATTACGATCTTTCTTTATTAAGGAATTTTTATACTGAGTATCTGGAGATATTGAAAGCAGCTGGTGTAACCGATGTACAGAATGTAATGAAGGAAAGTGCTGCTTATCCTGAATTTGATGTGAACAGTACTGGTTTGACAATAGCCCCTGGCACCAATCTGGATGAATCGCATCGTCATCATGCGCAATTGATGCCGATATATCCATTAGGTAATCTGGATATAGATAAAGAAAAGGATAAGGTGATCATCAACAATTCCCTTCGTCAGTTAGAAAAGATTGGCACCCGTAACTGGTGCGGTTATTCATTTACATGGGCCGCTTGTATTTATGCAAGGGCGAAACAAGCTGATATGGCTGTTAAGCAATTGCAGATTTTCGCTTCTAATTTCTGCGCTTATAACAGTTTCCATTTGAATGGTGACCAGAAAAATGGGCAGTATTCCAGTTTCACTTACCGACCCTTTACGCTTGAAGGTAATTTTGCATTCGCTCAGGGAGTTCATGAGTTATTGATTCAATCAAAAGAGAATGTAGTGGAAGTTTTCCCTGCAATACCCGATAGCTGGAAGGATGTTTCTTTCAAAACACTACGAACAGAAGGGGCTTTTCTGGTATCTGCAAAAAAGGAAAGCGGGGTAATTGATGCAATAAGGATTGTTGCAACAGAAAATGGCCTATTAAATTTGAAATTCCCATTCAAGACATGGATAGTAGAAGGAATAGATAGAAGTGAGGTGAAGTTTAATCAAAAGGGTATAGTAACCCTTTCCCTCAAAAAGGGACAATCGGTATTGTTTAAGAATGGTTACGAATAAGTAATACATTTTTTGCAGACACTATTTCAACATGCATTACTTTTGAACGGATAACATTTTTTTCATTCAAATTACTGTTATGGACCGCAGGAATTTCATAAAAATAGCTTCTCCAATCACAGTATTGTTGGCCAGTGGAAAAGTTGCGCAAGCCAGTGAATCCTGGTGGCGGAATTTTGCAGCGCCAAAAGTAGCATTGCGATTTGCAATAGCTTCTGATGGACATTATGGCCAACCCGGAACAGCCTTTGAAAATTTCTTCTCTACTATGGTTCAAAGAGTGAATGAAGAACATGCTATCAGTCCATTTGCCTTCACAATGATCAATGGTGATATTATTCATGATGATAAAGCTCACTTCCCCGGAGCAAAGAAGGCGTTGGATAATCTCAAGATGAAATATTATGTAAGTCAGGGTAATCATGATCATGCCAGTCCTGCTGAATGGGAAGCTGTATGGGGAATGCCATTGAATTATACATTTGCCCATAAAAGAAATGCCTTTATAACTGGAACTACTTCTAACGAGAAAGGAGAGTATCTATGTCCCGATATGGCGTTCATGGAAAAAGCTTTACATGAAAACCGTAAGAAGGAAAATATTTTCGTTTTCATTCATATCAATCCTGCAAAGCAGACAGCCAACGCAGTGGATTGTCCCCCATTCCTTGAGTTATTGTCGAAGTATAAGAATGTAAGAGCGGTATTCAACGGCCACGACCATGATAAGGAAGGCGTTCTTACAAAGAACAATATACCTTTTATCTTCAGTGCCCATTTTGGAGGAAGCTGGGGCACAGCTTATAGAGGTTTCAGGGTAGTGGAAGTTTTAGATGACAATACAGTAGTGACATATATATTAGATCCAGTAAAACGGATCAACGAAGCAACATTGGAAGCAATTAAAATCAGTTAATACATGAAGCGGATTATCGGGATATCTTTTTTCTTGATTAGTATGGTTGCAGTGAATGCGCAACTGATCAAAACAGTACCGCCTTTGCCAACCAAAACACAGTTGGCATGGCAGGATATGGAGTTTTATATTTTCATGCACTTTGGTCCTAATACATTCACTGATAAGGAATGGGGACATGGTGATGAACCTGAAGACATTTTTAATCCAACAGCATTGGATTGCCGTCAATGGGCAAAAATAGCCAGAGATGCAGGAGCAAAAGGAATAATAATCACAGCCAAACACCATGATGGTTTTTGTTTGTGGCCAAGTGAATTCTCTACTCATACAGTAAGAGAAAGTAAATGGCGCGATGGGAAAGGGGATGTGCTGGCAGAACTTTCAAAAGCCTGCAAAGAGTTCGGATTGAAATTCGGAATTTATATTTCTCCTTGGGATCGTAATCACCCGAAATATGGAACTCCGGAGTATAATGATGTTTATGCAAAGACCATGACAGAAGCAGTAAAGAAGTATGGTCCTATTTTTGAAATGTGGTGGGATGGTGCTAATGGTGAAGGACCAAATGGAAAGAAACAAGTGTATGATTTTAAACGTTTCGAAAAAGTAGTAAGGAAGATAGCCCCCGATGCAGTGGTATTCAGTGATATCGGTCCGGATATCCGTTGGGTGGGTAATGAGAGTGGTATTGCCAGCGAAACTAATTGGAACATGCTTGATACAGCAGGTTTTAAAAGAGGAGCAGGCGGACCACCACAAGATACTCTTGGAACAGGAAATGTGAATGGTAAGAACTGGATTCCTGCAGAATGCGATGTAAGTATCCGTCCAGGTTGGTTCTATCATGCCAACGAAGATGATAAAGTGAAAACACCAGAACAGCTTATGCAACTTTTCCTGAAGTCAGTAGGTAGAGGCTCTAATCTCTTATTGAATGTTCCACCAGATAGAAGGGGACTGATTCATCCAAATGATTCTGCCGCCTTGATGCAATTTAAAGATCAAAGAGACGCTTTCTTTCGTACTAATCTCGCCTTCAGAAGTAAAGTATCTGTTTCTGATCCAAGACCAGGTTTCTTGCCTGAACTGCTAACCGATGGCTATCGTTTCTCTCATTGGGCACCTCCTTCTGGTGTAACAAAGTGCTGGATTCAATTAGAAATGGCTACGCCACAAACTTTCAATACCATATCAATAGAAGAGTTCATCGAATATGGACAAAGGGTTGCCGGGTTTACAGTAGAAGTATGGGATGGTGAAAAATTTGTTGAAGTAACAAAAGGTACTACAATCGGGAAAAAGAGGATACTTCAGTTTCCACAGCAAACTTCCGCTAAAGTCAGACTTAATATTACCCAAAGTAAGGCCAACCCCGTTTTAAGTGCCATTAAACTCTTCAATTCTACAGTCTACTAAATTAATATAGTAAAAATACGGTGTGGATTCACCGAAAAGAAGCCCGGCAGTATCACACTGCCGGGCTTTAACATTTTTTATGCAGTTTTCTTATCATAGGTCAATGGTACTGGCCTGTTTATTGTTTCACCTTTGACATCAATTAAAAACAAGCAACAAAACTTCATTTATGAAAAAAGTGTTTACAATTCTGGCCGCAATGTTATTGACTGTTGGAGCTTTTGCTCAAAGCAGCACCTGGAAAACGGATGCATCACATTCTAATGTGAAATTTTCTGTAACTCACCTGGTAGTGAGCGAAGTAGAAGGTTATTTCAAGACTTTCGCAGGTACCCTGGTATCGTCAAAGCCTGATTTTACTGATGCAGCAATCAATTTCAGTGTTGATATCAATAGTATCAATACCGATAACGAAGGCCGCGATAAGCATTTGAAATCCGATGATTTCTTCAATGCTGAGAAATTCCCACAAATGACTTTCAAAAGCACTTCTTTTAAGAAAGTGGGCGACAAAAAGTATGTTTTGGAAGGCGACCTTACTATACGCGATATCACTAAGAAAGTGAAATTTGATGTGGTTTTTGGTGGTACTGTAAAAGATCCATGGGGTAATATCAAAGCTGGTTTTAAAGCAACAGGTTCTATCAATCGTTTTGATTATAACCTGAAATGGAATTCAGTTACTGAAGCTGGTGGAGCAGTAGTTAGTAAAGAAGTGGCTATCACTTTGAACCTGGAGTTCGCGCAGCAAAAATAATTTACAGTTGAGTTTAGGTTTATAAGGGTGGGTTTATTGATTTAGTTCAATGAACTCACCCTTTTTTGTGGGGCTTTTTTTAATACATATAACCGCAGAGACGCGGAGACGCAGGGGCCATTCCTCTGCGTCTCCGCGTCTCTGCGGTTATAAAACTAAAAGATGAAACTTACAAATCCTATCCGCCTTTGTGGTTACAATTTTTACCTCCCTAATTAGACTCCCTTGAATTGCGCTTTTTGCTTCTCCAAAAAGGCAGCCGTCCCTTCTTTCATATCTTCTGTTTCAAAACAATATCCAAACTCGGCGATTTCAGTTTCATAACCATTCTGGCTTTCATCATACACCGCATTGGCAGCCTTTATGCAACCTGCAACAGCCAATGGCGCTTTACTATTTATGATGGTCAATATTTCTTTTGCCTTAATTAATAAGTTCTCAGGAGTAGTAACATAATTTACCAATTGCAATCTTAATGCCTCAGCAGCATCAATCAATTGTGCACTCATCAATAACTCCATTGCTTTACCCTTACCAATCAATTGAACTAATCTTTGGGTTCCACCATAACCGGGTATCAATCCCAGGTTTACTTCCGGTTGTCCGAATTTGGCATTGTCACTAGCGATTCTAAAATGACAACACATAGCCAATTCACATCCACCACCTAAAGCGAATCCATTTACTGCTGCTATGATTGGTTTTGTATTGCGTTCTATCCTGAAAAACGTTTCTTGTCCCGCTTTTGCTAATTCCATTCCCTCCTTAACTGTGAGTCCATTGAATTCTGTGATATCGGCACCTGCTACAAAAGCTTTCGGTCCTGCACCTGTGATGATAACAGATTGAATTTCTTCATTGGAACCTACTTCATCCAATGCAGCATTCAGTTCAGTGAATACTACATTGTTCAGGGCATTTAATTTATCTGGGCGATTGATAGTAATAGTGAATATGCCATTCTCAAGATGTGTCAACAAAGATTGGTACATATGAATTTTTTTTACCGTTGTATTAGAAGGAGCGATGTTCTTTTACCCAAGATGTGATATATCCTGCAATATCTCCAGTGGCAGTTCCTGGTGCGAACAATTTTCCAACACCTAAGGAATGGAGGTGTTCCATATCTTCTTCAGGTATGATACCACCACCGGTAAGCAATACATCATCCATTTTTTTCTCTTTCATCAACTGTATCACTTTTGGAAAAACAGTATTATGCGCTCCACTGAGTATACTGATACCGATTGCATCCACATCTTCCTGGAGAGCGGCATTTACCACCATTTCTGGCGTTTGACGAAGTCCGGTATATATCACTTCCATTCCGGCATCCCGTAAAGCAGTGGCTATTACTTTAGCGCCACGGTCATGACCGTCTAAGCCTACTTTTGCCACCAATACCCTTATAGGCCTGTTGATTTTTTCCATATAGAAATAGTTAGCTGTTCAAAATTACCATTCTTTCTCGTAAAGGGAACATTTTACCCCTGCCAGCCGCTTTTTCAGTATTAGCAAAATTTCAAGAAACAAATTGCTATATTGATAGGGTAAAGACCCCTTCTTAAAGAGTTTCAATATGGTTCCAAACATTTTGTCCGAAATAGCCGATTACCTAAAGCATCAGGACTATTCCCTCGTAGTTAGGCGAATGCTCGATGCCAGCCTTGATACGGGTTCCCCAGCTTTGATCCGAAAAGCTATCCAATTCAGTCAGCAATACCGAGAGGCCGAAAAGCAACATCCCGGAGCTTCAATGCCTTCAGATTTCCTGGCTATGGCTGAGCAATTGCTTCAAGAAGCAGCACCTTATTACACTTCTGCTTCTCCTTTACCACAAGAGCTCCTGAATGCAACAGGTGTCAGCAAAACCTATTCAAAGGGTAGTTTCCAGCTGAAACCTGTCAGCCTCAAAATCAGTTCAGGAGAAATTATGGGAATTGTGGGGGAGAACGGTATGGGTAAAACGACATTGCTACGATGTCTTGGCGGACAATTAGCCATTGATGGCGGAACTATTCAATATTCATTATTGCAAAAGCCCGATGCATTTGACATCAGGAAATATATAGCCTTTATACCCCAGCGAATTCCTCGTTGGTATGGATTGTTGAAAGATAATCTGCATTTCAGCGCTTCAATAGCAGGCATTCATGGAGAAGAAAACCTGTTGATGGTAGATTATATAATAGAGCGCTTGAATCTTGGTGCTTATGCTCATCTGGACTGGAACCAGATCAGTAGTGGCTATCGCACCCGATTCGAAATTGCCCGTATCTTATTACAGAAACCGAAACTCCTGATACTGGATGAACCATTGGCAAACCTTGACATCAATGCACAGCAAACTATTTTAACAGACCTCCGTTTTATTGCCAAATCGGTAAAGCATTCAATGGGTGTTATATTAAGTTCCCAACAATTACATGAAGTGGAGAAGATAGCTGATGCGGTCTTATTTATAAAACAAGGTTCTTGTTTGTTCCAGACTGGGGTTAACCAACCCGCTATTACCGGAAATGTTATTGAAGTGGAAACTACTGCAGCGCGCGAGCAGGTAGCAGCCATATTGGGAGATGAAGTTCAGATTCAATTCAATGGTGGTTTTTTCACTATCTCTTCCGAAAGTAAATCAGTACAGGAAATGATCGGTGCTTTATTAAATGAAGGAGTGGCAGTCACTTATTTCCGTGATATCACCCATTCTACAAAACGGTTTTTCTAAGATTATTAAATGCATAGCATGAAAATTAAAAGACCTTTTGCTCCTTCCATCATCAATAAGCTGGATGAGCATTTATTAATAAACAATCCTACAATTTGGTCGACCCGGTTTCACCTTATTCTCTATTATGGTGGACTCTTTCTGCTTTTCCTTTTCGGATTAAGTTGGCTGGTGCCAAACGATGCAAGGAATGATACCAATATAGGAGTATGGGCTACCATTATTTCAATCATTTCATTGATTGGAATAGTATTCTGGATAATCTATCTGCTTCGGTTTAATGTATTCAAACGCTTCGGAGAACAAAAAATGGGAGATGGAATAACCACATTCTTCTTATACTTTCTGGCGATTGGAATATTTGTTATGGCTCCTTTCATTCCTTCTTATGTAGAGACAATAAGAGCCCAGAAAGCCTATAAAAAGAGTAAAATATATGAGGATATCAATAGGGTGAATACTATTGTATGCCAAATAGAATATGATTCCATTCCTCATGCCTGGGATAGTCGTATCTATTATTTGCGTCAAACTGATAATACCACTATACCTCCTTACATGAAAGATGAGGAGGCAGTTAGAGCAGGCACCATATTAGACTCAAGTGAATTTTATAATACTATAAAGCTATCTGATAGTGTTGTAATGGTTGAACCCGGGGTAGCAGAAATTTATCAATGTCCCGACTATCAATTTTTAGCCCCCTATAATGCTTCTGAAAGGGAAGGATTAAGTTTGTTGAAATCGCAGGATCTATACCATCTGGTTTTACAAAATTTCAAAAAGCCTGATACAGCAAAATTACAAAAGGAGTTGCGGGAATTACTTTACAAGTATTCTTCCAATTTAGATGCCGGAAATTATGTTCGATATTATGAAAATGAGAATCCGGATAATTACACTGCCAGGATTGATAAAAAATATGGCCTTAGAGAGATGGACGATAGTATTAATAATATTTTATCAAAGCAGAGTCGCTGGAATGAATATGGATGGGAAGTGTTTTTGAGACTGTTTTATTATATTACCATTTGTGTGGCATTGTTTGTCTTTATATTCAGGCATTCCACTCCAAAAACATTTTTCCTTTCTATACTGGCGGCTGTTATTCTTTCTATAATAACTACACTAATACTGGCAACCAGCGGATCTGATTCATCATTTATATTTGGAATATTATTACTTTATTATCTACTTTTTGCAGGTGTTAGTTTAGCGACCTACTCCTTAGCTACAAGGAAAGCTATTACAGGAATAGCCATCAATCTCTTTGTTTATAGTACTATGTTCATACCCCTCATAATTGTTGGTTTGTATTATGATATTAGAAGACAATAAGGATTATATTACAAGGCCAGTAGGTTATTATGCTCAAAAGCAACTACATTTCCTGATAGCAGAAATAGCTGGTGGGATAATATTGTTATTGTTGATTGAACCCTTGTTTAAGAAGTTGTATAGGAAATGGTGGGCGCAACCAGAAAATTAAAAATGGAGTTTATATAAAAAGAATCAGCCTTGCTGTTATATGAAACAGCAAGGCTGATTTATTTTAGAATACTTCCAACGCTTTTTGAATACGCTGAATCGTATTTTCTTTACCCAGTATAGAAGCGATTTCAAATACAGGAGGTCCGAACTTGCCACCTACCAGCATTACACGGAAAGGCAACTGCAATTCTCCAGGTTTTATTCCTGCAGTAGTGGCTACTTCTTTGAAACTTGTTTCCAATGCAACAGGCGACCAGTCAGTAGCAGACTGCAATTGATTTATATAAGTAAGGAAGAAATTCTTCTTATCCTCATTCCATTTCGGTGAAACACTCGCAGTATCCCATGTAGTTGGGTTGCTGAAAAAGAAACCAGCCTGCTGAACAAAATCTGGTAATAAATTGCAACGGTCTTTCACCTTATCGATTACAGCCAACAGCATTTCATCTGTTGCAGAAATATTATTTTCAGCCAACAATTGTTTTACTTGTGGAGCTAATACAGCAGCGTCAGATTTCTTTATCCATTCGTGATTGAACCATTTGGCTTTTTCGTAATCGAACTTAGCACCACCGCTATGAACTCTCTCCATTGAAAAATTCTCAATCAATTCTTCGATAGTGAACAATTCTTTTTCTGATCCATCATTCCAACCTAATAATGCCAAAAGATTAATGAATGCTTCGGGTAAGAAACCTTTTTCCTTAAATCCTTCGGTCAGTTCATTTGTTTTTGGATCGGTCCAGTTCATAGCAAAAACAGGGAAACCATATTTGGCACCATCACGCTTACTTAATTTTCCGTTTGGACCTAATATCAATGGCAGGTGGGCCCATTGTGGCATGGCTTCCAATCCAAAAAGATATTTCCATAACAGTACATGTACAGGTGCACTTGGCAGCCATTCTTCCCCACGGAAGGCATGTGTTATCTTCATCAGGTAATCATCCACCACAACAGCCAGATGATAAGTGGGCATTCCATCCGCTTTCAATAATACTTTATCATCTACTAATGATGTATCGAAAGTCACTTCGCCACGGATCATATCTATGAAACTTACCGTTTCTTCCTGTGGCATTTTTATACGAACCACATGTCGGGTACCTTCTTCCAGCAATTTGGCTGTCTCTTCAGCACCCAGTGTCACAGAATTTCTCATCTTCCCTCTGATCTTTGAATCATATTGAGGAGAAGGATTTTCTGGAGTTTTGAATTCGTTGCGCATTTTCTCTAAATCTTCCGGAGTATCGAATGCATAATAGGCATAGCCTTTCTCCACTAATTTTTCTGCATACTCGCGGTATTGTGGTTTTCTCTCGCTTTGGCGGTAAGGACCATAGTTGCCACCATGGCGGGGACTTTCATCAGGTACCAGGCCACACCATTCCAAGCAATTGAAAATATAGTCTTCAGCACCTTCTACAAAGCGCGACTGGTCGGTATCCTCAATACGAAGTACAAATTCACCGCCATACTTGCGGGCAAAAAGATAATTGTAAAGGACTGTCCTTACACCACCAAGGTGTAAACCGCCTGTTGGACTCGGCGCAAATCGAACTCTTACTTTTGGAATCATAGGGGGCAAAGATAATTCATTGTACGGGTGATACCCACAGTAAGCTACCTTTAGTGAAAGGCACTATTTCAGGGCTTGAAACGTTAATTACCTACATGAAGAAGGGTCTCTCACTAATTTTATTATTGTTCACCTGTTTGGCAGGCTGGGCCCAGCTAACTTATGACCAACTTCAGGTGGTTTACGACAGCGCTATCGAATACAAGAATCTAAAAATTATCCCTGTTATATTAAGAGGTCCGGGTAATTCCGGAAGCGGTGGGCCAATGAGTTTGAGCAAAGCCCTTGAAGAAGGGTTGGTGACCATAAGTGAGAGAGGAACGGCTTCTACAGAAAATGTTCATTGGCTCAGGGTTAATAACCGTTCCAAGCGCCCATTGTATATAGCTTCTGGTGAAGTGATAATGGGAGGTCGTCAGGATAGAATGGTAGCACGGGATACAATTTTATATCCAAATGGGGGAAGAGACCAGTATGTAGGAGTGATGTGTGTGGAAGAAGAACGATGGAGTGATAAAGAAAAAAAGTTCACCTATTTCAATTATGCTAACCCGCGTTTACGCAAAGTGCTGGATCATTCAAAAAACCAGGTAAGCCTTTGGCGTGAAATCTATAACCAGTTGGATAGTAGTGGTATAAAATCGCCCACATTATCTTATACAGGGCAACGACTTGATAAAAAAGCCATCACAGATATGGAAGGTTATCTGCGTTTTCTCACCAATGCCATTGGAAGAAGAGATAGTACATGGGCTGGATTTATTTGTGTAAGTGGTAATAAAGTGATCGGTGCCGATATCTACAATTCACAACAATTGTTCTACGATCAATTAGTGCCCTTACTGCAAGGATATATTGAAGAGGCGGTATTGAATGGATCTATAGTTCATATAAAAGATGAAAAAATAAAGAACTATATAGATCCGGCTTTGGTTGATGAAAAAAGTCAGGAGAATTATCTGAAAGAAAGAGGTAAGATTTTCCGAAACAATAATGAAGTGTTTCATATCAGCATTTTCGGCGAGTAATTTCAAGTACTTTTGCTGACAGTTTACCATCTGCATGTTTTATTTTATAAAAACTCCCTGGTGGATCAAGAAGTTGTATTCAGAAGGAATATGGAGTATTCCATCCGAAACAAAGACCTGTTATCTCACTTTTGATGATGGCCCTCATCCGCATATCACTCCTTTTGTTTTAGATCAATTAGAGAAGTACAATGCAAAGGCAAGTTTCTTTTGCATTGGTAACAATGTTCAATTGTTTCCCGATACTTATAAGTTGATTTTAGACAAAGGTCATGTGGTGGGTAATCATACGCAAGACCATGTTAATGGTTGGAAAACGTCTGATGATATTTATTTAAACAATATCATCACCGCTTCGAAGTATATACATTCAAATTTGTTTCGCCCACCTTATGGCAGAATTCGAAAACGTCAGATACGTGCATTGAAAGAATGGAGAAGCGATATGAAGTTAGTGATGTGGGATGTGTTGAGTGCAGACTTTGATGTAGCTATATCTTCAGAGAAATGTACAAGGAATGTATTAGATAAGGTGAGAAGTGGATCAGTGATAGTTTTTCATGATAGTGAAAAAGCATTTCCACGTTTAGAACATTCTTTGCCTGTGATACTGAATGAATTAAAAAAGAGAGGGTATTCCTTTGAATTGATTGCTTAAAAAAATGTGGAAGATATGTTTCCCAAATAGGGATTAGTGGCTAAAAAAAAGTTGGGCCGGGGTAGACACCCTGGCCCGTTTTTAATCCGTACCCTATGAAAACTGATTTAAAGGTAAAGACTTTTTTAATTAGTGCAAAGTAATTTCGCGGGACACCCCATTTACGGTCAAAGTGGCCTTATTATCACAGGTTCCGGTGCCATAATTCAGCTCGGCAACCTTATTATTGCTCTTGCGCATAACCACTGTGCCTTTTACGAACCAGCGGCACGTAAATTTCTTAATCAGGGGCTCGGTAATAATCTTAGACCACTGGAAAAACTTATCTCCACGCTTAGCAGAGCCATTTGCCTGACCTTCCAACTTGAAAATATCGTCCAGAGGGAAGATCGGTGTACCTAAACCTTCAATTTGGGTATGGGTCTTCTCGCTATTCCACTCAGCAAAATTGCCATTTGGCTTAGTGAGCTTAGCACCGATAACCTGTACTTTGAATACTCGGCTAGACTGGGTACTGTTGTTTGATACTTTATGGGTTCCTTCTACATGGATAGAATCTACATAGTAGCCATCAAATGTTGTGGTGGTTGAGTTTCCAGGAATGAATAATGGACCAGTATAAATGGTAACCACTTTTCCTTTACGAATCCTTCCGTCACGACCAGGACAGCCTGTACCGAAGTCAAGAACCACTTTCAGTGGGAAACGGTTTGGAGCTGCTAATTGAGTGTAAGTAACTGTAAAACAACGATTAGAGTCAAGTCCTGCTGGACCGTTGATACCATTGATAGCTTCCTGACCTACTCCTACTGAATAGTTGGCGCCACCAAAAACACCGGTACCACCAAGACCTACCTCGGTGTCTACTCCTACTATATTATCAAAAACATCGTCGAACACAACTTCCGCTTCAGCATCAGATTCTGAAGTGGCACTGGCAAACTCCTCCTGTTCGGCTGGAGTTCCAATGGTACTGCCTTCTTTCTTACAGGAGACCATAATAAGGGAGGCTCCAAAAAGCAATACGGTTAACACGCGGGTAAAACTGGACAAAGATTTCATTGGTAATATTTTTTAATGATGCAATGGTATAACGGGTGTAAGACCCTATCCATTTTAACAAGTTTAAAGGAATCTTAAATATTTTTTGGACTTTTGGGGAAGTATGGAAATGCAACTTATTGATACTCATTGTCATTTATATGTAGATGCCTTCGATGCCGACCGTTCGGAAATGATAGAACGTGCAGTAGAAGAAGGAGTTACACAGCTTTTACTGCCAGCAATCGACAGTTCGGAACTGGAGGCCCTTTTAGCTCTCGAAGCGGCCTTCCCGGAAACCTGCAAAGCCATGATGGGATTGCATCCCTGTTCAGTAAAAGAGGATGTAGAGAAGGAATTGGACCTGGTGAAAACCTGGTTGGATAAGCGCCCTTTTATTGCGATTGGGGAGATCGGGCTCGATTATTATTGGGACAAGACCTTTATAAAGGAACAGCAGGAAGCATTTCGCCGACAGGTGCAATGGTCGTTGGACTATGATTTGCCGATTGTGATCCACAGTAGAAGTTCAGTGCAAGACTGTATCAGTATATTAAAGGAGTTCACTGGAAAGAGGCCCAGAGGAATATTTCATTGTTTTTCTGATGACTTAGCTACTGCTCATCAGATAATGGATCTTGGTTTTTATATGGGGATTGGGGGAGTAGTAACATATAAGAAAGCGGAATTGGCTGAAGTAGTAAAAGATATACCATTAGAGTGGTTGGTATTGGAAACAGATGCTCCTTATCTACCACCAGTTCCATTCAGGGGTAAGCGAAATGAAAGTGCTTATATAAAATTTGTAGCAGCTAAAGTGGCTGAGATGAAGCGATTATCAATAGAAGAGATAGCATCCATTACCACGCAGAATGCTAAAAAAATATTCGGAATCTGACCTGCGATAGTGTATTTTTGCAACCCTTCAATAAGAACGGAGACTTGTCCGAGTGGTTGAAGGAGCACGCCTGGAAAGTGTGTATACGGGAAACCGTATCAAGGGTTCGAATCCCTTAGTCTCCGCTAATGCTCATCAGAAATGGTGGGCGTTTTTTTTGGGTATAACCGGGAAGGCGGTAAGAGGATTTTAGTTGCGGATCTTTTGTTAATACATTTTACCGCGGAGACGCAGAGATGCGGTGTGTATTCCACCGCGTCTTCGCGTCTCTGCGGTGAAAAAATAAGATAAACTCACAACTTACTTCGTGAACCACTTATTATTATGCGCCATACTTATAATCTCCGCTTTCGACTGAACATGAAGTTTATCGTAGATATTGGCGATATGTTTGCGAACAGTGAGAACACTAATGTCTAATTCAACAGCGATACGTTTCGCATCCCAGCCATTCACCATGTGTTTCAAAATCTCTTCTTCACGGATGGTGATCATATCGGGTAAACTCTGTTTCTCCTTGCTGTTTTCCAGTACTGAATAGCGCATCATCTGCAGGGATTTGCGTGCAACAGCCGGACTCATTGGAGCGCCACCAAACTCAATCACATTAATTACTGCTTCATGCAAAACACCAGCGGGTTCATGCTTTAATAAATATCCGGAAGCGCCTGCTTTGATAGCTTCGAAGATTTTATCATCATCATCGAATACGGTCAATACAATGAAATGGATATCGGGATGAAGTGATTTTGCGATACCGATAGTTTCGATACCATTCATATGTGGCATCTCAAGATCCATAAATACCACCTGGGGTAACTTGTTGTTGGGAAGGCTATTTAGTTTTTCCAGACACTCATTTCCATCTTTTGCAATAAAGGCAATACTTAGATTTCCCAATGCCTGAATCTTTTGCAGAAAAGCGTTCCGGTTTACAGCATTGTCGTCGGTGAGAGCTACGATGAAATCCATTTATTAAAGGTAAAAGGTTTGGCGCATCACAAAAAATAATCAATTTGTAGTAGAGATGCTCAATCGGGTACCGCCATTATTCAGTCCAGTAGCCCAATCTGCTTTCCAGCCACACTCCTTACTTCTTTGCATAATATGTTGCAAGCCATTCCCGTTTTCGTTTTGCAGTAGGGATAGGTCAAAGCCTATTCCATCATCTTCCACATATACAGACCATTGCTGATCCACTGATTTGAAATTTACGAATATCTGTTTGCCACCACTATGTTTCAAGGCGTTATTTATCGCTTCCTGTAATATCCTATACAAATGAAAGGCGTGGGAAGATTGAAGAAGACTATCTGTTACAATATCTTCTGTCACATCAATCTGATACCCCGGATAGCTTTTGCCAATGTTTTTAATGAATAGTTTTATTCGATCACTGATAGAAGTGAGGGATAAGGCTTCTTTTTTAAGCACCCAAATAGTATCGTTTAACTGGGAGACAATGGCACCGGAATTCTTTTTTATTTCCTCCAGTGCATTTGAGGCGAATTCATTGCCATTATCAGATAGGTTGATATATTGTACGTTTGATAACAGAGAAGCTGCATAGGCACCCAGATTATCGTGTAAGTCTGCTGCTATTCGTACCCTTTCATTCTCCTCAGCTTTTTTTACAGCTTCTGTGGCATTCCTTTTTTCCTGCTCCATCATCACATTCCATTCTAGCCGCTTCTTTTCTTTATAATTCCGGAATACAATAAAAGATGCTATTGCTATCAAGAAAGCAGCTGTTAATGAACCATAAAGAAGAAAATTTTTAGTTTGCAAGTCCAGTTTTTGTTTGATGATGGTAGTCTCTTTTTTCTGCACTTCATACTTAGTTTGTAGATCGGCAATCGCTTCTGCCGAATTGGCTTCATACAATGTATCTTTTGCTGCAATCAGTTCTTCCATCGTTTGTTGATAGTCTGGCATACGACCTGCCATCTTATAATATTTCATCAAGGCTTGCAAATAAGATACTCTGACTTTTGGATCATTACTATATACATAAGAAGTGTCGGTAGGATTGTTTTCGAGTTTTCCGCGGTTGAGATTGTCTTTACAGATTTTTATGGCTTTATCTAATTGTCCAGAGTTGGCATAGAACTCTGCCAGCTGTAAATTATCATCAATGACAATATTAGCAGGACCTGTTTTCCTTCTAACAGCCATCATTTCCAGGATTGCTTGTTCTGCCTGAGGATATTTTTTGGCATCGGTATATATACTCGATTGGATACGTAATCCGGTAGCGATATAATTCAGGTTCTGTAACTGGCGGGAAAAAGGTAATCCCTGATTGATGAATAGTTGTGCTGAATCTGGTTTCCCCAAGGTAATATAAGCCATGGCCATATTCAGACAGGCAGGAGCGTACACTTGAATCAATGATGGATTGCCTTTCGATAATGTTATTGCGCGGTTGATCCATTGCAATGATTCTTCAGATTGTTGTCTTCCAATACTGATGGAACCAATAGTATTGCAGATAAGACCTAATGATTTGGCATCCCCATATTTTTCTGCTTCAGGTAGAATCTTGTACAAAACTTCAAGAGCTTCTGCATACCGTAACCTGGAACCCAGCGTCAGCGCTTTGCTACGTTCTATCTTGAAATAGAGATCCAGTGAAGTTGCTTTTATTGAACTGATGGTTTGCAAACTTTTTTCAATGAAAAATAAGGCACTATCTGCCCAGCCCCAACGATTATAATAATTAGCAAAAGCCAGATATCCTCCAGCCTTTGCAATGGGATCTTTTGATTTTTCCGCTAGCGTTACTATTTCAGGGGCATATTTATCGAGACTATCCCTGTAAAGACTCTGGTATTCATCAGCGAGAGTGATATAGGCAGATAATTTATCCCGGTCATTTCTGGCCCCATACACTTTCTGAGTCAGCGCTTCGATGATCCGAGTTTGTCCCAATACACTGATAGCCACTAATATGAATGAAAAAGTCAGTATGTATTGCTTTCTGTTCATAGCTATTTCTTACCCTACGAATGTAGGGTAAATGTGGGGTAGATTATAGCGACTACTACAAATTGAGTATTGGGGACACCCTTTTTAAATGCAAATTTTATCCCCGAATCCACCACCCTCCGAATAGCGTTCCAATATCTCACCGATTAACCATACACTGCTGTTCAGTTACAACTCCAATAGCCGCTACATACTAAATTCCTAACCAATGCGTAATCTTATTCTACTGGGGATCGGCCTGGTATTGGCCTCTTTTGCCCAAGCCCAGGTAAAGAAAATTGACAAGGCTGAAAAGAAAATACCGGATCGTATTGAACGATTGCCGATAAAGCCAGGTGCCCGTTGGGTGGCTCCCCGTCCAGTAACTCCAGTTCCTCAACAAAAAAAGCAAAGAGTCATTACCGCTCAGCTTCCTGCCAATATGCGCGCGGAAACTATTTTTTTGGAACTTCTTCAGCGAAAACAAATAGAAATGCGGCAAATATTAAACCCATAACATATACACGCTATCGCCCAATAAATACTATTTCTACCAATGGTACAACAGCCACCTGTGATACCGTAGTTCTTACAAGACAATCGCAAATCGATAGTTTCCCCCAGCTTTTTCCAGGATGTACTACAATTAAGATTCTGACGATTGATGGAAGGGAGGCAAGCCCAGCTATTACAAGACTGGATTCCTTATATCCAGTTACTACGATTACACAAGACCTGATTATAAAAGCCACTGGTGTTTCTGATTTTTCCGGATTAAGTTCCATTACAGATGTTGGTTCTTATATATGGCTTGATAGTAACTATAACCTTACCAGTACTAATTGGCATACGCTCACCCACACTGGTGGGTTCGTGTTTTCAAGAAGTCCTTTGATGACTAATATGGATGGGATGTTCAGTCATCTATCCAATACCAATCTTTGGAGTACTTTATTCAATAACCTGGGATTAACAGATTTTGAAGAGTTCAATCATGTAACGAGTGTAATCAACTTTTCTGTTAGTGATTGTCCAGTCACTTCGTTAAACGGTTTTCAAAATCTAACAGCTGCTGATTATGGTATGCAGATCAACAGCAACCCATTCCTTACTGATATTTCACAGTTAAGCAATATTACCAAATCAAGGTTGGTTCAGTTTTATTTTGACCCCATGCTTTCCAGCCTTAATGGTATTCACAATGTGACTAATGTAGAAGGAGTGGTACAAATTGTTGGGAATGATGCATTACTAAATCTGAATGATTTTAATTCCAATCTTACTGTATACAATCAGGCAGATCCGGGTGATGAGCTCTATATACTGAATAATCCAAATCTGGCCCTTTGTTCCTCCTTGTTTTTATGTCGTTATCTGAAAGATGGACTGGCGGCTCAAATCGGAAATAATGCGGCAGGTTGTAATGATATTGCTGAAGTAAGAGCTTCTTGTCCCTCCAATCTTTGCGGATTGGATTCTGCTGTTTGGTCGGGCGCCAATGGAAATAGTTGGAATGATACTTTGAACTGGGAAGGACATATAGTGCCGTTGTCCTGTACAAAAGTGATTATACCAGGTAGCGTAGATAATATGCCTAATCTGGATGATGATGTGGTGATTGGAGGATTGTATATGGAGGGTGCCAATCTCTATTTGATGGGACATGATTTGACAGTTAAGAATTTTGCTTTTCTGAATGGAGCCAATTTAAGTAATGGCAATCAGATAACATTGTTAAGAGTAATCGATCCTAAAATCTACAATTCAAATTTCGAAGGAGAATTCAAATGTTTAGACTATAGTGGAACGGCAGAATTCCTTAGTAACTACTTTACGGGTAGTGTTACGTTGAGCGACAGTACCGGAAGAAATGGAAGCAGTACTGCCTTCTTCAACACCTTCAATAGTGATTTAACCTTGATCAATAATAGTGAGTATGGTCAGAACTATCTGAGCAATGCTTCTCCTTCAGCAGATATTGTGTATGGCAATCTCAAAGTGATCAATCACAGCAGTGCGGGAATTTCAGTGGGGCTGGGTGGTGGAAACCCTATTTATTTACAAGGTGATGCACTGTTCCAGAATGATGGAGGTGGTGATATCGGTATTCGTTCACTTACTTTCAGTGGTGCTATCGATCAGCATCTTACAATTAATTCCCCTACGGAAATATTTATTGAGGAACTGGATATCGTGAAAACCAGCAATACAGAACTGATCCTGGATCAGGAAACGAAAATACTTACAAACCTGGTGTTGCATAATTCAGGTGGTTATATTCGTGCTGCTGCTGGTAAATCACTAATACTGAATGATGGTGCTTCCGCAACAGATATTACTGGAGTAGTCGGATCTTTTGTTATAGGGCCGGTTACCAAGATCGGTAACACCCCTTTCACTTTCCCGATAGGAGATAAGCAAGGGAATAACTTTTATAAGGGGCAACTAAAAATTACAGCACCTTCCAATGTAACAGATGCTTTTACTGCAGAGTACCAGCATGTAAATCCGACAATAGCCGGATTTGACACTTCTTTTTATTCAAATGGATTTGGAGGTATTTCAGGAAAGGAATATTGGAAATTCAATCGCACAAATGGGGCTTCTGATGTTCAAGTGACGTTGAGTTATGATAGTACGAGAAGCGTTCCCATCTATGAATTAGCAAAAGCAGAAGTGGTAGGATGGAATGGCAGCCAGTGGAACAGTTGGTTTAATGGAGGATTTACGGGTCATCCTGGCAACGGAACAATAACATCACTTTCTCCTATAACAACCTATGGTCCGCTTACACTTTCAGCAAAACCAATAAGAAAACCTGTCATTACTATTGGCTCCATCGATTCAATAACTTGTGTGAACCGCTCCTTCATGGTTCGGTTTACACTAGATACCCTGATGCTAACAGGTAATATTTTTAAAGTGCAATTATCCGACTCATTAGGAAATTTCAGTAGTGGATTCAATCCAACAATTGGACAAAAGCAAACTATAACTTCAGATAGTATCCCGGTATCGTTCCCAATCAATGTTGCGATAGGTAAACCATGCCGTATACGACTGGTGGGTAATCTGATACCAGATACAAGTATCAATTTTCCAGTGGTTCGTCCAAGCAGGGTACCCCAACAGGATTTTTCAATCATTGGTCCAGATACCGTTTGTATCGGTACTGGTGCTGCCAAATATTTTGCATCTATAAAAGAAGCAGGGGCTACTTATACATGGAATGTTCAAGGTGGTACATTCAATGTAGTTAATGATACAGCTTTCATCACCTGGACTAATGCGGCTTCCTATAGTATAGCGTTGACATCTTCGAATGCCTGTGGTTTAGGAGTGCAGCGTAACCGATTTATTGTTGCAAGACCAGGGGCACCAGTTACAGCACCTGTATTGACTAATACGGGAAGATGGTTATATGCTTCAACGCCTGCAAGCAACCTTAATGTTACCAGTTACCAATGGTATAAGAACGGGGTATTGATCAGTGGTGCTAATAACTCGTCTTATTATGCTAATTCTATAGGTTCCTTTACCGTTCGTTATGCCAATAGTTGTGGAAGTAGTCCAGTTTCGAATTCAATTTCATTCACTACTGTTCCACAACCCCAAAACATAACTTTCATCACTATACCAAATAGGATTTATGGAGATTCTTCATTTGCATTAAATGTTACATCCAGTACTGGATTGCCAGTGACTACGCAGATCATCAGTGGACCTGGTAATCTTACGGCTGGTATCTATACAATAACAAATAGTGGTACGGTTATTATCCGTGCCTCACAGCCAGGTGATGATAACACTGATACGGCGGCTTTTGTAACACAGACATTTGTTATAGGCAAAGCGCCTCAAACCATTGCCTTCCCTGCTATTGCTGATCATCTATATGGTGTATCCCCTTCGCCGTTCTTGTTGCAAGCGAATAGTAATTCAGGTTTGCCATTGAATTATGCTTTGATTTCAGGGCCAGCGGTAGTTGGAGGTGCTGTGGTAACAGTGAATGGTATTGGTAATGTAATGATTACTGCCAGTCAGGCGGGCGATACTAATTATTTGCCGGCATCACCTGTTAGCAGAACATTCTGTGTGAGAGTACCAGCATTGAGTCCGATAGTTGGGGCACCATATGCCTGTCCCGGACAAACTGTTTCATATTCTGTAAATGCCATCGCTGGATTGACTTACTCCTGGCGTTTATCAAACGGAACCAGTTTTGGATCTGTTACCAATATCAATAATATTACCTGGAATACTCCGGGTACGTATACATTGATTGTTTCGGCGACTGGTCCCTGTGGCCCAGCAACTATAAATGATTCGCTGCTAGTGAATGTGATCAACCCAGTTACTCCTGGTTCGGTAACCAATATGTTGCCTGCCAATGGTACCACTGGGTTACAATTGCCGTTGAATCTTTCATGGCAGCCGGGTTCTAATGCTTTGACCTATGATTTGTATATCTGGGATTCTGCTGTTGCGCAGCCATCCACTCCATTCGCTTCAGATATTACTGGTATTGCTTATTCAGTACCAGCTGGTGCATTTACTTATAATAAAACCTATAACTGGAGATTGGTGTCGAAGAATGCCTGTTTACAAACCAATGGTCCTATTCAAAAGTTTAGATTAAGGACACTTCCAGATTTAGTGGTTACTGAAGTACAAGCACCGATGGCGGCTAATTCAGGACAAACCATCACCATTAGTTGGAAGGTGAAGAATGCTGGTCCTGGTAATACCGTTACCAATCAAAGCTGGACAGATGCGGTATTCCTCTCTTTTGATACTCTTCCGAACTTTAATATTCCCCCAAATACATCTTCTGCAGCCTGGAGTCAATTGGAATTCCCTGTACGTCCTTTGCTGATCGGCGCTAAACCGAATGTGAGTGCATTAGATAGTGGCCAGCAATATACCAACAGTATCAGCTTCACGCTGCCTTTGAATTATTCACAACCATTATATGCTTATGTGATTACTAATTATCCAGCCGGTGTGAATGCCCCATTGCAGATGATCAATAGCAATGACACTGCCAGGGCAACCAATTCAATCAATGTAAGCCTGTCGCCTACACCTGATTTACGTGTAGACACAGTGTTTAGTCCAAGTTCTATTTTTTCAGGCAGCACCGTCAATATCACATATAAGATAAAGAACTATGGGGTATTAACTCCATCTGGCAGCTCCTGGTCCGATAAGATATACCTTTCTTCCAGCGCAGTATTCAATATCAATAATGCTACGTTGTTAACACTGCCTAAAGTGAATGGTACCTATTATCCCAATCAGCCAGATGCAGTAGTAAATACGACATTGCAATTACAAGCGGATAGTTTCCTGACAAAGAATGTGAATGTGGTGATTCCGAATTACATTAGTGGCACCTATTTCATTCATGTAGTCGCCAATACGACTGGAAGCGTTTATGAAGGAGTATTGTCGGGTAACAATACGAATAATGCAGTGGTACAGGTATTCCTGACACCAACGCCACAATTGACCGTCAATTCCATCACAGTACCATTTACAACTGCCAGTGTTACTCAACCGATTGGTATCAATTGGAATGTCTTCAATGCTGGATTCAGGGATAATAAAGAAAAAAATAAGGGACATTATTATATACCCGGACCTTGCTCGCTTTATGGAACACCTTCCTCTGGCTATATCGATAGTTTAGGATTTGGTGGAAGTAGTTGGGTGGATAGGGTGTATTTGAGTAAGGATGCTAATGGCTTGAACATCGCAAATGCCATTTTATTAGGTGAAGTGGTACAGGGTGTTCCAGGATCAGGAAATAACTCGCCAGAAAATTTATTGGCCACCGTTTGTAATGGATCGGGCACCAGTGTTCCGCCGCCTCCCAATGTTAATGCTTCGAATGTTTTGACATCGGGATCGAATCACGCAAAGCAATTGAATGTATCATTGCCAGCTAATCTTCAATCAGGTGACTACTACGTATATGTATATTCAAATCCTACCAAAACTGTTTTTGAATATCCTGACACACCTTCCATCAGGAGAAGTGCAACAGCCATAACTATACAAAGACCAGACTTATCTGTTCCAACAGTGACCTTACCTGCCGCTGTATCCGGTGCACAGTCTTTCGATATTAACTATACCATTCAGAATAATGGTCCGGGTGCTGTGTTCTCATCACAACGGAAAGACAGGATCTATATCAGCAGTTCTCCAGTATTTGATGGTTCTGCTGTTGCAGTAGATACGGTTGATTTTGCAGAGAATATCGCTAACGCAGGAACTGTAACTCATACAGTTTCATATATATTCCCTGCCGGCACTTCCGGAACAAGATATGTATATGTTCAAGCCAATATGGATAGCTTGTTTAAAGAGAATAACTATAACAATAATATCAGTGCAGGGATAGCGATTGCTGTCAGTGCTGCTACACCAGCCGATCTGGTGATTAATAACCTCCAGGTTCCTGATTCATTCTATTCTCACAGGAACAATACAATTAGTTATTCGATAGCTAATAATGGCCCAGCTACTGCCAGTGGCATCTGGCTGGATAGTATATGGATCAGTTGCAGTAATGTATTCAATCCTGCCACTGCCTATTTCGCCGGAAGTAAGATACAAAACAGGTCTATTGCTTCAGGAACTTCTGTCAATGATTCAATAACACTGAACACCAATTTCTCTTATTTAATTAATAGTTGCTTCCCAGTTACAGACCAATCTGTGTTCTATCTCTACATCAAAACAAATTCAAATAATACAGTGTATGAAGGAGTGGCTGGTAATAATAATACCAGCAGCAGTGGAGCGAAAGTGTTTGTGAATTCACATGTAGATCATATTGTAATATCCGTTACCGCTGGAGATACAGCCATTGTGGCAAGAGCATACCCAGTAAGTTGGACTGTTAAGAACCTCGGTCTTAATCCAGGCGGTGATAAGTATTTATCATGGAATGATGGCGTTTATTTCTCTTCCGATTCGGTTTTTAATGGTAATGCTAAAATTGCCGAGCTGTTCTATGCGAACAGTGCATTGAACACCAATGAAACTTATAGTGAAACCCGTTCGGCTACAGTTCCCAACTTGACTACAGGAGATTATTATGTGTGGATGTTGACTAACGCTTCCAATTCAATTACTGGAGAATTGAACCGTAACAACAATAGACTTCTGTTACGTTTACCTAATGGGTCTCCAAAGAAGGTACATGTCATTCAACCTTTATTGCCAGACCTAACGGATTCCATCAGTTCAGTAGCAACAAGTGTTGCTGTAGGACAGCCACTAACAGTAATTACCAGAGTGGAAAACAAAGGTGCTGGTACTACCTATCCAGATAGCTGGAGCAATGAATTGTGGTTATCGACTGATTTCATTCCAGGTAATGCGGGTGATAAGAAATTAACCTCCACTAGCAGGAAAGGTAATCTGTTACCCGGTGGTTCTTATTCAGATACAGTTACTGTTCAAATACCATTGACGACCCCAGCAGGAAATTATCTGTTGATAGCTGTCACTGATGCAGGTAATGCGTTGGTGGAATCAAATGATACTAATAACATCAATGTACAGCCCGTGGTGATTTATTCACCTGCACCGGTTGATCTAAGAGTGGCCTCTGTTACTATTCCGGATACTGCTTATCTCGGTTATACGATAGATGCAGTGAACTGGACTATCAGTAATAGTTCACCAAACCAAGCCAATGGTGTTTCTTCCGATGGTATCTATCTCTCTAAGAACGGCCTTTTAGATTCTACTGCAACATTAGTAGGCATCAAGAATAAGGTACTTTCTATGACACCGCTTTCACAAGACAATCAATCCCTGCAACCAATAGTGACGGGTGTAATAGAAGGGAAATACTATGTGGTGGTAAAGACTGACTTACTGAATAATATTGTTGAAACTGATAAGAACAATAATGTATCAGCAGCTACTAAGCAATTGTATGTAAAGGTGAAACCATTGCAATTAAATGTTCCGGAGCTGAATACCCTGCAATCGGCAACACGTTATTATAAACTTACGGTTCCCGATTCCCTGATCGGTTCGACGATACTCGTAACCCTTACTACCAATGATTCGTTGACGATGCGTAATGAAATGTATATCGGAGGGGCTTATGTTCCATCACCTGCCCATTTCGATTATCGATTTGAAATTCCGAATTATGGTAACCAAAGCATATTGATGAATGATGTAAAAGATTCAGTGTATTATATCGCCATCCGTTGCGTAACAGCAAATCCTGTACTTCAGCAAATCACCTTAAAAGCAGTCAAATTACCATTTGCCATTCTTTCTGTTCAATCCAACAGTGGGGGTAATGGTGGAAATGTTACGGTTAAACTGACAGGATCCTTATTTACCAACACTATGATAGCCCGTTTAGTGAGGGGAGGTACCACTATCAAAGCCACCAATGTATTCTTCGTAAACAGTACTACGGTATTTGCCACTTTCTCCTTACAGGGTCGTGCCTTGGGAGTGTACGATATAACCTTGTCTAAGGCAGACTTATCGACAGCTGTATTGCCATCTGCGTTCTCGATAGTGAGTCCGAATAATGGTGGCTTGATAACAGGTGGAGGAAACAATACTGGTCAGGAAGGTTCTGGTTCAGATGCAGGTTGCGATCCAGGCGCAGCGGCAGGATATAATTCTTTATTACTTACCGACCTGGTTATTCCAGAGAAAGTATTCGCTGGATGGCCATTTAGTATCCAGATCACTTTCAGTAACCCAACCAATATGGATATTCCAATTCCAAACAGGGTATTGTATAACGACAGGGATATGCCAATGGCCTTGACACAGGCTGGATTAGTAACAGGAAGCACATCACTATACCTGCAGTTATCAGAACCAGGTGGTCCTCCAGGAATCATTCGAGCAGGAGCTACTGGTAGTATAACCATCTACTGTCAGGCGCCATTGAATACACCTGGACATACACACGTTAAATTCTTTTTCAGGTAAACGATTAATCAAAGATTATGAAGCCTTCTATCAATAATAAAACTAGCTATATGCAACAGCTGCTAAAGGGTATGATATTAGTTGGATTGCTGGTAACCAGCAACCCGCTATGGTCGCAAAATATCAATAGCCCGAACAAAGTGGGGCCGATGGGGTTGCAGGTGAACAGTCTCACTGGGAATCTCTACTTCTCACGTAATGATCTGTTTATCTCCGGACGTCGATTCGATCTGAGCATCAGCTTCCAGTACAATAGTGTAAACTCGGATGTGAATTTCGGGTATGGGCTGGGATGGAGTTTCATATATGATGTTCGTTATGCCAGCGATACATCCAATAATAAAATCTTAACCTGGGGCGATGGAAGGGAGGATCTGTATACTTTTAATGGTAGTGGAGATTATATTTCGCCCAAAGGGTTCTTCACTAATTTAAAGGAATACCAATCTGGTAAGTTTGTATTGGCTGAGAAGGATGGTGATCAGTATTTTTTTGATAATGCCACACATAAACGGCTCACCAAAATTCAGGAACCCAATGGCAATTTCCTCAGTTTCGGGTATACGGATAGTTTACTAACCTCAGTAACAAACGAAGCCGGCCAGACCATCAGCTTTGGATATGATAATAAGGGAAGGCTCACTTCAGTTACTGATGCGCTAAGCGCCCCCAATCGTACCTGGACCTATAGTTATGATGCTACCGATCATCTCTTGCAGGTAACAGACCCTGCAGGAGGCAAATACCAATATGCCTATCTTATCAACGGGCCGATGAAATCCATTACGGACAAAAACAACAATGTAGTTGATATCATTTACTATGGAGATGCCACTATCAGTGAAATCATTGGATGTAACAGAAGAATTAGTTTCAGCTACGACACTACCCAGAAAGTTAGTATCGCAACGGATTATGTACCCGAAGGCGAAAACCAGGTCACTAAGTACAAGTACACTACAGTTAACGGAGCTAATTGGCTGACCAGTATCACAAGCAACTGTTGCGGGTTTGACAAAGCTTTCGAATACGATAACCAAGGTAACAAGGTTAAAGAAACTGATGCTAATGGGAATGTTACTTCTTACACTTATGATACTTTGGGGAATATACTGACCATCACAGATGCACTGAATCAGACAATCAAGTATACCTATACCAACGATTTTAATAAGGTTTCCAGTTTTACTGATGCTAAGGGTTTGGTGACGAGGATGGAGTATGATGCAAAGGGGAACCTTACCAAGATTACTGAGCCTGGCAACCTGGTTACGACTGCAGTTTATAATAGTAAGGGAGAAATATCAAGTAGTACGGATCCGAAAGGAAATGTTTATGCTTATAGTTATGACGCTCTTGGTAATCCAGCTACTATAGGGGCTCCTGGAGGAGGACTTGCAACTCTTTTATATGACTCACGCGGACAGTTACAGTCTGTTTCAGATGCTTTTGGAAACTCAAATACTTTGGAATACGATATCCTGAGCAGGATGAAAAAAGTAACAGATCCACTGAATCAGGAAAGACTGTATACCTATGATGCTATGAGTAATATCGTTTCTATGAAAAACAAAGCAAACGAAAATCTTCAGTTCAAGTTCGATGCTGCCAATCGATTGGTAGAATACACCGATCCAATGGGAAAGAAAACTAAAGCGGCTTACGATGCTATGAGCAACCTGAACTCATTTACTGATGCGGAGGGTAACAAGGTTCTGTTTTCTTATGATAGTAAGAACAGGATGAAAACATTAGTAACTGCTGAAAGCAATCAATATACACTGGCGTATGATGAAAATGGGAATATGACAAATATAACCGTACCTGGCAACGGGCAGTATCAATACGTGTATGATGCCTTGAATAGAATAAAAACTTTTGGCGATAACTCTGGAAGATTCTACCAGTTCAATTATGACCCCAATAATAATGTTACAAGTTATATTGATCCCACTGGCGCTACTACGCAATTGGAATATGATAGCCTGAATCGGGTAAAACAGGTGACAGATCCTCTCGGCAATATTGCAGTTATAGGCTATGATGCTAATGGAAACATCGTTTCTCTCAAAGATAGAAACAATAATAGCAGTACTATGACTTACGATAGCAGAAACCGGTTGGTAACTATCACTGATAATAACGGGTCGGTTACGGCAATCACTTATAATAATATTGGTGAAATTGTTTCCCTGAAAGACGCTAACAATAATATTACAAATTATCAATACGATAATTTAAGAAGGGTGACCAAAGTGACTTATCCCAATGGTCAGTTCTTGCAGTTTAGTTATGATGTCAAAAATAATGTAGTGCAGAAGATTATGACTGATGGCAGAAGTGTTGCATACACGTATGATACCCTTAACAGGATGGTAGCAAAGACTTTTCCGGATGGGCAAGTATTTACTTATGCATATGATAATATCGGCCGTGTCATTAGTGCCACTAATAATTCCGGAACGGTACAGCTTGCATACGATAATATGAATAGGGTGGTTTCAGAGACTTTCAATGGCAAAACAATACGCTACCAATATAATGTTTCAGGCAGAACACAATCAACGATATATTCCGATAGCACTATAGTAACAAAAGCTTTCAATGAAAGAAGTCAGTTGCGTTCTGTTAGCAGGAACGGACAACTAATTGTAGAATACTTATATAATAATTCAGGCCAACTGATTGGTAAGAATTATGGAAATGGGTTGTCAACCAGTTTCCAATATGATGTGGCCAACCGACTGATAGGTATCACAACAGGAAACGGGGTCATCCAAAGCAGTCTGTTCCAGTACGACAAAAATCAGAATAAAACTGCTGTTCAGCGGTTGAGCCCTGCTGGTGCATCAGAACAGTTTAGCTATGATGACGGAAATAGAATAACCAGCTATAAGAAAGGAGTTAGCGGTGGACCATTTACTGTAAACAATACTTATAGCTATGATGCATTAGGTAATCGTATAGCAGCTAACTTTAATGGAATAGGAGTTACATATTCAAATAATAATCTCAATCAGCTTATCGGTAAAAGTGGTGGACAGGTTGATACATATACCTACGATGCTAATGGGAATCTGAGTTTTGATGGCCAATTTTTCAAAACCTACGATGCGGATAAAAGACTTATAAAGGATTCTGCAAATCCGGCTAATGTAATTGTCTATAGTTATGATGCCTTTGGAAGAAGGGTTTCAACTTCTGCCAACGGTGTCGGTTCTT
This sequence comes from Chitinophagaceae bacterium, assembly GCA_016721085.1. GTDB lineage: Bacteria > Bacteroidota > Bacteroidia > Chitinophagales > Chitinophagaceae > Endoryza. The sequence continues at coordinate 151,609 of JADKJI010000005.1, read as the reverse complement.
TTTATACCTATGCAGGATTGCAGCCGGTTGAAGAAAGAAATGCAAGTGGCGAGTTAAAAACGAAAACCATTTTTGCGGGATTCTTGATGCCTGTATTAAATGAACAAAATGGAACCCTGTATTATTACCACCAGAATGAATTGAATAGCGTAGAAGCTATTAGTAGCGGCAGCGGACAATTAGCCGAGCGTTATGAGTATGATGCCTGGGGAAAACAGAGTGTTTTTGATGAAGCAGGTACACCTTTGGTGGGAAGTAAGATTGGTAACAGGATAGGATTTACTGGACAAGTATTTGATAGTGCTACAGGTACCATTAAGTTTTTTTACAGGGAGTATAATCCCGACAGAGGTGTATTTAGCCAACGCGATCCTTTAGGGTATAAAGATGGAATGGGTATGTATCAATATGTGCATGACAATCCTGCCAATGGTATCGATATTCTAGGTTTGGAAGATCAGTCTTTTGGAGATGCTTTCTTGGATATTACAGGAAATTATTTGAGTAATGGGTTTAGTATTGTGCCAGCCCTTGCTGATGGAGGAACTCCTACAGCTTTAAAAAGTCTACAGGTGAGTCAGAAAGTGGCTGAAAGCGGTCCTGTAAAATACCTGAACAATCCTTTGTTCACAATGGCATTAACTCCAATAAATATCATTGTTACCATTAAATCATTTCACGAAACATTTACAAAATGGCCTTGTCTTACAGATGGGCAGAAATGGGATGGGACTATGAGTACAGCCTCAGGTGCTTACTCAGCAAGTATGGGTGTTTATACATGGTATAATTTTTATAGAGGCTTTCAATCTACCATGTTTAATGAAAAATTGATACGGTTTCTAACACCTGCATTGGCAAGAACACCAACTGCCATGCGTGCTACCGCATTACTGGGTGGGGTAGAAAGTGCGGGGGGGGCATTTTCTGCAGCTTCCACATTTGGTCGGGCAAATCTGGCTCTAAGTGGCGGACTGGCTATGGCATCTTTTGCCAATATGCTTTGGAAGTGGGGAACTGGAGAATCATTTGCAGAAACTGGTGATCATGGCGAAGGTTTTGTGGCCGATGCTGTAAGAGATTCCTGGTCAAAAAGTGCAAAACAATCAAGCATTGATATGGAAAACGCCCAGTCTGAATATGGTAGAGAAGTATCATATAACAAGGCAAGAGAAAAAGTAGAGCGACTTGGTTCACATGGCCCTTTGCATCAAGAGCATTGGAGCGCTCGACATCCAAATAAAGATCCTGAACAAAATAAGGACTGCCCACAAAACAATAACGGAGGTTCCCGAAAACCTAATGGTGGCAAAGGGCCAGATGGTAATACAGAAGTGATCAGTGGTTTGGATCCTAATGAAATTTTAGGACCAGATGGAGAACCTGGAAAACGCTGGGTTAGTGTGAAAGATCGTTTGCCCTATACCGTTTTATTTGAAAATGCAAAAGAAGCTACTGCACCGGCTAAGTTTGTAAAAGTGATAGTGCCAGTACAAAATAAGATGGATGCAGCACAGTTCGAATTGAAGAATTTCGGGTTTAATAACCAGAGCTTCACAGTTCCTTCTTCCACTGCAGCATATTACCAGCGATTGGATTGCCGTGATTCTATAGGTCTATATGTAGATATCACTGCAGGGTATGATGTAGTAAAGAATCAATTCTTCTGGGAATTCCAGTCAATTGATCCTATTACTTTACTGCCACCTGCGAATCCGTTGAAAGGGTTCCTTCAGCAACAGGATAGTACTAAGACTTTATATGGACATGGATTTGTGAACTTCAGTGTGAAGCCCGTAACTAATGCACATACACTTGATTCTATACTGGCAAAAGCAGATATCGTGTTTGATACGAATGATACTATCCCTACAAATATCACACACAATATCATCGACGCGGTAGCGCCTACCAGCCAATTGAATGATCTGGGACCGAACTATACGGGTGCTGTTCCATTAACCTGGACCGGTGCAGATGATTTTAACGGAAGTGGTCTCCGTCATTATACCCTTTATGTTTCCACCGATGGTATCAATTTCAATATCATTCGGTCAGGGATAACGAGGACAGATACAGTTTTCAATGGAACACCTGGTTCGAAATATTATTTCTTTGTGCTAGCTACAGACACGGTGGGTAATATTGAAACTTTACGTCCTGGAGCTATTAAGAGTACTCAGTTAGGTGCTGGACTACCATTGAGTTGGTTATATTTCAATGGTACAGCAAAATCAAAAGATAATATACTTGATTGGGCAACGGCTACTGAACAGAACGTGAAGGAATTCCTGATAGAAAGATCTTTTGATGGATTCGGCTTTGAATCGGCAGGCACTGTAAAAGCGGTAGGTAACAGTAACCGTAAAGTTACTTATCAGTTCATCGACTATAATGTTGACCGCTTCAATAAGAAAGTGTTCTATTACCGGTTGAAACAAATCGATATAGATGGAAACAGTACTTTTTCTAAAATTGTGCGGTTGACCCATAACCTCACCGGTGTACCAACTATCGTTTATCCAAACCCAACCAGTGGTTATGTAACTATTGTAGTTGGTGATTCAAAATTGATTGGAACCAACGCACAGGTGTATGATGAAGTGGGAAGATTAATCCAGTTGGTCAAGATTACTGCCAATGCACAAACCATCAATCTGGCTACACAGATGAATGGAGTGTATTTAATAAAACTTGCAAACAAAGAGATACTGAGAATAGTTAAGCAATAGTCTATTTATTAAAAGGAAAAACCAAAGCCCCGGCCATTGTGTCGGGGTTTTTTGTTAAGCGATTGAAGAATTTATGGGAAAGAAATTTTAGTTGTGTGTTGGAAGTTACGGGTTGCGGGTGCTGGCTCTTTAACTGAGATTGTTTTGATTTATGTGATTAGCTGGGATTGAATACAATACATTTAACCGCAGACGCAGAGACGCAAGGTATTCCTCCGCCCTCCGCCGGCGGTAAAAAATCTCAGAGTCTAAACTTAATACTAGAACTAAAATTCGTCTATGTGCCTATGGTTCAGTATTTCAAAGAAATAAAGTTGCCGAAATCGGTAAATCGGAAGGTGATTTTTGTTGTGATTGTGCCAATAGGCAAACTTCTATGTCATCCTATGTTCTATGTTTCTATGGGTAATGTATTTCTTTGCCATAATAGGATCATTTGTAGATAGTTGAATAATACTTTCTCTTGTATTCTATGTTCCTATGTGCCTATGTGTTCGGCTGTTTAACTGAGATTGAATACAAATGCATTTCACCGCAGAGACGCAGTGGGAATTTCAATACGCCTCCGCGTCTCTCCCGAAATAATCGGGACAAGCTGCAGTGGAAAAATATGTCGGAGTCTTAGTATATTACGCAACACTTACAACTTCTATGTCATCCTATGTTCTATGTTTCTATGTGGTAATGTATTTCTTTGCCATATAGGATCATTTGTATATAGTTGAATAATACTTTCTCTTGTATTCTATGTTCCTATGTGCCTATGTGTTCGGCTGTTTAACTGAGATTGAATACAAATACATTTCACCGCAGAGACGCAGTGGGAATTTCTATGCGCCTCCGCGTCTCTCCCGAAATAATCGGGACAAGCTGCGGTGAAAAATGTGGAGTCTTAATATATTACGCAACACTTACAACTTCTATGTCATCCTTGTTTCTATGTTCCTATGTACCTATGTGTTTGGCTGTTTATCTTCGATTATTTTGATTTATGTGATTAACTGATATTAAATACAATAAACTATAATGCATTAAAGACCTAATTTTGTGTTTTAAGTTAGTAATCATGTTTAGATGCCTATTCATATTTGTTTTTGCAGCCACTATCTTTTCTTCCTGCAAAATCATAACCACCCAAATAAGCGACAACTATATCTACTTACAAAAAGAAGGGCGTACCGATTCCAAGTGGAAATTAGTTTGGAAAGATGAGTTTAACGGAACTGTAATTGACACAAGTAAGTGGACTCGAATTGGAAAAGGTGAAAGCGACTGGAACAGGCATATGAGCCGGATAGATGATTGTTATAAACTATCAGATGGTAAGCTGTATCTGCGGGGCATAAAGAACCCAGATACAAGCATTGATAAACGACCTTTCTTAACAGGTGGCATATGGAGCAAAGGGAAATTCGCCTATCAGTATGGTAAGATTGAAATAAGGGCGAAATTAGAACCAGCACAAGGTGCCTGGCCTGCCATGTGGATGTTGGCGGAAAAGGATAAATACGGTAAGTACCCAAGAAATGGCGAAATAGATATTATGGAACACCTCAATTTCGATTCCATTATTTATCAAACAACACATTCTTATTACACTTTAGAATTGAAGCAGGATAATAATCCACCTCATTATGGTACTGCAAAAATGAAGGTCAATGAATTCAATGTCTTTGGATTGGAATGGTATCCCGATAAATTGGTGTTTACATTGAATGGTGTAAAAACCTTCACTTATCCCCGTGTGACTTCTGTTGATAGTAGCCAGTGGCCATACGATCAACCCTTTTTCATTCTTATTGATCAGCAGCTAGGAGGTAGTTGGGTGGGTAAGATCAATCCGGATCATTTGCCGGTGCAGATGGTTTTGGATTGGGTGAGGGTGTATCAGTGAGTGTAGTTGCAGGGAGAACGGTTTTGTTATGGGTTGCGTGTTACGAGTTACGCGTTGTGGGTTCTGGCCAGTTGGTGAACTTTTATTACTTCAGCTTCAAAATTTACTACCTATAACTTAAAATGTATAACTTCTATGTCCTCCTATGTTCTATGTCTCTATGTGGTATGTATTTTTTTAACACATAGGAACATAGGCACATAGTCTAATTCAAAGACTCCTATTGTATTCTATGTTCCTATGTGCCTATGTGTTCGGCTGTTTAACTGAGATTGTTTTGTTTTAAGTGATTAGATGGGATTGAATACAAATACATTTTACCGCAGAGTCGCAGAGACGCGGGGTGAATTCCTCTGCGCCTCCGCGTCTCTGCGGTAAAAAAATATTATTAATTAAAGCTTTCCAATAAACTTTAAATATTAAAAGCCTCAAAACAATGTATCCCAATTTTGACTTTTAACTTTTGATTTTTGACTTTTTATCACTTCTTCGCCCCACCCAACTTAAACGTCAATCCCCCACCAATACCAAATTGATACATAGAAGAGTAAGAAGATAGACCAGCACCTGCACCACCAGTTCCGAAATAGAAACCACCACCTACTGATTGAACAGCAGACAATAATTGCGCCTGAAGTTTAATGCCAATATTATCTGATACCCAAAAATTCATTCCTCCACGTATGCCCCAGGCCAATTTTGTTTTTGAAGTTGTGTTGTTGTTCGTTGGGTTTTTTAAATTCATTATATCGGCGCCGATCATTGCTCCACCGTAGCCTTCAACTTTTGAGCCAGCTTGACGAAAATAACGGTTGCTTGCCAGCATTATATAGTTTATACCCAGATCAAAAACAGTATTCTTTATACCATTTGAATAGTATTTCATTGGCGCTGTTGTGTTTTGTCGCAGATATATTATTTCGAAACCCTGGCTTGGATGTATCATAAACTCAATACCTGCACCGAATAACAAGCCACCTTTTATTTTACCCTCGTAGTAATTAGTATTATCAAAATACGAATCAACCCTGTCATCAAATACATAGGAAGAGTAAGCGTTCAACCGAATGTTCTGGGCAATTGCTGTAGTGCTGATCGTTACTGCCAGTAAGGCAAAGAGGAGTTTTGTTTCATTGATAAAGTTTAAATATTTCAATAAATTATTTGGTGTAGTTTAAACAAAATCTATTTTTTTATTAGATAGTCAATCAGCTGCTTTCTATTATCAAATATATTATTGTTTTATTTTATTTTCTTCCCAAAATTCTTGTTTTTAAGAGCTTATATGTAGACGTTATCGACATTTCATATTGTTGAAGTGTAGAATCAGAATTGTTTGCCCATTATCGGAGAAGGCATATTGGAAAGAGGCTCTTATTAGGGAAATTAATTTCCTAGGTTGCTATATCGTACCTTTAGATGTAGTATATGTGTTATGGCAAAGGAGTTAATAAATGAGGCACAAGGTTTCAACAAAAGTAAAAATGTTGAACTACTGAAAGGAGGTAGCCCTTTTTTCGATTGTCTGCTAAAATTGATAACCAGTGCAAAGGATACAATACAACTCCAGGTATATATCTTTTCCTCAGATGAAACAGGAAAATTGGTAGGTTCGGCACTATTGGAAGCCGCAAAAAGAGGAGTTAAAGTGTATATTGTTCTTGACGGATATGCCTCCCAATCCCTTCCAGGTAAAATGATTCAAGATTGGAAAGAGGCGGGTATTCTTTTTCGTTTTTTTGAACCCTTATTCAAAAGCCATCATTTTTATTTTGGAAGAAGACTGCATCATAAGATGCTTGTGGTGGATGCCAGATATGCTTTAGTAGGAGGCATCAATATTGCAGACAGATATAATGATATTGGTGGAATACCTGCATGGTTGGATTTTGCCCTAAAAGTAGAAGGCGAGGTGGTGAAGGAACTTTGTGTCTTAGCCTGGAAAACATGGAATGGTTTTGCTATCAATAGTAATCTTCCAACTTGTGAACCGATTCAAGTACCCGAATCTTCTTCTGCTACCTCAGTACTTGTTCGTATGCGAAGAAATGATTGGGTTCGACGCAAAAATCAGATATCCCGTACCTATATTGAGATATTTAAGACAGCCCAATCGCAGATTACTATTTGCTGCAGCTATTTTTTACCGGGAAGAATCCTTAAAAGGAATATAAAAGATGCCATTGCACGAAGAGTTAAAGTAAGAGTGATATTGGCGGGATTGTCTGATGTTATGATTGCAAAACATGCTGAACGTTTTATGTACGACTGGTTGCTAAGAAATAAAGTAACCATCTATGAATATGAAGAGAATGTATTGCATGCAAAAATTGCTGTAAGTGATGGTGAATGGATGACAGTAGGCTCGTATAATGTAAATAGCCTAAGTGCCTACGCAAGTATTGAGTTGAACCTGGACGTAAAAGATAAAGTCTTTGCCAATATTGTTGAAAATGAACTGGAAACGATTATAGAAACCCAATGCGAAGAAATCACCCTTGAAACACATCAGCGATCAAAAAATATTTTTGTACAGTTCCGGAGATGGGTATCTTATTATATTATCAGGGTTCTCTTTAAACTTTTTACTTTTTATTTCAGGCAGGAAAAAATTCCGGACAATAATAAAAAGTGATATCCTATTCCCCTCTAATTCTTCTGAGGAAATTCCGAAAAACTTCCTTGTCCCATTCAGCAAACCTACCTCTTTGTACAACTATTCCATTTGCCTCAGGATAATCGAGGAAATAATGAAAAACAAAATGATTTTCTGGTTTTTGCCATCCGATAATCTGTCCAAACCGAAGATCATTGAATACTACTGTATCATTCCATTTTTCAACTGTATAAAAATCTTGTGAAAAGCGAACCAATTGTTTTACTTCTTTAGTATTCTTCACTGTTGTTAACAAACTATCTTTTCGTAGAAAATAAGTGAAATGGATATTTTCAGTTTTATCGTAAAGTGAACGGTATCCAACATTGTATCCACTATCTGTTCCTGCTACTACAAACCAAAGCCAGTTCTGAAGGGGTGCAGGTGTACTGAAATATTTGGTGTAACTGATATTTTGTTTCTGTAAAGAGTTCTTTAATTCAGTATCAATTATTCTCTTGTTGTTTAAACTGTAAAGTAGATATAAGGCCGGAAGAGCTAATCCGAAAGCCCACCAAAACCTGCGTCTTTGATTAGTTCGCTTTAACACTAATAATGCTGCTAATGCTATTGCAGGCCATACAGAAAGAAACGGATCTGCCACATAAACAGAATTGAAAGATATTCTTTGGTGAGAAAAAGGCTCGAACCAACCTACCCCATAGTTATTAAAAGCATCTATAAAAACATGTATAAAAATGGCTGCACCAAAGAATAACCACCATTTCCGGAAGGATATGTTATGAGGCCTATGCCATCTTTCTGCAAAAAAAGCCATTATAGGTGCTGCCAGAAAACAGAAAAGAAAGGAATGGGTGAAACCTCTATGCGCCAGTAATTCGTCAGATGTATGCAACCAGGTGCCAGCAACAAAATCTATATCTGGTAAGCTTTGTGCTAATGCTCCCCATAGCATAGCCTTTTTGCCAACCGTCTTTCCTGCAAATGCCTCACCCATGCAGGCACCGAGGGCGATATGTGTTAGGGAGTCCATTTGTCAAAAGTACGTGTTATGCGGGGGCTTGATGCGGGCTGATGCTTTTGCCTAAAGCTTAAGGCCTAAGGCCTAGGGCTTATTTCTGTCTTTGGTCCGGGGGAGTTGAGCTTCGGAAAGGCTGGATGCTAAATGCTAAATGCTGGATGCTAAATGCTGGATGCCTAATGCATAAGGCCTAAAGCTTAAGGCTTAAGTTTGGTATCTGTACATAATTTTTGTCTTCGAATTAATATTTTTCGAAGAGTAATACTACCGGGTCAAAGACAAGAATAAGCCCTAGGCCCTAAGCCTTAAGCTTTAGGCATCCAGCATCCAGCATCCAGCATCCTGCTCCCATGACCACAAGCATCATTTTCCCTGACATCTGTCTTTGTAATTCGGTTAAGAGGTATAATATTTTTGTTCTGGAAAACATAATTATTCAACTAAAAAAAGGAGGTTATATGGGAAACAAAAATCTGATTAAAGCCAGTGAAACCAGAATGCCTTTCTTTATGGACGATTTCTTCAAACCCTGGGATGGATGGTTCGATAAAGGCCTGATGGGCAGAATGAACACCGTACCAGCTGTAAATATTACAGAGAACAAGGATGACTTTAAAGTAGCAATGGCTGCCCCTGGAATGAAGAAAGACGATTTTTCTATTGATATGGAAGGTAATATGCTTACCATTAGCTGCGAAAAGGAAGAGAATAAGGAAGAAAAGGACGAGAGATTTAACAGGAAAGAATACAATTATTCTTCCTTCAGCAGAAGTTTTACTTTACCCGATGACATCAATAAGGAAAAAATTGAAGCCCGTTATGAAGATGGGGTACTCAAGTTGGTGCTTCCCAAGAAGGAAGAAGCCAAAAAGCTGATAGCCAACAAACATATAACCATCAAATAGTGAAGAATACCCTTCTTCATACAACCCGCCTCCTCTAGGCGGGTTTTTTCTGACAGGAATCACTGTTATGAATGATAAGGGTTATTTACTGATGCTTCTATTCAGAATAATTTTACCTAACCGAATATTGATAAAATGGACTTGCAACTTAATAATCAGCATGATACCCTTCCTGAGTTACTTGCACATGAAATTGAAGGATGGAAACATATCTTGGAAACAATAATGGAAGAAAATAGTTTTCTCAAAAACAAATTGGGTGCTTTGTTGAAAGTAGCTACTTATGATCCTGAATTTCTGGGTAACGCTGAATATTTCCAGAATAAATTTTTGAAACAGGATGAAACTATAGCCTTTCTCAGAAAAGATATTGAAGAACAGATAAGGACATTGGTTCCGATTAAACTTGTAGATAGTAATAACCGCACAAATATCATAAGAACACAACAACAGCTTCGTACAGATATGGAATCGACAGAAACCGATTTCAATAATCTCTTATTTGAGTTCAATAATTTTTTGGCACTTACTCTTACAAAATAAGAAACTAGTTTGCCATACTCACCAGTTTCTTTTCATTCATTAGGCTGATATGTCCCTCTTTTATATCTATCAGGTGTTCTGATTTGAAATCACTCAATGTTCTTATTAGTGATTCCGTAGCGGTACCGGCAACTGCAGCCAGGTTCTCTCTTGAAATATCTATAGCAAAATTCGGGTCCTCTGTTTTTCTGTATTTTCTGAAAAGAGTAATAAGGGCATCGGCAACTTTTTTCCGCAAACTGTTATAGGCAAGTCCGAGCAAATGCTCTTCTATCTCTGAGATGTTTTTTGCCATTAATCGGGCGAATTGTTTTAGTATTTCCGGATTGTCATGAATCATAGAATCAAAATCTTCTCTTGGAATTATTGCAAGTGAAGTATCCTCCATTGCCTCTGCTGTTTCCTGATAAGAACAGTCTTGTAGCAATGCTGTATGACCTAAAAAATCTCCCTCCTTGAAAAGCCCAACCACCAATTGTTTTCCATCTTCATTTGTTTTAATGGTTTTTACTTTTCCGGATAATACATAAAATAATTTTGAAGGTCGGTTGCCTTCAGAGAATATGATCTGCTTCTTTTTGAATTTGTTAATATTTCTATCAGCGGTCAATTCGTTAATGATATCCTTTCCTGTTTTGCTTTTTTGTATTTGCTGTAAGCCTTCTAATCCTCCTGTAAAGTCCTTCTTTAGTTGATCTATCTTATTGAGTCGGCTTTCAATGGCAGTCAAAAGTTCTACCCCAGAAAATGGTTTCGTGATATAATCGTCAGCACCTGACTCCATACCTTTTCTCAGTTCTGATCTTTCGGTTTTTGCTGTAAGAAAGATAAAAGGGGATATGCTTTAGTTGTTCATTTTTGTGTAGTAAATGTAATACTCCATAGCCATCCAAAACGGGCATCATTATATCACATATTATCAGGTCAGGTATTTCCTTCAGGGCTACTTCAATTCCTTCTTTTCCATTGCTCGCAGTAAAGACTGAATAGTTTGCCAGTTCCAGAATCTCGGCAGTATTTTCCCTTATTTCGTCATGGTCTTCTATTAACAGTATCTTTTTCATTGTAACTGTATTAAAGGATTCAGGAATAAAACAGTGTTTGCTGGATGTTGGATCTTACGAATTGCCAATCGTATTGTTCTTTGCCGGAAAATGTAAGTCGAATGTTGTCCCTTTTTCCAATTCACTCATACACTGAATAGTACCTTCGAGTAATTCAGTGTAACGGGAAACTATATGAAGTCCAAGCCCGGTACCTTGTATATGTGAAACATTGGTAGCCCTGAAAAATCTCTCAAATAGATGCTCTCTGTCTACATCAGGAATACCGATGCCTTCATCAGAAACCACAAGGTCGAGTCCGCTATAATCACAATTGGTTTTTATGGTGATTGTCTTATCTTCTGGTGAAAATTTTATAGCGTTTGATAATAAATTGGTGATTATATGTTTTAGTATTGAAGGGTCAAGTACTATTTCTTCAGAACCAGTGTGGATATAATTCACTGTTTGCCCTTTTTCTCTAATGGATTCAACTCGTCAATTATTCCTGCTACCAGTTTCGGTATATTGAGGTTGGTAAGTTTGATGGACACTCTTCCTTCTTCAATACGACCTACACTTAGGAAATCGTTCAGGATATCTGTTAAGCTATTTACTGCTGTAACAATCCTTTCAATATGTTTTTCGCGCTTTGGCTGTTCCTTACTGCCTGTGTATTTTTCTAGAAGGTAAGCAGATGACAGAACGGTACTAAGCGGAGTTCTGAATTCATGTGAAGCAATAGAAATGAATCTCGATTTCAGGCTGCTCAATTCTTTTTCTTTGATAAGAGCTTCTTGCAATTCCTTTTCTACTTTTTTAAGTGCTGAGGTATTGCGTGTTATTATTGCAATTCTTGAAATATTTCCATCGTTGTCAGTCAAAGGGAATGCATCAAAAGAAAAGCTTTGTTCTTTCCAGCTAATTGGCATTTCGAAGTCAGATACCGTTTCTCCTTCAAAAACCTTTTCAAGTATTTCCTGGATTGGAAGCCAATCAGTATTACCCAACTCAGGTAAAAACCGTTTACCAATCAAATCTTTTGAATGATGACTATGATGGGCCAATGCTGCTCCACCACAAAATATATATTGAAAGTTTGTATTTAATACACTAATAGAGCCTGCAGGATAATTGTCAACTACCTGATGGAATAATTGCTGGAAGAAGTGCATGCCTTTTTCCGCATCCTCAGTTTCTTTTATTTGGAGATATAATTTGTCTATTGTTTTTTTTAACTCCAGCGTTCTGTCCTTTATTTTTTCCTCTAGTTCCGCATTTAATTTTCTTATGGCTTCTTCATTTTTTTTACGGTTTGAGATGTCTGCAATGAAACTGATTACAAAAACATCCTGATTGATGGTATAGGTACCAAGGCTAATGTCGACTGGAATTTCTGTTCCGTCTTTTTTTAAAGCGTATAAAGTTTTGCCGGTCTCCATTGGCCGTAGCTTCGGTGCATTGAAGAATCCAGAATGGTACTGAACATGTTTTTCCCGGTAGCGAATCGGGATAATAGTTCCCAATGGTTTGTTGAATAACTCACCAGATTCATATCCTAATAGCGAGCATGCGAATGGATTAGCGACTACTATTTTGCTGAATTTATCTACCGTAATTACTCCTATTGAGGCGAATTCCAGAAATGCCTGGAAACGTTGTTGTTCTTCCTGGAGGTTTTCCTCTGCTTTATGTGCACGGTCTGTTTTATCAATCTGCACATAAAAGAAATTTTTATCATCATGGGTGAAAGGAGTATATACTGCTTTTCCCCAGAAACTATTTCCCTTTCCTGTTATAAATTCACTTTCTGTTTCAAACGCTTTATGCTTATCAATCCTCTTTAGTATGAGACATTTTTTTTCATCGTTACATCTGCATTGATTTATGTGGAATTTCCCAGTTGTGAGCATTGTTTCCGGATCGGGATATTCAAATAAGATGGCTCCACCCTGATTTATATATATGAATTCATGGTTTTGGGCATCCAGTACTCCTATAAATGATATTGTAGCACCAGAGATAACTTCGAGGAATTTGGTTTCAAACCTTGCGTCCCGGTATGTAGGAACTATGTACATAAATTATGTTACCGGAAGTACATCTTCCGCTAAGCAAAATTCCATACATAATCACCTGCATATAATGACAAAAAACAGCGACTAAAATGATAACAGGCATTTGTACTTACAATTTATTATACGATACTTCTTATGTTATTTAGCTAGCATAAGCAGTATTCGGGAATTTAATAAAGGCCATATTGCTAGATAGGAGCCATTAGTGGCATACAGATTTTGCAACAAATAGTTTTCTGTAGTATAATAGCTACACCAAATTCTTTACTAATGGTAAATGAGTAGAACGGTATTTCACTTGCAAACAATGGTCACTATTTAGCCTGTCTTATTTTAAGTTCCATTTGCAACTATACAGCACCGGTAATATTTAATTTTCATAGGGGAATTGGGTATTTTGGAGACTTTTATTTTTCAAATTATTCTGAAATTATTTAAGGAAACGATTGCGTATTGTTTTGTGATTCATTCGACTGACAATAATCATGTGAAGATATTACATAGGTCATGTTGTAGTGTTGGAGGCCGCTGTATTTTTGTTTTACAAACAACGACTTAAGAATCTCTCTCATATACAACAAATAGCAGTTGAGTTGGCAAGAAAACAGACCGGTTCCCCGGTCTGTTTTAAATTTTAGCCCATCCTGAAAAAATGCAGTAGCTTTTAGAAATTTATTTTTGTGAACCGGAACCTGCTATCCGAAGTCATTCATATTTACTCCCGACACTTACATAAACTGTATCAGCAGATACCAGGTCATTTTGAGGCGGAACATATTCACGAGTGGCGGGTAGGATATAAAAAACTAAGAACTTTTCTTCGGCTGATGGATACTACTTCTAATTTCCCGTCTGCGTTTAAACATTTATTTAAAGCTTCTGGGGAAATCAGGGATAGGCAGCTTCTTCTTGATAGCTTTCCGGATCAGTCTAAACTAGCTCTTCCGGTTTACTTAAACAGGGTAGGACAGGAGCTATTTCAAGCAAAAGAACAATTTGTGACAATTGCTGAAGATCTGTCTTTTGAAAAAATGGAGAAGAAGTTTTTGGATAAGCTACCCGATTATCTTTCTGATGAACAATTAAAAAAATTTGTGGCAGAAAAAAAGGGTGCTATCAGGCTTGCTTTATTAGCTAAAGAAAATGATATTTCATTACACACTATCCGAAAACATCTTAAGGATCTTCTATATGCTGAAAAGTTATATGACCAGCAATGGGGACTTCGTTTTCCGGTTTCACTAGGTATATCTGAAAAGGTTTTAGTGGAGATAACACAGTTGGCAGGAGATTATAATGATTTGTGTATTCGTGTAGATTTCCTGAAAGCAGACAATACATTACATCTTCCTTCAAAAGAAGCTGAAATCATTGGACAGTATCGTATTGAATGGGAGGAAATGAAAGATGCTGCTAAGACAGAATTGCTGAAGAAAATTAATTCTACTCTTTCCTTATAAGATTCCATTTTATTTCTTTCGGATTTTCATCTCCCGGCTACTTCTGCCCCGGGTTATCACCCGGGGTCATTATTATTCAACCCCTTCGGGGTTGGTTGTAGTGGAAGATTTTTTCGACTCCAGACTTGTATTTGTATTTTCTTGCGGACTTTCCGACTTTCGGACTGTAAGACCCCGGGTTATCACCCGGGGATACGATGATTCAACCCCTTCAGGGTTGGGGGTACATCACGACTAGTGTATATATTTCCTTTTGGTCTTTCGGACTTTTACCTCCCTGCTGCTGCCTTCTGCCCCGGGTTATCACCCGGGGTCATTATTATTCAACCCCTTCGGTGGTTGTAGGAAGATTTTTTCGATTCCCGACTTGAGACGGACGACTTCCGTTTTCCGACTTCACTTTCGACTTCTTCCCGGCTTGTATTTCTCCCCGGACTATTAACCCCAACGAAAATCATGCTCACCGCCACGGACTCTTCCGACTCTCCCGACTTGTATTTGTATTTTCTTCCTGACTTCCGGTCTTTCCGACTTCCGGACTTCTGACTCCAGACTTCTGACTCCAGACTTCTGACTCCCGACTAACTAATCACCGCCTCCATCTTCATACTCCTCGATCCCTTCACCAGCAAATTTGCGTACTGGAAGTTTTGCTCTTTAACCCACTTTGGCTGCCTCGGTAGAATTTGGGAATGAAAGGAAAGGATGATTTATTTTTAGGAAATCTCCACCGACCAGAACCACATTTTTCCAGTCGTATTTTTGGATGAGTTCTATGATGGCTTTGTGCTCTTCCAAACTTTCATCACCTAATTCTGCCATGGCGCCTAATAAAAGAGTTTTATTGGGTTGGTTGATTGCTGCGAAATTTTCAATAGCCAATCGCATACTGCTGGGATTGGCATTGTAAGCATCCAATATTACCTGGTTAGTACCCCATTTAACTAATTGGGAGCGGCTATTGGAAGGGGAATAGCTTTCAATGGCAGCATGAATTTTTTCAGATGGAACTTTAAAATATAATCCAATAGTTACCGCCACTAATACATTCGGTAAATTATAAGCACCTACTAATTGTGTTTGAAATGGGGTAGGGAAAGAAGCGTGGTCCATTTTAATTTCAAGGAAGGGTTCGCTTTTGATAGCATGACCATTTAAAGAAGCATCCTTTGTTCCATAAGTGATGATTTCTTTTATCCCTTTGCTCATCGTTTGAAAATAGTCGTAATCCCACATTACGAAGGCTGTGCCGCCATTCAAACGCAAAAAATCATATAACTCTCCTTTGCCTTTTCGCACGCCTTCAACGCCGCCAAATCCTTCCAGATGGGCTTTGCCGCAATTAGTGATGACTCCATGGGTTGGAAGAGTGTAGCGACAATAAGAAGCTATTTCCTGCTGATGATTGGCACCCATTTCTATTACTGCCAGCTCAGCATCTTTTTTTACTTTAAGAATAGTTAGCGGAATGCCAATATGATTATTCAAATTACCTTCTGTAGTGGAAGTGTGAAACATGCTTGAGAGTACAGCATGTATCAGTTCTTTTGTTGTTGTCTTACCATTGCTTCCTGTTATGGCAATGAAAGGAATAGTAAACTGCTTTCTATGGTATAATGCTAATTCCTGTAGTGTTGTCAGTACGTCTTCTACCAATATTGTTTCCGGCCCTGTTGCAAATGCTTCCTCATCAATAATTGCATAGGAAGCACCCGCTTTTATTGCTTGTGCTGCGAATGCATTTCCATTGAAACTTGGGCCCTTTAGTGCAAAAAAAAGATCACCTGTTTTTAATTTTCTGGTATCTGTTTGTACTGAAGGATGTTTTTCGAAAATACTGTATAAGGCTTCGATTGTCATGCAACAAAAAATACTTGAAATGAGGACTCAATGGAGTTGATTATAAAAACTACTATATCATTTTGATTGGGTAACGATTTTGCATATTGCTATAAAAGAAAAAACCACCTCTTTTTCAGAGATGGCTTTTCAATAATATATCGAACCAAGGTCTTATTTCTTTCTCGTGTTCTGTCGGCGGGAAGAGTAGTTGATACCGGTTTTTCTACCGTTACCTTCTGGGCTACCTACGCGATCCATTGCGCAACGGAAACCAACGGTGCTGCTAGCCTGATCTTCTTCAAGGAAGCGGCGAGTACCTGGTGATAACCAATAAGCGCGATCGTTCCAGCTACCACCTTTGATAACTCTTGATTTATCGCTGATCAGGGTAGTGATACCATAACCACGACCACCAGTTGAATCTGTATTATAGTTTACACCAGCAATCAGGGAGTCACCATCGAGGTAGTTGATAACATTACCTTTCTGGTAGTTACGACGATTCTTGCTTTCTTCGTTTGTAACATATTCTCTCTTAACGCGGCCAAGACTATCTTTTTCGAATTCACCATCCTTATTCTTAAGATCTTTCTGGAAGTAGTTACCACGATATGGAGCTACGTCACCGTTATCAGAGTTTGATAAAGGACGATAAACGTCACCTGTCCACTCATTAACGTTACCAGACATATTATAAAGACCAAAAGCATTAGGGAAGAAAGAAGTAACAGGGGCAGTATAAACGGCGCGGTCGTTCAAACCACCGGCAACTCCCATGTTATCACCAGCACCTCTTTTGAAGTTGGCGAGGAAGGTACCTTGCCAGCTACCACGGCGGCTATCACGCAGACCGTTTACATTCTGGCTCCAGGAATATACTTGCTTATTAGTTAATAATTCTTCACCACGTTGTTTTTCCTTCTTACTTGGTTTAGGGTTCTGACCTACAAGAGCCAAAGCCGCATATTCCCACTCAGCTTCTGTTGGAAGACGATAAGAAGGTAAAAGGATACCATCTTCGAAAGTAACCTGGGTACGAGGAGTACCATTAGGGTTCTTAAGAGGATTTTTCTTTGAACGAACACCAGGACCAGGAGTTGGAGTTGTTAAACCCAACAGATAAGCCTTTGTGTTGAAAGATTCTCCACCTTGACCCTGGATATTCTTCAGGGTATTCTTATTGATGAACTGACGGTCGATCAATGCTTTTTCGTTTACACGATCACTACGCCAAAGGCAGAAATCATGTGCTTGTCTCCAGGTTACACCTACTACAGGATAGTAGTTATAAGATGGGTGACGGAAATAATATTCAACTAAAGGCTCGTTATAAGCCAGCTCGTCACGCCATACCAGGGTATCTGGTAAAGCCTGATCGCGAACTTCCTTATACTCGTCGCCATCAAATACGTTGTTGATCCAATAGAGATACTCACGATAGTGTACGTTTGCCACCTCTGTTTGGTCGATGTAAAAAGAGTTTACAGTTTTACGGGTTGGGATATTGTCCCAGTTGCCCATAACGTCTTCCTCAACAGCACCCATTGTGAAGGTACCACCTTGAACAAATACCAGTCCGGGACCAGTACGCTGTTCCTTTTCAGGGGAGACCTGGAAACCACCTCCGTTTTTGTCGTTGTAATTCCAGCCGGTAACATCGGATTTTTCAAATTTCTTTTTGCCGAATAGGCCATTCTTACAAGAAGATAGGGATACGGCACCAATTAGGAGAATGAATAGGTTTTTCAGGTTCATTTTGATAGCTTTTTGCCTTTGGTTCAATGTGATTAAACGGGATTTAAGAGCAAATATTGTACGGTTGGCTAGGTGTTTTTCCACATGGGTAACGGGGGACTGCGAATATAGGTAGAATCTGTAATACAACCATTTAGCTCATCTATAAGTTCAGTTAAAAAAGATTTATTTTTGAATCGATGACCCGTTTCAATAAATCTTTCTGGTTGCTTTTAGCAATACTGTTTCTGACGGGTTTTACCGCTATTGCCCAGCGTGTCTATGCCCCCCATTCGGTGCTGGCTTCCGGAAATTGGTTTCGGATGGCTGTTTCCGGACCAGGAGTCTATAAAATGGACCTGGCCTTCCTTTCCAAACTGGGCATCAATACCTCTGGTCTCCCTTCATCTTCCATACGGCTTTTTGGTAACGGAGGTTTCATGTTGCCTGAATTGGCTTCAGGACCCAAAAAAGACGACCTTTTTGAAAACGCAATCTGGGTGGAAGATGGTGGTGATGGCGTACTAAACGGCAATGATTTTATACTTTTTTATGCATCCGGACCACATAATTGGACTGCAGATACACTCAACCGGAAGTTCAGTCACCAGAAAAATCTATATAGCGAGAAATCATATTACTATATAATTGTAGGAACAGGGGGAAAGAGGATTACCCCCCTTTCCAATTCAGGAATCCCTTCTATTACGGTTAATAGCTATAGCAGCCGTTATTATTATGAGCTCGATACTTTTAATTTCCTCAGCAGTGGAAAGCAATGGTATGGGGATGAGTTTTCAAATCTGCCTGGTAAATCACTCAGCAGAACATATACTGTTAACATCAACAATTTAGCTGCCCAACCAGGTACAATAACTATTAGTGCGGCAGCAAGATCTTTTGGCACTGGAAGTAGGTTTGCTATAAAAGCTGGAAATCAGGATTTACCCTCATTGGATATTCCCTCCGTAGGGAATGGCGCTTATGATTTTTTTGCGCAGGAAACACAGATAAGCAGCTCGTTTACCCCAACTTCAGCAGCTATCAGTCTCGGACTCAACTATACACCCGGATCATTCGATTCCCAAGGCTGGCTCAATTGGTTTGAAGTACAAGCCAGGGCCGACCTTTCGATGAAAGGATTGAACCAATTACAATTTCGCGATTGGAATAGTATTGCTGGTGGAGCTACCGGTAATTTTATTATTGCTGATGCCAGTTCGCTTTATCAGGTATGGGATATATCTGACCCTCTGCAACCAGCAAGAGTTCAGGGCAATCTCTCAGGTACTAACTGGCAGTTTATTAACGACTGCAGCCGCCTGCACGAATATATTGCGTTTACTCAGAATGGTTATCTTATACCAGATGCTTTGGGGAAAGTACAAAACCAGGATTTGCATGGCTCCTCGCAGGTAAACTATATAATAATAACTGAAGATGAATTGCTGGCTCAGGCAAAGCGATTAGCAGACTACCATAAACAAAGAGATGGATTCAGTTCAATAGTTGTAACCGCTTCACAGGTTTTTAATGAATTCAGTTCAGGTAGTCCTGACCCAACGGCTCTGCGCGATTTTGTAAAGATGTTCTACGACAGGGCTGGTTCAGATACTACTTTGCGACCAAAATATCTTTTGCTTTTTGGAGATGCTTCTTTCGACTATAAAAACCGGTTGAAGAATAATACCAACAAAGTCCCTTCTTATGAAAGTGAAATATCCCTTGACCCATTAAATACCTATACTTCCGACGACTTTTTTGGATTTCTTGACGATGGAGATAATATTAATTCCCCAGGTACAATTCTTCTCGATATAGGCATTGGCCGAATTCCTGCTAATACTCCTGCTGAAGCTCAGTCGATAGTCGATAAAATAGTGGTTTATAATAGTCCGGCTGCATTAGGCCCATGGCGCAACGAACTCAGTTTTTTTGCTGATGATGAAGATGCTAACCTCCATTTAAACGATGCTGAAGTTATTACTGCGGCAGCTGAAGCAACAGCCCCTGTTTTATCGTTAGATAAGATTTACCTCGATGCCTATAAACAAGAAAGTGGTACAGGAGGAAGCCGGTATCCGGAAGTGAATAGGGCGGTTTTGGATAAGGTGAATAATGGTACGTTGATATGGAACTACAGCGGACATGGAAGTTACCGGCGACTGGCTGAAGAAGTAGTATTGGATCAGGATATCATCAACTCCTTCAAGAACCCTGAAAGATTGCCACTATTTATAACAGCAACTTGTGATGTGGCCCCATTTGACAACCCACTTATTCAATCGATTGGAGAGAATCTTTTATTACGACCAAAGACCGGAGCTATTGCATTAATGACCACTACCCGATTGGTTTTTGCTTTCAGCAACCGCATCATGAATAAGAATTATCTGGAAGCGGCATTGAAACGACAGGCTGATGGAACCTATCCAACACTCGGAGATGCTGTAAAACGAGCCAAGAATTTCACTTATACTTTTTTCGGCGATGCTGTCAACAACAGGAAGTTCACATTATTAGGTGATCCGGCACTTACTATCGCCTTGCCTTCCCTTACAGTAAATACTACTGCTGTAAACGGGGTTCCTATAACTGCCGTTCCAGATACATTAAAAGCTTTATCAACTTATACTATAAGTGGAGAAATAAGTAATGCAGCAGGACAGGTACAGGATAATTTCACAGGCACCGTATATATGTCGGTTTTTGACAAGAAACAAAGCCGGTCAACCTTGGGTAATGATCCTGGAAGCCCGGTAACAAATTATACTGAACAGAAAAATGCTCTTTTTAAAGGGAAGGCCAGTGTGGAACAGGGAAAATTCAAACTGAGTTTTATTGTTCCGAAAGATATTGATTACCGCTTTGGTAATGGTAAAATCAGTTTTTATACAGACAACGGCTTGCTGGATGGAAACGGGGCTTCCACCAATATTATAGTAGGGGGAACAGGTACTGGTAATGGCGATATAGAAGGACCTGTGTTGAAAGCCTGGTTGAACGATGAAAAATTTGTTGATGGAAGTATTACTAATAGTGCTCCTGTATTATTAGTGAAACTGCTTGATTCTTCAGGAATCAATATTCTTGGGGCTGGAATTGGACACGATTTGGAAGCTGAGCTGGATGGTGATTCCAAACAGCGGTTTGTTTTAAATGAGTTTTATGAAGCGGAACTGGATAATTATAAGAAAGGAGCTATCCGGTTTCAATTGCCCAATTTGGAAGAAGGGATCCATACTCTTCGAATAAAAGCCTGGGATGTGGTGAACAATTCTTCGGAAATTACGGTCAGTTTCAGAGTGGTAAAGGAAGAAAAATTCACACTGGAGCACGTTTTGAACTATCCGAATCCCTTCACTACGCGTACTAACTTTTGGTTTGACCATAACCGTCCGGGGGAGGAGTTAAGGGTTAGTGTTCAGGTCTTTACTGTTTCAGGAAGATTAGTGAAAACTCTCAGAAATACAATATTTTCAACAGGTAATCGTTCAATTGAGGTGGAATAAACAATTACTGCACGCCCTTAAAGCCTCCTAACCAAAACAGCGTTAATCCCTGTCCTGGAAAACTTTGTATTGGAGTGTTTTTAGAGTGGTGCAAATAAACACAAACTCGAAAGTATGAAACGGATGATCGTAAAACTGACTGCCATTCTGCTTCTGATAGCAGGATCGACTTCTTTAAAAGCACAAACGGATACCATAAATGTGGTTACAACCGCTGTTCCTTTTCTTAGAATTTCTCCAGATGCCCGCGCAGGTGGTATGGGTGATTTGGGAATGGCAACATCCCCAGATGCAAACGCAGGATTTTATAATCTTGCTAAAACTCCCTTCGCAAAAAACAACACTAGTTTTGCATTAACATATACTCCATGGTTGAAAGACCTTGGATTAAATGATGTGTATTTACTTTCATTAGGTGGTTATTATAAAATAACTGAAGACCAGGCACTATCTGCCGGTATCCGCTATTTCAGTCTGGGTAATATCCAGTTCACTGATATCAGTGGTGTTGACTTCGGTGAAGGCCGTCCTCGTGAGTTTGGTCTTGATTTCGGGTATTCCCGTAAGTTAAGCGACAAGATGGGTATCGGCTTAGCAATGCGATATATCTATTCAAATCTGGCTGCTGGTCAGGTTATCGGTAGCACCACTTATAAAGCTGGTAGCGCCGTAGCAGGTGACCTTTCTTTCTACTACACAGGCATAAAAGAAGATGGTAGCGGTTGGAATTTCGGTGCTGCTATGAGCAACCTCGGTACCAAAATTGGTTATACCAATGATGCTACTCAGAAAGATTATATCCCTGCCGATCTCGGTATCGGTACTACTTACACAAAAGCATTCGACGAAAACAATAAGATCACTTTCGGTGTAGACGCTCATAAATTATTGGTTCCTACTCCTCCGAAATTCACTGGTGACTATACTACCGATTCATCTGCCATCGCAAGCTATCGCAGCAAAAGCGTTGTTAGCAGTTGGTTCAGCTCTTTCGGTGATGCTCCAGGTGGTTTTGGTGAAGAATTACGTGAGTTCACATTGTCTTTAGGTGCAGAGTATTCTTATAATGATCAGTTCCTTGTAAGAGCAGGTTATTTCTACGAAGACAAAACAAAAGGAAACCGTAAGTATTTCACTGTTGGTTTCGGTATCAAGTACAACGTATTTGGTCTTAACTTCTCTTATCTGGTTCCTTCAGGACAAGGTGTTAATAGAAACCCATTGTCTAATACGCTCCGTTTCGGTTTGATTTTCGATCTCGACGCTAAATAGTCAGTTAGTTAAAATGAAATATATTTGAAGCGTTCCGCAGTAATTGCGGAACGCTTTTACTTTTTAAATACAGCTATATGAGCTTCAGGATTGGATTCGGGATCGACTTCCATCAATTAACAGAAGGAAGGGAACTTTGGATAGGAGGGGTGCTTATTCCTCATCATAAAGGGGCATTGGGACATAGCGATGCAGATGTATTACTTCATGCCATTTGTGATGCCCTTCTGGGTGCATTGGCATTGGGTGATATCGGAATTCATTTCCCAAATACAGACCCAGCTTACAAGAATATAGATAGTAAGATTTTGTTGAAGCATACATATGGTTTGATAAGGGAAAAGAAATATAAGGTGGTAAATATCGATAGCTCCTTATGTTTGGAAGCGCCAAAGATCAAGAAATATGCACCAGCTATGCAGGAGGTGATTGCCAGCATTCTTGAACTGGAGAAAGATGCTGTTTCAATAAAAGCCACAACCACTGAAACAATGGGATTTGTTGGTAGGGAAGAAGGTTTGGTGGCTTATGCTACTGTGTTATTGGAGAAGGATGAGGTAAAATAATGGAAGTTGTTTTCATTTCGGGATGTCATCTTGTGTAAAGTACAACTAGTTAGAAACAACTCCTGCGATCAGAATTTCACTGAAAAAACAGCCATTTTTTTGAAATTCAATAGCCTGGGCATTTTGAGAAAAACAATTTTCTGAGAGTTGTATTTTACTCCGGAAGTCATCTTGTGTATCGCACAACCTGAAAATTACCCCTCCCTTTTTCAACAACAATAAATTTTAGCTATTATCTCACTTATTCAAAAAGGCTATCTGCCGCCTGAACCCTACCTTTGCGTCATGTCAAAAGTTATAGTAAGAATCATTAATCAATCCACTCATCCATTACCAGCTTATGCTACAGATGGTGCTGCTGGAATGGATCTCAGGGCTTTCCTGGAACAACCTGTTGTGTTGCAGCCAATGGAAAGAAGCCTTGTTCCTACAGGATTGTTTATTGAGTTGCCAGATGGCTTTGAAGCACAAGTAAGGCCAAGACGCGGATTGGCACTAAAGCAAGGAATCACTTGCCTCAATTCACCAGGAACAGTAGATGCAGATTATAGAGGAGAAATAAAAGTGATACTGATCAATCTTTCAAAAGAAGAACAAGTAATCAATAATGGCGACCGAATTGCTCAAATGGTAGTTGGAAAAGTAGAAAGAGTACAATGGGAAGCTGTTAATGAAATTTCAGTCACTTCAAGAAATGAAGGCGGCTTCGGTCACACCGGTAAAAATTAAAAAATGAAAGTTCTCATTCAATTCATACTCATTTTGAGTGCAACTGCAATTATGGTTAGTTGCCGTTCTACTAAAAAGATACAGACCGCCATTACTAAGAAAGATACCACTGTAATTGTAAAAGTACCTGATGTAGACCTTCATGCCGATTCAATGAAATTCATCAGCACTTCATATGAAGCCATTGAAAAAAACAAGATAGATGTCAAGACTTTTTCAGCCAGGATAAAAGTGAATTTTGAAGATAAGGATGGCAAAAAAAATGATTTCACTGCATTTGTCAGATTACGAAAGGATAGCGTTTTGTGGGTTAAGATAGATGGCCTGCTGGGCATTGAAGGATTCCGTATCATCATTACCCCTGACAGTGTTAAAGTAATCAATAAGCCCGACAAAGTATATCAGTTGCGTTCAGTGAGTTACTTACAGGATATTACCCATCTGCCTTTTACTTTTACAGAATTGCAGAACCTTATTTTAGGTAACCCCATATATCTTGATAGTAATATCGTTTCATATAAGAAGGAAGAAAAGACCTATTCCTTTTTCATTTTGGGAGATATTTTCAGGCAAATGCTGACTGTTAATAAGGATAATTATTCAATGGAAAACAGCAAACTTGATGATGCCGATATTGGAAGGTCCAGGACCTGTCTGGTGGTATATGGCAGCTATGAGAAAAAGGATAATATCAATTTTTCCACTTTCCGTAAAATTACGGTTACTGAAAAGAACAAACTGGATATTGAAATGGAGTATAAGCAATATGGATTTAACGAACCATTAAGCTATCCTTTCACCATCCCGAAAAATTATAAACAACAATAAGCGTTATAGTTTTATGAAGTTCGCCTGCCAACGGCATCTTCTATAAATAAACAGGCTATTTGTTAATTTAAATACCACTTATGCTGAAAAACTTTTTCATCTCCATTTTATTCCTCTCGGTTGGAACAGTTGCATTTGCCCAACAGGGTAGCAGCGAAGACCTTCGTCGCCAGCAGGCAGAGATCCAAAAGGAAATAAATGAACTGAAGGAGACCCTGAAAGCCACCCAGAAAAACAAGAAAGCGAGTTTGGGCGAACTGGCTATGGTACAGAAAAAGTTGCGTTTAAGAGAACAGGCCATCGATAATATCAGCGACCAGATCAATTTGATTCAGGGAACCATCAATCAATCCCGTGGTGAAATCAATAAGCTCAGGATGGAATTGGACACCCTGAAAGTGCAATACGAAAAAAGCGTTGTTTACGCGTATAAGAACAGGAGCAATTACGACTTCCTGAATTTTATTTTCTCGGCTGCCAGTTTTAATGATGCAGTGAAAAGAGTGGAATACTTGAAAACCTATCGTAACTACCGTCAGCAACAGGCCGAAAACATCCGTAATACTCAAACTTCCCTTCATCAAAGATTGCCAGTTTGGAAGAAACCAAAAAAGTAAAAGATGAGGTTCTTCACAAACAGGAAAAAGAGAAATTAGTATTGGTGGATGAAAGGAAAGAAAAGGATGAAGTGGTAAGTAAGCTGAAAGCCCGCGAAAAGGAAATAACAAAAGAACTAACAGCAAAGGCTAAGAACGACAGATTACTTCGTAACAGTATTTCTGTTGCAGTAAAACGAGAAATGGATAAAGCCAGAGCCGCAGCAGCCGCAGCAGATGCTGCTGCAAAAAAGGCAGATGCAGCAGCCCCCAAAGCACCTGTTACTACCAACGCCACTAATCCTGTAGCTGTTAAACCAACCCGAGCAAAAAGTGTACTTGAAGCAACACCGGAAGGGGCTATCATATCAGCCGATTTTGAAAAGAATAAAGGAAAACTTCCCTGGCCTGTTGAAAATGCCAATGTGAAAATACATTTTGGATTATACTCCATCGAAGGACAAAATGTAAAAGGGAATAACCCTGGACTTACAATAGAAACCAATGAAGGTGGACAAGTAAAAGCAGTATTCGATGGGGAAGTAGTTTATATTTTTGATGTTGATGGCACCACAACTGTTATGGTTCGCCATGGTAAATATTTTACCACCTACGGTAACCTAGCCAATGTTGCAGTTAGCAAAGGTCAAAAAGTAACTGTTGGCCAGCGAATAGGAAAAGTAACTAATAATAATGATGGCAACGGAGAACTCGAATTCCTGATTATGCAGGAAAATCATGAGGTGAATCCGGAGGCGTGGTTGAGGCGAAAATAAGCCCAAGGCTTAGGGCCTAAGGCCTAAAGCCTAAAGCTTAATTCGGAGACCGGACATTAGTTCAGTTTACTACACTAAGCCTTAGGCTTTAGGCCTTAAGCTTTAGGCAAAAAAATCAGCATTTTACAAACCTGTTATAGAGAGCTTCGTATTCAGGTATCACATTCTCAATATCAAAATTCCTCGAGTGCAGTTCTGCGTTTATCTTGAATTGCTTTAATTTTTCTTCATCACTTAATATACCAATAGCTTGACGGCTCATGCCATCAATGTCGCCTACATTACAGAGATAACCGGTTACACCCTCAACATTTATTTCCGGTAAGCCACCCACATTTGTAGAAATAACTGGTACGCTTGATGCCATGGCTTCAAGAGCGGCTAATCCAAAACTTTCGTATTCTGAAGTAAGTAAGAAGAGATCACTGATGGCTAATATATCTTCCATCTGTTCCTGACGACCCACAAAACGAACTTCGTTGTCGATATTCAATTCACGGCATAATGCTTCTGCAACAGCCCTTTCAGGTCCATCACCAACAAAAAGTAATTTGGCTGGTACTTTTTTGAGTATCTGTTCAAAGATGTGAACCACATCACCCACTCTTTTTATTTTACGGAAGTTAGAGGCATGCATCACAATCTTTTCTCCATTAGGCGCAATTACACGACGGAAAGCATCGATTGGTTTTTTTCGGAAGCGTTTTACATCTACAAAGTTTCGGATAACATCAATTTCCTTTTCAATCTTGAAATTGCGGAAGGTTTCCTGACGTAGGTTTTCTGAAACTGCTGTGATCGCATCACTTTCATTGATTGAGAAAGTAACCACCGGGGCAAAGGTCTTATCCTTCCCAACAAGTGTAATATCTGTACCGTGAAGGGTGGTGATAACAGGAATCTTTTTTCCTTGTTTCTCTACAATCTTTTTTGCCATATATGCTGCAGACGCGTGCGGTACTGCATAATGCACATGTAATAAGTCGAGATTGTGGTTTACTATAACATCCACCATGGTACTGGCAAGAGCAGTCTCGTATGGAGGGTAATCGAATAAAGGATATGTTGGCACCAGCACCTCATGATAGAAGATATTGGCATTGAAATGGCTGAGGCGAACAGGCTGCTGGTAAGTGATGAAATGCACCTGGTGGCCTTTGTCGGCTAATGCTTTTCCAAGCTCCGTTGCCAGCACACCACTACCGCCAAATGTGGGATAACAAACAATGCCAATACGCATAAATAAAAAATTAGGAGACCGAAGGTAATTGAATTTTATTTGGGGACTATACCGTTCGTCTCATCTTGACTCCAAATCCATAACTTTAGCCAAAATTAACAGCAATGATTCGGAAAATGTTCGCAGGCCTTTTGCTGCTGTCAGCCTTTAGTGCAGCGGCTCAAAAGGAAGATTCTTTAATGATCAGGAAGATAGCAGATGAAATTTTGACCAATGGCAAAGCCTACGAATACCTAAAGGTGCTTTGTAAAACTGTCGGTGGAAGGGTTGCCGGATCCCCGCAAATGGCTAAGGCTGAAGCCTGGGGAGTAAAATCCTTGCAAGATGCTGGCGCCGACAAGGTTTGGCTCCAGGAATGTATGGTACCGCATTGGGTTAGAGGCGCTAAGGAACAAGCCTGGTTCACCATTGCAGGAAAAAATACTCCAATAGATATCCTGGCTTTAGGCAATTCTATGGGGTCTTCTCCAAAAGGTGTTACCGCCCAGGTTATGCTGGTAAACAGTTTTGAAGAGCTGGAGCAAAGAAAAAATGAAGTGAAAGGGAAGATTGTTTTTTATAACTATAGGTTCAACGACAAATTTGTCCGCACTTTCCAGGCATACGGCGATGCATCTAGATACAGAGGGGGTGGAGCCAGCCGTGCTGCTAAATATGGTGCCGTTGGAGTACTTGTTCGTTCCATGAGTCATGCTGCTGATAATAATCCGCACACGGGAGCTATGAATTATGACAGCGCTTATGCAAAAATTCCCGCGGCTGCCGTTGGATTGAAAGATGCTGATAAATTGGCCGCGGCTATTTCAAGTAATAAGAATGTTTCTGTTTTCCTGAAAACAAATGCTCAGATGTTACCTGATGTAAAAGGTCATAATGTAATAGGAGAGCTTGTTGGTACAGAATTTCCAGAGCAGATCATCACCATCGGTGGTCACCTCGATTCATGGGATCCCGGTGAAGGAGCTCATGATGATGGAGCCGGTTGTGTACATTCCATTGAAGTGTTGCGTGTGTTGAAAGCTATTGGATACCGTCCAAAACGAACAATTAGAATTGTATTATTTGCTAATGAAGAGAATGGATTAAGAGGCGGTACAAAATATGCGGAAGAAGCAAAAGCAAAAAATGAGAATCATTATTTTGCCCTTGAAAGCGATGCAGGTGGATTTACACCAAGAAGTTTCGGATTCAGTATGAAACCAGATCAGTTGGCAAAAGTTCAGCAATGGACTGATCTATTCAAACCTTATGGAGTTACTGAATTAACCGCTGGTGGCGGCGGGGCTGATATTGGTCCTTTGGGCAGAACTTTTGGAACACCTATGTCTGGCTATGTACCCGATTCCCAACGATATTTCGATATTCACCATGCAAGAAGTGATGTATTTGAAAATGTAAACAAAAGAGAATTGGAGCTTGGAGCTGTGAATATGGCAGCCCTTATTTATCTGATTGATAAATATGGCTTATAACCTGATTCTAAATAACAAATAGTTTTTTATGAAAAGTATTCTTCGTACAGTATTGTTACTCTTGATAGTTTCATTAGCCATCTTCTTTTTTGTTCGCTATAGCTTTGTTTTTGGTGAAGGTACAAAGGCAGGTGAAATGAATTTTTTTGTGAAGAAGGGTTATATCTTTAAGACTTTTGAAGGAAGACTCATTCAAACAGGATATAAATCTCAAGTGCCTGGTGCTATTCAATCAAATGAATTTGAGTTTTCAGTGACTGATGAAAAGGTAGCTGCAATACTTATGTCTAATAGTGGTGCAACAGTTGAATTACATTATAAGGAATATCTCGGCTCTTTGCCTTGGAGAGGCATGAGCAAGTATATTGTGGATAGTGTAATTACAGTTAAAGATGCAAACGGAAAAATAAAGGGATTGCAATAAGTTAATCAGGAATGTAATAGAAAGATTGCCGGCTGCTTATGTAGTTCCGGCAATTTTTTTCGCCAGTCCTCAATGGTTTTTGTTTGAATGGATTCTTTGCTGCCAGTAATATTTGATGCGATACATAGTTTGGTAGTAGGTCTGCAATTTCTGGCAATTGTATCTAGAAGCTGATTGTTCCTGTAAGGTGTTTCAATGAATATCTGGGTGCAGCTGTCTCTTAATGAAATCACTTCCAGCTCCTTCAATGCTTTTAGTCGCTGCGATGCATCGATTGGTAGATATCCTACGAATGTGAATTTTTGTCCACTGAGTCCACTTGCCATTAATGCTAATAGTATTGAATTTGGTCCCACTAATGGTTTTACAATTGCCCCCATGGTGTGAGCCATAGCAACCAGTACTTGTCCCGGGTCGGCTACTCCCGGACAGCCAGCTTCACTCAGGATTCCGATATTCTTACCTTCTTTCACTGCTTTCCTGAAGGCCGAACTGATTTCCTGCGATTGAATAGTTGTTTTATCGGCCAGATGCCATTCGTATGAATCTATCACCATTTCTTTCCAAAGACTTTTAAGGAAACGTCTTGCTGTTCTTTCATCTTCCACAAAAAACACCTGGCAGTCTTTTACAGCATTGGTGATATAAGCAGGAAGACTTTCGGCAGCTTCCGAATCAAGCAGGGAAGGGATAAGATAAATGGTTGAAGGCAAAATGAAATGTTTTAAGAATGACTTTTAAATGTTTCGAAAGAATAAGTTATAACTCACTTTCTTCCTGGTGATAAAGGCTGATGGTGGCTGCTACTACCGCATAGGATGGTGCTAACACCCAACCTAAGATAGGTACAAGGTGCATGAGGTAAAAAACCATGCCATTACCAACAGCCAACCCTTTTCTTTTACTGATATATTCAATGCTTTTAGAAGCGGATAGTTTATGCCGTTCGCAACTATAGTCGAGCATGGAAAAGCCATAGTAATAACATTCCACTAAAAGGGTAACAACTGGAACAATCCAACCTGCAACCGGAACAAAAGATAATATCAGTAAGGAGATAGCATATACGGTTTGCCATAAACTATTCCTTATTGCTAAACGGATTGCGCGAAGCATATCTTTCCATAGCTGAGCTAAATTGAAAGTAAATTCTTTTCCTTCAATAATACTTTCTGTTCTTTCACTTAAATATGCGAAAAGAGGGGATCCTATTATCAGGAATAGATATTTGAAAAGGGAGAAATACAAAAGCATCAGCAGTAGCCACAGTATGATACCTGCGAATGTAAAAAGGAAGCCAAGCCAACTGCTTTCAAATTTACTAATCCAGTTTTTCAATCCAGTCTGGATCATGAGGAACTCAATGACTTCTGTGGCACTTTTGCCGAAGAAATAGATGCTGATACAAAAAAGAAGTGTGTATAAGATGCCCGGAATCAGGATCCATTTCCATAACCGGTGTTTGATGATGAATTGATGAGCCCGGAAGTAAGATTGAATAGCTATGACAATTTCTTTTAGCAATCGGATCCAGTTTATTGGTTTTTTGGTTTATTTGTACCCTTTATCAATAGGAAGGTTGGTTGCTCAAACTTAACGAAAATTTCCCTCGTGGCAATTATTCAAAAACTGGACGGTTCTTTTTACAATAGATCAGATGTATTGGCGATAGCCAGAGAGCTTATCGGCAAAGTACTTATTACCCATTTTAACGGTGAATATACTAGTGGCAGGATTGTAGAGACCGAAGCTTATGCGGGAATTACTGACAAGGCATCCCATGCCTGGAATAACCGGCGAACCGATCGAACTGAAGTGATGTTTGGTGCTCCAGGTAATGCCTATGTTTATTTGTGTTATGGAATTCATCATCTTTTCAATGTAGTTACTAATAAGCCCGATATTCCGCATGCAGTACTGATTAGGGCCCTGGAGCCATTAGATGGAATTGAGTTCATGAAACAAAGAACAGGGCAGGTTAAAGAGGATAGGATTACAAGTGGTCCCGGTAAATTAGCAAAGGCAATGGGTATCACTACGGAATTGTCGGGCCATAGTTTGCTTGGTGATAAATTGTATATTGCAGATGATGGGTTTCGTCTCTCGAAAAAAGATATAGAAGCCAATAAAAGGATCGGTGTTGATTATGCAGGGAAGGATGCCTTATTACCGTATCGGTTTATTCTTAAGGGCAACTCTTTCGTAAGCAGATAATATTCAAAAAAACCAAAACGCATTGCTTGAAAAATTTCCCTAAGTCGTTTCAGGAAAGGGCTTTCTTTTTATTAGGTCCTGCTTTATTCTTACTAATGCTGATTTGGAATCCGTTTGGAGTTGATCCCAAGGCAGTAAAAGTACTGGCAGTTGCCTGTTTAATGATTACCTGGTGGGTTACAGAAGCTTTGCCAATGCCAATTGTTGCGTTGGTGCCTCTCATACTCTTTCCTTTGATGAATATTGCTCCAATAAAGGATGTGGCAGCGGGTTATGGCGATTCTATCATCTTCCTTTTCATGGGTGGGTTTATGCTTGGGCTAGCCATTGAAAAATGGAACTTACATAAAAGGGATTGCACTTTCCATAGTGAACATAACAGGAACAAGTGGAGATAGAATTGTTTTGGGATTTATTATTTCAACAGGATTCCTAAGTATGTGGTTAAGTAATACAGCCACTACTATGATGATGTATCCGATTGCAGCATCTGTAATTCATGTAGTAAGAGAAAATCACAAAGGTGAAGCGAGGCTTGATAATTTTGCAATTGCAATCATGCTTTCAATAGCATATGCTTCTAATTTCGGAGGCATTGCCACAATAATTGGTACACCTCCAAATGTTGCTTTTGTTGGATTTATAAGTGAGAAGTATAAGTATACAGTTCAATTTGTTGACTGGGTTATCATTTGTATGCCAGTTGCTATCCTGCTTTTATTTGCACTTTATCTTGTTACTACTAAGTTGTTATATCCAAATAAACTGGCATCAGATGATTCAACACGCCATTTGATGAAACATGAGTTGCATCAATTAGGACCTTTGAGCGTTTCTGAAAAAAGAGTGTTGGTGATATTCGTTACTACTGCTTTATTATGGATCACAAAAGATATTATCAATATCGGGTTAAAACATGAATTCATAGTTCGAATGTTTGGCTCAATTAAACTCGATGACACAATAATTGCTCTATTAGGTGCTCTGGCTTTATTTATCTGTCCTTCAGGAAACAAAGAGAAAGAAGGAAGCCGTAAAATATTGGATTGGTCAGATACTTCACGTATGGCTTGGGGAATACTCCTTTTGTTCGGTGGTGGAATTGCATTGGCTTCCGCATTAGAAAAAGCAGGATTGATACAGCAATTGGGAAAATGGATTGCTGGTTTCTCAGGCACCGGTGGATTGTTGCTGGTTTTTATGGTAACTCTGATTTCGCTTTTTATAAGTGAAGTGATGAGCAATATTGCACAGGTGATTGTTTTCTCTCCTGTAATTGCTGGCATTGCAGATGCTATGGGAGTCAATCCTTTACTACTTGGAATACCTATGACACTTGGAGCAAGTTGTGCAAGCATGATGCCGATGGGTACTCCGCCTAATGCAATTGTATTTGCAAGCGGGCATCTTAAATTGGGTCAGATGGTGAAAGCGGGGTTTGTAATGAATGTTATTGCTGTTATATTAATCTCACTCTTCAGTTGGTATCTGATACCGTTGTTGGTTCCTTCACTGCATTAAGAAGCTGAGAGCGATTTCAATTATTTTTTTACCGCAGAGACGCTGAGACGCGGAGACTGATCAAATAGAGTTCCGAACTTTCGAAAAGTTCGGAACTCTATTTGATCAGTCTCCGCTATTTCCTCCGCGTCTTTGCGTCTCTGCGGTGAAAACTCACATACTAAGTGATTGACACTTTGTCAATCAATGACACGACATTGTCATTCTTATGTCATATTAAGAATATTTAAATTTTATTACATCTGCCATTGCAGCTAGTATAACTACGCTGATACTTAATATTTACCATTCAACATATTGAAAGCTCATTTTTTCTGATGACGGATAATAATTAGCAGCATTTTTGCTGGTACTGATGTCCTTATTCAACAGATAGTGTTTATCTGTTATTTATTAACCAAATCTAGAATACATGAAAAACATGTACAGACTATGTTTCGCTGTTATGCTATTGCTATCGCAGGCAGCATGGTCTCAAACAAAAGAAGTGAGCGGAAAAGTAACCGATTCAAAAGATGGTTCTGCGTTACCGGGTGTAACAATCAAACAAAAGGGAGGCACAAGTAATACTGTATCATTAGTAGATGGTACGTTTAAATTGTCTGTGTCTTCATCAGCAACCACACTAATCTTCTCATTTGTAGGCTATACTGATCAGGAAGTGCCAATCAGTAGTGTAATGAATGTAACCCTAGTTCCTGCCAATAAAGCCTTGAGTGAAGTGGTAGTAGTGGGTTATGGTACAAAGATTAAGAGGGATGTAACTTCATCTATCTCAAAAGTAGGTGCTAAAGATTTCCAGAACCTTCCTTTACCTTCTTTCGAATCAGCCTTGCAAGGGCGTGCTGCAGGTGTATTCATTAATCAGGGAAGTGGTAAGCTGGGACAAGGATTGAATATCCGCGTTCGTGGTATTTCCTCCATCTCTGCTAACCAGCAACCGTTTATCGTAATCGATGGTGTGCCAGTAGTATCCCAATCTTTAGGAAGTTTTACTGAAAACGATAACCCATTAGCAACAATCAATCCTGACGATATTGAGTCAATCGAAGTTTTGAAAGATGCGGCTTCAGCAGCTATTTATGGAGCCCGTGCTTCTAATGGTGTATTGCTGGTAACTACTAAGTCTGGTAAAGTGGGTAAGACAAAAGTTAATATCGGATATTTTACTGGCTGGAGCGATCCTACCAAAAAACAGAAATTCCTGAATTCTGCACAGTATAAAGAATTGTTTTCCGTTGCAGCTGAGCATTCAGATTTCGGTGCATTGGATCCTGCTGAAGAATTTGAATTTGAAACAGGTACCACCGATTGGAACAGTACAAATGATGTAAACTGGGCTGACCAGGCTTTCCAAAAAGGTAGCATCTCTCAATACTCAGTTTCATTAGCTGGTGGTGATGCAAAAACGAAATTCCTGGTGAGCGGTTCATGGAACGACCAGAAAGGTATCATCTTAAGTAACAGGCTCGATAGGGCAAACGGTCGTGTGAATCTCGATCATACGCTTAATTCCAGAATAAGATTCGGAATGAACCTATCTATGACAAAGAGCCGTAACTATAGGGTATCAAGCGATAACGCCTTCACAAACCCATTGCAGTTGAACGCTCTTCCACCATTGCACCCATTGAGGGGAACAGATGGTGAATACAATAGCGCCACACTTTATTATAATAACCTGATTGACCAGAAAGGTGCTTTTAACGTAAATACCACCTATCGTTCTATCAGTAATGCATATGCTGAACTAACCATTACTCCTGATATCATGTTCCGCAGTCAGATTGGTCTTGACTGGAATAATCTTCAGGAAGAGCAATTCCTGGGCAAGGAAACATTGGACGGAGCTCCAACAGGAAACTCCTTCAATAATCAGGTGACTGCTACAATAGTAACAGCAACCAATACACTTAATTTCAAGAAGTCTATCGGCGACAATCACAATATCGATGGATTGTTGGGTACTGAGTTCCAAACAGGTAATACTTCAGGTGCTTCAGTAACAGGTATCGGTTTTCCAAGTGACCGTTTCTCCAAGATTGCAAGTGCCGCTATCATACAAGCCGGTTCTTCTACCGAAACAAGATTCGCGTTCCTTTCTTATTTCGCCAAAGCGAACTATAAGTTCATGGACAGGTATTTGTTAGGTGCTAGCTTCCGTGTAGATGGATCAAGCCGTTTCGGTAAGGATAAGCGCTATGGTAGCTTCCCAGCTGTTTCATTAGGCTGGATAGTAAGCGAAGAGAATTTCCTCCGTAATTCAAAAGCACTAAGCTTCCTTAAATTACGCGGTAGTTATGGACGTACCGGAAATGCCGAAATAGGAAACTTCAGTTCATTGTCATTGTATAGTGCAACTGCCTACGCAGATATTGCTGGTCTGATTGCAACTCAAATAGGTGTTCCTGATCTTAGCTGGGAAAAGACAACACAATTCGATATCGGTCTTGATTTCGGCTTCTTCAATAACAGATTAAGTGGTGAAGTGGATTATTTCAGCAAGAAGACAAATGACTTATTGCTCAATGTACCTCTTCCTTCTTCAAACGGATTCACATCAATCACTAAGAATATTGGTGATATGGAGAATAAGGGATGGGAACTGGTGTTAAACGGAAGCATCCTTACCGGAGCTTTCAAATGGAATGCTTCTGTGAACGTATCCACTTATGAAAATAAAGTGACTCGTCTGGTAATTCCGGTTCCTCCTGGCACACGTACTATTGGCCGTTTGGCAGTAGGACAACCATTCGGTCAGTTCTATGGTAAAATGTATGCTGGTGTTGATGAAACAAATGGTGATGCCTTGTATTATCAGGCAGATAAGACAACTACCAACGACTATTCATTAGCAGTAGATACAATCGTAGGTAACCCTAATCCTGATTATTATGGAGGTCTCAATAACCATTTCTCATTTAAAGGTTTTGACCTTGATGTACAATGTCAGTTTGTAAAAGGGGGTGATATTTATAACATGGCAGGTTTCTTCCAAAGTGTAAACGGAGATTATTTCGATAATCAAACTGTTGATCAGATGAATTATTGGAAAAATCCTGGTGATAAGACTGATATTCCACAGCCAAGATTGTATAGCGGTAATGGTGCTGGTAAATCTTCCCGTTGGGTACAGGACGGTTCTTATTTCCGTGTAAAATCTGTAAACCTTGGGTATAATTTCCCACGCAAATTGTTAAGCCGTTACCATATTGATAATGCAAGGGTATACGTTGCAGGTAGCAATCTAGTAACGCTTACAAAATATAAAGGCTATGATCCTGAAGTGAATTCAGGTTTCGTAGGCACATTGAACCTGGGGCATGATTTTTATACTCCCCCTCAGGCACGTACAATCAGTGTAGGTATCAATTTGGGCTTCTAACCTTTATTAAAAAACATTATTATGAAACCAGTATATAAATATATTCTTTTCGCAGCCCTTACCACCGGGTTAGGTACTGCATGTAATAAGCGACTAGATCTGGAACCTAAGCAAAGTATTGATGCAACTACCGCTATCCAAACTCCGGCCGATGTGGAAGCAGCCGTAGTGGGTGCCTATTCAGTAATGGGTGGAGGAGCTTTGTATGGTACAAACCTTTTGATGAATCCCGAAATATCAGCGTCATATTTCCCTAACACAGAGCAATATGCGTCGTGGAGAGGTACATTTACAGGACAACAACAGATTGGCCGTAAAACGATGAACCGTGATAATGGGGAAGCTGCCAGGATATGGACAGCAGGATATTTAGCTATCAATACAGCGAATATCGTTTTGGATAATTTAAGTGTTGTTACTGATGTTGATCAGAAGGCACAATATGAAGGCGAGGCCTTGTTTGTAAGAGGTATCATGCATTTCGAATTGGTTAGGATATTCGGTCTTCCCTGGGGAGCAACAGCTAATAATTCACAGCCAGGTGTTGTTATAAAAACAACATCTTCCAAAACAGAAGCTGATGCAGCACAGAAATTACCAAGAAATACTGTTGCTGAAGTATATGCTCAGGCTATTGCAGATTTAACTGCAGCAGCTAGCAAATTACCAGAAGATAACGGTACTCGTGCAGATAAGTACACAGCACTTGCTTTCCTGGCTAAGATTTACTTGCAACAAGGAGATTTCGTTAAAGCACGTGATGCTGCTAATGCAGTTATAGAAAGCGGCAAGTATTCAATGAATGCGTCTGTAAGGGCTGTGTTCGATAATAAGAATACAAACGAATCTGTTTGGGAAATTCAACAGAACGACCAGAATAATGCTGGAACCAGTAATGATGGTATGGCTACATTCTTTGCCAGCTTACCTGGTATCGGTCGCGGTGATGTTCGTATAGCTGGTGCTTTCTTAAGTACGTATCCTGCAGGTGATTTGAGAGCAGAGGAATGGTACTATGTTGGTACCGGAGCCCGCCCAGGAAACTTGTATTGTGGTAAATGGCGTTCATTCAGCCAAAACCTTCCAGTTATCCGCATAGCAGAGATGTATCTGATACGTGCTGAAACCAATCTTCGCTTAGGAACTACTCTTGGTGATACACCAGAGAATGACCTGGCAGAAGTAAGGAATCCAGTTCGTACTAATCTTCCCGTTATAGCTGCACCAACTTTGGCTGATATATTAGCTGAAAGAAGATTGGAGCTGGCCTTTGAAGGATTCAGGATACATGAGATAAAACGTCTTCAGCAATCTTTCTCAGTGTATAACTGGAATGATGCGAAGTTGGTTTATCCAATTCCACAACGTGAAGTTCAGGCTACTGAAGGTATACTGGTTCAAAACCCAGGATACTAAAAGGAGATTAAGCCCTATATAAATTGGAAGCCGTGGTTGAAAGACCATGGCTTTCTTTTTTTTACCGGGAAGGTGGGAATTTTTTTCTCGCCAAGACGCAAAGGGTACCCAAAATCGCTTTTGCAGGTCGCGCCAAGATATAAATACATTCAAGAGGAAAAAAAAAAACCCCCTCCCCCTCCCCCCCCTTCCGCGTGATGGCTGTTTAAAAGTTTCACGCAGAGTCGCAGAGAACACAGACAAATGCAATCCTGCGTCTCCGCGTCTCTGCGGTGAAAAAAAAATTCAAGTCGCTGACTCAAAACTTACAACTTATAACTTAATACTTATTACTTACTACTAGAATCTAGGACAAGGAATCCCTTTATACCCCTGAGGACGCTTAATATAAATAAGCGAAATTTCAATTCCACCACGACTTTG
Organism: Chitinophagaceae bacterium; assembly: GCA_016721085.1. Lineage (GTDB taxonomy): Bacteria > Bacteroidota > Bacteroidia > Chitinophagales > Chitinophagaceae > Endoryza. The sequence continues at coordinate 113,366 of JADKJI010000005.1, read as the reverse complement.
GGAAGCCGTTTTAAGACTGGAAATATTTATATCATATGATGCGCCAAGGCGGAAGCCATTGAATTCAAGTCCCAGATATGGGATAACCGCATCATTAACATTATTGAATCTTGTCCAGAGGCCTGCATAGAAATTAGAAGGATTGTCTGGTTCATCATTTAGTGCAAAGCCTATTGCTCCACCTACTACAATGTTATTGGCTCTTGCCTGGCTGCTATATAAGGAACTCAGATAGATGGTTCTTGTAGCATCACCTAATGGAATGGCACCACCAGCATGAAGGGTATACCTGGTATTCAATGTGTAAAACACATCTCCGGTAAACGATTCCCTTGGTTTATTTAAATGATAGGCAGAAGCTCCGAAATAGAAATTATTATAACCATCAGTTGAGCCATTATATAATAAACCGGCGCTTACATCTAGATAGTCAAGATTTAATAATTGGTTATTGATTGGTTCACTACTTGGAATACTCCAACCACCTAACTGGTCCAGCTCATCTTCAAAATTCAATTTGGTACCATCAAGTCTCTTGGTATTATAAGTAGCCTGGAACCCAACACCTACCTGATGAAGTCCATCTTCATCCAACCCTTTATGATATGCTGTAGTAATAGAGAGAAGGTTAGTGGAAAGGATGCCATTTGCAGTCTTATCCGTCATTGCCATAATACCAACCCCCCAGGTATCTAATTCAGACAATTTACCCCTTAAGATGGGGAAGTCTAAAGACACTGAGGAAGTGATAACTGCCTTACTTATTGCCGGCCACTGGTCCCTGCAGTTTCCTGCAATTCTGTAATCTCCATTAAACTTACCGGTCAGCGCTGGGTTGAGGAGTAAGAGGTGATACAAAAAACTGGGAAAAATTTGGATCCTGGGCTTCAGCCTTGATAAGTGATAAGCACAGTAATAATGTTAATAATTTACGCATCCACTTTAGTTGGCTATATATAGGACAAGCAAAATACAAAAAATGCTGAATTACACTAGTTAAATATTATGCCTGTCCGTAAACTACGGTTAAATAAGGTTTTAGGTTTCTACATCTGAGTTTTAGTTCCATAGGCCAGATCCCCTGCATCTCCTAAACCAGGTACAATATAGCCCTTGGCTGTGAGTTCTTCATCAATTGCCCCGCACCATATAATAGCCTGAGGCTCTTCTCTTTGTACGAAATCAATGCCCTCGGTACATGCTATTGCTACAACAACATGTATTTCTGAAGGATTTCCTTCTTCACGAAGATATTTGATGGTTTTTACAAGAGAGAGGAGCCGGTTGCCAGCATTGGATCTGAAACGATAATGATTCTTTTTTCAAGGTCCGGGCAAGACACATATTCCAGACTGATCTCAAAACTCCCGTCCCGGTTATGTTTCCTGTAGGCCGAAATAAAGGCATTATCAGCTTTGTCAAAATAGTTCAAAAGTCCTTGGTGGAGAGGTAGACCGGCCCTTAATATAGTCGCCAGTACCGGTTGTTCTGCCAAAACAGTAGTTTTTGAAATACCCAACGGTGTTTGTACATCCTGTTGAACAAAAGGTAACCGCTTGCTGATCTCCAAAGCCGCTACTTCCCCAATTCTTTCCAGATTACGCCTGAATCGCATACGGTCGCCCTGGATATTTACATCCCTCATTTCAGCTATCCAGTCGTTCAGTAAGGAATATTGCTCACTCAGATTGATTACCATAAGTACAGTTTTGGAGTTTGAAAAGCAAACAGGAACTTTGAACAGCAAATCTATAATCAGAAATCTGTAATCAAAAATCTAAATCGGATGGTTTACCGGGCGTTGGGCATCATGAGTGGCAGTTCTTTAGATGGGCTGGATCTGGCTTTTGTTGAGTTTCATGAATCGGCAGGAAAATGGGATTTTGCCCTTAAAGCCTGCAGTTGTATTCAGTTTCCTGGTGAATGGAAGGACAGGCTCGCATTAGCACCTGTACTTTCTGCATTTGAATACCAATTATTGCATACTTCATTTGGTCATTTTATAGGAGAGAAAGTGAGCCAATTTGTTATAGATAATAACCTTGAATTCCAGGTGCAGCTTATCTCATCTCATGGGCATACCAGCTTTCATTTCCCCGCCCAAAAAATGACTGCCCAGTTAGGCGATGGTGCTGCAATTGCTGCCACTACAGGTATCAATACGGTTACTGATCTGAGATCATTGGATATTGCTTTAGGCGGACAAGGTGCACCGATTGTTCCGGTTGGAGAAAAATTACTTTGGCCTGGAACAGATCTGTTTCTAAATATTGGTGGCATAGCCAACCTTTCAGTAAATACGCCAACTGGATATCTGGCATTCGATGTTTGTCCTGCTAACAGGGTATTGAACATGCTCGCAGCTGAAAACGGATACAAGTTTGATGCAGGTGGTGAAATGGCTGCCGTAGGATCGATAGATGAGTCGGTTTTGAAGAAAATAAACGCACTTGATTATTACCAGCAGCCATACCCGAAATCATTGGCTAATGAATTCGGGATAGAAACGGTATTCCCGATTGTAAAAACCACTAGTACCAACTATGATGCATTGCGCACTTATTCGGAACATATTGCTATCCAGATAAAAAATGCCTTACAGACTGTTGCTCAAAATACCGGGCAATTATTATCTGGCAAATCGATTCTTATTACCGGAGGAGGTGCACACAATACTTTTCTGGTAAGCCGAATAAAAGAACTTACAGCAGAACTTGGAATTTCAGTAGTATTACCCGAGCCCAATATTATAGACTTCAAAGAAGCCATTGTTATGGCCTTACTCGGTGTTCTTCGCTGGCGCGAAGAAAATACCGTGTTAGCTTCTGTTACCGGAGCGAGGAGGAGTAGTATTGGTGGGGCGGTTTGGATGGGGCAGGAAGCTTAATTAATGTGAAAATGTGAAAATGTGGAGATGTGGAGATGTGAAAATTTGAGAATGGGGATGTGAAAAATAAATTAACAATGTTATTTTTTAAGATAATTAATGAGTTTAAGAATTTCCACTAAATTTTCAAATTTTCAAATTCCCAAATTTTCCAAATTTTCACATTAGTTTCTCTCCTAAGCCTCACCTCCTCCGCCCAAACCCCCTCCGTAAAATGGATCCAAGACCATCTTATTCCCCTTAAATATGTAACTGCTGAAAATGGGTTCGAGGATATGCGTGCACTCGATACCAAAATTGGTGATGCAAGAATAGTGGCCATGGGAGAATGTACCCATGGTAGTTCTGAGATATTCAGTATGAAACACCGAATGCTGGAATACCTTGTAAAAGAAAAAGGGTTTACTGTTTTTTCTATTGAAGCCAATATGCCTGAAGCCTATGAACTTAACAAGTATATCCTGAAAGGAGAAGGTGATGTAAAGGCATTGATGGCTGGAATGTATTTCTGGACATGGAATACAGAGGAAGTGAAGCCGATGATTGAGTGGATGAAGAAATATAATGATACTGCTGCTAGCAAAATTCAGTTCACAGGTTTTGACGCACAGGAATGCCGATTCTCCATTCGGTTTATCAGGAGTTTTTTGATTGATAATATTCCTTCATTAAAACCAGTGATTGATGACTATGATAGTTGTTACAGGCAACATCGAAGTGTGGCAGACTTGAAGAAGAAGAAGTACAATCAACAATTGAAAGATGACGCCTCAGTCATATTGGATTCACTACAACAACTTAAAAATTCTGGCTCTTCTAAAGTAGATGCATGGGTCTTACAACATGCTACACTATTGCTGCAGTTTCCAGATTGTATGAAAGGGCAGGAGTACAGGGATCGCATAATGGCTGTAAATGCAAAGTGGATAATGGATCAAAATCCCGGAGCCAAAATGATGATATGGGCGCATAACGAACATGTAAGAATGGAAACCAATAAATTCAATGTTGTAAGGATGGGAAAGTACCTCAGGGAATGGTACGGTTCAAAATTGGTAAGCATTGCCTTCTCTTCTGAAGAAGGAACCTATACAGCAGTAAAAAGGACTAATGATAAATCAGGAGGGCTTCGTTCTAATAACGTGTTAATTGCTTCCCCTGAAAATAGTTGTGAATCACTTTTCCGGCAAACAACTACAGATAACTTCATCCTTGACCTTCGTGATGCAAAACCAGAAGAAGCCGCTACTACCTGGATATTCAAGACTACACTTATTCGGCATTTGGGTGCCATCGCCGTTGATAAATTTCAGTTCATCGATATCCAACCCAAAAAGGATTATGATATGATTATTTTTTTGAGGAGGACGAGGGCTTCGGGGTGTTTTTGGGCGGAGAAGTAATTTGAAAATTTGGGAAACAACGAGAATTTGAAAATTTGGGAATTTGAAAACAACTACCCATGAATGCCAGGGAGATTTGTATGGGGCGGTTACAGCATTCAATGTTATTTCGGGCACAATGAAACTTACATCTCCAACATCAGTAGAGCCACCATCAGGATCAGGTCTTGTTACTTCTAGAGGTTTTATACTACCATCAATGCCATATGATTCACCTCCATAGGCTTTCATGATGGTATCTGCAAATGCTAGTTCTTCTTTGGTGTAGGTGATAGGACCTACTAACTCCATATTTGCATGAAGGGTTTTGGCGCCGGTTTCATTTACGAGTAATTCATACAATCCATTATTGAGATGCATGTCAACCTCAACTCCAGCCATCATGGCGGCTCCTTTTGCAATCTGTTTCATTCTTTCTTCTACAACTGAAACTCCACTACGTTTGGAATCGCGAATCCAAATCCAAACGCTGGCTTTGTCAGGAATTACATTCGGGATATTTCCACCATCCTTGTAAACATAATGAATACGTACACTTGGTTTAATGTGTTCTCTCAAAAAATTCATCCCAATACTGAATAGTTCGGCGGCATCAAGAGCACTTTTACCATTCCATGGATCAGCAGCAGCATGTGCACTTTTTCCTTTGAAGGAAACAGTATAGTCTACAACAGCCTGGGAACTTTGCATGTTTGCAAGATTCTCATAAGATGGATGCCAATCGAGACATATATCCAGATCATTGAATACGCCAGCACGTGCCATATATACTTTACCACCGAGGTCTTCTTCTGCCGGCGTTCCATAAAAACGTATGGTTCCTTTTAATTTTCCTGACGCTATTAATTCTTTTATTGCAACAGCAGCACCGAGACTTGCGGCACCGAACATATTATGACCGCAACCATGACCAGCTGCACCGGCATTAAGTGGGTCTTTTGAAGTTTGAGCTTTTTGTGATAATCCGGGCAACGCATCGAATTCTCCCAATATGCCAATAATGGGTTTTCCGAAACCATATTCAGCAATGAAAGCTGTTGGTATTTCAGCTACATTTCGCTGTACTCTGAATCCCTGTTGTTCAGCATAATCGGAAAGCACTTTTGCGGATTTATGCTCTTTCATGGCTATTTCTGCAAAACTCCAAACCTGGTCGCTAAGGGTTACAAGCTCTTTTTCATGGGTTTGTATGGAGCTTAGAACAGCTTGTTTGTTTGGTGCTATCACCGGTTTCTTTTGGGCCGTTAGTCCCAGATAACCAGTTAGTAAAAGCAATAGCAGGGTTCCTTTTCTCATATTCAGTTAGTTTGTTTGAAAGTAAGCAATTGATAGAAATGAAAGAAAAAATATTGTCAAAGAACTGATCAAAATCAGCTCTTCCTGATCAAGGCCTCATTGTATTGGATAGGGGTAAAAGGGTAACTTCCTATGCATAATTTCGATTAAGATGGCGAATCTAGGGGATCTGAACTTTCCTTTTTTCAGTAAAGGGGATGGTAACAATAGTTATCCCCCTGAATATGAATTATGGGAAAAAGAATCCTTCCGTAAACTTCAGAAAGATTTCGCCGCTCAATTCGAAACGGTCTTCCCCGATAAATTGGCTCCCAAGACTGTTGTGATTATTCCCAGTTTAAGTTTGGATCAGGAGATATTAAGTAAGATTGATGGAATTGTTCACTATGAAGAACGTATGCTTTGTTTACTGTTGCTATTGCGTATGCCCAGAACCAATCTAATTTATATCACCAGCACTACAATGGATCCGGTGATTATAGACTACTATCTCCATTTGCTTCCTGGGGTGTCGAATTATCATGCCCGGCAGCGGCTGACTTTGCTTAGTTGCTACGATATATCACCTCGTCCCTTAACCGAAAAAATTCTTGAAAGACCCCGGTTGATGAAACGCATTCTAGACTCGATACCTCCAGATCATGCTGCTCATATCACCTGTTTTAATGTAACTCCACTCGAACGTACCCTTTCTGTACAATTACAATTACCGGTGTATGGTTGCGATCCCGATCTGTACGAGCTTGGGAATAAAAGTAACGGTCGCATCTTGTTCAGAGAATGTGGTCTGAATGTGCCAAATGGCTTTGAAAATTGTCGAGATGAAAGCGATATTGTAAAAGGCTTGTATGAATTGAAAAGGATGGAGCCCGCTTTACTGAGGGCTGTTGTAAAACTGAACGAAGGATTTTCTGGTGAAGGGAATGCAGTGTTTTCTTATGGTGACAAGAATCCTGAAGACATTTCAGAGACATGGATCAGGGAGCAGTTGCCTCATAATTTAATTACTGTAGCTAAAGAATTAAAGTACGAAGAGTATATGGAGAACATTGAAAAGATGGGGGGAGTGGTTGAATCCTTTTTAATGGGAAAAGAAAAGCGGTCTCCTTCTGTTCAATGCAGAATAAACCCTTTAGGTGATTGTGATGTACTTTCTACCCACGATCAGGTGTTGGGTGGAAATTTTGGACAGATATTCACTGGTGCCTATTTTCCTGCTTCTCCCGAATACGCTGTAGTTACCAGCGAAGCCGCCCTTAGGGTATCCAAAGCATTACAACAACGTGGGGTGATTGGTCGGTTGGGTATCGATTTCCTGTCAATAAAAGAAAACGATAACTGGGAGCATTATGCATTGGAAATAAATCTTAGAAAAGGAGGTACTACTCATCCTTATCTGATGTTGCAGTTTTTAACTGATGGCCATTATGATGCAGCTTCAGGAAACTATTATACGGCTAACAACCAAACCCGCTATTATTATGCTACAGATAATCTCAAAAACAAGCGGTATATAGGACTTACTTCACACGATCTTGTAGATATAGCTATCAATTACGACCTAATGTATGATGGAGCCAAACAACAGGGCGTAATGTTCCATCTCATAGGGGCGCTAAGCCAATATGGGAAATTGGGATTGGTATGTATAGGAGACTCTCCGCAACAAGCAGAATTATATTATCAGCGAACCGTTGAAGTTTTGGATAAAGAGGGTCGAAACTGATTATCAGATTCCTAATACTTCCTTCAGTTTTGCATATCCTGTTCTACTAACAGGTACCTGAGCACCCGATTTCAATTGTGCAATATGATTATCCTTTTCGTAAGGGTCGATTCTTGTTATCTGCTGGATATTCACAATGAAAGATCGATGTGATCGAACAAACAGGTTTTTGTCGAGAGTCGATTCAAAATGACTCATCGTTTTATTTTTCAGAAACGCCCCTTCTTTGGTAATGATCTTTACATAGTCATCAGAAGCTTCAAGGTAGTAGATGTCTTCAACTGGAATGATCTTTATCTTACTTCCTGTTTTAACTACCACCCGTTGCTGTTGGGTAGGCGCCTGCGACATTGTATTTAGTAATGCTTCCGTAGCACCTTTTGAAGTTTGCTGACTTTGTTTTTCCTGCCATTTTGAAACTGCCTTATCAAATCTTTCCTGGCTGAATGGTTTCAACAGATAATCTATTGCATGACTTTCAAAAGCTTTGATAGCATATTCATCGAAAGCAGTAGTAAAGATTACTGCAGGTGGCTGGTCGAGCAGTTCAAGCATTTCAAAACCATTGATCTTTGGCATCTGGATGTCCAGAAATATCAAGTCTGGTTGCAATTGCTGAATAGCTTTCATTCCTTCAAAACCATCCTGACATTCCTGTAGTAAAGTGATGTCGGGATGTTTGGAAATATATTCTTTCACAATCATTCTCGCTAATGGTTCATCGTCAATAATCAGGACCTTTGTCATGCCTGTGGTATTTTTATTATGGTAGTGAATATATTGTTGTTGACAGCTGTTTCCAAAAGGCCACTGCGACCGTATAGCAAATATAAACGACGTTGTACAGAACTTAATCCGAATCTGGTGCCCGTACCTGGTCGGGATGTTTCAGGATCGAATGGGTTTTGCACCTTGATTATAAGTTGATTACTTTCAATAGTTGCAATTATGGAAATAGTGATGGCTTCTGTAGTATCATAAAGTCCGAACTTAATGGCATTTTCCACAACAGGTTGTAATAATAATGCTGGTAGTTGGAGGTTGGTGGTTTCCGGCCCTGAAACTATTTCTGTGGTAAGTCTGTGCCCGAACCTAACTTTTTCGATTTCAAGATAAAGGTGTAAATATTTCAACTCTTCTTCCCAACTGATCTGTTGCTGATCATCTTTTCGTAACGTACCTCTAAGGAAATCGGAAAGTTGCTGAATCATTTTACGTGCCTGCTGTGGCTGACTTCCTGCTAATGCACTTATTGAGTTAAGGCTATTGAAAAGGAAGTGGGGTTGCAATTGTTGTCTTAGGTTGAAAAGCTCTGCATCTCTTGCTAGTTTTTCAGCATCTCTTTTTCTTTGCTCGTTCTCCTTGTATTCTTCCTGTGTATACCATACGGTGCTGAAAAGGGCTACGCAGCCCGTGATCAGTAAAGCCATAGCGAACCGTATTGACATGGAGTGAATAAGGAACTTGATATATTCATCGTTATCATATAATATGGCTGCCAATCCGTAACGTACAATAGCTGTCCATAAAAGACTGAATGCTGCAATGAGAACAAGTAAATACAGAAATGTGCCTTTCTTTGGGTTGTAGAATCTAAAGATGTTTATCAATAAAAGACTCCCGAGAATTAGCAACCCGTTTGTAAACAGGGTGTCGATGATGGCAATTTGACCACTCAGTTGATAGTCTACATACAATAACTTAAAATACAGTGTAGCCCATCCCCACCATATGGTAGAGAAAATGATAATGTTCTTAGCTGATTTTAGTGGAGTCGACGACACAGGAATATATTAAAGTAACTGTAGTAGTTGGTGTGTGGTTTTTTGACGGATATGATCCGCTTTCTTATGTACAATGTCGATATAATGGTCGGGATGATCATCATCCCTGATCATTGAATATAGTTCAGCTCCATCTATGAGTTCAGATAGACGATACAATTCAGCTACATTAATAAATGTCCATCTTACTGTTTGCTGATGTGTATTTTCAAAACAGGTTTCTTCATCTTTCCCAACTGTCTGAGCCTTTTGGAATGCTGCTTCTTCATCAATAGCTGAAATTAGTCGTAGTTGCTCATCAAATTGTCCTGAGGCAGCATTCTCCCTGCTTTCTATCTGGTAAACAATTTTTGCAAGATACCAATTCATGGATGTTAGTTTAATGGTTAACGGTAGCAGAAGGCTTAGTAACTTTTTATTTCAATGCCGCCAAATAGTACAAAACCTTTTATGATGAGTACTTTTTGAGGTTGGCTTATTGTAATGCCCATTTGAGGTCTTTTATCTTCTATTCCACCAAATACAGCAACAGCTTCGTTATGTATTACCCAGTCGGCAGGTACAATTAATTTAGCACCTCCAAAAACCTGTACAGATTCTATGATTACCTGTGGTTGAGTTAATCCTGCTTGCATAAGGTTTACTTCAGCACCACCGAATACACTCACAATTTCTCCGCCTCTGAAATTTTTGGAATAGATATATTTTTTCACTGCTCCGAATACTGCTACAACATCAAGAATTTCATCTCCTGCATAAGTTGAAGCTTGCGGAGGTGGGGTAGTGGTGCCACCATCTAATGGGTTAAAGGGAGGGACGATAAAGCTATCAGTTACTGGCGGTGTAACATTCACCGGTGTTGGCTCGGGATTGAAATTTTTTTTTCTGGGTTTGAATATCAGGTAAGCGCCAAGAGCTATAAGGGCCACTGGCCAGAATAATCTGCCAAGAGAGAATTCAATACCAAAATATTCATCAAAAAGGAAATAGCCGCCAATCATTATCATTATAATCCATCCGGCGCCTCTAAATTCGTTCTTGATACCAAAGAAAACACCAAGGGCTATAAGGAACATTTGCCATGTGAATATCCAGTCTAATTCTGGGACGAATGTATTAAGAAGCGCAGCCACACCAATCAATAGTATGAAGATACCTGTAGAAGATCTGCCACCACTCTTTTCGTGCTTTTCCATCCTTCTCTGCCAGCGTTCTTGAAATCGGGATTCGTTCATGTCTGTAAATTTTACCAAATCTACATACACGCAATGCTTTCAACAACAGCTAAAAGGCTGTATTAGGAGTATTGCCGGTAAAAACGGGGAAAAAGGCGGTGAAACCGATCAGTTACGTTGATGTGTGAGCCTGCTGCGGATCCTGCTGAGTGTTTCAAGCGTCATTCCAAGATAAGACGCAATGTATTTCAGAGGTATCCTGTTGAGCAACTGGCTCTTGGTATTGATGAAGCGATGGTATTTAGAGGTGGCTTCAGTAAGTCGACAGATATAGGCTCTTTCTTCGGCATCCTGATAATACTTTTCAAGGATGATTCGGACAATTGTATTCACTTCGGGATGGTTAGTGTACAAATACTGCATATCATCACGATGGATGGCAACAAGTATACAGTCTTCCAAAGCTTCAATATTCTCTATGCTTGGTATTTGTTGATAATAACTTGAAATGGAAGTGACCAATTCGTTTTCTGCGGTAATCCAGGTAGTGATATCTTTCACCCCCTGCTTAACAAAGCCTCTCAAAACTCCTTTGTTTACAAAATACAAATGATCGCAATGTTCGCCACTTTGTACTAATAATGAACCTTTACTTATTTGTAATAATTGAATTTTTGATTTGGCGTATGCAATGGCTTCCGCACTAACGGGGTAGATAGCTGAAAGTACATTGAACAATGAAGAGCCTGCGTCAGACTGTTGTTGTGCTGAAAGAGAGTGTGTCATATTTCCTCGATGAATGAACCTGCTACTAAGTGTGATTACACAAATATAACATTTCAGTAATCAATTCGAGTAGCTGTTGAGCAATTTGAAACTATCTCCGTCAAAAAGTCCTTTATCACTTAGCTTTAAATGTGGAATCACTAACAATGCCATAAAAGAAAGAGTCATAAACGGAGCACTTAGCGTGGCGCCAAAAGATTTTGCCATTGCATCAATAGCAGTATAAGCAGCAGCCACTTCATATCCATCTTCAGCACTCATCAATCCTGCAACAGGCAAAGCAAGCACAATTTCAGCATTTTCATTGGCGCAACTGACGCCGCCGCGATTTGCAATAACGAGATTGATTGCTTTCGTAATGCATTCATCATTAACGCCTACCGCAACAATATTGTGACTGTCATGTGCAACGGAGGAAGCAATTGCCCCTTCCTTCAAGCCGAAATTTTTAATGAAGCCTACTGCAACAGGGGCATCAAAATATCTGTTAACTACAGTAATCTTAAGTATATCATTTTCTAAATCAACTACGGGTATACCATTAGTCGAATAATTTGTAGGATTTATTTTATTAGTTATAAGTTGTCCATCCAACGCCTCTATAACAGGCATGGGTGTACTAATATTGATTTCGGACAATAAATTTATAAAATCATCTGGCGACTTCATTTTGCAGTCGAATTTATTGATTGGGGTAGCGGTAACACCCTTAATAAGTGAACGGCCATCTTCAGCCACTTTGTTACCATCTATATAAGTTGCCAGTACTTTGAAATGTTCCAAATCCTGTAAAACGATGAAATCGGCCATATCACCCACCCTAAGTAAGCCAACATCCAATTTATAGTGTAATACCGGATTGATGCAAGCGGCTTTCAGTATGTTGAATATGTTTATTCCTTTTGCGACAGCTCTTTCGCAAAGCTGATTTATATGTCCTGCAACAAGACTATCAGGATGTTTATCATCGCTACAGAACATTATGTGGTCAGGATATTCATGTAACAGGTCAATAAGGGCATCGAAATTCCTGGCAGCACTTCCTTCTCTGATTAGGACTTTCATACCCCTTTGTAATTTGTCCAACCCTTCTTCATAAGTGAAACACTCGTGGTCGGTGCTGATACCGGCATCTATATATTGTTGAGCCAGTTCTCCCCTCAAACCAGGTGCATGTCCATCCACCGGTTTCCCCAGGGCATGGGCGGCGGCTATTTTTTGCATAACCCCTGGGTCTTTTGAAAGTACTCCTGGGAAGTTCATCATTTCGCTCAGGTACTTGATTTCATCTCTGGCGAGGAGTTGGGCAACAGCTGTTGGGTCAAGTTCGGCCCCTGCCGTTTCGAAAATGGTGGCCGGAACACAGCTTGGGGCTCCAAAATTGAATTTAAAAGGTACTTTATTGCCATTATCTATCATGAATTCAACGCCTTCAACACCACATACATTGGCAATTTCGTGAGGGTCACTGATGGTAGCCACAGTTCCATGCACTACCGCCAAACGGGCAAATTCAGAAGGTACGAGCATAGAACTCTCTATATGAACATGGGAATCCACAAATCCGGGTACCAGGAAAGGTAATTGGGGATTTACACCAGCGGTGCCGGGAAGGGGGGAAAGACTAATTATCTTGCCATTAACAATTTCGAGGGTAGCCGGGTAAACCTTTTGGTCAAAAATATCGACTACATTTCCAGTAATATTCAAGGAGTTCATACGACTTATCAGTATTATTTTTCGCTTAAAGAGAAAATTACCGGTAAAAGTAAGGAAGGGATTGATTCACCTTCCTAAATTTGGGTACAAATTAAAGGTATAGTTCAAAAGGAATTTTCCAGGTAAACTGGAATTCCCGCAAAACAAAAAATATGAAAAGAATACTTCTTTCTCTTTTGGCAATTCTTGCGATTGGTCAAATGCAGGCCCAAACAGCCGATGATGTTATTGGTAAATATGTTCAGGCTATCGGTGGGCTCGACAAATTGAAAACAGTTAATTCTCTTTATATGGAGGGGGTTTCTGTATCTCCCAATGGTCAGGAGATTACTACAAAAACCATAAAAGTGCAGGGGAAGCTTTTTCGCCAGGAAATTGACTTTGGAATGGGTTCATTTACAATGATCCTGACAGATAAAGAAGGATGGTTCTCAAACCCAAGGAATGGCGGTGCTTTTGAAGCCATGCCTGCTGAAATGCAAAGCGCCCAACAGCAGGAATTGGATTGTCTTTTCCCATTAGTTGATTATGCTGCAAAAGGTCATAAAGCGGAACTTATAGGTCTCGAAACAATTGAGAAAGTTGAATGTTATAATATTAAACTGACCCTGAAAAACGGGAAAGTTTATAATTATTATATAGATAGTAAGAACTGGTATGTAGTAAGGGTTTCAACCAAAGGAGCTGGCGGTGGCATGTTTGGTGGTGGCGGCGGTGGTCGTCAAGGTGGCGGTGGCGGCGCGCCTGCTGAAGTAGAAATGAAAACTGATTATTCAGATTATAAGGCTACAGCAGAAGGCATCCTGTTTCCAATGACTATTACCCGTCCGGGTATGGGAGGAAGGAATATGAGTACCAATGTTGAAAAGCTGGAACTCAACAAACCAGTAGATGCTAAAATGTATAAAGCAGAGTAAATTCGTCTCATCAACCTTAAATATAAAAAAATGAAGAATCTTAGTGTTGCATTATTCACGCTCCTTTCTCTGACTTCCATTTCTGTAAAAGCTCAAACAGCCGATGAAGTTATCGATAAGCATATCGAAGCGATGGGTGGAAAAGATAAACTGGCAACTTTAAAAAGTGTTAGGATGGAAACCAACCTGAGCGTTCAGGGTATGGATATTCCAGTTGTTATTACACGTGTACATAATGTAGGTCAGCGTGTAGATATTTCTGCCATGGGAATGGATGGTTATATCATCAATACAACTACAAACGGATGGTCTTATATGCCATTCATGGGCCAGTCTGCAGCTGAAGCAATGCCTGAAGATCAGGTGAAAGAATCAATTGACGGCCTTGATATCCAGGGTTCATTTCTGAACTATAAAGACAAAGGGCATACAGTAACTCTTGTTGGAAAAGAAGATGTAGATGGTACTGAATGTTTCAAACTGAAATTGGTTACTAAATCCGGTAAAGAGCGTACCTACTTTGTAGATCCAAAGAATTACTATATTCTTCGTGCTATTTCCAAAGCAACTGTAAATGGTCAGGAAATGGAAGTTACCCAAAACTTTGGCGATTATAAGAAGACTGAAGACGGATATGTTTTCGCTAATACAATTGGTGGTGCTTTCGGTCAGGGCGATATGACTGTTACAAAAATCGAAGTGAATAAAACTATCGACGAAAAAGTATTCAAGCCAGCTAATTAATTGGATATGATTTTCTTTAAAACCCGGTATTCACTGAATCCGGGTTTTATTTTTAGTATTAACCAACCTTATTTCTTTAGTTATGAGAAAAGTCCTTTTTTCTTCCCTGATGGCGGTAATTGCAAGTTCCGTCTATTCACAAACAACTATCAATTCTTCCACCTTTGGTATGATGGAAGCCCGTCAATTAGGACCAGGTACAATGAGTGGCCGAATTTCTGCCATTGATGGTGTTAATGCAGATGGCAAAACAATTTATATAGGTACCGCTGGTGGTGGTATTTGGAAAACAACAAATGGAGGTGCTTCCTTCAAATCTGTTTTTGATAAATATTGTCAGTCAATCGGGGCATTAACCATCGATCAGAAATCACCTAAAACAATCTATGCGGGAACAGGTGAAAGCAATATGAGAAATTCTGTTTCCATTGGCAATGGCCTTTATAAATCTACAGACGGAGGTGATAACTGGGTGAAACTTGGTTTAGACAGTACCGAGCATATTGCCCGAATTGCTATCGATCCCAAAAACTCTAATACTATTCATGTAGCGGCACCTGGCCCACTTTGGAGTGATAGTAAACATCGCGGTTTATATAAATCACAGGATGGTGGTAAAACTTGGGACAAGATATTATATATAAGCGATAAGGCAGGATGTGCTGAAGTGGTGATTGATCCACAGAATCCGGAAGTCGTTTATGCTTCTACGTGGGAATTTCGCCGTCTTCCCTATCTTTTCAATTCAGGAGGTAGCGGTAGTGGTATGTATAAAAGTACCGATGCTGGTAAAACCTGGAAGGAACTTACAAATGGATTGCCTGCCAAACCATTTGGTCGTATCGCATTTGCTTTAGCACCAAGTGCTCCGAATAATATTGTGGCTATCGTTGAATCAGTAGAAACAGGACTTTATATTTCATCTGATGGTGGTGACAGCTGGAAAAAGCAGAGTGCTGTTACGAATGTAGTTGCCCGCCCTTTTTACTTCAGTACGCTGATGATCGATCCTAAAGATCCTAAAAGAGTATATCGTCCTGCATATACTTTCTCTTTCTCGGTTGATGGTGGATATTCTTTTTCAGATGCCACTGATGAAGGCGGTTGGCTGCATAGCGATATGCATGCCCTTTGGATAAACCCTATCAATACCAATCAACTTTATCTCGGAACAGATGGTGGTGTTTATATAAGTCTCGACAGAGGTGGTACCTGGATATTTCTTCAGAATTTACCTGTAGGACAGTTTTATCATGTAGCAGTTGATAATAAGGTTCCTTATAATATTATGGGTGGTTTGCAGGATAATGGTAGCTGGATTGCACCATCGGCTGCACCGGGAGGAATTGGTAATGCCAATTGGATGGCATTGAATGGTGGGGATGGATTCTGGGTACAACCCGATCCTATTGATCCTGAAATTGTTTATGCAGAATCGCAAGGAGGAAATGTAAACCGAATCAATGTGAAATCGGCAAAGGCGATTGGCATAAAACCACAGCAAGTGGCAGGTGATGAGAAACTTCGTTGGAACTGGAATACGCCAATAGTATTTGGGGCTGCTGGAAAGAATAACCTCTATATGGGTGCCCAATATTTATATAAGACAACCGATCAGGGCAGAAACTGGACCAGGATATCTCCCGATCTTACTACCAACGATAAGAAAAAGCAAGAACAGGAAAATAGTGGAGGCTTAAGTGCTGATAATACATCGGCAGAAAACCATTGTACCATTTTTACTATAGCAGAGTCACCTCTTGATGAAAACCAGATTTGGGTTGGTACGGATGATGGAAACCTTCAGTATACTACAGATGGGGGTAAAAACTGGACAAATGTAGCCAGAAATTATCCTGCTTGTGGAATACCTGCTCAAACCTGGGTTAGCAGTATAGAGCCTTCTCGTTTCGATAAGAATACAGTTTATGTTTCTTTTGAGAATCATATGTATGGTGATCATAAGACGTATGTTGCCCGTTCATCTGATATGGGCAAAACATGGACGCTCTTTACAAGCAATGAGTTTACTGGATTTGCCCATAAGATAAAAGAAGACCTTGTAAACAAGAACCTTTTGTTCATCGGTACGGAAATGGGATTATTCGCATCTGTAGACGCGGGTGCCACTTGGTTCCGTATGAAAAATAAGATACCAGAATATGCATTGGTTCGTGATATTCAAATACAGCCACGAACTAATGATCTGTTATTGGCAACACATGGACGGGGTATAATTGTTGTAGA
Source organism: Chitinophagaceae bacterium (assembly GCA_016721085.1). GTDB lineage: Bacteria > Bacteroidota > Bacteroidia > Chitinophagales > Chitinophagaceae > Endoryza. Next base: position 96,682 of record JADKJI010000005.1, on the reverse strand, counting down.
CGATATTTCTCCGATGCGTAGACTAAGTATGGACGTGGCATCGAAGGAAGTACATCTTTTCAGTAATGATCCTGTAAAATTGACCATGGGAGATTTTGGTGGAGCGGGTTTCCCTTCAACCAATGGTTGGGTTTCTGGTAACCCGGTTCCTATTCCTCCAATACAGTATTATCTTAAGGATAGAGTGAGTACCGGAAAGATTGTTATAGAAGTGTATGATAAAGATGGAAAACTGGTACAGTCTATTCCAGGGTCAAACCGTAAAGGCATTAATAAGGTGTATTGGAACCTTCGTTCAAAGCCTCCCAAAACAGCTAGCGGTGGAACAAAAGTAGATTATGGTGGGTTTATTGCGCCTATGGTAATGCCTGGTGATTATACTGTGAAGCTAAAAGTTGGCGATAAGGAATATACATCCCCAATCACCCTTTTGCATAACGATGCCAATAAGGATTTCTCAATGGCCGACAGGGAACTTCAATATAAGACTGGAATGAATATTTATAATCTTCATGAGGCTTTAGCAAAAACTGTTGAAGATATAAGTAGCCGTCAGAAAATGTTGAAAGAAAACATAGCCAAGGTAAAAAGTGCCAAAGTAAAGAAACTGTTGCAGGAATATAATGATCAGTTGGAGACCTTGCGTGCAGAATGTTTGGCAACCAAGCAGAAATCACTTTTTGCTGATGAAGAACGGCTGCGTGAGCGCATCACTGAAGTATATGCATCTATATGTATGCAGGAGGCTGCTCCATCCAACCTTCAATTACAAAGGATTGGCTTATTAACAACAGAAGTAAGTAATGCGGAACAGACAAATGCAAACCTCACTACTAAGTATTATAAGAAAGTGAAAGATGCGCTTATAAAGGAAGGGTTGTTGAAAGAAGAGAAGCCGGAGTTGGGGAATCAGAAGGGGAAGTGAGGGCGGGATGATGCTAAATGCTTGATGCTTTTTTGCCTAATGCTTAAGGCCTAGGGCCTAAGGCTTAGATTCGTCGCTGAACATAAGTTTTGAGCTCCGTATGGTAATTCATACGGAGCTTTTTTTATTATGCTATGCTGGATGCTTTTTTGCCTAAAGCTTAAGGCTTAGGGCCTAAGGCTTAGATTCGTCGCTGAACATAAGTTTTGAACTCCGTATAAAATTTTATACGGAGCTCTTTATTTATTTCTGTTACTGGAACAAGCCTTAAGCCTTAGGCCTTAAGCTTTAGGCAAAAAAGCATCCAGCATCCAGCATACCGCATAATTCCGTATTTTCCATCTTCAAACTAACACTAACATGAGAAACTTGCTTTTCACCGGCTTGCTTGTCGGTTTCGCATTTGTAGCGGAGGCACAAAAGAAGAATACGGTGCCCCCGCCGCCGCCCCCTAATGCTGATGCAGCATTATTTTCAAAAGTGAATTACCGATTGGTAGGTCCTTGGAGAGGAGGACGAAGTGGTGCCGCTACCGGTAGCTATAAAAATAAAAACACATTTTACTTTGGTGCCACAGGTGGTGGTGTTTGGAAAACCATTGATGGTGGCAGCAACTGGAAAAACATTTCTGATAAATTTTTTGGAAGCACCATCGGTGCTGTAGCTGTAGCACCTTCTGATGAAAATGTTTTATATGTTGGAGAAGGTGAGAATACCATGAGAGGTAATGTGAGCGAAGGATTAGGTGGTATGTGGAGAAGCGATGATGGTGGCCGTACCTGGCGCAATCTTGGTTTAAAAGACGCAAGACATATCATTCGTATTGTTGTTCATCCACGCGATCCAAATACCGTTTGGTTAGCGGTGATGGGACATCTTTTTGGTCCTAATGAAGAAAGAGGTGTTTATAAAACTACAGATGGTGGTAAAACATGGAAACGTACTCTTTTTGTAAACAACCAAACCGGTGCCTCCGATCTGGTTATGGAAAATGGTAATCCTTCAGTTCTTTATGCTGGTACATGGCGGCTTATCCGAACACCTTATAGCCTTGAGAGTGGAGGCGATGGAAGCGGGTTATGGAAGAGTGTGGATGGTGGCGAAACATGGACCAGTTTGGCAACTAAAAAAGGATTGCCAAAAGGTACATGGGGTATTGTAGGAGTTGCTGTAGCCCCTTCTAATTCCGAAAAACTATATGCATTAGTTGAGAATAGTGCGGGTGGATTATTCACCAGTAATGATGGTGGAGAAACATGGACACTCACCAGCAGTGATAATAATATCAGACAACGTGCCTGGTATTACTCCAAGGTTTTTGTAGATCCTAAAAATGAGAATACTGTTTATTGTCCAAACGTAAACTTCATGGTAAGTCGAGATGGTGGAAAAAGCTTTACATCACTTCGTACACCACATGGCGACCATCATGATCTCTGGATTGATCCTGAAGACCCAAAGCGGATGGTTGTTGCAGATGATGGTGGTGCACAGGTTAGTTTTGATGCAGGACAAAACTGGAGTACCTATGAAAACCAACCTACATCACAGATATACAGGGTATCTACCGACAATTCATTTCCTTATCGCATATTAGGGGCACAACAAGATAATTCAACAATACGCATTAAACACCGTACATACGGCTCAGCAATTACTGCAGATGACTGGGATGTAACAGCAGGTAGTGAAAGTGGTTATGTTGTGGCAGATCCCTCTAACCCTGATATTGTATATGGAGGAAACTATGGTGGCTATCTTTCAAGACTTGATCATAAGACGGGTGAGAACAGAGCGATCTCTGTATGGCCTGATAATCCGATGGGAGCGGGTGCCGACGTACAAAAATTCCGTTTCCAATGGAATTTCCCCATCTTCTTTTCGCCACATAATCCAAAACGATTATATACTGCTGGTAATGCTTTGTTCGTAACTGAAAACGAAGGAGCTAGTTGGGAACAGATTTCTCCAGACTTAACCACTAATGATAAGGCTAAGCAGGTTTCAAGTGGTGGTCCCATAACAAAAGATAATACTTCGGTTGAATACTATTGCACCATATTCACTGCAACTGAAAGCTGGGTAGAAAAGGATCTTTTATGGGCAGGAAGTGATGATGGTGTTTTATCAGTAAGTAAGGATGCTGGTAAGAATTGGGAGAATGTAACTCCAAAAGATTGTCCGAAATGGATGATGTGGAACTGCATTGAAGTGGATCCTTTCAAGAAAGGCGCTGCTTATGTTATAGGAACAAGATATAAAAGTGATGACTTCGCTCCTTATATCTATAAGACTGAAGACTATGGTAAAACCTGGAAGCTGATTACAAACGGTATAGACAAGTTGCATTTCACCCGCACCATGCGCGCCGACAGAAGACGTGCTGGTTTATTGTATGCAGGTACCGAATATGGAATGTATATCAGTTATGATGATGGAGCTAATTGGAGGAAATTCCAACAAAATCTGCCAATTGTTCCGATTACAGACCTTACGATAAAAGATAATGACCTGATTGTTGCTACTCAAGGAAGGGCCTTCTGGATCATTGATGATCTTACTATTGTTCAGCAATATGATCCTTCACTTACTAATAAGAACCTTCATGTGTTTCCTGTTAAACCAACATGGCGTATTCCTGGTCCTGATGAAAGATTTGCTGCCTTCCAACGCACTCCTGTAAATGCAGGTGCGAATCCTACATCAGGAGTGGTTATCAATTATTTCTTAAAAGATGTGACTGATTCTACGAAAGCGACCATTGTAATAATGGATAAGAATAAGAAAGTGATTAAAACTTTCGCAACAGAAGGGAAGGAGAATAAATTTGAAATCGTAAAGGGTATGAACCAGTTTTCCTGGAACCTGCAGTATCCTGGTGCTGAAACAGTGGATGGTATGATTCTTTGGAATGGTACTCCAAGTGGTTTGGTTGCCGCCCCAGGTGATTATTTCTATAAAGTAAAATCAGGAGTTGATTCAGTAGAAGGAAGTTTCCAGGTAAAAGCGGATCCAAACTATAAATGTTCCCAGGAAGACTATACTGCCCAGTTTGAATTCCTGCAAACTGCAATGGGAAAATTCAATGATGTACAAAAGGGTATCAAGAATATCCGTTCCCTTCGTACGCAGATAAACGACTTCATTGCAAAACAAGGAAAGGATTGTCCGAAGGAAGTAAAAGAAATGGGTGAATCCATAAACAAGCAACTCACAACAATAGAAGAAACGCTCTATCAAACAAAATCAAAAAGCGGTCAGGATGTATTGAATTTCCCGATACGTTTGAATGATAAGTTGAGTGGAGTTTATGATGCAGCCAACAGTGGCAATATGGCACCAAGCAAGCAAGTGAAAGAAGTATATGCAACTCTTGCTTCCCAATGCGATGAACAACTCGCTAAGCTGAAGAAAATAGTTGATGAAGATGTTGTGAAGTTTAATCAGTTGATAAGGGAGAAGGCGTTGCCGGTTATTGGGGTGAAGTAGTGCGGGAGATGCTTGATGCTTGATGCTTTTTGCCTAAGGCTTAAGGCCTAGGGCCAAAGGCTAAGACCTGTTACTGAACAAAAGTTTTGAGCTCCGTATGATGGTCCATACGGAGCTTTTTATTATGCTTGATGCTAGAGGCTGGATGCTTAAGGCAAATACATTCTACCGCAGAGACGCGAAGACGCGAGTAGAGTTCCAACTTTTAGTTCGAACTCTACCCCCCCTCCGTCTCCCCGTCTCTGCGGTAAAATGTATTTTTTAATTCGAAGCCTGAATTCTGGGCTATGTACAATTCAAGCTTTAGGCTTTAGGCCTTAAGCCCTAAGCTTGTAATAGGATAAAAACATGAAGAAGTGAGTACATTTACGACTTCAAAAACCCCGAATTGGCACTGTTTTTAATACTGTATAGGTGTCAGGAAAGTCCAATTCCGTATCCAAAATCCAGTTCTATGAAAAGTACCGTAACAGGAAATTTCGTCATCAATCTGATGCTGATCTTATTTTTCTTCTGGTTGTTTTTTTTCTTTTCTTCTTGTAAAAAATCGGCGGATGTAGCTGTTGACCCTCCTGTAATTCCTGGGTCATGTTCTGCTACAAAAGCAGCTATTGAAACAATTGCATTATTCCCATCAGACAATGCTTGGAATCAGGATATTTCCGCTCTTCCAATTGATCCTCTTAATACAAATATCATTGCTCAATTTGCAACTACTGGTATGCATCCTGATTTTGGAAGTGGCCTTTGGGATGGAGCACCAATTGGTATACCATATGTAGCGGTTTGTGGTAATCAGGCTAAAATTGCAGTTACTTATCGGGCTAATGGATATGACGGAAATTATGGTGATGAAAGTGATGCGGGTCCTTTTCCTATTCCATTGAATGCTCCCATTGAAGGAAATGGCAGCGGCGATTCGCATGTAATTGCAGTTGATATCGAGAATAAGAAACTATATGAACTCTATAATGCGAGTGTGAATGCTGGTAAATGGGAGGCTTCTTCCGGTGCTGTGTTCGATCTGTCATCGAATGCTACAAGAACACCAGGCTTTACATCGGCCGATGCTGCGGGGCTACCGATTTTTACCGGATTAGTACGTTATGAAGAAGTAGCTAAAGGAGTTATTGATCATGCCATCCGGTTCACCCTTTCAAAAAGCCTTGTTCAACCCGCTTATAGTGCTCCAGCATTACACAAAGTGAATGGAGCCGGCGGCGTGAATGGTTTGCCTTTTGGAGCCAGACTTCGATTGAAGAAAAGCTTTGATATTTCAAGCTATCCTGCTTCTGTTAAAGTTATTTTGACCGCCATGAAGAAGTATGGTGTCATTCTCGCCGATATTGGCTCTAATCTTTATATAACAGGAGCGCCAGATGAAAGATGGAGCAATGATGAACTGCGTTTATTAGGTAACGTTAAAGGTTCCGATTTCGAAGTGATTAAATTCAATAAATAAAAAACGGGACCGATTTTCATCCGCGTCCCGTTTCTGGTTTTTCTTTTAGTATCGTTATTGCTTTGGCGCTAATTTTCTCACAGAAGTTGTTCCTCCTCCATTTAATGTAAGATCAAGTGGTTTGTTGGTTTTCCATGCTCCTCTTGTGAAGTCTGGTACATCCACAGAGCGTGATTTATTATTAACCGATAAGTTGCTCAACGGAATAATAGAACTCCAGGAAGCGGCATCATATACGTCCTGATCCAATGGCAGACCATTGCGAAGGCAATCTATCAACCTCCAGTCCATGATGAAGTCCATTCCACCATGTCCACCCACTTCCTTAGCTATTTCTCCTATATGGGTTACAATTGCAGGAGAGTATTTTGCATAAAGCGCTTTCAGTTCTTCTGCTTTTACTTCCTGATGGCCGAAGGCGATACGTTCTGGGCCAGGCCATTTTTGAGCCATAGCTTTTGTACCACTTAGCTGATGAATCCTTGAGTAAGGTCTTGGTGTGGATACATCGTGCTGAATCAGGATTGATTTACCTTTTGTAGTTCGTATAAAAATGTTGTTGTTGCTTCCACGGAATTTCTTGCCTTTGAATTCGTTGAAGAAGGCATCTTTTGCAGCCATTTCTTCAGCAATAGCCCCTAAAGTAAAATCATTGGTACTCATAGATACCAGATGATCCATTTTATCGCCACGATTGATATTCATACACTGAGCAATTGGTCCGAGGCCATGGGTAGGGTAGAGAGAGCCGTTCCTTTTCATGTTCTCACGTAAGCGCCACATATTAGTGTATGCTTTCTTGTTGAAAAGGTAATCGCGGCTAAGGTCGTGCAGATAAGCGCCTTCCCCATGAACCAGTTCTCCAAACAGGCCATTACGTACCATATTCAAAGTGAGCAGTTCGAAGAAATCGTAACAGCAGTTTTCAAGCATCATACAATGCTTGCGGGTGGCTTCTGATGTTTCCACTAATTGCCAGGCTTCTTCAATTGTAAGTGCTGAGTTAACTTCTGTTGCCACGTGTTTGCCATTTTTCATGGAATAAATGGCAATGGGAGCGTGCAATTCCCATGGGGTTGGAGTATATACTAAATCTACATCCTTGCTTTCACATAGCGCTTTCCAACCATTGGCACCACTGTATTCCTTAGCCTTAGGACGGTCCATTTTAGCCAGGGTTTTCTGTGCAGCAGCAACTCTGTCGGGTAACTCATCACAAAGAGCAGTAATCTCTACGCCATCAATATAGCTTAGCCTTTCCACAGCACCAGATCCTCTCATTCCCAATCCTATTACACCAATTCGGACTACGTTCAATTTTGGGGCTGCATAGCCACACATATTGAAACGTTGTTGTTCCTTCTCATAAGATGTAGATAAGCTCTTGTCTGCTTCATCTTTTGTAACATTGGCCAGGGCATCGATACCGGTTAATAATGTGCCTGCTCCAACTGTTACGTTGCGAAGAAATTTGCGGCGGTTAGAATTCATATCCGTTGTTTTTAGGTGTTTTGCAATTTCATGAAATTAGGTCGAATTCCTTCAAACGTAATTTAAAATTGAACAATCGTTTGCAAGAAAATGAAGAATATTCGGAATCTCTTATCTTGTGTGCCAACTTATGGCATCCTTACAATCCTGGGTTAAGTTACAGAACCCCAAATTCAACTTTCTTCACCGCTGTTTTGGTAAACAGCCATTTACCCTCCTTGATATCGGTTCCGGTAATCAATCGGCTACAAAGACAGTGGCCCTATTCCCTGGCTGCTCATATTATGGACTGGATCTGAGTCGTGAGTACAATAACAATCCAGCCGATTTTGCTGTGATGAAAGATTTCTACGAAATGGACCTTACCCTGCTCAAATTCGATTCAATCCCAGATGGTTTTTTTGATGCAATATTATTGGTACATGTTATAGAACATCTTTATAATGGAGATGCTGTTTTAGCAGGATTATTACCCAAACTCAAGCCAGGCGGATTTTTATATGTTGAATATCCCGGAGTCAGGAGCACCCGACTACCCTCTATGAAAGGTACGTTGAATTATTTTGACGACAGTACCCACGTTAGGATATATTCTGTAAAGGAACTGACCAGCTTATTTGAAAGCAAGAATTGCCGTGTAGTTAGAAGTGGTCTTCGTCGTAGCTGGTTTTATGTATTGATGACTCCTGTTCGAATACCATTTAGATGGTTACGAGGTAAACCAGTTACGGGAAACATTTTTTGGGATTTACTGGGCTTTGCTGAATTCCTTTGGGTTGAAAAGAAGCGCTGATTATAAGTTAAGCCAGTAGTTTAGTTTTAACACCAGGGCCCTGCTTTTATTCTTCAATAATGGATCTGTAAAATAGTTGTCGGTATACACTAAAAACAAGTCGCTCATCGGCTTATACCGCCATTGGAATCGGCTATTGATATTAAAATTATTATTCTGCGTATTGTACTGTAGGAATGTTGTCCAGAAAAGATTTGTAGAGAAGCTGATCTCTACCCTTGGGGCTATCAGAAACAATTCAGTCTTGCCATAGGTAAGTGGGAATCGTAATTGGTTATATTCAAAGGCAAGAGTGAAACTCAATGAAGGCTGTTTCCTGTAAGTGAATCCGGTTTGCAGTTGCTTAACAGTTCCATTATAGAACTCTCCACCCCCTGCCATAAGAAAATAATTGAAGGTTTTTCTTATATCAGAATTGAATTTGATGGATCCGTTTGAATACTTATACCTGGCAACAGGAATTGGAGTGGCATCAGTAAAGGAAATGGGGAATAATAATTGTACGGTATTATTACTCACTTCTGCATTTAAAGAAGCGGTGTTGCTGAATTCCAATTGGTAATCAAACTCAAGATTGTTTTCATTCAAACTATAATCTGGGTTTACCACACGGTAATTGGATAAGTTAAATGTATGCCGGTTAATTTTCCCTTTCGGAGGTGCAATTCTCCAGGTTGCTTCTGTAAAAAGGTGTTTAAAGCCTACTCGTACTATTGTATCTCTCGCTGCATCATAGTTTTCTATTCTTTCCACATAACCCATATCAGTGTAATAGTTGGTGCCAACGCTGGTTACATCAACTATCATACTGAATTTATCATCAGAATAACCGATACCAGTGCTTCCGTATGTATTTTCAGTATGGATCCCCGGTTTAAATGACTTATTGAAGTTGAGCCAGGCATTCCAGGTGCCTTTCAGGTTGGAGTAAGCGAACTCTCCACCAGCATTTCTTCCATAGGCTTTTAATGGGTCTTGTTGTTTTTCGGCTTCCGTCATGAATCCCTGTCTGTTTAGGAAATACCCTTTTATCAGGGAACGTTTGAAAAGACCCTGATTTACTGAAATAGCAGAATAGTTTTGTCCTGCATATCCATTCTTTCTCCCAGTTTCCATATTCATGATTCCTATTCTTGTTCGGCTGCCCAAATTCCCACTTAAACGAGCGCCACCATAAATGGGGATAGCATTGCCATCATCATCCAGTCCTATTCTTCTTGAATAGAATGGCCTTATTGGTTCAATGCCATAGCCGGAAAAGATATCTGAGTTTTCTAAAAAGAAAGTCCTTTTTTCGGGTAAGAAGATATTGAAGCGGGTTAGGTTGGTTACTTGTTGATCAACTTCAATTTGTGAGAAATCAGGATTAACGGTCAAGTCGAGGTTCAGTGAAGAAGAAAGTGCCACTTTTGCATCAAAACCTGCATTGCCACCTGCTTTTAATGGTTGATTATTTTCCTTATTGGAATTCAGGTTCCCGGTAACATAAGGAATGAATGCCATGTTTGAGCCTGCAGGGGGAGGAGGCGAATCCCAAAGTAGTGACCCTGTATACCCCAAATCATACGATTTGAAATTGATGGGAATTCGTGTCCAGCAGGAATATTCATTTGTCTTCAAATCACTTCTCAGAAAATTGATTCCCCATAATTTCCTGTCACCCTTATATCGTATGGTTTTGAAAGGTATCGCTATTTCTGCCGTCCAGTGGTCGGCATATCTCTTCGTTGCAGAATACCACTTGTTATCCCAGCTTAATGATAGTTGATCCGATCCGCCATTTAATTGGTCATCGGTTTGGGTATTGAAAGCGCTAACAACAAAGAAGAAGCCACCGGTACGCTGGTTCAGGGGATCAATTACAACACCTACTGCATCATTCATTTCATGACCGCCATCCCTTTTTAAACTTTGGATTACATGAGTACTACTATCGTAAGATGTAAATGCAAAATAAATGTAAGCATCATCATATGTGGTCTTTACAATAGTTCTTCTAATGGGAATGGCCAGGTCATTTGGGAATTTTCTGATGAAGTCTGTACTCGTTTCTGCTTTATCCCAGGCTTCTTCATCAAAGAGCCCGTCAACTTTTATTGAAGTTGAAGCCTTCCTGATATGTAATTTGTATTGGTCTTGATGGGAGGTAAGTAGTTGTGCAAATGAAATGCCACATAACAATGTAAGAGCTATAGTGAAAGTGATATGGCGATACATTCTAATAAGTGTGTTTCTAGGAAATTGGTGTGCATTAAAAGGCATGTAATATACTGAATTTATAGCCTTATTCTGGCAGCAAATCGGGTCGGCGTTCTTTTGTGCGCTCAACACTTTGTTCGTGTCGCCAGTCTTCTATTTTTTTAAATCGCCGCTTAAAAGGATATCAGGTATTTTCCAGCCCTTGAACTCGGCAGGACGGGTATATACAGGAGGTGCCAGTAAGTTATCCTGAAACGAGTCTGTAAGGGCAGAGGTTTCATTATTTAGAACTCCGGGCAGCAGCCTTCCTATGGCATCTACCAAAACGGCGGCTGCTAGTTCGCCTCCACTTAATACATAGTCGCCAATAGAAATTTCACGTGTTATATAATGGTCCCTTATTCGCTGGTCTATTCCCTTGTAATGGCCGCATATCAATAAAAGGTTTTCCTTCATCGATAATTGGTTGGCCATGGATTGTTGTAAAGTTTGACCATCTGGGGTCAGATAGATAATTCCATCATATTTCCTTTCTTTGGATAAGGCTTCGATGGCATTCACCAGTGGTTCGCACATAAGAACCATTCCAGCGCCACCTCCGTATTGATAATCATCAACCTGCCCATATTCATTTACCGCCCATTGCCTAAGGGCATGGGTCTTAACTACCAATAAGCCTTTTTCCTGTGCCCTTTTCATAATTGAATGGCCAAATGGGCTTTCCAGTAATTCAGGTAAAACGGTGATGATGTCAATATGCATGAGGCAAAGATACAATTACCTTTTTTTTCGGCCAGTTTGTGCTAAATTTCCACCGTAAACGAAGGATATGTTTAAAGAGAGGCCATTAATTGTACTGCTATTCTGTGCTATCGTAACATTATGTACGGCGGTTTTGCAATATATAATGCCCAATTTCAGCTTTTTTGATGGTGGTCTTATAACCGTTATACTTTTAACTGTTTTCCTTAAAGAAGATAAGTACACGATAGTTTTTGGATTTGTGTGTATATCGTTGGTGTTGATTTCCTCCTTTTATGATCATGAGGGAATGGATCAGCAGCAGATCATCATGCAGCATATGTTCTCCATTATCATCATGCTGCTGGCAATAATTGCAGTTTTGTATGTGAAGAAGCTGTATAGGTCAATGGAACAGGATCAGCTACAGATGAATGCCTTGTTTGAACATGCTACAGAAGGTATCATTCTTACAAATAAGAAGGGTGAAATTATATTGGTGAATCCAGCCAGCGAACAATTGTTCAAGTACAGTAAACAGGAAATGCTGGGGAAGCCTGTTGAATTATTGATCCCAATGCGGTATCAGGGTAATCATGATACTTACAGAAATAGTTTTGCCAATAACCCATCGAACAGGAGAATGGGGCATGGCCGTGACTTATTTGCCCGGGATAAACATGGGAATGAGTTCCCTGTTGAAATAAGCTTGAGCCATTACCGGCAAAAGAATGAGTCTTTCGTGATTGCTTTCGTTGTAGATATTACACAAAGAAAAGAGGCCGAAGCAAGAATGACGGCACAGCGGATGCAATTGGAAAAGGTTTCTTCTGAAATACGCCAATTGAATGCCGAACTGGAAACAAAAGTGAAGGAGCGTACCCTTATTTTGCAGGAAGCATTGCAGGAATTGGAACAGTCTCAAAAAGACCTGAGCGATGCTTTGAGCAAAGAGAAGGAATTGAATGAGATTAAATCGCGTTTTGTTTCAATGGCTTCTCATGAATTCAGGACACCTTTGAGTTCTGTATTATCATCCGCTTCCCTTATATCCCGATATGTTAAAGAAGACGAACAGGATAGCCGTAACAGGCATATCAATCGAATAAAGGATTCTGTAAAGCATCTAAACGATCTTCTGGAAGACTTCCTGTCACTAGGGCGTTTGGAAGAAGGAAAAGTGGCTACCCATCTGGATATTTTTTACCTGAAAGAATTCCTGGAAGATGTGGCAGATGAAATGCATGCAATCCTAAAGCCAGGGCAGGAAATTTTGGTTAATTGCCAGGGTACAGGCAGGGTTAAGACAGATAAGAAATTGCTGAAGAATATTCTTATCAACCTTGTAAGTAATGCCGTTAAATTCAGTAATGACGGGGCGGCCATCAAAGTACATGCTTATAAGGATCAGGAACAATTACATCTTTCAGTTTCTGATGAAGGGATTGGTATTTCGGAAGAAGACCAACAGCATCTTTTCACTAGCTTTTTCAGAGGTAAGAATGCGGTGAATATTCAAGGTACCGGACTCGGACTTCATATTGTTAGAAGATATGCCGACTTATTACAGGGAACCTTATCGCTTAATAGTGAGTTAGGTAAGGGAACAACAATTTCCCTTTCTGTTCCGCAGTCAATTCCAATTGGTGAATGATTATAAATAGAAGTACGATGAATTGCGAGATATGAATTAATGGCAATTGATAGCATCTCCAGGAGAACTAGCCAATACAGGGCTTATAAAAGGGATACCGAGATTCATTCCCCTTAATATTAATACAAGAGCAATTGCTACTACTACCATTGGCATCACTTTACGTATCCTGTTTCTGATACCAAGATCCATTCGTAAACCCATCCAGCTTAAGAAGAACATGGCAGGCAGTGTGGCCATTCCAAAAGCAGCCATGAATGCAACACTATGTACTACTTCAGAGCTGCTTAAGGCTCCTGCAATGGCTATATAAACCATGCCACATGGTAGCAGACCATTAGCCATTCCCAGAAGTAGGAAAGCGCTTATATGACGTGATTGCAAGAAATGCGACATCCATCCCTGTACTTTGTAGTGGAAGTTCTGAAGCCAGGAAGGTTGCCATAGATTTTTGAAAAAGAAATATTGCAATGCTAAAACCAGAATAAAAACACCGAGTGCAATGGAGAACCATTGTTGCCACCCGGCAACGAATAACTGGCGTCCGGTAATTCCAAAAATAAGTCCAAGTAAAGAATAGGTAACCACCCTGCCCATATTATAAAGAAGCAAGGCGATAATCTGTTGTATCCTGGAAAAATGTTGAACAGGCAATGATAGTGCCAACGGTCCACACATACCCACACAGTGAAAACTGCTGAGTAAGCCAAGACTGCCACCTGCTATCAATGCCTGCCACATATATTACCGTGTTACTGCTTTTTCTGAATAATATGATTGTCCATCGGCTACCCAACTCATCTTTACAGTATAATGACCAGGCCTTAAAGATGATTTATCAATCGCCTGCTGACCATCTGCTGAAACTTTCATTTCAATAGTCTTGTCTTTGCTGGCATCTGTTGCGCAATAGAAAAGTATAGAACCTGTAACATTCTTGTTTCTCATTTCTCCAGGCAATTCCACTAATACAGATTCATTATTTACACTAACTGAAGCGGCACTTGTAAGTGCCAGGGTACGGTTAGAAGCTTCTATTATTTTCTGGTAATCAAGCTCTTCTTTATAATATTCTTTTGATACCAATTCGTAATTGGTATTAAGGCTTTTATAAACCAGTGTTCCCATCATAGCTACAAAAGCAATTATGGCAACCAGAATCTTATTTCCCCAACTAATTTTCATAATTGTATTTTTTATTGGTTTACAGGACCTAGAAAACTTGTGGTGAGTACATCGATCTTCTTGTCTCCCTGATAAATACCAACACTTATTGTCGATTTTCTTTTCTGCAAACTTTTTGTTGGAAGTATGATGAAGAATGAACCAGCACCCTGGCCTTCTTTTTGAACAGTGATTATATGATGAGATCCGATTATTTCAATACTACCTTCTGCATTTTCAAGCCTTAATTGAAGAGGTACTTCTTTTACTGTTTTGTTGGCTACTTTAATGTTGTACAGATTGGAAATGCTGTCTGTGCCTCTTTCCTGGAACAGTTGTCCCGGAGTGCGCATAATAGTAGCATCAACATCTTTTCTTGTAAACAACAGGAAGCTAAGAATGCTCAGTAATATACCTAATAATACGGTATACATTTTCATACGGGTAGTGTAGTGGAGTTTTTCTCCATTGGCTATTCCGTTTTCAGATGCATATCTTACCAATCCTTTTGGCTTCTGAATCTTTACCATAACATCGTCGCAGGCATCGATACAAGCGGTACAACCAACGCATTCCAATTGAGTACCATTGCGAATGTCAATACCGGTAGGACAAACCCTTACGCACTGATAACAATCTATACAATCACCGATTGTTCTGTCAACTCTTTTATCGAATTTACCACGTGGTTCGCCTCTTTTATAATCATAGGCAACCAGCATGGAGTTTTTATCAAGCAAAACGCTTTGTAAGCGGCCATAAGGACAAACAACTGTACAGGCTTGTTCCCTGAAATAGGCATATACGCCATAGAATACAGCAGAGAATATGGTAAGAGCCATTAGCCCGGGAATATGTTGGGCAACAGGTTCTGTAATTATTTTCCATAATTCCTTCACGCCAATTATGTAGGATAAAAAGAAATTGGCAATAACAAAGGACATCAGGAAAAACACAAAGTGCTTTATTACTTTGCGTACGATCTTATTTGTATCCCATGGTCCAGCGGATAACTGTTTTTGTTTGGCAGCATCACCTTCTATGAAATATTCCAGCTTTCGGAAGAACATTTCCATGAAAATGGTTTGTGGGCAAACCCATCCACAGAAAAGGCGACCAAATGCGGCTGTAAATAGAATGATGAAAACGATGAAGGTGATCATCGTTAATCCGAAAATGAAAAAGTCTTGTGGCCAGAATACTTTTCCAAAAAGAATAAATTTCGCCTGAGTTACATTGAAAAGAAAAAATGGTCTGCCATCAATGTGAATAAATGGCATCGTAAAAAACAGAATAAAAAACCCATAACTCACGAGGGTACGAACATTACAGAAACGTCCTTTAGGTTTTTGTGCAAAAATCCACTTTCTTTTTCCAGACGCATCTACAGTAGCAATACGGTCCCGAAAAGAAACTTCCTCAGGTGACTGAGGAGTTTCTTTTAAGGGATTATTTTTTAATGAATCATCTTTTGTATTCATAGTATCTCTCTCCTATACATTTATTTTTTAGCAGCAGTGTCCACGGCAGGTGCAGTACTTCCAGTGGCTGTAGTATCTGATTTTGCAGCACCCTCAGTGTACAAATCACCTTGGGGAGCTCTTCCTCCTTTATCTTGTGGTTTAGTACCTCTTAAAGATTTTACAAAACTGGAAATTTGTGCCATTTGTGAAGCTGTAAAATCTACTTTCCAGCTCTTCATACCTTTATCCTGCCAACCATATTTTATTGATTTGAAGATATCGCTGATACCACCACCATGAATCCAATAATCATCGGTTAGGTTTGGACCAACACCCTGAACACCAGGAGCAGCCATACCGCTCGCATCTTCACCATGGCATGGTTTACAGTTGGAAATAAATAATGCTTTGCCAGCGCTAAGATCAGCTTCGGCGGTCAACACTTTTACACTTGTTTCGTCAACCAGATTAGCAGCATTCTTCAAGTATTCAGCTTGTTTTTTCTCAGCAGCTTTTGTAGCTATCACAAGTTCTTCTGCACTTAATGGCGCTGAATGAACTACATGATAACGATACAGATAGATACCTGCAGCAACAATTGTGATATAGAATCCATAAAGCCACCATGGTGGAAGACGGTTATCCAGTTCACGGATACCATCATAATCATGTCCCAAATCAAGGTCGGCTTCTTTTTCAATTGGGCGGAAGCTGTTGAATTTATCCCACCATGATAATCCTGGAGCCGCTGGTGCTAATCCTGCTGCTGTTGCTTCTGCAATCTTGCGAAGCTTTTCTTTTGCCAGCATTGCTTTCAGTTGCAGTAACAAGAACAATATCACAACAATTTCTACTACTAATACGCCAATGATTAAATAGAAAGTTGTTTCAGACAATCCACCAATAGTTGTTGGGGCCGCTGCTGCTGGAGTACTTGTTGGGGCTTGCGCCATTATTGATGATGATAAAAGCATGAGTCCAACGACCATTGTTGCTTTTATTCCTGATTTCTTCTCATTCTCCTGTTGGAAATGAGCAGTGCCTAATAATACGTTTGCTAATAAGGCTATGATCAATAGCAATAAAAGCATCAGAATTACAAGGGAGATTACTAATGGGTCCGACATGGAAGAAGGTGCCGGAGGGCCTGCTGCCCATGCAGCGGGAGTTACTCCGAGGCCCATAAGAGCCAGGATGCCGGCTTTGAACCATTTCCTGTTTAGATGTTTATCGGATATGCGAAACATATGGATAGTTTTAAGTTAATGTTGGTTTAGTCTAATGGAATGCGGCTGATTTCCTGAAACGTTTTCTTATCTGTCTTGAATACGTATACCAGCATCACGATGAATACGAAGGCGAATATGCCGAACGATGTAAAGGCATATATGTTGATGTTGGTGATCTTGTCGAGATAGTGAACGAATTTCATATTATATCCTCCGAACTTTTAGGCTTTGTAATGATGTTTTTTTATTTGGATGCAGTGGGTTCTTTTGGAACGGTACTGATGTCCTTACCGAGACGTTGCAGATAGGCAATCAGGGCCACTACTTCTGCAATGGCTGGGGTTTCTATCTTATCCATTTTCAAACCGATCCTGATACCGTTTGCCTGTGTCATAAGTTCCTTATTGGCTATTTGCTCATAACCTTCTGGATATGGTACTCCGATTGTACGCATAGCACTTATTTTAGCTGCTGTACTTGAAGTATCAAGAGTATTTTCCAATAAGAAAACATATGATGGCATGATAGAACCAGGAGACATCAGGCGTGGGTCTAAGAAGTGGTTATAATGCCAGCTATCTGTTTTTTTCAAACGACCTACACCTTCACGGGCCAAATCCGGACCTGTACGCTTACTTCCCCATTGGAATGGATGGTCATAAACGAATTCGCCAGCTTTTGAGTATTCTCCATAACGGGCAACTTCATCACGGAATGGACGAATCATTTGTGAGTGACAGGTATAACAACCTTCTCTAACATAAATATCACTACCTTGCAATTCAAGCGGAGTATATGGTTTAACCTGTGCAATGGTTGGTATATTAGACTTAACAAGGAAAGTAGGAATCAATTCAAGCAAACCGCCAATAGCAACAAGAATCAAGCTCACTACTAACATCATCAAAGGTTTTCTTTCAATAACCCTATGCCAGTATTCGCGACCATGATTTTCATTCTTCACCAATGGAGCTGCTTCTGCTGCTTCGTTAGCAATAAAGCTTCCTTTCGCAATTGTCTTGATCACATTATAAACCATCATCAATGCTCCTACAAGGTATAATACACCACCAATGCTACGGGTAACATACATTGGAATGATATGGGTAACTGTTTCAAGGAACTGGAATTTCAATGTTCCTTCTTCAGTAAAGGTCTTCCACATTTGTGCTTGTGTAAAACCAGCCCAGTACATTGGGATCGCATAGATAACGATACCGATTGTACCTAACCAGAAATGGTTTGTAGCCAGCTTCTTACTATACAAACTGGTATTCCACATTTTTGGAACCAGGAAGTAAATAAGACCAAAGGCCATAAAACCATTCCAACCCATAGCACCAATATGCACGTGGGCGATAGTCCAGTCAGTAAAGTGAGAAATTGCATTAATGCTCTTGATACTTAATAATGGTCCTTCCAGTGTAGACATACCATAACAGGTTACGGCTACAACAAAGAATTTTAAAACTGGCTCTTCTCGAACTTTATCCCACGCTCCACGGAGTGTGAACAATCCGTTCAGCATACCTCCCCAGCTTGGGAAGATGAGCATGATAGAGAATACAGAACCCAGTGATTGGGCCCAGTCGGGTAATGAAGTATAAAGAAGATGGTGCGGACCAGCCCAGATATAAAGGAAGATCAGCGCCCAGAAGTGGATAATAGAAAGTCGGTACGAATAAACGGGCCTGTTAGCTGCTTTAGGAAGGAAGTAGTACATGATACCCAGGATAGGGGTAGTCAGGAAGAAGGCAACAGCATTATGACCGTACCACCACTGAACCAATGCATCCTGAACACCTGCATACCAGCTATAGCTTTTAAATAAAGTAACCGGTATCTCAATTGAGTTAACAATATGTAGCATCGCTACAGTAACCCATGTAGCTATATAGAACCAGATAGCAACATACAGATGGCGTTCCCTGCGTTTCAAGATGGTTCCGAACATGTTAATTCCGAATACAACCCAAATTAATGTAATAGCGATGTCGATTGGCCATTCCAACTCTGCATATTCCTTACCGGTTGTATATCCCAGTAAAAGTGTAATTGCAGCAGACGCAATGATTGCTTGCCATCCCCAGAAATGAATCCAGCTCAGTGTATCACTGAACATCCGGGCTTTAGTTAAGCGTTGAAGAGAATAATAAATCCCCATAAACATACAGTTACCAACGAAGGCAAATATCACTGCGTTGGTGTGTAGGGGTCGAAGGCGGCCAAACGTGGTTGGGGCAAAATTGAAAGTGGCGGCAGGAAGGTAGAATTGAATTGCTACCAGTAAGCCGACCAGCATACCCACGATGCCGAATAGCATGGTGGCATATGCAAATGCCTTTACAATTTTGTTGTCGTAATAGTACTTTTCAACTTGCATACTCGTGTAGTTTCTATGATTGGTTTTGGTTAAATGTTTGTCTCTTCTTTGGTTTCAGCGGGTTTGTGATCGAATAACATGCGGATGGGTGGCGACATTTCATCATCGTACTGTCCACTCTTTACACTCCATAAAAAGGCTCCCAGGAAAAGGGCGGCTACAGAAATACTGGCGAAAAGCAGGATGATAATGGCACTCATAACTCATTTGATTTATTTCAAAAACCGCGTAAAAATATCCGGCAGGGCATGACATTGTCATGACAGACCTCAATGGAAAAAATGATTCTGCTCATAGGGTTTTGAATACCCCTCACACTATAGTTTCATAAGGCGTGCCGAGAGGTTACTGCTACCAAAAGTGACCAGTAAAATGCTCAGCGAACTAACAGGCATTAGTATTGCGGCTACCATTGGGGATAACATTCCCTGAACGGCAAAAGAAATACCTACGATATTGTATAGGATTGACAGCACAAAGGCTGCCATTACAATTTTCTTGTTTGCTTTACAGAGCCATAAAAGTTTCATGAATTTTGATAACTGACTGGCTTCCAAAATGGCATCACTCGCAGGTGTGAAATTGTTACTGTCTTCAGTAAGAGCAATACCCACCTGGCTTTGCTTTAAGGCTCCAGCATCGTTAAGGCCGTCTCCAATCATCATCACTTTGGCTCCGCCTTGTTGTAGTTGCTGTATGTATTGTAGTTTTTGTGCAGGCTGCTGGTTAAAAAGAAGCGTGGCATCGTTTCCAAGAAGCTTAACCAGATTCTGCTGTTCAGCAGCATTATCTCCAGATATTACAGATATTTTATATTTGTTTCCAAGTGCTTTTAATAGTGGAGCAACAGCTTCCCGGTAATGGTTGCGAATTGAAAAATAACCCACTGGCTCTTTCTCTATGGCCAGCCATACCTGGGTTACTGGATTATATTTTTCGTTACTTCCTGTTATGTAAGATTTCGAACCCAAACTAATGAGCTGTCCATGCACAACTGCTTCAGTTCCTTTTCCAGCAGTTTCTATGAAGGAGGTTACCTCTGGTAATTGTTCCGGAGATTTATAGAAACTCGAAATCGCTTTGCTTAATGGATGGTTGCTTTGTGCAGCTAATGCAGCAATAGCTCTTTCCTGCATCCAGGAAAGTTTTACACCCTCATATACCACTTCCTGTTCTTTGGTGGTAGTGATTGTGCCGGTCTTGTCGAATACAAAATGATCGATATGGGCGATGTCTTCTATAACCTGTGCATTACGTAAGTAGAATTTATTCCTGCCTAAGATCCTCAGGATATTTCCATTGGTAAATGTATTGGAAAGAAGCAATGCACAAGGACAGGCTACAATAAGTACGGCAGTTATTACATTCCATACTTTGGTACTGTCGTGAAAGCTCCAATAGATAGCTGCAATGGTAGCAATACTGAATAATATCAGGGTGAAATAGCGGCTAAGCAGGTGTACGAATGAAATGCTTTTTGTTTCGGAAGATTTCTTGAATTGATCACCTGCCCATAAACTGGTCAGATAACTTTGTGCCACTTCTTTAATTACCAGCAATTCTATATTCGCGCCAGTTTGCTTTCCACCAGCATAAATTATCTCACCCATTTCTTTGGAAACAGGAATGGATTCCCCGGTTACAAAGCTATAATCAATTAGCGCCTTTCCTCTGGTTAGAATACCATCGGCAGGAATCAGTTCTTCACTATGAATTAAAAGCGTATCACCGGTTTTTATATCAGGTAAAGCGGTTGGAATCTCTTTATTATCCTTTACAACAGTAACAGCAATCGGAAAATAGGAAGTATAATCCCTTTCAAAGGAAAGTTGCTGATAGGTCTTGTCTTGCAAAACCCTTCCCACTAACATAAAGAACACGATACCGGTCATAGAATCGAAGTACCCCGATCCTGTACCGCTCAATACTTCATATACACTTCTTCCGAAGGTTACAATTATTGCTAATGCAATTGGGGCGTCAATATTGAGAAATTTATGTTTTAGTCCCTTCCAGCCGCTTGTATAGAAAGGGATGGCGCTATAGAAAAATACAGGTAAGGCTAATGCAAAGCTCAGGTTCCTGAAAACAGACTGAAGACCCATATCAGCATCTGCCAATCCCAGGTATTCAGGGAAACTCAACAACATGATATTGGAGAAACAAAAGCCGGCCACCCCCAATTGAATGATCATGCTTCTTTTAATCCTTGGCTTTTCATTCTTAAGATCATTCAGGCTTATATAAGGCTCATAGCCTATGCTTGTAAGCAACTCTGCTGTTTCTCGTAAACTGATTTGATTTTCATCAAATACAAGTGTCACTTCTTTCGATGTGAAATTTACTTTTGAGCTGATAACTCCGGGTTCTATATGGTGAAGGTTTTCTAAGAGATACAGGCAGCTGCTGCAATGTACCTGAGGGAGGTAGAAAGTAATATGTGTTTGTGTGTTATCCCTGAAATGCACCAATTTATCTTGCATTTTCGGGTCTTCCAGAAAAGCGAACTTATCCCTTCTAATAGGCTGCCTTTGGCTGATACCGGGTTTTTCATTGAGGTTATAATATTCGCAAAGTCCGTTTTGATTTAAAAGTTGAAACACCATCTTGCAGCCATCACAGCAAAAAACCTTTTGTTCCAACATTATCTTGTCGTTGGCACAATCTTCTCCGCAATGGAAGCAGGTTAATTGTTGATGAACGGCAGTTGACGACATAGCTTTTCAAATTTCCGCTAAGGTATCTTTGGAGGCTATTGTTGGGCATGAGGCGACTCAGTGGAAACCCTGATATTTATCAGATTATGGCTAAGGCATCCTTATTTTTTATTTCTATCTTTGGCCAGTTCCTTAAATTGTATTGCTAATTCACTGACGCTCATGAAAAAAATACTTGTAATAGACGATAATACTGATATCAGAGAAAATACAGCTGAAATCCTCGTTTTAGCTGGTTATAAGACCTTTACAGCTGAAAACGGTAAGAAAGGGGTTGAAATAGCCATGCATGAGAAGCCAGACCTGATTGTATGTGATATTATGATGCCCGATCTGGACGGATATGGAGTTCTCCATCTCCTAAAGATGAATCCAGCTACAGAAGGCATTCCTTTCATATTCCTGACTGCAAAAACAGAGAGAAGTGATTTCAGGAAAGGAATGGAAATGGGAGCCGATGATTATATCACCAAACCATTTGATGATCTTGAATTACTGCGAGCTATAGAAATAAGATTGAAGAAGACGGCTATATTGATGGATCAGTATGCTCATGGAGAAAAAGGAATCAACGATTTGATGAAGGACCTGAATAGCAGCGGCCTCATGGAATTGAATCCTGATAATTACGACAGTGAACACCATTCCAAAAAACAACTGATATATTCAGAAGGTAAAAGACCAAAGTATCTCTATTTCCTTAAGAACGGTAAGGTGAAGACTTTCAAAGTTCATGAAGATGGAAAAGAGTATATCACAAATCTTTATAGCCCGGGTGATTATATGGGATATACTGCGTTGTTAGAAAACAATAGTTACGACGATACATCAGAAGTTTTGGAAGATGCTGAAGTAGTAATGATTCCAAAAGATGATTTTCTGCAATTAGTGTATAAGGATATCAATATTGCCGGTAAGTTCATCAAGCTTATCACTCACGATGTAAAAGAGAAGGAAGAAAGATTATTGCATCTGGCATATGATTCTCTTCGTAAACGTGTAGCAAAAGCATTAGTGGATATCCATGAGAAATTCAACAAGGAATCTGGCTTACAACAGATAGATATTTCCCGCGAAGACATTGCCCAGTATGTGGGAACTGCCACAGAGTCGCTCATTCGCACATTAAGCGATTTCAAATCTGAAAATTTATTGGAGATAAGAGAAGGAAAGATCAGGATTCTGAATGCCGATAAATTAAAGAATCTTCTTTATTAATCGAAGGAAGCGTTTAATGGTTTTTTATTCCTGATGGAGCTTTTCATCCAGTAGGCCCCTTTTTTAATAAAAAGGGAAACGGGCAATTTGAATTTATTCAGGAATAGATGTTCCACTTCTTCTGCTGTCATTGAATCTTCGATATTGATATCGGTAGTTGTGCTGCATTCTTTACACAACTCGTTTATCCTAACAAAGGGGAATGAGCCTTTATGGCTGGCAGATAAATTCAATTGTTCATTTCCTTTAAAAGCGAATTCCAATTTCCAGGATGGAAAGAGGCGGTTGAATTCTTTCTGAATATCACTTAGGTAACTCGTATTGCTGATAGTGAGTTTCATGACCAATGGCTTCTTTATTAAATTTCTCTGCATTATAATCTTACCCTGCTAATCAAGCCCTTTTTTCTCATTCGTATAAGAAGCGGAAATTTCTTTCCCGTGATCATTCTGTTGTTTCAGCGTCCAGTTATCCGTCATAGTTGTTTCCAACCATAAATTTCCAGAGCGTCTGAATACTTGTACTGATAATCCGAACCGGTCCATAAATAAGTTCTCCAATTCCCCAACAGTTAATGTATCCGGGATATCCAATTCACCTTCTTCTTTTTTGCGAGACCAGGCATCTTTTAATGATCTGTTTTGTGCAATAAGCATGGTGGCTGGGTAGCGGTCTTTACGTACTTCTCCATTCCTGAAAAATTCAATTTTCAGGTAAGGGAAGGCCGAAGTGAATTCCTGCTGCACATCCTTTATCAGCTTGTTTGCAGTAATAACGAGATGCATTGGTGCCGTTTTAGTAAACATAAACCGTGATTCTTTCTTTATCATAACCCGGATTGTTATTCCGGGGTACATGTATTATTAATTGGCCATTTATATAATGTGCCGTGATGAAGAGCGTATCTGCATCTTCCGGCAACGAAATCATTTTTTCCCATCGCGATGGCGTGCTTTGTCCATCAAATTCGAGACAATCCGGAATCGGTACCTGGTTGCCAGCACTGAATAACAGCACATGGCTGTCGGTCTGGAGAATGATATCCTCCCTCCTGAAATCTGGTATATCCAATGTTACCAGATAATCTTCGGGTGAGGCTTCAATCTTTACAACACCCTGATTGCCTTTAGTTTCTAAAGAACTTAGTTTACCCATTTCGGTATTTACCTGTGGGACCTCTCCGATACTCTTATTGATTATTGTAGCTGTTAGCATAGCAAATCGTTTTAAAGAGTAAAAGAAACACTACATCACATTACTCTTCCAAAACTAACTGAAGGGATAGGTTGAGAAAATGACTTGCCGGCCTTTATATACTGATTTTTATCAGTTATAAGGCTGCTTACTGAATTGGTGGAAAGCTTGTTAAGAATCAGTGAAATCTTCGAGGTCGCGACGCTCTTTTTTGGTAGGTCTTCCCACTTTGCTTAGTCTTTTGCCAGTATGGAAGCTTGCCGCCTGGTATTTTATGCGATCCAGTTCTTCTGCAGGGGTGATATCTGTATAATGCTTTATTGCTTCTGAATATTGAACTCTTTTTTCAAGCAGCCCTGTAACTTTTATCCTCCATCTCTTTTCTTCTGTCTTCACTTCATATTCATCTCCAATCACAACAGTTCGTGAAGCCTTGGCATTGTCACCGTTGAATTTAATCTTGCCTTTATCACAGGCATCACCAGCCTGACTTCGGGTTTTGAAGAGGCGGATGGCCCAGAGATATTTATCTAGTCGTAGTTTTTCTTGCATGATGCTAAATGCTTGATGCTGGATGCCTAGGGCCTAAAGCTTAAGGCTTAAGGCTTAGCTTTCTTTCTTGCCTTTGATCCTTAAGAACTGAAGCTTATGAATTTTACCAAAATGTCGAAGCTCAAAACATCCGTGACGAAGACAAAATTAAGCATTAAGTTTTTAGCCAAGCTAAAGGGTAAGCATTCGGCAAGATATAAAAAATAAATTCATCCGGGCCAAAGACAAAACTAAGCCTTAGGCCTTAAGCTTTAGGCTCTAGGCATCAAGCATCAAGCATCAAGCATTCCGCAACAAGCCTCACTTACTAACAACCGCATCCCTTATCCTCTTCTGAGCATGAGCACCTAACCCATCACCAGATAAGATACCTCCCAATTTCATATTGGCAGTTATTGAGCCTGGGGCCAGAAGAAAATGACTTGGGTATGAGTGAAAGCCGAATGCATTATTAAGAATTTTTATCTTGTCAACTTTTTCTTGTGGCGTATCTGCCGACATAAACAAGAATGAAACAGGCAAATCATTTACTTGTGTCATCAATTCAGGATAATGAGGCATCTCTCCCATGCAAGGAGCACACCATGATCCCCAGAAATCAATAAAAACATAACGGTCTTTGTATTTATCCAGAATATCAAGCAGTCTTTTGATTATAAGACTATCCTTGCTTTGTGCCTTTATTTTAGCAATGATGTTAAAAGACTGAAAAGGTTTTTCTTTAGAGTTTAAGGATTTCAAGTATTCATTTCTGATATAACTATCTGTTATCTTTTTTTCAATTGCATTCTTATAAGGTTCAATTCTTGGTAAAGAAGCGCCAGTAGCAATATTATAAAACATCAAGTCTTTGGCTCTTCCGCTACCATATTTTTCAATCAAACTCATATATAATGGCATGGCATTTAATCCATTTTCCTTTTTTTCTTTTTCGTAAATGGAATTTACGTTTACTGTTATTTCTAAACCACCAGTTATCATTTCCATATACATGTAGTACTTCGAATTATGTATGGCTGTAGATGAGTTAAGTGGTATGTTCCTGAAATAATTTACTAATGTGCTGTCATGACGATTGAAGTCTCTTTTGGAAGATAAAAGCGTAAAGCAAGTGCTAAAGGCAGAATAATATATGATGTCATTCTTAGCCCATGTTATAAATGCTTCCGGTGTCTTATATTCTTTAGCGTATTTCTGAAGTCTTTCCAGCTCCGCTTTCATTTCAATTTGTTTCTGTTTTACATACTCAGGCTCAGTTATCTTATCTTCTGCATTGTCTGGATTTATTTCTAAAGGATGGGCATCTTTATACTCGCGAAATGGCCACATCTGCATGCTTATCAGCGAAGAGGGGCCCGTCACTTTCATAGCCTTTCCCAGATTAGAATGTGTTTTCCATTTGTTTTCATCAATGGTCAATGTAATATACTCTCCTGGCGAAGCATATATTTCTGTGTAATCGTCATAATAAATGAATCCTATATCTCCGGCAAATGGCTGGAATAATGTGATTTTGAAACAGCCATT
This sequence comes from Chitinophagaceae bacterium, assembly GCA_016721085.1. Lineage (GTDB taxonomy): Bacteria > Bacteroidota > Bacteroidia > Chitinophagales > Chitinophagaceae > Endoryza. Next base: position 70,481 of record JADKJI010000005.1, on the reverse strand, counting down.
GCGATTGATGGCGAAGGCCGTGTCCTTACTTCTTCCGTCAATCCTGTACGTCCGAAAACTAATAAACCCATTACTATCATTAGGGATATAATTGATTATTTTCCCATCGATTGTAAATGTCTTTTGGCTATTGAATATAGTTTTCCCTGTTTGTCCATTTACAAAAAGATGTAACGAAAAGAGGAGCATTACTGAAAGAAGATATCGCATAGAAAGGTTCTTTCAGCTAAAGTAGGGAAAGAGAGGGAGGGTGGGGGAGGAAATGTGAATCCGGGGGGAAGTTGTAAGTAATCAGTAGTAAGTAATAAGTAAACAGCCAGAACCTAATAATGATATTTTCACTACAGGGTCTGGCTGTTTACTTATTACTTACAACTTACTACTTATAACTCTACTTACTACTACTTTTTCGCAAAGTGCTTATGAAAATACGGTATCGTCTCAATCCCCTTATAGAAATTGAAAATGTCGTATTTCTCATTGGGAGAGTGGAGGTTATCGCTATCGAGACCGAAGCCCATGAATACGATCTTGATACCCAGTTCCTTTTCGAAAAGGGAGCAGATAGGGATACTTCCACCACCTCTTACCGGAATCGGGTCTTTGCCGAAAGTTTCCTTGATAGCGGCTGCTGCTGCCTGATAGGCTTTGGAATCTATCGGTGTCATATAAGGTTCTCCGCCATGATGTTCCTGTGCTTTTACGGTTACACCAGCCGGAGCGATGCTTTTGAAATAAGCCAGCAATTTCTCTGTGATTTTTACTGAAGATTGGTTAGGAACAAGGCGTGCTGAAATTTTTGCTGTTGCTTTTGAAGGCAGCACTGTTTTAGAACCTTCCCCAATATATCCACCCCAAATTCCATTCAGTTCGAGGGTTGGACGAATACCTGTACGTTCATTGGTAGTATATCCTGTTTCACCCCATAGGGCGGTAGTGCCAAGGTCCTTCATATATTCTTCTTCGCTGAATGGAGCCTGTGCCATCTTTTCGCGTTCAGCTGGGGTAGATTCAACTACATCATCATAAAAACCCGGAATGGTGATATGGTTATTCTCATCATGACAGGAAGCGATCATTTTCGCCAGCATGGTGATTGGGTTAGCAACGGCTCCACCATACACACCACTATGCAAATCGCGGTTAGGTCCAGTCACTTCCACTTCTATATAACTTAATCCACGAACACCTATGTCGATAGATGGAGTGTCCATGCTGATCATGGCAGTATCGCTAATCAATATCACATCTGCTTTCAATAATTCTTTCTGGCTGGCAACGAATTTTGCGAGGTGTGGAGAGCCGATCTCTTCTTCACCTTCAATACAGAACTTGATATTTGTTTGGAGGGAATTGGTCTGCACCATTATTTCCAATGCCTTTACATGCATATAGAATTGTCCCTTATCATCACAACTACCACGAGCGTAGATCTTGCCATCTTTTATCAATGGATCGAAAGGACCGCTATTCCAGAGTTCTAATGGATCGGGCGGTTGTACATCGTAGTGGCCATAAACTAATACAGTAGGTAGTGCAGGATCAATCATTTTTTCGCCATAAACTATCGGATGTCCATCAGTAGGGTAGATAGTTGCTTTATCGGCACCAGCTTTCAACAGGCTTTCTTTTACGGCTTCAGCGCAGCGCTTCATATCGTCGCTATGTTCAGTTCTGGCACTGATGCTTGGTATCCGTAATAAGTCGAGTAGTTCGTTCAGGAATCGGTCCTTATGCTGTTCCTGATAGGCTTTCCATTCTTTCATGACCAATCGGTTTTATGATGTTAATTATGATAGCGAATTTAGGACGTTTTATTATATCAGGTGGTGACGGTGGTTATGCGGTGTTTTTGATCGGCCAGGATATTGGTAGCTGTCCAGTCAATTTTCTTTTCAAAAGGTTTCTTTCGTACATCGCAATTTTGTTTGGTGCAGATGCTGCATGAGAAATCGAGACAACCATCTGAGTGAACGAATAATTCAATACTATCTCCAAACTGGTTCCTGATAAGCGAACTGAGCGCGTCAATTTCCTGATGGGCTTCATGAACATTCAGATACCAGGGAACAGTAAGGTGGCAATCAATATGTAATTGTCCCCATATTTAATTACACGAAGATTGTGAAGGTCGATCCAGTTTTCCCTTCTTTCCTTATTTAGGATGGAAACCATGTTTTTCATCAGTTCAATATCGGCTTCATCCATTATTCCAGCAATAGAGCTGCGCAAGATCTTATAGCCTGTGTAAATGATGAAGAAAGCGAAAAGTCCTGCCACCACACTGTCGAGCCAGGCAAGATGTGTAAAATAGATCAGGGCCAATCCTGCAATCAATCCCATTGTAGAATAAGTATCAGATTGCAGATGTTTACCACTCGCAATAAGGGCAAGTGAATTATTCTTTCTTCCTCTTTTGATGCTTATATAACCAACTATGAAATTAATCGCGGCTGTAACTGCCACCAGTAATATACCCCAATCGAGCTGTTTTAGTTCGTGAGGGTGCAGGTAATTATTGATTGATTCGTATATGATGATGAATCCGGCGATGATGATGAGGGTGCCTTCAACAGCTGCGGATAGGAATTCAGCTTTACCGTGACCATATGGATGATCTATATCTTTTGGTTTAGCGGCAACATATAGGCTGTACCATCCAATGAAACCGGCAACTACGTTGACTGTACTTTCAAGGGCATCTGTAAGAATGGCTACTGATTGGGTTAGCCAGTAAGCAGCTACTTTAATGATGAACAGAAGGGTGGCTGTAAGTACTACCCAGCGCTGGATACGAAGGTTTTCATTCTGCTTAGTCAAATGGGGCGCTTTAGCGACAAAAGTAAATCATTTTGACGGGAGTAATGAGTTAAACAAAAGGGCATAAAAAAACCTTTGCTGTTTCCGGCCCGAAGGCTTTCGCAACAAAGGTGTGTGCATGAAGAAAATCGGTCAGAAAGGTTCTAATGGTTAATAGAATGAGTTCTTATCGTTGAACGATAATCTTTTTAGTATCGAGCAATTCACCATCCATTATTATCTGGAGCATATATTCTCCGGCAATAACACCTGGTGTTTTGATGTCGTAGTAGTAATTGCTGGCAGAAGCTGCAGCTATTTCACGTGCGTGTAATAATTGCCCTGTTTGATTTACCAGATTAAGGCGAATTTTTTTGTTTTGTGGATTCAACACTGGAATGCTGATATTGAAACCATCTTTAACTGGGTTTGGGTAGATAGTGATTTCTTTCTCTCCAAAAGAACTGAAACGTATAGAACGAATCCCAGAGGTTTGTGAGTAGCTTTTTTCAATTATGAAATGACTAACATCTTGTTCCTGACTTGTAGTCCAGGTAAGCATAGCACTAGAAGTTCCTTGTTTATTGACATTGAAATCCTGAAAAAAAGCTGGAGTCAGTATGTTTGTCAAATCAGAAAAATAAACTGGACCAGCAGCGACTGTTGTATTAGGGAAGAACATTGCATCAGGTAAGAATACACTTGTAGATGATTGTGCTCTCGCATCTCCACCTAAAAGATCAGTTTTAGCAAGCCAGAAATCAGATAGGATCTTCATCAATGTGCTAATTGTAAACCTGAATGTTGCAGGTGCTTGGATGAAGTCTGTATTATTAAAAACTTCATAAGGGGTTCCTGCGGTATAGTTTGCCGGAGTTGTACCTGGAAGCAGCCGTGGTGAGAAATAATGAACAGTCTCTGGAGAACCTACTGTTGTTTGCAGTGTGATTGAATCCCTAATCCTGGGAAATTGGTTGGGTTCTTAATTAATAGTTCCCCAAGTAAATGCAGGAGCTGTATTTGGGTACCCTTACGTTAAATTCAATTGTTGAGAAACCTGTTGTAACTGTAGCAGCCGGCTTTATTCTAAAGCTAACAGTATTCCCGGAATAGCTGATGTTTGCCTGAAATCCTTTTGATACCACTGGTTGGCTTAATGCAAAAAGGCTCGACAATGCAAAAACACAACTACAAAAAAGACGCTTTGAGGTAGAATTCAATTTCATAAACAAAAAAATTTAACAAAATTAAAATGCTGGGTGTGAAATTATAGATGATGCTCAAGCACTGCAAGGAGTTTCTAGAATAGTCATTTACGGCTGCTGATCCTGTTCTTCTTACAGAACCATCCATATTAAAGTCTTCTCTTCTGTAAACTCCTGATACAACTGTATTACTACCTAAATAAGCCAGAAATAAAGAATAATCATTTATAGCTGCAGATCCTGTTCTTCTTGAAGCAGCATCACTATTTGCATTTGCGTTCCCCATAAAGTCCAAAAACACCAGCGCTGATGGTGGCCATTGGATCATTTGCAACAACGCCAGCAAAGACTGTTGATATGTTTGTAGTGAAATCATGTTGGAGTAGTTGTCCTTGATAAAGCAAGGAAGTTGCAGTTCCTTGCACCAAGTGATTTCTATGTCGTAAAGAAACATAATAATTCCAGCGACTTCTCCTGCAAAATTGATGAATTTATTTTTGTATTTGTACCATCAACATCTACCCAATCACCATCTCTTTGATTAATACAGCTCTTGTTAATATTACAGCTCCATCTGAAGTACGATGTAATTGAGCAAATCCCCAATCAACTATATCATTTCCTGTACCTGTTGAAGCCAGAATGCTAGATGGAATTGTTTCTCCACCACCACTTGCCAGTTGGTAAATTAGTAAAATTGGATAGAGTGAATATGGTTCAGTAAGTGAATTAAACTTGCCGCTGCGTAATCCATCGGCATTAATCCTGCCTGTATATGCTGCTTGCAAATATATTTTTGGAGAAAATTTAAGAGTTAAATATAGGTCTTCCTCCAACTGCAAATACACCCAGATTTCTTACACTTGATCTTGTTATTGAATAAGGTCCCGTACCTGTTGCAGCAGCAACATTTGCATTGGTCAAATCCCAGCCAATACCATCAAAATAAGATATACCAGTCTTAGCCCTGTTGAATCCTGGTAACTCATCACCTGCATTCCAGGTAGAAGTGATACTTAAATTACTTCCACCGGCAACTGCTTCTGTGATTGACCAACTGGCATCAACAACTTCTTTTACAAAAGCAGCACCGGTTGCTCCTGTGGTTAATGCATTTTGCAAACAACGTACCCCGATATCATCAGAAGTTCCGTTTTGAGTTATAGAAGTGGGATTATATGAACTGCCATCAAATCCTACGGGATATGTAAATGGAGTTGTACTTAAAGCATTCTTTACTAAACGGCCTGTACTGTTAGTTACTACGAATTTAGTATTGTCGGCACCTGTAATTGATGCAGCAGAACCGATAGAAAGGTCGAAACCATTCAACGACACTTTACCAGTCGTAAATGCGAGAGAAGTTCCGACTGTTGCAGCTCCACCAAGGGATATATTCGCTGCATTGTCGATTTGTAGATTTTGTACACTGAAACCATTCAGGTTGATAGTTTGCAAAGCACTTCCTTTCATAAGCAAAGCACCTGATCCCTGAATATCAGCATTACTCGTAACATCACCCTGTACAGTTACAGTGGCTCCGCTCTGAATAAAAAAGGTAGCGCCTGATTGAACGGTTAACTGCGCAAAAGAACTTACTGAAAGTAAGCTGAGGAGTAACAGCAGATAGTTTCGTTTCATGTAACTCATTTTATTAATTGAACAAAGAATAAGGTCTGTACCAGATCATGATAACAGCTTGCAGCTGATTATTCATGCCGTTCTACAAAGAATGGATTGTTAGGGAGGAATGACTTAGGATTGGAATGATCAGTTACGGCAATTTAGTGCAACCGTTTACAGCGATTATACTGTATTTAGCAAACGGGTGATTTCAATGAGTAAGCGGATTATTGTTGCGTAACCAAATGTAAGGCTAAAATGACTCATTTTGAGTATTTGGCCTATACCCTTTTTGGGTGATTTTTGAAATAATTCAGAATGCGTCATGTTTTCCCCGACTGGGAATGGAATTCGTAGATTTCTTTGTAATTGCTAACGAGAAGGTATAAATAATTTATATTCTTAGTGTCTGTCTGTTAGCGAGTTATGTTTAAACTTCAAAATACATCCGCAATGCTGGTCCCCCATTTCTATGGAATGTGTCCGAATATTATTTTTCCGTGATATCCGTATTTACACTTACTTGTTCATTGGTTGTTGGAGTAATGTCAATCCGGCTATCCCTTTTTCTAGCTACCCCCGAAATTTTTTTCAGGAATACACCTACTTTCCTGTATAAGCGGCTGTAGACTTCTTTATTGAACAATTGTGAGTCGTGGAGTGCTTTATAAGTAAGGAAGAATCCGATGGGTACCAAAACCATAGTGGCAAGCCACATTCCAGCAACCGGTTGTAACACATCTTCTTTTACAAACTTTCGTCCGAAATTATTCAGGAGGAAAAAGATCACAAAGAATACGACTGCAAATACTACAGGCGTTCCGATTCCTCCTTTTCTAACTATTGAGCCAAGAGGAGCGCCTATAAGGAACAATACTAATACTGCCAATGACATGGTGAATTTATTATGCCATTCTATAAGATGCAACCTCAGCTCCTTCCTCCTAATATCATATTCAATAGCTGAACCTTCCATCGAAGCTTTGATGGAATTGGCATACGATAGTGCCTGGTCGGTCACAAACATCTTTGTACTATCAGGTAATATATCCCTGAAGTGCTTGATTTTCCCAAGTGTATCCGGAATGGCAACTTTAGTCCAGCCTGTATCGAGATATTTCATAAAAGCCAGATAGATTCCTATATCGTTCCGGCTTCTTTTTTCAAATGTATAGAGGCTCTTTTCCAGCGAATCGATAGCTTTTGTCAATTGCCTTTCACTTAACATCTCATATCTGTTCTTGAAAACAGAATCAGAAGTGAGGTTAAGTTGCAGCGAACTGAGATCAAGTACTTTTTTATACTCCTTGAAGCCTAGTCGTATGAATTCACTGTTTGCAGGCGTGCGGTCTGTCTTTTCCTGATATCTCCAGCCATTTTTCAGAATAAATTCAAGAAAACGTTTGTCGGCCGAAACCCGCATCACCCCTTTTTCAGCAACTATAAGATTATCCTGAAAGCCTCCATTATTCTCATATATCAATACCTGGTTTAGGATAGAGTCATTTTGCTTGCTCGCAACTTTTATCGAGTATCCGGGAATGGTATTATAGAACTGTCCTTCTTTTAAATCGAATGCCGGCTTTTTATTCACCAGGTCGGTATGAAGGGTCTTCATCTTCAGGTTGGCAACCGGAATTACATTATTGTTGAATAGAAAAGCAAGTCCGGAAAGGATTACGGCAGTAATCAATAAAGGGCGCATGAATCGCAGCAACCCAATACCCGCCGATTTGATGGCGACTAGTTCAAAAGTTTCCCCCAGATTTCCAAAAGTCATGATGGACGAAAGTAAAACTGCCAGTGGGAGAGCTAGAGGTACTAGTGTGGCACTCAGGTATAAAATTAGGCGAAGAATAGTATAGGCATCGATGCCTTTTCCAACAAAATCATCAATCCATAACCAAAAGAACTGGAGGATCAACACGAATAACGTGAGAAAAAAGGTGGCTATGAAGGGTCCGATGAAAGCCTTTAATACGAGTATGTCCAGTTTTTTAATCAAATGTTCAGCAGGATGTTTTGAGTCTCTATCTTTAGAAAATGAACGCGGCAAAAATACATCTTTCGGCAGAGGAATTAGCGTTGGTTCAAAATGGAGCCATTCTTTTAACAAAGAATAATATCATCCAGAAAGTCTACACCCTTTTTGGTGGTTTATCGGATAGCCTCAGAAGCCATTATGAGCATAATAAAACAAGGTTCCCGGAAATACTGAATACATACCCAAAAATTGCAAAAGGCGAAAATTTTCAGGGTCTGCCTTATGTGATGCTTGATTACCCGAGGTTGTTCGGTAAGGAGGATGTATTGGCTATCCGTACTTTTTTCTGGTGGGGACACAACTTTACTGTCACCCTTCATTTAAAAGGAATTTATAAGGAGAAATTGGCGGATTCAATTCTTTCAAATGCTTCCCGGTTACACAATGCTGGTTTTCGGATATGCCTTAACGGTAATGAATGGGAGCATGATCTTGAGGCAGCTAATTGGAATGAAAATTCCTTAGAATCTATTGCTTCAGCAAAAATTCAGCAGTCGCCATTTTGTAAGATAGCCTGCAGCATACCATTACAGCAATGGCAGCATATCGACACAATTTTGGAGGAAAAGCATCAAATGGTGGATGCCGTATTGCGCTATTAGTTACCCAAACGGTGAAATAATTCTTTCACCTGGTAAGCCCAAAGTTGGCTCTGATCCTTGATCTCCGCTTTTTCAGCAAAATCCTTAATAACGAGAATCGTGAGATTCGTTACTTCCGATTTTTCTATACGGAATTCGAAGTATTCTTCCTTTGGAGCGTGCGACCAATGAAATTTAATATACTTATCTTCTTCCTTCTCCATTACTTCGGCTCTGTCTGCAGGGCCATTCCATGAAAAACTGAAAACATCGTCTCTTTCATCTACTTTGTCAGCGAACCACTCCTGCAGTCCTGCTGGTGTACTTAAGAATTCGTATAAAATGGAGGCGGAACATCTTACCGGATACTCTAACGTAAATAGTTGTTTCTTGCTCATCTAGTCCTGTTAACCTATTTGATTTCCAATGTTGCAATAATAGAAAAATAATAGCATCATCAAAATTTTTTTGTGCGGACGGCTTTTTGCGGAACAACCAAAATTTCGATTCTTGGCGTTAAAACAGTAAAAAAGGCCTAAAACTGTGAAAATAAGGGTGAAAAAGGCTGGTCGCTGTGGATAAATAGCTGAAAATAAACTCTTTTAATTTTTTAACAGCACACGAAAAAGACCCTTTCCGTCGTTTTTTAACAGTACCCTGTAGAAAATCTACACCAATTAAATCCTAAAAAGGCCATCTATGAGCATGCGTCAACTAAAGATCACGAAAAGTATTACTAATCGTGAGTCTCAGAGTCTCGAGAAGTACCTTCAGGAAATCGGAAAAGTGGAACTGATCAGTCCAGAGGAGGAAGTTAAACTTGCCCGCCTCATTAAACTTGGAGATCAGGCTGCTTTAGACAAATTAACAAAGGCAAACCTTCGTTTTGTTGTCTCGGTTTCTAAACAGTACCAGAACCAAGGCTTATCTCTCCCCGACCTCATTAACGAGGGCAATCTGGGCCTCATCAAAGCCGCCCAGCGTTTCGATGAAACAAGAGGTTTTAAATTCATTTCCTACGCCGTTTGGTGGATCCGTCAAAGTATCCTGCAGGCATTAGCCGAGCAATCGAGGATCGTACGTCTTCCATTAAATAAGGTAGGACTGACAAATAAAATCCAGAAAGCATTTTCACAACTGGAACAAACTTTTGAGAGGGAACCCTCTGCAGAAGAACTGGCTGAACTGCTTGAACTGGATATAGAAGAAGTAAATGCTACCCTGGGTACTTCGGCCCGCCACGTGAGTGTTGACACTCCATTAGGTGAAGGTGAAGACAATACCCTGATAGATGTAATGGAGAATCCTAATGCCGACAGGGCAGAGACGAATATGGAACATACCGAATCCCTGGTTCAGGAAATCGAAAGGTCCATGCAGTCATTGACTGAGAGGCAAAAAGAGGTTATCTGTTATTTCTTCGGATTAGGTATCGATCATCCGATGACTTTGGAAGATATCGGTGAAAAATTCAACCTAACCCGCGAAAGGGTTCGCCAGATCAAAGACAAGGCGATCACTAAAATGAGAACCAATTCCCGTTCCAAGGCCTTAAGAGGTTACCTGGGCGTTTAAAAATTAAAAAGTAAAGCGTATAAAGAAAAGCTACACTTAATAATCTTACTGTAAATTTGCAGTTCTGTAAAAGTGAATGTTTACTACATTCACTTTTTCTTTTTTACAACCAGCCAATTAACAGGTCAATTATGTTTGAAAATCTTTCGGAACGGCTCGAATCGGCGTTTAAGCAGATAAAAGGGGAAGGCCGTATTACAGAACTGAATATTGCAGCAACCATCAAGGAGATCCGCCGTGCTTTGGTGGATGCCGACGTAAACTATAAGATAGCCAAGGATTTTACCGATACCGTTCGGGAAAAAGCCATGGGCCAAAAGGTAATCACTGCCGTTAGTCCCGGCCAGTTGATGACCAAGATCGTAAAGGATGAGCTCGCTTATCTAATGGGTGGAGAGGAGAGTGTGTTCAATGCTAAAGGGCAATCCAGCAGTTATCCTGGTAGCCGGTCTCCAGGGTTCTGGTAAAACCACTTTCAGTGCCAAACTGGCCAATTTCCTCAAAACAAAGAAAGGATTATCTCCTATGTTAGTGGCAGCGGATATTTATCGTCCTGCGGCCATCGACCAATTGAAGATATTGGGTGAACAGATAGGTGTTGATGTTTACAGCGAGCCTGAAAACAAGGATGCGGTAGTGATTGCAGCTAACGCTCTCAAAGAAGCGAAAAGCAAGAATAAGAATGTTCTGATCATAGATACTGCCGGCCGTTTAGCGGTTGATGAGGTGATGATGAATGAGGTGGCCAATATTAAATCGGCTGTTAGTCCTCAGGAAATCCTATTTGTAGTGGATTCCATGACGGGTCAGGATGCAGTGAACACTGCCAAGACCTTCAATGAAAGATTGGATTTCAGTGGTGTGGTACTTACAAAAATGGATGGTGATACCCGTGGTGGTGCTGCCTTATCCATTCGATATACCGTAAATAAGCCCATCAAATTCGTCAGCAGTGGCGAAAAGATGGATACTCTGGATGTTTTCTATCCTGAAAGGATGGCACAGCGTATCCTCGGCATGGGTGATATCACCACCCTTGTTGAAAAGGCCCAGGCTCAGTTTGATGAGGAAGAAGCCAAGAAATTGGAGAAGAAGATCCGTAAGAACCAATTCGATTTTGAGGACTTCAAGACCCAGCTTCAGCAGATTAAGAAAATGGGTAATCTGAAAGACCTGATGGGCATGATTCCGGGAGTGGGCAAAGCCATTAAAGACGTGGATATCAGCGATGATTCATTCAAAGGCATCGAGGCCATGATCAATTCCATGACCCTGAAAGAGCGTACCAATCCCGACCTGATCGATATGAGCCGCAAGAAGCGTATCGCCGCTGGTTCCGGGAAAGATATAAATGAGGTAAATGCCTTCCTGAAGCAGTTTGAGCAGATGAAACAAATGATGAAAATGATGAATAAGATGCCGATGGGGAGGATGATGCCGGGGATGAAGAAGTAACTGAGCCTAGGGCTTAAGGCCTAAAGCCTAAGGCTGGGTAACGAGTGTTAGCCTTAGGCTTTAAGCCTTAAGCCTTTGGCTTTTGTATTTTGGCTTTCTCATTTCTAAATATTAATTTTGTCGCTTACAGTGCGAATACTATTTTTGCACTCCTGAAACAACAACCCTATTTCTTAACGCATTTAAATTTCTATTTAAAATGCCAGTAAAAATCAGACTGCAACGTCATGGGTCTAAGAAGAGACCCTTCTACTTTATTGTAGTAGCAGACGCACGTTCTCCCCGCGATGGGAAATTCATTCAAAAATTAGGTACTTACAATCCACTGACTGTTCCAGCTACCGTACAGCTTGATCGTCAGAAAGCATTGGATTGGCTGCACAAAGGGGCTCAGCCTACTGACACTGTACGCCGTATCCTTTCTTTCAAAGGAGTATTGTACCTGAAGCACCTGTTACGTGGTGTGAAACTTGGTTTATTCGATGAAGCTGCTGCCATGGTGAAATTCCAGGAATGGCATGGTGAACATGAAACACAAGTTCGCAAGCGTCAGGAAGCTGAAGCGAAAGACCGCAGAGGCCGTAGAGCTGGTGCGCCAATCGTTAGAAGAAGAAATGAAGAATCTTAATACAAGATAATTTTCATCGTATTTAAAATCCCGGTCTTGTATCGGGATTTTTTTATGAGTAGTAGTAAGTTGTAAGTAGTAAGTAGTAAGTAGTAAGTAATAAGTAATAAGTTTTAAGTTGTTCAAAGTCGTAGCTTATAACTAAATGATAAAGCTTGCTATTTTTGTAACCCAAAACTTACTACTTATTACTTAAAACTTATTACTTACTACTTAAAACTTATAACTCAATTTCAAACTCCCAGAATGACGAACTACTGCAACATCGGCAAACTCGCAGCCACTTTCGGAGTGAAAGGGCAGTTAGTGCTGACCCATAATCTTGGAAAGAAAACAGGATTGAAGGGTTTGGAGACTTTGTTTATTGAAGTGAAATCGAATGAGTTTTTGCCTTATTTCATTGAGGAAGTAACCATCAAGAATGAAAGTGAAGTGTATGTGAAGTTGGAAGGAGTAGATACTAAGGAACAAGCGCACACTCTTATCAGAAAACAGGTATGGCTGACCGAAGAATTGTTTCATAAGTATTCAAGTAAATCGGCACCTATATCATTATTGGGATTTCATATTGTAGATAACGGAGTTGATTTGGGTGAGATCCTTGAAGTAATAGAACAACCGCACCAGATATTATGCAGGATCGATTGGAAAGGAAAAGAAGCCCTTATTCCTTTGCATGAAGAATTCCTGTTGAAAGTAGATAAGAGGAAGAAGCAAGTGGTGGTTGAGTTGCCGGATGGATTGCTTGATATATTCTGATGCTTATTTTTCTGCCTTTATAAAATCTGCCAGCAATTTCATCCTGAAATAAAGATTGCTCATCATCAATGGGATATTGTTTTTTGCTTTGATGAAAGTGCCTTTGTTTAATTTCCGGATATTACGCAGCTCCATAATTTTTTTCGTCGATCTTATCGATTAGTTTGTCGGTATCCCATCCGATATATTTACGGTTTCTTTCGTCTTTTACATGTGCTGCTTCAATCTTGCCGGCACGTAGTTTATTGAATTTGAAATTTTCCTTCACTGCCATTCGTATTGCATCATTAGATATCAAGTCAATGATACTATCATAAGAGGCTTCATTGAGGAATCCATTGTAGAATACATTCAGGTTATCGCGCAGTTCTATATACAACTGCTTCTTCACCACATCATTTGTCTTTGATTTCTGATGAAGGAAACCCACCAGGTCTTTCACCGGGGAGAGGCTGAGTTTGATCCATTCCATGTTCATGGGGGTAAAGATAAGTATAGTCCGGAAGTCGGAAAGTCCGGAAGTCCGGAAGCAAACAGTTTGAGTGTTGGGAGGAGGGTAGTAGGGAAGGAGAAAATACAAATACAAGTCGGGAGTTGATAGTCTGGAGTCGGAAGTCGGGATGCATAGTAGGGAAGTAGCTTAATTTAATTTTTTACCGCAGCGACGCGGAGACGCAGAGGTATTTCGCCCTGCGTCTCCGCGTCGCTGCGGTAAAATTTTCACCAACTAAAAGGCTGTATTTCTCCTTCCCTACTACCCTCCTTCCTAACTCCCCTACTTGTATTTTCTTCCGGACTTCCCGACTTTCGGTCTTCCGGACTCCCGTAACTTTGACTCCATGTCCACAGACCACCCCCGCCTCATCGCTCACTTCGACCTCGACTCCTTTTTCGTGTCGGTGGAAGTGATTAATGACCCTTCGTTGAAGGGGAAGCCTGTGGTTGTGGGTGGACGTGAGAGAGGAGTGGTTGCTGCTTGTAGCTATGAGGCCAGAAAGTTCGGGATACATTCGGCTATGCCTATGAAGACGGCTATGAGGCTTTGTCCGCAGGCTATTGTTGTTGGAGGAAGCAGGGGAGAGTACAGTAAGTATTCAAGGTGGGTCACTGAAATTATAGCCGCCAAAGCGCCTTTATTTGAGAAGGCTTCTATTGATGAATTTTATCTGGACTTGAGTGGGATGGATCGATTCTTCAATCCTTTTCAGTGGACGGTAGATTTAAGGCAGGAGATAATTGATACTACAAAGCTGCCGATATCATTTGGATTAGCTGCTAATAAGATGGTTGCCAAAATTGCTACTGATGAAGCTAAACCGAATGGGTACCTGCATATTTTACCGGGAAGGGAAAAGGAGTTTCTGGGGCCATTGAGAGTGAATAAGATACCAGGCGTTGGAGAGCATTTATATCAGGCTTTAAAGGAACTTGGGATTGAATATATTGGTGATATTCTGAAATGGCAACCAGAAATTTTGGAGAACCGTTTTGGTAAATATGGGGCAGAGCTTTGGAATAAGGCAAATGGGATTCATAAAGGAACTGTAGAACCTTATCATGAAGCAAAATCGGTTTCTACTGAAAATACTTTTGATGAGAATATTTCAGACAGAAACAGGCTGATGGATGAACTGGTGCGGATGACTGAAAAGATAGCCCATGAGCTGCGGCAGGAAAATAAGACGGCGGGATGCATAGCGGTAAAGATCCGTTACCCCGATTTTGAGACCACTTCCAAGCAAACCACTATACCCTACACCTTCTATGACGATGAATTGATTCCCAAAGCCAAGGAATTATTTGATAAGCTCCACCGAAAAGGGGAGCCCATACGACTTCTGGGGGTACGGTTGAGTGAATTGACGGATGAGGCGGTCCAGACGAATCTTTTCAGTAACGTGGAAAAGAAATCCGAACTTTACAAAGCTATCGACGACCTGAAAAACCGGTATGGCAAGGGTGCAATCACTAAAGCAGCTGGAAAGAAGAATAGTCAGGGTCAGTAGTTGATTTATAAGCAAACAATTAGAAACTGATTGGAGTATGTTATCTAAAAAGGCTCAGTATGCATTCCGCGCATTAGGACACCTTGTTGAAAAATATGATCAGGGGCCGGTACTGATTTCAGAGATTGCCCGTAAGAAAAAAATTCCACTGAAATTCCTGGAGAATATCCTGCTGGAGCTCCGAAAGGCAGGATTCCTGGAAAGTAAGAAAGGGAAAGGAGGTGGTTATTTCATCCCTCGTGATCCGGCTAAAATTAAAGTAGCCGAAGTAATACGGGTGGTTGATGGTCCTATTGCCATGTTACCCTGTGTAAGCCTCTATTTCTACAAGCGTTGCAAAAACTGCGATGAGAAACATTGCGGTCTCCACGACATCATGGAAGGGGTACGAGATGCCACGCTGAATATCCTTGAAAAAAAGACACTGCAAGATTTAGTGATTTGATGTAGAGAACATTCAAGGGGCACCTTGTTGTTAATTGTTCGTTATTAGTCTACTAATTTTGTAGGTTTATATAAATGCACTATTTTTGACTTTTTATTTTTGACTTTTAAATTTTACCACTATGTCACTACGTTTAGGAGATGCCGCACCCAATTTTAAAGCACAAACCACTATAGGAGAAATTGATTTGTACGAGTATTTGGGAACGGGATGGGGGATCTTGTTTTCACATCCTGCCGATTACACACCGGTTTGTACTACAGAATTAGGTAAAACTGCTTTGTTGGCTACTGAGTTTGCCAAACGTAATGTGAAAGTATTGGCGGTTAGTGTTGATCCATTGGATAAACACCAGGGTTGGGTAAAGGATATCAATGAAACGCAGCATTGTGATGTTACATTCCCCATCATAGCAGATGCGGATAGAACGGTAGCCAACCTGTACGACATGATTCATCCCAATGCGTCAGAGACCTTTACAGTAAGGTCTTTGTTCATCATTGGTCCCGATAAGAAAATAAAGTTGATGATCATTTACCCAGCTTCAACAGGTCGTAACTTTTTTGAAGTACTTAGGGTGATTGATTCCTTACAACTAACATCCCAGTACAGTGTGGCTACACCAGCCGATTGGAAATCGGGTGAAGATGTGATTGTTGGTTTAGGTGTCTCAACAGAAGATGCTATTAAGAAATTCCCTAAGGGGGTGAAAGTGGTGAAGCCTTATTTGAGGTATACGCCGCAGCCGAATCTTTGAGATGCTTGATGCTAAGCTGGATGCTTTATGCTTTTAAGGCCTAGGGGCCTAAGGCTTAATCAGGCTTCGAAAACGGAATTTTGTCTTCATGAACCTTTTGAACTCTTATAGCACTTCAACCCCTTTCCCAAAAACAAATTTGGCCCCGGGCCTTGGGCCCAAGCTTTAGGCAAAAGCTAAGCGAACTCCCGCTATCCGAAGGAGAGGGAAACCTGACAAACTTTTGTATCAAGACATAAGCCTTAGGCCTTAAGCCTTAAGCATTAAGCAAAAGCCCGAAGGGCTTTTAGTGAAAGATGGGCATCTGCTTGATAGGAGTGCAATGCTCCGAAAGAATTTCAATCTTCCCATTTCTTTTTACTACTGTAATACTGCAGCGCTGGTCTTCATCGAAGGGGCGACCGCGGTATTCTCCTACGCCTTTCCATCTTGTACTAACAATGGCTACATTATCCTCGAGCAAAACGGAGAAGGAGCTTCTTTCTACACTAGTAAGTGAGTAGGAAGGTGATCCTGCTGTGGCTACAACACTATCTCGACTGAATAAGCCACCTGATTGGGTGAAATAGATATAGTTAGGAGACAGACATGAGTCAACTAATTCAAGGTCTTTATGTTCCCAGCCTTCATCGAAGCGTTTTATTATGTTGATGGCTTCGTCTTCGGTGAGGGGTGTGATTTTTTTAGGTCGGCAGTTGGTAATAAACAACAGGGAAGATGCGAATAAAATAATAGCAGTTATTTTTCTCATGGGGGCAAAGATACTTATACAACCCGAGATGTCATCCTACCCCCCGGATGTCATCCTATACCCAGGATGCCATCCACCCCCCAGGATGACATCCGGTGGGTAGGATGACATCCTGAACCTAACGACCGTTCATGTGGAAAATAATTTAATAAACCAACCTGTTTATGCCCGTTTTGTTGTATTTTTAGACCCTTGCTTGCTATAGTTTTTGATATCCATTTGAGAAACAACGTTTTTATTGAAAAATATTCAAAAGTAATCATCAACGATGGCAAGCAACAGCGGATTATACCATCCTTCCTTTGAACACGACGCCTGTGGCATCGGTTTCGTAGCTAGTATCAAAGGCAACAAATCTCACCAAAACATCTCAGACGCACTCACCGTGTTGGAAAACATGGAACATCGCGGTGCCTGTGGTTGTGAAAACAACACTGGTGACGGAGCCGGTATAATGATCCAAACCCCACATGAATTCTTCTTCGAAGAATGCCTTAAGCTCGGCATTCACCTCCCATCTTTCGGCCGTTATGGGGTTGGCGTTATCTTCTTCCCCAAAGAAATAAAACTGAGGGAAGAATGCAGAGATATCTTCAACCGTACCGCTGAGAAATTGGGACTCGAAATACTCACCTACCGTAAGGTTCCAGTGAACCCACACGATATCGGTCCTACAGCCCTTAGCGTAGAACCCGAAATGGAACAGGTTTTTGTTGCCTGTCCCGATCATATCAATAACCCCGACGATTTCGAACGTCGCCTTTTCGTATTACGTAATCACGCTACTCACTTAATAAATAGTACCGTTAAGAAAGATGCTATCGGTTTTTACCTGGCTTCCCTTTCTTACAAAACAGTTGTGTATAAAGGACAGCTCACCAGTATGCAGGTGCGCTCTTACTTCCCAGACCTCAGTAATAAAAGGGTTGTGAGTGCCTTCGGTCTGGTTCACTCAAGATTTGCTACCAATACCTTCCCTTCCTGGAAGCTGGCCCAGCCATTCCGTTTCATAGCACATAACGGTGAAATAAATACGCTGCAGGGTAACCTGAACTGGCTGAAAACAAGTGAGCACGGATTTACCTCTCCTTTCTTCACTCATGAAGAAATGGAAATGTTGTTGCCGATTATTTCTGGCGGACAATCAGACTCTGCCTGTCTCGATAATATGATTGAATTGCTGACCATGACGGGTCGCAGCTTTACCACATGTAATGATGATGCTTATCCCCGAAGCATGGGATGGTAATGATGATATGGATCCGGTCAAGAAAGCTTTCTATGAATTTCATGCCTCTATCATGGAGCCATGGGATGGTCCCGCTTCCATCTCTTTCACCGATGGTAAGATGATCGGTGCTACACTTGATAGAAACGGATTGCGTCCATCGCGTTATTGCGTAACTAAGGATGATCGTGTTATCATGGCTTCTGAAACAGGTGTGTTGCCAGTTGATCCAAAGAACATTCGTGAGAAAGGTCGTTTGCAACCTGGTAAGATGTTCGTAGTGGATATGGAGCAAGGTCGCATCATCAGTGATGATGAATTAAAGAAAAAAATCTGCAGCCAAAAACCTTATGGTGATTGGTTGAATCAATTCAAGATACGTCTCGAAGAACTGGATGAGCCCCGTGTTACTTTCTCTCATTTAACAGACGAGTCAGTTCATAAATACCAAAAGGCTCACGGTTATTCAACTGAAGATATCGAGACCATCATCAAGCCAATGGCTCTTGATGGTAAAGAACCAATCGGATCAATGGGTACCGATGTTCCATTGGCTGTATTAAGCGATCAGCCTCAACATCTGTCATCCTACTTTAAGCAACTATTTGCACAGGTTACAAACCCACCAATCGATCCTATCAGGGAAAGAATGGTGATGAGTTTGGCCACCTTTGTTGGTAATAATGGTAATCTGTTGGAAGAAGATCCGATGCACTGTCATACAGTGGCATTGAAACAACCGATACTTACCAGCAAGGAATTGGAAAAGATAAGAAGTATCGATACCGGAATATTCCAGGCAAAAACATTGCAGACCTATTTCCGTGCCGATGGGAAACCAGATTCACTGAAAAAAGGATTGGAGCGTTTATGCCGTTATGCTGAAGATGCGGTACATGATGGATTTGAAGTGTTGATACTTTGCGATAGAGCGATGGATAGTGACCATGCTTCTATTCCGTCTTTATTAGCAACAGCAGCGGTGCATCATCATCTCATACGCAAGGGACTTCGCGGACAAGTAGGAATCGTAGTTGAAGCGGGAGATGTTTGGGAAGTGCATCACTTCGCTTGTTTGCTGGCATTCGGTGCAACCGCTATCAACCCTTATCTGGCGTTGGCGACTATCCGAAACATGAAGGCGAATGGCTTGTTGCAAACAGATTTGGAATGGGAGAAACTCCGTTACAACTATATCAAGGCCGTATGTGATGGTTTGCTGAAAGTGTTTTCAAAGATGGGAATCTCCACTTTGCAATCCTATCAGGGCGCGCAGATATTCGAAATACTTGGTTTGAATCATGAAGTGGTAGAACGCTATTTCACAGGTGCAACGAGCAGAATCGAGGGTATCGGTTTGGAAGAGATTGCCAAAGAAGCTTTGGTGAAACATTATTTCGCATTCAGCAAGAAGGATGTACCCGTTGATAGACTGCCTGTAGGTGGTGTATATCAGTGGAAACGTAAAGGGGAATTCCATCTCTTTAATCCAACCACCATTCACTTATTGCAGGAATCGACCAAGAAGAATGACTATTCAATATTTAAGAAATATTCAAAGTTTGTAAACGACCAAAGTGAAAAGGCGGCAACTCTTCGTAGTCTTTTCGAATTCAAACGTAACAGACCTTCTTTGAATATTGATGAAGTAGAACCAGCTGAATCTATCTATAAGCGTTTTGCAACAGGAGCTATGAGCTTTGGTTCCATATCATGGGAAGCGCATACCACATTGGCAATTGCCATGAATCGTTTGGGTGGTAAAAGTAATACCGGTGAAGGAGGTGAAGACGAGCGTCGATATGAGCCGATGGCTAATGGCGATTCTATGCGCAGTGCTATCAAGCAAGTAGCATCAGCCCGTTTCGGTGTTACCAGCTTATATCTTACAGAAGCAGATGAATTACAGATAAAGATGGCACAAGGTGCCAAGCCTGGTGAAGGTGGACAGTTGCCAGGTTATAAAGTAGACGAGTGGATTGGTAAGACCCGTCACTCTACACCGGGTGTGGGATTGATTTCTCCTCCTCCGCATCACGATATCTATTCGATTGAAGACCTTGCTCAATTGATCTTCGATTTGAAGAATGCGAACAGGGCTGCAAGAATAAATGTAAAATTAGTTTCTAAAGCGGGAGTAGGTACCATTGCTGCTGGTGTTGCAAAAGCAAAAGCTGATGTGATACTTATATCCGGTCATGATGGTGGTACTGGTGCTTCACCAATATCCTCGATTAAGCATGCGGGTTTGCCATGGGAATTAGGATTAGCAGAAACACATCAGACTCTCGTAAAAAATAAATTACGTAGCAGGGTAGTGGTACAAGCCGATGGTCAGATGAAGACCGGTCGTGATATCGCTATCGCCGCATTATTGGGGGCAGAAGAATGGGGTGTTGCCACCGCGGCTCTCGTAGTTGAAGGATGTATCATGATGCGTAAGTGTCATATGAATACTTGTCCGGTGGGTGTTGCTACCCAGGATCCAGAACTGCGTAAGCGATTTACCGGTGATGCCGATCATGTAGTGAATTTCTTCAAATTCATGGTGCAGGAACTGAGAGAGATAATGGCAGAGCTTGGATTCCGAACTGTAAATGAAATGGTAGGACAAGTGGATTGTCTGCAACCAAGAGAGAATATACAGCATTGGAAATATAGTAAAGTAGATCTTTCTCCCATACTTTATAAAGAGCCAGCTTCTTTGTATACTGGGTTATATAATCAGGAGAAGCGGGATCATGGAATGGATGACGTGTTGGATTGGAAGTTATTGAAGACAGCAAAACCTGCTCTTGATAATAAGGAAAGGGTGTATGCCGAGTTCCCGATAAAGAATACAGACCGCACTGCGGGTACTATCCTTTCAAATGAAATAAGCAAGAAGTATAAAGCAGCAGGATTGCCTGAAGATACATTGCACTTCAAATTCTTTGGAACAGCAGGGCAAAGTTTTGGTGCCTTCAATACAAAGGGTGTTACTCTTGAACTGGAAGGTGATGCGAATGATTATTTCGGAAAAGGATTGAGTGGTGCGCGTTTGATAGTATATCCTTCAAAAGAATCTACCTATACAGCAGAAGATAATATCATCATTGGTAATGTTGCCTTTTATGGTGCAACTGATGGGGAATCTTTCATTCGTGGAAAAGCAGGTGAACGATTTGCTGTACGTAACTCTGGTGTTCGCGCTGTTGTTGAGAGTGTAGGTGATCATGGTTGTGAGTATATGACAGGAGGACGTATTGTGATATTAGGAGATACTGGAAGAAACTTTGCTGCAGGTATGAGTGGTGGTATCGCTTATGTATATGATGTGAAAGGTAAGTTCGCCGGCAATTGTAATACTGAAATGGTAGACCTCGATCC
This sequence comes from Chitinophagaceae bacterium, assembly GCA_016721085.1. Classification (GTDB taxonomy): domain Bacteria; phylum Bacteroidota; class Bacteroidia; order Chitinophagales; family Chitinophagaceae; genus Endoryza. The sequence continues at coordinate 49,256 of JADKJI010000005.1, read as the reverse complement.
GGTTTCTCAGGATGATATTGCAGAGCTGCAGGATATGATTCAACGTCATTATGCCTATACTGGAAGTTCTGTTGCTAAATTCGTTTTAGATGATTTTGAAAATCAATTGAAGAATTTTGTGAAAGTATTTCCAAAAGATTACAAGAAAGTATTACAAGACAAAGCTGCCAGCGTTAAGCAAAAAGCTTAGTACTTAAAACTTATAACTTATAACTTACTACTACTATGGGAAAGCCCACCGGATTTATTGAGTTTACAAGGGAGTTACCTGGAAAGAAGCCGGTTCAGGAACGCTTGCAACATTATAAAGAGTTCACTGGTAAGTTTGGTGACGACCAGTTGAACCAACAATCTGCCCGTTGTATGAACTGTGGCGTTCCTTTTTGCCATAGCGGATGCCCTTTAGGGAATGTGATTCCTGAATTCAATGATGCAGTATATAAGAAGGATTGGAAAGAAGCATATGATGTACTTACTTCTACCAATAACTTTCCTGAATTTACAGGAAGGATATGTCCTGCACCTTGCGAAAGTGCTTGCGTATTAGGAATCAACCAGCCTCCTGTAGCTATCGAAGAAATCGAGAAACATATTATTGAAATTGCATTTGATAAAGGTTTTGTAAAAGCCCGTAAGCCAAATATCCGCACTGGTAAGAAAGTAGCGGTGGTTGGTAGCGGTCCTGCAGGATTAGCTGCTGCAGCACAGCTTAATTATGCCGGACATACAGTAACTGTATTTGAAAGGGATGAGCATCCCGGAGGCTTGTTACGTTATGGCATACCCGATTTCAAGTTAGAGAAATGGGTGGTGGAAAGAAGAGTGAAGCTGATGGAAGAAGAGGGCGTAGTATTCAAATGTCATTCGAATGTTGGAGTGAATGTTAGCATCAATGATTTGCTGAGAGAATATCATGCTATCGTATTAGCGGGAGGATCAACTCATCCTCGTGATTTAAATGTACCAGGACGTGAATTAAGTGGGGTGCAATTCGCCATGCCTTTCCTGAAGCAACAGAATAAAAGGAATTCAGGTTCTGATCCTTTGGCGAATGGAACAATTGAAAGCAATGTTTTAGGTGAAGCGCTTCTTGCTAAGGGTAAGAATGTTGTTGTGATTGGTGGTGGTGATACAGGTAGCGACTGTGTAGGTACATCTAACCGTCAGGGTGCGATAAGTGTAACACAGTTTGAATTATTACCTAAGCCTCCTGAAGGAAGGACATCTTATATGCCATGGCCAACCTATCCGATGACGTTAAAGACTTCAACTTCACACGAAGAAGGGGCGCAACGTCAGTGGGCTATTGCAACCAAAGAATTCATTGGAGATGGAAAGGGAAATCTGAAAGCACTGAAGATTGTTGATCTGGAATGGACTAGTGGTGTTGATGGTCGCCCTGCACAGTTTACAGAACGTGCCGGAAGTGAAAGAGAGATTCCATGTGAACTGGCATTATTAGCGATGGGATTTGTGCATCCCCAGCATGCTGGATTATTAGAGGAATTAGGGGTGGAACTGGATGAAAGAGGAAATGTAAAAGCGACAGAAAAAGACTATCATACAAACATCAATAAAGTGTTTACAGCGGGTGATATGAGGAGGGGGCAAAGCCTTGTAGTTTGGGCAATTAGTGAAGGAAGGGAATGTGCTAGAAAAGTGGATGAGTTTTTAGTTGGACAATCTTTATTGGAGACAAAAGATCATTTCTTGATTTCGGCCTAAAAAATAACTTGTAAAGCATTATAAACCACCTTGTTAAGGTGGTTTTTTTATGTCGAGTTTATAAATATAATAAAAAATTACATATATTGTAAAATGACAAAATATTCGATAAATTTTGAAAATATTCGAATTAATGTTAAAACTAACACATGTTATAGGCAATCGGTTGTATTTTTACACAGTTACACACATATAGAATATTTTCTAATATTTACAACTAAAAACACAACTCATGAGTAAACTGACTGCTAAACAAATCGCGCCCTTTTTGATTTTTGCGGCGGTGGCCGTTGCGGCCTTGTTTATTAAGCCAGATGTTGTATTGGGATCACATGAACAATACAATGGCGCTGACATTGCCTGGATTTTGGTAGCTACTGCACTGGTATTTTTAATGACACCTGGTCTGGCCTTCTTTTATGGTGGAATGGTGCACCGTAAGAATGTAATCAGTACCATGATTAAAAGTGTTGTTGCCGCCGGGGTTGTTGGTGTTCTTTGGGTAGTGGTAGGTTATAGCCTTGCTTTCGGTAAATCAATCGGTGGGGTTATTGGAGATCCCAGTACCCATTTATTCTTTAAGGATGTATTATCTGGTGCACCTGTTTTAGGTCCTGGTGCTGGAGATACAGCCATCAAGCTTTCAATTCCTCTTAGCTTGTTCGCTTTGTTTCAAATGATGTTTGCGGTTATCACTCCGGGTCTTGTAGTAGGAGCCGTTGCTGAGCGTATCCGTTTCACTTCATATATCCTCTTTACTGTATTATTCAGTTTATTAGTATATGCTCCATTGGCGCATTGGTCCTGGAGTCCTGAAGGCTTCCTTTTCAAATGGGGTGCATTAGACTTTGCAGGTGGTACAGTAGTACATATTTCTGCAGGTTGTGCGGCTTTGGCTGGTGCCTTAGTATTAAAGCGTCGTAAATCACATATTGAGAATCGCGAGATTCCACCAGCAAACGTACCATATGTATTGATCGGTACCGGTTTACTTTGGTTTGGTTGGTTCGGATTCAATGCAGGTTCTGCTTTGGGTGCAAATGCTCTCAGTATTTCTGCTTTCGCAACAACTAACACAGCCGCTGCTGCTGCTGGTTTGAGCTGGATGTTCTTTGATGTTGCCCGCGGTAAGAAACCATCTGTTCTTGGATTCTGTATCGGAGCTGTTGTAGGACTTGTAGCTATTACTCCTGCTGCTGGCTTTGTATCTGTACCACATAGTATTTTCATTGGTGGTGTTGCAGCTATCATCTCCAACTTCGCCGTTCATTTCAAGCAAAAATCTAAATTAGATGATACCCTCGATGTATTCCCTTGCCATGGTATAGGTGGTATGGTAGGTATGCTCTTAACTGGTCTGTTTGCTACTAAAGCTATCGGAAACACATCTGTTACTGACGAAGGTTTATTCATCTCAGGAAACGCTAAATTCTTCTTCACTCAGGTGAAAGCTTTAGCGATAGTAGTTACCTATAGCTTCGTAGTGTCTTACCTGATATTCAAATTCATCAACCTGATATTGCCTATGCGTGTGAGTGAGCAAGATGAAGAATTGGGTCTTGATGCCAGCCAGCATAATGAAAAATATATGCAGGGTACATTACTGGTGCATAGCAATGGTGCTTTTGTTGAAAAGCCAGTTGAGCAAGAAGACTAATATGGGTTAGTAAATAAAAAAAAGGTACAGCATATAAAAGTTGCGCTAACAACTTTTGCTGTACCCTTCTTTAACACTTAAAATCTTTACAATGTTACGAAAAATTATCGTGGCAGTTTCTGCCATAACTATTTCTTTGCAATCGATTGGGCAAGAAGCCCAAACTGTGGCAGTCACGACACCCCCAACAGCTCCCGCAGCACCGGTTGAAACAAAGCCAACGTTTTCCATTACCGGCTCCGCTGATGTTTACTATAGGTTTGATTTCGCTAAGACAAAAGCTAATAATTTCACCAGTTTTACCAATTCACATAATGCATTTGCATTGGGTATGGCCAGTGTGAAGTTTGAACATAAATCTGAGAAAGTAGGTGTTGTAGCCGATTTGGGTTTTGGAACCCGCGCAAAAGAATTCTCTTATAATGAAGAAGGAATACTATCTGCAGTAAAACAATTGTATGTAAGCTATTCTCCTGCAAGCTGGTTGAAATTTACAGCAGGTACATGGGCTACCCATGTAGGCTATGAATTACTTGACCCACAATTAAACCGTAACTATAGCATGAGTTATATGTTTACAAACGGTCCATTCAGTCATACTGGTATCAAGGCTGAAATAACAAAAGGTAAAAGCGGATTCATGGTTGGTCTTTCAAATGCTACCGACTACAGAATTCCACCAGATGGAAAAATCAATAAGAAATTTTTCTTAGCACAGTATAGTGTTGCTTTCACCGACAATCTCAAGTTGTATCTAAACTATGTTGGTGGTAAATCTCCAGATTCATCAAAGACAAGTCAGTTCGATGCCGTTCTTACCGCTAAGTTGAGTGATAAATTCAATGTAGGCTTTAATGGAACTGTGAATAGCACTAAGTCATGGGATGGTTCTAAGAACATCGATGGAAAAAGTTGGTGGGGATCTGCCTTATATCTTAATATAGATCCGGCTCCCTGGTTTGGACTTACACTTCGTGAAGAATTATTTAGTGATAAGAATCAATTGAAGATGTTTGCGAGTGCTTCAGATGGTGGAACTGTTCTTGCGAGTACATTATCTGCAAATTTCAAGACTGGAGGATTCATTTTCATTCCTGAACTCAGAATAGATAATGCCAGTCAATCAATATTTGTTGACAAAGATGGTGCAGGCAAGAAATCATTTGCAAGTTTCACTTTAGCAGCAATTTATTCATTCTAAATAATTACAATCAGTAAAAGTTCTTGCTTTCAATAGCTTAGCTTTTTTCATATGGCAAGCAATCGTTGAAGTTCCCCTGTTTCTACAGGGGAACTATTTTTTTTAGAATTGATTAACAGTTAATTAATGTCTATTTTATTTTTAGCGGGTTACTTTTTACTATATTTGCGTATTAATAATTGTAGAAGATACACTTGTAATACAATACTAACGCCTGTTACAACGTTTCTACATTCTCTTCCTGATTGAATTTGCCCCATTCTATTTATTGCAAGCCTGTTGTGAAAAATGCATTGCTGCCTTTTTCAGTAACTAAACATTCCAAATATGAAGTCTGAATTGAAGATCAGTGTGGTTCTTGCAACCGTTGTTATTTTTTCTGTAATCGCTTCTTCTTTTACTACAGTTGTAAATGCTAAGAGCGTTGCTGTTCCCGGAGTAGTTGATACTAAACCAGCAATGGAAGTGAAATTTCTCGGTGCTACAGGAGAGTTCCTTTACTTTGAATTATCTCTTAACCAATTGAATGATACCCGTTCACAATTACGTGTTCGTAATGAAGATGGTGTTGAATTGTATGCTGAGAGCGTATTCAGTAAAGCGGCTACCCGCAAGTTGAAAATCGCTAAAGAAGATGTAGAAAAGCTTGAATTCGCTTATTCTAATCTGAAAGGTGAAGTGAAAAAAACATTTGAAGTGAAAATCCGCTTCCAGGAAGCTATCGAAGTTAAAGACATTACTCGTCCATAATATTTTATTAAGAATTTCTAGGGCTTATAAACAATGATTGACGTCCCCCATTTCTATGGGGGACCTATTTTCTCCTTCTTAATGGAGTTGTCAGAATGATTTTTCTGGCCGGATATTTGCCCTACTACATCTGTTCTACGTATAGATAATACATAAAAAAGCATCACAGCACTCTGTTGATTGCTAATTATTATTCTTCTATAGCTTAGCCTACCTCTACTTTGCCAGCTGATATGGAAAAAGCAAACGCTGCCTTTTTTCGTAATCTTTTAAACTTTATTAAAATGAAATCACAAATGAACTTCCGTCATTTTATGACGACCGCTATTGTTGCTTCTTTATCGTTAGGTGCTATGGCTCCAACAACGGTACATGCACAAAAAGCAAACACTGTAATTACCTCTGAAACACGTCCTGAATTGGATGTTAAATTCCTTGGCGCTACAGGTGAGTATCTCTATTTCGAATTATCAATGAACCAATTTGATGATAGCCGTTCTCAATTGCGTATCCGCAATACAGAAGGAAATGAATTGTATTCCGAGAACTTCTTCCGTAAATCTTCAACACGTACAGTGAAAGTTTCAAAGGAAGATGTTGACAAACTGGAATTCACATATTCTAACGGCAAGGGTGAAACTAAAAAGACCTTTGAAGTGAAGATTAAGTTCCAGGAGGCGGTTGAGGTGAAGGCGATAGCCAAACTTTAATTAATTGCTGGATGCTTGAGGCTTTTTTGCCTAAGGCTTAGGGCCTAAAGCCTAAGGCTTTGTGCAGAGGGCTATGATGAGTATTTGTGCTTTTACGAAGATCTATTTAAAATACTTATACTCGTTAAGCTTACTGAATATTGCTTAAGGCTTAAAGCCTAAAGCTAAAGCTAAATGCAGAGGGCTGCAATGAGTGTTTGTGCTTTTACATGAATCTTTTATGAAAACAGATTCTCGTTCGGCTTACTAAATATAGCTTTAGGCCTTAGGCCCTAAGCCTTAGGCAACAAGCATCTAGCATCCAGCATCTAGCATCTAGCCAACGCTTGAAGTATATCATCCGTAATATCATCAATATGCTCAAGCCCTACAGATATTCTGATAAGGCCGGGTGTAATTCCAACACCAGCTCTTTCAGCATCACTTAATTTGGAATGGGTAGTAGAAGCAGGGTGTGAAGCTATGCTTCTGCTATCACCCAGATTATTGGTCATGCTGAGTAATGATAATGAGTTTAGGAACTTTCTTCCGCTATCAATACCACCTTTTAATTCAAAGGTTAGGATACCTCCGCCATTGCTCATCTGCTTTTTAGCAATTTCATGCTGAGGATGAGAGGGGAGGAATGGGTATTTTATCCAGCTGAGTTTTGGATGATTCTGTAAACGGTTGGCTAGTTCCAATGCGTTGGAAGCATGTTTCTCCATTCTTACATATAAAGTCTCGAGGCTTTTTGTCAATACCCAGGCATTGAAAGGACTCATAGATGGTCCTGTATTTCTTACAAATAGATAGAGCTGTTGAATCAATTCTTTCTTGCCCACAACAACGCCTCCTAAAACGCGTCCTTGTCCATCAATGAATTTTGTTGCAGAATGTAAAACGAGATCTGCACCGAAATTGATGGGTTGCTGTACAGCAGGAGTAGCAAAGCAATTATCCACTACAAAAAGGATATTATGTTTTTTGCAGATGGCTGCTACATAAGATAAGTCAATGATGTCGAGACCTGGATTTGAAGGAGTTTCTACATAAAGCAATTTTGTATTAGGCTTGATGAGTGATTCGATGGTTTCAGGTTTATTCATATCGAAATAACTCGATTCGAAACCCCATTTAGGCAGATACTTTGTAAGTATGGTATGAGTTGATCCGAATACAGCAGAGGCAGAAACAATATGGTCTCCTTTGCTTAGGAAGGTCATGAACGTACTGAATACAGCGGCCATACCAGTGCCTGTAGCAATTCCATCTTCTGCATTTTCCAATGCAGCAATTTTTGTAATGAATTCGTCAACGGTTGGATTTGAGAAACGTGAATAGATATTCACATCCAGGGTATCGTCGGCAAATGCAGCAGCCATGTCTTCAGCTGAATCATAAACAAAACTACTTGTAAGGAATAGGGGAGTACTATGTTCCTTTTCATTTGTTCTGTCTGTCTGAATTCTAATGGCCCTTGTTTCTGGATGAAGTGACATGCTACTAATATTAAATTGACGATATGTTTAGATTGTTACCAGTTGTCCGTTTACAGTTACATCAAACTGTATGCTTGCTCCTGCCCTTCGCAGGGTCTCTGCTACTGAGCAATACTTATTCATTGAGAGTTCAGCGGCCCTATAGGCTTTCAGTGGGTCTACTGAACCCGTTAAAAGGAAATGAACGGTAACAGATGACCATAAGGCGGGCTCTTTATCTTTTTCCCTTTCACCGTCAACCTTAAGTTCCAATGTATCGAAGGACTGACGTTGTTTTTTGAGAATGCTTACAATGTCGACACCACTACAACCGCACAAAGCAGCGAGAACTGTTTGCATGGGACGGAAACCATTTCCGCCACCTCCCTGGTCAACAGGGATATCGATAAATAAGGAATGGTCTTGCTGATCCTTTACAGTAAATCCAAAATCGCGATCGGTGAGACTGGCGTGCATTATTGACATAGTATCGATGATTTAAGCGAAGATACAATCGCTCGTTTAAATCTCCCTCCATCTATAAAAAATTAGATAAATATCAGAATAGCTTGATTAAAATGCGGATACTCCAAATTATAACAAGTATGCCCAGGAGGATAAAAGCTGTTTTTCTGGGTAATTTGCCTGCTAACCTGGCTGCAATTGGCGCTGCAATAGTGCCACCAACAATTAATGCTAAAATTGTTTGCCAATGGCTAACACCTAAGAGTGTAAAGAATGTAAATGCACTTGCAATAGTTACAAAGAATTCAGTTAGACTAACTGAGCCGACCACATATTTATGGCTTCTTCCATTATTAATTAGTGTAGTAGTCACTATTGGCCCCCAGCCACCACCTCCAAAAGAGTCAAAAAAACCTCCAATGGCAGCTAATATGCTGTAGTGCTTAAATTTTTTTGTTTTGATATTATTCCTAAAGGCGAAAATCAGGAATTTGATGCCTAGGAATAGGGTGTAAATAGCTATGAAGGGACGCAGGTAATTCCCTGATTTATCTCCAAGGAAAACAAGTAATAATGCACCGAGAACGCACCAATTACGCCAGGTATAACCAAAGCTTTAAATAGTTTTTTATTTACATTCCCAAATTTGTAATGACTATATCCAGATACACCGGCTGCAAAAGTTTCTGCAGTATGAATGCTCCCACTTATGGCTGCAGGGCTAATTCCTGCAGATAAAAGAATAGTAGCACTGGTAACCCCATAACCCATTCCCAAAGCACCATCAACTAATTGGGCTAAAAACCGGCTAATAACATCCAATTAAAATTCTTGTCAAGTGTCTTATACCAGGCTACTGCATCATTACCTATTTCCGCAATGGGTATATAAGAAAATATGAAATGGCCTATTAGCATAAATGCAAAAGCAAGGATAGACCAAGTCGCGATTTTTCTCCATCTTTTTTCTTTTTCAATGGATTCGTTATCTATTAAGGACTTCGTAAGGGTATTTAACTTTTTTACTTTATAAGTAAAGTTTCCGTTTAGTCTGTTTCTCAGGATATTGATATTGTCTATAGAAGTGTCAATGTCTTGTGGTATAGAATGGTTTAATACTTCTTTAATTCTTTTAGCGATAGTGGGTGATTTTCCATTTGTTGAAATGGCAATTTTTAAACTCCCTTTCTGAACTATTGAGCTTAGGTAGAAATCACATAAGCCAGGTGTGTCGGCAACATTTACTAAGATGTTTCTTTTGTTAGACTCCGCTTTAATTGTTTTATGCAATTCAAGATCATCTGTTGCACATATCACTAATTGTTTATTGTCAAGATCTGCCAAGTCGAATTTTCTCTCAATGAGTCTGCAATAATTATATTTCGAGGCTAATTCTTTTAGTTCTTGTTTAATAAGGGGAGCTACAATTGTAAGTTTTATTTCTGGAGAATTATTTAATAATGATTGTGATTTTTCCAGCCCAACATTGCCTCCTCCAACTAAAAGCGTTTGGATGTTTTCTGCTTTTAGAAATATAGGGTAAAGGCTGTTTTTTTCGCTATTTATTATTCTTTCCATTTAGTTGAAACTTTTTTGGAGGCTTAGTGTAGCGTAATGAATATTTTCATTTTTCAGAAAAGACCAGATATATCCTATTTGAATTTGAGTTTTTGGTGATAATTGATGTGCTAATGATGTTCCAAGCCTGTTTTGCTGGAAGGCATAATCACCTTTTATGAATTGCCCCATATATTCATCTGATAAGGTTGCTGTCCATTTATTCAAAAACGTTTTTGCAATGGCTAATCGATACCTTAGCCTTAAAGCATTGTAAGCACTTTTGATATTTGTTATGAAGAAATGCCTTTCTTCTATCCGAAGCCTGTTAATTAATTTTGCTGTTGTTGATATTTTGGCTTCATAGTTCAACTCCTGCCAAACCCTGAATTCTTTTGCAAATTCTTTTGTTTGCTTATTAAATGATGTTCTAGTATTAAACTCGGCTATTCCAATAGTAGCTGTGAAATGGGGGTTTATAAAATATCTGATTCCCGTTCTGAAAGTAAATTGATAAGCACTAAAGCTTCCTCCTAAAGTTCGATAGCTTACATCGTTATGAAGTTGCCACTTTTCGGCTAATTTTACCGGAAGCTGGAGTGTATTCCAAACGGCGAATTTATTTTTTTGCGCCAATGTGCTGGAATACATTAAGCAGATGATGGATGTTATGGTTATTCTGGAATACATTAGTTTTTTGTGATTAGTAATCAAGGTTTTCTATCCATGTTTTCGCATTTTGTGCTGCATAGCTGATAATGATATCTGCTCCACTTCTTTGCAGGGCCGCCCAAACTTCCAAATGAGCAGCTTCCCTGTTAAGTAATCCTTTCTCTGCTAACAATTCAATGGCGGCATATTCACCACTTACATGATAAGCAGCGATGGGCTTATAGGTTAATTGCTTCAGCTTTGCTATTATATCGGTATATAGCATGGCAGGTTTCACCATCAATACATCTGCTCCTTCTTTTTCATCCCGAAGGGCAGAGGCAATAGCATCGTTGCTATTGAATGGAGAGATCTGATAGGTCTTCCTGTTTTGTAATCCTTTGCTGATAGGAGCAGAGTTGCAAGCATCACGGAAAGGGCCATAGAATTGAGAACTGAATTTGGAGGCATAACTCATGATACTAACTGTATCGAAACCCAGTGCATCCAATGAAGTTCTTATGGCGGCAATCCTTCCATCCATCATATCACTGGGTGCAATGCAATTGGCTCCGGCTTGTGCCAGTTGAAGGGCATAGTGATTTAATACATCAACTGTTTTGCTATTAAGAAGTTTTGAGTGGTCGTCGTTGAGTATTCCGCAATGTCCATGGGTGGTATAACTACATAAACAGAGATCGGCCGCAATCCATACAGCATCACCAAACTCTTTTTTTATTGTATGAATTAATAGTGTTGCAAAAGAGAAATCAAATTGCTTTTCCTGTTTCTTTTGGGGTACAGGGAATAAAAGAAAGCTGGATATGCCGTTTTCGATACAGTTTGTTATATGTTCAATCGCTGAATGTATTGTATGTACTTCAATTCCTAATAATCCTTCTACAGTTCGTGGATACGAAAGTGACTGGTCAATAAAGACCGGTTGAATAAAACTTTTATGAGATAGCCTTACGGTAGCCGTCAGCTCACGGATGTGCTGGTTGGCTCTTAGTCTACGTTGAGTAGACGGGAAGAATAGTTTCTCCATTGGTTGAAGGCTTTGATATTAGGGAATACTGTTGGCTTTATACCGGCAGCTTTTAGTAATTGGGCTGTTTCACCTGAAGGACATAAATGCTGTACGTCTTTTTTCAGGATCTTATGATACAGTTGGTATTGCTGGAAGCTTGTCCAGAAAATAGCATCTGCTTGTTGCAATTGTATGGAAAGACCAGGTTTAACCTGTTCTTTCAATTTATAAGTAGCTGATGCTTTCCATCCTTTTTCCTGCCAGTTTGAAACAGCTTGTTGGTGAGATATAATTCTTACTAATTCTTGTTTTACTTCTGTCAAGGGTTGTTTCCAAACAGATTTTAGGAATTCAATACCCATGGCATCGGCACAGCCTTCCACCCACAATCCTTTTTTAGCAATTTCAAACCAAGTTTTTGTTCCGGATGCCCAGATCTTTTTATTCTTTAAAGAAGTAGTGATTGCATCTTTTTGTAATGCTTTATAATTGGCGATATAAGCAATAGGTTCTGGAAATGAAATGCTGGTATCAAAGAATTCATATTCAAAGAAATGCCCCATATGGTCTGTGCTGCTGAATAACCGCTTTGTTGGATCGAGTTGTTTCGGGAGTACTTTCCATTCAGTGAATTCATCGCCAGAATTATTTCTTCCGGCAGCATATAAGATGCTTTTCCCTTTGCCATAATGCAAAGTTGTTACGCCAAAGCGTTGTAAACAGCCGGCACCATATTGCAAGCCAGCTTTTTTCTCCTGAACACAATCCTGCATCAGGTTCATATTGTTGATAGCATTTACTATTGCTACAGCTTCTTTGTTTTTCGGATGTGCTTCAGCCACTATGGCACCCTGGCAGGGAGCGGGAACACATTCCACCAGAGGTAGTAACATCAATTTCTTATCGTTTAAGAGAAGTCTTATCAATCCTGCATCTTCCTTGCTTTCTAATAAGCGGTTTAAGCCAGCTACTGCAAGTATTATCCCATCATATTCCCCACTATCCAGTTTACGAAGACGGGTATCTACATTACCGCGGATGAAAGCAGTTTTTATTTTGAAACTGCCGGTTTGTGGTAAAGCTTTTTGTAAAAATCCGATGGCCATTTCTTCCCGTCGCGGAGAACAAGTTCCAATGGTGATAGTAGCACCCTCTTTAAGTTTACTGAGAATATTTGGGTGGAAGATGGCTATATCCCTTGTTTCGTCTCTATCTACTACTGCAAAGCGGTTCTCGCTGAAAAAGTGTTCTCCGCTCATATCTTTTAAGGAATGAACGGCAATATCTGCATCGTTTTTTCTGAGTGCATCAAATATTTCCTGAGTGAAGAAATCAGTTCCTTCAACTGTTTGTAGTGGTACATCCTGAAGTGCGTCTCCTTTACTGCTTCTTGGCACCAATGTAATGATAGCTTCAGGAAATTGCTGCCTGATCTTCTGCTTCACTTTCTCCATCTGTATCAATGACAGACGGGAGCTTCTTCCTATGATTCTAATGGCTTTCATGATACAACAGCAGTACTCTCTAGGGCAGGTGAAGGAATGCAATCCATAGCGGCGAGTATTTTTTTTAGGCTATGGGCGAGATAATTAATATGTTTTACCTGGTGTTTGGCTGTGATGATGACACGTAAGCATTCTTCCCCAATAGGTACTGTTGGGTGATTGATTGGCTGGAGATATATGCCTTGTAACTGTAATAATTTACTGGCAACCACTTTACAGGTAGTGGCGTCACCTATAGGTATGCCGGTAATATGTGAATTGTTTGGAATAAATGGTATGGCTGCTTCTTCCAGAGCCTGACGCAGTAAGCTTACATTAGCAAGGAAATCTATTCTTAGTTCCTTATTCTCCTTAATATATTGAATGCTTCTGTTGGCTGCGCTGCAAATAGCGGGTGGTAATGAGGTGGTGAAAATAAAACCGGTACCGAAACTTCTTATGAAATCGACAATTACTGAAGAAGCTGCAATATAACCACCAAAAACACCAATGGCTTTTGATAAGGTGCCGTTAACGATATCGAAAGAATATTGTAATCCTTCCTGCTCAATAATACCTGCTCCGTTTTCTCCGTATAACCCTACTGCATGCACCTCATCAACATAAGATAAGGCATTATATTTTTTTGTAAGGGCAGCTATTTCTTTTAGTGGAGCAATGGTTCCTTTTATAGAATAGACAGATTCTATAACAACCATTTTTGGCTGATCAATTGGCAGACTATTCAGTATCGATTCAAGGTGATCAATGTCATTATGCCTGAATATGATTTTCTTGTTTCCTGCACTGCGCATGCCTTCAATTAGTGAAGCATGATTTCTTTCATCTGAAATAAAAATCATTTCAGGCCAGTTGCGTCCCAATGTTTGAAGAGTGGTTACATTGGCTGCATACGCGCCATTGAACAGGAGAGCCGCTTCTTTATGATGCCAATCGGCTAGAGTAGATTCAAGTTCATGATGGTGAAGGGTAGTACCGGAAATATTCCTTGTACCACTGCTGCCTGTACCACTGCGATGCGTTACAAATCCCAGTTTGGCTATCACTTCCTCTTGAGTACTCAATCCCAGATAATCATTGCTGCACCAATTAACTGCAGAATGAGTTACACTCTCAGCATCAGTATAATAGAATTTTGGAAAATGCTGCGCACTTTTATTCACTTCAAGAAAATGGCGATAGTTGCCACTTTCTTTAAGGGAGTTCAATTGCTTATGGAATCGCGCTTCGTACATACCCTACAAAAATAGTAGACAAATAATCCTTGCCCAAATATTATTTGCATAAAGGCAATAACTAACAGTTGTTTTATAATGAAAATGACTTTTTAATGACGGTAACTATAAATTCTATTTTGCTTGAACAGCTAGAGCCCTTACATTTGTAAAGTCTATCAAATAAGTAGGGTATATAAATATTGGTTTCTTACAATTTGAAACGAACAGTTTTGTCCTAAACGCCTACTAGTAAACCATTTGACTATGCAAAGTTTTCGTACTGAGTTAGAGAATCCATTGGTGGAGAAGGATATCATTGAACTGGAGCAGAAGATCCGTGCTTTCAGGGAAGGAACTATTGCAGAAGAAAAATTCAGGAGTCTTCGTTTGGCAAGAGGGGTATATGGACAAAGACAGCAGGGAGTTCAGATGGTGCGAATCAAATTGCCCTATGGTAAAATGACATTAGCGCAATGGAAAAGGATCAGTGATGTTTCTGATGAATATTCAACAGGTAACCTGCATTTAACTACTAGACAGGATATCCAGATACATTTTGTTAGTCTTGACCGTACACCTGAGATGTGGGCCGAGTTGGAAAAGGACCAGGTAACCATCAGGGAAGCTTGTGGAAATACAGTTCGAAATATTACGGCAAGTGATATGGCGGGTATTGACCCGGAAGAACCCTTTGATGTTACTCCCTATGCCAATGCCATGTTTGAATATTTTCTTCGTAAACCACTTTGTCAGGAAATGGGAAGAAAGTTCAAGATTGCATTCAGCAGTAGCGAGAAAGATACAGCACTCACATTCATGCATGATTTGGGTGCCATTCCAAGAATAAAAATTGTTGATGGAAAAGAAATAAGAGGGTTTAAGATATTAATAGCAGGGGGACTTGGCGCTCAGCCACATTTGGCAATTGCCACTCATGAGTTTCTGGAAGCAGACTTATTAATTCCATATCTGGAATCTGTACTTAGAGTTTTTGATCGACATGGTGAAAGAAATAGCAGACATAAAGCGAGGATAAAATTCCTTATTCAGAAAATAGGTATCGAGGCTTTTAGTGAATTGGTAGTGGCTGAACAGTTAGCATTGACTTATAAGCGCTATCCAATTGATGCTGATAGTTTTCCTTCGGCCAGTTTGCCAGATAATTCAATTGTACCTGCTGGAATTGCGATAAAGAATCCTTTCGCTTATGAAATTTGGAAGAAGACCAATGTGGTGGCACAAAAGCAATCGGGTTATGTGGCAGTTTATGTTCGTGTTCCCAATGGGAATATACATTCAACTACCAGTCGCCGATTGATAGAAAAACTTTCTGGTTTTATTGCTGATGATATTCGTGTTACCATCAATCAGGGATTGCAGTTTCGTTTTGTGAATCCTACGAATCTGGAATATATCTATTCGGTATTGGAAGAAGAGGGATTTGCTCAACCTGGATTTGGAAGTACTGCAGATATTACAAGTTGTCCGGGTACCGATACCTGTAATTTAGGTATCAGTAACAGTACAGGCACTGCTCTTGTTTTATCAGAAGTGATTGAAGAGGAGTTTCCAGAGTTTCGTTATAACAGGGAGTTGGCTATACGCATCAGTGGTTGTATGAATAGTTGCGGGCAGCATGGTATGGCATCGATAGGGTTTCATGGTTCCTCTTTAAAAGCAAAGAGTCAGGTAGTGCCTGCTTTACAAGTATTGATAGGCGGTGGTGTATTAGGAAGTGGT
Organism: Chitinophagaceae bacterium; assembly: GCA_016721085.1. Classification (GTDB taxonomy): domain Bacteria; phylum Bacteroidota; class Bacteroidia; order Chitinophagales; family Chitinophagaceae; genus Endoryza. Next base: position 33,589 of record JADKJI010000005.1, on the reverse strand, counting down.
AATGCCCGAATTGCTGATAAAGTAATTAAAGTGCCTAGCAAAAGAGGTCCTGATGTATTGAGATTATTATTAAGTGATTATATGTCAAATTCAAAACCAGAGGAGACCTATTATTCTTATACCCAAAGTAAGGGCGAGATTTATTTCTTTGATTTATTAAAACCTCTGGCGAATCTTGAGAATCTCGAGCCTGAAGATTTTATTGACTGGGGACAGGAAATTAAGTTTGCAACAGCTATTGGTGTTGGGGAATGTGCTGGTGTTATGATTGATTTGGTTTCTACTTTATTATTGGAGGCTGATGAGAAGGTAGAATTAAGTAAAGCATGTTTAAATAATACTGCTTGGGCTGATGCAATATATCACGCTTATTCTGCTCAGGTACATAGTGCCAAAGCTCTTTTACTAAAGAAGGGAATTCAGTGTAATACGCAGAATGGAATCCTAAACGATTTCGATAAATATTTTACAGCAGAAGGATTATATACAGGGAATGCAAGCTTCAAGACATCGGTGCTTAGTATGAATGAAAACGCACCTTCAGAGAGTTTTGCAAGAGCTTATTTGCTACAAGGCAATTGATTTTATAAATTACGCCCGTCAGTTCAAGGAGAAAGAAGAATTGTCGGTTACAAAATCTTAATAACCATTAAGACCCTCAAAGATGGGCGCCCGGTTTTCCGGGCGCCTTATTTATTACTGATACACCCTTACATAGTCTATTTCCATCTTTTGCGGGAAGATGGAATCGTCAACACCATATTTACCACCCCAGTCTCCACCAACGGCAATATTCAATAAGAGATGGAACTCTTTATCGAATGGCCATTCGGCACTTCCTTTATGGTCATTCTTAAAAACGTTGTACACCTTATTGTCAATGGAAATACTAATTGATTCGGCTGTCCAATCGATAGCATAAACATGGAAGGCGGTGGACAGATCCTTAACAGGAACGCCTTTTGTTTTTTGTGTTCCTTTCATTCCATTATATGCACCTGTATGTACAGTTCCGATCAATGAATCGGGCCAGTAGCCAACATTTTCCATTATATCTATTTCACCGCTATGAGGCCAACCACCGTATTCCCATTTTGTAGGAAGCATCCAAACGGCAGGCCACATACCTCTGCCGGCTGGTAATTTTGCTTTTACTTCAATGCGGCAATATTTCCAATCCCCTTTTTTTTTTGTAACCATTCGTGTGGAAGTATACTGGGCATCTTCCATAGTTTCTTTTTTGGCGGTAATGATCAGGTGACCATTTTCCACTCTTGCATTCTCTGGACGGTTAGTATAATACTGTAATTCATGATTACCCCATCCGCAATTTTGCGGACATCCTCTTGCGAGGTCGTAACCCCATTTTGTACTGTCGGGTAAGCCAGGTGTATTAAATTCATATGACCATACTAGTTTCTTGAAAGGAGATTGTGCTATCGAATTTATTGTTGTTAAAAAGGCAACTAATATGAGTGGAATAAGTTTCCAGTTTTTTCTATACGGCATCATAGTATTTCGTTTGAAAATGAAGAGGGCCTGTCCTGTCAGGAACAGGCCCTCACTGAATACTAAATTTAGGAATGCAGGGTTGTCTTAATCCCTACATTATTGATATACCCTAACATAATCTACTTCCATGGTAGCGCTGGTGAAAGCCGGATCGATGGCTCCACCAAAATTGCCTCCCATGGCTACGTTAAGGATAATGAAGAAATTCTGATTGAAAGGTAATGAGGCTTGGTTGCCAAATGAATAGAAGGAAACATCATCTACAAGAAAACGAATTGTGGTAGCTGTCCATTCTACAGTGTATTTATGGAATGCAGTTGTTGCAGTAGGGTTCATTACGGTACCGCCATCTGCATTTCCACCTGAGTGTCCTGGATGATGAACGGTTCCATAAATTTTATTCAGACTGTTTCCCACATGTTCCATGATATCTATTTCACCGCAGGCAGGCCATCCGGCAGATGCAATATTATTTCCCAACATCCAGAAAGCAGGCCAGGTGCCACCACCTGCTGGAATTTTTATGCTTGCTTCAATCTTGCCATACTTTACAGAGAATTTATCTTTTGTAAGCATTCTTGTTGAAGTATAAGCACTTCCACTAAAGCTTTCTTTTCTGGCAGTGATCTTCAATGTGCCATTTGAAATGTTCACATTTTCCGTTCTGTTGGTATAATACTGTTGTTCATTGTTTCCCCATCCACCACTTCCGGTTCCCAGATCATATCCCCATTTAGAGGCATCCGGTGCACCAGCTGTATCAAAATCTTCGCTCCAAACAAGAGTAAGGGCAACGGTTACATTGATTGTTATTGATTTTGAAACAGTTTTTCCGCCGGCACTCTTTGCGGTAACACTAACAATATAGCTTCCTGTTGCAGGGTACTTGTATGTTAGTTTACCTGAAGGTACGGTTTGGAAAACACCATTGCCAAAATCGAAATCATATGTAACGGCATTTGTTGCAGTAGCAGTTAATGCTACATTGCCACTATTGTCGGTACTAACAGTTGCTTCCAGGGTTAGGTTGGTAGGGGCTACATCCGTTGAACCTGATGAACCGCCTTTTTTACAGCCTCCTAGCAGTAATACTGCTATGAATAATGATACAGTTGACAATACCTTCATAGTATTATGGTTTAACTTTTAGTTTTTGATACCATGCATTTCCATCAATTCCAATATTGCGGAGGTGAATATTAGTTGCAGAAGCAGCAAGTATCTCATAAGTATTGCCACCTGTTCCGAAGTTTACAATACCATTTCCTGGAACGGTAAATTGTATTCTTGTTGAAACAGCAGGAGTTGAAGCTGAAGTAGCATCCTGGAACACCAGTTTTTTCGCACCTGCTGTACTGATAGCAAAACAATTATCGCCACCTGCAAATCCATAATATCCTGATGCTGCACCAATGGAAAAGGATTGTCCTTTATTATCGATGGTCATTGAAATATTATTGTTTACATCTTTAGTGAATGTTATTTCGTCATCATACTGGCAATCAGAACGAGTATTTGGATCAGCAGCATACCAGATAGGGGAGAACTGATCGGCTGGACCAACACCCACATGACCTGGAGATGTTTTGTCTGTAACCCAGGTTCTGCTTGAACCATTTGTTAATGAGGCTAAAATATCAGCAGGGATCTCAAATGCTACAAATACTTTTATGGTTTTGCTGATGTTTGAGATAGCACCACCTGTTCCAACAGCACTTACGTTTATTGTATAATTGTTTGTGCCTGGATTAGCATATTTGTAGTTGATTGTTCCTGATGGCACAGATAGAGTTTTACCATCTCCGAAATCAATATTGTAAGTAATGGCGTTAGTGGCAGTAGTTGTGATACTCACTTTGCCAGTTCCATCACCATTCGGATTGGCAGCATCTGCTCCTGTTACAACAGTAGCAAGCGTTAATGCCGATGGTGTTTTTATTTCCCCGAACGTATAGTCGGGCTTTTTGCAACTGCTAAAACCTGCAACTGCTGCGAAAGCTATAGCGGTTATGTTTTTTATGTTGATACGCATAGTTAATCAGTTTTTTGATTAGTTAAGAGTAATGTCGTCAAACAGGAAAGTGAAATTCGCTGTGCCATCGCCCATAGTACCCAGATCGAAAATCAGTACTACCTTCTGATAAGAGTTGGCTGTATTGATAGCACTGAAATCGAAGGTGAGTAGTTCCCAGGCACCTGCCGTAGTTGTAGTCACTTCTTTTTCATAGCTTATTCCTCCATCATTCTGATTCTCTACTTTCAATAAAACTTTGGCTCCTGCTCTTGGTGAGAACACTTTCATCTTGAAAGTTTTCTTTACAGAGAAATCGATTGGACTTGTTAAACCAATCCATGATCCACCCCAAACCTGACCTGCATTCTTAACCATCTTACCAACCTTTGCACTGGTATTGATACCAGATGATTGTGGATTACTTATTACGGTAGCATTACCACCATCAAAGTCATTGAATGTATAAGTGAGTGAACCTGATTCAAAATCCAATGGAAGTGCAATACCATTCACAACATTGGTTGCAAGATATTTCACATCATCCCAGATAAATACTTTTCCTGTACCTGCATTTCCGAAATCAAAGAAGATGGATGCTTTATCATAAGTATATCCATTATTGATGGCAGCAGTACCTGGAGCTGGATTGATGAAGTCGAATATCAATGTTTCCCAGGTATTAGATGCCCCTGTGATAGCTTCTGTTTCAACAGATTTGTTCGGGTCCAGGTGATCTTCAATCTTCAGCCTGATATGTAATCCTGCTGCTGGTGAATATACCCTTACACTCATTTGGGAAGTAGTGGTATTTACAGGAATAGCTGAAGCAAATCCTGCTGATGTGCCGATAGTGGTACCAGCCCATGTTTCAGCTCCGTTAGCTTTTGTAGTTATCTTAACCTTATTGGCATTGTTCAATGGGTCTGTACCATCAACTGTCTGGTTATTTCCGAAGTCTGTCATGGTATAATTCACACCATTTGCATCAAATGTAACAGGAAGGTTGATTTGTGCTGATGGTAATGAGTTAGTAAGACGGATATCATCGAAAAGGAATGTGAAGTTAGCAGTGCCATCTCCCTGTGTTCCCAAATCGAATATTAATACTATATGTTCGTACGTGTTGGCAGTGTTGATAGCTGTATAGTCAAATACCAGATCTTCCCATGCGTTAGCAACAGTTGTGGCAACTTCTTTTTCAAAGTTAAAAGCTGCATTTGCTGCATTCTCAACTTTCAATAACACTTTAGCACCTACTCTTGGAGAGAACACTTTCATTCGGAAGTATTTGTTGGCAGAGAAGTCGATAGAGCTGCTCAAGCCAATCCAGCTACCACCCCAAACCTGGCCCGGGTTCTTCACCATCTTACCCACTTTAGCCGAGGTATTGATGCCATTACTTTGTGGATTAGAAACTACAGTAGCGTTACCACCATCGAAATCGTTAAAGATGTAGTTGATGGTTGGTGATTCGAAATTCAAAGGCAGTAAAACCGGATCTACGATTGTCATTGTCTTTGTAACCTCAGTAGTAGCTGCACCGCCACTTAGAGCCACTACTCTTACAGTATGTGCACCTGTTGTAGTGTAAACGTGACTGATTGTTTCACCTTCCAAAAAGGATTGTGGAACTTCATTGGCTACGTCTCCAAAGTATACCTTAAAGAATGTTTCGTAGAGTGCTTTAGCGCTAACATTTACTTTAAAGTTATTGGTTGGGTCAATAACGGCAGTCACTTCCAGATTTTCCGGAGCTTTGAATGATACGGTGAGTTTCTGAGTAGTTTCAGTAGACTTACCTGTTACATTGTATGCCACCAACTTTACATTATATACACCTTCAGCATATTTATGAGAGGTGTTCTTGCCGCTTTCAACTTTTGCTGGAACAACAGTACCATCACCATAGTACACTTCGTACGAATTAGCGCCTTCGCCATTTGGGGTAATGGTAACATTTCCTGTATTGTCTTGTGAAATCTCAAATAGTGCCGTCAGCTTATCTGGCGCGGTAGCGCTTTCGATAAAGGACACATCGTCGTTGGTAACTTTATTACATCCTGCCGTGAATGCGAGGAGTAATGCAAAGCCCAAAATATATTTTATGGAATTCATTATCGTTAGTTTTAAATGTTAATGATCAGTATCCTGTATTTTGGGATAATCCTGAAATATCCACTTCCTGCTGTGGGACAGGGAATACTTCATGTTTGCCAGCAACAAATCCTGTGATCTTAGTGGTGGCTAATCCTGTTCTTACCAAATCAAAGAAACGATCTCCTTCCATTGCCAATTCCAGTCTTCTTTCATCCCATATAGCTGTTCTAAGAGCAGTTCCTGTTGATGTGATGTTATGGAGATTGTCACCAAAAGCCCTTTGACGAACCCTGTTGAGGTAGTCTTGTGCTTTTGTATCGTTAGCTGCTGTTGCCCTGTTATTGGCTTCTGCTGCCATCAGTAAAACATCTGAATAGCGAATGATACGGAAGTTGTTAGTGTAGTTCAATTCCAGCTGACCAGAAGTTTCTCCTTTTCTTGGAAGATACTTTTGATTGTATAAGCCGGTGTTTTTATAAGGGGCCACCTGGTAAGTGATATTGAATGATGGATTAGCTGTTTTATACGCTTCAATATCCAGTACTGTTACAGCTTTGCGCTTATCTCCTGCAGCGTATGCAGTAGCCAAATTCTGTGTTGGAAGATTTGTGCTCCATCCTGCTGAATAAGGCATGTTGGCAGCACCATTCAGTCCACGGATACCACATTGTTGAACAGCGTAGTTACCTTGACCTCTTGTAGCACCACCCCAATTATAATAAGGGGAAGTGTTTGAGTATTGTATTTCGAATACTGATTCAGGTCCATTTTCGCCAGAAGCTAAGAACATGGAACCGAAATCAGAAACCAAACTGAAAGCATTGGAGGTAATGATTGGTTCCAGCGTGCTTGCTGCCAGATCGAATTTATTCTGGTAGAGATATACTTTACCTAATAAAGCCTGAGCTGCATATTTAGTAATGCGACCTTTCTGAACCTGAATAGCAGGCAAAGATGCTACAGCTTTAGTAAGATCTATTTCAATCTGGTTATAGATTGAAGATTTTGCTACACGTGGAAGTGTTTTTGAATCTGACAGACCCAATCTCTTATCTGTGAAAAGAGGTACATCGCCAAACATCTTTACAAGAGTGAAATAATAATACGCTCTCATGAAATATACTTCACCATAAAGTGCTTCCTTACCAGCGAAGTCAACCGTTTCACCAGCCAGGTTCTTGTCTTTATACTGATGCATATAATTGGCTCGGTTGATACCTTCATAAGCAGACTGCCAGATATCGGCTAATGTTGAATTCACTGGAGTATGCGTGTAGTCGTCGATTTGTTGAAGTGCTAAAACGTCTGAAGCGTTTTCCCCACCACTAACAGCATTATCAGAAGCGATGTCTCCGATAGGAACAACCTGGTTGATCCATTGAAGCGGAGTGTATACGCTCACGGCCATGGTGCGGTAATCAGACTCAGATTTCAGGTAATCCAACTCGGTTATTTTGAAATCCTCATGCGGATTGTAATCCACCCATTTTTTGCAGGATGTAAGCAAGGTGATGATGAATACCAGGCTTACGATTTTTACATTTTTCATTATTGCAATATTTTGAGGTAGTGTTATAATTTAATGTCAAGACCGAAAGAATAGGTTCTGGCTTGTGGATAAGCACCACGGTCGATACCAGTATCCAGGATACCACCAGGAATTTCCGGATCGAAGCCTGAGTATTTAGTAAAGGTGTAAGCATTCTTAACCTGCAGGTATACGCGGAGTTTGCTGAATACGCGTCCGGTAACTGAAGCAGGGAATGTATAACCCAACTGTACATTCTTGATCTTGATGAAAGAACCATCTTCTACATACCTTTCAGATATGCGGATATTGCTGTTATCGTCGATGAAAGAATATCTTGGTGTAGTGGCATCATTTGTAGAGCCTTCACCAGTCCATCTTCCTAATACTGACCTGTACTTGTTAGAGTAGTTCGCATTTCTTTCATAAGCCCTGTAGATATCGTTACCTACTGAAGCATATGTGAAAGCGTTAAAGTCGAAGTTCTTATACTCCAGGTTCAGGTTCCATCCGATGGTGAAATCAGGGAATGGATCACCGATCTTGGTTTTGTCTGAAGCATTGATAACGCCATCTCCATTTACGTCTACAAAACGGATATCACCAGGCTTCGCACCATTCTGTGTAGCTGCCTTGGCTATATCAGATGCATTCTGGAACAGACCATCTGTTTTATAACCGTAGAAATAACCAGGTGTTTGTCCTTTTTCAAAAACAGTTACGCTTTGTGACTGTCCATTGAAATAATAACCTCCAAAGATCTTTGCAGAGCCATCATCGTTTGTGGCAGTAACAAGATTTGTGGAAGTGGTGAATGTGAATCCAGTGTTGATCCTGAAATCTTTTGTGATATTGTCGTTATAGTTAAAGCTCAAATCGATACCGCTGCTCTTTGTTGAACCGATATTAGCAGTAGGGATTGGCACAGTACCTAAGTACAAAGAAGCTGATGGGGTGAAAAGTAAACCATCCACTTTCTTCTCGAAATAATCGGCGGATATTGAGAATTTCCTTTTTGCAAAGGTCAGGTCAAATCCGAAGTTTGCTTGTGTCTGTTTTTCCCAACGTAATGCATCGTTTGCTGCTGAAGCAACTGTAGCACCTGGGTAGAAAACATCATTGAATGTATAACCATTGCTATTGGCTGTAGGACCGTAGCTTGGTCCACCAGTGGCGATTTCAACATAAACAGGGTTTACGTTTTCATTACCGATGGTACCATAGCTACCACGGATTTTCAAATGATCGATAAAGTTTGATTTAAAGAAATCTTCTTTAGATACTACCCAGCCAGCAGAACCACTGAGGAAGGTGGCATATTTATTATCAGCGCCGAATGCATAAGAACCATCCCTGCGTGCAGTGAAAGAAGCAAGGTATTTATCATTATAATCGTAGTTGATACGACCGAAAGACGAAAGGTTTCTTCTGAAATACTGGTAATAGTATCCAGCAAGTGCATTTGTGTTTAAAGGAGTATTATTTCCTACAGCAGCTGTGAAGTCAGCGAATTCCCAAGAGTTGAAAGGAACATCTTGTCTGCTTGCACCTGCTGCATTACCAGAAATTTTTGCTAAAGAGAAACCAAGAACTGTTTCGAAATTATGGTCTTCTTTTATTTTGAAATTGTAATTGGCGAATGATTCCCAAGTGTAGTTGAAGTTGCTGGTTTTTTCGTGCGATACACTGTTGTGTTTACCAGGAACTGCTGAACCATCAGCGAACATGGAGTTTTCAACGTTAAGTGGTCCGTAGAATATTAATGGAGTGAAGCCTTTTGCGTTTCCATCATATTTAGTATATCCGAAGCGCGAAGTTATCTTCAGGTTCTTGAGTACATCATATTGCAATTCGAGCTTACCATATATCTTGCTTCCTACATTTTTGTTATAGGTATTATCCAACTTTGTAAGTGGGTTGAATATTTCAGAAAGCAAGAGATTGCTATATCCATATTTACCTACTGTGTTTGGAACTGTATTCAGTACAGGAACGGTAGGGTCGAAGTTAAGAGCGCTACCGATTACGCTATTGAATGAATTTTCCTGGATGCCTTTACCATCAAGCATTACTGCTGTGGTATTGAGAATCAGTTTTAATCTTGAGCTAAGGTCGAATGTAAGGTTAGCGGTTAGGTTAGCTCTGTTGAAGCGAGATTTATCATTACCACCAACAATACCTCCCTGGCTGAGATAACCTCCGGAAAGGAAATATGACATCTTATCGCTACCGCCTCTGGCAGAAATAGTATGCGTTTGCATAGAGGCTCTTTCGAAAATCTGGTCTTGCCAGTTGGTACCTACACCAAGGGTGCTGAGGTTAGGGAAGATCACATTTCCACCAGCTACTGTGCTACCTTCATTAATGATAGCGCCATATTCAGTGGCATTTAAAACTCCGATAGTGTTCATCACTTCCTGAACACCATAGTTGCTGTTTATTGATATTTCGGTCTTTTGGTTCTTGCGACCAGATTTTGTGGTCACTACTATCACACCATTACCACCTTTCACACCATATATAGCTGTAGTAGCGGCATCTTTCAACACGTTGATAGATTCGATATCGGCAGAGTTGATAGCATTGAGGTCTGTCAGCGACTGCGGCACACCATCAATAACCACGATAGGGTCGGTGCCAGAGAAGGAAGGGATACCTCTTATAAGAACGGTAGGTTTTGAACCTGGGGTACCACCCTGGATCACGTTAACGCCTGATGCTCTTCCTTGCAAGGCTTCTTCCACCCTTACAGGTTTCAGTTTTTCGATATCGGCGCTTTTAATAGTGGAGATAGCGCCTGAAACCTTGGTTACTTTTTGGGTACCGTAACCTACCACAATCACATCATTAAGAGTGCTAACGGCACTTTCTTCAAGCTGGATATCCAGCTCTCCGGATTTGGTGATAGCTATTCTGAAGGGTTTCATACCGGCATAGCTGATTACCAGTGTAGATCCGCTCTTTACGGTGAGGGTAAAATTGCCGGTTTCGTTTGTTGTAGTGGCAGCAGTTGTGCCTTCGATAGATACTGTGGCACCTGCTAATGCCTCACCGGTGGCCTTGTTTTTTACCTTGCCAGACACGGTGAAACTTTGCCCCATTACCTGTTGAAGGGTAGCCCCAACAAGCAGGAAAAGGCAAAGCAGAGAAATTCTTAATTTCATAATGCAAGCGTTTTAGTGAATGAAAATAGAGATCGATTTTTCGGACCGTAAAGTTATTTTTATCCCCTACAGAAATAGTATCTAGAGCCACAACATTACTACATCAAAAAATATAACGTATTGATAATAAGTAAAATATAATACATCAATACTACATCAGCATATTTTCTTACATTCACATACTGTTGTTAGTTTCATAATGAAAAAAATCCTCATATTTCTATTGCTGCCTTTGGCTGGCATCGGGCAAAACACAATCGGGTTGCCAGATGTGATTAACTATTCGCGGTATAGTTATAGTGCAGGTCTTCAAAACTGGGATTTCAAGCAAGACAAAAATGGGATTGTATATGCCGCCAATAATGAGGGATTATTGAGTTTTGATGGCAGGTATTGGAATGTATATCCATTGCCTAACAGGACGATTGTGCGTTCTATTGAAATCGGAGAAGACAATAGGATATATGTGGGGGGGCAGGATGAGTTGGGATATTTTGAACCTGGCAAGACGGGCAAATTGGAATACCATTCACTCACACCGCTGATTCAGGAGAAGTTCAAGTTCTTTGGAGATGTATGGGATATTGTGGCGTATAAGAAAAGCGTTTTTTTCCGGGCCCGGACCGAAATATTCCAGTTTTCTAATCAGGCTATTGCCTCCTTTCAAGCCCCGAGCGACTGGCTTTTTTTGGGTGTAAGTAATGATAGGCTTTATGCCCATGATGCAAAGACCGGCTTATTGCAGTTTAGTAATAATATATGGTCGCCTTTAGGGAATGCGGAAGTATTACCATTGAACGACCCCATTACTGCCATCTTACCATTGAGGAATGATAGTGCGGTGATCACCACATTAAAAAACAGTCTTTATATATTGGTTGCTGGCAAGACCACAAAAGTGACCTCGCCTAATAATTTGCTTTTTCAAAATGAAAGGATTTATGCAGCTACTTCAATCGATTCTTCATGGATAGCTTTGGCAACAAGCAGTGGGGGTGTTTATATAACTGATATAAAAGGAAACATCATCCAGCATTTTTCGCGGACTGAAGGCTTGCAGAATAATAATGTACTGAGCATATTTCTTGATGCCCAGCATAATTTGTGGCTGGGATTGGATAATGGTATTGATTTCATTTCATATAATAGTGCTGTAAAACATATTTCACCTTTACTGCAAGATGAGTCAGGCTATACCTCTATAATACATGAAGGAAAACTCTATCTGGGAACTTCAAACAATTTATATAGTGTCGCTTTGCAACCGGTAAAGGATCTGAGTTTCAGTAAGGGCAATTTTCAGCCTGTAAAGAATGCAAAGGGTCAAAACTGGACACTTGCTGAAATCAACAATCAATTATTATTAGGGCATCATGAAGGAGCTTTTCAAATAAAGGGTAATGCAACATTTCAACTTTCTCAAACAAACGGCTTTTGGAATTTTATTCCAACAACTGGCACCTTTCCTATACCAAAAGTAATAGCTGGTAATTATGGAGGATTATATCTTTTTGAATTTTCTTCTAATCAGTTCAATTCACCTGTAAAAATTCCTGGATTTTCAGAGTCCTCAAGATTTGTGGCAATAGACAGGGATGACAATATATGGGTATCACATCCTTTTCATGGTATTTTCAGGATTACACAAAAAGCAGATGGTACTTATAGTACAACAACTTTCACCAGCAAGAATGGATTGCCGTCTGATCTAAACAATCATATATATAAGGTAAAAAATGAAGTGGTTGTGGCTTCTGAAAAAGGCATTTATCTTTTTGATGTGGCAAAAGGGCTGTTTGCCCCTTCAGATTTTTACAGGAAATTATTAGGTGATCAGAGCATCCGATATCTAAAAGAAGATAAAGAAGGTAATATCTGGTTCATACATGAGAAGACACTTGGAGTTATTGATTTTACAGGGAAAGAACCTGTGGTTATCTATTTACCTGAACTGAATAGTAAGATGCTGAGCGGGTTCGAAAATATTTATTCAGTTGATAAGAACAATATTCTTCTTGGTGGAGAAAAGGGATTTTATAATATCAATTTTGAAAAATATAAACAAAATGCGCCAGCATTAAAAGTACAAGTCAGGAATGTTCGTATGATTGATATGAATGATAGTACACTCTTTGGAGGGTATTTCAGTAATGTTAACGACAGTCAGGTTCAGATTGCTGATAAAATACCGGAAGTTGATTATAAATGGAAGACTATCCGATTTGAATATTCATCAGCTGTATATGGATTCCAATCGAATCTTGAATTCAGTACCCGGTTAAGGGGTTTTGAAGAAAACTGGTCGAACTGGACAAACAGGACAGAGAAAGAATACACCAATCTTCCAGAAGGTAAATATGTATTTGAAGTAAGAGTGAGGAATAATCTTGGCAACGAATCGGCTCCTGCCACCTTTGTATTTAAAGTGCTGCCACCATGGTACAGGACTACCTGGTCTTATCTTTTGTATTTCCTTTTATTTATTGGTGGCATTGTGGTACTAAACAGAATGCAGCGAAAGAAGTTTCTTTTGCAAAAGAAGCAATATGAGGAAGAGCAAGCTAAGCTGCTTTATATTCATGAATTGGAATTGAATAAGACAGCAAGTGAGTTGGTAGCATTGCGTAATGAAAAACTCGAATCCGATTTAGGATTCAAGAACTCTGAATTAGCCTCTTCGGGTATGCATCTGGTGAAGAAAGGAGAATTGCTGGCAAAAATCAAGAATGAATTAGCGCAGGTTATAAAGAGAATCGACAATGAGTATGCCATTTCTGAATTGCGAAAAATCATCAAGACCCTGAGTGAAGATGAGCATCTGGATGAAGAGTGGGAGAATTTTGCCAAGCATTTCGATACAGTGCATAGTGATTTTGTGGTTCGGTTGAAAGAGAAACATCCAAATATCACAGCTAATGAGCTTAAGCTTTGCGCTTATTTAAGAATGAACCTTTCTACAAAAGAGATTGCGCAGCTTATGAATATTTCTGTGCGCGGTGTAGAGATCAGCCGTTATAGGTTACGGAAGAAATTGGGGATTGCTTCGGAAGTGAATCTGTTTGATTATTTGATTACGGTGGGGGAGAAGTAATTTATTTGTAAGTAATACATTTTAAGTTTTTTTTTTTTTACCGCAGAGACGCGGAGACGTTCAGTTTGAATCCTTTGGCCCCCGCCCTTCGCCCGCCTCGCCTCCGCGTCTCTGCGGTAGAAAAATCAGATACTCTCTTCCAATTCTTTCACCGCCCCCTGAAAATACGACTCATGGCTATTACTATTCCGTAACCACGCGAATTGCTCATGAAGCGCCACTACTTTGCCAATGATAACCAGGGAAGGAGAAGAGAATTTCTTTCCTTCGAATTCTTTCTTGTGGTTTGAGATGTTTGCTACATATACATTCTGATTGATAGTGGTAGCTTGTTCTACTACAGCAATGTATTTGTCGGATGTAATTCCGTTCTTTCTTAATTGATCAACTACGGCATCCAATGTTTCAGAAGACATATAGAATACTAATGTGTCATCCGTATTTGCCAGTTCGGCCCAGTATTGATCGGTAACTACGTTCTCTTTGTAGTAAGTGAGAAAACGAACCCCTAACGCATAGTTACGCGCTGTTAATGGAATGCCGGCATAGGCGGCAGCACCAAGGGCAGCAGAGATACCTGGTATTATTTCGTAAGGGATGTGGTTTTCAATAAGTGTTTGTAATTCGTCCAATATATTGGAGAATACTGATACGTCACCACCTTTTAAACGTACTACCAATTTGCCTTCCCTTGCATATTGAATCATCAATTGATTGATGGTCTTTTGCGGAGTGGACACACCTCTTCTTCCTTCTTTCCCTACATAAATGATTTCGATATGTTCAGGAACATATTCTTTTAGTATCTCAGGACTCACTAGGCGATCTGTAAGCACTATATCTGCTTTTTGAAGACAACGAGCTGCTTTCACAGATATCAATTCCGGATCACCGGGTCCCGCCCCTGCCAGTATCACTTTTCCTTGAGTAGAACTCATATATAATTTCTTTTGGTATTATTTTATCAGCACAGCTGCTACTGTACTGTTGCTTGTTTCGTCGATTAAGATGGCACTGCCAGTGCTACTGATTTTTTCGTAGCTGTCGAATACGATAGGAGAGGCGGTTTTTATTGTTGCTTTCACCACTTCATTCAATTTCACTGGGCTATCAATTTCTTGTTTTTGTAAACTGTTTACATCAAGCTTATATTCCAGTTGCTTTACTACAACTCTTACTAAACGACTATTATGTTGTAATAGATACTTGTTGCCAGGTACTAAAGGCTTTTCATCCATCCAGCAAAGCAGCACCTCCAGTTCATTGGATACTTTTGGGAGGTTGTCTGATTTTACAATACTGTCACCACGACTTATATCTATATCATGTTCCAGGTGCAGCACCACACTTTGAGGGGCAAATGCTTCTTCCACTTCCTTTCCTGCAATTTCTATTTTGGTAATAGTGCTTTCAATATCTTGGGGAAGTACTTTAACGGTATCACCTTTCTTATATATACCGCTGATTATTTTTCCTGCATAGCCCCTGTAATCGTGAAGTGATGTTGTTTGTGGACGAATCACTAATTGAACCTGAAATCTTGGATCAGTAAGATTGATATCTTCATCCAGTGTTACTGTTTCCAAATGATCGAGCAAGTTTTTGCCTTCATACCAATCCATGTGAGTAGAACTGTCAACTATATTATCCCCATTAAGGGCACTGATAGGAATATAGGTGATATCGGGTAATCCCAGTTGCTTGGCTACATTTGAATAATCGATGACGATATTATTGTAAACATCCTGAGAGTAATCAACAAGGTCCATCTTATTGATAGCTACAACAACGTGCGGCAGTTTCAATAAAGAAGCAATAATAGAATGGCGGCGGGTTTGTTCAACCACACCTTGTCTGGCATCAATCAAAATAATTATAAGGCTTGCGTTGGATGCACCGGTAATCATATTCCGTGTATACTGAACATGCCCTGGCGCATCAGCAATAATGAACTTGCGATTAGGCGTTGAGAAATAGCGATAAGCTACATCGATTGTAATGCCTTGTTCTCTTTCTGCACGTAGTCCATCGGTTAGCAATGCCAGATCAATACTTCCTGCTTCCTTATTCTTGGTTGATTTCTCCAATGCTTCCAGCTGATCAATGAGTATGTTCTTGCTATCGTATAATAAGCGACCGATGAGGGTGCTTTTGCCGTCGTCTACTGAACCGGCGGTTATAAAACGGAGTATATCCATTGTGAATAGTTTAGTATGTAGTCCGAAAGTCAGAAAGTCCGGAAGTCCGGAAGACCGAAAGTCTGTATCTCTGATTTTCGAAACATATATTTAAATTTTAAAGCTCTGTATTTTCTTCCGGTCTTTCGGACTTCCCGTCTTCCCGACTCATCCGCCGCGGCGGACCGACTCCCGACTTCCGACTTTCGACTCCCGACTCTCAAAAATACCCTCCCTTCTTCCTATCCTCCATCGCCGCCTCCGTCACCTTATCATCAATTCTTGTTTCACCTCTCTCACTGATGCGGGTGGCGATTATTTCTTCTATCACTTCATCTAATGTGCTGGCATTACTTTCTACTGCTGCAGTGCAGGTCATATCACCAACGGTGCGATAGCGTACTTTGCGTTTGAGTATCTTATCCGATTCATCGAGTTGAACGAATTCGGAATAGGCTACTAATTGTCCTTCGTGTTCTATTACCTCGCGTTCATGTGCAAAATATATTGAAGGCAGTGGAATGTTTTCTTTGCGTATATAATTCCAGATATCCAATTCTGTCCAGTTACTGATGGGGAATACACGAACATTTTCACCTTTTTGTATTCTTCCATTGTATAGGTTCCAGAGTTCTGGTCTTTGTAGTTTAGGATTCCATTGGCCGAATTCATCACGTACAGAGAAGATGCGTTCTTTGGCGCGTGCTTTTTCTTCATCCCTTCTGGCACCACCTATGCAGGCATCGAATTGAAATTCTTCGATGGTATCCAGGAGGGTATAAGTTTGCAGCCAGTTACGGCTTGCAAACTTTCCTCTTGGTTCGGTAAGGTTTTTCTGGCGAATGGTATCTGCCACTTTTCTTACGGTAAGTGTGGCATTAACTTCCTGAGCCAGCCAATCACGATAGGCAAGGGCTTCAGGGAAATTGTGTCCGGTATCGATATGTACTAGTGGAAAGGGAATCTTGCCTGGTGCAAATGCCTTTCGGGCTAAATGAACCAGTGTGATGGAATCTTTCCCGCCGCTGAAAAGCAATGCCGGCCGCTCAAACTGCGCAGCCACTTCACGAAAGATATGGATGCTTTCCGCTTCGAGTTGTTCCAGATAATTTAAATGATAGTTGCTCATATTTTAAAAGTCTACTTAATTAGTAGGTTTATAGTTCAAATTTTTTTATACTCTTGTTTCTGATGTAATGATTTCAGTTACATGAAGACCGCATTCTTTCTTGCTGCTATCTTCCCACCACCAGCGGCCAGCACGGAAATCTTCGCCAGATTTAATGGCACGGGTACAAGGGGCACATCCGATGCTTACGAATCCTTTGGCGTGTAAAGGATTCACGGGTATATCGTATTGGTTAATGGCTTTCTTTACAGTATCACTTTCCCAATTCATCAATGGATGGAATTTAATAATGTTATTCACAGCATCCCATTCAATTTGCTCCATTGATAAACGATTGGGTGAATGTTCTGCTCGTATGCCAGTAATCCAAAGTTCTTGTCCTTTAAGCGCCCTTTGCAAGGGAACTACTTTTCTTATTCGACAGCATTCTTTCCGGTTGTCAACAGATTCATAAAAACTAT
Source organism: Chitinophagaceae bacterium (assembly GCA_016721085.1). Classification (GTDB taxonomy): domain Bacteria; phylum Bacteroidota; class Bacteroidia; order Chitinophagales; family Chitinophagaceae; genus Endoryza. Next base: position 16,416 of record JADKJI010000005.1, on the reverse strand, counting down.
TGGGCCCTTTTTCTTCAATAAATTTTTCAAGATCGGCGGCAATAGGATAGTAGGGAACTATGGGCTGCTTGTACTTTTCAAGAGTTTGGCTCCAGGTAGAATAGGTTTCAGGGAAAAGCCTGCCTGTATCTAATGTGAATACAGTTATGGGTAGGTGTTGGGTAAATATATAATGAGTGATCAATTGGTCTTCTTCACTGAAGCTTGTTGAGAATACAACTTTACCTGGAAATTGAGCAGACAGAATAGCCAATTGCTTTTCCAGGGGCTGATCCTTTATCAGGACTTTAAATTCTTGTATTTCTTTGTGATGATTTGATTGCAACATGATGACTTTTGTTTTGATGGAAGTGATTGGCTGGATAAGGATATCAACTGCAGCACTGCATCATATGTTTTATTTTGTAAGTCATCCTGATAAATTTATTACTCTACTAAATGAGTGGACAAATATACAGTGAATTGCTTTAAAGGATTCAAAAAGAGGTTGTTTTTTTGTTTGTCAGATCATTGTCATTCGTAGAACTAACAGTTGTTTATTTATATTCAAACTGGGATCAAACTATTTTTTTGCTTTATTTGGGTTGAAAATGGAATAGTTATTATCTTCGCGTTAGTTCTTTGTCACTAACTTATCAAGAAAGGCTGAGGGTATGGCCCTATGAAGCCTTGACAACCTGTTTTCTATGTTATTGAAACATAGGAGGCAAGGTGCCAATTCCAACCGCTATAGGCGGACAGATAAGTCAGACGAAAAGTCTTCATTTATACCTCTTTATATATAGAAGCTCTTCCGATGACCTGTCGGAAGAGCTTTTTTTTTGTACCTGCTGCAGCGGTACAAACGAATACTCGTCCCGATTCCTTCTTATAAGTTTTTGCCTGAACCTGTATAATCAATTTATCAAAGCTGTCTTTGTACAGCACAAAACTGTTTAACATGGCATCAATTAGAAAACCAGTAAAGCCGGAGGTTTATCCGGGATGGGAGCGTGATTTACTACCCATTAACTTAAATTTTAGAATTGCGATTTGGCCGTTTCAGCAAAAGCCTACTATCTTTATGGACAATTATTCCATTAGATGTCAACAGCGATTAATAAAACTCTTTTCTCTCCTGCAGCTTTCACAAGCTGTATCTGCTGTTGTTGTTGTATGCCGTAAGGCATACCCATCATCATATCATCCCTTAGGGCATGGGCCCGCTTTCCAGTCTTCTTTTTTGCTGACAAAAAACTTCTATTAATATCATTTAACTTATTTTATGGCACAACGTTTTGAAACCTTACAACTGCACGCTGGACAACAAATTGACCCTACTACCAAATCAAGGGCTGTTCCTATCTATCAAACCACTTCTTATGGATTCAACAACAGTGAGCACGCTGCAAACCTGTTTGGATTAAAGGAGTTTGGTAATATCTACACCCGTATAATGAATCCAACAACCGATGTGTTTGAGCAACGTATTGCAGCATTGGAAGGCGGGGTTGCTGCATTGGCTACAGGATCAGGTCAGGCGGCACAATTCCTGGCACTTGCAAATATTTTACAAGCCGGAGATAATTTCATTTCCACTTCATTTCTTTATGGAGGTACTTTCAACCAGTTTAAAGTTGCCTTTAAACGTTTGGGTATTGAAGCACGTTTTGCCAATGGAGATGATGTATCAAGTTTTGAAAAGCAAATCGACAAGAATACAAAAGCTATTTATCTTGAAACTATTGGTAATCCAAGATTGAATATACCAGACTTCGAAAAATTCGCAGCCCTGGCTAAGAAACACGACCTGCCATTGATTGTAGATAATACATTCGGAGCTGGTGGTTATCTGTTCCGTCCTTTAGAACATGGTGCTAACATTGTAGTAGAGTCAGCTACTAAATGGATTGGTGGACATGGAACTACTATCGGTGGTGTAATTGTAGATGGAGGTAATTACAATTGGGGTAATGGAAAATTCCCTCAGTTCACTGAACCTTCAGAAGGATATCATGGATTGAAATTCTGGGATGTATTTGGAGAAGGCAATCCATTAGGGTTACCAAACATCGCCTTTATCATACGTGCACGTGTAGAAGGATTACGTGATTTCGGTACTTCTCAATCACCTTTCAACTCTTTCTTGCTTTTACAAGGTTTAGAAACATTATCTCTTCGTGTTGAAAGACATGTTGCGAATGCACAGCATTTGGCTGAGTGGCTGGAAGCACATCCTCTTGTAGAGTTTGTTTGGTATCCAGGTTTGAAGAGCAGTCCTTATCATTCTCTTGCTACCAAATATCTTAAGAATGGTTTCGGAGGTGTTTTGCAATTCGGTATCAAAGGTGATATTGCTAAGGGAAAAAAATTCATTGACTCCTTACAATTGGTAAGTCATCTGGCTAACGTAGGTGATGCAAAAACACTTGCGATTCATCCAGCCTCTACTACCCACGAACAATTAAGTGACGAAGAACGTGCAGCAAGTGGTGTATTGCCGAATCTGATTCGTATCAGTGTGGGAATTGAGCATATTGAGGATATAAAGGCGGATTTTGAGCAAGCATTTGGGAAGGTTTGAGAGTCCGGAAGTCCGAAAGTCGGAAAGTCCGGAAGTAATACAAGTCGGGAGTCGATAGTCTGGAGTCGGGAGTTGGTACGCGGCGGTGGATGAGTTGGAAGTATGGGAAGAAGAATTTTGACTAGGCAAGATCGAAAAGTGGGGATTGTATTTTACTTATTACTTAAAACTTACTACTTACAACTATTTTGACTTTTGACTTTTGACTTTTGATTTTTGCATTTTGACTTTTTAATTAACGATTAATGTCAACACAAACATTCAATTACAATCATCCTTTTACACTCGAAAGCGGGGTGGAGCTGCCGAAGTTCCATCTCGCTTATACTACATTGGGGAAGATGAATGCGAAGAAGGATAATGTGGTTTGGATATTTCATGCGTTGACGGCTAATAGTAATCCGGCGGAATGGTGGCCAGGTTTGGTAGGCGAAGGACGTTTTTTTGATCCGGCGCAGTATTTTATCATCTGTGTGAATAAGCCCGCGAGTCCTTATGGAAGTATTTCACCATTGAGTATTAATCCTGCTACCAATCTTCCTTATGGAACAGATTTTCCTGTTTTCACCATACGAGATATGACAAGGGCATACCAGTTGCTGCTTGATAGTCTTGGTATTGAAAGAGTGTTTGTAGCATTAGGGGGAAGTACTGGTGGCATGCAGTTATTGCAATGGGCTATTGATGAACCTGAACGATTTCACCGTATAGTACCAATTGCAACAAGTGCTGTTTTATCTCCATGGGGAGTTGCATTTAATGCTTCCCAGCGTATGGCCATTGAAGCTGATGGTACCTGGTTAGATGGTACTCCGGAAGCTGGGCAGAAAGGATTAGCTGCAGCAAGATCTATAGCTCTTTTATCATACAGGCATTATAACGGTTATGCCATTACGCAGCCGAGGGATAAGAATTTTGTTGCCATGCAAGAATCGGTAACCTATGCGGCAGACAATTATCAGCGCTACCAGGGACTAAAGCTGGTGAATCGTTTTAATGTTCTTTGTTATTATCGTCTTACCCAGGCAATGGATAGTCATGATGTTAGCCGGTATTATCCATCGCTTGAAGCCGCTTTAAAACGCATCACTGCTAAAACACTTGTAATAGGAATTGAATCGGATGTTTTGTATCCGATAGAGGAACAGGTTTTTTTACAGCAACAGATTCAGGGAGCCAGTTTATTATCTATAGCGAGCGAGTTTGGTCATGATGGCTTTTTGTTGGAATATGAGAAAATTGAGAATGCCCTAAGGCAATTCATAAACGAACCATCATCTCTTCATTTAAAAATAGTGCATCAATAATATGGAATCACAGAAACAGTTAACGATCGGTTTATTTGGTTTTGGAGTAGTAGGAGAAGGATTGTATCGCGTATTGCAGCAAACCCCTTCGCTGAAAGCGAAAATCAAGAAAGTATGTATCAAAGACGCGTCAAAGAAAAGAAATGCGCCAGATGAGTTATTCACTACAGATAAGGATGTTCTATTGAATGATCCGGAAATAAATGTGATAGTGGAAGTGATCAATGAAAGTGAACCCGCTTTTGAAATTGTCTCCAGGGCATTGCGTAGTGGAAAAGAAGTAGTAAGTGCCAGTAAAAAGATGCTGGCTGAACATTATCCTGAGTTATTACAATTACAAAAGGAAACAGGCTTGTCTTTATTATATGAAGCTTCTGCCTGTGCCTCTATTCCGGTAATCAGAAATCTGGAAGAATATTACGATAATGACCTCTTGCATTCCATCAGGGCTATCGTAAATGGCTCTACCAATTTCATTCTTACAAAGATGTTTGAAGAGAAACTGGATTTCAAAGAAGCCTTGTTGCTGGCACAGCAATTAGGTTTTGCAGAAGCAGATCCCAAATTGGATGTGGAGGGATATGATGCAGTGAACAAATGGACTTTGTTGGTGAACCATGCTTATGGCATTGTTACCCATCCCGATAATTTGCTTTTCACCGGTATCCAAAGTATACAGGGTAGTGATGCTGTTGTAGCCAGAGAAAAGAATTTCGAGATCAAATTGGTTGCCCAGGCTAAGAAATTAGTGGATGGTAAAGTAGCTGCTTTTGTTTTACCACAATTCGTAAAACTGACTGATCCGCTTTCATTTGTTAAGAATGAATATAATGGTGTGGTGATAGAATCAGGATTCGCCGATAAGCAATTCTTCTATGGTAAAGGAGCAGGAAGTTTCCCAACTGCATCAGCTGTATTGAGTGATATCGCTGCATTACGGTACGACTACCATTATGAGTACAAGAAATTATACTATCATAAGCCACATGAATTGTCGAGTGATTTCTATTTGAAGATCTATGTAAGCTTCGATGATCTTTCTTTCATTCCTAAAGATAAATTCGAGTGGATTGAAGAATGGCATTCGGATGCTGATCGTAAATATCTGGTGGGTGTTATAGCTTTTAAAGAATTGCAACAGAACAATTGGTGGAGAGAGAATAATACTTCATTGATTCTGGCACCTGAACCGATAATTGAAGATGTGGAGATAAGGAAGATAAAGAAGAAGAGTTTGGAGCTGGCAGGTTTATAGTAGGTTCCATAAGTTTAAGAAGTTCCAGAGGGCTGAATGTGGCCCCTGGTTTGGTTGTTTGGGGTTCTGAAGATGAAGATTCCTTCTGTTTATATGATTTTCGAATCTTGATGTCCCAAAGAATTAGGCGGAGCTACAGATTGGAGAGTGTTTGTTACTTGTAATTTTTTGCCTAAGTATATTTTGAACCACAAAGACTCAAAGGGCACGAAGTAGCACGAAGGGATTCCTTCATGTTTCTTCGTGCCTTATTTTTTATTTTGTAAGGTGAACTCACTTGGTGATCTTTGTTCAATAACCCCGGAATGAATTCCGGGGCTACAAATTAACCCGAGGCTACGCCTCTTCCGTCTAATTAAAAAAGAACCGTTTCATTTTCGATCAGCAACTCCAGGATTTGAATTTATCACTCTCCCAATCAAACGGAAACTATTTAATCATTATGCAGAGCCGTAGGCTCGGGTTAATTTGTAGCCCTGGATTTCAATCCAGGGTTCGGGAATATTGTAACCTCAACACTGAAAGATCGAAACCAGTAGGGTTGCCTTCGTGTTTCTTCGTGTTCTTTGTGTCTTAGTGGTTCAAAAACTGTATATAACAGACGCAGTGAGAATCCCCTCTGCGTCTCCGCGTCTCTGCGGTTATTGTATTTATTCTCCTGTTTTTTCTTCTGGAGTTTCAGATTCTGCAACGGGTTCAGCTTCGTGTGTAACTACTGCTTCCTCTTCTTTCTTTTTTCTACCTGTTATATAACGCCATATTGCACCACCTGCAGCTACCACTCCAATAAGTATGAACTTGAAGAATTTGGCGAATACTGCCCATAGTCCCACTTTGGCTAAAACTTTTCCTGCAACAAGTCCTCCGATAGTCCATGCTGCTACTTCATCTATTTTAGGATCAAAGTCGCTGTACTTATTTCCTTCAGTAAAACTTGCCATTTTGAGAATATCGGCAATATCTTTTTTTACTATTGGTAACTGTTCCATGCCACCTACGGCATTAAAGGAAAGAACTCCTTTTCGGCCTAGTATACGAATGTCGTAGTTGAGGGTATTGTCTTCTGAACCGTCTACCTTATATTCTTTCGCCCAATGTAAAACTTTGTTCGTCTTGTCATAATAAGGAGGCTGCGCCCATCCAACCAATGTAAATGTAGCAAGTCCCTGTTTTACCCTTTCTGCATTTGATGTTACGTTTTCTTCCCGAAGATTTTTTAGTAAGTCATCATAATTTATATCATCGGCATCATCATCTTTTACATAACCCATTTGTTCAAATGTTACTACAAATGCAAAAGTGCTATCGTCAACCGGACCTTTATCAATTGGGAATACCATTCCGAGGATGGAGCTGTCTTTCAGGTTACCCCATAAGTCTTCCAATACATAACGGCTTTGTTCGGCATTCAGGAATCGATATCCGGGAGGGATGGATAGGTTGATATCGCCATTTGAAATGGTGAGTTTTCCCGTTTCCCATTTCATGGAGTTGTTTATGGAATCGGTAAAGTGCTGAATTCTTTCTTTAAGGATAGCTAATGAATCTCTGTCGTTGGCAAAACCGGAGAGGTAAAATGTAAAAGCCAACAACAGCGCTGCTATTTTCTTCATGTCGGTTGTTTTGGTGTGCCACAAATACGGCAGAAAAAACCGATTTTCAAAGTTTTTTGCCCTGAATATCTATTGTATAGGGTAACTGTTGCCGTTAGTTATTGTTTTTCCGTTGGGAGTGCGTGGATGTTGTTTGTTCAGAGGGGAATAAGCACACCGGACGATAACTGGAACTCTACTCTTCGTCTCCGCGTCTCTGCGGTTAAATATTAGAAAGAATTTCCGCCAAAACCGGGTAACTGGCAGGTATCAACTCACTTTTCTTAGGTTGTTGTAAGAGACTTTTAAGGCTATCAGGTATAGGTACTTCCATTCCAGTAGCCAGTCGAATGGCTTCCGGGAATTTTACAGGATGAGCCGTTTCTACAATATACCCATTATCATGAGGGTGTTTGTCGAGGTATTGCTCCAGCGAAATAAACCCTACCGCTCCATGGGGATCTAATAAGTAATGTCTTTTCGAATATGTTTTTCTGATAGTATCCAGTGTTTGTTCATCTGTAATACTTGTGCTGCTCATCCGGTTTTTTAATGCAGGTAATTGCTGCTGGAAGATTTCCAGTATTCGGATAAAATTGCTGGGCTCTGCCACATCCATCGCATTCGATAGTGTTGCTACTGCAGTGCTTGGTTGGTAAAGGGCAGTTTCGAGATATCTTGGTATCGTATCATTTGCATTACAGGCCGCTATAAAATGTTTTGCGGGTAATCCGGATATATGAGCCAGCAAGGCGGCGCATATGTTTCCAAAATTGCCACTGGGTACACATATCACAGGTGGGTTTCCCTTATCATTCCATTGTTTCCAGGCAAAGAAATAATAGAATTGTTGCGGTAACCATCTGGCAACATTAATGGAGTTGGCAGAGGTAAGGAATAATTTCTTATTCAATTCTACATCAGTGAAAGCTTGTTTTACCATTCGCTGGCAATCATCAAAACTTCCTTCTACTTCAAGGGCTTTGATGTTTTTACCCATGGCGGTTAGTTGCTTTTCCTGCACCGGACTTACTTTCCCTGAAGGATAAAGAATAACAACTTCCACTCCTGGTACATCATAAAAGCCATTTGCTACGGCACCACCAGTATCTCCCGAAGTTGCTACCAACACAGTCACTTTCTCTGCCCTGTCTTTTACAAATGCTCCGAGACATCGGCTCATAAACCTCGCCCCGATATCCTTAAAGGCAAGGGTAGGACCATGAAATAATTCCAGTGAAGAAATGCCTTCGGTAATTGACACTAATGGTATCGGGAAATTCACTGTTTCAGTTACAATGCGTAATAATTCATCTTCACTCAAATCATCACTTACATAAGGGCGAATCACTTCCATGGCTATTTCTTCATTGGAGTATTTCTCAATATCCCTGATAAAAGATGCACTCAGTTTTGGAATCCTTTCAGGGAAATAGAGTCCTTTATCGGGTGCCTGACCTAATATGGTTGCTTCTTTGAAGCTGACGGCTTTTGACTGGTGGTTGAGACTGTGAAAAAGCATTGGTAATTTGAAAATTTGAAAATTTGTGAATTTGAAAATGGAAGTAATAAAGTAGGGAAGTTAGGTAGTAGGGTAGTAGGGAAGTAGGGAGTCAAGGAAATTTGACTTCTTGCTCTTGACTTATAACTTACTTCTTACAACTTACTACTTAGAACCTACAACTTTAGACTTCAACTACGCCATTCTTATTCACTTTGGTCACATATGTCTTGTATTCGATTCCGAGTTTTTTGAATACCTCTTGCATGATTTCTTCATTTTTATGTGCAATAGATTCTTCCTGGTTTAGCATGAATAGGGAAGGGCCGCTGCCTGAGATGCCACCGCCTAAGGCGCCTGCTTCTTTACATAAGGACTTTACTTCGTCGAAGCCGGGAATGAGAATGCTTCTTACAGGTTCTATGATCACATCTTCGAGGCTTCTTCCTATAAGTGCGTAATCATTTTTCAAGAAACCAGCAACCAGTCCGGCAATATTACCCCATTGCTTGATGGCGTCTTTCAGTAATACTTCTTTCCTAAGTATCTGTCGAGCATCAGATGTTTTTACTTCTATTTGCGGATGAACAACAGTTACATATAATTCAGGTGCTGATAAAGCGACTACATCTAATGGGTGAATTGATCTTATTAATGTGATACCTCCATAAATACAGGGAGCTACATTGTCGGCATGTTTAACACCACTTGCCACTTTCTCTCCAAACATCGCGAATCGCAACAGGTCTTCATTGCTGAATCTTTCTCCCAATAATTTATTAGCTGCAACAACAGCACCAGCTGCACTTGCGGCACTTGAACCTAAGCCGCTTCCGGGTTTTATATGTTTATGGATCACCACTTCAAATCCGATATTCTCTTCTATCTCTTTCATCATCTCAATCAATGGAGCCCCGGCCGTATTCTGCGCAGGATCAGATGGCAATGGATACCCATCGGCACTACTGATCCTTATTACAGGCTCATCCAATAAACTCACCTCCATAATATCGTATGGAGCTTCCAGGCATAGTCCCAATACATCAAAGCCGCAAACGAGGTTGGCGATGGTGGCGGGGCAGTGGACTCTAATTTTTTTTGGCATTAGTTTGCAGTTTAAAGTTTAAAGGTTTAATGGTTCCAAGGTTCTTAGGGCCGATTAGTTGGTTAATTCCAGATTGTACAGTGTTTATTGGTTAGCATTGTTTATAGGTTAAATGGGTTAAATGGGTTCAATATGTTCCAAGGTTCCATTAGTTCCAAATAGTAGTTGGTGTTCAGATTTTTTGAAGCTTTAGTTGAGTTGAAGATGTTCGTAAGTCACTACCTCAGCGTGGTGTTACACTTTCCTTGGAACCTTTTGAACTTCTTGAACTATTTATACTTACGCTGGAACATTTGAACCTTAACTTGAACCACTGAACTTTTAAACTACTCGGTGACTGTCCTCATTATATCCGCAAACACCCCACTCGCCGTAACCTCCGCACCAGCGCCAGCTCCTTTCACCACCAATGGTTGATCGGGATAGCGGTTGGTATAGAAAAGTACGATATTGTCTTTTCCATAGAGATGATACAGGTTATGGGCAGGGTCTATATGTTGTAAGCCTACACTTGCTTTTCCTTTTGATTTTCCTGAAGGATCGGCTTCGTAAGAGGCTACGAATTTCAGGATCTTGCCTTCTTTCGCTGCGGCATCATATAATGATTTGAAATGCGCTTCTTCCTTGGCCATGGAAGCATAGAAATCGGCAACGGAACCTTCCATGCAAGATGCAGGTAGGAAGGCGTTATTGCTGATATCATCCATTTCAATATGTTCGCTTGCTTCACGGGCCAATATCATGATCTTACGCATTACATCCACTCCACTTAAATCGAGACGTGGATCTGGTTCGGTATAACCTTCATCCTGTGCCTGCTTAACTACATCAGTAAATTTCTTCTCTCCATTGTAATTATTGAATACGAAATTGAGGGTGCCGCTTAATACAGCTTCGATGCGTTGCACTTTATCTCCGGTTCTTAAAAGATCGTTCAGGGTTCCTATTACAGGCAGACCAGCGCCTACATTTGTTTCAAACAAGAACTGACAATTGAACTCTCTTGATAAGTCCTTCAGTTTTTTATAATAGGCATACGAGGAACTGGCAGCTACTTTATTACAGGCCACAACATTTATACTTTTCATCAGAAGTTGGTCATATACCTTAGCCACTTCATTATTGGCGGTTACATCAGCAAAAACCGAGTTGCGAAGGTTTTTCTCTTTTATAAGGTTGATGAATGAAGAAAGCTCCATAGGAGTTCCTTCCTGCAATGCATCTTTCCAGGAGGCAAGGTCGATACCTTCTTCCTTGAAAAGCATTTTCCTTGAATTAGCAATTCCTACCACATTTACCTGCAATCGAAGATGTTCCTGTAAGTATTCCTTTTGCTGGTGAAGCTGGGCTAATAGTTTACTTCCTACATTACCAACTCCTGCTATGAAAAGGTTGAGTTGCTTATAAGTAGTTTCGAAAAAGGCTTCATGCAGCACGTTGATGGCTTTTGCTACATCTGAAGAAGCAATTACGGCTGAGATATTTCTTTCAGAAGAACCCTGTGCAATGGCGCGTATGTTCACCCCGTTCCTTCCCAAAACATGGAACATCTTACCAGCAATGCCGGGGTGACTTTTCATATTATCGCCCACCAGTGCCAAAATGGATTGTTCTTTTTCAACAATCAACGGATCCACTTTGCCATTGGCTATTTCTACTTCGAAAGCTTTATCAACTGCTTGTTTTGCCTTATCAGCATTTGCTTCATCAACTGCCACACAGATAGAATGTTCTGATGAGCTTTGGGTGATGAGGATAACATTCACTTCTTCTTTGGCTAAAGCTTCGAACAATCGCTTTGAGAATCCGGGTATGCCCACCATGCCACTTCCTTCTAAACTAAGGAGCGACATTTTGTTCATGCTGGAAATTCCTCGAACGCTATTGCCATTCTTATTCACTTCCCTTTGAATGATAGTGCCATGATCTTGAGGTGCAAATGTATTCTTGATCCAAACCGGTATATCTTTTTTCATTACTGGTTGTATGGTAGGAGGATAAATCACTTTTGCACCGAAGTGACTTAACTCCATTGCTTCCTGATAAGAGATGGCCGGAATGATGCGGGCATTGTTTACTAATCTTGGGTCAGCAGTCATCATACCGCTTACATCGGTCCATATCTCCACAGCATTGGCATCTAATGCAGCGCCGATGATAGCGGCTGTATAATCAGATCCACCTCTGCCGAGGGTAGTGGTGATACCTTTATCGTTCGAGGCTATAAAGCCGGGAAGTATATAAAGGCTATCATTATTATTTTGGAAGAAACTGTTTATGGCTGCATTGGTTGCGGTATAGTTAACTGCCGCATTTCCGTAAGTGGCATTGGTAATGATCAGTTCGCGTGAATCTTTCCAAACTGCTTTTGTACCACTGATGGCAAACCGATGGGCTATGATTTGTGAAGAGAGTAATTCACCATAGCTCATGATGCGGTCTTTTGATTGAAGGGAGAGTTCTCCCAACAGGAAGATACCATTGCAGATATCTTCAATTTCATTGCATTGTTTTTTTACCAGGCTAAGTACACCACTTTGTTGTGTAACGGGTAGTAATGCTTTTACCGCTTCGAGGTGTCGCTGTTCTATGGATAATAATTTCGACTTGTAATTTTCATCTCCTTTAGCGGCCAAACTGGCGGCAGCTAATAAGGTATCCGTTATGCCACCTAATGCTGATACCACTACAATTGTACGTTGGCTGGCTACGGCTTTTTCTACAATAGCTACTACCTTATTGATATTTTCTGCATTGGCAACTGAACTGCCTCCGAATTTAAGAACCTGCATATGCTTTATTCTCTTTACGCCGAGAAGGGATTTTTGAAAATGAAAATTTAGAAAGAAGATTTTCTTACAACAGCGAAACGCCCAAATGGTAATATGAAATTATACAACCCTTAACGGGTTGTTGTTGTAGTAGTAGTTGTGGAAGCAATGAGAATTGCTCCGGAGAAGAAAGAAGTGATATTTGTACTACTGTTTTGCATGTTGTGCTCCGCTAAGATAATAGCCAGTTTCAATATAACAAGTGTTAGTAGGGCTATATTTTAGTGGAAATAGGCCAAAACCCTTGTCCAACCGCTGTTTTGGACCCGGTAAACGAGGGCTGTTTCAGAAATATGCCGTATTTTTAGGGCACTGCTTGCTTAATTATCTATTTAGTTTAACTCAACGTAAATGCACCAACAGTCGACACGGGGTTTGCAGCAGTTTCGCAATTTTGTAGCGATCAAATTCCAATTGTATAACAGCTTGTTCACTTCCCTTCCTTTTCATCGAATTGAAAAGACAGGAATCTTATTACAATTATTACAGAACAATTGTGAAGAAGGCTTTAAGAAAAAACAAAGCCCTGAACAGATCATTGAAGAATTTTTCGTCAAGCATACATCTTATGTAAAAGATCAGGATAAGCTGGATCTGCTGTTTCGCTTTGTACAGTATGTAGAACGTCAGGTGGTATTATTTGATGCCCTTGAAGATGCTGCTTTCCGTGATGTTCATGATATGTCGGGTATCGGTACCCTGAAGCATCTTGAATCTGAAGTTACCCAATTAGGTAAGGAAGATGAATTGGAAAAGAGATTACGTGATTTCTCCATTCGACTGGTGCTTACTGCCCATCCTACGCAATTCTATCCAGGAACTGTATTGGGTATCATCAACGATTTATCGAGAGCACTCTCTGAGAATAATGCAGGACAGATCAATGTATATCTGCAGCAATTAGGAAAGACGCCTTTCCTTAATAAGCAAAAGCCGACTCCATATGATGAAGCGGTTAGTCTTATCTGGTATCTTGAAAATGTATTTTATCAGGCAGCAGGAAGAATCATTGGTTTTTTCCGAACTCAATTCCCTGATGCGTTGAATGAAAAGAATCCAATTATCAATATGGGCTTCTGGCCCGGTGGTGACCGTGATGGAAATCCTTTTGTAACAGCTGCTACTACATTGCAAGTGGCAGACGGACTCAGAGGTGCCATCATCAAATGTTATTACCTGGATGTGCGAAGATTGAAGCGCCGTCTAACTTTTAAAGGGGTTGATACCATTCTGGCTGATCTGGAAAAACAGTTATACAGTAATATTTTCATCCCTGGCCAACGTACAGATATCTGCAAGCAGGATATCATGGATGCCTTGCTTAAGATAAGGGACATACTTGTGTTTCAGCATAATGGACTCTTCCTTCATCTGGTAGATAGCCTTATCAATAAAGTACAGGTATTCGGATTGCATTTCGCTTCATTGGATATCCGTCAGGATAGCTCCATTCATAATATAGTGTTGGAAGCAGTAGCAGCGAAAACAACGGCCCTGCCTTCTGACTATTCAAGTCTCGATGCAGCTGGAAAGGTTAAAGTGCTTTCAGAAGTGAGTGGAGATATAGGAAGCCATGTGTTTGAAGATGGCATTGTGAAAGACACTCTTCAGACTATAAAAGCAATCAAAGAGATTCAGCAATATAATGGAGCGGCTGGATGTAACCGATATATCATAAGCCAGTGTAACAGTACATTGAACGTGATGGAAGTATTCGGTCTTTTGTCGCTTTGTGGTTGGAAGAAGAATGAACTGGAGATTGATATTGTTCCACTTTTTGAAACTATTGATGACTTACAGCGCGCTGGAGATGTAATGAGGGAATTGTATGAGAATCCGACTTACAGGAACCATCTTAATAGGAGAACAAACCGCCAGACTATCATGCTTGGTTTTTCTGATGGTACGAAAGATGGTGGTTACCTGATGGCTAACTGGAGTATCTACAAGGCGAAAGAAGCATTGAGTAGCTTATCTACCCAATATGGAATTGATGTGGTGTTCTTTGATGGACGTGGCGGTCCTCCGGCACGTGGTGGTGGTAAAACGCATAAGTTTTATGCTTCATTAGGAAAGCATATATCGAATAAAGAGATACAGTTAACAATACAAGGACAAACAGTAAGTTCGAATTTTGGCACCATTGATTCTGCGCAGTTTAATATAGAGCAGTTATTACATGCCGGTATCAGCAATGAATTGTTCTCGGTAAAAGAGAAGACATTGGAAGATGCTGAAGAGTTGTTGCTTCAGGAATTATCGGAAGAAAGTTTCAAAGCCTATTCGCAACTGAAAGACGATCCAGCCTTCCTTGATTATTTATCGCAGGTGAGTCCTTTGAAATTTTATAGCGAAACTAATATTGGTAGTCGTCCGGCTAAGAGAGGTGGTTCAGCCCGACTTACCTTGAAAGATTTAAGAGCCATTCCATTCGTAGGTGCCTGGAGCCAGTTGAAACAGAATGTTACTGGTTATTACGGTGTGGGAACGGCTTTAGAGCAATTGGAAAAGAAGGGGAAATTGGGAGCGGTGAAAAAGCTTTATCAAGATTCTTTGTTTTTCAAGACCCTGATGGATAACTGTGAAATGGCTATGAAGAAATGTTTCTTCCCGCTTACGGCACATTTGGCAGACCATCCCCGGTATGGAGAGATATGGAACCGGATCAATAAGGAGTATGAGTTGACGCAACGGTATATTTTCCTGCTTTCTGGTAAGAATGAGTTGATGGCTGATTATCCTGTGGAGCAATTGTCGGTGCAGATGAGGGAGAGGATTGTATTGCCGCTACTCACCATCCAGCAATATGCCATGACCCGAATCAGGACTATTGAGGAAAGTCTTTCTCCGGCAGCACAGAAGGAGATTTTTGAGAAATTGGTGATAAGGAGTTCGTTTGGTATAATCAATGCGGGGCGGAATTCGGCCTAATAAATAGATAGAAATAATAAGAAAAGCCTCCAAGTTGGAGGCTTTCTTTTTTTTGTATTGATGATAGCCGTTAGTGTTACTTTTGACATATATTTTAGTAGCTGCTTTTCCCCATCTGGGGGCCTTCCTAAAATGAGTCTAATGAAAAAGAAGATTTTTCTTATTTGTTTATTTAATGGAATACTTCTTAGTATAAATGGATTTGGTCAATCAAAACCAAAGTCAATAAGAGTTGAATTGTATAAGCAATCTGAATGGTTGCCTTTCTATCCTCATAGCATTGAAAAATTAACCATTGAGCCCAAAGCAAGGAAATATAAGTTGCCCAGCAAAAACGGGAAGTAAGCTCATTGTGAGATACTTTGATTTCGATCCGTTTAATACTATCTGTTTGTCCTTAAAGAAAGGGGAAATTTCTTATGATCAATTTGTTAAACGGACAGGAGAAATAGTAGACACTACAAAAGAATTTTGTAGAGAAGTTAAGTCAACTATCGGAGTCCTTATGTTTGATAATGACACACTCCGTACAGTGGTAATTGATGCTAATAATAATCTTGATTTTACAGATGACGAGCGATTCACTTACAGAAAGGCTAACTTAAACATGGTTGGTAAGCCAGATTGGAATAAATTCTTAATTACAAGGAAGGTTCAGGTAGAAAATTTTCCAGATCTAAAATTGGTGAAAAGCTCACCTATGCTGACCGTCTATCCTTTTAGCACACCCAATTTTTCTTGGGCAATCAAGGATAGCCTTGATAATGAATTATATATTTTAGGAGCGTCAACTGACAACATTAAGTTTGGAGCTGTAGATAAAAAACTAAAGATATATGTAAAAAGTAATTTCCCTTTCGACGAGTTTTCAAAATTTTCTACCTCTATTCATATTGCCATCGATGACAGTTTGAGGCAACGAACTTATACAATTGGGGACTATTTTGAAGTAGATGGTAATAAGTTTAAAATTGATTCATTGCAGAAAAATGGTAGATACCTGATTTTAAACTGGAAGTCGAAAATGCAAACCGGCTTAGAGGAACTGAGGTTGGCTTTTATATTGATGAAAATTTGCTGAGAAGGATAAAAGATTCTGTTATCGCTGAGCCAAATTCAGCGAAGTTTATACTTTTGACTTTTGGGCACATGGTGTGCCCCCTGCAAAAAATTAACACCTAAAATAAAAGCTTTAATGAAAAGTATAAAGGCAAAATTGAAATAGTGAGTGCCGTTGACAATAATGATCTGGCAGTAAAGGAATATATTGAGAAGAATGCGATGGTTTGGAATAATATTATTGAACCAATGAATCAGATAAAAGGTCAAAA
>JADKJI010000004.1 GCA_016721085.1 Chitinophagaceae bacterium | reverse complement strand
TTTAAAATATCGCCTAACTTTTTATCTGTTCTTTACATATTTCAAAGCAGCTTCACTACGATCTATACCTATAATTTTTAAACTTGGCCTGTTTTTATCAGGTAGTTTTCAAAATACCATTACCACATCCAATGTCTGCAAGTGTTACAACTTCATCTGGAATTATTCTAGCAGTTTCTTGAATACGAGTTTGATTGCCTACATCTGTCAGCATTTCACCTGACCATAAGGAATCTGCCTCATAATACTTTTTTTCAAAATCATTCATATCTATTTGTGAATTTATAAAAGCAATAAGTAAACTACATATATCAAAAGAGTAGACAACAGCCTAAAAAAGTAATATTGTTTTCATCTCTAATCCAAGAAAACCTAATAAAAAAAAACAGACCCTACGGAAATAAGTATCAAGATATGAAGCGCAAAATCAAGTTTTTTGTTTTTGCGCTATTGTAAAAATAAAGATAGTGGTGATGCTATGAATCGAAAAAATATCTATAACAGCTAAAATTTGTGGAATATTCACCTGCGCCTCTCCACTTACTACCAAAAGCAAAATTCAAAAATATCTTGGCCCCCATATCAAAAGCACTAGAAATGAGTAATATTGCTGTAACAACTAACGATTTCAGAACTTTAATAAATATTGTTCGGCAACTCCCCTTTTCGTAATAGTCCTGCACAGCTCGTTGCTTAAAAACTTCGCTTATGGCTGTGGCTACAACCATCGATGGTAATCCCAATATCCTATTACTAAAATTAAAAAGTCCTACAGAAATCAAATTCACACTATACCTGGTCATCATTAAAACAGGCAGTTGGTTAATTACTTGATAAATAAAATCTGCAGGAAATGAATATCTGGGAAAATTTATATACTTATTTGCAACTTGTCGTATTGAAGTAAATTCAAAGTACAATATGTTCTTTTCTTTAAAGAAGTAATTATAGGCAAGAATAGCTGCTACAATTAATTGAGAAACCAATTGCCCTAACAGCAAACCTATAGGACCTTTAAAATAGAATCCTAAACCAACAGAAATAAGTGCGATAATTAATGCTCCCGAAATCCTGCTAAAAGACATTAACCTAAAAGATTTCTTCCTGTTCAACCACCCTGTAAACCTAATATCCAACCAGTTAAAACCTGAATACGGAACAAAAGTACAACCAAGAGCTATGTTCAATTTTATTAAATAAATCACAGATTAGGTTGTTGAAAAAAAAACTGCGAATAAAGTAACAATAGAGATAACAGAAGTCAAAAAAACAACTAAAGACAAAGCATTTTTGCGTCCTTCTCAGTTTCTCCAACAATTATCACATTGTTATATGCAAAGTTGCTAATGAACCTAATATTGTTACTATCGTCAGAGAAAACACCCATGATACCGTAATCAGAAGGCGTATATAGTCGGGTTAATACAAAAGCGGTAAGTATCGGAATTAATTGCGCAAAAGTTGTTCCCGTTAATAAAACGAAAATATTTTTAACAAATTCTGACTGATTAATTTTCTTTTTAATAAACCCCACTCTCAACTTCGAATTTGATTTTATGATTTTCTATTAACTAATGCAATGCACCACAGTTTTGACCAATGTGTTTTGCCGTCCATAAATTGTTGCAGTGTAGATTGCGGCAAACCCAATTTACTTAAAGAAGCCCTTTTTATTTCTAAACCATTCGTCAAATGGAAAAGTAAATCCGCTTTTTCCTATTCCAAATCTGCTCTGGCGCTTATCTTTAAAAGCTTCAACTAATAAATATTTCCCTATTGGTCTATTGAATTTAATGGAAGGTTCAATACTGTTACACAGGTCAATAAAATCCTTATCAAGAAATGGCACCCTCACTTCTAATCCATGCCACATACACATATAGTCAGTATCTTTTAGAAGTTGGTTCTGCATATAATAATTAAACTCGAGAAACCCTGCTCTCTGCGGCCCTTTTAAGTTTTTAAACTCTATGGGTATAGGAAGGCATTGCAATATCTCCTCTACTTGCTTCTCTGATTTATTCAATATTATTGCTATGCTTGATATAGGAAACAACCCCCTGTAGAAGAGATACTCACCTACAGGATGCTTCAAAGAAAGATAACTGATCCTTTTATATCTTTCATCTGGAAGCCACTTTGGCCATTTTAAAAAGACTGAAGGTATTATTCTGAGCTTTGAAACAAATGAAGCCCTTTTAAAAGATTGGTATCCCCCCTAATAGTTCATCAGCACCTAATCCAGACAACACTGCTTTTAATCCAATTGATTAGCATACTTACTTATAAAGTATGAATTTATTCCGTCAATTGAAGGTGAATCCATTGCCTCTAATATTTCAGGAAACAAATCTTCTAGATTTTGGGCTGATACATTAAAAGATTGATGTTGAGCTTTAGTTTTTTCGATAACTAAATCCTGGTAAACCTTCTCAGAATATTTTTCTGAATCAAAGAATATAGAAAGAGTATGCAGATTATTTGGCACAAAAGGTTTCGCAGAAATTGTCAATATGCTTGAATCAATACCTCCACTAAGGAAAAGTCCAATAGGTGCATCGGAAATCAGGTGCCTTTTTACCGCTGCTTCCAATGTCTCTTTAATTGCCACTATTGCTGTTTTCTCATCTTTAATTTTAACTTCAAAGATGGAGAATAAAACTTTTCAACTTTGAATGTATTACTTAATAGATCATATTCAATCAGGTGCCCTTTTCAAGTGGTTGTACACCTTCTAAAATTGTAACAGGCTCTGGGATATGACCAAAAGCTAAGGAAGTAAGTCTTCCAGTTCTCATTAATTTTCCAAAATCAAACTGTTTAAAGGCACGCAATTCAGATGCAAAATAAATCGAATCCCCATGTAAAGAATAATAAAGCGGCTTAATACCCGCATGATCTCTAGCAAGGATGACTTGAGCTTTCTTTTTGTCCAGAATAGCTAAAGCATACATTCCATTAAATCTCTTAAAACTCTCTTTTCCCCAAAATTGGTATGCTTGTAAAATCACTTCAGTATCTGAATGGGTATGAAATGTCACCCAATTTTATCAATTCATCTTTAATTTCAAGAAAATTAAATAACTCACCGTTATAGCATATTACAAAATCATTATTGCCACTTATCATTGGCTGATGTCCTGCTGAACTGAGATCAATAATTGACAACCTTCTGTGTCCAAACACAACAGGCAATTCAGGATCTTTATAAAAACCCTCATCATCAGGTCCCCTCTCCTCATTGCATTACACATCGAATGTATGTGCTCAGATGCGTTTGGACTATTTATTATCCCAGCAATTCGACATTACTATTTTATTTTAATCCCAACCTTACTTAATAATTTCTTAAACCAACTTGCTCCCTTCTTCTTTTCATCATAATATCCGCCATACCATACCCATATCCATACCCATAACCATAAGTTCCATGCCCGTAATATCCATATGTCCCTCCAGTACGCACGTCATTAACCAATAAGCTCATTTTGGGTAATTTCTGTAATCTATGAATTTCATCAATCATTTGCAATTGACGCTTTAACGTATATCGCTGCCTAACAACATATAATGAGCAATTTGCAAAGCGACCCAATACCATTGCATCACTAACAAGGCCTACAGGAGCAGTATCAATTATTATATATTCAAATTTTGTTTTCAAATAGGCAAATAACTCATCTAATCTAGTGTCTAATAATAATTCACCTGGATTTGGAGGAATAGGGCCACACGATATAACATAAAGATTTTCTACCTCTTCCACTTTTTGTGGTAAATCTTCTAAAGCTGCTTGTCCAACAAGGAAATTGGTAATCCCAATTTTTCGATGAACCTGAAGATTAGAAGCGATTTTTGGTTTACGTAAAGTCAAACTCTAGAATTACAGTTTTCTTACCAGTCAATGCCATAACTCCGGCAAGATTCGCTTATAAATGATTTGCCTTCGCCACTAACTGAAGAAGTAACCATAATTATGGGATTACTTATATTCCCAATAATGTAGGGGAAGATTAGTCCTTATAACTCTAAACTGTTCA
This sequence comes from Chitinophagaceae bacterium, assembly GCA_016721085.1. Classification (GTDB taxonomy): domain Bacteria; phylum Bacteroidota; class Bacteroidia; order Chitinophagales; family Chitinophagaceae; genus Endoryza. The sequence goes on along the minus strand of JADKJI010000004.1, from coordinate 268,096 downwards.
CTGATAATGTTTCGATTACCCATTTTCGTAACCAGTACCTGCTTATCATCAGAATGCCCTACTTCACCAATTATCGGGGTATCAGTTCCTTTGCTGATATCCTGCTTCATTGTAACCTTATCATTCATAAGGTCACGTATATAAATAAAAAGAATTGGGAAAACTAGTCCAAACAAAATCGCCAATCTATAGATATTTGTCCTTTTAGGTTTTGTTGGTGTGATATTACCTAATGCTGTGTCTACAATTCTGGAATTTGAAATTGTCGCAGCTTTAGAGATTTCTGATTCCTCTCTTTTGATATAAAAGAAATAGGTTTTCTTTAATGCCTGTTGCCTTGATTTCTCTAACAACTCTTTTGATTTTTCAGGAATAGATTCTATCTGCCCTTCAAACTGACGCATTTTTACAGCATAATCATCCCAATCATTCTATTAGATGCAATAATGCTTTTCAGATTTTCTTGTAAGCTGATACGGAATGACTCAATTGCCATATCATCATCTTTTATAATAGAACTTGTAGCTGGTAAAGTTTGGAGATCTCTTTGCCTTTTCAGCTGAGCACTATTATACTGACCAATCAATCCTATCAGAGTCAAATCATTAATTCCCAGATTTGTTGGCACTAACTCGAATTTTTAGTATGATCACTTACATACTCAGAAATCAATCTTATTACATTTAGCTTTAACTCTTGCTCCGACAAATCCTTATTCATCTCTTGATATTGTCCTAAATACAATTCAGATTGCCTACCTAAATCAATAACTTTATTATTTTTCCGAAAGTTTTAATATTCTCTTCTTCAGCTCCAAGTTCTTTTCCAACTATATTAAGTCTCTCTTCAATAAAACTAAGTGTCTTTTCGAGTATTTTATTTTTATCTTCAACAATGGTCCTGTCATACTCTTCTACTAACTTATTTAGGACATCCACTCCTTTCTGAATGTTTTCTATTTCAATGTTCAATTGAAGAATCGTGGCCCTATTGTTAATTGGAGTAATATTCATCTTTGAAATCAGTCCAAGCGCAACATCTTTGGTTCGTTCCTATTTATAATATAATCAACGGTTGGGTCAATTGAGAACCCTGGTTTTTGAACTACAGCAGCCACCCCCCAAGGGAAAGTTATAGGCTGGCCCAATTTAAATGATGCATTATTTAGTTCCTTTACTTGAAAATTCTTGCATCAGTAAACTTCATAGTAATACTATAAGAAGCCCCACTATCCTTAATGATTTGGGGAACTAATACTATTGGAGAGTATTTATAAATTTCACTTCTTCGAATGTTGCCTTCATTATAATAACTGTATTCAAGACCTAGTTGATGAACGACTCTACTGACTAATGTTAGAGATTTTTAAAATTTCGATTTCATTATCAAGGTTTACTGATTGTTTGAAAAACAATACTTTCAAGATCATCTGAACCACCCCCACCACGATTACTTCTGTCATCCTTAATCAATAAAGAAGAACTGACATTATAAACAGGAACAGTATACCTCAGGTAAATGAAGGCCAGAATAAGCATGACAGCCACTGATATAACAAACAGCGGGACGTAATTATATACTTCAGGGATCACCTCTTTGGCACTTAACTTTTGCGACCTTCCAGCCTCTTTTGATTCCAAAATATCTTCTATGCTGTTTGCTTTCATAATAAAATTTGACAATTAAAAATACTCTTTCTTACTTTTTAAACAAAGTAATTACTAATGCCAAGGTCGAAACAATACTGGTTACTATCGACAGATTTCTAATCACAGTTTGGTCAGAATTCGGAAGCTTTCGTTTATTTGGCTCAATGTATACAATGTCGTCCTGACTAAGATAATAGAACGGAGAAGAAAGAGATGATGATGCATTTAAGTCAATACGTCCATTTCTTTTTCCCATTGTTGTCCCTAATTACTAAAACATTATCTCTTCTTCCATAAGGTGTCAGGTCACCTGCTAATCCAATTGCCTCCAAAACTGAAATCTGCTCGTCAGGCTCTTCAAAAGCACTTGGATGTTCCACGTCTCCTAAAACGGTAATCCTATAATTGGTAAGCCTAATTGTTACCAATGGATCCAATAATTCAACTTTCAATTTTTCTTTGAGTAATTCTGCAAGTTGATTTTTTGTTAGCCCTTCAACCTTAAGCTTTCCTACGCGAGGGAAATCAATATTTCCATCTAAATCTACCATATAGCCCAATGTACTTGTGTTATTTGCATTTACAGAAGTACCACCTGCATAATAGTTTGGAAGGTTATAGACCCTTGCAGCTGAATCATTATGAACTGAATGTACACCTATATAAAGCACATCCTTTTCCGGATAACAGGCTCATATTTACCTGACAATATTTCTGATTTTATACTATCTGCATCTCTGAAATAGACCAATTCCTTTGTAGCTTTTCCTGGGTTCAACATACCACAAGATGCAAAACTGATTAAAACCAAAAAAGAGAATAAGACATTAACTATATTCTTCATATTTTTTTATTTATTGGCCCTTCAGGCTATACTTAATTTTTTTATCGGTACCTGTGCGATTAATTTATAGCCTAATGAATCTATACGTAATGTAGCTTGGTTCTTTTGAACACCTATAACAGTTGCTTCAAAATTCTTCAATGCCCCGTTTTTTACCACAACCTTTTGATTGACCTTTATTTCAGTCACTTCAACACACACCTCTTCGTACTCACTCAAAAATTTTTTTATCGCATCAATTTCTCTGTCTTTTACAACCGCTGGCTTACCCAACCAATAAACAAAATTTACTACCCCAGCAGTCATTCTTACTTCAGTTTTACCCTCCTCCTCTCACTTTCACAAATACGTAAGATTTGAATAATGGTTCTTCAACCGTTTTATTCGGTCACTCCACTTTCGCTTGATCTTATTAATTGGACAATAGGATTCTACTCCCTTTTGCTGTAAGAGACTAAAGACTTTTTCTCCCAACGCGGCTTTGTATAAACCGCATACCATTTCAACCTTTCAGCCATTTATTAATTTTTAGCAAAGCTTCCCTACATTAGTCCCAAATAAAATTGCAACTAACTGATTACCAATATTATAAAAAACGCCTTTAGGCAAAAGAGAAAAGGGTATAAGCGAGTTACTTAATAGTACTCCTTATACCCTTCCTCAATATTTTAGTTTTTTATACCTTATTACTTTTTTCACAGGATCTATTTCTGGTTCTGTTTGGCAAGTATGTATAGCTATTAGAAAGTTAATTTTCAAATAGCTACTTTACTTATCATTCTTACAATAGGATACACAGATTTCTAAACCGCGAGCAAATATAAGTGATTTTTGATGTAGACAATTTTTTATGGGAGTGAGCTTTGTAAATAAAATAAGGCAAACCAATAATTTGGGATTTAGAATCGATCGAACTGGGATTACTTGAAGTCCATGAAAATTAAACTATCAGAGTATTTAAAAGCATTGAAAAAAATATTTATTTATAATAATTAATTTACATATGTTATATATTGATTTATAAATACCTGCATTTAGAAAATTTTATTAGTAAGAATTAAGCTTTTATACCTATAGATTTTGCCCAATAAAATGCCCTCTAAGTCCGTTAAACCCTGAACTCTAAAAGAGTCTAATTAATCCAAATCCCTACTATGAAGACTATAAGTCCATCTTATATCCTAATAGCCATGCTACTTACTACGAATTCATTATTCGCGCAAACCGCATCGAATCAGTCGGTCATTAATAGTACGGGATCTACTACTAGTACAGAAAAGTACCAATTCGAATGGAGTGTAGGTGAAATGAGTAGTATTCAAACAATTGGCGTTAGAAGTATTCTTATCTCTGAAGGCTTTCTCCAACCAATGACAAATAATATATTCGGTGTTGGATATGATAGCAAATTAGAGTTTTTCAACACAAAGGCTTTCCCCATACCTGCACATAATGAATTATTTTCTTCAGTTCCGTACACCTGGTTATGGCACAGCAACTATTTCATTTAAGGACGCATTAGGCAGACTTATAAGTCAACAATCCATATATCTCAACGGACAAACATTGGAAAAAGTGAATATAAGTTCACTTCCAGCAGGTCAATACTATGCCGTGATCAATTATAAGGTAAAAGGCATCTTAACAAGCAGGCAGGACGTGTTCAGGAAATAACCAAACAATAATGATATCCAACTAACCAATTATGAAAAACCTACTCACCATTATCATATTATTTTCAGCTTTTCACTGCAGTCAAAAGCGCAATCCCCACCATACCAAATAAATTATCAAGGCGTTGCCAGAGATATTTCCGAACTGTGATTCAGAACACAAATATGAGAATCCGCCTTACTGTTTATGATATGAGTCCAACAGGCCCGACTCAATATTCAGAAACCCGTATGGTACAAACGAATAAATTCGGGCTTTTCACTGTGGCTATTGGAAGCAGCAATGGTGTAATAACTTCAACTGGAAAACTAAGTGACGTTAATTGGGCAGCAAATTCAAAATACCTTGGAGTTGAAATTGACCCAAAAGGAGGTAATAACTTTATCCAACTTGGCATTTCACAATTATTAAGTGTACCATATTCCCTTTATTCAATTTCTAGTAAAGATGGGTTGCCTTCATTAAAAGGTCATACAGGAAAAATATTAACTAACAATGGAATCATCCCAAGGTGGGATACTTTACATATTCCAAATTACACTTCAGGAGCAGGGCTAAATATAACCAAAGAACATATTACAATAACAGATACTGCCCTATTCAATGCCTCTAAAATTCTAAACGGATCTATTGATATTACAGGAAGGCAAAACAATAATGTATTATCATGGGATAGCATTAATAATAAATACAGATATGTTCCTGTTGAAATAATATCCGGACCAAATAAAAAGTTTCTGCAAAATGGAAATAGCTTTGGGACAAAAGCAGTTCTTGGTACAATAGATAACTATGACCTGGACTTCATTAGAAATAATACAATTGTAGGAAGTTGGAATAAAATTGGCGAATTAAACTCAAAATATTTTACGCAAGCAGGCAGTTTCTGGGGCTGCTACTTTTTCGCCATCTTCTCAAATGACCCCCTATAGACACGCTTGCAGACGGTACCATTGCTTGGTATTATGATAAAATACCAACATATTCATTTTATGATGATCCAAAAACAGGTATTGGTTTTGGAGGTGGCTACCACTCCTGAACTTTATACATAAGGGGCAATCAGTAGCCTCTGTATATTGGGAAGATAATGGCACTGGGAAGTTTCTGTAATTCAAGGATATGGAACAAACAGACTTAGTATTCAATCGAATTCCAATATGGTTCATATTGCCCAAACCAGCAGATACGAATGGGAAGGGTTTGGTATACCATACATTGACTTTATTGGATATGAAGCCGGTTCAAATATTGGCAAAACTATTCGAGTAACTAGCGATAATAAAAAATCAATTACACCTCTAGCTGTTATGCCTTTTAATCATACACATGCTTTTCATGTAATCGATAGTGTAGATAACGTAAAAGCACTATTTACTCATGAAGGATGGTTAGGCGTAAATGTAATTGATGCACAAGCGCCATTACATATCAGCAATTTTGATGCAACCCCAAATAAGCCAGTAACTATTTTTGAAAACTCATCAAATCAGGAAATTTTTACCACTTACAATAACCGCAAGAGTTATTTTGGAGAAAGAGTTTACTACAGAACTAACCCTGTATTCAGGGTTGGCGACGACCTGGCCCTGGTGCCCAAAAATATGTCGATGACCTTTTTATAGCAAATGGTCTAACCGTCTTTGGGCCATCAGTAGCACCTTCAAGCAGTGCCAAATCACCAAATAACATCCTTGTAAACCCAAATAACCCATTAGCAAATTATACTGTCGACTTCCTATAGCTCAAAATGAGGGAGAAGAAGTATATATATATTTTGGTGGTGTATTGGAAACAGGGATTGTGGTTTCTAACCTGGAAGCCTCTCCAAAAACAAAAGCGGCAATATTCCCTGGAGCCTTCCCAAAAAATATACAAGCAGGTGAAGTGCTTTGTTTCAGATGGAATGCCGAAGCAAAAAAATGGTTTCGTAAATCATAAGACAACCTTGGTCTGATCAAAAATCAGAACTACTTCATAAAGAATTATATCTTTATGAAAACCCAAAGTCTTTGAAACAGCGTTATTATTCCCTTGATGTATTCCGGGGAGCCACAGTGGCATTGATGATTCTGGTGAATAATCCCGGATCCTGGGCACATATTTATGGTCCTTTGGAACATGCACCCTGGCATGGCTGCACTCCTACCGACCTCGTTTTCCCTTTCTTCTTATTTGCAGTAGGCAATGCAATGGCCTTTGTAATGCCAGGTTTGGAAGCTGCTGGCACAAGTGCTTTTCTTAAAAAAGTAATAAAAAGAACCCTTCTCATTTTTGCTATTGGTCTCTTCCTTAACTGGTCACCTTTCATTAAATGGAGTGGGGAATCCATAGTCTTTAAATATTGGGTAGACCCACAAAATCCTGAAAGCGGAATCCGAATTTTTGGAGTACTACAGCGGATTGCCCTCTGTTACTTTTTCGCTTCCCTCATCATCTACTTCCTGAAAATAAGAGGAGCATTTGTAATGGCAGCGGCCATCCTATTATCTTATTGGATAACTTGCTTATGGATGAACCCTTCTGATCCTTTCAGTATAAGTGGCTGGTTTGGAACTGCCATCGATATGAAAATTCTTGGCATTGCCCATATGTATAAGGGAGAAGGTATCCCTTTTGATCCCGAAGGACTGATGAGCTTATTCCCAGCAATCGTACAAGTGATATTCGGATATTTTGCTGGTCACTATATTCAACAGAAAGGCAAGACGTTTGAAATGCTTTCTCATCTATTCATAGCAGGAGTAGTTCTAGTATTTGCCGGGTTCTGCTGGGATACTGTTTTCCCTATCAACAAAAAAAAATATGGACTAGCTCTTACACTTTATATACTACAGGTTTAGCATTACTAACACTTGGCATATTCATTTACTTATTAGAATTCAGACAGGCCAAAGGGGTATGGAGTCGATTCTTTGATGTTTTCGGAAAGAACCCTTTATTCATTTTTGTATTAAGCGGATTCCTTCCAAGAATAGTGGCTATGTTCAGATGGGTAGACCATATTGATCCCGATGGAAAGAAAGTATATACAAGTGCTTTCCCTTGGTTTTACGAACATGTATGTAAAAATATTTCAGTAAATCTCAATAACGGATCTCTGCTGTATGCACTTTGCATGATTGCCTTTATGTGGTCAATCGTATGGTGGATGGACAAAAGAAAATCTATATTAAAGTATAAGACTTTAATCACTTATTCATAATTAAGAAGATTAATATACTAATCTCTATTTCTTAATAATCTTAATTGTCCCCAACAAGGTTTTCTTCCTGGCATCAATGACACTTATCAGGTACACTCCGGATGAACTGAACGTATATGGCCATTCCACTTGTACCGTTCCTTTCACTTGTCTTTTCGCCAGCAGCCTTCCCTTCATATCCGACAACTGAAGCTCATAGCTCTTCAATGCATCCAGTCCTGTGATATACAACGAACCATTACCTACCGGATTTGGGTATACGTTGATGACTTTACCCGGATTGTCCGGAGCCGTTATGCCCGTTGCCTCGTCCCTAAAAAGCCGGATACTATCCGTGGCTATCTGTACTGTAAAACATGGCGCGCTCGTCTTCATCTTCACATAGATCAGACTCTCCCCGATACTGAAAAAAGAGGGGGCCAACGTCAGGTCCTTGCTGGTACTCTCCGCCTGTATCACATTGCTGAAGTTCCTGTCCCTGGCAAAAGTATACAACGGTGTACTACCACCACCAGCAGCATTGATCGCAGAGATCGTAACGGGATCCCTCAGGTTATCTATATAACTTATATCTGTCGTTACATTTACATCCGGTGTCACTGTGGCAACAATGGCTACCGTATATGTGAGCACCTTGCTGCCGGCAGTATTTGTATACGTGACCGTTAGCAGGTGATTTCCGGCCGTGAGTGACCCTGTCGTAAACTGGAAGCTGCTGTCAGCTCCTACCACTAACACCGTTGCATCCAGTTTCACCTGCGCAGTGATACCGCTCGACGCCAATGGAAGGTTCATGACCTTGCCACGAACTGTGCCCTGGTTGCTGCAATAAGAAGATGACAAGCCACTGATGATAGGTGATGGAGGGGGACATCCCGTATCACAGTAACTTCCGTGTTCGTTATCACCGGTTCATTATAATCAAAATAGATGGCTGCAAAATTGCGGATCGTATCCAATACGTTCAGGCCGCTTACCGGACGGATCCTAAAGCTCACATAGCCATGGCTCGCTGCCTCATTGCGGCTACTGTCGGGCAGGTTGATATTCTCAAACGTCCAGCTTACATCTTTTCCATTCTCGATCTTCACCTTGCATGGATGGCTCGAACCTACCAGTTCAAAACTTTCCGGCTTCAACCTTATACTCAGTTGGTCGCGCAATACCACCCGGAACGCTGTATCGTTGCCCGTATTCTGGAACCGTATCGTATACACCAGGGACTTCCTCCCAGATACTCATCCTTATATAATTTACCCAGTCCGCTTTCCTTCTTATCGTTAGGGTCATATGAACTACTCACTATTTCTTCCAACCGGGCACTATTATCACCTGTGGCTATATCCAGTGTGCTATCGATATACCCATACGAGCGAAGCGTATCCCCAAAAAGCGGGCATCGGTGGGATACCTGGTATCCGAAGTGTCATCGCAATCACCCGCTGGCTATCTGGCAAGAACGAAGCGACGGTCCACCGCAGTGTATCTCCGCTTATACTTGATGGTGAGGGAGAGCTTGATATAAACTCAAATTTATTATCCTTAACAAAACTTATGGTCCGGTTACTCAGCGTATCGGTTCCCTTGTTTCCATATACCAACTGGTAGCTTAGTTGCCGCCCCACGCGCAGTATCTGTTGTGAACTGAGGTTGAGGTAATAGTCCCGCAAGCCCGGTATTGGGGCCACAATGAAGTTGACCGTATCGGCTTTGTCAAAACCACTGAAAGTACTGGTGGCTGTAGCCGGGGTCACCGTATAATAGGGGCGGTTGAAGTTGCTGCTGGTCGTGTATTGTCCCGTATCCACTTCATTATTATATATACCTGCAGAGGAGACGGCAGTCACCGACTGGTTGGAATTGGATTTTTTAGTAGTCACCAAAATGTTCCTGTAGGGAAGGTCGCTACCGTCAAACACCCCGTTATTGTTCAAGTCCCGGAACACATTACCTCTCACCACGTTTTTCCGTAACGCACCGGAATCCACTAGCTTCACCACCCATACATCACTTCCTCCATGGTTGAACGTTACATCTCCATCCGAAGAATAAGTATATCCAACAGTTATATAGGAAATAGGGAAAGTTGTTTGATAGAATAAAATTCATCCCACTTAGTTCCACCAAGTTTCACAAATTTATATCCATAATTTAATTGCGATTTAAAAGATTGAACGGCAACTAACGCATCACTAGAATCATAAGTTGGAGGGTAGACAAAGTAAACGTACTCACCAGCCCTGCCTACATACAAAAAGTGCACTATCTGACATTCCAATAAACCCACCAGGGTACTTTGTATAATCATCCCAATCAGGAAAGTGTCCCCAACTAATTTTATTTGGCAAATTTTTTACAGGGTTGCCCTCAAAATCAGAAAGTACAAATTCAATTTGTTGTTGTGGTGGAAATCCATAGCCTCCACCAGGAATTCCTGAGTAAATTGATACCAATCCATAATTCGTAAAACTTAATCCTCCTGTTCCGATTTCATGACGATAATTCATGCTACCAATGGACCTTTTTTGCCAAAGCAAATTCCCAGAGGTATCATAATTCAGAAAGTAGCAATTATGCCCAAAACGTTATTAAGGGATCATTTGCATCTCACTATATAAACCAGGATCAACGTTGACAAGTATAGTACCATTATTATAAGGAACTAAAGAAAGACCGTAATTCGCACCACCAGAATTTCCAATAGTTTTACTCCATATCAATTGATCGTTTGTACCAATTCTAAAAGTCCAAATTAGTTTACGAATCGTATCAGTATTTCCAATCAAATCACCATTCGTTGAAGTGGTAGCACCAGTAAACATAAATGATTGATCCTTCAATTGAATGAAAGAACCCAGCGTATCGTTTTTCGAACCTCCAAAACAGGTGCTTTTCAATAAACTACCGTTACCATCAAACTTCACCATCCAGATATCGTAATTCCCATGCGCATTGCTGATATCCCCATCCGTTGAATTACTCCAGCCCGCAGCGGCATAGTTACCGTCAAGGGTCTTTATGATTTTCTTGAACCCATCATTCCCTGTCCCGCCAAAACTCTTCTGCCATTGAATACTGCCATCGGCATTGGTCCGCACTAACCAGCCATCAGCCACTCCAGCGCTGCACCATGATGACCTGTAACATCCCCATCATTTGATTCAGAATAGCCTGCAATCAGAAAACCGCCGTCAGGAAGCGGAAGGATATCATTGCCTTCATCATTAAGGCTACCCCCGAAAGTCTTCTGCCATACTTTGGTAGGGACTGAAAGCGGTTGTGCCTTAAGGATAAAAGGCATTAAATAAAATGTAATAAAAATGCTGATAATAAAGGATAGGTACTTCATGGTGAAAGGAATTACCATAAAGTTACGAAAATGAGATAGCTATAATAACTGAAACAGACTCTTTTTATAAGTTTATCCCCTAATTTAACATACTGGGATATATATTATTGTTAGTCACTGCTTTAAGAATCAACAACAAAATTATACCGTAAACTTCTTATTCTGACCAGAAACAATATTTAGCAGCCAAAAAAGTAAACAAATAACCATAAAAAGTATCACTATCAACACCAGCGAAAACTTCAACACCGCCATATCATACGTAAAATGTACCACCCATCCGATGGGTCTGAAATATAATGTGGTGAGCATTCCGATATTCTCTATTACATCGAATAATCCGGCGAAGAGGGCGAAAAAAGAAAAGATGATCCCAGCCTTGCGTAAGATATAGTGTCCGGATAATTGGCCCAGATAACGAGCTCCAAAAAATAACGCACCTGCATAACCGATAATAAATCCGAAATCGGCATATATGCCGTTGATGAATCGCTCTATGTAGGTACTGTCCCAGCTGGTAAGCAATTGCATCACCCTGTCGGTGGTCTTTGCCATCTCGAAATCGATGATACTGCGGCTTCCCAGTCCGTGGGTGATGTAGCGCATCACTAACATCGCTATAACCGCAAGAGCCAAAAAGATAAAGAATCTGTTTCTTAGTCCGGGGTCTGTACTGGATGAGTTTGCCATAAGCAGCGCTGTTGATTGCTGAAAAGCCGGTGAAAACCGTATCTTTTCAATGAAAAGTTACAATTCCCTTTCCGAATCATCAAAAATAGCATGCGTCGTATCTTCCAATGGCTTCTTCGAAAACCGCTTACCTGGCTGGCGAACCATTTCTCTTCCTCGCCCAACCAGAAAGCTGTCTTTGCTTCCCTTAGTAAATTGCTGAAAGATATCCATACCGGTAAAGACAATGCCGGTCCTATTGTTCCATTTATATGGAATGAAGGAAAATTCGTAATCGTATCCGACCAACATAAAGGTATTCGCGACGGAGCCGATGATTTCAGAAATGCAGAAAAAAACTATCTCGCCGCCCTCGATTTCTATTATCAGAAAGGATTTACCCTAATCAATAATGGCGATGCTGAAGAACTATGGGAGAACACACCATCAAAAGTGATGGAAAGCAACCATGCAGCGCTTTCCGCCGAACTTCAATTCCTTCTACAAGATCGCTATTACCGAATCTATGGCAATCACGACCTGGAATGGAAATACGATATACAACGCAATAGCTTTCTAACTCCTTTTTTTGGCGATAAACTGAAAATAGTGGAAGGCGTGATCCTACAAACACAGTTCGAAGACCAGCAATACGAAATACTTATATCCCACGGACATCAGGGTGACCAGAAAAGTGATGGCAATCCCTTCAGCACCTGGGTAGTGGCCGCTCTTTGGACACCTGTTCAACGTTTCCTCGACATCAGTATCAATACCACTTCCGATTCTTTCGAACTTATCGACAAGCATAATATAATGATGTATGAATGGAGTGCTTCCCAGAAAAACCTCATCTTCATTTCTGGACATACACACAAACCCGTGTTCGCCTCCCTCGATCACATAGACCAGATCCAGAAACAGATAGAAAAAGCGCAACGCGAAAATAATATCGCCGCCATTCCGGCACTAGCTCAGGCCCTTCGGGAACGCAAAGTTGAATACAGCGGCAAAGGATTAATAAGAACAAAAGCCCAACCCTCCTATTTCAATAGTGGTTGTTGCTGTTTCAGCGACGGAGATATGACAACCATTGAAATAGATTCGGGTCGTATACGATTAGTAAAGTGGCAGTATGAGAATCAACAGCCGGTGAGGAAGGTTTTGGAGGAGAGTGAACTTGGGTATGTTTTGGGAAGTTTAAAAGTTTAATTGTTTAAGGGTTTCAAGGTTCTTAGGTGCAGCTGCAAAACAAATTGCAAAAATTCTAATTGAAATACCTAAACTGCAGAGACCAGGGAATATTTCTCTGTGTTCTCAGCACCTCAGCGTGAGATGGCTGCTTTTATTTGAATAAATAGTTTCACGCAGAGGCGCAGAGTACACAGAGGAATCACCAAGGTTCTCTGCGTCTCCGCGTAAAAACCCTAATTGTTAGCTTCTAATTTAATTGTTCTGAAACCTATCAGAACCTTTAACTATTGAACCTTTTAAACTAATTACAACTACCTACGCAAAATAAAAAATGCAACCAATTAAGAATCGAATAGATATCCTCGATGGCTTTAGAGCAATTGCTATTCTATTAGTGCTCTTTTACCATTTTTTTTCAAGCTGGACGCTTCCTTACACAAATTCGCCCATGTATCCATATGGGGACAAATACAGTTATTTCAAATTCGGTTTTACTGGCGTAGAATTCTTTTTTATAATAAGTGGTTTTGTGATATTTTTTAGTCTTGACTACACTTCCAACTTTATAACTTTCTGGAAGAAAAGAGCAATCAGGCTTTTACCTTCTATAATAATTGCTTCAATAATTACATTCTTATTTTTACGATTCTTCGACACCAATAACTTATTTCCCACGAGGCGCGCCTGGATAAATTTTATTCCAAGTATCACATTCCTTCCTCCAAATCTTCTGAATTTCATATTCCAGAACAAAATACAATTCAATTATATAAACGGATCTTATTGGAGCTTGTGGCCTGAGATACAATTTTATTTTCTGGTAAGCAGTATCTATTTTTTGAAAAAAAATAAATTTATAGAAATCTATATCCTGGCTTCTGTAATAATTATCATAGCCAACTTCTTACTAAACAATATCAAAGGGGCAAATTATTTTCATTTATCTCTGTCTGAAACCATTTTAAACTATCATACACATTTAACATCCCGTGTTTTAAATATTGTTGTATTCATCCCCTTTTTTAGTTCAGGGGTATTATTTTATCTTTTATTCAAAAACAAAAAACTCAATATCAAAACACCACTAATAGTTAAATGCTCGTTGGCATTCTTTATCCTGTCTGCAATAAGCTATGGCAATGAAATTGAGATAAAAATTATCTACGGTTTGTTTTTTCTATTATTCTTTGTTTTTATTTACTGGCCAGATACTATTAAATTTTTTACAAACCGATATCTATTAAAAATCGGAGTTTGTTCTTATTTTCTATACTTAATTCATGAAGTTATAGGCGTACTGCTTATAAATAAATTTTCCGCTTATTTAAAAGGCCTTGATTTTCTTTTCCCACTTTTATTGATAATTGTCCTGATTGCAATAAGCTATCTATATACAGTAAAAATTGAAAAGAGGGTTGATAAATTTTTACGTAACAAACTAAATTAAAAGGTTCCAAAAGTTCCATAGGTTCCCTCGGCCCCTAAAGGGGCTAGGTCGACTACCAAAATTAATTTTTAGCAATTAGGGATTGGTCTTTGAACTAGGCAATCCCTATAGGAACTCTTTTGAACTTTTGGAACATATCGAACCTTCAGGCCTACCCATCCATCCTCACAATCTTCGGCGTAAAACACCCCACCACATCCACAAGGGCTTGTTGTGATTGCATCACCATTTCAATATCCTTGTAAGCATGAGGCGCTTCGTCTAATCCACCACCAAGTAATTTCACTCCATACTTTGTCAATTGCTCTTTCAATTCCTTGTGAGTTATGGAAGCAAAAGCTTTGGTTCGGCTCATTTTTCTACCGGCTCCGTGAGAAGCGGAAGAAACAGAAGCTGCGAGCCCTTTACCCTTTACGATATATCCATTGGCTGTCATAGAACCGGGAATGATTCCGAGAACATCCAATCCAGCAGGCGTTGCTCCCTTTCTGTGAACAATCACTTCTCTTCCTTCATGTTGTTCTTTCCAGGCGAAGTTGTGGTGATTCTCCACCCTTGTCAGAGGTCTTTCTCCCAATTGCTTTGCAATCTTCTGGTGAATGATATGATGACAGGCGGAAGCATAGTCTCCGGCGAGGTTCATCGCCATCCAATACTCGATACCTTCTTCTTCATCCAGCATAAGCCAGGCAAGGTTTGATGCATCACCAGGCAGTCGTCTTTTTTGCTTAGCGATTTTCGTATAATGACTGGCAATATTGGCACCCAATGCTCTTGAACCGGAGTGAGTAAGGAGTCCAATATAAGAACCTGCTTCTACTCCAAGCACAGCATCTTTCTCTGTAATATCCACTACCCCAAATTCAGCGAAGTGATTACCGCTACCGCTGGATCCCAGTTGTTTCCAGGCCCTTCCATGCAGGTTTTTAAGCAATGGAATTTCAGAGAATGTTGCGGAATCCATCACTTCATGATCTGCCGCTTGTTTGAACTGCCCACCGCTTCCAAATAAAGTAGCTTCCAGCAATTCTCTTGTGAAATAGGCTTCCCTTTGCACAAGATCCCTCACAGGCAGATCGAAAATGCTAAGACACATCCGACATCCGATATCGACTCCCACACCATAAGGAATAACAGCATTTTCAGTTGCCAGCACACCACCTATAGGTAATCCATAACCGCTATGTGCATCTGGCATAAGAGCTCCTGCTACCGATACAGGTAGTTTTGCGGCCTGATACATCTGATGCATCGCCCCTTCCTCAATATGTTCTTGTCCGAATACAGAAAAGGCAATCCCATTCTGGTTTAGTGAAATGGTCTCCCCATCTTCCAAAACCGGAGTTTTCAATTCAATTAATTTCTGAGCGATTTTTGACAGTTTTTCATCTGTCACATATTTCTCCGGAGTTTCCAGTACCTGTTTTAATATGGTTAGGGCTTCTTCCAAAGATGCATGCTTGAAATGCGCGGTCATTTCGTGCATAGCAACGCTCACAACGGGACCTTCGGGATAACCGATGGCCCTGATTTCTTTGCCGCTGATTTTTAATTTTTTCATGTTTTTGTTTTTTTATAACCGGGAAGGCGGGAAGAGAATTTTTGCCGGGAAAACGGTGAAGCGGGAAGAAGAAACTTACTCATTTCTACTTTCAGTTCTTTCTTCCCTACTTCCTAACTTCCCTACTACCATTCTCCCCTACTTCCCCACAAACACCTGCTTCAACTGCTCCAACACCCCATTTCCATTCACGTTAATTGAGCTGATTTTTTCTGCAATGGCTGAAACATATTCCATTTCTTTCAATTTCCACAACATTGCATTTTCTTCCATCAGCTTTGCTGTGTTTAGCAAAGATCGTGTGGAAGCTGTTTCTTCACGACGCATAATGGTATTGGCCTGAGCTTTTTTCTCAGCTATCAACACCTGGTTCATGATTTCTTTTACATCACCAGGCAGAATGATATCCCGAATACCAAAACCGATTACTTCAACTCCCATTGCCAATGCCTTATCTTTTACTGATTCCAGTATGGAGGCCGACATATTATCACGCTTTTCCAACAATTCATCGAAAGAGAAAGCGGCAATATATTCACGAAGGGCTAATTGAAAAACAATATACAATTGCTTTTCATACTCCTTGTTTTGCAATAGAGCCTTTTCAATATCCATAACTTTATACTGGGCCCATGCATTGATACGCAAGTTGGCCTTATCCTTTGTCAAAATTTCCTGTCCATTGATCTCGAGTTGCAACTGACGCTTATCTACTTTACCTACAATGATAGGTATTGCGTTCTTCCACCAGTTGTAAACACCAGGTTGCAATACGCCTTCATATTTACCATCGATGAACAATACTGCATTCTCGAAGTTCTCAATGGTATATGAACGAACAAAAGGAAACACTAAACGGTGCGACAATAATGAACGATCAATTGCATCTGAAATAGACACCTTGGATATATCGGCACGTACAAACTCATTTTTCAATGCAGACTTCCAGAAGGCATAACGACCTGTATTCAAAACTTGTTTCAATACTCCATTCTCGAAGTGCAACACGATCTCCTGATCTTTTACTTCCACTACATCCAATTCATTGGCAAGTGACTCATCCTGCAAAAGTATATTCAACTCAACAGGTGCCACGAATGGAACTGTACGATCATAAATTTTCGCCTGCTTATTCCAAAGCCAGTATGTTCCTTCATTCAGGAAATTCTGATAAACACCAGATTTGAAAACCAATGCAATCTGATAAGCATTCACATTTACCTTTTTCATTTTATTCAATTTTAATAACTACATTTTAAAAAGGGCTGTACCTCCTGCCATCTTTGTCCGCGGAACCGATTGGTTTATACCTTATCTGTATCAGTTGCCTGGCTTACAAAAAGAGAAACTCTCTTTATTAATTCAGGGAAGTGTTACCATTCAGATATTGTCCTCCACCAGTTGCAGGCGAATCACTGAAGGCTACTGATGATTGTTTGCAATCATTCTGTAACTAACAGGGATACATACCCAATGCGCACCTTTTTAAGGAAGAGTGCTCTTCCGTCGTGATAAGGACCTACATTCCTCTGCGTATGCCATTCCGCCACCTCCGCTCCCGCGAAGGGTGGGATTCGAACCCACATTTTGCTGTTGCTCTACCCAACTGAGCTATTCCGAAAAACTCGGAAAAGGGAGTCGAACCCTTGACACACAGGTTGTAGGGTAAGGCGCTGAAGAGGTAACAGCATACAGCTCGTTACAACGGCTGCACTGTAGTGATTTTGGATACACCCACCTGGGTCCCCCATATCCCGCTTCTACCCTTCTTGCTGTTAAGCAAGCTTTTATATGCATTGCTGCAGTATGTATTTTATTTTAAAGAACTTCTTGTCTCATTGACTATGTAAAGAAATAACCCATGTGTGCAATCTTTTTGCACAGTAAAAACAATTTTTAAATTATTTTTATTCTTCCTTATTTATCAGCTCAAATCTCAAGCTATGCCCGTCAACCGAAATGCCCTTATCCGCTATCGCACTATTGATAAATGCTTACAGAACAGGCGTCGTAAATGGACCATCGAAGACCTCATAGATGCCTGCAACCAAGCATTATTTGAATACGAAGGCATCGAAAAAGGGGTTAGCCTTCGCACCATACGTCTCGACCTGAGAGCCATGAGAAGCGAGCAACTTGGCTATCAGGCTCCGATTATCGTTACTGATAAAAAATATTACAGCTACGAAGACTCCGATTATTCCATTGCCAATATTCCTCTTTCTTCCCAAGATCTTGGGATTCTACAGGAAGTCACATTACTACTCAAACAGTTTAAAGGCTTCACACATTTCAATGGTGTTAATGAAATGGTCAATAAACTGGAAGACAAGATTTATAGCGAACAGAATCAAAAAGCTTCTGTTATTGACTTTGAGAAAAACGAACTCCTAAAAGGAATTGAATGGCTTGATATTATATATAAAGCCATCATCACTCAAACAACATTGTCCATCTCTTATCAATCTTTCAAAGCCCGTGATGCCAGTGAAATCATCCTACACCCTTACTTGCTCAAAGAGTACCGAAACCGCTGGTTTGTACTGGGTATGAAAAAGAAAGGAAAAGAAATCCTCACATTAGCGCTTGACCGTATTATCGAAATAAACCTGCTTCACAAAGAACTGTACGTCGAACCAAAAAACTTTAATGCCCAAGATTACTTCCAACCAATTATAGGCGTTACCCGAAACGTAGGAGCAGAACCGGAAACGATTGTTTTTAAAGCAGATTTCCGTCAGGCCCCTTACATCAAGACTAAACCCATTCATCCTTCCCAACAAGTACTCAAGGAAGAAAAAGGTTGGACCGAATTCTCAATTCAAGTGATTCCCAATTTCGAACTTGAAAGGGAATTACTTGGATATGCGGAAGGATTAAAAAATAATTTCTCCAAACTCTTATCAGACGATTAAAGAATAAGATTAAAAACATGAATCAGTTGTATTCATAGATTACTTTTAAGAAACAAGTGGATTCTGCTTTAAGAATATATTTCACTGAGGAGATGCATATCTCTGCGTCTCCGCGTCTCCTGCTGGTAAAAATCAATTGCCGGAAACAGCGGGAAGTTTCTGCCGAAAGGTTAGCATATAATTTTGACAAACCTACTACCCCTACGCAAATATGCGTTCCCTTTTATCCCAACACCAACTTGATAAATTCTCATAAAACCTCCTTCTTTTTGTTCCTTAAAACATTCTAACCTCCTTTCATTTAAAAAACCCGGTCATCGATATGACCGGGTTAGCAACTCTTACTCATGAATAGTCATGAGAGATCACTTCCTGGTCGTTTACAGGTAAAGCAATAATTTATACTTTGAACAGTACTAGTTATTCGTTTAGTCATCATATTAATAAAAAAGCCCCGCAACATCGGCGGGGCTTGAGTTATAGCGTTTTATACTTTTCTCAATTTTCACCAACAGGTGCCCCGCCAATAGTATGCATCACAAACGGACGACTGCCCGCTGCGAAATCATATTGTTTGTTTTTGTTTGACATCTGTTGTTGTTTAATTTGTTTTGCGATGCAAAGATGAATAAAATTTTTTTGACTTTCCAAATATTAAAGTGAATTTATTTTTTTTCACCGCAGAGACGCGGAGACGCAGGTATAATCCTGCAATTACTTGAAAAGATTCCAGGCGCACAGAATCCTCCCCTGCGTCTCCGCGTCTCTGCGGTAAAAATCCTCAAATTGATTTAGCTATATTTAATTAGCCCTATTCAGAACCCTTAAACATCTGGAACCTATCAAACATCAAAAGGTTATCCCCTCCACCCACACATCCCCAATATACCAGTTACCAGTATCCTCATTCTCATACAATCCTACAGCCCACCTACCTTGTAGTGGAATCTTTTCAGCTTCCAACTCCACCCATCCTTCGTATTTGCCAGATACCTTACATTCATTCTTCTCAATAACACAATCACTCATATCATCTACTTCTAAACAAATAGCATCGTAAGCTTGCTTGAAGTTATTTATCAATTTACCAAAGGTTTCCAAAGTAATATTGGTATGGTCATTCAGTTTAAGACCCGTATGAAGGAAAGCAAAATCGTGATTGAATGGCTTCTTTGATAAAATTGGCATCATACATTCATGGACCGCCGTTTCCGTATTATTATAAATAGGATCGGGATGTGCCAAGTCATAAATGAATTCACAAACCGCTCCAGGCACTTCATATTTTTCAATAGGATACTGAAACATCTCTTCAATTGTATATCGGTATAATTCTTTGCTTGTAACCCTAGGACTACAAGCCCCCAGATTGATACCACGTAGATTCATATAATCAAGCAATTCTTCCCAAACTTCATCAAACTTGTCTTCGGGTATTTCTGCCACAGGCTTAAAATGAGTAGGACTATCAATTTTTTCATAAACAGTAATCATTTCGTTGTTCATGAAATTATTCTCGACAGCTTCAATACTTTTAAGAAAGCTATTTTCCATTTCCGGAGTCATCTTATGTCCCATTTCACCGAAACCAAAAACAGCACCATGTTCCAGCATCAGTTTCATTTTCAAATATTCATTCTCTGCTTTTAGGGCATCTTCAGGAGAAAAAAAAGGGGTTTGCATACTTTAGATTTTTGAAAGTTGATAAATAAAAATCAATACAAGTCAAAAATAAAGTAGGTGAGTATTCGAAAAGCGGGTTTTGGAAGATAGGTTTGTGGGGTACAACTTTAATTTGAGGAATTGAAATTTGGAATTTGAAATTGAAAAGTTGGAATTTGAAAATTTGAAAATCTAAGATGAAATACACACTGATTTATATAAATTGACACCTCGATTGTGAAAATTTCAGAATTGACTAATTATACAAAGGAAATATTTATTTATAATTGGTCTCTATCCATAAAATTTTCAAATTCTCAAATTTTCAAATCTTCAAATTATCAATCTATCAAATTCTCAAATTTGGATTCGTTCCACCACCCCCGGCCCCTCCTCCTTCCTCGTCCTAATCGTATTCACCGGCCAGGCCTCCATTTCAGATTCGGGGAATTCGTAATCGAGAATAGTTCGGAGAGAGTCGTCAGTTAAGCTTTTGTCGAGCCATTGGATGGCTTTTTCTTTAGGAAGTAATAAAGGCATGCGACCACTATTGGTGCCACCATTGTGGATGGTAGCCATAAATGGATTGGCTGCTCTTGTTATGATGGAGAAAGTACCGATCAGTTCACCTGTTTCAGGATCAGGGAGAGGTGAGTAATTATACAATCCAGCGAAACAAAAAATCGGCTGTCCTTTTACGTGAATAAAATAAGGTAGCTTCTTCTTTCCACCCGTATCCTGATGTTCAAAAAATCCTGTAGAAAGTACCAAACAACGCTGTTGTCTTAGCCGATGCCATACTGAGCGTTTGTCATCCAGTATCTTTTCACTTCGTGCATTGGCCATGCTTGTTCGGTACTCCTTGATTTTTTCGGGAGTATTCATATAATCGGCAATCACTCCCCACTCAAACAAACGAAGTTTGAACCCATCTTCATTCACTACTACAGGCCAGGTACAAAAAGATTGCGCCACTTTATGCCAGGTAGGTTCAAAATGTAAGTCGTCTGATTTTACAGGAAGAAAATCACTGACAAGTTTGATATTACTGAAGAAACTCATGTCGTAACACATGGGCGGTAGTTTTCGATTTCCTCCAAAAGTACTTCAGTCTGTTGATGCTTCCATAATATTCCGAGATAGAGGGCTCCATACCGGTCTTTCAGTGTGACTTTCAACCGATCAGCCGGATTATAATTCCACCACGATAACTGATGTTGCACATAACTACTGATCTTTCTCTTCAATCCATCACCAGCCTTCCAGGGCTTTGGCAACAGGTTCACATAAATGCGAAAGCCCTCGGGCTGAAGAGAGGCCATCCTCAATTTTTGAAGATGCTCCTCATTGGTGCTATCATATAAAAAACGGTATGGGTCAGCTCCCAGCAAACGCATATGCCTTTCCGCCCTTTCAGTGTCAACTGTATGATGAATATAATGAGTGAACAGTAACGGCACCATCTTCTTATCATCATAAGGACCGCAACCCCGCTTATAATACTGCCGAACAAAAAACATCGGCTGCCGGGTCATGGCATCGAGGAGTTGTGGGGTGAGGGGGGCGAAGGGATTCAAAAAGTTTAAAGTTTTAAGTTTAAGTTTTAAAGTTGGTTTAGTAGGCTACCGGAATTATAGTCTTCGAATAGTGTATTAAATGAAATCTACAATTATGATGAATGAATATTTGATTATATAAAGTAAATATTAATAATTTCTCCCACGAAGCTCAATTCCCCGGCAGCTTACTAAACCAACTTTAAACATTAAACTTAAAACTTTAAACTATTCCTAAAGAATGTTACACTACTTAATCTCGTACAGCTCCTCCCACCTCGTCGTATACCTCTTACTCCGCATCTCCTGCCGCATTTTCCAATTTCGTTTTAGTCCTGTGGCTGCATATTTTATCATATCATCGCGCTGACTGAAATTGATATTGTCGATTGTTTCCATAAGGTGTCGTTGTTCATTTCTGTTTTCGGTGGCAAAAAGGTTCGCTTGGATGGAAGCATCGGGCACTAATCCACTCAGGGTAACTCCTGCCTTAAGATATTTCACTCCCTTTTCATATAAATGATCTACCAAGGGCATGGCATACTGAATCAATTCATGGGTATTGGATGTAGCTATGGGGATGGTCATACTTCTATGGCGGCTCTGGGGACTATAAACATATTTTTCTTCTTTATGTCCGTTGGTGACAACAAAAACATCGATAGCACTGGCTGCGCAGCATTGCCGGCGTAATTTTTCAGCAGCGCGCGATACATAAGTTGCCACGGCTTCCTTAATATCTTTTAATTCGAAAACCGGACTTCCAAACATACGTGTAGTGGCAATCATCTTTTTTGTTTCAAGAGGATCTTTCATAGGAATACACGATTCTCCATTCAATTCTTTTATTAATCGGGTACCTACTACGCCACCCAGATTTTTCCTTGCCCATTCCACTGGCATATTTCGTAACTGCCAACCATTTTCTATGCCGAGGTTGCGAACTTTCAAAGCATACTGTCTTCCTACGCCCCAAAGGTCATCCACTTTTGTATTTTCAAGAGCTTCCTTAATTTTCTCTTCTGTATCTAACACCAACACTCCTTTACTTCCCGCCTTATCTTTTTTAGATAAGCGATTAGCGACTTTAGATAATACTTTTGTAGGCGCAATTCCTACAGATACTTTTATGCCTGTCCACAATTCAACGGTATCTTTCAGTGTCACTCCAAATGAAGGAAGGTCTTCCTTAGCCACACTCTTTAGATCAACAAAGGCTTCATCTACCGAATATACCTCCACGCTATTATCTCCTGATACAAATCGAAGGGTATCCATCACTCTTGCACTCAGATCGCCATACAGATGATAATTAGAAGAGAATACTGCCACCTTATTCTTCTCAATAATATCTTTATTCTGATAATAGGGTGCTGCCATTCCCACTCCTAATTTTTTTGCTTCATCGGTTCTGGAAATAATGCATCCGTCATTATTACTCAGCACCACCACCGGACTATTCAATAGGTCTGGCCGGAAGAGTCGTTCGCAGGTGCAGTAGAAGGAGTTGCAGTCGACGATAGCGAGAAACCCCTGTCCTCCGCCGCGGCGGAGGGACCTAGGTCGATCTCCTTACTTTTATTCGAAATTGTTTTCATAAGGCAATTTTTTAATTCTCGTATTCGCCATGTAGACATTCTTGTACTAGCAGCGAAAAAATCCAATCCTGTGCATCCCAATTATCCTTTCACATCATGGTCTTGTATTCCCTCTGCGTCTCTCATCTTTCATCGCATCTCCTTTCATGCGGAAAAAAAAAGTGGCTGGTTTGTTTCGGATCAATTGTTCGTTCAGGTCAATACCGCGTTCGGCATAATCGTCGGCCGCCGCCCCAAAGCCTGTGGCATTGGCAGTAGCAACATTATGCTGCGTGAAGTTTTTAGAGCCCCGGTATGCAGCTCCGAAGAAAGTTTCCCCATCCATATAAAATTAATTTTGAAATACTAAATTATTTAGTATATTTATGCTAACAAAATTTGCAGACCTGTTTTTTTATTCTTTTTTTGGAGGCTTTGGTTAGGGCCTCTTAGGGTAAAAACAGACTGGTTTGTAACTGCTACATAATTGTTGTACACTTTAAAATGGATGGGTTATGACACTTACTGGAATCAACATGCCCGGTTACCGGGTGTACGAGTACCTGCTCGTATTATTGCCACACGAAGAGTTGCGGCATAAGATCCAACAGGTTCGAAAAGAGTTTGCCGACAGTTATAAAATGACTTCGGTACCTGGTGCCAAGCCCTATATCGGGTTGGCCACTTTCACCCAATATGAGATGATGGAAGAGCGCATTTTGAACAAGCTGAAACTGGTGGCGATGGCACAGCATCCTTTCAAGGTGGAGTTGAAAGATTTTGGGAGTTTCCCTTCTCACAGTATTCATATCAATGTGGTATCCCGCTTGCCAGTGCAGCAATTGGTGAAATCGCTTCGCACCGAAGCACAGCGCCTCATGAAGTTGAATGAATCGAATAAGCCGCATTTCATGCTGGAACCGCATCTAACGGTAGCGAACAAACTTAAACCCTGGCAATACGAAAAGGGTTGGTTGGAATATAGCCGTAAATCTTTCACCGGTCGTTTCGTTGCTGAAGCTATGTTATTATTGAAACGTCCACAGGGCTCTAAATCATGGCAGATAGCGCAGCGTTTTGAGTTTATGAATTTGCCGGTACTTACGAGGCAGGGAGCTTTATTTGGTTGAACTGTTGGTATTGGAATTCAATAACCGCAGAGACGCGGAGACGCAGAGGAATGTCCCCCTGCGTCTCCGCGTCTCTGCGGTAAAAAATTTTCACATGAAATTCTATAAGAAATAGTCAACCCTAAATTTAAGGTGCGTGAAGACACGCACCTTAGCGTGGGTGCTGCACTTCGACCCTCTGGAACCTCTGGAACTTCTTGAACCTCTTGAACCTTTTTGACCTTTTGAACATATTGAACTACTAAAACAATTTCCCCTTGCAAAACTTACCGGGCCGTGGCGCCCAGTTCAACACCAAAAACCGTTTCCTCAAAGACGAAATCACCCGCGAACACGTGGAAGGAATCGATGATTGGACCATCACCGATATACCAACTCAATACATAGAACAGGAAGCCAAGAGCATTGTAAATAAAGTGGATAGTCCTGATGTTGGAATGCTCTACAGTATGAACCCCTATGCCGGTTGTGAACATGGTTGCATCTATTGCTATGCCCGCAATGCACATGAATACTGGGGCTATAGTGCCGGATTGGATTTTGAACAGAAGATCATTGTAAAGAAAAATGCTCCACAACTTCTTAGAAAATTCCTGATGCATCCTAAATGGGAGGTGGTTCCTATATCTATAAGTGGCAATACCGATTGCTATCAACCCGCTGAACAGAAGTATCGACTAACCCGCAGACTTCTTGAAGTATGTAACGAATTCAATCAACCTGTAGCACTGATTTCAAAAAACGGTGGCATGCTTCGCGATAAAGATCTGTTGAAAGTGATGGCGAAAAAAAACCTGGTATCCATTCTTGTAACCATAACCTCACTCGATGAAAAACTCAGGAGAGTGATGGAACCAAGAACAACAACTGCTAAACAACGCTTGCGACTTATTAAGGAATTGAGTGATGAAGGTGTTCGGATGGGCGTTATGCTGGGACCGATAATTCCCGGATTGAATGATCATGAAACCCAACGCATACTGAAATCAGCAAAAGAGAATGGTGCCAGTTTCAGCGCCTATACTTTCATCCGATTAAATGGTGCTGTTAAATTGTTGTTTCATGATTGGTTATACAAGACTTTCCCCGACAGGGCAGACAAAGTGTGGCATCATATCGAAGACAGTCACGGCGGACAAGTAAACGACAGCCGTTTCGGCACCCGCATGCGCGGAGAAGGAAATATTGCAGAAATGATATCGCAACAGTATAAAAAATTCAAGCTGCTTTACGGATATACTTCAGATGATTGGGAGTTTAATACGGAAGAGTTTAAAAGGCCGGGGGAGCAGGGGAAGCTCTTTTAGGCTAAGTGCATTGAAATGTTCAAGGGTTTAAAGGTTTAATAGTTTAAGGGTTCAAAAAGCGGAGACCTAACTTTTTTCCCTGGGTATTAAACTTTTACTCTGCGCGGCCTCTTGTTCTCTTGTCTCTGCGGTGAAAAAAAAAAAGCAACATTAGTCAACCCTTTGGACCATTGAACAAAGTTAAGGGCGTGAAGACAAACAACTAACTCGGGTGTATTGGCTGTTCATTTCCAATCTTCATATTCAAATTTCAATGCTATTGGTATTTCCTACTCAAATCATAAATAATCTTCCTATCCCCCTCCCCCAAAATACGTGTAGAATCCTGCGGCGTAAAATGTATCTTATAAGATTGTATAGCTATGTTGCTATCTTTTATATTATATCCGATGATTCGCAAGCCCTGTACCGCATTGAAATGTTCAGGAACGGTAATGTTTGTGGTATCATACCAATAACCATAACCACTATCAGATAATTGTTTCCAGGAGAAGAAACGACTGGGATCTACTTTGCGACCCGGAGCTACATCGGCATGTCCAACAAAATTAGCTTGCGGAATGGAGTAAGCCCTTTTCAACCGATCCAGTAACTGAAGCAAACTGTTCATCTGAGGTTCTGAAAAGGGTTCGCTTCCGTTATTATCAACTTCAATTCCTATACTGCTGCTATTAAGATCTGTATTATTCCCCCACTTACTTACACCTGCATGTTGTGCTCTGAAATAATCATTCAGCATATGAAATACAGTTCCATCCCTGCACACTACATAATGCGCACTTACTGCGGTGCGCGGAATAGTGAACGTCTTTAAAGTCTGGTCACATGTGTTTTGGGCTGTATGATGAATAACAACAAAATTGGGGCGACGAATAGAAAAATTGGTTGTGCCTGCAAAGAAGGGAGCATTACTTACTGAATCCTGGAGCGGATATTGTCTAAGCACTTTCGCATATTGCTTAACCTGTTTCTTATACGTCTTATTGGTGACGCGATAGGCATTACGATTACAGGCAAGAATCAATGTTACGAGACATAACAATAACAGGAATCCCTTTCCCATACTATATAATTAGATGAATAGGTAGAATCAATGTCGTTTATTACCGCCGTGATGGAACTTACGGCCACCACCAGACCTTCGTGCACGAGGTTGATAAGGAGGTACTGCACCTAATTCTTCCGGAACCGGGGTCTTTTCCACTTCCTTGCCTATCAATTCCTCAATAGCAGCAAACTTATTCTGCTCTTTCTCAGAAATGATGGTTACGGCCATTCCATCGGCTTCTGCACGGGCAGTACGACCAATACGGTGTACATAATCCTCTCCGTCGTGTGGTACATCATAGTTTATCACCAGATCAATAGTATCGATATCAATACCACGGCTAAGGATATCCGTAGCTACAAGAATAGGGATACGACCGCTTGTAAAGCCATTAATCACTTCTTCACGATGCGCTTGTTCCAGATCACTATGCATTTCAGAAGCGTCGAACTTAGCCATCTTTAATGTTCGGGTCAACTGCTTCACTTCATTCTTTCTTCCGCAGAATATAAGGGCGCTTTTAAAAGGAGTGGTTTGAAGAATGCTTTTTACCAATGGAATCTTCTGTGTTTCATATACCACATAAGCTCTCTGAACAATTTTCTCAGGAGGCTTAGAGATAGCAATATTTACTTCAACAGGATTCGTAAGTATATTACGGGCTAGCTGCCTGATTTTTTGTGGCATGGTTGCTGAAAACAACAACGATTGCCTGTTAGCCGGCATTGCCTGTGTAATACGATTGATATCGTCCTGAAAACCCATATCAAGCATGCGGTCGGCTTCATCGAGAACAAGAAACTGAAGACCACTCATATTCACATAGTTCATATTGATATGGGCAATCATACGACCTGGAGTACACACTATGATATCAGCACCTGATTGTAAAGCCTTCTTTTCTGTAACAAAATTCTGTCCGTCGTTACCACCATAGATGGCAATGGAACTGATATTAGTAAAATAGGAAAGTCCCTCCAGGTGTTGTGATATCTGAATAGCCAACTCTCTAGTAGGAACGATGATTATAGCGCGGGTGAGCCCTTCACTTTTATGTTCCAGCATTTTGTGGATCATGGGGAGTAAAAAGGCAGCTGTTTTACCAGTACCGGTTTGAGCGGAAGCAATAATATCTCTTCCTTCCAAAATTGGAGGTATTACCTGTTCCTGAACCGGGGTGGCATTTTCGTAACCGGAGGCATCAATTCCTTCCAGTAAATCGGGGTGAAGTCCAAACTCTGTAAAACGCAAGGATATAAGTATTTATGCAGGATCGGCCCTGCAACAGGACCTTCTCACTTTTTAATAAAGGTTAAAGATAATCAAATTGCCTGAGCCGGCCTTCTTTCCTCCGATTGCTCCGCCCCATACTCGCTAATCAACTCAGCAACAAGGGCTGTCCAACCGGTTTGATGACTAGCCCCCAACCCTCTTCCAGTATCTCCATGGAAGTACTCAAAAAACGGGACAAGATGCTCATTTCCCGGTTGCTGATAAAACGAATTATACTCACCATAGCATTTCCGTTGTCCACTGCTATCCTTTTCAAACAAACTGATTACTCTCTTCGTCAATTCCCTTGCCACCTGAATAAGATTCATCTTAATACCAGAACCAGTTGGATAATCAACCAAAAGGCTATCACCATAAAATTCACCGTATCTGCGAATGGATTGAATGATGAGGAAGTTTATAGGCATCCAAACTGGACCTCTCCAGTTGCTATTCCCACCAAACATATCTGATGTGGAATCACCCGGATCATATTGAATCGAATGTTCATGTCCATCAACTGTTACTGAATACGGATGCTCTTTATGGTATTTTGAAAGCGCCCTGATGCCACCAGGTGAAAGGAACCCATTTTCATCCAATAGCTTTTTTACCAGGAATTCCAATCTCTCTTTTGGAATGAGCGACAACAAGAGTTGTTCTCCATCTCCCCTTTCCTCATTAGGCCAAAATTTCTTATTTCGAATTCGGTAATTCTCAAACCATGCCAGGCGCTTCTTGAAATCACCCAATTTATCTAAAGCGGCTTTATCAATGGTTGATACAGCGAACAAAGGAGTAAGACCAACTATTGACTGAATCTTCAAAGGAACAGGATCAGCTCCTGGCACACAGAGAACATCGTAGTAAAACTTATCTTCCTCATTCCAGAGATAGTGATCATTAAGCGCTTCTGCTATCAATACGAAATGCTCGAAGAATTTTGTTGCGGTATCTTCAAAACTTTCATCATACTGGGCAATCTCGATAGCAATATCCATCATATCCAATGCATAAGTGCCCATCCAGCTAGTACCATCAGCTTGTTCCAGCTGCATCTTATTACTGAAATGGGAACTACGATTGAATACTCCGATGTTATCCAATCCAAGAAAACCTCCTTCAAATATGCTATCGCCTTTTAGATCTTTTCGGTTAATCCACCAAGTGAAATTTATGAGTAGTTTCTGGAATATCTTCTTAAGGAAAACAATATCCCCTTTCCCGTTTTGCTTTTTCTCTATATGATAAACTTGCAATGCAGCCCAGGCCTGAACTGGTGGGTTCACATCACTGAAATTCCATTCATATGCGGGTAGTTGTCCGTCGGGTTTCATATACCATTCCCGCATGATCAGTAATAACTGATGTTTAGCGAATGTTGGATCGGCTACTGCCATGGATATACATTGAAATGCCAGATCCCATGCCGCATACCAGGGATACTCCCATTTATCGGGCATGGAAATGATGTCCTGATTTTTCAGATGTTTCCAATCGCTATTCCTTCCTTTCTGCTTGCCTTCGTTTACTGGAGTGATACCATCACTGGTACTCAACCATCTCTCAACATCAAAATGATAATACTGCTTACTCCAAAGTAATCCCGCCAGCGCCTGACGTTGAATACGAGCCATATCATCATTCATTCCCTTTGGAAGTATGGCTGCATAGTAATCATCTGCTTCTTGTTTCCTGATGGTGAAAATATCTGCGAAGCCTCTTACAAAAGCATTATCCATTACCTGATTACTCAATCGGCAATAGATTGTTTTTGTTTCCCCTGCCGCTAAAGTGGCTTTATAAATTGCAGCAAACTTGGTTCCTGCATTTCTCTTTCTCAGTTGCTCTGTATTCTCATTTTTTATTACCGCACGATGAATGGCATCTTTTACATAAATGCTTTCATTGGGAATACCGTTTACTGTTTCAGTATTGGTTTCGTTATCGGTAAATAATGAATCCGTTGCTGGTTGAAAATAAAAATAATAATTGCCGAGATTTTCATGGGATGCTTTTACGGTTGTCTTATTCACTCTTGTGATAGCCGGCTTTTGTTGCATCTGTTTATTAGACCAGCGGTTATAATACCAGAGATGAGGTAATACGTGAATATCAGCAGGTTTGCTATAGCGGTTAGTGATAGAAATCTTTATGAATATGTCCTGATCACTTTGCTTTGCATAAGTGACTAATACATCAAAGTATCGGTTATCATCGAATACGCCAGTATCCAATATTTCGTATTCAGGATCGAGATGCCCTCTTTTCCTGTTTTCTTCTTTCAATTTCTTATATGGGAATTCCTGCTGAGGATACTTATATAGATACTCCATATAAGCATGCGTAGGAATATTATCGAGATAGTAATAAAGTTCTTTTACATCTTCTCCATGATTGCCCTCATTATTTCCTAAGCCGAACAGTCTTTCTTTTAGTATAGCATCCTTCCCATTCCAAAGTGCTACTGAAAAACAAAGGTTCTGTAAGTAATCGGAAATTCCTGCAATACCATCTTCCCCCCATTTATATACGCGACAATGTGAATGATCGAAGGGGAAATAGTTCCAGGCATCACCCCAGGGACCATAATCTTCTCTTACTGTACCCCATTGGCGTTCACTAAGATAAGGACCCCATTGTGCTAAAGGAATAGGTTTTAATGCATTTACTGCGAGACGTTGGTGTTCTGCTGTCATCAGTTATAATTATACTCCACAATAGCCATATACATATACAACAATAGCTGGCTCTGCTAAAGAGGTGAAATTACTATTAATAGGGGAAAATAGGGATAGTTTGTGGCTAGAATTAGAAAATTTGAAAATTTGAAAATTTGAAAATAAACAGCCAATACAATAACCGCAGAGGCGCAGAGGAAAGCCCTCTGCGTCTCCGCGTCTCTGCGGTAAAAAAATTATCAATTCTTCCCAAATATTAAATGAAATAAAATAACCATTAAATTGCGCCCTCAAGCCTTATCTAATGAAGTATCTCATCTTTGTATTATTACTTGGTTCTTCAACTGCATTTTCCCAAACAGACACTACAATAACCCGCCTTCAGAAAGAGCTCGCTACTGCCTCAAATCGTGATGAGAAAATAAATGCCCTTAAAAAATTAATAGACCACGCTGTTATATACGACTCAGCTACTGCCGAAAAATCTATCAATGAAGCTATATTCCTTGCGGAAGAATCACGCGACCGAAAACTCATGGCCGGTATCCGAATTCATATTGCCAGAGCCTATTTATTACAAGCTGGAAAGCAGAGCTATATAAATAAAGCAGAAATTTATATTAACGAAGCATTAAAGATATGCAAGGACTCTGATGGACTTGAAAGAGAGCTTATCATGGCACAATTGACTCTTTCCAGGATTCACAGGAATAGTGGTCGAGGTGAAAAAGCTATTGAAGCGAATACCACTGCAATCAATTATGCCAACGATTTAGGTGACGACTCACTGCGTGTATGGGCATACATGGCCAATGGCCGTAATTACCAGTTTCGCGATGAAAAATTGAATGCCTTCAAAAACTATCTGGCCGCATTAAACATTGCCGATCAAACCAAACATAAAGACAAAGAAATCTTATTGATTAATTGCTACCGCAGCTTAAGCGATTTCTTCGCCACTATTGGAAATCATGATAAAGCAATTGATTACTATACCAAAGTATTAGAATTCGATTTGTCAAAAGGCAAAATGACAGAGCTGACAGCTGACTATAATGCTATGGGGGCTTTATACCAATATCAAAAGAAATATGATATTGCAAGCACTTACTTTGAAAAATCGTTTAAACTGGCTGATAGCTTAAAAAATCAGCAAGGAAAGATACAAAGCACCTTTAGCTTAGTAAACAATCTATTTGCTAAAGGACAAATGAAAGAAGGACTTGCTTACCTGGAAACTCATCCAGAGCTAAGTAATATGTTGCAGCAAATGCAATTGGGCTATATAATGGACAGGGCAAAAGCACTTATATATTTAGATTTGAAGAATTATGATTCAACAAATTACTATTACAGTAAACTTTTTCCTGTATATGAGAGGGAAAACAATGTATATACAAAAGCTCAGTTCTACATCGAATACGGATACACTTTACGAAAAATGGGAAGGGCAAAAGAAGCCATACCCTTTCTATTAAAAGGCAAAGGGTTTTGCGAACAGTCAAATAATCTGGAAGGTGTTAAAATGGCTCTTTCTTATCTTGATAGTTGCTATACAGAAATTGGTGATTATAAAAATGCCTTAACCTATTCTTCCCAATTTAATATCCTGAAAGATTCTTTGGAAGTGTTAGGCAAAGAGAAAGACCTTGTATCAATGGAAATTGATGCTGAAAACAAAAGAAAGGAAAGAAAACAAAAAGAAGAGGAAGAAGCGCTTCAAACAAGACATAATATTCAATATACCGGTATCACTATCGGAATCCTTGTCTTATTCCTTTTACTGGTTTCCTTTGGCTTTCTTAAAGTTCCGATTGGATGGATCCGTGCCCTCGGATTTATCTCTTTCATATTCTTTTTCGAATTCATCATATTAATCGCCGATAACCAAATACATCATTTCACTCATGGCGAACCCTGGAAAGTACTTGCAATCAAAGTTGTACTCATCGCCATCCTTCTTCCTCTTCACCATTTGGTAGAGAAGAGAGTGGTGCATATGATTACGGCGCACAGAATAAAGCAGAATGTAATTTGATAATTTGAGTCCCGACTTGTCGGGATGATAATTTGAAAATGCCTGCCCCTGCAGCATTGTGTGGGGAACAGCCAATACAATAACCGCAGAGACGCGGAGACGCAGAGGGCGTTCCTCTGCGTCTCCGCGTCTCTGCGGTAAAAAAAAAAAATCAAAGTCTAGATACAATATTTGTATTTTCTCCCCGGACTCCACGCTCTTCAACCTTCACGCTCTCACCACGGACTTTCGGTCTTCCGGACTTCCCGACTTCCCGACTCAAAACTACATATTCCTCCTATACTGCCCCCCCACCTCATACAACGCACCCGTAATTTGTCCAAGGGAACAATACTTCACAGTTTCCATCAATTGAGCAAAAAGATTACCGTTGTTAATAGCAACTTCTTTCAATTTCTTTAACTCATTGGCTGAACGGCTTTCATTACGTTTCCAGAAGGCTTCGAGATTACTGATCTGTTGTTCTTTTTCTTCTGGAGTACTTCTGATTACTTCACCAGGTATTACTGTTGGACTACCCTTCTTATTCAAAAATGTATTAACACCAATTATTGGCAACTCACCTGTATGCTTTTGGTGTTCGTAGAAAAGACTTTCTTCCTGAATCTTGTTTCGCTGATACATTCTTTCCATGGCACCTAATACGCCCCCTCTGTCAGTAATGCGATCGAACTCTGTTAATACAGCTTCTTCCACTAATGAAGTCAGCTCTTCGATAGCGAAACTTCCCTGAATGATGTTTTCTGTTTTTGCCGTACCTAACTCCTTATTGATGATCATCTGGATAGCCATCGCACGTCGAACACTTTCTTCCGTAGGAGTAGTGATGGCTTCATCATAAGCATTTGTATGAAGGGAATTACAATTATCATAGATAGCATACAAAGCCTGAAGCGTTGTGCGGATATCGTTGAAATCGATTTCCTGTGCATGTAAAGAGCGACCCGAAGTTTGAATATGATACTTCAACATCTGGCTTCTCTTATTCGCCTTGTACTTGTACTTCATAGCCTTCGCCCAAATTCTACGAGCTACCCTTCCAATAACACTATACTCCGGATCCATACCATTACTGAAGAAGAATGAAAGATTAGGAGCAAATTCATCGATATTCATTCCACGGCTCAGATAATATTCCACATAAGTGAATCCGTTAGCAAGCGTAAATGCCAATTGAGTTATTGGATTAGCACCTGCTTCAGCTATATGATAACCACTTATAGATACACTGTAAAAATTCCGAACCTTGTTCTCAATAAAATATTCCTGAACATCCCCCATCAGTTTCAATGCAAATTCAGTTGAGAAGATACAAGTGTTCTGAGCCTGGTCCTCTTTTAAGATATCAGCCTGAACAGTTCCCCTCACCTGAGCTAATGCAGCCGCCTTTAATTGTGCATATACTTCTGCTGGCAACACTTCTTCCCCACTTAATCCCAATAAACGTAATCCCAAACCATTATTCCCTTTAGGTAACTCATCTGGAAATGAAGCATTGTTATACTTGGGCCATTTTTGACTTGTAAATTTTAACTTTTGAATTTGCTCAACTTCCCCCCACAAACCCTTCTCCGTAATGTACTTCTCACACTGCTGATCAATAGCAGCATTCATAAAAAACGCCAATAACATTGGAGCAGGACCATTAATCGTCATTGATACAGATGTACGAGGATCGCACAAATCAAATCCGGAATATAATTTCTTGGCATCATCTACAGTGGCAATACTCACACCGCTGTTGCCAATTTTTCCATAAATATCTGGACGATGACCCGGATCCTCACCATATAAGGTAACACTATCAAAGGCTGTAGATAATCGTTTAGCGGGTTGATCAACCGAAACATAATGGAATCTTCTGTTGGTTCTTTCCGGACCACCTTCACCTGCAAACATTCTGGTCGGATCTTCTCCTTCACGTTTCAGCGGGAATACGCCTGCGGTGAAAGGAAAATGTCCAGGTATGTTTTCCTGTGCCTGCCATTTCAATATATCACCCCAATCGGAATACTTTGGTAACACAACTTTTGGGATTCGTGTACCACTAAGACTTTTAGAAGCCATCGGTTGACGAATCACTTTATCCCTTACCGTATATTCATAAAAGTCCTTCTGATATTCGCTTACCTTACTAGCCCAGTTAGTAATTAATTTTCTTGAGACTGGCGTCAATTGCTCGGAATAAAATTGAATTTGCTTTTCAAGCACTTCAAGCAACTCTGGAGCCGCTTTATCTTTAAGAGTTTTGAGAGCGCCGTCTAACTGATATAATTTTGAAGCAAGTGCAGACTGATCTTTTACTAATTGGTCATAACCACGACTTGCATCACTGATTTCACTTAAATATCTGACCCTGCTTGATGGAATGATAGCTTGAGAAACTTTTGCTGTTGCAGAAAATGCCATAGCGCCCCAATGTTCACCAGTCTTCTCTTCAATTTTCTTTAGCAACTCCAAGAAAAGGTGATTCACTCCTTCGTCATTGAACTTACTGGCAATGGTACCGATGATCGGCATGGCATCGTCAGATATAGTCCACAGTGCATGATTCCTTTTATACTGTTTGCGCACATCAGCCAATGCATCCAAAGCTCCAGCCTTATCAAATTTGTTGATACATACTACATCGGCATAATCGAGCATATTTATCTTCTCCAATTGAGAAGCGGCCCCATACTCCGGAGTCATCACATATAAACTCACATCACAGAAATCAAGAATGGAAGCATCACTTTGTCCAACCCCGGCACTTTCTAATATGATAAAATCAAACTCAGCTTCTTTACAGATATCGATAGCATCTTGTACCGAAGCACTCAATGCGGTATTATCATCTCTTGTAGCCAAGCTGCGCATATATGCACGTGGATGTGAAATAGCGTTCATGCGTATACGATCTCCCAACAAAGCACCACCTGTTTTTTTCTTTGAAGGATCAACAGATATTACAGCAATCGTCTTATCTGTAAAATGTTGCAAGAATCTGCGAACTATTTCATCGGTAACGGATGATTTGCCGGCGCCGCCGGTGCCGGTGGGGCCCCGCCCCCGCCCCCAAAAACCCCCCTCCCCGGGGCCCCCCCGGTGGGGGAAACCAAGCTTGTTGCCCCAACCACCCCCCCCCAACCTCCCCCCCCCCAAAAACCCCCGAAAACCAAACCCAACCCCAAAAAACCCCTTTAAAACCACCTCCCCCCCAAACTCCCTACCCAGCCAAGGCAGAAAACAAACCAACCCCCCCAACTACCAACCCCCCCCCCAAAAAAACAAAACAAACCCCAAACCCCCCCAAACCCCCCCCAATCTACGACCCCAACCCCAACCCTATCCCCCCCCCCCCCCCCCCCCGCCCCCGAACCCCCCCGGCGGGGGGGGGGCCGGGGCCCTTGGGGGGGGGGATCTAAGTCCCCAAAGGGCGGCATTAAAATGTCCAACAGTCAATGAGCTTCCATCATACTTATCTTGTTCTTCTATTTTTATTCCATTCTCAGCAAGTGTTATAGCTCTCGCAATTTTCCTGATATCTTTTATTTCTCCTAAAGGAAAAGCAGACCCATTCTTCCATTTGTTTGGAGCCAGCCAATAATCAGGGAGTATCCCAACTCCTCCCCCACCGGGGGAGGCAGGGAGGGGGCCGCTTGTCGTCTTACACAACCCAATCACCTCCTCAATCATCCCCTCCAATCCCATCTTCCTTCCATCATCTGGTGAATAGATTCGGGTGATTCCATATTTATGTAGTTCTTCTATCTCATCGGGAAGTATGGTGCCGCCGCCACCACCAAATATTTTGATATGGCCACATCCGCTCTCTTCCAGCAAATCTTTCATGTATTTGAAAAACTCCACATGTCCGCCCTGATAGCTGGTGATGGCAATGCCATTCACATCTTCTTCAATGGCTGCTTCTACAATTTCTTTTACGGAACGATTATGTCCGAGATGTATAATCTCAGCTCCCTTACTTTGCATGATCCGGCGCATGATATTGATAGCAGCATCATGTCCATCAAATAAACTGGCAGCAGTTACAATCCTGACCTTTTGTTCTGTGGCTTGGCTCATAGTACAACATTCTTGAGGTTGCACAAAGGTAATTGAAAAAGCTAATGGGTGTTAGGACGAAATCGATTGCAAAAAATGGTTTGGAATGCGTTGAAAATGAAAGTAGTTTCGGATAGAAATACAACCACATGAAACTGATAAGATTTGGAAATGCCGGCGAAGAAAAACCCGGTATCCAGTTGCCGGATGGCACTAATTTAGACATCAGCGCCTTTGGCGAAGACTACAACGAAAACTTCTTTGGAACCGGTGGCATAAGCCGCTTGAAAGCCTGGCTTTCTACAGCTCAGCCCACATGTCCTGTTGTGAAACCAGGCACTCGCCTGGGACCGCCCACTACCCGTCCTTCAAAAATCATTTGCATAGGATTGAACTATTCAGACCATGCCAAAGAAAGCAACATGACCCTTCCACCGGAACCCGTTATTTTCTTTAAAGCTACATCGGCATATGTTGGACCAAACGATGACCTGATCATTCCAAGAAACAGTCAGAAGACTGACTGGGAAGTGGAGTTGGCCGTTGTGATTGGGAAGAAAGCAAGTTATGTAGAAGAGAAAGATGCCTTAGATCATGTTGCAGGTTATGTACTTCATAACGATTATAGCGAACGTGCTTTTCAATTGGAAAGAAGCGGCCAATGGGTAAAAGGAAAAAGCTGCGACACTTTCGCACCAATGGGTCCTTTTATAGCCACCCAGGATGAAATTAAAGACCTCGACAATATGCGTCTCTGGCTTACATATAACGGTAAGATGATGCAGGATGGCAACACAAAAAATCTTGTCTATAAAGTTCCCTTCCTCATTCACTATGTAAGCCAGTTCATGACTTTACTTCCTGGCGATATCATCAGTACCGGAACTCCAGCTGGTGTTGGCATGGGACAAAAACCAGAGTCTATCTATATAAGATCAGGCGATGTGATTGAATTGGGGATTGATGGATTGGGGAGTAGTAGGCAGGTGGCTAAATAGTCGGGAGTCTTTAGTCGGGAGTCGGGAGTCAAGTCCGGAAGTCGGAAAGACCGAAAATTTTAAAGCCCCTGATATTTAAGTCCGCGGCCTCTGCGCTTTGGAGAGACCGAATTTTTAGTCCGGAAGGAATACAAATACAAGTAAGGGAGAATGGAAGTAGGGAAGTTAGGAAGGAGGAAAAGAACTATTTAGTTTGAGAGTCGACCAACCCCGAAGGGGTTGAATAATCTGATCCCGGAGTGAAACCCGGGGAGACCGGAAGTCAGGATGAGTCCGGAAGTCCGAGCTTTTTAATTTAAGCCGGCGAAGGGAGGGAAGTGGGAAGTAGGAAGGAGGAAAAGAACTATTTAATTTGAGAGTCGACCAACCCCGAAGGGGTTGAATAATAATGACCCCGGGTGCAACCCGGGGAGCCCCCCGGAGTATACTCAGCTAAAAACCGGGAAAAGAAAGTGAAAATAGGGGAAGTGGGGGAAGGGAAATGGGGCGACTTTGACGAAATGTTCAAGATGTTCAATAGGGTTAAAAGGTTCAATAGGTTTCTAGGTGTGAGCTAATAACTAATTTCAGAAAGAACTTTTTTAACTCTATTAACTCTTTATGACTCAAACTCCCTTATTTTATCATGCTGTTAGACCTAATAACCTATTGAACATATGGAACATATTGAACCTCTTAACCTCTAACCTTTAAACCTCCAAGAATGCGACACTGCCTCGCCCTCGACCTCATAGACGAACCAGACCTCATAGCAGAATACGAACGCTATCATCAAAAGGTATGGCCAGAAATTATCAAGAGCATAAAGGATTCGGGCATTGAAGTGTTGGATATTTATAGAACAGGAAACAGGATGTTCATGATCATTGAAGCATCAGAAGATTTCAGCTTTGAGAAAAAAGCAGCAATGGATGCTTCCAATAGTAAAGTGCAGGCCTGGGAAGAACTAATGTGGAGTTTCCAGCAAGCATTACCCTGGGCGAAGCCAGGAGAGAAATGGATTCTGATGAAAAAATATTTGAATTGCCATGATGACCATCGATACACATGTTCATTTCTGGAAATACGATAAAGTTCGGGATGCCTGGATCACTCCCGATATGAAAGTGATTCGCCACGATTTCCTACCCGAACACTTTTCCCTGATAGCTAAGAATAATTCAATTGACGCTTTAGTGGCTGTTCAGGCCGACCAAAGCGAACTCGAAACTCATTTCCTCGTAGAATTAGCAAAAACACATCCCATTATAAAAGGAGTGGTAGGTTGGATAGATTTGCTTTCTCCTAAGCTCAACGAAAGATTGGACTATTTTTCCCAATACCCAATCATAAAAGGATGGAGACATATTGTACAGGGAGAACCTAATGACTTTCTGTTACGAAAAGATTTTCAACAAGGCGTTGCTCAATTAAAGAACTATAACCAGACATATGATGTACTGGTTTATCATAACCAACTTCCTGCTGCAGCTGAGTTTGTAACGCTGTTCCCTGAGCAAAGGTTGGTAATAGACCATTGTGCCAAGCCTGATATTCGCACAAAGAATATCACCGAATGGAAAAGATGGATGCGGGAAATTGCTAAGCAACCAAATGTAAGTTGCAAACTATCCGGTCTCTTTACCGAAGCTGTTTGGAAAGAATGGGAAGCGGCCGATTTCTATCCCTATCTCGATGTAGTATTTGAAGCTTTCGGCACTAACAGATTATTATTCGGAAGTGATTGGCCTGTTATATTACTAAGCGGCATCTATGTACAATGGAAGAGTTTACTGGAGAAATATATGGAACGATTCAAAGAAGAAGAAAAAGAAAAAGTGTTTGGATTGAATGCAATCGAATTTTATCAACTCGATATCAAAATCGAAAAATAAATTAAGCTTGTATATATGGATTTACATCTAACGAATAAGGTATTCATTGTGACCGGTGGCGCAAAAGGTATCGGCGCTGCCATCAGCAAAATTCTGGCAGCAGAAGGTGCTATTGTTATCGTTGCTGGACGAGGAAAAGAAGATAACTACAAGATGGTCGATGCTATCGTATTGGCAAAAGGAAAAGCCAGTTCACATACTGCTGAACTATCTCAACCTGAAGCCTGCAAATCACTTGTTGAGTTTGCTATAGAAAAATACGGCCGTATCGATGGCATCATCAACAATGCTGGCGTAAATGATGGCATTGACCTTGAAAATGGAAGTCCTGAACTCTTCATGCAATCCATTCAGAAAAACCTGAGTCATTATTATAACATCGTGCATTATGCATTGCCTCATCTAAAAGCAAGCAAAGGCACTGTGATAAATATAGGATCGAAAGTATCCGTAACCGGACAAGGTCATACATCTGGCTATGCAGCAGCAAAAGGCGGCATCAATGCTCTCACCCGAGAATGGGCAGCTGAACTTCTTCCCTATTCTATAAGAGTGAATGCGGTTTTGCCTGCAGAAGTTTGGACACCACTTTATGCCAATTGGATTAATAGTCTTCCCAATCCAAAAGAAAAACTGGAACAGATTGTTGCAAAAATCCCTTACGAAAAAAGATTCACCACTTCAGAAGAGATCGCCAATATGGTGGTATTTCTGGCAAGTGATGTGTCTTCCCATACTACAGGACAAATCATTTTTGTAGATGGCGGGTATACACATTTAGACAGGACATTAACATAGTAAGCAGATCATACATTACTCCTTCTTTATTAAAAAACGATTGCATGCAACCAACCAAAACAGCTACTGGAAAAAATCAATACCTGGTACCCTTCATTCTTGTAACATCTTTATTCTTCTTATGGGCTTTCCTTCATAATACGAATCCCATTTTGATTCCTCACTTAAAGAAGGCTTGTCAATTGACAGATACACAGTCTGCTCTTATTGATACAGCAGTATACATTGGCTACTTTGTAATGGCTTTACCTGCGGGATTATTCATGCATCGTTATGGCTATAAAAAAGGAATTCTATTTGGATTGGTATTATATGCAATTGGTGCTTTCTTATTCATTCCAGCAGCATCAAGCTTAAGCTATGGAATGTTCCTTACGGCTCTTTTCATCATTGCAAGTGGTGCCACATTCCTTGAAACAGTTGCTAACCCATATATAACAAAGCTAGGAGACCCTGCAACATCAGAGCAACGCTTGAATTTCGCGCAGTCCTTTAATGGTGTCGGCGCTTTTGTTGCCCCCATCATCGGAAGCCAGTTTATTCTTTCTGGAGTAGAACATACAAAGGAAGAATTAAAAGCTATGTCACCCGACATGTTAAATTCTTATCTTTTAGGGGAAGCAGGAACAGTTAAGATTCCATACATGGTTATTGCCATTGTGGTAATAATTGTAGCAGCATTTTTCTTTTTCTCTCATATACCTGAAATAAAAGAGGATGACAGTGATGGTCACGGACATAGTTTCTCAGCAAAAATTTTCCGTCATAGTCATGTTACCTGGGCTGTAATTGCTCAATTGTTCTATGTAGGAGCACAGGTATGCGTAGGCTCCTTCTTTATCCGTTTCACAAAAGAGATGATGGATTTGCCAGAAAAACAAGCTGCCTTGTGGTGGGGAACAATTGCAATGGTAGGATTTATGGTCGGTCGTTTTGTAGGTACATTCCTAATGAAATATATCCAGGCGGCTAAACTTCTTTCTATTTACGCAATCATCAATATAATATTACTTGCTGTAGCTATTGCAATCAAAGGACCGATTGCAGTTTATGCTGTAATTGCAGTACCCTTCTTCATGTCAATAATGTTTCCAACCATATTTGCATTAGGTATAAAAGATCTTGGCGAAGAATCGAAAATCGCTTCTTCCTTTATTGTTATGTCGATAGTAGGTGGGGCCATCTTCCCTTTATTTATGGGATTAATTTCTGATGCCACTGGCAGCATGCAAAACGCATATATAGTACCTCTTTTATGTTTTGTTGTGGTTTTATATTTTGGATGGAAAGGACACAAGATTGTACCTATAAAACAAAGCTGATTTAAACTATGAATCGTGCCGTTAGATTGGAGGAACCTTTCAAGATTTCATTGATTGATACTGATGAACCTGGTATCAATGACGAAGAAGTATTGGTAAAAGTAAACTTCATCGGTCTCTGCGGCACTGATCTCAGCAGTTATAAAGGCACCATGCCATTGGTAAGCTATCCGCGTATACCCGGGCATGAAATTGGTGCTACTATAATAAAAAAGGCAACAAGGTCCCTGATAGCTTTTCTATTGGTGATTTTGTAACAGCCAATCCCTATTCCAGTTGCGGCCAATGCATTGCTTGCAAAGCAAAACGTTATAACACCTGTCAGTATAATCAAACTATGGGAGTGCAAAGGGATGGTGCCATGCGACAATTCTATACTATTCCCTATACAAAGCTTTATAAAAGCAATAAACTGTCGTTGCAAAAACTGGCATTGGTAGAACCCTTGAGTGTAGGATATCATGCGAGTGAAAGAGCTTCAATCAATTCTAACGATACTGTTTTGGTTATCGGTTGCGGTGTTATAGGAATCGGCGCCATACTAGCCGCTGTACAAAAAGGAGCTACTGTTATAGCTGCTGATATCGACGATAGCAAATTGTCATTTATAAAACAGTTCGGTGTTAGTCATGTAATAAACACAAAGAAAGAAGACACTATCGCTGTCATCAATAAGCTAACAGATAACAAAGGAGTGAATGTGGTTATTGAAGCGGTGGGTGCATCAAGTACTTATCAGCTGGCACTTGAAGTAGTTGGATTTGCCGGCAGAATCGTTGCTATTGGTTATGCAAAAGAACCCATTGCTTTGAACACTTCTTTAATTGTAAGAAAAGAGTTGAATGTATTTGGAAGCCGTAACGCATTAAATGAATTTGGTCCTGTTATTACAATGCTGGAAGAAGATAAATGGCCATTCGACCAATTGATCAGCAAGACATATCCTTTGGAAGAAACGGCAGCTGCATTTGATTTCTGGTATCACAACCCCGATAAGATCATTAAAATATTAATTGAATTAAAATAAATCTCATGTTCCGTCTCGACAACAAAACAGCCATTATAACTGGTGCCGGTAGCGGTATCGGAAAAGCCATCGCTACCCTATTCGCGAAACAAGGGGCCAATGTACAAGTGCTAGATATGGATGAAGCTGGAGGAAAAGCAACAGTAGCTGCTATTGAATCTGAAGGAGGAAAAGCGACCTATCATCATTGCGACGTTTCGAAACAAGCTGTAGTGAAATCAATTATCGATTCAATCATTGCTTCCACAAAATCAATTGATATACTTGTCAATAATGCAGGTATTGCCCATGTTGGAAACGCAGAGAACACAACAGAAAATGATTTTGATCGCCTGATGACCGTAAACGTGAAAGGTGTTTATAACTGTCTTCACCTGGCCATTCCTCATATGAAAGATAAAGGAGGGGTGATACTTAACCTTGCCTCAGTAGCCGCTTCCGTTGGCATCCCCGACCGTTTTGCTTATTCAACCACCAAGGGAGCGATTGCCGCCATGACACTCTCCGTTGCCAAAGACTTTATAAAAAATGGTATCCGCTGCAATTGCATCTCTCCC
The DNA here is from genome assembly GCA_016721085.1 of Chitinophagaceae bacterium. Classification (GTDB taxonomy): domain Bacteria; phylum Bacteroidota; class Bacteroidia; order Chitinophagales; family Chitinophagaceae; genus Endoryza. The sequence continues at coordinate 224,695 of JADKJI010000004.1, read as the reverse complement.
GGTCGTGTTCACACCCCATTTGTTGATGGCTTCATTGCCAAAAACTATCCCGGACAGGAAAAAGAGATGTTCGAGAAACTATCAAAGACCCAACCCATTGGTAGAATGGGAAATACAGGAGAGATTGCCTATCTCGTTCTCTATCTATGTAGCGATGAAGCTTCCTTTATCACAGGATGCGATTATCCTATTGATGGGGGCTTTATTAAATTGAATACCTGATTATTTTCAATAGCTGGCATCAGTAAGTTTAATACTTTGCAGTATTAAATGTTGCCATATGCGTTACTTTATCTTATTCGCCTTACTTTTCATTTCATTTTCTTCAATAGCACAAGATCCATGGAAATTAAAAGCTACCAACCTCGATAGTAAAAACTATTATGGTGTTACGGTAGCCAATGGTATGATCGGAATTGTCTCTTCCCCTGAGCCATTTAAAGTGAAAGATGTGGTATTGGCGGGTGCATACGACCTCTATGGTCGTGGCCGTGTCAGCAATTTCTTACGCAGCTTTAATCTTCTTAATATGCGACTGGAAATTGATACAATAAGTATCGGCTCAAATGAAGCTTCCAATCTTGTTCAGGAATTAGATATGAAGAAAGCCGCATTCACTACCAGTTTCAATTATATTGATAAAGCTACCGTTACTTATACTTATTATTCTTTACGTCAATTACCATATACCGTGTTGATGGATATTACCATCAAAGCAAAAAAAGACATTATTATTGGCGGTGCCAGTGTTATGGAAGCACCTGATGCACTGAAAGATGTCCAAAACTATTACAATGAAATCGACCGACCACATGTTGTTATTAGCTTATTGACCTCTTCAGCAAAAAGTCCTACAGGTAAACTAACGATGTGTGCTTCCAATACTTTCCTCTTCAGTGAACCTCATGGAAAAGAGCCACGGGTGATTCATGAAATGTGGGATAACAATATGCATCTCATGAAATTCAACCGGAAGATAAAAGCAGGTGAAACCTATACTTTCTCTATCGCTGGATCATCCATTACATCTGCTCATCATGACGATCCATTAAATGAAGCAGAACGTTTGACTATTTATGCAAAGCTGGAAGGAAGGGAAAGATTGTTACTCTTCCATCAAAAAGCATGGGATGAACTTTGGAAAAGCGATATCCAGATTGAAGGAGATGCACAAGCACAACAGGATATACATAGCATGATGTACCATTTATACTCATTTGTAAGAGAAGGAACTGCCCTCTCTCCTTCCCCAATGGGTTTAAGCGGATTAGGTTACAATGGACATGTGTTCTGGGATACTGAATTATGGATGTATCCTTCATTATTAGTATTACATCCGGAATTAGCAAAGAGCATGATCGAATACCGTTTCCAACGGCTCGAAGCTGCAAAACGAAATGCCTTTTCAAAAGGATTCAAAGGAGCTATGTTCCCTTGGGAAAGTGCCGCTACAGGAGTAGAAGAAACACCGGTTTGGGCCTTGAGCGGACCATTCGAACATCATATTACAGGATGCGTTGCCATTGCTACCTGGAACTACTACTGTGTAACACAGGATAAAGTTTGGCTAAAGGAAAAGGCTGGCCGATACTTTCTGCTACCGCAGATTTCTGGGCTAGCAGAGTTGAGAGAAATGGTACTGGACATTATGATATCAAAAATGTAGTGGCAGCAGATGAGTGGGCTGAAAACGTAGACAATAATGCTTTCACCAATGCCGCCGCAAGAGCTAATCTGCAATTTGCAACACAAGCAGCTCAATTGCTAGGAATAACTCCTGATCCTGATTGGGTAAATGTGGCAAATAATATTCCGATCCTAAAAATGCCGGATGGAGTTACGAGAGAACATGCAACCTATAATGGAGAAGGCATCAAACAAGCCGATGCTAACCTATTATCGTATCCATTGAAAGAAGTAACAGATCCAAAAGCCATCAGAAAAGACCTTGAATATTATGAAACAAGGGTTCCGAACCAAGGAACTCCTGCTATGACACAAGCGGTGTTCACTACTCTCTATGCCCGACTGGGTGATGGTGATAAAGCATTCCGATGGTTTCATGACGCTTATATTCCAAATCTCAACCCGCCTTTCAGAGTAATTGCCGAAACGAAAGGGGGAACAAATCCCTATTTCGCTACAGGTGCCGGAGGCATTCTTCAAAGTGTACTGATGGGTTTTGGAGGACTAGAAATTACAAATAATGGGATTATCCAGATAAAATCTGCCCTTCCAAAACAGTGGAAAAGCCTCACATTGACAAATATTGGAACTGAGAAAAAGACCTGGACTGTAAAGCAGTAAACTGCAACTATTTGATTATCAATATTAAAAAAGTAGCTGTTCTAAGGATTTCCTATTAAAAAAGTCCCGGGACAGCTATTTTGTTTATGTATTTGTCTTATTTTGTGTTCAATAGGCCAAACTGCTTGAAAAAAATTGCTTCCATATTATTGCTATGCATCCTGTTCTTTAACTGGTACGGATACCGGATTCTTTCCGATATTCTCCAAAACCAGTCTGATACAAAGCTGGAAGCCAAACTCGATCGTAATGATTACGACGAATCGCAGTTGATTGAATTACGTGTTCCTATCAACCTCCCTTATCATAACGACTGGAAAGACTTTGAACGTTATAATGGATCCATTGAAATAGATGGCGTGCATTATAACTATGTAAAAAGGAAAGTTGAAAGAGGTGAATTGGTATTATTATGTTTACCAAATGATGAAAAGCAGCACCTTCAATCTGCCCGCGACCAGTTCTTTAAATTGGTAAACGATTTACAACAACCAGCTTCAGGTAAAAAATCTTCTCCAGCCAATACTTTCTCTATAAAAGGTATTACTTCAGAATACCAGCAAGAAAAGAACGACTGGACTATTGCAGCAATTCTTGCAGAAAAAACAATGTATCCGGAAGCAAACTTTGCCTTCCTGAATAATAATTTTTCCACCTCACCTGAGCAACCTCCAGAGCAAGCGTAGTTTTCTTTCTTAGCCAACATGAATTCTTATCTTATCTGATAAGTTATTCTTCCAATTTATTTATGCATTATCGAATATTTTTTCCTGCGTTGTATCAGGAAAGAATACATCCTTATAAAAAGAAACTCAAATGAAACTTTTAGCAATGGCATTAGTGGCAGCATTGGTTTTCTCAGGCTGTCAACCAAAAGGTGAATACAAGAAATTCAGCAATGATCCCTTCTTATACAGCAAAACAGTAAAGAAACTGAACGATGTAGTGTTGGAAAATAATTTCCCTCCAATGATCGGTTCACGCAATTACGCTTATGCGAATATTGCAGCTTATGAGTGTGTTGTAGCAGGAGATGCCAGCTACCAAACACTTGCTGGACAAATCAAGCACCTCCCTGAACTTCCAAAACCGGAAGCAGGAAAGGAAATCGATTATTCCCTTGCGGCTTTACTGGCATTCACAAAAGTTGGTAATGCGGTTACTTTCCCTGAAGGCAGTATGATGGGTCTTTATGATGCTTTGAAAAAGGAGCTGATTCTGCAGGTATTCCATCAGATGTTCTTACAAACACCATTAATTTCTCCGATACCATTGCTAAATCGATTTTGAATTGGGCAAAGAAAGACAACTATTTACAAACTCGCACAGCTACTCGCTATACTGTTCTTGATACTCCCGGCCGATGGGTTCCAACACCCCCTATGTATGCAACAGGGATTGAACCTCATTGGAATGAAATACGCACCTTAATCCTGGATTCCGCATCAGAATGTATGCCTGTTCGTCCCCCTGTATATGATGTTACAAATAAGAACAGTGAATATTACAAAGCACTGCTCGAAGTGAAAAATATTGGTGACAGCCTTACAGAAGAACAAAAGCATATTGCAGATTTCTGGGATGACAATCCATTCAAGTTGAATGTTACAGGTCACGTGATGTTCGCTACAAAGAAATTTTCTCCTCCAGGTCACTGGATGAATGTTGTTGGTATTGCAGCTAAAAAATCTGGCGCTGACTTCAACGCCACTGTTGCCGCCTACGCACATACAGCTATCACTATGTTTGACGCATTCATTAGTTGCTGGGATGAAAAATATCGCAGCAATTTTGTTCGCCCTGAAACAGTGATAAACAAATACATCAGTGCTGATTGGAGACCTTATATCCAAACACCTCCATTCCCTTCTTATACAAGCGGACATGGAACTGTAAGTGCTGCTGTTGCAGAAGCAATGACTGCTCATTTTGGAGATAATTTCGCATTCACCGATACATCACAACTTGAATTCGGTATCAAGAACAGAACTCTTACTTCTTTCCGTCATGCAGCTGCAGAAGCTGCAATGTCACGTTTATATGGTGGCATACACTATCGTTTCGATAACGATAATGGAAATAAGTTTGGAAGGAAAGTTGGAGAACTAGCCGTATCTCGTAGACGGATGAAGAAAAAGTAATGCTATTGCTCACTTGCTAAACACACTCAAATGAAAAAGCTATTTGTTGTATATATTTTTTTAATACTCGCATCACAAAAAAGTAATGCTCAAGGTTGCGTAGCAATACGTGCAGGCGGAGCTGTGTGCACTCACCAGGAAGCTGGTGCCGATAATTCAAAAGGATGGCAACTAAACACCAACTATCGTTTTTTTAAATCTTTCCGTCATTTTGTTGGAAAAGAAGAACAGAAACAACGTGTAGATCAGGAAACTGATGTTAGAAACTGGGCGCATGCTATGAACCTTACTTTGGTTCGTCAGTTCAATAATCGTTGGTCAATGGTTATCGATGTTCCCATATCCGCTTTTACCCGTTCTTCCAAATACGAACATTACGGGAATGCTAGCACCAATCCAAATGCCAGAAGAAGCACACATGCATTCGGCCTTGGCGATATCAGAGTGGCCGGTAATTACTGGTTATTCAATCCTGCAAAAAGCACAAAAGGAAATGTACAATTGGGCTTAGGGATAAAGTTTGCAACAGGCGATTATCGTGTACAGGATTTCTTTTACAAGAACGATACCACTGCTATGCTGGGACCGGTTGACCAATCGATTCAATTGGGCGATGGAGGAACAGGTTTCACCACAGAATTAAACGCTTATTATAATTTCTCCCAAACTGTTGGGGTATATGGCAATTTCTATTACCTCATCAATCCCCGTGAGCAGAACGGCGTTTCTACTTCCCGTGGTGCAGCACCAAGTGCCACTGCTGTACGATTTGGCAGCAGTACAATGAGTGTTCCCGATCAGTACATGATTCGTGGTGGTGCCAATTTCAACATCAACCGTTTCAGTGCATCAGCAGGTATTCGCATGGAATGTATTCCTTCAAGCGATCTTATCGGTGGCAGCAGTGGTTTCCGCAGACCTGGTTATGTTATTTCAGCAGAACCAGGCGTAAACTACCGTTTCAAAAGTTTTACTGCTTTTGCAACTGTACCTGTTGCTATTGAACGTAACCGTACCAAAAGCTATTCTGATAAACTCAGAACAGTAGCTGATGGAACTGATGTTCATGGTGACGCCGCTTTCGCTGATTATTCTATCAATGTTGGATTCAGCGTAAGATTCTGATGCCCGTAGCTGCTCTACAAGAGAGCAGCTTCAAACTGCTATTTATTATTTAAACTTATTTGAGATGAGAGTTGCCAAAACTTTCACAGTAGCTACGCTATTGTGTATAACAGCCTGCTTTTTGTCGAAAGAGACAAACGCACAAACAGACTTTGATGCAATCATGATGAACAAGAACCAATTTTGTAGCGGACTTATGTATTCCTCTTCTTCCTGGAAAAATTATTGGGAAGGAACACTGAAGCGCGATAACCAGAACCTGGGTACCGTTTCTTCAAAATCTGTAATGTACATGGCTAATTACGGAATTACCAATAACCTGAATGTAATGATAGGAGCCCCTTATGTTTGGACAAAAGCATCTGAGGGTACATTACATGGAATGAATGGGATTCAGGATGCCTCCTTAACAGTAAAATGGAAACCTGTAACCATTAAATATGGAAAAAGTAAACTTTCCTTATTCCTTCTAGGCGGCGTTTCTACTCCACTGAATAATTATGTTATAGACTTCCTTCCACTATCAATCGGATTAGGAAGTACAAATCTCACAGGAAGGGCGATGGTAGATTACCAATACAAAAGATTTACAGTTACAGGATCTGCTTCCTATATCGTTCGCAGTAATGTAAAAATAGATCGTACTGGATATTACGATACACAGGGCCGTCTCACTAATGAAGTTCAGATGCCAAATGCGGCACAATATCAATTGAGAACCGGATACCGTGGTAAATACTTGTTGGCAGAAGCACTTCTAACAAACTGGACAACCTTGGGTGGCTTTGATATAACGCGAAATAATATGCCATTCCCAAGTAACCGGATGAATGCAACATCTGTTGGGGCAAATCTTAAATACACATTTAAATTCCATACCAACCTATCAGCATTGGCTGGAGCCAATTTCACCATTGCTGGAAGAAACATGGGGCAATCCAATTCATTTAGCGTTGGTGCTTTCTATGCCTTCTATTTCAAGAAAACAGGAAATAAATAATATTCCAGAACTGCTATAAATAATAGTATATGAAAAAAAGAATTTTATACGGAGCAGTACTTATCACAATGATGATTACCATTGTGGTTGCCTGCTCTAAATCGATAAGTGGAAGAACAGATGATATCCCAGCCCTTCAACCTGCCAAATCAGACATTGATGCGGGTGCATGGAAAACAGTATTGCTCACTAGTCCAACAGAATTTGCAGTTGCCGCTCCTGCAGCTACTACAACACCTGACTATATAGCACAGGTGAATGAAATAAAGACCTGGCAACAAAACCTAAGCACTGAGGAAATAAATAGTGTAAAGTATTGGAGTGCCGGAGCAGTATTACGATGGAATGAGATACTAAGAGACCTTGTAGCAAAACATAATCTTCCTCCTTACCAAAATGCAGATAATACATATCCTATTCCAAGTGCAACTAATCCATTAGCCTATCCACAATTTCCATTTGCCAATCCACCCTATGCAGCAAGAGCCTATGCTTATGTAAGTGCTGCTCAATATGATGCACTGGTAGCTGCTTACTATTATAAGAAACTTTATAACAGAGCAGCACCATACAAAGTAGATGCAACGATAACATCACTGATTCCACAAACTGATCTTCCATCTTACCCATCTGAGGATGCTGTTGTGGCAGGTGCCGCTGTTGAATTATTGAAATTATTATTCCCCGGGGACCAAGATTATATCCAACAAAAAGCAGAAGAACATAAAAGAGCACGAATTATTTCAGGTGCCAATGTAAGAAGTGATATTGAAGCCGGTGAGGCATTAGGAAGAGCTGTTGCTCAGAAATTCGTTACAAGAGCAAGAGGAGACCGTGCAGGTGCTGCTGTAGGTAACCAGGCACAGTGGACACAATTAGAAACAGATGCTATTGCAAAAGGTGAAACCCCATGGTATAGCCTTGATTTACCAAAGCGTCCACCAATGCTTCCTCTTTTCGGAAAAGTAAAAACCTTCTTGTTTGATTCTTTAACAGCTGTCTCTTTACGCCCACCACCACCACCATCTGTAAAAAGCGATCAGATGAGAAAAGAGACTGAAGAAGTTCTTGATCAGATAAAAAACCCGACAAGAGAGAAAACAGCAATCGTTCACTTCTGGGCCGATGGAGTTGCTACCTATACCCCTCCCGGACATTGGGATGCAATCGCTGCTGAGGATTTCATAAAGAAAAATTTCAGTGAAGTTAGATGGGCCCGTAATATGGCGCTGTTGAATATGTCATTAATGGATGCTGCTATTGTTTGCTGGGATACAAAATATTTCTATTTCAACCCCAGACCAACACAATTAAATCCTTCTATTAAAACATTAACAGGCATACCCAACTTCCCTTCTTACATATCAGGGCACTCAACATTCAGTGGAGCAGCATCAGCCATACTTGGTTATATCGTTCCTGAAAGGGCCTCCGACTATGAGGCTATGGCTAGTGAAGCATCAATGTCCAGACTCTATGGTGGTATTCACTATCGTAGCGATTGCGATATGGGATTAGTAGTAGGAAAGAATGTAGGGAATTATGCGGTGTTGAAAGGTCAGGCCGATGGAGCAGGTAATTAAATATGTTTTTAGTTCGCAGTAGTTTAATAATGATTGTACGTCGAACTCAAGCACCTGTTGTTCTCAACAGGTGCGGTTTGACGAATCAAAAAATTAAAAATAGATAAGATGTTACACAAATCCATTTGGGGAAGTCTGTCGATGTTTGTATCAATTGCTTCTATTGCCCAAAATTCAAAACATAAGGATACGTTGCAAACAAAAGCACTGGACAGCATCACTGTTGTCGCCTATCAAAAAGAAATAACACAACATCCTCTTCCTCCTGTAAAAGGAACATATATATTTTTCTGGAAAGAAAACAGAATCTAAAAACTTACTGACAACTCCTGCTGATATCTCGAACAAAACAGCAAGACAGGTATTTGCCAAAGTACCCGGCATATTCGTTTATGATATGGATGGATCAGGTAATCAGGTGAATATATCGGCAAGAGGATTAGATCCCCATCGTGGTTGGGAATTCAATATCCGTAAAGATGGCATACTCACTAACTCAGATATGTATGGCTATCCAGCCAGTCACTTCAGTATGCCTTTAGAGAGTATTGAAAGAATAGAATTAGTGAGGGGAACTGGCTCATTGCAATATGGTGCCCAATTCGGAGGCATGTTGAATTATGTAAGTAAAAAAGGTGACACAGCACAAACAATTGGATTCGAAAATATAACAACAGCAGGTTCATATAACTTACTTAGCAACTATACAGCCATCGGTGGACAAGTTGGCAAGCTGAATTACTACGCATACTACCAAAGAAAATCCCGGGAAGGATATCGTGATAACGATCAGACACGTTCAGAGGCACAGGGAATAATGCTCACTTATCAATTTTCAACTAAAATATCATTGAAAATGGATTGGGCCCGTTCCCAATACAGATATCGCATACCTGGTGCCTTAACTGATAGTATGTTCTATGTAGACCCTACACAAGCAACAAGATCCAGAAACTATTTTAGCCCCGACATTCATATTCCATCCCTAACACTAAATTGGAATATCTCAAATAACACAGAACTGTTATTTACCACCTCTTCAGTACTAGGCAATCGTAGCAGTGTTTTGTTTGATAAACCTACAAACGTTAAGGATACGATCAATCTTCTTACCAATAACTATAATAACAGACAAGTAGACATCGACAATTTTCACAGTTACACTTCCGAAATAAGGATACTTCATCAATACCAATTAGGAAATCAAAGAAGTTTCCTCACAGGTGGTATTCAATACATGAATAATGACCTGCATAGAAGACAATTAGGGAAAGGAACTACAGGGTCTGATTACGACCTCACATTGGTAACTCCAGGTTGGGGCCGAGATGTACATCTGAAAACCTCGAACATCTCCCTCTTTGCAGAAAACAGGTTTCAGTTATTTGAGAATCTTTCTGTTGGATTGGGAGGAAGGATAGAAATGGGTGAAACAAATATGAGCGGTAAAATCATTTACTATCCCGACAACCAGTTACCGGTCTCTATTCCTCATCATTTCCCATTATTTGGAATCAACTTTAACTACCGTCCAGTTGAATTCATAGATATTTATGGTGGATGGTCACAGTCCTATCACCCAATGTATTTCAAAGACCTTATCCCTTCTTCAACTTTTGAAAAAGTGGATCCCAATATAAAAGATGCTGATGGATATAATATGGAATTAGGAACTAAGGGAAGCTGGAAATTCCTGAGGTGGGATGTTAATGCATTCTTATTAAGATACAATAACCGTTTTGGCATATTAGCACAAACTGATAATAATGGAAACTTCATCACTTATCGAACCAATATCGGTAATTCAGTTACAAAAGGGTTAGAGATATTCATTCAGGCCGATTGGCTTTTGGCAAAACGAACCTACCTCTCTATCTATACCTCCACTGCCATTTTCCATTCCAGGTATGAAAGCGCGGTAGTGAAATCTGGCAATACCAATATTAATATCGGAGGAAATGAAGTGGAAGGGGTGCCACATCTTATTAGCAGAAATGGGGCAAGCATCCGGTATCGGAATCTTTCAGCAAGTTTCCTGTATAGTTATACTGGAGCTTCATTTGCTGATGCGTTGAATACCTATGAACCTCTAAAAACTACAGGCGCCGTAGGTAGAGTGCCATCATATGCACTATGTGATGCATCCGTATCCATCCATATTACAAATTATATAGAAGCAAGAGCATCAATAAACAATATATTCGATCATCAATATTTCACTAAACGCCCGTCCTTTTATCCTGGACCAGGGGTATGGCCTTCAGATGGAAGAAACATGACCGGAAGTTTGATAATAAAAATCTAATACTCCATTAACAATGAAAAAGATATTCTGGATCGGATTGATTGGACTTCTACTCTTTGAAGTTGCCAATGTATACTTCATAATGCCAATGCCAGGTAGTCAACGATTCAATTCTATTGACCTTGCTTATTTTCTTTATCGTTTCCGTTGGTATTTCAGAATAACGTTCGTAGTGCTGATAATTCTTGGCCTACTGAGAGGGTTCCAATTCAAAAAAAGATGGTTGCTATTACCTCTTGGCCTTGTAGCAGCAGTTGTATACATGGCAAACTTCCAAATGGCCGCCGACCAGATGTTCAAACAACCAGAGAAATTATTAATGGCTGATATCAGTAGCAACAAGGTGGATTCAAACAGATTAGTGATTGGTGTAGTCAATAACGATGTTGCCAAAGCATATCCCATACGATTCCTTGGCTATCATCATCAGGTAAAAGATACCATCGGCGGAAAGCCAATACTGGTAACCTACTGCACCGTTTGCCGTACCGGTCGCGTGTACGAACCTATCGTAAACGGTCATCCTGAATCATTCCGTTTAGTAGGAATGGATCATTTCAATGCCATGTTTGAAGATGCTACCACCCATAGCTGGTGGCGACAGGTTACAGGAGAAGCAATTACCGGTCCGCTCAAAGGTCAGCGACTACCCGAATATTTCAGCACCCAAACATCCCTTTCTAATTGGCTAAAACTAAATCCGTATTCACTAATAATGCAGGAAGATCCCACCTTTAAAGACTCCTACGATACTACATTAAAATACGAAAGCGGAAAAAGCACCAGCATACTAACAGGAACGGACAGCCTCTCATGGAAAGACAAATCATGGATAATCGGAGTAAAAGCAGGCAATCAGAAAAAAGCATACGATTGGAATGACCTTAAAATGAAAAGAATCATCAATGACACTATCGGCAACCTTCCAATACTTCTTGTATTGGCTGCAGATGATAAAAGCTTCTTCGCCTTCGAAAGACCAGACAATAAAACAATATTCCAGATATCAAATGATACCATTCTCTTAAACAACAGACATTTTTCAATAAATGGCAAGGGAACAGATACAACATACTCCTTAAAACCACTTCCCGCCTATCAGGAATTTTGGCATAGTTGGAAAACGTTTAATCCATATACAAGCCGCAATAGCGGGGAGTAAGTGTTGAGATACAAATGATTGGGTTAGTATGGCTGTTGCGAGTTACGAGTTCTTACTATTGGCTTGATCCAAAAATCACTAAATCTTGAATATTACAATTTTAATTACTCTATATTTCCTCCGCCAAAGGTGGAAGGAAACAATCCGCGCCATCCCTGAAATCCGCGGGAAACCCCCAAACTACCAAGAACTTGTATTTAAATATATCTTTTCAGAGTAAAAACTCATTACTTACAACTCACAACTTACTACTTCAATAGTCCTGAACATACACTAAATTTAGGGTAACTGAACCTCCCTAACATGAAACACCTACTTCGCCTTATACCTTTAGCCCTTCTTCCACTTTATATTTATTCGCAGCCAACAATTTATCCTCCCGATAAAATATGGGGACAGCTATTCACAGATGTTCAAATGCAGAAAATACTTCCAGATGGAAAAACATTTGTAGATATGGTTCCAAAAAGGAATCCCAAAGACATCATGTATGACTATGGAATGATGAAAGGTCCGAAGTTCGATCTTAAAAAATTCATCGATGCTAATTTTGAATTGCCCCCATCTCCCCAATTAAACTATATAACAAAGGAAACAGATGTTGTGATGCACATCAAAAACCTTTGGGGTGTTCTGAAAAGGGAGCCCGATAAACAAGTGGAGGGATCTTCATTGCTTCCTTTACCTTATCCATATATAGTACCAGGCGGTCGCTTCCGTGAAGTTTACTACTGGGATTCCTATTTCACCATGCAAGGTTTAAAAGAAAGTGGTGAAACAGAAATGATACATAATATGGTCAGGAATTTTGCTTTCCTTATCGATACCTATGGACATATACCCAATGGGAACCGCAGTTATTATCTCGGCCGTTCCCAACCCCCTTTTTTCGCATTGATGGTTGAGCTCCTAGCAGAAATAAAAGGAGATAGCATCTATCAAAACTTCTTACCTCAATTACAAAAGGAATATGATTTCTGGATGGATGGCCATGATAAGATTGCTAAAGGAACTGCTCTTCGCAGAATAGTAAAATTATCTGATGGCACTATAATGAACCGATATTGGGATGATTATCCCTTCCCTCGTCAGGAAAGCTATAAGGAAGATGTTGAAACAGCAGAAAAATCAGGACGTAACAAAACGGAGATGTATCGTCATCTTAGAGCTGGAGCAGAAAGTGGAATAGATTTCAGCAGTCGCTGGTTTAAAGATGGAAAAAATATTACAAGCATACAAACGACAGACATGATAGCAGTAGACCTAAACTGTCTGTTATATAAGCTTGAATTAGTTATTTCCAGAGCCCATCTCATCAATGGGAACGATAGTATGGTATCTGTCTTTAGAAATAAGGCGAATGCCAGAAGAATTGCTATTGATAAATACTGTTGGAACAAAAGTTTAAAATTTTACTGTGACTATAATTTCAAAACAAAAAAAGTATCGCCCGTAATTACACCTGCAGGAATGTATCCTTTCTGTGTTTTTCAGGGCAAGCCCGATTACCTGAGTCTATTAGCAAAACAGGCTTCCGAAAAAATAACAAACTTGCTTTTAAAAGATGGAGGAGTTACCACTACAGCGAATACCACCGGGCAACAATGGGATGCACCTAATGGTTGGGCTCCTTTGCAGTGGATGACCATCTGGGGCCTTGACCGCTGCGGACAAAGGGTATTAGCCCGTGATATTGCCAAACGATGGATAAAGTTGAACGTGGATGTATTCAACCGAACAGGCAAGTTGATGGAAAAATATAATGTGGTAGATACGCATCTGGAAGCTGGGGGAGGTGAATATGGTGGCCAGGATGGTTTTGGCTGGACGAATGGGGTGTTGTTGGCATTAATTAAGAAGTATGGGGTGGAGTGATTGCTAATCAGGTTGACTTCTCCCGGGATGTCAACCTGGAGGATGTCATCTCCCGAGATGTCATCTCGAGAGATAAACACCTAAAATAAATCGTTTTTTCACCCCTTTTTTTAAGAAAAACCCCACTTCTTACACAAGATGACATCTCGAACCTACACGCATTAGGCCCTAAGCATTAAGCCTTCAGCATTATCTACTACATTTGCAAAAACTTTCCAGGATGCGCCTCCCTATATTCTTTCTTGTTGTAGCAATTTCCTTTTCAGCTTGCTCCGTAAACAATGTAACTGAAGACGATAGCCTGAAATCCCTCTTCGATGAAATGAAACTCACCGGAACTTTCAGCATCTACGACAACGGACAAGGTCAGTTCACTATCTACAACCAAACCCGCTATACTGATAGCGCTTATACTCCAGCTTCCACTTTCAAAATCGTCAATTCCCTTATTGGATTGGAAACCGGTGTTGTAAAAGATGATAGCGCTATCATTAATTGGAATGGCACCCCTGGTTCACGCGCAGAATGCGACAAAGACTTACCCATGATCGACGCCTTCCATATTTCCTGCGTTAACTGGTATCAGGAACTGGCTAGAAGAATCGGTGAAAAAAATATGCAGCACTATCTCGACACCTTAGGCTACGCTGCAACAAAAGGTCGTTTTCAGATAAAAAACGACCTCGATATGTTCTGGCTGAATAACAACGCAAAAGTAACTGCCGACGAACAACTCGGTCTTGTGAAAAAACTTTACTTCGATAAACTTCCCTTCCAGAAAAGAACCCAGCAAGTAGTGAAGAAGATGATGCTGATGGAAAACAATAGCAACTACAAACTCAGCTTCAAAACAGGTCTGGGCAATACCCCTTCAGGCAATCAATTGGGCTGGATGGTTGGCTGGATTGAAGAAAACAACCATGCCTATTTCTTTGTATTACAGGTTGAAACCCCAGACCAAGCATACAATATGAAAGAAAACCGTATCGCTCTGCTAAAAAAGATCCTGAAAAAATATGGCTTTATGGAAGGCCGTAAATAATGGCTCTTTTTATCATTTTTAACTGCTCAGGAACCCCAAATACCGCTAACTTGGTTTGATTCTTGATTTATAGGAACAAATCCCTGAATTGCAACCCTTTCAATTTCAATATAACTGGTTATTAGCCGCCCTTGGACTGGTGCCGATTTTGGTACTATTACTGCTTTGGGCACTTTATAAAAAAAGGAAAATCTCCAAAAAACTGGGGGACCCGGAATTAATTAAAAAGTTAACAGCCTCCTATTCTCCAGCCAATTTCCTTTTCAAATTCCTCTTGCTTACTATCGGGCTTTCCGCAATTATTCTGGCTGCCGCAAACCTTCAAAAACCCGGCAAAGGTGACTCACTAAATAGAAAAGGGGTAGATGTTTTGATTGCATTAGATGTCAGCAAAAGCATGCTTGCGGAAGATAGCAAACCTAACCGTCTTGAAAAGGCACGCCAATTTGTATATAAACTGATGGAAGCCCTTCCCGACGACCGTATTGGCTTAGTTGTTTTTGCAGGACATGCTTATCTCCAAATGCCTCTAACCAGCGACCATAGTGCTGCCCGCTTATATGTTCAAAATGCATCCCCTGAAAACGTTCCAACGCAGGGTACCGTAATCGGTGAAGCCCTTAAAACAGGTAATGGTGCTTTCAATAGCAAGGAAAGAAAATTCAAATCCATCATTCTTATTACAGATGGCGAAGATCATGATGCTGAAGCTCTTCAACTGGCTCCTTCATTAGCCTCAAACGGTGTAATGATAAACAGCATCGGTCTTGGCTCTCCTGAAGGTTCTACTATAATAGATCCTGCAACTGATACCTATAAAAAAGATAAGCAGGGGCAGCCTGTTGTCAGTAAACTTAATGAACCATTATTACAACAATTAGCATCAGCCACAAAAGGTGTTTATCTAAGACTGGACAACGTGAACGAAGCCGTAAATAAAGTAAGCAAACAACTTGATACTATCGGCTCATCTTCAATTACAGATAATTCTCTGAAAGATTACGACACTTATTATTTCTGGTTTATTGGAGTGGCGCTATTTTTAATTGTAGTAGAATTCTTGTGGCCCGAACGAAAATGGAAAATAGCATGAAATATATCTTGCTTACCATATTATTATCAAGCATAGCTTCTTTCGCTGCATTCTCGCAACAGGAAAATGATTTGCTTGCCGAAGGCAATCGGTTATACAAGGAAGGTAAATATGAAGAAGCAATTCCTTACTATAAGAAAGCACTCGAAGCCAACAGTTCAAACCTTACAGCCCTTTACAATCTATCTGCCGTACTATCAAAAACAGGTAAGCCTGAAGATGCTGAGAAAGGATTCGAAACCATTGCAAAAAACGGAAACGATAAATCCTTACTCCAGAAATCTCATTATAATCAGGGAGTGATGTTATCCCGTCAAAAAAAGTTGGAGGAAAGCATTGCGGCTTATAAAAAGGCTTTATCGCTCGACCCTACCGATGAAGACAGCCGGTTCAACCTGCAAAAAGCCTTGGAAGAATTGCGCCAAAAACAGCCTCAAAAAAAGAACGAGCAGGATAAAAAAGATAAGAAACAAGAACAACAGCAAACACCTCCTGCTAATAAGAAGCAGATGGAACAGTGGCTTCAATCCCTCCGCCAAAAAGAGCAGGAAGTACAGAAAAAGATGCAGCAGAACCGTTCAAGGGCGAATAAGCAGCCGGAGAAGGATTGGTAATCTCTTTTTTACGGATGCCATCCTACCCCCCGGATGTCATCCTGGGTATAGGATGGCATCCACCCCACAGGATGACATCCGGGGGGTAGGATGGCATCTCCCCTTGTAAAATACAACCAACCTTTTCACTCCCCGATTTGTTACTTTTGCACAAGACCCGCCCCACTCACATTCCGCCGGTCCCATTTCATCCAAAATAACCTCCAAAAGATCATGCAGTTATATTGCGAATCCCTTACCGAATATAAAAGACTCAAAACCCTCGAAGTCAATATAGGTGACCTGAAACTGGGCAACTTCAACCCTATCAGAATACAAACCATGACCACAACAGACACCATGGACACCATCGGTACTGTTGAACAATCCATCCGCTGTATCGAAGCAGGTGCTGAACTGGTCCGCATTACCGCCCCAAGCAAAAAAGAAGCTGAGAACCTTCTCAACATAAAAAACGAATTGAGGAAAAGAGGCTATAACACCCCCATCGTTGCCGATATCCACTTCACCCCAAACGCCGCAGAAATAGCAGCCCGTATCATTGAAAAAGTTCGCGTTAACCCTGGCAACTATGTAGACAAGAAAAAATTTGAACTGATAGAATATTCGGATGCCGACTATGCCGAAGAAATTGATCGAATAAGAGAACGATTCACCCCTCTTGTTAAAATATGTAAGGAATATGGTACCGCCATGCGCATTGGTACCAACCATGGCTCATTAAGCGATCGCATCATGAGCCGCTATGGCGATACCCCAATGGGTATGGTAGAAAGTGCTATGGAATTCCTTCGTATAGCACGTGGTGAAAACTACCATAACATAGTCCTCAGTATGAAAAGCAGTAACCCACAGGTTATGGTTCAGGCTTACCGCATTCTCATTCAGTCGATGCAGATCGAATTCGATGCCTGCTACCCCCTTCACCTCGGCGTTACCGAAGCTGGCGATGGAGAAGATGGACGTATCAAATCCGCTATCGGCATAGGTACACTTTTAGAAGATGGCATCGGCGATACCATAAGGGTATCATTAACCGAAGACCCGGAATTTGAAATACCTGTTTGTAAAGATTTGGTGAAAAGATATTTGAATAGTCCGGAAGTCGGAAAGTCCGAAAGTCCGAAAGTCAATTCCGGAAATAATATCACACCCTTTAACCTCTCTGGGTCAGCTTCTTCCGGACTTCCCGACTTACCGACTCCCGGACTGCCTTCTGCTTTTTCCACAGAATTCAGGACCTTCCCTACCCACGGCTTGTACGATCTGGATACTTTCCGCTTACCAGAATATCCGGCAAGCAAACTACCTTATAGTCCCTTTGAATATAAGAGAAGAGATTCTTTTGAAGTCGATATCATTGGAGGAAAGCAGGTGCCCGTAGTAGTAGCCGACCTAAGCCAAATGGAAGAAATTGGGCCAAAACAATTGGAAAGTGTTGGATACATATATGATGAAGCCACAGATAAATGGACCATCAAGGATGCAGCCGCCGATTTCATTTTTACAGGAAACCGAATCCTCGACTTCGCATTACCAGGCACATTAAAAGTGATTGTATATCCCGAAACATGGAGCAATTGTACTGATAAAACAAAATACTTCCCCATCTCAGAACTACTCGAATATAATCCGGAAGTAAAAAGCGATTCACTCAATTTCGTAATGCTCGATTGCTTTAGTGAATGGGGTGGCGGAATCGAATTCGATCATCCGATATTCAACGACCTATCCACCGTACTCTGCTTAAGTAGTACCAACTCAAACGCTATGCAATCAGTAAGAAGGATGTTTGTTGAATTAGGAATAAGAGGCATAAAAAACCCTGTTATCCTTATTACTGATAGCAGCTGGAAAACACCCGATGAACACCTGATACATTTTGCAACAGAAACCGGTGCTTTATTATTAGAAGGCTTGGGAGATGGAATTTGCCTCGGCTATACCAACAAATCAAAAATGGAAACCATGAAGGCGCAAGGCCGCACTTATCTTGAAGTGAAAGACAGTTTCCAATTCACCAATAACACCGCTTTCTCAATATTACAAGCTACCAGAACAAGAATTTCAAAAACAGAATATATAAGCTGCCCAAGTTGCGGCCGAACCCTTTTCGACTTGCAAGAAACTACCGCCCGCATAAGAGCTGTCACTAACCACCTGAAAGGAGTGAAAATCGCTATAATGGGTTGCATCGTAAACGGCCCTGGAGAAATGGCTGATGCCGACTTCGGATATGTTGGAAGCGGTCCTGGAAAAATTACCCTATACAAAGGAAAAGAAGTGGTTAAAAGAAATGTCGATAGCGCTATAGCAGTGGAAGAATTGATTGGACTGCTGAAGGAGAATAGTGCGTGGGTCGAGAAGTCTTAAGAAGTAGTAAGTTTTAAGTAATAAGTTATAAGTTGAACAGCCGTGACCCAAAACTTATAACTTATTACTTAAAACTTACTACTTACTTACTACTTACCACTTACAACTTCCTTCACCCCATCCTCTAACTGCATCACATACACTTCAGGAATAACCGAAAAATGAAGTTTGTA
Source organism: Chitinophagaceae bacterium (assembly GCA_016721085.1). GTDB lineage: Bacteria > Bacteroidota > Bacteroidia > Chitinophagales > Chitinophagaceae > Endoryza. The sequence goes on along the minus strand of JADKJI010000004.1, from coordinate 205,902 downwards.
AGATTCTTGCATAAAGTCAACAAAAGAATCAATCGACTTTTCTTCTACTATATTTATGGTACAGCCTCCAAATCCTCCCCCCATCATTCGCGCGCCAGCTATTCCCGGAGCAGTTTTTGCAATATCAACCAGATAATCAAGCTCCTTACAACTTACACCATAACGCTTACTTAATCCTTTGTGGGATGCATACATCATCTCACCAAAGCCAGGCAAATCATTATTCCGTAAAGCATCACATCCTGCCAATAATCGCTGATTCTCATTTACTATATAGGTGCATCGGTCGTAAACTACGGCATTGAATTCCTGCCAATGTCTGGTCAATTGCTCATAGCTTACATCCCTCAATGATTGTATCTCCGGATAATATTTCTTCAATAATGCTACACCTTCCTCACATTGCGCTCTTCTAACATTGTATTCTGAACCAGCAAGCGAATGGCTAACCATTGTATTCACAAGTACAATCTTATATCCAGGGAAATCAAATGGTATATACTCAAATTCCATACTCCGGCAGTCGAGCTTCATTACATGATTCTTTTTACCATGTAGACTGGCAAATTGATCCATTATGCCACATTTCACCCCGGCAAAATTATGCTCTGTCTGCTGCCCTATTACCGCCAGTTCCATTCGGCTGAAATCGAGCCCAAACAATTCATTCAAGGCAAATCCATATCCAGAACAAAGCGCTGCTGAAGAGCTCATTCCTGCTCCAACCGGAATATCTCCATCAATCAGAACATCAACTCCAGTTATTGGGGTGCCGGTTTGCTGAAGATAATATGTTACCCCTATCAGGTAATTGATCCATCCTTCCATTGGTTCTTTTGCAGAAACAGGAAATGATATCGATTGCGCAAACTGCCGGGCAAAAACAGTAACTTCCGAACTGTCATTTTTGGCAATTGCTACATATATTCGTTTATCAACTGCGCCAGGAAGTACAAAACCTTTGTTATAATCCGTATGTTCACCAATAAGGTTTACCCGTCCCGGAGCCGCAATCACCAGCGGTTTGCGACCAAAGCGCTCTTGAAATTCTTTTTCAATTGATGCTACCATAAAATTGGGGGTATCAAAATTAAGAATCGAAAATACTTAAAACCTGTTCATTACGCTATTATGAATTTTTCGATACAAAGAATAAAAGAAGAAGGCCTCTCCATTATTCGCCTTACTGATCAGCTTAATCAAACCGTAGTCGACATTTTACCCGCACATGGTGCCCTGCTCCATGGATTTAACATTGCAACCCCCAATGGCCCCATCAATATAATTGATCATTACGCTAATGAAGAAGAGGTGGAATCCACCCTCAATCGTTCTTACAAAAGTTCCAAACTTTCCCCCTTCGTTTGCAGGATACCAGAAGGGAAATATGAATGGGACGGAAAAAAACATGAATTCGCAACTAAATTTTTTGATGGTTCAGCTATTCACGGTTTATTATTCAACAAAGCTTTCAAGGTATCTGATGAGTTTTCAGATGACCAGCAAGCATCCGTTAGAGTGAAATATCACTATAAGAAAGAAGATCCAGGTTATCCATTTGAATATACCTGCGAGGTAATGTACACGCTCCTCCCCAATAATGTACTTCAGGTTGAAACCACCGTACTAAACCTCAGCGATGTGGCTATTCCTATGGCAGACGGATGGCATCCCTATTTCACCCTGGGTAATACGATAAATGATTATGAATTACAGATGGCGTCCGATGCCATGCTCGAATTTGATGATAAACTTATCCCAACAGGTAAACACTTATTCGAACCATCATTTACAAACTCCAATATTTTGGGCGACCGCTTTCTGGATAACTGCTTCCTTCTCCAGGTAACTCCAGAGGAACCAGTATGCACACTTCATAATCCAATAAATGGCTTAACCCTGAATTTCTATACAAACAGCAATTATCCTTACCTCCAGATTTACACTCCAGACCATCGCAAAAGCATTGCTATAGAGAACCTTAGCAGTGCCCCTGATAGTTTTAATAATGGAATGGGATTGAAAGTTCTAGAACCCCGCCATTCCGAAACATTTAACGTGTGGTACAAAGTGAGTGTGGACTAAATCCGATACTTTTGCCGCAAAGCTACAAACATGAAAGCCTGGAAATTTATCACCGTTTTTTCTCTCTGTTTCCTCTTCTTCGGTTGTTATGAAGTAAATGAAGCAATTACCATTAACGAAAATGGCAGTGGACGTTTCATGACAAAAATGGATCTCGGACAGATGATTGAAATGATGCAGAGTTTCGGCGGAGATGAAATGAACCAGGAAGGACTTGACAGGGTTGTTGACACCGTCATATCAATGAGCAGCTTCGCTGATTCAGCAAAAGATATATCTGAAGAACAGAAAGAACTGATGCGTAATGGGAAAATGCATCTGGTAATGAATATCAAAGAAAAAATTTTTAAGATCGATACCGACTTCCCTTTCAACAACTATTCCCAACTTCAATCCCTACTTGCAGGAAATGCAGGTGGTATGCAAGCACTGACAAATGCAATGAAAAAAGTATTTGATAAGGGAGCTGCACAGCAAGACAATAACCAACCTGATACTCCAAAAGATCCTGACCTTGACCAGTTAGGTAATATATTTGATGTGGTAGCACAAAATGGCACTATTAGTAAAGTATTAAATAAAGCCCGCTACGAATCCTTAATGGCAAAACCAGAAATGGAACAGATGAAACAAGTAACAGGAGCAGGTATTGAAATTCTTTATAGTACCACTCTTCAATTGCCAAGACCTGTAATTTCTATCGACAATACATTGATGAAACTTTCAGACGACAAAAAAACTGTAACTATCAAGTACAACTATCTTGAAATGTTTGAAACACCTGAAAAATTCTCATTTACTATTAAATATTAAAGACTTTCCTAACTCATCTTGTATTATTTCCATTGAAACCCAAAGACTCCAAATGGCTTCTATACCTTTTCATCATCGATCTCATTGCTGAGTTAGTTGCCATATTTTGGAATTTTCAAGACATCCGCTATCTTACAAAGCCACTCCTACTATTGTTATTGTTATTCTATGTAATAACACATAAGATTCCTTACTCAAAAGGGAAATGGCTTTTAATTGCAGCACTATTCTTTTCATGGATGGGTGATCTCTTCTTGCTATTCGATAGTAAACAGCCAAACTTTTTCATTTTCGGATTACTTAGCTTTCTTACTGCACATATATTTTATATTGTCATTTTCATACAGTTAAAGAAATTACTGCAACCCAACCGCAAATGGAATCCGATAATATTTCTTTTATTACTTCTTTATACGGGATCTCTATTTGCCTTATTATACCCAACATTGGGAGTCTTGAAAATACCAGTAATAATCTATGCCGGAGTTCTCACCAGCATGTTACTGGTAGCCGCACATTCTTTCAACTGGCAAACTTCAATAGGTAAATGGGTTATAGCAGGAGCCCTTTTATTCGTCGCCTCCGATTCTTTGCTCGCAATTAACAAGTTCTACCAGCCTTTCAATGCAGCCGGTCTGGCTATTATGACATCTTATGGTTTGGCCCAGCTCTTCATTGTAATCGGACTTACAAAATGCATGAGATCGGCCAATAAAGCATAAATTTGAGCCATCTATTTACTATGCAACAAACCGACTTCCTTGTAATTGGTTCCGGTATTGCCGGCCTTACTTACGCGCTGAAAGCAGCAAAAGCATTTCCTGATAAGAAAGTGTTGGTAATCACTAAAACATTAGCTGATGAAACCAATACCAAATATGCCCAGGGGGTATAGCAGGGTATGGGATTCTGACAACGATAGTTTTGAAAAACATATTGAAGACACACTTATTGCCGGCGATGGTCTATGCAATAGGAATGTAGTAGAAATTGTCGTGAAAGAAGGAGTAGAAAGAATAAGGGAAATAATAGAATGGGGTGCCAGCTTTGACAAAGAAGAAGATGGAGACTATAAACTGGGTAAAGAAGGAGGCCATAGCGAATATCGCATCTTACACCATAAAGATGTTACAGGCAAGGAAATGGAAAGAGCGCTGCTGGCAGAAGTAGACCGCCATAAGAATATTGAAATCATTAAACATTGCTTTGTAGTTGACCTTATAACACAACACCATCTAGGCTACTTGGTAACAAAGTCCACACCTAACATCACTTGTTACGGAGTCTATGTACTCAATCACAAGACAAACCAGATTGAAAAAGTCTTGGCCGATATTACATTGCTAGCAACAGGAGGAAATGGCCAGGTATACAGATCCACCACTAACCCTTTTATCGCAACAGGTGATGGTGTAGCCATGGTGTATCGTGCTAAAGGAAGAATCGAAAACATGGAATTCATACAATTCCATCCAACAGCATTATACGAACCAGGTGTAAGAGGTCAATCTTTCCTAATTACAGAAGCGGTTAGAGGTGATGGTGGTATTCTTCGAAACAAGAATGGAGAAGCTTTTATGGAAAGATACGATTCACGTAAAGATCTTGCTCCCCGCGATATTGTAGCCCGCGCCATAGACAGCGAAATGAAAATCACGGGTACCGAACACGTCTTTCTCGACTGTCGACATATGGACCAGAAGAATTTTCTGGAACATTTTCCGAATATATATGAGAAGTGTAAATCAATAGGAATAGATGTGGCAAAACATATGATTCCTGTTGCCCCAGCAGCACATTATAGTTGTGGTGGTATCCAAACTGATGAATGGGGACATACTTCCATCAAAAACCTTTATGCTGCTGGTGAGTGTGCAAGCACCGGATTGCATGGAGCCAATCGTTTAGCCAGCAATTCATTACTTGAAGCAATGGTGTTTGCCCATCGCTGCTTCTTAGATGCACAGGAAAAAATCAAATCCGGCACTTTGAACGTAGGAACACAGGAGCAAAACGGCATCAAAGTACCCGACTGGAACGAAGCGGGTACCACACAGCCAAAAGAAATGATCCTCATAACTCAAAGCCTCAAAGAAGTACAACAAATAATGAGCGATTATGTAGGTATTGTTCGCACCGATGTACGTCTTGAAAGAGCCATCAAAAGACTCGACCTCTTATGGATGGAAACTGAAGCCCTCTATGAAACCACTACCCTTTCACCACAACTTTGTGAATTAAGGAACATGATTACAGTTAGTTACCTGATTGTAAAATGTGCAATGTTCAGGAAAGAAAGCCGCGGATTGCACTTTAATACTGATTATCCAAATAAGAGTAGCCTGGTGCAGAATATTGTTCTTTAAGAGTTAGGAAGAAGGGAAGTAAGGTAGTAGGGAAGTATAGTAGAATAGAAGGAGACGGAATATATAGTACGCGGTAATAAATAAATTGAGATAAGAATAAGCAGTCAACTCTAAAAAAGAAAACTGATCATAAATAGTATTGAAAGTTAAACCTCAGAAACCTTAATCTTTAAACTATTAAACCCTTAAACATTTAAAACCTTCCGATTTGCGCGCAATGATTTTTTCCGCCGGACTCGGCACAAGATTCAAACCATGGACCGACCATCACCCTAAAGCATTAGCTCAGGTGAATGGAAAATCTCTTTTACAGAGGAATATCGAATATCTTCAGCAATATGGCATTACGGATGTTGTTGTTAATGTGCATCATTTCGCTGATCAAATTACTTCTGCAATAAATGAGAATAAAGGCTGGGGAAGCAATATCATAATCAGTGATGAAACTGATATAGTACTGGAAACTGGTGGTGGTCTATTAAAAGCAAAGGAATTACTGAATGGCAAAGAACCTTTTGTAACTATTAATGTAGATATCTTAACCAATCTCGACCTCAATAAACTAATCGATTTTCATAAAAAAGAAAAAGCACTCATCTCCTTCGGTGTTACCAACCGTAAAACATCACGAAACTTACTTTTTAACAAAGAGCACCGCTTGGTGGGTTGGAAGAATAGCAGCACAGGAGAAATAAAGATGGCCGATAAATCATTAACAGGAAACGAAAAGGAATTAATCCCATTAGCCTACAGTTGTGTTGTAGTATTTCAACCTGAAGTTTTTCCTCTTATCCGTCAAACAGGTAAATTCTCAATCATCGACACATATCTTGACCTCGGCGGCGAACATAAGATAATGGGATATGACCATAGTGGCGATCTTTTAGTGGATGTTGGGAAGCCAGAGTCTGTTGCGATAGCAGAAAAACTTTTTGAAAAGTAAAAAGTCAAAAGTCAAAATTGGGAAACACTTGTCAATAACAGTATCCCTACTTATCATCCGCGCTATCCCCGATATCCGCGGGAAAATAAACCCTGCCTACTCCCATCTCTGTATTTGTATTCATCGCGAAGCGACCATCTGTGAAATCTCTCCCCAAAAACATAATGCTAAATTCATATTATCCCCCTCACATAAATCCCTACCTTTAATCATCAATTTATCAGCATGAAAGCGATTCTTCCCATCCTACTTTTAACAGTATCCATCTCCGCATTCTCCCAAAACCCCAGAAACATAATGCAGGAAGAAGTACAACTTCCAAACGGTTGGAAACTAACTCCTGCAGGCAGGTCATTACCATTAGGAGACCTCCCTCTCAATCTAATATTCTCACCAAGCGGGAAATATGCAGCTGTTACCAATAACGGACAAAGTGTTCAATCAATTCAATTAATCGATACAAAGACAGAAAAGATACTCCATACAGAAATCATTGCTAAAAGCTGGTATGGACTTGCTTTCAGTTCCGATGAAAAATTCCTCTACGCTTCTGGTGGAAATGACAACCGTATTATCAAGTATGCCATCCAAAGTAATAAGCTGGTATTAAAAGACAGTATTCTACTTGGTAAAAATGGCCTACAAAAATTTCACCTGCCGGAATATGTATTGATTCAAAAAAGAACATTCTCTATGTTGTAACAAAAGATAACAACTCTCTCTATAGCATCAATCTTGCAACAAAAAAAATCAAGAAACAAATAAATCTGGGAGCTGAAGCTTATTCATGCATTCTATCTCCCGACAAAAAAGAACTTTATATCTCATTATGGGGTGGTGATAAAGTAGTAGTTTACGATACAGAAAAAGAAACTATCAGCAATTCTATAGTAGTAGGCGATAATCCAAATGAACTTTGTCTATCTAAAAGCGGCAAATGGTTATATGTATCAAACGCAAACGACAACTCAGTATCTGTAATTGAAATAAGAAAAAGAATTGTTATTGAAACATTAGATGCTGCACTTTTCCCTCAAGCACCTCCAGGTTCAACTTCCAATGCAGTAGCTTTAAGCGCCGACGAAAAAACACTATACATTGCTAATGCCGACAATAACTGCTTAGCCGTATTTGACGTTTCCAATCCCGGAAGCAGCCTTTCAAAAGGATTTATCCCAACTGGCTGGTATCCCACAAATGTCAAAGTGCATGGTAAGAATATATGGGTATCAAATGGTAAAGGATTCAGCTCCATGGCAAATCCTTACGGACCAAACCCTGTTGGAAAAAAACAGGATGTAGCATACCAATCCGGTGATAAAGAAAAACCGAAAGAAGTTCAATATATCGGCGGACTTTTCAAAGGCACTTTAAGTATCATCCCTCAACCAAATGAAAAGCAATTGGCGGATTATGCAAAAAGGGTATATGCAAATACTCCCTATACAAAAGAAAAGGAGAGCATGTCTGAAGGCGAAGCAGGCAATCCTATTCCAATGAAAGTTGGCGATCCTTCACCCATCAAATATGTCTTTTATATCATCAAGGAAAACCGTACTTACGACCAGGTATTAGGTGATATGCCGCAGGGAAATGGTGATCTCAGTTTGGTGCTTTTCGGAAAAAATGTAACTCCCAATCAACATAAACTGGCTGAAGAATTTGTGCTGCTCGATAATTTCTATGTAGATGGAGAAGTAAGTGCGGATGGCCATAACTGGAGCCTTGGTGCTTACGCAACCGATTACCTCGAAAAAAACTGGCCTACCAGCTATGGTGGTCGCGGCGGTACGTACGATTCTGAAGGCAACAGGGAAATAGCCAATAACAAAGGAGGCTTTTTCTGGAATCTTTGTAAAACAAATAATATTAGCTATCGCACTTATGGTGAGTTCGCGGACAATTATAAAGCGAACATCCCGGTTCTTGAAAACCACTTCTGCCCCTATTACACTAGTTGGGATGAAAAAGTAAGAGACACTACCAGAGTGAACCAATGGAAACGTGATTTTGATTCCTTATTGGCAATTGGACAATTACCACGATTCAATTCACTTCGTCTCATAAACGATCACACAGAAGGAATGAGAAAAGGGCGTCCAACGCCTTATGCGCACGTTGCAGATAATGATTGGGCCGTAGGTATGTTCGTTGAATACTTAAGCAAAAGCCCCGTTTGGAAAGAAAGTGCTGTTTTTATAGTGGAAGATGATGCACAAAATGGAGCTGACCATGTAGATGCACATCGCACAACTGCTTATGTTGCCGGAGGCTTTGTAAAAAGGAAATTTGTAGACCATACCATGTACTCTACTTCATCCATGTTAAGGACAATGGAATTGATACTGGGGCTTCCACCAATGACTCAATATGATGCGGCTGCAACACCCATGTGGCGCTGTTTCCAAAACACAGCAGACCTCACTGGATTTGTATCCGTGCCCTCTATAGTTGATATAACTGAAAAGAATGTTGCATTAAACGAATGGCAACGCCGTTCCGAAGCCTTTAACCTGGCTAAAGAAGATGCAGTACCCGACCTCGAATTCAATATCGTACTTTGGCATGGCCTGAAAGGAAGCAACGTCCCTTTCCCTGCTCCAAGAAGAGCTGCTTTTGTAAAGCTGACAGCCAGCAAAGACGATGACGATTAATATTGAGCTGGTTATTATAGCAAATTATTAGGAGGCTTTGTGTTATTTTCGCCTCTCAATAATAAGGCATGACGCACCCTGCTACAGCAGCTATTAGTGATTTATATACTTCCTGGAGTCAATCTCCCCCCGAACGCATTGAATTATTACCTCAGTCCGGTTCAGACAGACGTTATTACCGAATCTATGGTAAAAAGGGAACTGTTATTGGTACCCATGGTATCAATATAGCAGAAAACGAAGTGTTCATCTATTTCTCAAATCATTTTCAAACTAAACAGCTTCCCGTTCCTGAAATCTTAGCTGTATCTGAGGACAAGAATTTTTATCTTCAAAAAGATCTTGGCGATATTTCATTGCTCAACCGTCTTGAAGCAGATGGCTTAACAGATGATGTGTATTCATTATTTGAAAAAAGCCTTAGCGAATTAGCAAAGCTTCAGGTTAGCGCTAATGACGGATTAGATTACACGAAATGCCTTACTAATCAGGAATTTGGCCGTCAGGCAATACTAGCTGATCTGCTGTATTTTAAATACTACTTTCTTGACGCATTACGTAAACCATATGATAAGCAAAAGCTTATCGACGACTTTGAAGCATTAAGCACATATCTCACACATACTGAATACAAATTCTTCATGTTCCGCGATTTCCAAAGCAGGAATATCATGGTACAACCCGATAACAGTATTTACTTTATAGATTATCAGGGCGGAATGAAAGGGGCTCCCCAATATGATGTTGCTTCTATGATTTGGCAAGCCCGTGCTAATCTGCCTGATGACTGGAAAAATCGTTTGCTTCAAGGCTATATGAATGATTTTGAAAAATTGATTGGACACCCATTAAATAGAAACATATTCGAAAACCAGTATAATGGGTATGTGCTCATCCGTCTGTTACAAGTTTTGGGAGCTTATGGTTTCCGTGGATTATTCGAGAGAAAAGCACAATTCCTTACAAGTATACCACAGGCGCTATATAACCTGCGCTGGTTTGTAGAAAATCAAAGCATGGGTATAGCAGTACCTGAATTCAAGAAAGTACTTGATATATGTATAAGCGATGAAATCATCAACCGCTTTACTCCTCTCAGAGCAACTGAAGAAACTCCTCTGGTTGTTAAGATCAATAGCTTCTCTTACAGAAAAGGCATCCCTGCCGATAATTCAGAAAACGGCGGTGGCTATGTTTTTGATTGCAGGGGTATCCTTAACCCAGGGCGCCTTACCCCTTACAAAACACTTACAGGTCGTGATAAGGAAGTGAAGGATTTCCTTGAACAGCAAACACGCATGCCTGAATTCCTGAATAGTGTTTATGATATTGTAGATATTTCCGTGGAAGATTATATAAAAAGAGGATTTGATAATCTTATGATAAGTTTTGGTTGTACGGGCGGACAACATCGTAGCGTATATGCTGCTGATGCGGTAGCAAGACATCTGCGAAACAAATTCAAAGTGAAGATTGAATTAAATCATATAGAGCAAGAATCAAAGAACTGGATTAATAAATTACCCGAAGCTTAATAAAAGCCGATGTATTACCTCATATTCATACCACTCTACCTTATCTCCTTGTTACCATTGAGATTATTGTACTTTTTCGGTGATGGCATTTACGCTTTACTATATTATGTTATCGGCTACCGGAAAGAAGTAGTAATGGGAAATCTTGCTATTGCATTTCCTGAAAAATCAATTGAAGAAAGAACAAGATTAGCTAAAAGTTTCTATCACAATTTTGTTGATACATTTATTGAAACTCTCAAATTCATATCCTGGAGTTATGAATCAGCAAGTAAGAGATTTGAAACAGATTTATCCGGATTGGAAGCAGCATATACTACAGGGAAAAACATCCATCTCATTGGCCTTCACAATTTTAATTGGGAGTTTGTAAATTGGGGACTTGCAAAAAGTTCAAAATATCCTTTTGTTGGAATATATATGCCGGTTGGAAGCAAGCCAATCGATAAGATAATTAGAAACATGCGCGCTAAGCAAGGAACAATTTTAATTCCTGCTACCGATTTCAGGAACCATTACTTACGAAATAAAAAGATCTCAAACATGTACTGGGAATCGTTGCCGACCAAAGTCCTGGAAAACCAACCAATGCATACTGGTTAAACTTTTTGGTAAACCTACCGGATTTGTAACTGGTCCTGAAAAAAGTGCCAGATTGAACGACTGTTCAATTGTATTTGCCCATTTCTATAAAACAAAAAGAGGTCACTATAGGATGGATACCGAATTCGTTGCCGATTCAATTAAAGATTGGAAAGAAGGTGATCTTACTAAAATCTATGTTTCTTATGTCGAAAAATGCATTCGTAAAGAACCCGCCAACTATCTATGGAGTCATAGAAGATGGAAGCATGAATACAAACCAGAATATGGTGAATTGCTTGATAGAAAATAAAAAAGAGGAAGCAGTAAAATACGGCTTCCTCTTTACTTATCACTAATAAAATCTAATTCAATACACTACTTTCTTTTACAATTTCAATCTTTTTCTCCTCTTTTATCTTATTCCATCCCCCTTCAATATTCCGGAGATTATGTATTCCTTCGCGCTTAAGCAGTGACACTGCAATAAGGCTTCTGTAACCTCCAGCACAATGAACATACAAATTCATCCTATCGTCAAAATCTGCTAATACACCTGGATCTGTCATTTCCTGCAATGGAAGATTAATTGCTTTCTTCACATGCCCATCAGCATACTCAGTCTCTCTTCTTACATCCAGTACAACAAGATTATTGTCAAAAGGAAGATCCATTGCTAATTCATCAGCTTCAATAGAAATTACAAGATCCGCTTTCTCATCTGCATTCTGCCAGGCTTCAAATCCACCTTGCAGATATCCTTTAAAATTAGAGAAACCGACTCTTGCTAATCTAATAACAGTTTCCTTTTCTTCTCCTTTACGAGTCACCAACACTATTGGTTTATTGAATGGCAATAGACTTCCGGCCCATTCTGCAAATCTTCCTTCTAATCCAAGAAATAAAGATCCTGGAACAAATCCATTTACAAATTCAGTTGCTGGCCTTGAATCAATTATTATCACATCCTCTTCAGAAATCAGTTTCTTGAATTCAGGCACTTCTAATGCTTTCAACCCTTTATCAAGTATATCCTGCAAAGGATCATATCCTTCCTTGTTTATCTGTGCATTGATTGGAAAATATTGCGGCGGTGCGGAAAGTCCATCTGTTACTGATTTTATAAATGCCTCTTTTGTTTCCGCCAATAAAGCATAGTTAGTTTGCTTCTGTTCTCCAATTGTACTTTGGGTTTCAGTACCAATATTCTTTCCACAACTACTGCCAGCACCATGTGCAGGATATATTATAACATCATCTGGCAATGGAAGTATTTTTTTGTGCAGACTATCATATAACATACCTGCTAAATCTTCCATAGTAAGAATTTCTCCTTTCTGTGCAAGATCAGGACGACCAACATCTCCAACAAAAAGTGTATCACCACTAAAAAGTGCATGTGCTTTTTGTTGTTCATCATATAAAAGATAACAGGAAGACTCCATTGTATGTCCTGGTGTATGTAAAACTTCAAGCGAAAGTTTTCCCAAAGGGAAACGCTCACCATCTTTTGCAACATGAACTTTGAAACGTGTCTTTGTTTCTGGTCCGTAAATTATCGGAGCCCCGGTTGCCTTACTTAAATCAAGATGTCCGCTTACAAAATCGGCATGGAAATGTGTTTCAAAAATATATTTAATTACCGCTTTACGTTCAGCAGCTAGCTGAAGGTAAACATCAATATCACGAAGTGGATCTACAATAGCTGCTTCTCCCTCGCTTTCAATATAGTAGGCAGCTTCACTTAAACAGCCTGTATACAGTTGGCGTATATACATAGTAAAAATTTTGGCCAAAGGTAATTTATAAAAAAGAAAAGCGGAAACCTGGCAGTGGTTTCCGCTTTGTAATGCAGATAATTATGTTCTAACAATCAGGCAATCAGCTCATCCACGCATTTCATGATCTGAGCAACCCGATTGCCATCTACTGAATAGTAGATGAATTTGCCGTCGCGATCTGTTCTTACAATACCAGCCCTCCTGAGAATGGCCAGGTGTTGTGAAGCCACCGATTGTTCAAGTCTAAGGTTAATGTAAATTTCAGTTACAGTAATCTTTTTCTTCTCATCAATCAGTTTTACAATTTGTTGGCGAAGTTTATGATTCAACGCCCGCAAAATCATAGCTCCTTTCTTAAGACTTACAAAATCGACCTGAACGGCTTCTTTATCTGCATTTAATAGCATTGAGTAGTTGGTAGCCACGTTCATAATAAGTTCAGGTTCTTTTGAATTTAGATTAGGAAAGGTTGATATTCAAATATAATAGCAAATCAATGATTGCAGCAAACAATTCTAGTATTAATTGTTGTTGGTCAATTTTGGGGATGAATGTATACTTCCTTTAGATAAACGGGTTCAGCATATGCCAACAAAGTGAAATCATGTTGCAGATATTTTTTAAAGCTTGATGCAGCGAATACATCAGCGGTATATCCTTCATGTATATAAGTCACATTCGTATGCTGATATACTTTCTCCCACTTGTCTACTGCATTGCCACAGAATACAATATGATTTTCCGCAACTTTTTCCGCAAAAAACTTTTCATCCAATATTATTGCGCCAGGCTCCATTACCGATTCCATTCTCTCATTATATATTCCCATGAAAACTTCCATTCGTCTCGCATCAATCATAGCACAAATCAATACTTCAAGTTCATTTTTTTTACACTTCTCTGACAATTGAATTTGCGCTCCCATTGCATACAACTCCAAACATGATGCTGTCAATAGAGGAATATGTAATGCATAACACAAACCTTTTGCTGTTGCCATACCAACTCTTAACCCCGTATATGATCCAGGTCCAGCAACTACTGCAATTGCATTTAAATCTTTCATAGCAAACCCAGCATCCTTTACAATCGATTGGATTGCAGGAGCCAACCAAGAAGATTGGTCCTTCGGATTTTCACAATATGAAGTACATAGTAGTATACCCTTATCGGAAAGGGAAATCATTCCTTTCTCTAATGCTGTATCTATATGTAATATCAATGCCATTAACTATTCATTTTATAATCTACTAATAAAGATGGTGCAACATCGTATCTGGAACTTTCAATACTCAACCTCCTTAGCAAAGAAACAATTTTTTCTATCCCAATTAATTCAGCCCATTCAAAAGGACCAAATGGATAACTGGTACCCAACTTCATCGCAATATCTATTTCCTCCTTGCTGCTTATTCCATCTCCAAATGTATAATAAGCTTCATTTATGATTGAACAAATTACTCTTGCTGTTATCATACCAGGAATATCTGGAACAATAATATACTTCCAACCTAACAACTTCATTACTTCTTCAACAATAATTGCCTGATCGGTTTCAGCAATAGCCACTTCCAATAATTCTCTTTTAAGCATTCCTGGCCATGCATTAATTCTTATCACACCATGTCCAATATTGGCAGCTGTTTCTTCAACTGCATTTACAAAAAACGGGAATCCTTCCCTCATCTTATATTTTTCTATTCTTTCCCTGTCATTTATAAAAGTCAGATCTACATAAACATCAGCACTTGTAGCCACCAACGTCCTCACAGAACCACACCATAACACTTCAACCCCATCAGCAACCCCCTTTTCATTCCATACATTCTTCTGCTCTTCATTAGCCAATACTGCAATTGTCATTCGAATAATTTTTACAAAGAAAAGTATTTTGGGGAGAAAAGGGGAATACTAAGTCCGGAAGACCGAGGAGTCCAAGAGAAAAGAAATAGAGTAGTTAAGTAGGATGTAGAGGACAATACAAGGGTTACTCTTAATAAAAATTTAATCGGACTTTCGGTCTTTTAGTTCTTTCGGTCTTACATTATTAAATGATTCGACTTTCGGTCTTTCTACCTTTCGGTCTTTCGGTCTTTCGGTCTTTCGGTCTTTCGGTCTTTCGGTCTTTCGGTCTTTCGGTCTTTCGGTCTTTCGGTCTTTCGGTCTTTTCGGTCTTTCCTCCCTACCTTCGCCCCATGGAAAAAACAATCATCAACACCCCCTCAGCCCCAGCCCCCATCGGGCCTTATAGCCAGGCTGTTCAGGTAGGATCTATGCTATTCATCTCAGGACAAGTAGCTATCAACCCAACAACAGGAAATGTAGAAGCAACAGATATCATTGGCGAAACACATCAGGTAATGCATAACCTGAAAGCGGTACTTGCTGCAGCCGGTATGGATTTCAACAACTCCGTAAAAACAACCATCTTCTTAACAGATATGAGCCTCTTTACACAAGTAAATGAGGTTTATGGAAAATATTTTTCTGGAAATTTCCCCGCCAGAGAAACTGTTGCAGTAAAAGGTTTGCCGAAGAATGTGAATGTGGAGATTTCGATGATCGCGAGTCTCTGAGAGTAGTAGGGAAGTTAGGAAGTAGGGTAGTAGGGAAGGAGAATACAGGATAAATACTCTAAATAAAGTAAGGGGCTTAGAATTGAAGTAAATCATTTCTAAGCCCCTTACTTTTTTATGTTGAGTAACCCTTGTATTCTCCTTCCCTACTACCCTACTTCCTAACTCCCCTACTTCAGACTCCGACTCCCGACTTCCGACTTCCGGCTCCCGACTCCCGACTCACTCACTTAACCACCCCCAACTCCTTCCCCACTTTCGTAAACGCCGCAATCGCCTTATCCAAATGTGCCACTTCATGAGCAGCACTTAATTGAACTCGAATCCGGGCAAGCCCCTTGGCAACAACAGGGAAGAAGAATCCGATAACATAAATACCTTCTTCTAACAGACGAGCTGCAAAATTTTGCGCTACTACTGCATCATATAGCATTATAGGCACAATAGGATGATCGCCGGGCTTGATATCAAAACCCGCTTCAGTCATTTTTGTACGGAAATACTTTGTATTAAACTCGAGTTTATCGCGCAGTTCTGTTGTTTCACTTAATAAATCCAATACCGCTATTGATGCACCAACTATACTTGGAGCCAGCGTATTTGAAAAAGATAAGGACGAGACCTCTGACGTAACATATCGATAATCTCTTTTCGTCCACTCGTGAAGCCTCCAGATGCTCCACCCAAAGCTTTACCAAGTGTACCTGTAATGATATCAATCTTTCCCATCACACCCCTGTATTCATGCGTACCACGTCCAGTTTTACCAAGAAAGCCACTACTATGACATTCATCTATCATAATGATGGCATCATGCTTTTCTGCCAGTGCTACAATTTTATCCAATTGAGCGATTGTACCATCCATACTGAAAGATCCATCGGTAACAATGATCCTGCTTCTTAATGAAGCAGTCTCAATAAGTTTCTGCTCCAAATCTTCCATATTGTTATGCTCATAACGATACCGTTGCGCCTTACACAACCTTACACCATCAATTATGGAAGCATGGTTCAAAGCATCGGAAATGATGGCATCAGACTCTCCCAAAAGCGGCTCAAATACGCCCCCATTGGCATCAAAAGCCGCAGCATACAAAATGGTATCTTCTGTACCCAGAAATGCAGAGATCTTAGCCTCCAATTCTTTATGTATATCCTGCGTTCCACATATGAAGCGAACGCTGCTCATTCCATAACCTCTGTAGTCAACATACTTCTTTGCTGCTTCTATTACTTTTGGATGAGACGATAACCCCAAATAATTATTGGCGCAGAAATTAAGCACCTTTTTGCCATTCACAGTTATTTCCGCTCCCTGTGGAGATGTAATGATCCTTTCAGTCTTAAAAAGACCTGCCGCTTTTATCTCTTCAACCTCTGCTGCAATACGTTGTACAAACTTTTCATTCATTGAAAATGGGTATTAATCCGCCAAAAATAGAAAATGTAACTATACCAGATAAGATCATTTTTATATTGGGCAACTTATCCAAAACGGCTTACCGTCAAGTTTCCGCATTTCACAGGCTAAAAAACGCATTTTAAGGATTTATTATAACCCCTGTAACATTTTCGCTCTACCTTCGTCTTATAACTCAAAGCAACTGATATGTTCAGAAAGACCTTCATCCGATTGATTCTTGTTATTATGGTAGCCAGCGCCTCTCTAATACTGTTTTCAGCCACCAGAAATGTAACAGCAGCTTCTAAAGAAGCCTGCACCGAAAACACAGAGGATTGTAACATAGACAAATCCAAAGGCGATCTTATTATCCTGGAATCACTGGGACGTAATATTATTAGTGCTGCGAACTATTAAACAACTGTAATTCAAATACTTATATAAGAGGAGGCCCTAATAAAGCCTCCTCTTCTTATAGGGGAATCCCACAGGATGGCGGGATAATAAGTTATCCTAATTTTGAAAGGGGGACGATAATAACCAGTGCTTCCCCATTTTGACTTTTTACTTTTGACTTTTTACTTTAAAATTTTTCCTCCCCCCTGTAACATCCCGCCCGCTGAAACGTACTACTATTACTAAACAATAACCTGTCCTGCTTATGACGGAAAAAGAATATAACCAATGTGTGAACCAATACGCTGATAACGTATTCAGGTTCATAGTAAAAAATCTCCGGCACGAGGAAGATGCCAGGGATGTGGTTCAGACGGCCTTTGAGAAAATGTGGGTTAACAGGGCAGAGGTGGATAACGCAAAAGCAAAGAGTTATCTGTTCACTGTAGCCTACCACCAGATGATTGACCATATCAGGAAGGTGAAAAGGATAAAACTGAAAGACGATTTCAAGGAAGATACTTTGGTGTACGACAGACCGGTATCAAATACTAAAAAAGTGCTGGAAGAGGCCCTCAGCCGTTTAAGCGAAACACAACGTTCACTGGTATTGCTTAAAGATTACGAAGGCTATTCCTATGAAGAGATTGGAAAGATCACGGGATTGAATGAAAGCCAGGTGAAAGTTTACCTGCACCGCGCCCGGATTCAATTGAAAAATTATTTAGTAAGCCCAGAAAACGTATTGTAAAATGAACATCACACGCCATAATTACGAAGAATTCTTTCTCCTTTACGTCGACAACGAACTGAACGTTTCCGATCGTAAAGCAGTTGAAGAATTTGTAGAAATGAATCCTGATTTGAAGGAAGAGCTCATGATGTTGAAAGACACTGTCCTTCCTTCAGAGAAAGAAGCAAGCCTCGGCGACAAGAGTTTCTTATATCGCCATGCTTCAACAACTGAAATGGTGAACGACACTAATTTCGAAGAATATTTCGTGTTGTACGGAGATGATGAACTGACTAATGAAGAAAAAGCCGCTACTGAATTGTTTGTTTACAAAAACCCACAACATCAGGTAGCATTTGAACTGATACAAAAAGTTAGATATACAGCTGATGCTTCAATAGTTTTCCCCGACAAACAATTACTCTACCGTTCTGAAAAAGATGAAAAAGTAATTGTATTCCGTTGGTGGAGAGTAGCTGTTGCCGCAGCAGTGTTATTGTTCCTTGGAATTAGTGCCTGGCTATACATAAGCACACCAAAGAATGAAAGCTCAATTGTCAATAGTACAAAAGAACCTGCAGTTACTGTTCCTTCAAAAACAAACCCTGTTGACAAAGAAGAAGCGATTCAAAAGAGTTCTTTAGCTGATAACAATACAAATACAGAAAAGAATTCACCAGCAGTCAATACAACAGATAAAAAATCTGTAATAAAAGAAGTAAAAAATAAAACACAAGAATCTCCTTTGCTAGCAGAAAATGTAAATCTTCCAACAAAAAATCAAAACGAAAGTAACTTTCCTGTCGATAGCGACGTTACACTTAAAGGAAGCACGATAGCGAAAGTTGATGAGTCTAATAAAATTCAGGTGATCAATACAGGTATAGCAGCAGTGAATCCTTTACCAGATAGTCCCGTAGGACCAGAAAGCACCAATGCAAACTATGTAGCTGATAACACAGAAACAGATAAAGATAATTTCGCAGTTCTCACTTCCAATGTAAGTTCTAAAAATAAGATGCGTGGCTTCTTCCGCAAAGTTACCCGGGTAGTGGAAAAAGCAACTAACATCGGTCCAGGCGAAGACAAGAAAGGAATCCATATCGCCAATTTTGAAATAGCATTAAAATAATCAGATAACCAGTTTAAAAACTCAAGTATGAAAAGGATAGTTTTACTCCTGACAGGGATATGTTTTGCACTCACCGGAATGGCGCAGTCAGACAGCTCAAAGACAAATGAAAGCGATACCATACGCATAGGAAGCATGATCATCATTAAAAAAGGGGATGGCCAGCATGGTAATAATGGAAACGACAAGAATGTAACCATCCATAACCGAAAGCGCACAAAGCCTTCTAATGTAACAACAAATTGGTGGATCGTTGACCTTGGTATCAATCAGCTGACAGATAATACAGATTATACATCCGCAGGCATCCAAAATCCTGTAACTGGATTTGCGCCTGGTGCTTCTAAAGACTGGTTCAAATTACGCAATGGAAAATCTACCAACGTCAATATCTGGTTCTTCATGCAGCGACTGAATGTGATTAAGCATGTGGTAAACTTGAAATACGGTATGGGTTTGGAGTTGAACAACTATCGCTATTCACGTGCAATCAAATTTGAAACTGACCCTACTAAAGTGATCATGGATAACTCAACTGTATATAGTAAGAACAAGCTCGCAGCTGATTACCTTACTGTACCAATGATGTTGAACTTCAATTTCACACCTGGTCGTAAAAGCGGATTCGGATTCAGTGCAGGTGTAAGTGCGGGTTATTTATACAGCAGCCGTCAGAAAACCATCACTGGTGCTTTCGGTAAGCAAAAAGAAAAGAATGACTTCGACCTGCGTCCTTGGAAGATCTCCTATATCGGAGAAGTTCAATTGGGACCAGTAAAATTATACGGATCAGTAGCAACACAAAGCATGTTTGCTAAAGGATTAGATCAAACACCTTACAATTTTGGTGTACGATTGAGTAACTGGTAAGATTTTTTCCGATTTCTCTCTTGTTTAGTATCCGGCGCGTTTTTACGCGCCGGTTTTTATTTTTTAGTAACTAACCAGGCACCTCCAATAACCATAAGCATTCCTATCACCTTCTTTGCACTCACAGGGTTTTCCAATAAACCCAATAAGCCAAAATGATCCATAAGCAATGCAGTTAGTAATTGCCCTGCCACTATCAATACAAACATATTAGAAGCCCCCACCTCATGTACTGAAAGAATCACAAACACCACTACTATCACTCCTAAAAATCCACCGGTATATTTATACCATTCTAACCCTGTATAAACATTTGCCGGTGGTAATGCTTGTTTTGAAAACAACAAAAGCAGTAATAACGCCAATGTGCCTCCAACAAAAGATATCAATGCGGCTAAGATGGGATGTTGCAATCCAGCTCTTAATTGTCCATTTACTCCCGACTGGAATTGACATAGCCACTCCTGCAATGATTGGCATTATATAAAGCAGAGATTTCATACTAATGGTTTTTACTCAGCAAGTTCCCCTTTTTTAGCAAACAATGTATACATAAAAAATAATGTGCCTACTGGCCTACTGTGCAGGAATTTCTTCTTACTTTGTCGCCCTAAAGATTATCACTATGCCTTATAATGTAATGGATATTGAAGGAATTGGACCGACCTATGCGGAAAAATTAAATGTTCAGGGTGTTAAGACCACTACCGACCTGTTGATTCATTGTGGAACAAAGAGAGGACGTGAAAAAATGGCTGCTGCTACACATATTCCAGAATCATTAATACTCACCTGGGTTAATCATGCTGATCTGTTCCGAATAAAAGGAGTGGCTGGTCAATTTTCAGAATTGCTGGAAGCTGCCGGTGTTGATTCTGTAAAAGAATTCTCCCATCGCAAAGCCGAAAACCTGCACGTAAAGCTTGTTGAAACGAATGACAAATTCGGACTTAGTGGTAAAGTGCCATCAGTTGAACATCTTCAGGAAATGATCGAATTTGCGAAGACGCTGGATGCGAAGGTGTCGCATTAAGTTATACGTTTTAAGTAATAAGTTTTATAACCGCAGAGACGCGGAGACGCAGGGAATAACTCTGCGTCTCCGCGTCTCTGCGGTTATAAAAAGTATAAAAACCCAGCCCCTGTTTCCGGCTGTTCATTTCCATCCGCCGCGGCGGATCAAATCATCTAATTTTCAAATTTTTTTATATTCCTCAATAAATCCTGTTAAATATTCCCCACACCCATACTATGGCAAAATCCTTGTACGTTTAATTATGTCGTTTACCTTACCCCTTTAACTAAATATTTTAAAACATCATTTAAACAAAGTGCCGATTGACAGGTCTTTACGTTAAAGTAGGTTAATATGAAAACTCGAATTATTGCTATTTCACTCTTTATTGTCACCCTTTCCTCCCTTAGCTTCCGTTCTGCAGACAAAAAATCGTCTGTAAAACAACGCAGAGCAACAGATCCCAACGGGACTGTCTACATCATAGTCGATAAGTCTGATTATGAACTAAGTGTATATGACGACGATGGCTGGTATGCCACTTACCCCGTTGTTTTTGGAAATAAAGACCTGGGAGATAAATTAATGGAAGGGGATAAGAAAACTCCCGAAGGCACTTTCCGAATTACTTCAAAAAGAGTTCATGATAAATGGCATAGAATGATGCTTCTCGATTATCCAAATAAGGATAGCTGGGCTAAATTCAAACAACGTAAAGCAGCAGGACTAATCCCCGCAAATGCAAAAATAGGTGGCGGCATTGCTATCCATGGCACCTGGCCAAACGATGATCTTGTAGTAGATGATTATACCAACTGGACCAATGGTTGTGTATCACTCAAGAATGAAGATATTGATGAAGTCAATGAATATTTAACGGTCGGTACTAAAGTTATCATTCGCAGATAATGGCAATCGCCAATGTAATTTAATTAACTTTGTAAGTTTGGATTCTCTCTGCTTCTCCGTGCCTCTGCGGTGAAATGAATTTGTATTCCATTCCCGCTAAATCCCATAAATCAAAATAATCTCAGTTTAACAGCCGAACACATAGGCACATAGGAACATAGAATACAAGAGGAATTTCCGAGTTTGACTATGTGCCTATGTTCCTATGTGTTAAAAAATACATACCACATAGAGACATAGAACATAGTCATACATAGGCTTCGCTCTTCAATCAGTACTAATTAATCTTGCTCTCCAACTTTCAAAACCCTTATACCCTTAAACCTTTAAACCCTTAAACTTTAACCTCAATTCAAGAACGCCCTCACCTCCGCCTGCCACTTCAATGTCTCCTTCTTACAAAGTGATTCATGTCCTGCTGATTCATACACGACCAACTTCTTTGTTGGAATCACCAGATTCTTATAGATAGCATCAATTTCTTCCCTGGTAACTCTTGGATCTTTAGCTCCCCATTGCAATAATACCGGACAGTTAACAGACTTTGCATAAGCAGAAGGATTATGGCTAAATGCCCAGAAACCTTGTTCTGTACCGCCCCAAAATGTCAGCAAAGTAGCGATAGGTTGCTCAGGCAAACCCATAATGCGAACCCTGCCTTTTACTGCATCTGTCAATGCCCCGAAAGGCATCTCTAAAATTATTTTGGAGGGCTCTATATGATATTCACTTATAGCGTGCGTTATTGTAGCTGCTCCCAATGATATACCCCATAACACAATATTCTTTTCGCCCTTTTCAACCAGGTATTGATAAGCCAGTTTTACTTCTTCAGCTTCCTTATACCCGATAGTACAAACATCACCCCCACTGCCCCCATGAGCCCTGAAATCAACTAACAGCGTACTATATCCTAAAGTATACATATAGTTGGCTTCCGTCAACACTTTTGATTTTGAAGCTCCATGGCCATGAAAAAGAATGACTGTCCCCTTAGCCTTACTTTTTTCCGTATACCATGCTTCAATAGGAATTCCATCTGCCGTCTTGAAATTGACAGTCTTATATGTGGTATCTGGGGTAACACTATTTACAGATTTTGGAAACCTAACACCCACCACTATAGCCTTTGTTTTATCCCACCAGTTCATATCCTCAGGTCTTTTTTTCACCACTTCATTAGCAGGATAAAAATGAGTGAACTTGTAAGCATGAAAGGCCGCCATGATGTTTAGTAAAAGGAACAGGGAAAGTACGATGCGGAGGAAGCGACGGAACAACATGAAGTCAGAATTTGAAAATTTGATGATTTGAAAATTTGAAAATCTTTGGCCCGTGGCTTTACATTATTCTCAAATGAACTTCGCTGGCAATTAAACCAGCTTCGAGATTTTAAAACTATTTAGTATTGGTTAACAGCAACTTAAGCCTTTAAAACTTAGCCTACTTATGGGCAAGAAACTGACTTTTTTACCTTTGACTTTTGACTTTTTAATTTTCACTTACTCTCCCCCACCCTGGCACCATTATCGCCGTATATACCGAGGAGTCTGCTAATCCTCGCCGGCTACCGATGGTGTAGCATCTGTACCCTTTTGAAAGCGAAGTTTACGTTCTCTATGAAAACCCCACACTTACTCCAGCCAGTGGGGTTTTCTCATATTTAATTTGAAAATTTGCGAATTTGAAAATTTGAAAATCTCTATTCTGAATCTTTGATTATTTTTAAGATGTCATAAGAGGAAAGGAATCAAGTAAGAATGAAATTCCGAAAATCAGCATTTTCAAATTTTCAAATTCCCAAATTTTCAAATTCCTCAGATCTTCCCATTCTTTATCTCCTCCACAACCCCCGGATCCAATAACGTAGACGTATCTCCCAAATTCTCCGTTTCGCCTTCTGCAATCTTACGCAAAATTCTACGCATGATCTTTCCACTTCTTGTTTTTGGAAGACCGGCAACGAATTGTATTTTATCGGGTTTGGCGATGGGTCCAATAATACGGGTTACTGTTTGCAATATATCCTGACGGGTATGTAATTCATCACCATGCATATGGCCATAGATTACATAAGCATAGATACCCTGACCTTTTATGTCGTGGGTATATCCTACCACAGCACTCTCAACCACACCAGCGTGCATATTGATGGCATTCTCAACTTCTGCTGTACCAATACGATGACCACTAACATTCAACACATCATCTACACGACCCGTAATTCGGTAAAATCCATTTTCATCCCTGTGACAACCATCTCCTGTAAAATATAAACCAGGGTATGTTGCAAAGTAGTTCAGGCGACATCTTTCATGATCACCATATGTAGTTCGAAGTATAGCTGGCCATGGTGCTTTGATGCATAGATTACCACTCACATTATTGCCTTCCACTTCTTTTCCATTCTCATCTACCAATATTGGTTGTACGCCCGGCATAGGCAATGTGGCATAGGATGGCTTCGCAGGTGTTACACCGGCCATATTTGAAATAAGACAACCACCGGTTTCTGTTTGCCACCAGGTATCTACAATAGGACATTTTTCTTTCCAACATTCTCATCATACCAATGCCAGGC
The DNA here is from genome assembly GCA_016721085.1 of Chitinophagaceae bacterium. GTDB lineage: Bacteria > Bacteroidota > Bacteroidia > Chitinophagales > Chitinophagaceae > Endoryza. The sequence continues at coordinate 181,527 of JADKJI010000004.1, read as the reverse complement.
TTCCTCATTGATAGGTTCACCTACTGTACCCAGCACTTTTAATGAATCAAGTTTCTTATCCTTTAATGGATCAAGACCAAATCCCATCAACGAACGGATGGCTGTTGGGGCCGTATAGAGAATATTCACTTTGTACTTATCTACTATATCCCAGAATCGTCCTGCATCAGGCCATGTTGGAATACCTTCAAACATCACAGAAGTACCACCTGCACTCAATGGACCATATACTATATAGCTATGACCGGTAATCCAACCAATATCAGCTGTACAGAAATGAATATCACCCTTATTATATTGGAAGGTGTTGATGAAGGTATAATTCGTCCAAACCATATATCCAGCACAAGAATGCACTACACCCTTTGGTTTACCAGTAGATCCGGAGGTGTATAAGATGAATAGCGGATCTTCAGCATCCATTTCTTCTGCAGGAAAACTAACCACACCATCTTTCTCTACTTGTGTTTCTGCAAATTCCATTTCATCTTCCCACCACAAGTCTCTTCCTTTTAGCATAGATACAGGAACACGGGTTCTTGTATAAACAATCACTTTCTTTACAGTCCTGTTTCCAATCAACGCATCATCAATCACACTTTTCAGTGGAATGTCTTTGTTTCCTCTGTAAGCGCCATCACAGGTAACAATATATTCTGCTTGTGCATCATATAACCTGTCGGCAATACTTTGTGCTGAGAAGCCGCCGAAAATAACACTATGTATGGCTCCAATTCTTGCACAACCTAAAACAGCATAAGCCAGTTCAGGTACCATGCCCATATAGATACAAACTCTGTCGCCCTTCTTAACCCCATTATTCTTCAATACCTGGGCAAACTGACAAACCCTTTTATGCAGCCTGTTATAAGTAACTACCCTGGTCCTTTCTTCAGGATTATTGGGTTCCCAAATGATAGCCGGCTTATCGCCCATTTCTTTCAAATGGCGATCGATGCAGTTCTCTGTAATATTCAGCTTTCCCCCTTTAAACCATTCCACTTTGGGCTCAGTGAAATTCCAATCTAATACCTTCTCCCACGGTTTTTTCCACTCGAAAGTTCCGGCTATTTCGCCCCAGAAACCCTCGGGATCTTCAACACTCTTCTTATAAGCCTCTTTGTACTCGTCGTACGATTTGATCTGAAAGGGATATGACATATGCAATCTTTATCAATGAAAAATAATAGGGCTTTAAAAATACACTAAAATCCATTTTCGTCGAAAACGGATTTACTTATTCAACAGAAAGTGTACAATTGTCCTATGCAACCGATTACGTAAGTGTATATTCAATCCATACACTCAAATAAGTGAAAGAAATTCATCCTGTCATCAACATATTTCCGCTAAATTTAGTTTCGCTGAATTGCCAAAACCAACTATATGAGCTTTGAGACGGAGAAAAAAGGATTAGCAGGTATTATTGCTGCGTCATCAGTGGGTACCCTGATAGAATGGTACGACTTCTACATTTTCGGAAGCCTGGCCCCCATTATTTCCACTAAATTCTTTCCAGATGGAAATCCAACCGTAGCCTTACTTTCAACATTAGCCACTTTCGCAGCTGGATTTGTTGTACGCCCATTTGGCGCCTTATTCTTTGGCCGTCTAGGCGACCTTATTGGAAGAAAATATACTTTTCTTCTCACCCTGGTAATAATGGGTATTTCCACTTTCCTTATTGGCTGCATACCAGGATACGAAACCATCGGCTTTGTAGCGCCCATGTTGGTTTTACTCTTAAGATTACTTCAGGGTCTAGCCCTTGGTGGTGAATATGGTGGTGCCGCAACTTATGTTGCAGAGCATAGTCCCGCTGAAAGAAGAGGCTTCTGGACCTCCTGGATACAAACCACCGCCACCATCGGTCTCTTTGTATCTCTATTAGTTATAATAAGCACCAAAGGGGCAATGGATGAAAAATCATTCAATGCCTGGGGCTGGAGAGTTCCATTTTGGATATCAATTATAATGGTTGCTATTTCTGTCATCATCAGGATGAAGATGAAAGAGTCGCCATTATTTGCAAAAATGAAGTCGGAAGGAAAAGCATCCGTAAACCCATTGAAAGAAAGTTTTGGACATCGATTGAATTTCAAATTCGTATTGCTGGCTTTATTCGGAGCTACAATGGGACAAGGTGTTGTATGGTATACTGGTCAATTCTATGCACTAAGTTTTATTCAGAGTACACTTAACATAGAAGTTGCACAGGCCAGTAAGCTAATCATGTGGTCGCTGCTATTCGGTACTCCTTTCTTTGTACTCTTTGGATGGCTCTCCGATAAGATCGGCAGGAAATGGATAATGCTTGCAGGCATGCTCATAGCTATTATTGCTTATCGTCCTATCTATACAGCCATGTATGAGGCAGGAAGTATTAAATCAAAAAAAGAAATAGCTGCTGAAACTACTACCTCCATAGCAACAGATGAAAAAAATAATCTGGATAGTATTCGCACCACTGTATTACTAAAAAAGTTTGAAGATGGTACCTCTTATAAGGAAACAAAGAAAGAACATTTACATGCAGATATTTCAAAAGTAAATGTCGATAAAGACATTAAGATCAGCAAAGTAGTACTATTAGATAATGACTCATTCTGGAAGTTGATAGGATTGGTTTTCCTCCAGGTTCTTTTTGTAACAATGGTATATGGACCTATTGCAGCATTTCTTGTTGAAATGTTTCCGATCAGAATTCGATATACTTCCATGTCATTACCTTATCATATTGGCAATGGAATATTCGGAGGCTTATTGCCAGCAATTGCATTATTCCTTACTACAAAAGCAACACAAGCCAATGAAATAGCAATAAAAGCCGGAACATCTGTTCCATATGAAAAACCATATCTCGAAGGATTATGGTATCCGATAATATTGGCAGGCATATGTTTTGTAATAGGCGTCTTATATATCAATGGAGAAGATAACCGGATTGAAGATTAAAAACTATTAAATTAAGTTGTATGAACGCTATCAGAAAATATATGGGCATTGTTTGGATATTGTTGGCAGCCGTAGCTGGTTATTACCTTATCGTTTCACAAGCAATACCAAAATTCGAAAGCACAAAACCAGAAGACAAGATTCCCGCAATCATATATGCTTTTATTCTCACACCAATCATTGTTGGCGGATTATCCATATTCGGGTATTACTGCTTAAAAGGTGAATATGATATAATTGAAGATCCTGAGCACCATCTGCATATAAAGGAATAGCACTTAGTTATAATTGTAAAAATTACCCGCTCTCTAATGGTCGTCTTCTATCCAGTGGCAGCTCTGCGGGAATTATATATCTTTGCAGCAGTTTCATTCATTTTCTCCTTTCATAAATCGTTTGCAGGAACAAAACAGATTTGTCAAAATTCGAATTAAATAAAACCTTATCAGCAACCGGTTCCTCAATCAGGAAAATCGCATCCTACAATCCTATTCATTTAAGAAAAAGAGGTACACGCGCTAAAGCACTAGTTGCCTTATCTGCAGTGTGTTTTCTTTGGGGTACCACCTGGCTCGCTTCAAAGCAAGGAGTAAAACATATGCCTGCCTTACAAATGGCTGGTATAAGACAATTATTGGGCGGTACGGCCTACCTAATCTATTTCATGGGAAAAGGAAGAGTATGGCCAAGAGGGAAAGAATGGATAACCATTCTAGTATTAAGTTTCCTGAACTTCATGATCAGTAATGGACTATCCACCTGGGGTGTGAAATATATTTCTGCCGGACTTGGTTCAATCATCGGCGCTATTTTCCCTTTATGGTTGGTTATTATCGGCTTATTTCGTTCGCAAAAGATGCCGACAAAGGCTATACTTGGAATAGTATTGGGCTTCGGTGGAATATGCGTGATTTTCTATGAACATTTAGCAGATTTTAAGAAGCCCGAATTCAGCTTTGGAATTATCATATCACTCATTGCCACATGGACATGGGCCTTCGGCACCTTATATACAAAATCACAAGCCAATTCTTTCAATCCTTATTTCAGTCTTGGATTGCAAATGATGATTTCAGGAGTGGTTCTATATGGTGTTGCTGGAGCAACTGGAAATACTGTCCCTGTAACAGAAATTCCATGGGAAAGCTGGGCAGCTATCAGCTACCTCGTTCTATTTGGTTCAGTGATTTCATTCGTAGCTTATCTATACGCATTACAGAATTTACCCACTGAACAGGCATCGATATATGCTTATATCAATCCGATTGTTGCAGTAATTCTAGGCTCAATAATTTTCGGAGAAAAGCTGACTATATTTATTGCAGTAGGAGGTTTGATAACCCTTGTAGGCGTTTATATAGTGAATCAGGTGTATCGCAAATCGAATACGAAAGCGGCAATTAAAGCAGCTACCGAAACTCAACCATGATCATTATAGGCATCCCAGTAAACCGTTTCTTTCATAAACAGTTCATACATCTGGCGCCATCCGGCAAATCCTGGATGTGTTCCCAAAATATTATTATGCCATATTGAAATGAAAATACCTCTGTGCTTTTTAACGATGGAGTAATAACGCATCAATTCATTATATGCAGCCCCTGGTGTTAGTTTTTGTTCGAAATAGGAGTTGGCGTCCATAAAGCAGAAAGGATATATCCAAAGGGAAGTTGGCGATTCCTTTTCCAGATCGTACCATAAATAGGATGAACATACAGATGCCCTGAAACCATTACGGTCACCATAACCCATCGAAAAATCTTTTTCTATACCCACTTTCAACAAACGCCTGTAGGTTTCAGGTAAACTAAGACGAATATAATGTTGACGACTGATTGTAACATCTTCAGACGATACCACTTCCAACCATTCCTTTTCTTCCTTTAAAAGCGAATGATCATCGCCACTTTGCCAGGAAGGATGCAAACCAGTCTTATACATATGAGCATAGTACTCAATCAGGTCTTTGAAAGGCTTTATGTTGGTGGAATTGTTCTTATCATACATTCCTTTTTTCTTCGCTACCAGAAAAAAGTAATAAGGTTTAACACGACAATAAAGATGTAGTGCATCTAACCATTCAAAACAATCATATGGATCTCTTTCCTTTTTACGTATCACTCTCCATCTTTGTCCCGCCTCTTTCACTTTACCTTTTAATAGAGACCGGAGAATACCTGCTGAATTTACCAGAAGCCCTTTATATCTATAAGCATATGCCATATCGATATCATAAGTAAGCAAACAGGTGAATGCAGGTTGGCGAAATAATAATTCAGGGAATTTTCTAAGCAAGGCTTTCTTCAAATCTTCTAACCAAAGATTCACTAATGGCTCATGCAGAAAATCTTCTTTAAAGGCTAATGAGTGACTTGAATCAAATCGGCCATAGCCGTCTTTCGGATGTGGCAAATACTCTTCATACCTCGTAAGCAGATAAAAGGATGCAGCGAATATATCAAAAGGAAGATCCCCTGAAGTGGCAAAAAAGGCTTTATGAAAATTCAATTCAAAACACTCGATATCCTGTTTCCTAATATCAAATTCAAAAAGTAAAGGATGGCATTTTATATAAAACTCCGACTCTGAAAAATCTCTTTCAGAATAATTAATACGAGGCCCCTGATGTTTCTTGAATTTATCTGCATCTGTGGTGATGCTTATCGGTGAAGCAAACAATTCCCTGCCGATGAAATCAACAATATAACTGAGACGAGCAGATTCTTTTTGGGTATACAACAGCATGGCTGGCACAAAATACTAAACTCAACGGAGAAAAATACCGATTATAGACTGGGATTGGGGGGATTATTTGGATTTAGCTGGGATTAAATACAAATACATTTCACCGCAGAGACGCGGAGACGCAGAGATCCTAAATAGTAAAGTTCCGAACTCTCGAAGAGTTCGGAACTTTACTATTTAAGACCTCTGCGGCTCATCCGGAATAATCAGGACAAGCTGCTGCGAGGGCAGGGCATTTCCACATTTTCACATCTCCACATCTCCACATTTTCAAATTTTCAAATTCTCAAATTACCCCTTCCGCTCCTTCCACTGCTGATTAAACGTCTTCGGCGCAAAATCTAAATCCGCATGCTGGCTACTCCAGCCTTTATATAGCTTATTCACCAACTTATTCTTAAGAGCTCTGCTACCTTGATTCATCCAACTTCTATGAAGACTGGCCGTCTTCCACACTTTCCAGGCAATTCTTTCGGCCCAACTGGCATCGCCCTCTTTTACAGCCTCGGCCCGGTTCTCCAGTAATAACTCATGCAGATTTATCTTAACAGCACAAACCTCGGTGCAATTACCGCATAGAGAAGATGCATAACTAAGATGCTTCCACTCGTCCATATCTTTTAATCGAGGAGTTATAACAGAGCCGATGGGACCGCTATAGGTGCTTTCATAAGCATGGCCACCTATATTTTTATATACAGGACAAGCATTTAAACATGCCCCACAACGAATGCAATAAAGACTTTCCCGGCTCTTTTCGTTGGCTAATATATTAGTACGGCCATTATCCAACAGAATCACATACATCTCTTCTGGTCCATCAGGTTCACCAGGTTGGCGGGGACCGCTAAGAATGCTGTTATAAACAGTCATCTGCTGGCCTGTACCATATGTTGCCAATAAAGGCCAGAATAAAGCCAGGTCTGTAAATGAAGGAATTACTTTTTCTATACCAGTGATTACGATATGTGTCTTGGGGAAAGCGCAGCTCAAACGTCCATTACCCTCATTCTCAGTAACAGCTATACTCCCTGTATCGGCAATGATAAAATTAGCTCCGGTAATACCCACTTCGGCCTGAACATATTTTTCCCGCATAATACCTCGGGCAACAAGGGTCATTTGTTCAGGGGTAAGATTAAGGGGTGTCTGTAACTTATCATGGAATAACTTAGCTACATCTTCCTTGCTCTTATGCATAGCTGGAGTAACGATATGATAGGGAGGCTCACCATCTAATTGTTGGATATATTCTCCCAGGTCCGTCTCAATGCTTTCAATACCATGTTTCTCCAGATAATCGTTAAGGTGAATCTCCTCAGTAACCATGCTCTTACTCTTCACCAATGTCTTGCACTTTTTGGCCTCACAGATACGGAGCACTTCTTCAACAGCTTGTTGTGCGTTCTCTGCCCAAATTACTTTACCACCTCTCTTAGTGAAATTGGTTTCGAAATCTTCCAGGTATTTATCGAGTGATTCAAGTGCTTTCCACTTAATATTCTTAGCCTTTTCCCTTGCCAGATGAACGTCAACAAACTGCTGCTTTCCAAATGGAACGGCTGCATTGTACTTATTGATATTGAAATTGACCGTTCTGCGATGTTCAAGATCGGCCGCCTTTATCGTACTCTTCGCCATGAATGATCCAGCATGTTCGCTCATCTCCGGGAATTTAGGAATGATTAATTATTCTCCTTTTGTTGTATCTGCATTCTCTTTTGCCAGTGCATCTAATGCATCATAAAATTCCTGACCATACAACCTTATAATTGGCTCTTTAAGAAATTCATAAACGGGTACTTTCAATTTCTTGCCAAAAGCACAAGCGGGACTACAAAGCTCTTCCCTTGGTTCGTAATTGATAAGGTCGTAATTACCGTTCTTGCCTTTATGGTGTATGATAGGGAACAGATGACAACTGATAGGTTTCTTCCAGGCAATCACTCCATCATTATAGGCTTGCTCAAATGCACACTTTATAATACCCTTTTGATCACGGAAACCATATACACATATTTCATGATCATCTCCAAGCGTAGGAGTAACCCAACCGAATTCCTTATGATAAACATATTTACCTTTCTTCTCAATCTCAGCTATTGAATCAGCGCCGAGATAAGGTTTTACTTTCTCATAAGCATCAATCATAATATCCAACTCTTCATCTTCAAGCGGGGCACCAGCATCCCCTTCTTCGCAACAGCCGCCTTTGCAACGGTTCAGGTCACATACAAACTGCTTGCCTATCAAATCGTCGCTCACCAAAACATTTTCAACTGCTATCACTTTTTTGAATTTTTAATTTATAATTTTTACTTTTTAAGTATCACTTCCACTTCAATGTATTGATGAGATGTTTCATATCAGCTTGAAGAAAATCATTCACAATCCTAAGCGAGTCTTCATTCGGAGTAGTATCAAAATAAAGTGCTCCTCTCAGAAAATGATTCGTACTATCAGTAACATAAAACTGTTTTGCTGTGGCTGCATTTCCTCCCACATTGAACCATACCCCAGATATACCATTAGCTGTACGCATCATAGAGTCGTTGATCTCTGTTGCCTTTGTACTATGCTTATAGGTCATAGTAAAAGCATCATTCACAAGCTTACTAATATCGGTATTACCGACTTGTTTGTAACTGATATATATCTTGCCTCCAAAATTCGGAAAATCGATATTAATCCAAAAGGGAGTATCGTTATCAGAGAACATCGTTGAATCCCTCATTATAGAAGCATACACCGGGTACTCAAAAGTATATGGATAGCCAGGCTGCTCAAACAGCTTATACTCGTGTTTGGGGAAATCAATTCGGTAGTAGCCCTTGGGCTTGATGGTATATTCGCTATTACAGGAAAGCATCATTAAAGAGAAAATGAAGCTGCCATAAATTATCCAATACCTTTTTTTAAATGCCTTCATTGTTTTTAATTCAATCAGCATGCTGCTGTATAGTAACTTTTACTTTTTGAATACGGTTTCGGTCAACTTCTAAAATGGTGAATTCGAAATCACCTGCCTTCAACACATCGTTTACTTTTGGAATTTCACCAGCCACTTCCAGCATCAAACCTGCAATGGAATCACTATCACCTTTTAATTCATCAAAAGTATCGGCGGGTACATTCATCAATGTGCAGGCATCACGAATCATCATTTTGCCTTCAAGAACATAAGACCCATCGTCCATCTTCTTGCTACCAGCTTCTTCATCATCAAACTCATCCTTTATCTCTCCGATAATCTCTTCCAGAATATCTTCTAAAGTAACAATACCACTCGTTCCACCAAATTCATCAACTACAACTGCGAAATGGATTCGTTTTGTCTGGAATTCCTTCAATAAGTCTTCAATAAATTTCTGTTCATGTACAAAATAAGGGGGACGAATCAGTCTGTGCCAGTCGAAATCGTCAGTTTCCATCAGGAAAGGAATGACGTCTTTGGTTTGAATCATTCCCGCAATATCATCAAGACTTGTTTTATAAACCGGTAAACGGGAGTAATGTAATTCTTCAATGCGTTGTTTCACCTGAAGAAAACTGCTTCCATATTCAAGTCCGCTTACATCAAGACGGGTGCGCATGATCTGTTTAACTGTTATATGCCTGAATTTGTAGATACCGGCTAATATCCGCTGTTCATCTTCTTCCTGTACAGTTGACTTGATAGCTTCTTCCATTTGCTGGTGAGTGTAAGCACGCGATGCGGCACCACCGAAAAAACGTTCTACACTATCACTCATTCTAAGCAAGCGATTGGCGATTCGTTTAAAAAGATAATAGATCGCTTCTACCAGATAGCTCGCTTCATAAGCTGTTCTCAAATTATTATGTGTAGCCCTGATCTTTGGGAGCACTTCTCCAAAAAGTATGATCATGAACGTTATAGCAGGAATCTTGATAAGCAACTTTAACCAGGTATTTTCCATAGCACTTTCAAAGGGAATCACCTGATCTATCAAAAGGTTGGAAAGAATGATGGTGGCAATATTCACTAATCCATTTGCCAGTAATAGAGAAGCCATCAGCGTCTTTGGCTCTTCCAGTAACGATACAATTCTTTTCCAGGCAGCATCCTGCTTGGTTTTAAGGGTGTTGATGTCGCGATAATTAAGAGAAAAGAAAGCGATTTCCGCTCCGGATATGAAAAAAGAGAGTAACAAAAGGGCGAGCACACAGATTGCCAATATGGTGGAAGTGGCCTGGAAGGTAGCCGCCAGCAATATTGGAGAAAACGAAAAGTCTAAAAAACAGAAAGCCGAAAAAGTATCCAAATTTGTTGGTTTATGTTCAAAATACGATCAACGTGGCAACCTGCTTCTGTTAATCAGGAAGGCAGGTCAAACGGCCTGCCCTCGTTATTAGTGCAAATTTACTATTTGTATGTCTTACTTAGAAAGGTAGATCAGGGGAAGATTCTCCGATAGGGGGAATTTCTGGTCCATGGAAACCTTCTATCGAATCACCAGATCCGCCTCCAGCAGAAGGATGATGCCCCGTTCCGTCGGTTCTTTTATCCAACATTATGAGGTTGTCACCCACTACTTCAGTGGCGAATTTCTTATTGCCTTCCTTATCTTCCCAGCTACGGGTGCGTAAGCGGCCTTCTATATAAACAAGACTTCCTTTATGAAGGTATTTCTGCGCCAGTTCCGCTAATCCTCTCCACAATACTACTGTATGCCACTCTGTTTGCGATACTAACTTGCCAGAACGGTCTTTGAATGTTTCTGTTGTGGCTAAAGGAAATTTAGCTACTCCAATATTGCCTTCCAGAAATTGTACATCCGGATCCTTTCCTAAATTGCCAATGAGCATCACCCTGTTTACGCCTCTCATACTGATAAAGTTTATAGTTTGAAAAAGCCTGCCAGAAATTCTCTCTTAAAGTTAGATTTTTTTGAAGATTCTTCCTCTTATTTTTTATGGCTGTTATCTTCTCCAAAAAGAGTACCAGAATGTGTTTCAAGAAATGTATTGATCAGTTTTGGGAAAGCCAGCGTTGAAATTTTTGAAACCGGTAACTTTTCAAATTCATCGGGTAATCGCGGTGTTTTGTCAAGCTCTATTAATGTAAACCGTCCATGTATGTGTTGATGCGACAATTTTTGCATAATCGGTTTCCCAATCGGCCTGGCCACTACTTTTCCATCACCCACAATATCATATATATACTTTTTTGTGATAGCGCCATTGGCAAAGCCATCAGTTGATTCCAATAACACAAATTCATGCAACTGCTCCCATATATCTTTTGTGGTTCTTTTCCTTATATATAATTGTTTTTTATAGATAAGGATGAAATAATCGAACCATCGCTCCTTTATCTGTATGCTTTTTGATTTTACCGGTAATTCTTTTATTGCATTTATTGATAATGCCACACAATCTTTCTTCTGGTAACACTGTTCACATAATGGAGATTGAGGTTTACAGATTACAGCCCCGAAATCCATGATAGCCTGATTGTATTCACCAGGTGCATCAGTATCCAATAATGCCTGTGCTAACTGGTCATAAATCTTTTTCCCTTGAGTACTATCGATGGGAGTTGTAATTCCAAAATAGCGCGATAAAACCCTTTGCACATTTCCATCTACCACTGCATGAGGAAGTTGAAATGCAAATGATGAAATGGCTGCGGCTGTATAGGGACCAACCCCTTTTAATCCGAGTATCATTTCATAAGTGTCTGGAAATCGTCCTTTATTATTTTCAACGATCCATCTTGCACTTGCCAGTAAATTCCTACAGCGAGAATAATAACCAAGTCCTTCCCAAAGCTTAAACACCTTTTCATCTGGTGCAGCCGCTAATTTTTTTACTGTTGGAAATGTTTTTATGAACCGTTCATAATATTCCCAACCCTGCTCCACTCTTGTTTGCTGCAAAATGATTTCGCTCAACCATATTTTGTAAGGATCCTTCTCTCCTTTCCACGGCATCTCCCTGTTGTTCTGCTGTTTATTCCAGTCTAATAATTTTTTTGTGAATGCCGGCTTCATACTAATTCAGATAGTTTAACGTTTTGAAAATGAATATGGTTGAAAAATGTGCCGGAACTGTTATTAATCATTAATTATCAATATTTTATACTTTTCTTGTTGATTTCCAAATAAAGCCCTAACTTCAATAATGAATTGATTATGTGGGTTTTGGCAAGCAAAAAAAGAAAAAAACATTTTATTACCCCATTAAAAATTCAATTATATGAGAAAAGCAGACCTCGTTAACCAAATATCTGAAAAAACAGGTATTCCAAAGGTTGATGTTTTGGTTACGCTGGAAACCATGTTCAAGGAAGTGAAAGACACTTTATCTGCAGGAGAAAATATTTATATCCGCGGATTCGGAAGTTTTATCACTAAGAAAAGAGCCGCTAAGATAGGCCGTAATATCAAGAAGAACATTGCTGTCCACATCCCTGAGCATTATATCCCAGCGTTCAAACCAGCCAAAGAGTTTGTAGCTGAAGTAAAAAAATTGCAATCTGTAAAAGAAGATCAGCCAAACCCGGATGATGAAGCTTAATTTTGCTGCTCTAAAAGAATTTTAAGCAGTGAATAAACAGCAATTGATCCTCATAGGCAGTGGAGTAGGTCTCTTCTGCCTTATCTATTTTTTTGGCCAGACCATTCCCCCAAAAAGTACAACTCCACCTCCTGCTGAAGCAGGTGCACCTGGCAATAAGCCAGAAACCATTGATATTAAGGCTATTCTGGCCAGTTCCAAGGAGCAATTGACCCCATCACAGCAATCTTATATCAGCCAATTGGAATCTGCCGTTGTTCGGGGAGATATAAAAGAACAACAAATAAAGGTTTATAAGCAGATGGCGGCCTTCTGGCGCGACTCAGCTCATCTGCTGCTGCCTTATGCTTATTATTCAGGAATGGCTTCTAAATTGGAAAATTCTGAAAAAAGCCTCACCTTTGCTGCCCACTATTTTTTAGAGGGGCTCCGCCAGCAACCCAACCCGGCCTTAAAAACCTGGATGGCAGGCGAAGCAAAAGAGATGTTTGAAAAAGCCCTGGCTATCAATCCTGATAATGATTCTACTAAAATAGGATTGGGTAGTTGCTATCTTTTCGGAAATATCAGCGAAAACCCGATGCAGGGTATCCAGATGATCCGCGAAGTGGCAGATAGAGATACTACTAATATGTTCGCCCAATTCATGTTGGGATTAGGAGGTCTTCAATCGGGACAGTTTGATAAGGCTATTGAGAGATTGATTAAAGTGGTAGCTAAAGAGCCAAAGAATGTAGAAGCAGTGATAGCACTGGCTGAATCGTACGAAAGAAAAGGTGATAAGGAGAATGCAGTGAAATGGTACACAAACAGCAAACAGTTCTTTACAGAAAAAGAAATTTTACAGGAGATCGATGCCCGCATCGCTCAACTTAAAAAATAAACCTTTCCGAAAGGAAACTCATTGGAATCAATTTAATTCATTCATTAAATCATTTGGTAAATGCCTTGTGGTAAAAAAAGAAAGCGTCATAAAATTGCGACGCACAAGCGTAAGAAAAGATTGAGAAAGAACCGCCATAAGAAGAAGAGTCGTTAATTTTTCTTCTGTAGCGGCCGGCCACCTTTAGAGGCCGGCCGACTCCTTCTTTAGCTGAACCCGTTTTTTGTTTTTTATACCCTATCTAGCGATGGCCATGGGCATAATCTGCAAAAAATCCCCCTTCAGCAAACTTTCCTTTTAGTGATGTTGGTCTTTTTGAAAAAGAAGTTTACGCTTGAATAAGGAACTCATTATAAACTCCACTCCCCAGGGTGTAGAAATTGCACTTTTAGAGGATAAGAAGCTGGTGGAACTGCATCATGAAAAAAATGATGGAAGTTTCGCTGTAGGCGACCTATATCTCGGAAAAGTCAAGAAACTGATACCCGGATTGAATGCCGCATTTGTTGAAGTAGGTTTTGAAAAAGACGCTTTTCTCCATTATACGGATCTGAGTCCCTATGCCCGCTCCCTTCTCAAATTCACACAACAAGCAATCGGTGATACTACCGAAGGCGGATTTGATTTCGCCAGCTTCGCTGTAGAACCAGAAATCGTAAAGACAGGTAAGATCAATGAAGTACTTAGTGGAAAGCCCAATGTACTCGTTCAGATCCTAAAGGAACCTATCGCCGCCAAAGGCCCACGCCTTAGTTGCGAAATATCACTGCCTGGTCGCTTTGTAGTCATCACTCCTTTTAATGATATCGTTGCCGTTTCCCGGAAGATTCACTCTTCCGACGAAAGAAAACGTCTCCAGAAGATCATAGAAGCCATTAAGCCAAAGAACTTCGGAGTGATAGTACGTACAGCCGCTGAAGGAAAGAACACTGCAGAACTCCATGAAGACCTCTCTATGCTGGTTGAAACATGGAAGATGATTCAGTCTAATCTGAAATCTGCTGCTGCCCCTGCAAAGATCCTTAGCGAACAAACAAAGACAACTTCCATCCTCCGCGACTTATTGAATGAATCATTCAATAAAATCGTTGTGAATGATAAGAATATCTTCAACGACACCCGTAGCTATATTCAACGCATTGCTCCTGAAAAAAGCGAAATCGTTTCTTTCTTCAGCAATGGCTCTCCTATTTTCGACCAGTTTGGTGTAACCAAACAGGTTAAAGCTGCTTTCGGAAAAACAGTAAACCTTCCAAGTGGTGCTTATCTTATTGTTGAGCATACGGAAGCCTTACATGTTATCGATGTAAACAGCGGTTATAAGAGCGTTGGAAATAATCAAGAGTTAAATGCTCTTGAAACAAATCTTGAAGCGGCTGCAGAAATCTCCCGTCAATTGCGTCTTCGCGATTTGGGAGGTATCATTGTTGTCGATTTCATTGATATGAAACTTCCTGAGAACAAGCGCAAGCTGATGGAGTCGATGGAAGAATTCATGCGTCCTGACCGTGCGAAACATGCTGTTCTGCCCATTTCGAAATTCGGATTGATGCAGATTACGCGTCAGCGCATGAAGCCGGAAATGACCATCAATACCATGGAGATCTGTCCAAGTTGCCAGGGTACCGGTAAAATATCATCTACATTAATACTGGAAGATGAGATTGAAAAGAATCTCAGCTATCTGGTAAACAACCAGCACAAACATCTTACTGTTACGGTACATCCTATCGTATACTCCTATCTCACCAAAGGACTCTGGTTCAGTTCCAAGCAATGGAAATGGCGCTGGAAGTTTGGGCAGAAGATACACCTCAAGGAGAACACCAATTACCATCTTACGGAGTTTCACTTCTTCGATCAGCATGAAGGAGATCAAGAGATCAGGCTGCTAGATGCTGGATAAAGTTTTAAGTAGTAAGTTATAGGTTTTAAGTAGGTTCTTGATATAACACGAGTGTTGAGCTTCGGAAGGTGAAGTATTTTCTATCCCTATAATATTTATTTTTTCACTGAAGAGACGCTGAGACGCGGGGAATTCCTCTGCGACCTCAGCGCCTCTGCGTGAAACCTTTAAACAGCCATCTCACGCAGAGACGCTGAGGTCGCAGAGATTGTATTCTCTTTTTTCTCCTTTGTCCTCCTAGCCTTGTATTTGTATTCGTAGCGAAGCGACCCTTTGCTCCTTAAATTAAAATCAGAGACTACCATAAGAAACACCTTCCTTTGCGCCTTTCCGGGGCGTGAAATGTATTTTATTGGCTGATCTCAACGTCTTTTCAAAACAGAAAAAGCCCCGGGACAAACCCAGGGCTCTATAGAGTGCATAAACATTGAGTGCTTATTTTTTCTTTAGGATCAGCTTCAGGAATCCCTGATCACCAAATGGACCTGCATCTACATGTATTACAAGAGTTATAACTCCTGTGCAAGAAAATACATAACCACTGCTTCCGCTAAGGGTCTTCGCATTGTAAGAACCGTAGTTGCCGAAAGTAATGTTAGCAGGAATTGTGGCAGTACCAGTTGCAGCATCAACAGATATCTGTAATGGAGATACGATAGAACCATATGCAGGATTTGGCCATACTGCGCTAAGGTCAAGTTTGTTACCAGCAACATCAGTAATTTGTACTGTATCACCAGCAGCCCAGTCAGCCCAGTCATCTTGTATTACAGTATAAGTTCCAGCCATTGGTGCTACGTAAGGACAAACCACAACAGCTTGCCAAGTAAAGGCCATGTTGTAGTTAGAGATTCCCTGGAAAGCACCATTGGTATTAGCTGGATTGAACACACGGCCATCCTTCAGGATAAGCTCGTTGTAGAAAGTATAAGGAGAACCTGTTTTCAGACCAGTGGTTGGGATACCCAATCCGGCTGCCAGTTCCACTGCAGATACTTTCAATTGTTGTTCACCACCGTTGTAGGTGTATTCCTTAACGGCTTTCCAAGCTGTTTTATCAAGGTTAGCCAACCCTTCGGTAGCATATACCTTGATCTTATCGATATCAGAACCGTATTGTTTTACGGTGATGTCGGCTGCTGTTGTGGCGAGGTTACCATAATCTAAGATCAGGTTACCATTCTTCACCAACGTAACATAAGCGCCAACACCTACATTACTGAAGTCAGACACGTCAGATTTCTTTTCGCAGGAATACAAAAGAACTCCAACGGCTGAAACAAGTAATAATGTTATTAATATTTTACGCATAGTTCAATAGTTTATTATTTATTAAAACCTGGAGGATTGGTATCCCAGAAAACATGAACATCCACACCGCTTTTTTGTGCTGCATTCTGGTTACGGTTAACGTAAACAGAAGGATAGTACATAGAACTTGTGAATGCTCCTGGAGCAGAAACGATTGGTAACTGCATGTTAGAAGGCTTACCAGTTCTGCGGTACAAATTGTATGCATCTACACCATTACCCCAAAGTGCGATATAATATTCCTTTCCGATAATCGTCATTTTCTCATCTGTAGTGGTTGCTGCATCGTATGCAGTCAACAAATCAGTGATGTATTGAGTTTGACGTGCAGAACTAGGAACATATGTTGGGTTTGGTGTTACACCGATTGTTGCAGGGAAACCGATAACTTTTGCAAAAGAGGCAGTAACCGCATTCTGTAAAGAAGTACGTGCATTACCTGCAGTTGTTAAAGTAAGGTTTGCTTCTGCTTTTACGAACTCAGTGAAGGCTGTTTGCCAGATTGGCTGGATACCAGCACCCTGACCACCACGATTCAAACCAACACTTGCACCTTGGTTAGCATCGAAATCACCACCGCAAGGATAGATACCTACAGTTGTACGGAAGCTACCATCTGGTGGAATACCTGTGTTATCACCATGGTCACGACCCCAGAAACCTGATGTAATCAAACAGAAAGGCATACCTGGTGTATAGTGAGCAGGAGGAGGTGCAACTGAGCAGGAAGAAGAAGCTTCATTCACATCACCATATCCTATACGCTGACGATAGAAATAATAACGGGTGCGTGGATCGCTCTTGTCGTTCGCTGCATTGTTACTGAAAGCTGCTTTTTCACGAACCATTGTCCACATGAAATAAGTACCCATATAATCACCAGAACTACCTGTTGAAGAATAGTTGCCATTATAGCGTGGGTGACGGCTATTAGGGTTTGTTTGTTTTGTAGAATACTTGAATTCGAAATCCTCTGCAGGAGTATCGATCAGGTCATTCTCAGTCAACAAAGCATCGATCTTAGTTTTTGCAGAAGCATCCACTAAACGGGTAGTAACATAAGCCCTTAATTTAAGAGTCTTAGCTAATGTCACCCATTTCTTGGCACCAGTAGCATTTGCAGCACCATAGAAAAGATCGGTTACACCAGGATAAGAAGAAGGTGTTTTAGCCAAATCAGCAATAGCCTCGTCAAGAAGAGCGATTGCTTTAGCATAAACATCTTTTCCTGATTCAACACCTGGATTGGTGTTTTCAGAACCGAGATTGGCTTCAGTGTATGGAATATCTCCAAACATATCAACCAATGTCATCATGGTATAAGCCTTCATAATCTTGGTCATACCAACTACTACATACTTCTTTTGAGCATCAGCGATAGGTATCAGGGCATTGGCATGCTTCAATACTGAAGTATATCCATTATCCCATACACCATCAAAACTGGTAGGAGTATATGCGTTTTGGTAAGTTGGACCGTACATTACGATTTGGCGGGTCACTTCCATTCCGAAGGAAGAAGCCGTATTGAAAAGACCAGCAAAACTCAACTGTACCACATTCAGGTAAAGATCAGAGTTAGCCGCGCTGGGATCAGGCGTATTAGGGTTGTTCAGGTTGCTGTCAAATTTGTCAGCAATCTTGCTACAAGACCCCATAATTGCCACTGCCAGCAAACCGATTATTATTTTATTCAATTTCATATCTGTTTTTTTTAGCAGTTCAATGATTAGAAAGTGATACGGATACTAGCACCGATCCTGCGTGATGTAGGACCAGCGAGTGTTTCATAACCACGTCCATTACTTACACCTAAGCTGTTTACTTCTGGGTCGAAGTTTACATGTTTAGGGAAGTAAGGAGCATTGTACCAAAGGTTCTGACCAGAGATGGTGAATGATGCTGATCCGAATGGAGTTTTTGCTAACAATGTTGCTGGCAAATTGTAAGACAATGAAGCCTCACGCAAACGAACTACAGTTGCATCATAAGTGATCAAATCAGCCATTCCGAAGAAACCGCTATAGTCATTGAAATAAGCCTGGCTCGCACTGATCTGGATATCGTTCGGAGTTCCATCTTCCTTAACACCTGGAAGGATCAAAGGAAGGTAACGGTCGAATTCAGTATCCTTAGTCAAACCACGACCAATCAATGTACCTGGGGTATAAGCTAACATGTCTCCACCTTTTGTAAAGTCAACCTGGAAACGGAAAGAGAATTGCTTCCAGCTAAGTGTAGAGATACCAGTCATTTTATAATCAGGATTAGGATCACCTATGATACTAATACCAGTACTAGAGATATAGTCACCATTACTGTTAACTATACGCTGACCAGTTTTTGGATCCTTCTGTGTAGAAGTACCTTGAATAACACCAAGTGGTTGTCCTTCGATAACGAAAAGACCTTCGTTAGAGAAACCAGCGATACCAATTTGTTTGATATCTGTTGGAAGATCAAACACGAGGTTGCGGTTGCGGGTGAAGTTACCATCCAACTGCCAGTTCCAATCTTTATTACGGATCACAGTGTAACCCAACGCCAACTCAATACCTGAGTTCCTTACAGAACCAGCATTGATAGATGTCACAGAGAAACCTGTTGATGGATCGAGGTCGCGATCAAGGATCTGATCTTTTGATACACGATTGTAATAAGTGATATCGAGGTTCAGGCGGTTGTTGATGAATTTACCTTCAACACCTACTTCAAATTCTTTCAGCAACTCAGGTTGCAAGTTTGGATTTGCCAAACGGTCGCTGATAGTGTTTGAATTGATAACAGTACCAACACGGTCAACAAACACATTTGTTGAGATATTGAGTACATTCCTTGTATTATAAGGAGAACCGAAGTTCGCACTGGTTGCATAACCTGCACGTAATTTCAGGTAGTTAAGGGTGATCAAATAAACCATAAACCAGCTGTTGGGTACTTCTCTGACCGTTCTGACTATAAATACGCTCTTGTGAGTTGATACCTGCGTTGATATTCAGGTTCCAGTCACTGGTAAGATCTTTCAGATAATCAGCAGCGAAAGTATGGTCCCAGATAGTGTTATATCCGTTTGCAGTACGATGTAATCCAAGTGTATAATCTTCACCACCTACAGTTCCACCTTTATTTTGTGAAAGATAGTTGTAGTCACTGTACATATCATAACCTACACGGTAAGTAAGACCAAGTCCTTTAATAACTTCATAACGGGCACCAAGGTTACCGAATATACGGTTAACGTTTTGTCCGGTGAAGGCATTGGCCACAGTCCATCTAGGGTTCTGGATATCATTACCAGAACGATAGTAGATAGAAGAGTGGTCAACTGGGTTTTCCCAAGGAAGATAGTTATTGCCATCAGCAGGACTACCCATAAGGTTAACCGCAATTGGGGTATAAATCAGGTTTCCAAAAACTGAAGATGTGGATGGGTTAGATCCAAAGCTTGTAGAAGTTGGTGGAGATTTAAAGTTTGTATTTACATAGTTGAAAGTACCATTGATGGTAAAGTTGTTGGCCAGCTTAGCTGTTCCACCCATACCAAAGGTATTCTTGTAAACACCGTTACCAGGAGTGAAGCCCTGATCGTCCATATAGCTGTAGTTGGCGTTGAAGTTGATGTTCTGGCCAGAAGCAGCTACGTTTACAGAAGTTGTTTTGATTTGACCTGTACGGAAGAAATTCTTTACAGAATTGTAGTAAGGTTTGAATTCGTATTTGGCACCTTTATATTCAGGAAGTGCTCCATTAAGAGCTGACCTGTCGTAAGGGTGAGCCACTAAAGCAGCTGGATCGGTGAACTTAGCACCCCAGTTACTGAAGAAGGCCAGACCTAAGCTCTGATCGAAACCACCACCATAAGTATACTGATAGTCTGGGAGGTTAGATACTGTATTTTGGAAATAAGATTGTGAAACAGTTACTTCCGCTTTCTTATTGATTCTGCGGTTAGCACCATTCTTTGTAGTTACAACCACAACACCATTACGGCCTAATTCACCATAAAGGGTAGTTGCACTCAATCCTTTCAATACACTGATGTTCTCAATGTTGTTTGGATCCAGATCCAAGAAACGGCTGGTAGTTGTGTTACCATAAACGAAACTTGCTTGTGCATTGGTAGAAGCATCGAAAGGAACACCATCCACAATGAATAAAGGTTGTGAGCTACCAGAAATGGTGTTTACACCACGGATGATGATGTTAGTACCAGAACCGGAAATACCTGAAGTAGCACCAATGTCTACACCAGGAGCTTTACCATTTAACAAACGAACCACGTCACCATCGGGACGTAATTCAAGGGCTTTCTTGTCTACAGTAGTTACTGCATAACCAAGTGCCTTTTTCTCACGGCGAATACCGAGAGCGGTTACAACCACCTCAGTCAATTCTTGTTTCTTTTCGGAGAGGGACACTTTCATGGCAGTGCCTGGAGTTGCCTTAATTTCTTGAGCAGCGTAGCTGGCGCCAGAGATGATCAGGGTTGCGCCTTCTTTAACCTGGATAGTGAAGTTACCAGAAGCATCGGTTGTAGTACCTGTTTTGGTACCCTTAACCAAAACTGATATCCCAGGTAGTGGGGCACCAGCTGCATCGGTAACACGTCCAGTTACTTCCCTGGTCTGGGCGAATGTTGTGGCTACAGCCAAAAGCAACATACCCATAACGAGTGTTACGATTTTTCTCATGTCTGTTAGTTTTTATTACAAAATCGTGTTAAAAATAAGAGAATATAAATTAACGGCCAAAGCTAATGACAGACGGTAAAGACATTTAGCTGCTTTCTTTCATGTAAAGGGGGATAATTAGATATTTCTTAATATGAATCAATTAAAACTATTCATCATTAGATAAATTCAAACAAAAAAAAGCCCTCCAGACTAGTGGGGGGCTTTAATTCATTGTATTAAAATAAATATTTATATATTTTTTACCTACTTCTGTTATTATAAATAGACAAATACTGCAGTAAAGTAGCCACAGAAGCTAAAGCTGCCACTACATAAGTTGTTGCTGCCCATTTTAAAGCATCTTTTGCCTTAGGGTATTCCTGAGGAGTGGTAATTCCTGTACGGTTTAACCAGGCCAACGCTCTTTTACTGGCATCAAACTCTACAGGAAGGGTTATGAGAGAGAATATTGTAGTAATTGCAAAAAGCACTATGCCTCCAAGTAATAAGGCCGGAAACATCTTAATAAGAAACACCCCTGCAAGCAATACCCATTGAACTATTCCAGAGCTAAACTGAACCACCGGAACAAGCTTACTTCTCATCATAAGCCATTGATAACCATCAGCATGCTGCACTGCATGGCCACATTCGTGAGCCGCTACCGCTGCCGCAGAAACAGACCGGCCTTCGTACACTTCAGGGCTTAGATTAACAGTTTTTGTAAGAGGGTTGTAATGATCACTCAAAAAGCCATTTACGGAAGTCACTTTTACATCATATATACCACTCTCTCTCAGCATTTTCTCTGCAATTTCCCTTCCGCTAAGGCCAGATTGGAGCGGAATTTTACTGTAACTGGAGAATTTCCTCTTCAGAATTCCTGAAACCAGAAGACTGATCAGCAAAAAAACAATCGAAACAATAAAAATTGAAGAAGGCATAAAAACTGATTTTATTTTCAGATAAACTACTTGTACAAATCAATGACCAAATATAATTCAAGCCATTTTACCGGCCTTTTTCTGCCAATTCTTGAAAGATTTTTTTTTGAACTAAAACCATGACACACAAGGCCTGCCATTTTATCATTTTTGCCGAAAGTTAAAGCGTAGAAAAATTATATGTAATTATATATCAACAAGTTATAAGCTATCAAATATGCCCTTTTGAGGAATAGACCCAGGTCAAAAATTATCAACAACCCCTAAAAATAATTTTGTTATGTGGTGCCAATTTGTAATTTAGTGGCAGAATTTAATGGGTTAGTAAGTAAAGGGTCAGCAGCAATGTTGACCCTTTTACTTTTTATACTGTTCTACATTTTTCTTCTTCATTTATTTCAATTAAACGATCTGCTTTTTTTATTGATTCCAACTTTTTCAATTCCTTTTTTTATAAAAATCAATTCATCATTTAATTATTGAAAGATTTTCTTCAATAAAGTAGCTATTCAAAGTTTTTCTTGTTTCATACAAATCAATTACACATGAAAAGTTGTAGCACTTCCGCCAAATTCTAATTAGATGTTACCTTTATGATATGAGTAAAGTGAAATCAGCTTTCTTTTGTATGCAATGCGGATATGAAAGCGCTAAATGGATTGGAAAATGTCCATCATGTAATAACTGGAATACTTTTACAGAAGAAATCATTCAGAAAGGAACAGCAAAAAAAGAAACTGGATGGAAAGAGTACTCTGAAGAAAAGCATGGACATAGAACCATTGCTTTAAATGATATCACCACCAATGAACATGAAAGGATTCTTACTTCAGATCCCGAATTGAATCGCGTATTAGGAGGAGGAATTGTTGCAGGTAGTCTCATTCTGGTTGCAGGAGAACCAGGCATTGGAAAATCCACGTTATTCCTCCAAAACGGCCTGATGCTGACCGGTAGCACTACCTTATATATAAGTGGAGAGGAAAGTGAACAACAGATAAAGATGCGTGCTGATCGTTTGCAAATGAGTAATGAAAACTTTTATCTGCTCACTGAAACTTCTACCCAAACCATATTTCAGGAAATAAAAAAATTGAAACCCGATCTGGTGATTGTAGATTCCATACAAACACTTCAATCCCCATTCATAGATTCTTCACCAGGAAGTGTTTCGCAAATAAGGGAATCAGCGGCAGAGTTGCAACGATTCGCTAAAGAGACCAATACACCGGTAATCATAATAGGACATATCACAAAAGATGGAACTATTGCCGGTCCGAAGATATTAGAGCATATGGTGGATACGGTATTGCAATTCGAAGGGGACCGTCATTATGCATACAGGATATTACGAACATTAAAGAATCGTTTTGGAAGCACTTCTGAGCTTGGCATTTATGAAATGACACAGGCCGGAATGCGTGCTGTGACCAATCCGAGTGAAATACTTATCACTCAAAAAGAAGAATCATTAAGTGGAATAGCCATTGCTGCCACTATTGAAGGAATGAGGCCATTGTTGATAGAAGTACAGGCATTGGTTACACAATCAGTTTATGGAACTCCCCAAAGAACAGTATCTGGTTTTGATTTAAGAAGATTACAATTATTATTAGCCGTTTTGGAGAAAAGAGGTGGCTTTCATTTTGGAATGAAAGATGTGTTCCTGAACATAGCAGGCGGCTTAAAGATCGAAGATCCATCCATTGACCTGGCTGTTTTAAGTGCTTTGTTAAGTTCATATGAAGATGTAACGCTGCCACATCAACTATGCTTTGCTGGTGAAATTGGCCTTAGTGGTGAGATACGTGCAGTAAACCGAATTGAGCAACGAATAGCGGAAGCGGAGAAGCTTGGCTTCGAAAAAATCATTGTATCGAAATACAATCAGAAGGGGTTGCAGAACCAGAAATTCAATATAGAGGTAGTGACGATGGGACGTGTAGATGAGTTGTACCAATATCTATTTTGATGGTAAAACAGATCTCGTATTTAGTAAATAGTATCGGCCATCTTTTTTATCCGCATCATTGTGCTGGTTGCGGGAATGATGTTTTAGATGATCATCAGCTTTTATGTCTTCGGTGTTTACACGAACTACCAGTAACTCATTTTCATCAACAGGCACATAATCCGGTTGAAAAATTATTCTGGGGTCGACTACCAATTACTTCAGCATTCAGTTATTTATTCTTCACTAAAGATTCGATGCTGCAAACGCTGCTGCACCAGTTGAAATATAAAGGCAATAAGGAGATTGGATTTTTTTTGGGGCAGCAAATGGGATTAGCTTTACAAAATTCTTCCCGGGAAATAGTGATTGATGCTATTGTTCCTTTACCACTCTATCCATCCCGCGAAAAAAAGCGGGGCTATAATCAGGCAACAGTAATCAGTAATGGAATAGCAGATATATTAAAGGTACCTGTACTAAACAATATTGTGGTGCGAACCAAATCCACCGAAACACAAACACATAAAAGCAGGGTGGAGCGTTGGCAGAATATGGAGGGAAAGTTTCTGGTGAAAGACAGGGAGGCTATTTTAAACAAGAATATTTTACTGGTAGATGATGTGATAACAACGGGGGCAACGTTGGAAGCTTGCGGGCAAGTATTGTTGAAAGAGGGATTGGGGGCTTTGCATATTGGGTCGTTGGCGTATACGTTGTGAGGTTGTTTTTTACCCCCACAGTACTGTGGGGGTTAAAAAAAACAACAATTTATACCCCCTATTTACGTTTTCTTTGCAGTGCATTTCCAATTTTTTAGTTGTATGAACAAAACCTGGCTGGTACTTCCCCTTTTTCTGCTTCTAATAGCTTCCTGTAAAAAGGAATCCTTTAATACCAGTCCTAATGCACGTTTATACACATCTTCCGACACCCTTCACTTCGATACCGTTTTCACCAGCACCGGCTCTACCACTCATTTCTTTCGCATCTATAATGATAACGACCAGAAACTGAAACTTAGCCGAATCAAGTTAGCTGGTGGTACTGCCTCCTATTTCAAAATGAATGTGGATGGTATTGCAGGTACAGAAATGACCGACCTCGAACTGGAAGCAAATGACAGCCTCTATGTATTTGTAACCGTCAAGATAAATCCAACAACAGCTAATCTGCCTTATGTAATTCAGGATAGCATTCAAATAAATTATAACGGAACCGATAAATGGGTGCAACTCGAAGCCTGGGGACAAAACGCCAGATTCTTCCGATCCCGCTTAATTGATGCCAATGAAACATGGGATAACCAAAAACCCTATGTGATTCTCGGTGGTTTATTGATTGATGAAAACGTAACCCTCACCATACAAAAAGGAACAAAAGTTTACCTGCATGCAGATGCACCTTTCATTGTAGATGGAACATTAGTAATTACAGGAGAAAAATATGATAGTACCCGTGTAAGATTTCAAGGCGATCGATTGGATGATCCTTATCGCGATTACCCTGCAGGATGGCCAGGTATCTATTTCAGGGAAACCAGTAAGGACAACCAACTTACCTACGCTATCATAAAAAACGCCTATCAGGGTATTGTATCAGACAGACCATCTGTAAATGCTAACCCGAAAGTATACCTGCAGCAATGTGTAATAGACAACTGCTATGATGCCGGGTTGTTTGGCTTGCGCACATCTATAAAAGCCGAGAACTGCCTTATAAGTAATTGTGGTAAGAATATAGTACTGGCTTATGGAGGCAATTACGATTTCAATCATTGCACCAGTGCAGCTTATTCCAATTCATTCCTATTACATAAGGAACCTGCATTATTATTGACTGATTATGTGAAGCAGGATAATTCCATATTGACTGCTCCCCTGTCAGCCTCATTCCGTAATTGTATTTTCTGGGGCGATAATGGAACAGCAGATGACGAAGTGGTTAGCAGTAAGTTGGGAAATGGAACCTATGCAGCCAATTTCCAGAATTGTCTTTGGAAAGTAAAAAACAATCCTGCCAATATCACCAGTTCAAATATCATTGCCAACCAGGACCCACTGTTTGATAGTGTCAATAACTCTAGACGCATCTACAACTTCCGTTTAAAGGATGAATCGCCGGCAAAAAACAAAGGCATCGGTTCCGGACTTTCTATTGATCTCGATGGAAACCCACGTGCTGTTGGTTTACCCGATATAGGCTGCTTCGAAAAGCAATAATTAACATATTAAAGGAAACTGCCATCCCCCACCGGCCGTACTATTTTAGTACATACAAACAATTTTAGCCTCATATTTGTATAGTAATCTGTAATTGCCAACTTTTAAAATATACCATTATGTTACGTATCGCTGCTTTAACCGCATTCTTATTTATGGCCAGCTCTATTTATGAATTTAAAGTTCCGGGACTCGAAGGAGGACAAGTTGATCTTTCCAAATACAAAGGAAAGTTCATCCTGATAGTAAATACTGCTTCTAAATGTGGTTATACTCCACAGTACACAGAACTGCAGCAGTTATCAGATAAGTACAAGAAGAATCTGGTTATAGTAGGATTCCCTGCTAATAACTTCGGTGGACAAGAACCTGGTTCGAATACAGAAATCAGCGAATTCTGTAAGAAGAACTATGGTGTTACTTTTCCTATGACAGAGAAAGTATCTGTAAAAGGAGAAGATATCCATCCGCTTTTTGCCTATTTAACTGCAGAAGCTAAGAAAATGGGTGTTGAAGACCCTATCAAATGGAATTTCACCAAGTTCCTTATAGACGAAAAAGGCAAATTAGTTGCGGTATTCCCTAGTAAAGTGAAGCCTATGAGTGAAGAAATAACTAAATATCTTAATTGATGATTATCAATATATTGAATGAAAACCCACTGCGAAGGCAGTGGGTTTTTTGATTTATGTCATATCGTTTGTCGAAGATTCTAGCTCATTTATCGAAGGTTTTTTCAACTTAATCGAAATAAGTATGAAGACCGCCATTCCTTTAACATCTTTACATCATCAAATCCGATACGCGAAAAGCCAACACATCCGAATCCCTTCAAAAACCATCCGTCTTAAATCCTTTGAATTCCATCCAACCCAATAAAAAGCCAAACGATCATAACCTTATTCCATAAATCCTTTAGATAAAAACCAAAACAACCATAAAAATTTTCACCTTCAAACCATCAACCTTTAGTTCGTCCAATCCTTAAAACCGTTTGTTGTTCGTTCCCAAGTAGTATTTGAAAACCGTCCACCAGCCAGGGCGGTTTTTCTTATTAGTAGTACGTTGTAGGTTTAGGTTTAAAGTTTAAGGTTTAAGGTTTTTAGGTGTAACAGTTTGAGAAAATAATACGGTAATGTTTTGTATTTTTTTTTCACCGCAGAGACGCGGAGACGCAGTGGAGCAAACCTCTGCGTCTTTGCGTCTCTGCGGTGAAATGTATTGGCTGTTTATTTTCAAATTCTCAAATCATAATCCAAATTTTCAAATTTTCATACCGATCGCCAGACTAGTAGGGTGAAAGTTATTCTTATCTTCGCCCCATGCAATTCAAGGATGTGATTGGACAGGATGCGGTAAAGCAGCAGCTAACTGAAATGGTACACCAGAACCGGTTAAGCCATGCATTGCTTTTTTTAGGAAAAGAAGGGACAGGTGCATTGCCGATGGCATTGGCTTTTGCACAGTTCATTACTTGTGCAACCATCTCAAATCCTCCAAACCAAGAGGCTAAAGCAGCTACAAGTAGCTTATTTGGTGAGGAGGAAGTGACTGCTCCCACAACAATTATAGATAAAAAGAATATCACCGATTCTTGTGGAAAATGTCCGGCTTGTCAGCGTGCACAACAGATGATTCATCCAGATATTCATTTCTCGTATCCGGTGATACCGAGGAAAGCGGGTGACAAACCGATGAGTACAGATTACATCACCGAGTGGCGTGAATTCATACAGCAATATCCCTATGGTAATATATATGATTGGTTGCAGTTTATAGGTGCGGAGAACAAACAGGGTAATATTACTGCAGCAGAATGCAACGACATTATCCGCAAACTGAGCCTCAAGAGTTATGAAGGCGATTATAAGGTTCTGATACTTTGGATGCCTGAATACCTGGAAAAAGAAGGAAACAAACTTCTTAAGTTAATTGAGGAACCACCACCCAACACCTTGTTCCTTTTAGTGGCTGAAAACGAATCTCAGATTTTACCGACCATATTATCCCGCTGTCAATTGGTGAAGTTCCCACCGCTCGACAACCTTTCTGTTGCCAAAGCACTGGTGGAAAGGTCGAAGTTGTCGGAAGAACAGTCGCACCAGGTAGCAGCCGTTTGCGATGGCAATTACCATGAAGCGCTTCAATTATTACAACATTCGGAAGAAGACTGGCAATCGGTTTTGAGAGAATGGCTGAATGCAATCCTTAAAACAGGGCCAGTAGCTCAGGTGAAATGGGTGGAAGAAACGGCCAAGATGGGTAGGGAGAAACAAAAGCAGTTCCTTCGTTATTTCAACCACTTACTCGAACAGGCAATTCGGCTCCGATTGTTAGGCGATGCTGCTTCCGGGACTGACTTTGTGATTGCGGCCAATGAGCTGGACTTTGCCCAGAGACTGAATAAGATTGCCGATATTGCTCAGCAACAAGCTATTATAGAAGAATTGGACCGCGCAGCCTATTATATTGAGAGGAATGCCAACGCCAAAATGCTGTTCCAGGCCCTCACCATCAAACTATACCACATCATTGCAGATAAATCATTAATTTTGATGAACTAGGCGAAAATGTGGAAAAATGAAGTTGTAGAAAAGTGATTCTGTTGCTGCCGTTACGTACATCGATACTTTGGTGCTAATAATAAACTAATTGATTCTTTATCAATTATATTTTCCCTGATAACGTTTGCTACCTAAGCGCGAGTGTGTACTATAAGAGCTGTTGCAGCAGCATTTCAGATTGGATTTCCCCCTTTTCCCCTGTAATAATTATTCATATTTAAACCCTTACTAATAATGGGCTGTAGTTCATGTGGCACAGCGGGAGGAAAAGTGTTAGGATGCAAGAGCAATGGCGGCTGTAGCAGCGGCAGTTGTAACCGTATGAATGCTTACGACTGGTTAGCGAATATGCCCATTGCAGATGTTGATAGCGCCTGCCGGGTAATGGAAGTAAGTTTCAATAATGGCAGCCGCAAAGATTTCTTCCGTAACAATACCACGAATCTTTTTGAGAAAGGCGATATGGTGACCGTTGAAGGGGTTGCAGGCTTTGATGTAGGCGTTGTTTCCCTAACAGGTGAAATCGTACGTATCCAATTAAAGAAAAGCGGCACTCCTGAAACTGATCCCGAAATAAAGAAAGTCTTACGCAGAGCCACCGACCGCGATATAGAACAGATGGAACAGCAGAAAGCCAGAGAGGCAGAAGCTGTGATTCGTTCCCGCGCCATTGCAAAGCAATTGAACCTTGGCATGAAGATCAGCGAAGTGGAAATGCAGGCTGATGGCAGAAAAGCTACCTTCTATTATATAGCTGATGACCGTGTCGATTTCCGTGAGCTTATAAAAGTATATGCCCGCGAATTCAAAGTAAAAGTGGAGATGCGCCAGATCGGTGCCCGTCAGGAAGCAGCTAAAGTGGGTGGTATCGGAAGTTGTGGTCGTGAATTATGTTGCAGCAGCTGGCTAACCGATTTCAAATCTGTAAATACTACTGCCGCCCGTTACCAGAACTTATCCATCAACCAATCTAAATTAAGTGGTCAGTGCGGCCGTTTGAAATGCTGCCTTAACTATGAACTCGATACCTACCTGGATGCACTGCAACATTTCCCTGAAAATGCAGATGTATTGAAAGTGGCAAAAGGAAATGCCTTCCTTATAAAGAAAGACATTTTCAAAAACCTGATGTGGTATACTTTACCAGACAGTAATAAACAATACCCTGTAACTATTGAAAGGGTTAAGAAGATAAAACAACTCAATGCACAAGGTGTAATTCCTGATGAACTCGAAGCTGTGGATGTAACTACTATGAAGCCGAAGGAAATTGAACCGGAATTTGTTGATGTAGTTGGTCAGATAACATTAAAAAGTCTCGAAAAAGCGGATAAGAAAAAACGTCACGGTGGAAACCAAGGTCAGGGTCAGGGACAAAGGCAACAACAGAACAGACCACAAGGTCAGGGTCCAAGACCACAAGGCCCCCAACAACAGCAAGGTCCAAGGCCACCACAAGGTCAAAGACCAAATCAGGGACCAAAACCTGGCGGGCCACAGCAAAGACCTCAGGGTCCACAAGGTCCACAGCAACAAAGGCCGCAGGGTCCGCGTCCTCAGGGACCAAGGCCAACGATTGAGCCCAAAAAGCCTGATACAAATTGGAATGAAATTAGAAATGTGGAAGCCCCATATGAAATGTGGAAATGAAACAGCCGAATACAAATTAGGAAGTGTGAAAAGTAGAAAATGTGGAAATTGAACAGCCAAGTACAATTGAAAGATAAAGTTTAGAATTAGGGGATGCATTGCTAATTCAGAGCTTACTGGCTATTTCATTACCACATTTTCAAATCTTCAAATTTGTATTCGGCTGTTCAATTTTCACATTTCCATATTTTCACATTTTCTAATTACATTCAAATTCCTCCATGCGCTCCCTCAAACTCCTCCTCCTCTTCCTCATCGCCTGGATCATATTTGCCCAGAGCTGTATGACATTCAGGAAAGCAGATTCAAAGATGAAGAGCGAGTTTGCTGAGAAGGGAGTGGCGCTTACTACCGATACAAAGACTATTGATGGCAGACATATTCATTATGCAAAAACAGGCAATGATACATTCCCAACTATATACTTCATACATGGTACACCTGGAAGTTGGGATGCATTTGCAGGATATTTGAAAGACAGTCAATTACTACAGCAATTTAGACTTATATCAATCGATCGACCCGGTTTTGGATATAGCGATTTTGGTGATGCGGTTAACCTGCAACGTCAGTCGGAGCTGATAAGCCCTATATTCTATATGCTCGACAATAAGAAACCAGCTTATATAGTGGGGCATTCTCTGGGTGGGCCGATGGCTATAAAGCTGGTGGCAGATAACCCCGGAGTTTTTTCAGGAATGGTGCAATTAGCAGGCTCCAATGATCCTGCTGCAGAAAAACCCGAAAAATGGAGGCCATGGCTTTATAAAACACCATTGAACTTTCTGGTTCCAGGGGCCATGAGACCCAGCAATGAAGAGCTTTGGTATCTTAAAAAAGATCTGGTGGATTTGAAGGCTGATTTCCCCAAAAATCAATTGCGACGTCTACATACTTCATGGAAATAAGGATGTGTTGGTACCTGTAAGTAATGTTGAATACGATAAGAAGATGCTTACAAACGCAAAATCAGTAAAAGTGATATTATTCCCTGAGGAGAATCACTTTATTCCCTGGACACAGTTCGGTGTGGTAAAAGAATTATTGATAGGATTGATTAATGCCAACACCCAGGTTAAATCGACTATGAGCTCCCAATAATTGTTTGTATCTTAACTTTCAACAACCCTAAACTACCTAATATGGCATTGAATTTTCAATCCGGTAATCCGGCATTAAGTGAGAAATTTTTCAGTAAAAGTTTATCGGTAGATAGTACCGAAACCATGACAGAGAAAGGAACACTTAATAAAATGAGTATCCTTATGGTTTTATTGATAGCCGCGGCTGCTATTACCTGGCAGTATGCTGCTACAATACCTTCAATATTCGGGTGGATGATAGGTGCTGCTATTATCGGTTTCATAATTGCTATAGTACTTGCTTTCAAGCCTCAGTGGTCGCCATATGGAGCACCCATTTATGCAATAATGGAGGGTGTTTTTCTTGGAGGAATATCAGTTTATTTCAATAACGCCTTTGCCGAAACTGCTCCTGGAATAATAATGCAGGCCGTAGTAATCACATTCGGAACAGTTATAGGGATGTTTCTTTTATATCGTTTCGGGATCATTAAAGCCACCGAAAAATTCAAAGCTGTAGTATTCACAGCAACAGCAGGAATTGCATTATTCTATTTTATTGCTATAGTATTGAGATATGCTTTTCATATAAGCATTCCCTTCATTCACGAAAGCACCACATTCGGAATCATATTCTCACTAATAGTAGTTGCTATTGCCGCGCTCAATCTCATTCTCGATTTCGACCAAATAGACCAGGGTGTAGCCATGGGCGCTCCTAAATACATGGAATGGTATGGTGCTTTCGGCTTAATGGTGACAATTGTTTGGTTGTATATTGAAGTGTTGAGGTTGTTGGTGAAGATGAGTGGGAGACGTTAATTGGGGAATTTGAAAATTTGAAAATTTGAAAATTTGAAAATGTGGAAATGTGGTAATTAAGCAGCCGGCTAATTAATAATTAAGCAGGTTCGTTCTTATAAAATGACTTTATATATTGAATGTATTCGGCTGTTCAATTTCCACATTTTCACATTTCCACATCTTCACATTTGTATTCCGCTGTTTCATTTTCAAAATTCCTCATCTCCATCCATCCCCATCAATCATATTTCCCAATCCCCCCAAAATACTTCCTTCTTCTTTTCTGCGGAAGCCTCCGTATGAAATGATGCGGCTGGCGAGACGACTTATTGGTAATGTTTGGATCCATACTTTACCGGGACCGCGGAGGGTGGCAAAGAAAAGACCTTCTCCACCGAATAAGGTGTTCTTGATACCTCCTACGAACTGGATATCGTAGTCAACAGTTTGGGTATAGGCTACTAAGCAGCCTGTATCTATTCGAAGGAATTCCCCTGGTTGAAGATCTCTTTCAAATACATGTCCACCGGCATGAACAAAAGCCATTCCATCTCCTTCTAGTTTTTGCATGATGAATCCTTCACCACCAAATAATCCAGTTCCTAGCTTACGTTGGAATTCGATGCCGATGCTTACACCTTTAGCGGCACACAGGAAAGCGTCTTTCTGACAAACAATCTTGCCGTTATAGTTCATTAAGTCAAGTGGGATAATTTTTCCTGGATAAGGGGAAGCGAAACTCACTTTCTTTTTCCCTGACCGATATTAGTGAAGGCAGTCATAAACAGGCTTTCACCGGTGAGTACCCTTTTACCAGCCGACATCAGTTTTCCTAATAGTCCGCCGCTTTGTTGTTTGGAACCATCTCCAAAAACGGTTTCCATTTGGATGCCATCATCCATCATCATAAAGGCGCCACTTTCAGCAATGGCGGTTTCTTGTGGATCAAGTTCCACTTCTACATATTGCATCTCTTCTCCAATGATGCGATAGTCAATTTCATGGTTCGTACGCATGGATAAAATTTTTTATGAAGATAAGTAGAGTTTTAAGTTGTACGTAATAAGTAATACGTTTTTGTGAGGAGCGGAAAGTGAGGTTGTTAACCTTGAGAAAAACACCTGAAAGAATGGGAAAACCCTCTTCAGATGTCATCTCCCGAGATGTCATCTCGGGAGATGACATCTCAAACAAAGCCTTTCCCGTCTTCCCGGTTATCCAAACACAAAAAAAAGCCCCTCACTAGAGGGGCTTCTAACTATATAGCTTAAATATTCTTACTTTTTGAAACCCAACAATTTTGGAATCATTGGCTTCCCCTGGAACTTACGCACTACCCACATAAACAATACAAGGATAAAGAAGAACGGTCCTGTAAATCCGAGTACTGCGACCCACTTGGTGCCATAGAACTTCGCCATTGGCCTGCGCAGACGTTCTGATATCAGGTACATTGAAGGTACCATCAACAGCGTCATGAAGAAGGCGAATATGAGACCGAAGATCAAGGTCCAGGATAATGGTCCCCAGAAGGCAACACTATCACCACCAATGAAAATATGCGGATTCAGGTGAGTGAATAGTTTCAACCAGTCGATATTCAATCCGATTGCCAGTGGTAACAGTCCTAATATAGTGGCCAAAGCTGTCAGCAATACAGGGATGATACGAATCTTACCCGCTTGTATAACTGCTTCTTTAGTTCGGATACCTCTTCCTCTCAGTTCATCAGTGAACTCAATAAGAAGGATGGCGTTCTTGACGACTATACCGGCTAATCCAACAACACCTAAGGCTACAAATATTGTAGACATGGTCATACCTGTAATTGCAAAACCTAACAA
The DNA here is from genome assembly GCA_016721085.1 of Chitinophagaceae bacterium. Taxonomy (GTDB): domain Bacteria; phylum Bacteroidota; class Bacteroidia; order Chitinophagales; family Chitinophagaceae; genus Endoryza. The sequence continues at coordinate 147,453 of JADKJI010000004.1, read as the reverse complement.
CACTCCAATAATACTGAAGAATATTTCTGTCAATACAATGAATGGCTTACTAAGTGAATTGAATTGCAATACAAGGATACCGAAGATCAGGCCGAGTGCCATAATCATTGCTGTACCCAGGAAGCCAAGAGTTTCTTGTTGTTCTTCCTGTTGACCTGTTTGACGGATAATGATACTTTCTGGTTTGCCTTTGAAATTATCGATTGCCTTCTTCACTTCCAGGTTTACCCTGTTTGGATCAAAGCCATCGATAAGGTTAGAATAAATGGTAATCATTCGTTTCAGATTCTTACGTTTGATACCACCCAGCGTATTATTATACTGGAATTTCACCAAACTACTGATGGGCACCTGACGAATAGCACCAGATGTGAAATCGCGATAGGTGATTTTCATGTTCTGAAGATCAGAAAGACTGTTACGCATCTGGTCTGTATAACGAATCTGTATCTTGAATTCATCTTCACCGTCTTTCAGCTTGCTGGCTTCACGTCCGAATAAGGCTGTTCTGAGTTCGCTGGCAATTTGACCAGTGCTCAATCCTTCCCTTAATGCCCTCTCTCTGTCAATGGTAAGCGTGAGCTCAGGGCGTGTTACATCCACATCCATTTTCAGTTTTTCAACACCTGGCACATTTATACCATCCAGATAGTTTTTCAGATTAACTGCTGTAGAAGAGATTTCTTCAAAATCTTCTCCAACCACTTCAATATTTACAGGCGCCCCATTAGAAGGTCCATTTTGCTGACCCTGAATGGTCACTTCTGCACCAGCAATAGGTTTAATTTCTGAACGAATACGTTCTACATAATCGACTGTACTTTGACCCATTCGTTTATCGAATTCAACGAATGATATTTGTATTCTACCAAGATGCGGTTGTGTTCCTCTTTCTCCCTGGAAAGGATCGGTAGCACCTACTGCAACATTTGTAATTACTGACTCTACAATAGGATTGTTTGTACCTAAAGCTTTGAAAACCTTTCCTTCCAATATTTGCGTAACACTATCGGTGACATTTGTCTTGGTACCAATCGGCATCTTGAGGTACACAAAAACCACTTTAGGGTCACCACTTGGGAAGAATGAAGTTTTTGTACGACCAGAAACTATAGATATTGTAAGTGCTATAGCTGCAATGATAAACAATCCGAAAGTTGATGCTAAAAGCCATCCCGGACGGTTTTTCTTTAATGCCCATTTCAAACCACGCTCATATCTATTCATCAGGGAAGGCAGCACTTTAGCCTGGAAATTATGAATCAGGTCATGAATAACATACTTATTAAGGATAAACAACAGCACAAGCATGCTCATAAAGTTTCCAAATCCGAAATTTCCGAATGCATAAGATATTAATGCCACTGCCACAAATGCCCAGAACCATTTCTTCTTGAAAATTGCCTTTTTCGGTTCTATATCAGGGTAATGTTCGGGTCTCATGAAAGAGGTAGCGAACAAGGGGTTGATAAGGAAGGCTACTATCAATGATGCACTCAATGTAAGGATCAGGATTGTAGGCAGGTAAATCATGAATTTACCGATGATACCTGGCCAGAATAATAATGGGAAGAATGGAGCAAGTGTGGTTACTGTACCTGAAAGTACCGGTGCGAACACTTCCCCTGCGGCAGTTTTTGCTGCCGTCTTTATCGGAATTTTTCCATTCCCGAATATCCGGTGTGTATTCTCGATTACCACGATCGCATCATCCACAATGATTCCTAGCCCGAACAATAGTCCAAATAACACAATGAAGTTCAATGTGATTGATGTACCAACGATATTATCCGCAGCTGGAATAAACAGGAAAGCAACAAACACACTTAATGGAACACTTAATGCAACGAAAAACGCATTACTTACTCCCATGAAGAACATCAATACCAATAATACAAGTATGAACCCGATAACAATGGTATTGATCAGTTCATTGAAAGATATACGTGTAGGGATACTTTGGTCACCACTTATAGATATATCGAGGTCGGGAGGATAAGCTCCTTTCTTTAATTCATCTATGATGGCATTTATCTTTTCAGAAGTATTGATTAGGTTTTCACCTGACCTCTTTACAATCTGAAGCGTTACAACGTTCTTACCATTGATACGGGTATAACTTTCTTTCTCTTTAACGGTATCAATTATCTGGGCAATATCTTTAAGATAAATAGGTTGTCCGTAGATATTCTTGATGATGATACTATTCATATCCTCAGCACGGATGAACTGTCCCCTAACCTGGATAGTTGGTTGCATATCACCGATCTTGATATTACCGGCACTGATATCCCTGTTTTCATTTGAGATGGATTGCGCGATGTCGTTAAATCCGACACCGGAAGCTTCCATCTTATATTTATCTACGTTGATCTGAATTTCCCTTTCAGGGGCACCTGCAAGGTCGGCCCTGGTTACTTCAGGAAGTTCTTCTACCCTGTCCTGCAGATCCTCAGCATATTTCTTCAATTGCAATGCATCGTAAGGACCAGTAACATTGATAAACATAATTGGAAAGTCGGAGAAAGCCAGCTCCAGTACATCTGGCTGAGCTGTTAAGTCATTAGGCAGATCCGCTTTCGCTTTATCTACTGCATCCTTTACTTTCTGTTTAGCTACTTCTACTTTAACATCCGATTCGAATTCGATAAGGATGTTACTGAAATCCTGGATAGAAGTACTCTTGATATTATGGATACGAGCTCCGCTAATACCTTTAATCTGCTTCTCTATAGGACGAGTAATAAGATTCTCAATATCTTTTGGAGAGTTACCGGCATAGATAGTGCTTACATTAATCTGTGGCAATACAATGTCGGGATACTGTTCCTTAGGCAAGGAGGTAAAAATGCTGAGTCCCCAAAGCGTAATTGCTATGGTGGCCACATAAGTGACCGTGGAATGATCTATAACCCAGTTGGTGGGTTTAAATCCTTTTATCTTCTCAGATATGATATGTTTGATACTCATGATAGTCAGTTTAATTCTTGGCGACGCCGGCTTTATGCCTGATCATTTAAAACATTCAGATTAATTAACAGCAATCGCTTGTCCATCGTATAATCCCTGGAATCCTTTTGTAATCAGTTTACTTCCTTCCTGCAATCCATTAAGCACTTCAATGAATTCACCATAGATGCTTCCAACAGTAACCATTTTCTTACGGGCTACTTTCTTACCTTTTTCAGTTTCTTCAACATAAACAAATTTGCCTTTTTCATCGGTCTGAAGAATCATCATTGGAATCACCATAGCGTTATTGGAGGCATAGTCCTTTATTTTAACCTTTGCTAACTGATTTGGCTTCAATGTGCCATCAGTTGGGATTTTTATTTCAGCTATTACTGTTCTTGAATTAGCATTGATCTGTTGTCCAATTACATCAATAGAGGAAGTGATTTTCTTATTTACATCAGGAATCTCAATTATTACTTCAGTTCCTTTTTTGATGCTTGACAGATAGTTTTCTGGTACATCAACAACTGCTTTCAAGCGGCTGGTACCTGAGCCATCTTGATACCTTCATTTGCTTGTTTCAATTGATTCTCCAGAGCATCCACATTATTCTTTGAATTCAGGAGTTGCACTTCAGCACCAATTCCCTGATCATAAAGATTTTTCTGACGTTGATAAAGATTCTTTGCAAGGGCGAGTTGTGTTTTCACACTTTCAGCACCTTGTTGGGCAGAAGCCAATCCCTGACGGGCAATAGCATCATCCAACTTAAGCAGTAGCTGTCCTTTTCTTACGCGATCTCCTTGCTTAACTAATAAGGATCTCACCTGGCCACCCATGCCTCTTGGTGATACATAGGAAATATCCTGTGCATCGATCTTGCCTTGCAGGTCGATGTAGTGGGAGAAGTTCTGCAGTACAAGTGGTGTTACTACAACCTGCTTGGTTAAACCAAAATTGGCAGTTGTGTCCATTTTCTGGATTGCCTCTTCAAGGGTTTTTATTTTATCGGAAATCGCTTGTTGTTCTTTTTGCAAATCTGCTAACTGGGTTTTTTTCTCGCTCAAGCTACCCTTCTCTTCTTTTGAAGAGCAAGCAGCTAATAAAACAATCACAGTTAGTGTTAGCCCTGTGGTTACTATTCTTTTCATTATTCTGGTTTTTATCTTGTTGAGTTGATTATAATTTTCCTAAAGCTTTAATTAGATCTACACGGGCAACAATTGCTTCATATAAAGAATTGAAATAACTGCTTTCTGCCACCCTCAATTCTGTTTGTGCTGCTGTGATCTCGATATTTGAACCAAGCCCCTGTTCATACTTCTTCACTGTTGTCTTATATACATTTTCAGCGAGATCCATATTCCTGTGTTGAAAATCCATTGCAGTCAAGGCTGTTTGGAATTGCAATCTGGCTCTCTCCAATTCATTGTCTACCGACAATTTCATCAGATTCATATTGTTCTTCACTTGTTCCAGTTCATATTTGGCCCTGTTGATCTGAGCGTTTCTTGAAAAGCCTGCGAAGATGGGGGCGCTGATCTTTATTCCTATCAATGAACTCGGATACCATTTCTGAGCACTGAAAAAATCGAATTTGTTACGCTGCGCTTGGGTAGTTAGCTGTCCTACCAATGCAATTGAAGGGAGTTTGGCCAATTCATATCTTCTTACATTATATTCCCTGAGACGAACTCCTAATTCCATTTGTTGAATATCCTTTCTGTCTGAATAGTTGAAGTTCTGATCTAGAATATCCTTTTTCAATTCACTCTCTTTTAAGGAATCTGTAAGAATCAGATTGTCTTTTACAGGCATGCCCATCAACACTTTCAAACCCATATTGCCAATTTCAAGTGAGCGTACAATCTTCAATTTTTCTGTTTGAAGATTGATAAGGCTTACATCTAATTTATCGATGTCGAGTTTTTCAACGAAACCATTCTTAAACATCTCTTTTGTTTCGTGAAGAAGTTTCTCTACACGGGCAATGTTTGCATCCAGTGCACCCAATTGGTCCTTACCTGCTACTAGCTGGTAATATATCTTCAGGATATTCGCCTTAATATTCTCCTGAGTTACTTCTGCTGTTTTTTCAGAAAACTTCAAAGCGGTACTGCGGGCCTGAAGTCCAACGAATACCTGTCCATCAAATAAGAGTTGTTGAAGTTCAAATCCTGCTGAGGCATTGTACTTTGTACCGAACTGAGCTTGAACATATCCAAAATCGCCTGGCATTACAATTGAATTACCATTACCATCTTTCACACCTTCTTTCTCCAACACACCATAGGTGGCAGCAGCAATAAAGTTTGGGAATACTTGTGTGGCTACATTCGGGAAATAATTTACTCCCACGCTGGCACCAAGATGAGGATAAGCCGCGGCTGTATATTCACGATTGGTTTCATTCTGGATTTTAATATCCAGTAAAGAGTTTTTTACCTGTGCACTGTTTTTCATTGCGTACTCTACGCATTGATTAGCAGTGAAGGAATTTTGTTGCTGGGAAAAGGCTGAGTGGCTGCCTAATAGTAACAGAACAGCAGTTGAAATTCGCAATAGTCTATTTTGCATGTGCACTTAATTTTTTTTGTAGTTCCAGTTTGTATTTTTCTATAAGCTTATGTCCTTTGTTTGTAGCTAACCCAAAAACATAGTGTTCTATAAGCTCGCTTGTAACTTCCACCAAAGAGAATTTCTTTGTTGGGAAAAGGTCAATATTGAAAGCCATCATCATTGACTCCAGTCGAAAACGGGCAATTATGTTTATATTTAATTCTGGGCGGTACAAACCTTCATTCATACCTCTAACAAGATTATCAGCTATAATTTTATAGAGGTAGTTATCCTTATGCTCCCTGAATTTGATATACGTTTTATGGTGAAATTTCTCCAGGTCATACACCACCATTTGATTCATATTCTGCATCTGATCCTGAATCTGTTCCATTGTCAGGAAAATTTCATCAACCGCATCTCTTGCAGAAAAGCTACACATGGAGCAATCTTCCTGCATTCTTCCAATTTCCACTTCCATAACTGCATCCACTAATTCATCCTTGTCACCAAAAAACTGGTAAATAGTCTTTTTTGACATACCCAGTTGTGCCGCAATATCATCCATAGATACAGAGCGGATACCATATCGCATGAACATTTCGCCAGCTTTAACCAAAATGCGCTCTTTTGTTTCCATATTTGACTTAATCGGGGGAGGCAAAACTATGGAAACTTTTTTCGTTGTCAAAGTTTCCATCCTTTTTTTTCGCCTTTCGTAACAATTCCTTCACACAACTATTGTTTGTTCGCATATTTCCTGAACCCGATACAGAGCGTTAATTTTGGCTGAAATAGATGATTTATGAAAGCCCCTTTTACATTTAAGAAACTGTTCCAGTACTTTCTTCAGGGATTGATAATACTGGCTCCGATAGCTATCACGGTTTGGGCTGTCACCAGTCTGTTTAACTTTGTTGATAATATATTACCCGATCTTATTGAGCGAATTGCGCCTTCTTTATTACCCAACGACGCATCGGGTCAACCTATCAAGATTCCGGGATTAGGTTCTATAGTTGTAATAGTAGTTGTAATAGGTGTTGGCTATGTTTCGTCTTCTTTTATTGTGGGTCGATTGGTTGAGCTTTTCGACAAAGTGCTGGAACGAACACCGGGAATCAAGATCATCTATACCACGGTAAAGGATTTCTTTGAAGCTTTTGCTGGAAACAAGCGAAAATTCGACCGATCTGTGTTGGTAAGTATCGAAGCAGCTGATGTTTGGAGGGTAGGTTTCATAACACAGGATGATGTTACAGAATTCGGCTTACAGGAATATGTAGCCGTATATGTACCTCAGTCATATGCCTTTGCAGGACATTTATATTTTGTAAAGAAGGAAAGAATACGATTATTGACTGATGTAAGTTCTGCCGATGCTATGAAATTTGCCATTTCGGGAGGTGTAACAGAAATTGATGACGAAGACCACACAGAACCAGTAAAAGCAGGTTAAGGTGGTCTCATAAAAAATGAGGAGAATGAAAAAGTGGAGTTTAGTTCTTGTATTTTGGCTGATTTACCTGCCAGAAGCGTATTGCTGGGGATTTTTCGCCCATCAACAGATCAATTATCACGCGGTATTCCTATTGCCGCCTGAAATGATGGTATTTTATAAAAAGCAACTTCTTTTCCTGAGTGAACATGCTGTGGACCCGGATAAGCGCCGGTATATGGTAGCGGAGGAGGGTCCCCGTCACTTTATAGATATCGATAGATATGGTAAGTTCCCGTACAAAAGCCTGCCCAGAGAATGGAAAGATGCAGTAGCAGTATATTCTGAAGATACCCTTCGGCAGCATGGCATTGTACCCTGGTGGATACAGACCATGCTTTTCAGGCTCACTGCCGCTTTCAAGGCAAAAGATGCTCCCAGGATATTGAAACTTTCAGCAGAAATAGGTCATTATATTGCTGATGCCCATGTTCCACTTCATGCAAGCAGCAACCACAATGGACAGTTAACCGGGCAGCATGGAATTCATGGGTTTTGGGAATCAAGATTACCCGAGATGCTGGCTGGAAAAGAATGGGATTATTTTATTGGGAAAGCAGAATATATCGACAACCCCTTACAATTCATCTGGAACCGCGTTTTGGAGAGTGCCGCTGCAGCCGATACGGTGTTAAAGGTTGAGTACCAACTAAGCAGAAGCTTTCCTTCAGACCAGAAATATGCTTTTGAGGAAAGAAATGGGGTGCTGGTGAGACAATATTCAACCAATTATTCTCTCCGTTATTATGAACAATTAAACCAAATGCCGGGAAGAAGAATGCAGCAGTCCATCTATGCTGTGGCAAGCTTTTGGTATACAGCTTGGGTGAATGCTGGTCAGCCCGACTTAAAAACACTCATTAATACCCAATTCACAGAGGCCGACCAGAAAGATTTCGAAACACTTGACCAGCAATGGAAGGATGGGAAAATTAAAGGCAAAGACTGTAACTGAAATGTGCCAAATTCCAAATGCCTGTTAGTGGTTTAATTACCTAATTTTGCGCTCTTCTTTCTAAATGTACAAAAGGAATTAAGTTGACAACTGCAAAAGCGACCATACACAATTTCAATGCGGGCCCCAGCATATTACCGCAGGAAGTATTTGAGGCAGCGAGTGCTGCTGTATTAAACTTCAATAATACAGGACTATCTATTCTTGAAATAGGTCATCGTACTGAATTATTTGAATCGGTAATGGAAGAAGCGAGGAATCTGGTAAAAGAGTTGATGCAACTGAATGCCGACCAGGAAGTATTATTTCTTCACGGTGGCGCTACCACGCAATTCATGCAGGTGCCGATGAATCTTCTTAATGAAAACAGCACTGCTGCATATACTGAAACGGGTACATGGGCAGATAAAGCTATTAAGGAAGCGAAATTGTTTGGGAATGTAAGTATTGCAGGTTCTTCCAAAGAAACCAATTTCACCAGCATTCCAAAAAACCTTAATGTAAATTCTGATGCAGCATATTTGCATATCACAACTAATGAAACCATCGCTGGTACCCAATGGAAGAATATCCCTTGTGATTGCGGCGTTCCATTGGTTGCAGATATGAGCAGTGATATATTAAGTCGCCAGTTAGATTTCAGTCGCTTTGATATTATTTATGCAGGAGCACAGAAAAACATGGGAGCGGCAGGCGTTAACCTTGTAGTGGTAAACAAGAATATACTTGGAAAGGTGAATCGCACTATTCCAACCATATTAGATTACCGCAATCATATAAAAGAAGGCAGTATGCTGAACACTCCGCCGGTGTTTGCTGTTTATGTAGTGTTACTTACCCTTCGCTGGTTAAAAAAGCAAGGGGGTGTAGCTGCCATTGAAACACTTAACAATCAAAAAGCAGGATTGCTTTATAATACTATAGACCAATACCCTGTTTTCCATGGAACTGTTGCTAAAGAAGACCGTAGTTACATGAATGCTGTTTTTGTGATGGAAAACAAGGACTTGGAAAAAGAGTTTCTGGGTATTTGTAAAGAAAATGGAATGATTGGAGTGAAAGGGCATCGAAGTGTAGGTGGATTCCGTATCTCCTTATACAATGCCTTACCACTTTCAAGTGTTCAGGTACTGACCGACCTTATGATAGATTTTGCAAAACGTAAAGGATAAAAAAAATTATGGCTGTCGTTTCCCCCTTCAAAGCATTAAGACCTGCTGCAGGATTGGCTGCCCAGGTAGCTTCCCGACCTTATGACGTATTGAATTCAGCAGAAGCCCGTGTTGAAGCTGGTTCCAACCCGAATTCCTTCCTTCATATTACTAAATCAGAAATCGATCTGCCAGCAAGCACCGATATCCATACCCAACAGGTATATGATAAGGCTAAAGAGAATCTCGACAACATGATTAAGAATGGGATTTTGGTTCGAGAAGAGAAGGCTTGTTATTATATCTATCAACTAATCATGAATGGCCGCAGCCAAACAGGACTTGTTTGCGCCAGCTCTGTAAATGATTATGAAAAGGGTATAATAAAAAAGCACGAGTTCACACGTCCTGAAAAAGAATTGGATCGCATCAATCACATAAAGACTACTGGTGCACAAACAGGCAATGTATTTCTTGCATACAGAAATGTATCAGCGATTGATTCATTGGTGGAGCTCTGGAAAAACTCACATGCACCTGAATATGATTTTGTAGCTGAAGACGGCATATCACATACCATCTGGATAGTGAATGATGATACTGTTATTGCTACCATCACCAATCTATTCGCAACGAAAGTGCCTTGTACATATATTGCCGATGGACATCATCGTGCAGCTTCAGCAGCTAAAGTGCGCAAAGCACTTGGAAAGAAAGCACCAGCAGGAGCTGATTTTTTCCTTACAACTTTATTCCCTGCCGACGAGCTGAATATACTTGACTACAATCGCGTAGTGAAAGACCTTCATGGCATGGAAGAAGATGAACTCATCAGCAGTTTGCACGACGACTTCGATGTAACCAGTATTGGAAAGGAAGCCTACCGTCCGGAGCAGTTTCATGACTTTGGAATGTATCTTGGTGGCAAATGGTATAAACTCACAGTAAGAGATGATAGTTATTCTGATGATCCTATCGGTGTATTGGATGTAACCATCCTTTCAAAAAACATATTAAGCAAGCAATTCGGCATCAAAGACCAGCGCACCGACAAACGAATTGATTTTGTTGGTGGCATTCGTGGATTGGAAGAGCTCGAAAAGAGAGTTAATAGTGGTGAGATGGCAGTGGCTTTCAGCCTTTATCCTGTATCCATCCAGCAACTATTCGCCATCGCCGATGAGGGCGAGGTGATGCCACCGAAGAGTACTTGGTTTGAGCCGAAGTTGAGGGATGGGTTGTTGACGCACTTGCTCGCCTAAGTCGATCTTTGAATTTGAAAATTTGATGATTTGAAAATTTGAAAATAGCAATCTGGAGTTAACAATCACTATTGGATTTTTCTCATTTGCCAATTCTGCATCCTCATTTTCAAATTCCCAAATTTTCAAATTACCCCAAATTTCTAAAAGTTTAACACCCCCCCATACAACCACTTTCCCCAATCACTTATCTTTGAAGGGTATGAAACAGCTCCTTTTCTCCCTCTTTTTGTTAATAATGGTAAGTGCCGGTGCAAAAGCACAGGACCCGGATCCTAAAAAGTTGCATGAAACTGCCAAGACTTTTATCCGTACTGGAGATTATAATAATGCGGTACTGGTTTTGAACAAGGCTATCCAGCTCGACCCCAATAATATTGAGTTGCAGAAAGATCTGGCCTTTGCTCTATACCTGAAAAAGGATTATGCTAATGCATTGACTATTGCCAAACCCCTGGCCGACAGAAAAGACGTAGATATTCCATCCATACAAGTATTGACGCTCATATACAAAGCACTGGAAGAAAGAAAAGAGTGCGAGAAAATATACAAGGCTGCACTGAAAAAATTCCCAACCAGTGGGGTATTGTATAATGAATACGGTGAAATGCTTTGGACCAAAAAAGATTATTCCGAAGCAGTTAAACTCTGGGAAAAAGGAATAGAGACAGATCCAAACCATTCCGGTAATTATTATAATGCTGCTAAATACTACTACTTGTCGGCTGATAAAGTATGGGGCTTGATTTATGGTGAAATCTTTGTAAACCAGGAAAGTTATTCTGCCCGAACTGTTGAAATAAAGACCTTAATGCTAGATGGTTACAAAAAGCTTTTTACAGGAAATGATATCTATAGCAATCAGGATATGAAAAACGAGTTTGTAAAAGCTTTCCTGGAAACCATGAATAAACACGCTGGTATAGTAGCTTCAGGAATAACTCCTGAGAACATTACCGCTTTGCGGACCCGTTTCATATTGGACTGGTATGCTAACAATGCGGCGAAATTCCCTTGTCGTCTTTTCGAGCATCAAAACCAATTATTGAAACTGGGCTTTTTCTCAGCCTATAACCAATGGATTTTTGGAGCAGCCGCCAATTTGAATGCTTATCAGCAGTGGACAAATAATAATTCAGAAGAGAATAAAGAATTCCTTCGTTTACAGCAAAACAGGGTATACAAGACACCGGCAGGACAATATTACCAGACAATCGCTAAATAAAAGCCAGTCAATCAGATTTATCAAACGCCATTTCTAATGGCGTTTTTTCTTTATACAATATTTCCCTAATTTGAAGAAGTAAAGAACTAACGATTCCATACTAAATTGTTGCTTGCTATGAATACTCCCGCTCGCCTATTCGATTGTATCGAAAACCAGCTCGCAAATTTCCCACTAGATGCGATGGTTGCCGCTAAAGAAAGCGGTCAATGGAAAAAATATTCCTCTGCCAATGTTCAGGATATCGTGAACAGATTTAGCGCAGGCTTAAGGGCTTTTGGCATTAGTCAGAATGACAATACAGTGGAAAGTCGGGATAAAGTGGCCATCTTATCCAAAAACCGTCCGGAATGGATATTCCTTGACATGGCAGTTCAAAAAGCTGGCGGCATCCTTACTCCTATCTATCCCACCATTAACGTAAATGAATTGGAGTTTGTTTTGAATGATGCAAAAGTGAAGATGGTATTCGTAAATGATGAGGATCTTTTTTTGAAAGTGTATAGTCTAAAAGAACGCCTTCCTCACCTCAAGGAAATTTTTACATTCGACCACACACCGAATGCCAAACATTGGAAAGAAGTATTGGCTGCGAGCACCCCTGAATTGATTGAAGAAGTAAACCAGATAGCATCAACCATCAAGGAAAATGATATAGCCACCATTATATATACTTCAGGAACAACAGGAACACCAAAAGGTGTAATGTTATCTCATAAAAATATTCTGAGTAATGTGATGGCAAGCATGAATTGCTTTCCTCCAGGAGAAAACCTTAAATCATTAAGCTTTCTTCCTCTTAACCATATATTTGAAAAGATGGTAACCTATCTGTATTTATTCAGAGGCACCTCCATCTATTATGCGGAAAGCCTGGAAACAATTGCTGCTAATCTGCAGGAAGTGCAACCGGATATGTTCACAACAGTGCCCAGGTTATTGGAAAAAGTATATGATCGGATAATGCAAAAGGGTGCTGAACTCTCTGGCATAAAAAAGAAACTCTTCAATTGGGCTCATGACCTTGCCGAGAAGTTTGAATTGAATAAGGATATGGGTATGAGCTATAATTTCCAGCTGGCATTGGCTAATAAATTAGTTTTTAGCAAATGGAGAGAAGGTCTTGGTAACAATATCAAGTGTATTGTGACAGGTGGAGCTGCCTGTCAGGTAAGACTCATTCGCATCTTCACTGCTGCCCAGATTCCTATCCTGGAAGGATATGGATTAACAGAATCATCCCCTGTAATATGCGTAAACCGTTATAACGAAGATGACAGGATGTTCGGCACCGTTGGTCCTACAGTTAATGGAGTAGAAATAAAGATTGCCGAAGATGGTGAAGTGCTTTGTAAAGGTCCAAACGTAATGGTTGGTTATTATAAACGTCCCGACCTAACCGAAGAAGTAATAAAAGACGGATGGTTATTAACCGGAGATATAGGTACAATTGTAAACAATCGCTTCTTAAAGATCACAGATAGGAAGAAAGAACTGTTCAAGACAAGTGGTGGTAAATATGTAGCCCCCTTACCCATAGAAAGTAAGCTAAAGGAATCACCATTTGTGGAGCAAGTGATGATTATTGGCGCTGAAAAGAAATTCGTTGGGGCTTTGATTGTTCCATCCTTCCCTAATCTCAGGGATTGGTGCCGACATAATGGGGTTACAGATACCAATCCTGAAGACCTGATAAAAAATGAAAAGGTAATATCCCTATTCCGCGAATTAGTGGAAAGTTTCAATAAGTTCTTCAATCATGTAGAGCAGGTGAAGAAGTTTGAATTATTATCTCATGAATGGAGTGTTGATACTGGCGAGATGACGCCTAAGCTTTCTTTAAAAAGAAAAGTGGTGATGGAGAAGTATAAGGGGGCGATTGACAGAATTTATTCTGAGAGCTAAGGGGTTAAAGGCCTAAAGCTTAAAGCCTAAGGCTAAAGGCTGGATGCTTGATGCTGAATGCTTTGTCTTAGAATATCAGTAATGTATTTTTTAGCTAATGCACCTGTTTTACTACTGATTTTACAGTATATTTGCGGCCCGAACGATGGTCCCGTAGTTCAATGGATAGAATAGAAGTTTCCTAAACTTTAGATCCCAGTTCGATTCTGGGCGGGACTACAAGAGAAGTTATAAGTTTTACGTTATTAGTTTTAAGTAAGAGCTCATGAAATTCATGAGCTCTTATTATTTATTCATAAAATTATTTTTTTGTCATACTTACTGTTCCTACCGATCCCGAATAACCCAGAAATATGCCGGAACAGTTAGTGTAATTATTTGAAAACCGTAGTTTCCATTTTGTTCCATTGTTATAATTGATCAGCAATGAATCGGTGGTGAAAGTATAGGTTCCTGGGAAGTTCTGATTGCTGAATGCCGAATCAATATTAATAAGCGTATTGTCTGATTTGATTAACATACTGAATTTATATAGAGCTCCTACTCCGTTTTCTTGCAGCGCACCAGCCCAGTCGCCTACAAACTTGTCCTGAACACTTAGGGTCTTGTCGCCTTTTTTACAAGAGAAAATTATAAGGCATAATAAAGCAGCTCCAATAAGGAATGTTTTTTTCATGATAAGGTTTATTAAATGATCTAATATTCATGTAAACATCACTTCATTATTAAAGAATGGCAATACTCCATTTGGATAGAATAGAGGGAAGAGGTTGTACACTGTAAAATGGTACACTGAAGATGAAATAGGTTGTATAAGGTCTCCAACCTTATAAGGTTGGAGACCTCACCCATTTCCTTGATTGAAGAATTCCATAAAATCAATGAAAATCTTACCCATTGTAAGACAAGTGTACAGTTTTTAAAAGCTCATAGCCAGCTATTGGTAACCACACCATTACGAAAATTTATTTGTTATCTGCTTAGGTGTACAACTCTATTTTGTTGAAATGGCAAAGAGGAGGTTGTATAAGGTCTCCAACCTTATAAGGTTGGAGACCTTATACAACCACTTTACAACTAAAACCACATCTTTGCACCGACTTTAACCCAGGTAAAGACAACGGAAATTCCAGATGATGAATAAAAAAAGACGCAGTTTACTTGTATTGATATTAGGATTACTTTCTGCCATCGGCCCTTTGTCGATAGATATGTATTTGCCCGGTTTCCCGGCAATTGCCGCTGACCTGCATACTTCAGTCGATATGGTATCTTACTCATTGTCCAGCTTTTTTATAGGCATTTGTGCAGGACAGCTCATCTGCGGTCCATTGCTTGACAGGTTTGGTCGTAAAAGACCTTTATATGGCGGTCTTCTGATTTATATTATTGCATCGTTAGGATGTGCTATGTCGAATTCTGTAGAAATGCTGATTGCTTTTCGATTCCTTCAGGCAATCGGCGGCTGTGTTGGTATGGTGGCGCCAGGTGCCATTGTAAGAGATATGTTCCCTGTTAATGAGAGTGCTAAGGTTTTTTCCCTATTGATTCTTGTGTTAGGCGTTTCCCCCATCATAGCACCAACATTCGGAAGTTACCTGATTGCTGCATTTGGATGGCACTCTGTATTTATTATTCTTTCTGTAATAGTTGCTTTATTATTTATTGCAGTTGTGTTCTTACTACCAGAAAGCAAAGAGCCCGACCCAGATTTTTCCTTACGACCCAAAACGATTCTTACCAACTACCTCACAGTACTAAAAGAACCGCAGTTTTATACTTTTGCATTCGCAGGAGCGATAGCGGCAGCAGGATTGTTTGCCTATCTTGCCGGATCACCATTTGTATTCATGAATCTATTTAAGGTAAGTCCAAAAGAGTACGGATGGATATTCGCCATCATTGCTGCCGGACTAATTACAAGTAGTCAATTGAATACTATCTTCCTGAGGAAATTCAATAGTTCACAAATTATCAAAGTCACTCTATTAGTTCAAGCATCTATTGGCTTGTTGTTGTTTACCGGAAGCGCCCTTGGCTGGCTCAACATATATGCAACTATTGGTTTGATATTTTTATTTCTAAGCTGCCAGGGTTTTAGCTTTCCAAACTCAGCCGCACTTTCATTGGCCCCTTTTAAAAAAGAAGCAGGCAGTGCTTCTGCACTTATGGGTGCCTTGCAAATGGGACTTGGTGCGTTTGCTTCAGCCATGGTTGGATTTATAAATAATGGAACAAGTTTACCAATGACAGGCATCATGGCTGCTTGTGCAGCTCTTGGTTTGCTGGTACTTACTATTGGGCAACAAAAGATTAAAAAGGCAAGCACTACTTTAGAAGTTCAATAGGTTCAATAGGTTCCATTTTGTTCCAGAGGGCCTACAAATTGTAAACATCATGTGCTTTGTAATTTAATAACCGCAGAGGCGCGGAGACGCAGGGAAATACACCTCCGCGCCTCCGCGTCTCTGCAGTAAAATCTTTTACTATAATTAGGCCCTCCTTGTTTGAAATTCGTAATCATCCCTTTGATAGCCGTAAGATTTAGAGTCAGTGATATTATTGCTTTGCAATATCAATCAATAGTCCAGCCATGAAGCAAAGTTTTATTATCATCATTTTCAGTTCACTGCTTTTCTGTTCAACTGCATTTTCCCAAAAAACAGATAGCTCTAGTTCTCCCAGTCATTTTACCGGATCGATAAGCGCTACTCATAATGGCATTTCGCTTATCCCTACATTCTCTTTGGGGAAACCTGCCACTATCATTAATCTATCGATGGGAAAAGGGAAACTCAGTTTCGAGCCTGAAATGAGATTTGCCCTAGAAGGAAAACCCTGGAGCTTCTTGTTCTGGTGGCGATATCGAGTGAAAGCAGATCGATTCCGATTTAATTTCGGAGCCCATCCCGCTCTCAATTTCAAAGCTGAAACAGTTACATCGAATGGTATATCAAAAGAAGTATGGTAACGAGACGCTATCTGGCAACAGAACTCTCTCCCAATTATATGATTACTGATAATATTAGTGCCGGTGTCTATTATCTCTATTCAAGAGGACTTGATAATGGAACTACAAGAAACACCCATTTTGTAACTATCAATAGTAATATCTCGAATATCAAACTGTCAAACAACTTGCTGTTTCGATTGATGCCACAATTCTATTATCTGAAGATGGATCAACAGGATGGATTTTACTTTACATCCACTTTTGTGCTATCGAAAAGAAATTTCCTTTGTCACTATCTGCTATTATCAACAAGACCATCCAAACCAAAATCACTGCCAGTAAGGATTTTGTATGGAATGCCACTCTTACTTATTCATTCGGCCATAAATATGTAAAACTCAATTAGACCTTATGAATTCCGTAAATTTATGGGCAATGGGAAAAGTAGAAACCATAGCAGAGTTCTATAAACGGAAATTCGATTGGATGCCGGATAATATACGTAGTGAAATCGGACATTTTAATGTAATCAAAATCGAGTCTTTAGTTGGTACTACACCCCCGCCTGTCCCCTATAAACGTCGAGATTTCTATAAGATCATGTTAGTTATTGGCAATAGCCAGGTACATTATGCCGATAAAGTAATAGAAGTACAGCAACAGGCCCTTTCCTTTTCCAATCCACAGATACCTTATAAATGGGAACATCTTGATACTATCAGAAGCGGTGTCTATTGCATTTTCGACAAACAATTTTTTCACGATTATGGCCAGCTAAACCAATATGAGGTTTTTCAACCTGAAGGAACGCATGTATTTGAGTTAACAGATGAACAGGTAGACAAAGTGAATGGTATGTTCCAAAAAATGTTTGAAGAAATCAATTCAGAATACGTTCACAAATACGATGTACTTAGAACCATTGTGTTTGAATTGATACATTTTGCCCTGAAGATGCAGCCTTCTGCTAAAATTGATAAACAACCTATCAATGCTTCACAACGCATCTCAACCCTTTTCATGGAATTGCTGGAGCGGCAATTTCCAATTGATGAAAACCACCAATGCATCAATCTTCGGACCGCATCCGATTATGCAAAGCAATTGAATGTTCATGTGAACCATCTCAACAGGGCTGTAAAAGCAACTACCGATAAAACTACTACACAGTTAATAGCCGAAAGGGTATTACAGGAATCTAAGATATTATTGAAACATAGTAACTGGAGCGTTTCTGAAATAGCTTTCGCATTGGGCTTCACAGAAGTCACTCATTTCAATAACTTCTTCAAGAAACATGTACAATTAAGTCCCCTGAAATTCCGGAATATTTGAATTTTGTAACTAATTGCTTTGATTTCATTAGATAAGCGATATTTCTATCAATAGCTTTGAACTATTAAATAACGAGAACTAAACCTTCAATATGAATAAGAGATTATTAGGGAATGATAAATTAGAAGTATCTGCCATCGGACTTGGTTGCATGGGAATGAGCTTTGGTTATGGTCCGGCAGCAGATAAGAATGAAATGATAAAACTGATCCACAGCGCCGTAGATCAGGGCATTACTTTCTTTGACACGGCAGAAGTATATGGTCCCTATGTGAATGAAGAACTCGTTGGCGAAGCATTGGCTCCCTACAAAGGAAAAGTGGTGATAGCTACTAAGTTTGGTTTTGATATTGACCGTGTACAGAATAAACATGTGGAGTGTTAACAGCCGTCCTGAAAATATCCGATTAGCCACTGAAGAGTCATTGAAAAGGTTAAAGGTAGATGTGATTGATCTATTATATCAACATCGTGTAGATCCGAATGTACCGATAGAAGATGTAGCTGGTACAGTTAAGGATTTAATCAAGGAAGGAAAAGTAAAACACTTCGGGCTTTCAGAAGCAGGTGCTGCTACCATTCGCAAAGCACATGTTGTTCAACCGGTGACAGCTTTGCAAAGTGAATACTCTTTATGGACCAGGCAGCATGAAAAGGAAATCATTCCTACTATTCAAGAGTTAGGCATTGGACTAGTGGCATTTAGTCCTCTAGGCAAAGGGTTCTTAGCAGGAAAAATTGATGAGACAACAAAGTTTGCAGAAGGAGATATAAGGAATATTCTTCCCCGATACACTGAAGAAGCCCGGGTTGCCAATAAAGCACTTTTTAGATTTACTTCAACAGTTTGTTGATAAGAGAAAATGCTACTTCAGCACAGATAGCATTGGCATGGGTATTGGCGCAGAAGCCATGGATTGTTCCGATTCCAGGGACTACGAAACTTCATCGATTAACTGAGAATATAGGTGCAGACTCAATTCAGCTAAGTGCAGAAGAATTGAAAGAAATCGAAAATGCTTCGGTCCATATAAAAGTAGTTGGCACTAGGTATACTGAGCAAATGGAGAAGTCTACAGGGTTGTAATTTTTTTCACCGCAGAGACGCAGGAAAATACACCTCCGCGTCTCTGCGGTGAAAAATAAAATAGAAAGATTACCTACAAAAAACCAGCCTTCAGGAAAAAGAATTAGCTTAGAATTTCTCAATCCTCCAACAATGAAAAATCTGATTCTAACGATTTCTATATTCATTACACTTCATGCTTCTTACTCACAGGAAAAAATAAACTCAAGTGAGCAGCTTCCTTTATTAGCCTGGTGGGGCATACCTGCCAGCGAAACAAGTGTAGCGAGATATCAGGAATTAAGGGATGCCGGAATTACTTATCAATTCAGTCCCTTCCCCAATGCAGATGAAATGCAGAAAGCTTTGGATGCAGCTGCAAAAGCAGGTATTAAGATGGTGGTATCTTGTCCGGAGTTGAAAACAGAAACCGAAAAAACAGTTCGCAGGTTCATGAATCATACTGCTGTTGTCGGTTATCATTTGATGGATGAACCAGGAATAAAAGGCTATGCTGAATTAGGGAATTGGGCCAGAAAAATAAAAGCAATTGACAGCAAGCATTTTTGTTATGTAAATCTCTTCCCGAATATTGCCGATTCAAATCAATTGGGTACTACCAGTTACAGGGATTATGTAAGAGAATGCGCGAAACAAATCCCTGTCGACTTCCTCTCCTTCGATTTCTATCCAGTTTATAAAGATCATCTCGCATCTAGTTGGTATGAAAATCTGGAAGTTATTTCAGATGAAGCCAAAAAAGCAAACAAACCTTTCTGGGCATTTACTGCAAGTACCAATTTCGACAACAAACATCTGACTCCACAAACTTTAGCTTCAATGCGCCTGCAGGTGTATAGTGATCTCGCGTATGGGGCACAAGGTATACAGTACTTCACTTATTGGTCTGCCACTTCAGTAAATGACCCTTCATCTGAAGACCAACGTGGCGCTCCAATCAGTGCTGCAGGCAAAAGAAGTGTGGTTTATGACAGAGTGAAACAACTAAATGAGGAACTCAAAAATTTATCAGGTGTATTCATGGGCTCCAAAGTAGTTTGGGTGCGTCATACAGGAAAAGATATGATTCCTTCGGGCACGGTTCGGCTCACAAAACTTCCTGAACCGATAAAAGTGCTTGATACCAATGGAGCCAATGCATTGGTATCATTACTTGAGAAAGGAGATAATTATTTCCTAATAATTATTAATAAAAATTTCCTGAATAGTATCAACCTCAATTTTTATGGAGATGCATCGGTTAAGAAGATATTGAAAGATGGAAGTATTGTTGCAGCAAATGCGTATGAGAGTTCGATGGAGGTGGAGGCGGGGGATGCGGTGATTTATATGTTTAAGTAGGCTTTTGGGTTATACGTTGTAAGTTTTAGTTTGTAAGTTTGAGTCTGAATGAAATAGAGCGAAAATAATTTTGACGCGGAGACGGAGACTCTAGCCTCTCCTTTTGTGACAAGGGTTCCGTAAAGCATTTAATAGTATGGAACTCGATTTTTAACATAAATTAACAACCTTGCTAATATGGTCTCTCGTCCTCTGATAAGTTTCTGGGCATTTTATAAATAAAAATCGTAAATTTGTATTCATAAGTAACCTTCTGGGTTATTCCTTTATTCAAATTTTTAGTATAATTTAGAAGCAGCTACAAAAACCCAGCCCACATGCCCTTCCGACTTCTGATTTTGGCTTTTATCACAAGCTTACTGATGCTTTCCTGTTCACCGGAATTACCCCCCGATGTAAAAGAAGCTTATAACGATTTACCCGACCCAATCGAATATAATGTTCACGTTAAACCCATCCTTTCTGAGAAATGTTTCGCTTGTCATGGGCCTGATAAGGCTAAACAGAAAGCAGGCTTGCGATTGGACCAATTCGAAGCCGCTACCAGCGAACTCATGGAAAGTCCCGGGAAATATGCAATTGTAAAAGGTGATGTTGCAGGAAGCGAAGTATTCCATCGTATAGTATCAAGCGATCCGAAGTATACAATGCCAACGCCGGCAAGTCATATGAGTCTTTCTCCAAAAGAAAAAGCTATCATCATAAAATGGATTGAACAAGGCGCTGTATATAAACCTCACTGGGCCTTTGTTGCACCTCAATTACCAAATGTCCCACAACCCGAAAATGAAAAATGGATGGTTCATAATGCCATCGATAGCTTTATCTATAAAAGACTTGAACAAGAAAAATTGGAACCTGCTTCTGAGGCATCAAAAGAACTTTTATTAAGAAGAGTATCCTTAGACCTTACAGGGCTTCCCCCAACTATAGAAGAAATCGACAACTTCCTTAAAGACAATTCACCAAACGCCTACGAAAACAAGTGGATCGATTATTAAACTCGCCACACTACGGAGAGAAGATGGCTGTTGATTGGTTAGACCTCGCTCGCTTCGCCGATTCATATGGATATACTGTAGATAGATTGAGAGATATGTCGCCCTATCGCGATTGGGTCATCAAAGCCTTTAATGAAAACCAACCTTACGATAGGTTCGTTCAATGGCAGTTGGCGGGAGACTTATTCCCAAATCCAACAAAAGAGATGATCATTGCCACCGCCTTCAATCGCAATCATCCACAAAATATGGAAGGTGGTATTATTGAGGAAGAATTCCAAACAGAATATGTAGTAGACAGAACTAATACATTCGGAAACGCCTTTTTAGGTGTATCAATAGGCTGCGCTAAAATGCCATGATCATAAATACGATCCCTTTTCACAGAAAAATTATTATGAACTATTCAGCTTCTTCAATAATGTAAAAGAATCTGGGCAGATTTCATGGAACGATGCTACTCCTACTCCAACACTGATGTTGCCAACTCCTGAAAAAGAGAAAGTGTTGCAGTTCATTCAGCAACAGATAAATGAACAGGAGAAAAAAACAAAAGCAACAGCAGATGCTGAAGCGAAAGCTGGATTTGAAAAATGGCTGGCTGCTGGTAGTTATAAGAAATTAGCGTCTCAGGCAATCTCAAAAGATGGTTTACAAGCCGTTTTTAATTTCGACAATGGCAATCTTAACAATACCATCAATCCGAAGCAGGTTGGTAAAATGAAAAGAGAGATTGGAGAAATGAAGGATGCTCTCATATTCGAGAAAAAAGATAATGGCAAAGCTTTATCATTGAATGGAGACGTTTGGATGGATTGTAATCCTGTGGGTGTTTTCAGGAAATCAGATGCATTCACTATCAGCATCCGCATCTTTCTTCCCAATGAATTAAAAGAAGGGGTGATTTTCCATAAGAGTGATGCAGAACGTTTGTATAATTTTAGAGGATATCAACTGAACTTAAAGAACAATCATCTTGAATTCAATATTGCTCATACTGCTCCTTCCAACGCTATTACAAAAGTCAGCAAGGCCATTCCACCACATGGACAATGGATTCAATTAACAACAACATACGACGGTTCTTCAAAAGCTGCAGGCATGAAACTTTATCTCGATGGAAAAGAGATGGAGACGGAAACCACTATGGATCAATTGACCAAGGAAATAGTTTTCAATAATGGGGCTGAGCCAGCACTACAAATTGGCGCCTGGTACCGCGGACAAGGTGTTAAAGGAGCAAAAGTTGATGATATCATCGTTTATAATCGTCAGCTGATTCCATTTGAAGTGAATGCGTTGACGGGCTCTAATAGCTGGGTATCGATTGCATCAAAACCTTCTGAGCAATTGAAACCAGAAGAGAAGGCGATACTGCTACAATATTATCTATCGGCTGAAAGCAGTGAACTGATAGCTGCCCGTAAACAATTGCAACAACTTCGTCGCAATTATGCGGATTCTGCTGAAAATATTCAGGAATTAAGCGTAATGCAGGAAATGCCGAATCCCAAAAAGGCGCATATACTTATCAGAGGCAACTACACCAGCCCCGGAGAAGAAGTACATCCGAATACGCCAGAAGCTGTACTGCCTTTCCCTTCTACCCTTCCTAAAAACAGATTAGGTCTTGCCCGTTGGCTAATGATGGAAGGAAACCCACTCACAGCAAGAGTGGCCGTGAACCGATTATGGCAGAATTTCTTTGGAATGGGATTGGTAAAGACAACAGAAGACTTCGGTAATATGGGGCAGATGCCAAGTCATCCAGAATTACTGGATTGGTTGGCTGTAAATTTCCGCCTATCTGGTTGGGATATAAAAAAGATGAATAAGCTGATTGTTCTATCTGCCGCTTACAGACAGGATTCCCGTCCTTCAAAAGACAGTCGTGAGAAAGATCCCGAGAATAGACTATTATCTCATGGTCCTTCAGGAAGACTTTCAGCCGAGATGTTACGCGATAATGCATTGATGGCAAGCGGTCTTTTGAATGCAAGTATTGGAGGAAAAAGTGTTAAACCGTATCAGCCAGAAGGATTATGGGAGATCAACAATACCAGTTATACAAGGGATTCAGGATCGGCAGTCTACCGTCGCAGTGTATACGTGGTAATTAAAAGATCGGTGCCTAATCCAACTCTCGCCACATTCGATGCGGGTGAAAGAAGTTATTGTTTGGCGAGAAGACAGAAAACAAATACTCCTTTACAAGCTTTGGTAACACTTAACGATCCCACTTATCTTGAAGCATCACTGGCCTTAGGTTATCAGATGGCTCAAAATTCAAATGCCACAGAAGCATTAACAGATTGTTATAGAAAGCTCACAGGAAAACAGCCAGCTGCAAAAGAAGTGGAATTATTGAATCAGCTAAGAGAAGCGGAATTGAAGAAATTCAAAGAGCATCCTGAAAAAGGTAAAGGTTGGTTAGTAGCTGGGCAACTTAACTATACAAAAACAAATAATGCCACTATTGTAGCAGCAAATGCAGTAGTTGCGAATACAATATTAAATTCTGACGCATCACTATCAAAAAGGTAAACTATGAGCCATCATCATGATGATGAATTCAGGATCTATTCGAAAGAATTCGAGGACCTTCATAAAAAGTGGGACCGCAGGCAATTCCTGACGCAAACCACTTTAGGTCTTGGCGCCTTAGCCCTGGGTGGTCTCTTCGGAAAAAATATTCCTGGAGCTAGTCCTGCTGCAATGGGAAGTCTGGAACAAGATATTCTTGCAGCCCTCCCCCATTTCGCACCAAAAGCAAAACGGGTGGTGTATCTTTTCATGAGTGGTGGCCCCTCTCAGTTTGAAACATTCGATTACAAACCAAAATTGATTGAACTCGCAGGACAGAATCTTCCTGACTCAGTTAGAAAAGGACAGCGACTGACGGGAATGAGCGCTAATCAAAGCAGTCTTCCCATTGCTCCTTCCTTCTACAAATTCAATCAGCATGGTAAATCCCAGACATGGGTAAGCGAATTGTTACCACATACCGCTAGTGTAGTGGATGATCTTTGTGTAGTGAAATCAATCTATACGGAAGCAATCAATCATGATCCTGCAATTACATTCTTTCAAACCGGTTCACAGTTACCAGGAAGACCGTCAATAGGATCCTGGATCAGTTATGGATTAGGAACTGATAATGAAAATCTTCCTTCCTTCATAGTATTGATTTCAAAAAATGCACAAAAGGATCAACCACTGTATTCGAGATTATGGGGCAATGGCTTTCTTCCTTCCCAACATCAGGGTGTACAATTCAGGACTGGGAAAGATCCTGTATTATTCCTTAACAATCCTGAAGGGTATGATGGGACCGACAGGAAGGAAATGCTTGAATATCTCTCTAAGCTAAACACATTACAGAACGATGGCTATGGTGATCCGGAAGTAGTAGCAAGGATTGCACAGTATGAAATGGCCTATCGAATGCAGACATCAGTTCCTGAAGTAATGGATATAAAAGATGAGCCTGATGAAGTGTTTGAATTATATGGGAAGGATAGCAGGGATCCAGGAACATACGCGGCTAATTGTCTGTTGGCAAGAAAATTATTGGAGAAAGATGTAAAGTTCATCCAACTCTATCATCAGGGTTGGGATCAGCACGGATCATTGCCATCGGGAATAGCACAACAATGCAAGACAACTGATCAGGCTACGGCTGCATTCATCAAAGACTTAAAAAGAAGAGGATTGCTGGAAGATACGTTGGTGATTTGGGGAGGTGAATTCGGAAGGACAGTATATACTCAAGGAAAATATATAGCCGATAATTATGGACGTGATCATCATCCCCGTTGCTTTACAATGTGGATGGCGGGTGCAGGTGTAAAAGCTGGATTCAATTACGGCGAAACGGATGATTTCAGTTATAATATTGTTCGTAATCCCGTACATGTACACGATTTCCAGGCTACCTTATTACACCTGATGGGCATCGATCATGAAAGGCTGACATTCAAATTCCAGGGAAGAAAATTCAGGCTTACTGATGTAGAAGGGCATTTGGTTAAAGATATCCTGGCTTAAATCCGACTAGAAAACCAAAGAATTAACATGAATCTTTTAGATATCAGCACCTATCTCGGTCACTTACATCCATTGGTAGTTCACCTTCCAATAGGATTTCTATTGCTGGCGGTTATCTTCCAGATTATCAGTTATTGGCCGAAGTGGGCCTTTCTGAAAGGAGCTGTTTCAATCATACTATTACTTGGTTTTATTTCAGCAGTTTTCGCTTGTATATTTGGTTACCTGCTAGCTGGTTCAGGAGATTACGACTACTATCTTGTAAATAGTCATAGGAATTCAGGCATATTCATAGCTGTATTATCAGGGCTTTTATATGCTTCCACACTTAGTCCCATTTCAAACCGATTCAAGATTCCTTCAAAAATATTCTCCATCTTACTAATAGCTCTTACAGGCATTATGGCCTATAGTGGACATCAAGGTGCAGGTTTAACTCACGGGACAGACTATCTGAATTTACAGATATTAACTAAAAAGGAAAGGGTTCCGCCACCTAGCGTTGACGAAGCCTTTATATATGAAGATGTAGTGCAACCCATATTGGAAAATAAATGTGGTTCTTGTCATCAAGGCGGGAAGAGAAAAGGCGGTTTATCTATTCAACAGTTACAAGGTCTTTTGAAAGGTGGTAAGACGGGTCCTGCAGTAGTACCTGGCAATTTGAGTGAAAGCGAATTATTCCGAAGGATTACATTGAGTCCTACTGATGAGAAATTCATGCCTTCAGATGGTAAGCCAGCATTGACATCTGGAGAAACAGCCATCATTCGTTGGTGGATAGAGAAAGCAATGGCTGTAGAAGGAAAGAAAATAAAGGAGTTACAAGAAACGCAAAAGATAAAAGGATTGGTTGCTTACAGTCTTAAACTGGGAGAATCACCTGAAGATGAAGAGGGTGGTTCTGATAGTATCGCAGTAAATCCGGATATTCCTTCTACAGTTGATCAAATAGCAATTGAGAGTTTAAGAAAGAAAGGAGTAGTTGTAAGAGTAATGTTACAAAAGCCTGCTATGCTTGACTTGACATTACCTTCTGGTAAAGGCATTGCTCTCAACACTGTTTCGGATGAAATAGGAAAAATTGCTAAGAATACTGTTTGGTTGAATCTATCGGGGAATAATTTAACCGAGAAAGAATTAGGTGTATTATCATCATTCAGTAATCTGGAGAAACTGAGATTAGAAAGGAATCCGGTATCGGATGGGATATTTGATTTAGTGGTTGGGTTGAAGCATTTGGAAAGTATAAACCTGAGTGAGACGAAGATAAGTAAGAGTGGGTTAGAGAAACTGGGGCCTAGTAGTTCTGTTAAAAGGGTTTATTGTTGGGGTACGGGTGCGAGTGAAGTTGTGGGGGATTCTTCGGGGGTATGGGTTAGGTGAGATTTGTTGATTTTAAACAGCCAAACACATAGGCACATAGGAACATAGAAGTAGGCTTAGCTTTTTTAATTATATATAGTCTTTTTCTGGTAAAATAATACATACAACATAGAGACATAGAACATAGGTACTAGTAGGGAAGCATGTGCTTGACTATGTGCCTATGTTCCTATGTGTTTCGGCTGTTTTTCCAATACAAATACATTTGCCGGGAAAGCGATAAAACGGGAATTTAATTTAATTGCAGATAACGAAATTTTGAATACAAAACTGTTTTGGATTTATTTCACACCGTAGCCTATGTACGCCTATGTTCTATGCCTCTATGTGGTATGTATTTTTTTCATCTCTTAGAGTGATAGACACATAGAATGAAGATTGAACTAGTCATTCTGCATGTATTCCTATGTAGTAAAAAATACACAACACAACGGCGGATTGAGTTCGATTTGAGGTTTCCCAATATAAAACAGATTTCCTTGCCCCTTCCAATCATTTAATGCTATATTTAAACCAATAATTAATTGCCATCTTTCTCCCATTATAATAGAGTCAAAATCTCTTCTAAAATGATCTTAAACGAATTTGCTCCTGATCCTGCCTTGCACGATTTCGTGCAATGTTACCGGGTGTTGCATTTCAAATTCGACCCAATAAGACCTGCACCCGTTAAAATATACCCCCCAAAACCAGAAAATGTCCTGCATTTTTTTCTGAAAGATGGGTTTGAAATTGAAGGCGTGACAGGTAAAAGGCAAAAAACGGCTCCTATCTGCTTCATAGGACAAAGAACCCATATCAGCCATCAATTCACTGCACATGAAATAAGAAGTTTCCAGATCGTATTCCAACCAACAGCCATTTACAGGATATTTGGAATCCCCGGATCCGAATTGACAAACAAATGTATTGATGCCAAAGAGTTGTTCCCTAAACAAATTCAGTTCTTATATGAGCAATTCGAAGCTTCAGTTTCAACGAAAGAAATGATTGTACATGCCAACAGGTTTCTTTTACCCCTTGTTAGAAATGTAAAAAAAGAAAAACATCTGATAGATGATGTAAGCTCTCTGATAATGAAAACCAATGGGAACTTATCACTCGATTTTTTAGCTAAAGAAGCCTGTCTTTCCACTAAACAATTCAAGCGTAAGTTTAATGAAAGGACAGGTGTTAACCCGAAAATCTTCGGAAGAATCAACCGCTTTACAAAAGCCCTCAACTTGAAAAACGCCTATCCTGAAATGAACTGGTTGCGAGTAGCGATTGAATGTGGACATTTCGATTATCAGCATCTCGTAAAAGACTATAAAGATCTTACTGGATATACACCTACAGGTTTTCTTTTGAACGAAACCAAGTCGCCTGAGAAGCAATTAGGTTTAACAGAGGAGGTTTATAAGGCCCGGATAGTTCCTTATAAGGATTTATTATAGAATGTCCCTTTTTTTACCACCAGGCAATACTAATTAGGTTACATATTTGTGCTTGAAATATTGTAACAATATGAGAAACCTGATTCTCCTTTTTATACCCTTAATTATGTCGACACATTCAAACGTAATTACTCCCCAGAAAACTATCATCCTTGTTCATGGAGCCTGGTATGGAGGTTGGTGCTGGTACAAAGTAATTCCAATGTTAGAAGAAAAGGGGTATAAAGTAATTGCCCCAGACCTGCCAGGTTATGGCAGCGACAACACCCCATCAACAAACATCACCCTGAATGATTATGTAAAAACTGTGGTAGCTGCTGCCAATACAGTAGACGGAAAAGTTGTTTTGGTAGGGCATTCCATGGGTGGCATCGTTATTTCACAAACTGCTGAAGTACTCGGGCCTGATAAAGTGGAGAAACTGATATACTTAGATGCATTTCTCTTAAAAGATGGAGAAGCCATATTTGATCAGGTAGAGAAAATAAATATTGCTAACAAGAATGCAGCCGATTTAAGAATGGAACATTCTGCAGCAGAATTTCTGGTACTATCAGAAGACAAAAAATCCTGCTTGATGAATCCTCTTATGTTGAAGGAAATGTTCAGTCATGATTGTCCTGAAGAAGATATTACCCTGTCAAAAGAAAAACTCCGGTGGCAGCCTGTTGCTTGTTTAGCCACTCCTCTTCATGCTACAGATGCCAGATATGGCAAGATCCCAAAATATTTCATCCGTTGTACATTAGCAAAAGACCTCGATCGTAGAAGTATTGTACAGAATATGCCTTGTGAAAAAGTGTATGAAATTCCAAGCAGCCATTCAGTGTTTTTTTCAAAGCCAAAAGAGCTTACCAGCTTACTTGTTTCCATTTATTGATTCACAACAGCATCTGAAAAATTAATTCTTGATACAAAGAATTAACAGGTAGTGTTTACGACCTGAATGATATGCTATGCCCATTACCACATTATACTTTCTTTTAAATGTTCATTTATAAAATTTCAAATAAAATGAAAAAGAGTATTATACATATACTTTGTCTATTATTATTTCTACTCTATAGAAATGATCTTATCTCTCAAAGCATAGGCATAAATACTGATGGAAGCGCGCCGAATAGTAGTGCTCAACTGGATATAAAAAGCTCTACAAAAGGAATCCTGCTACCCAGAATGACTAGTGCCCAGCGTTCAGCCATAGTAAACCCTGCGAAAGGGTTGTTGGTGTATGATAGCACCGTTAATCAATTCTGGTATTATAATGGATCAGTTTGGGGAACTGTTTCTTCTTCGGGAACAACTGGATGGTTATTGACTGGAAATAGTGGCACCAATTCAGCTACGCAATTTATTGGCACTACCGATAATCAATCGCTTCGTTTCAGAGTTAATAATATTTGGGCGGGAGAGTTGCATTCAACAAATAGAAATGCCTTTCTAGGAATAAATGCTGGAAAATCAAATACAATAGGCACATTGAATGCTGCATTAGGAAGTGCAGCACTTTCAAACAATACAGGAGGCAGTAATAATGTAGCAATTGGGGATTCAACACTTTACGCTTTCGACGGTAATATTACATTAGGCGCCAATACCGCTGTTGGCACGCACGCTCTTTATTCTTCTACCAGCATCAAATAATACTACTGCCATTGGAGGCTATGCTTTATATCGAAATGTAGATGGGGGTTACAACACATCTATTGGTATTAACAGCTTATCAAATAATATTTCGGGCGATTCAAATACTGCAATTGGAACAAGGGCTCTGCAATTCAACACAGCAAGTATGAATACTGCTACAGGGGCTTCCGCCTTCGTTTCAATTCTTTAGGAGCTAATAATACGGCAAATGGATTTGAATCTCTCTATTCAAACACTTCTGGAATAAACAATAGCAGTTTTGGTATTTCTTCGATGCACGAAAATTCAACTGGAAGTTATAACACTGCTGTTGGTTCATATGTGTTACATAATCAAACTGTTGGAAGAGACAATGTAGCTATTGGAATAAGTGCAATGGGGAATAGTTTAGCTGCATCAGAAAATGTTGCCATTGGAAATTATGCATTGTTTAACCAGTATTTCAGCAATGGAGGTTTTTCATTCATAAGTGCCAATACTGCCATAGGGTTTAATGCTTTAGCAAACAATGCTCCTACAGATATATATAGTGGGGTATATAATACCGCTATCGGGCATCAGGCTTTATACAGTAATAGTACAGGGACAAACAACACAGCAATAGGGAAAAATGCGCTTTTCAATTCTATTGGTTCCTTCAATACAGGAATTGGAGTAAGCGCATTGAATTCAAATTTAAATGGAGGATCTAATGTAGCTGTTGGAGTAAATGCCAGTCAGGCTAATACAAGCGGAACAGGAAACACTGCTCTAGGTCTTACTGCAATGTATGCAAATACCACTGGCAACTATAATACTGCTATCGGAAGAGGGGCTTTGGTGAACCTTATTGGCGGCTCTAATAATATCGCTATTGGCGAAGGTTCCGGAACTGCAGTTTCAAGTCCGAATGTAACCAATACTATAAGTATCGGAAATAATGATATCCTCAATGCAGCGAGTAACCAGGCTTTTATAGGGAATTTGAGTATGGGATTTATTGGAGGAAGAGTTGGCTGGAGCACTTATTCAGATGCACGAATAAAAAATAACATAGTGGAAGATGTAAAAGGACTGGAGTTTATAATGAAACTAAAACCTGTCACTTATTTCATTAGCAATTCTGCAATCACCAATATCACCGGCAATAAAGAGACCCTGGATTTCCCAGGCAAAAATGATAATGAGAAGATTCGCTATAGCGGCTTCCTTGCACAGGATGTAGAAAAAGCAGCAATTGATGCCCAATATAATTTTAGTGGAGTCAGTAAACCTTCCAACCCCAATCAGCTTTACACAATGACCTATGAGCAATTTGTAGTTCCCCTTGTTAAAGCGGTACAGGAACAACAATCCCTTATCGAGAAACAACAAGAACAGATAAACATGCTTATGAAAAGACTGGAAATTCTGGAAAAGAAATAAACTCTGATCAAATAAAAAGCAAGTCACCTCTCAAATTAACCTTACAATGAAAAAATCATCAATTATCTATTCTCTTCTTGCTCTCATCTTTATTTCAATTAGCTGTAATAAACCAGGCAACAATAGTGGAGGTGGAACCAGTGGTGCCTGCAAACCGATTGTTGAAACCACTAACCTGGTGGGAAATGCAGCAACCATCGTATATACTTATAGTCCCGATGGAAACATCAAGAGTATTGTAAAACATGTGCCCGGTGGATTCGGAGTCCTGCTCGATTCAGCTGCCATTTTTTACGACCATTTAGAAAGATACTCCCCAGGCAGAACATCAGGAACTTATAACAGTACCAATACTGCATTCGATGCGAATATATTTACAAGCTTACCCACAAAATCGAACGTGTCAATAACGATAGATGGAGTTGAACAACGCAATTATTATTCTTTCTTCTACTTCTATGATACTAAAAACCGCTTAATCAAAGTCGGCTATCAAACAAATACCGTTATTGGAGATCAGGAATACGACCTCAATATAGCTTACGACGATAATAACAATGTAGCTTCATTAAGCTATGTAACGACCACAGGTCCAGCATCTACATTAACGATCACTGCAGCTGGATATGATAACAAGCCTAACCCATATAGCAGTCTGAAGAATTATCCTTTTTATATGAACAGGGGTTGGACCAATTATGATCCTGAACCCATTTTTAATGCACTGAGCAAGAATAATCTCATGGGATATACCTATTCCGGTATCACTCGTACTACAGAGTTCACCTATAATAGCAATGGATTCCCAACACTAAGACGGAGCACAAATACAAATGTGTCTGGGACGGCGGTGATTGATGAGACGTATAGTTATGAATGTAAATAAGTAGATTAAGTTCAAGAAGTTCCAATAGTTAAATAGGTTCCAGAGGTTGGGAGTTTTAGTTACAATACAGGGCTTGTTTGTAGTTTCTAATATCATAACCTTAGAAAGGCAGTTAATCATTCTAACAGCTTCTAAGGTTCAATAGTTATCCCCTCCCCTTGCAAGCATTTGTAAAAGTCACTTATAGCAATCTGCTTCTTTGAAAACGCCGTAGTTCTGCTATACTAAAAGCGATATGCAAGCTTTAATGCGAATATGTTCGGACTTATTCCGATGCCAACCATCCTTGAGAATGAGCCGAATAATTTAAAATTTGCCGAAAGATCGAACTTGTTCTTAAATATGAACCCTGCATTACCATTTATGCCTATCCAGGACTTTTCGTATGAGTAGTAATCATCTATAAAAGTAACAGCATTTGTAGCAGTATTTACCCGCGTGAATGCATTTTCCTTATAACTAGAGGAATTAAAAAATGTCTCTACACCAACATAAGATTTACTACTTGCATTACGCCAAAAATTATACAATACCGCAGCAGACAGCCTGATATTACTAACCTTGAGTACATAAGACTCATCTTCTACCGTATTTGGAAAGGAAGTTCTTGTATAATTCCCTTTATAATCGAAGCTATTATACTCAGCTTGTACCCTGATTACGAAATCACTTAAATTCTTGCTTGAACCAAAGTCTACGCCAGCAAAAAATAATGGGGTAATGCTATTATTATAGGATTCGTCTGCAATTGGGGTATTACCATTTACTTTGAACTTTGAAAACTGGGCTCCTGTTCCAACAAAGAACACGGGCCTTGTCTTTTTTTCTAGCTTCTGGCTGGTTTGAGTGACTTTATAGAAAAATCCTGCAATGTCTTTCTCGTCATACTTTAATCCCTCCAGATAACTGACTATCTGGGCATCTTCTTTCTTATCGGGGAAAAAATTTAGCAATTGATTCTGGAATGCATTGTTCTTGCTATAGGAAGAGCTGGCTCTATCATATCTAAGACCATACTTCAGCTCTACATAGTCACCACCCGACTCTTTCACGTAGAAATGATCTTTAAAATCGTGAAGCATATAAAGAGAGATAGTGTCATTATGGAATAGTTCCTTCAAAAATGTTGTATCAGTAGCTACTGAATCTTCGGGGAAGGAATTCAGGTCTTCTATAGCTACCGGACGCATGTCTTTAACAACAACCGCCCGAAAATATCTGCTACTTCCATTGATAGAAAAAGAAGAAATATCACCAATACCCAATTCAACAGGTGTTTCATTCATAGTCCACCTGAAGCTAATTTTCTTAGGGTTCGTGGACCATTCTTTGTTATCAATAAGACCCTTTTCCATAGTACCATTTAGGCTTATGATGATACCTGGTTGATAGTTTCTCTGAGCAACCACAGTACCAATTTGACAAACTAAACAAAGAAGAAAGAATATGTGTTTCATACTTAATAAATGGAAATAAAAAACACAAGGTAGTAATTTGTTTCTGACGTTACAATATATACGAATAAATTATTAAATTTGATAACTTATACATTTTATTGTGAATAAGTGATGATTGTGTTTTATTTATAAAAAACGATTCCCTTTATACTAAGTGGCTTTAATAGTCAGGAACTCGTTGTCACAACAACAATAAATAAGATATGAAAAACACAGGAATTTTCTTTTTAGCAATTATTTCATTTAGTCTTGTATTGTCCTGCAAGAAGAGTGGATTGTTATCAAGAAAAGACGACTATATTATTTTTGGAGAATTTCATGGTTTTTGCGGAGGTAACAAATGTGTCAACCTTTACGAATTGACAAGAACGGAATTACTGGAAGACACCCTTGATATCTACCCTTCCATATACTTTGCTTCAACTTTTGTGAAATGCAAATTTTCTACAAATCGATCGGACAAATACAAAATTGCCAGAGCACTTGTTGATTCTATTCCTGAAGCTCTCTTAAATGACCCAACCCAAGTTTTTGGCAGTCCAGATAATTTAGATCAGGGTGGATTCTATCTTGAAGTAAAAAAGAAAGGACTGCATAAGTTCTGGTTTTTTGATACTTATACCCAAACGTTACCAAACGAGTATCTTGGGTTTCATAAAACACTGAGTGCAATACTGGGTGAATTGAGATGAGAATATACCGAAGATGGATAATTCTTGTACTAAAATATAGGATTCAAAAACATCGATTATCAATATGAAATTTTGGCTTCTAACAGTTTGCGCATTAATAATACTAGAAATTGGGTGCACAAGTTCTCTATCCTCAGATTGTACATCAAAAACTATCAATAATACTCAACCAGATTTCAAATCATACTCTTTTATAAATATTAACAAATATTCGGGCGATATAAAACCAGGTTTGGTTCTATCAAAAAAATCTATTCTTACCTTTTTTAATTTATCAAAGTATGCGCTAAATAAATCATTAAAGAATATCGACCTTGATTCAAATACTTTGGCTAATATAGATAATCCCGATCGTCAAGCGCTATACCACTTTATTGACCAATTCAATTATTACAAAACAGTTGTTGAACCTGAAATTGATAGCCTGAAAATAATAAAAATTGATATTACAGATATAAATTCAACTGTGCTGTTCACAGAAAATAAAGAATTAATAAAGTTAGACCTGACTATATTTAAATCTAAAGATGGATTGGTTTTATATAGTCCGGGCAAGAAGCCAATGTATTTCGATATGGAAAAGTATAAGCAAGTAAATCTAATGGCTTTGATAAAAGAGTATTTTGCAAAGTAACCCCTTAGGTATTCCAATTACTATTGCTATATTAGCTTTTACTAAAACCTTAGCTCCAAATTGTCATCAATTGACCAATATAAACACAAATTAATAGGGCATATTACATGCCCATCTACAAATTCATTTGTAGATGGTAGAGAAGAAACTAGAGAAATTGCGATATATGAGTTATTGGAAAATATCCGTGCAACCGAAGAATGTTTTGATGGAAAAGCCGGAGATATTTTGGTAGGCGGCGGAAGAGGCGAAGCCTGCTTTAAGAATTTCGAATCCTCTTTTTCAATTTTACTACATGATGATGAATGTCAAGATTATAAATTTAATTCCTATGATGAGTCTTCAAATGCTTTTGGTCCCCCACAAAATCATATATTTTTGGCGAGGGTTTCATTAAACTCGGCTGGACCACTGATATTCAAATTGAAAGGTGGTTAGCAGAGAACGTTTGTAAATTATTGATTGCAAATGTGGACAAATACTCAATTTATAAGAAGGATCGACTAGAATTAAAAACGAATTTAACTTTTTCAATTGATGATTATTCTTAACATTATTAATTCCTAACTTTCGAATTCTAATACCAGTGTATTATTTTGATTAGTATAATATATTTAAATGATTAATTGGCTAAACAAAATACTCACCCGTTCCCTAAAAAAGCGCCCGATTTCAAATCACAACTCTGGCAAATCGTTCGATGAAAAATATGCCGAATTGGGTTGTTTCACATATACTGACAAGGGGTTTACAATAAATTACGAGGAGTTTACTAAAACCCTGAACTGGAATGAAATAACCAAGATAAATGTCTTTAAGTCTGATTTACTAACTATTGACAGAGTGGATATGGAAATAGTTTATGGCGAACGGTGTTTTACAATCACTGAAGACCTTTCTGGCTGGTTTCAATTCGTAATTAAAACAAAAGAAGTCTTTCCAATGATACCAATAGATTGGGATTTAGAAATAACACAGCCAGCTTTTGCCAGAAACTATAAAACTATATACGCGAAACAAATACAATAACAAATTGGTCGCTTTAAGCGAAATAGTTTCACTAATTTTAATAATCCAATAAAATTGGAAAAAACCTCAATACTAAATAGCTTTAAACAAAGTAGCTATTACTAATAATTTCAAGCACATATAAATCATTCCATATGCAATTCAGGCTTTTTGATAAAACAGTTTACACAGAAAGAAGAAAGGTATTACAAACAACTATTGGTAGCGGAATTATCATATTGCCCGGCAATGAAGAAAGCAGTATGAACTATAAGGATAACTGGTATCCTTTCCGTCAGGATAGCAATTTTCTCTACTATTTCGGATTGAATGTTGCCAGTCTGGCGGCAGTGATTGATACCGAAAGTGGAGAAACCATCATCTTCGGTGATGAACTTACGATTGATGATATTGTATGGACAGGCCCTCTTCCTTCCATAACTGAAATGGCTGCAGCAGTAGGTGTTGATAAAACACAACCATACAACAACATCGTAACCTATATTAATAATGCGATAACATCGGGAAGAAAAATTCATTTCACTCCACCCTACCGTCCCGAGAATAAGATAAAGCTGGCTGCCTGGTTGAATACTTCAGTAAGCGGATTGAAAGAACAGGTATCCATCCCTCTTATCAAAGCCATCATTAACCAAAGAGCACATAAAGAAGCATGTGAAGTGGAAGAAATGCATAAAGCCACATTGATTAGTGGTGATATGCATCTGGCTGCAATGACATTGACCCGTCCGGGTATGAAAGAATATGAAATCATGGCGAAAGTGAAAGAAGTGGCTTATGCTAATAACGCCAGTCTTTCCTTCAATCCGATAGTAACAATTCATGGTGAAACCTTACATAACCTTTATTGCGGGAATACTGTTGAAGAAAAACACCTGATACTATGCGATGCAGGTGCCAGCAACGATATGAATTATGCAGGTGACCTTACCTGTACTTTCCTGCAGGAAAAAAATTCAGTACCAAGCAGAAAGAAGTGTATGAGATAGTGCTTCATTCGCATAATACAGCAGTATCTAT
This sequence comes from Chitinophagaceae bacterium, assembly GCA_016721085.1. Taxonomy (GTDB): domain Bacteria; phylum Bacteroidota; class Bacteroidia; order Chitinophagales; family Chitinophagaceae; genus Endoryza. The sequence goes on along the minus strand of JADKJI010000004.1, from coordinate 110,588 downwards.
GTTAAAGCCAGGTGTATTATTCCGTGATGTATATTTAACTGCTGCACAAAAGATAGTTGAGGGAATGAAAGCATTGGGACTTGTGAAAGGAGATCCTGCTGAAGCTGTTGCTGCTGGTGCACATGCTATGTTCTTCCAATGTGGCTTGGGGCATATGATTGGATTAGATGTTCATGACATGGAAGACCTCGGAGAACCATATGTTGGTTATACTGATACTCTTGTTAAAAGCACACAGTTTGGTATGAAATCACTTCGACTGGGAAGGGCATTGGAACCCGGCTTCACACTTACTGTTGAACCAGGTGTATACTTTATTCCTCAGCTAATGGATAAATGGAGAGCTGAAAAAAAATTCATGGACTTTATCAACTATGACGCTCTTGACAATTATCGCGACTTCAGTGGCATAAGAGTGGAAGAAGATCACCTGATTACAGAAACAGGAGCCCGTCTTTTAGGTAAGAAAATGCCAATGACTGTAGCAGAAGTGGAAGCACTAAGGCAATATTGATAGTACCCGATTAATATGAAAAAATTATTCCTCTTTATTGGCTTTGTCCTTTCTTTACAAGCGATAGGTCAGAAATCTTCTATTCCTGCTGCCCTTCGAAAAGGGATTATTAAAGATGTATTCATTTATGATACAGCGCCCTTCCCCTCCTGCCATGCATCTACTATTGTAGAAACTCCAAAGGGACTAGTAGCAGCATGGTTTGGGGGTAAATATGAAGGAAGCGATGATGTTTCCATCTATACCAGCCATTTACAAAATGGGAAATGGTCGGCACCCGCTATAGCAGCTGAAGGATGGATAAATGATTCCATTCGACATGCCTGTTACAATCCTGTTTTATATCAGGTACCTGGAAAAGAACTTATACTATTCTATAAGATAGGACCGAATGTGCATGGCTGGACTGGTTGGCTTAAACGTTCTTTTGATAACGGTAAAACATGGTCGAAAGCCGAAGCCATACCTGATGGTTTTTTGGGACCTATCCGCAACAACCCTTATCTCGCAAATGGATTATTGATTCTTCCCTCTAGTACAGAAAAGACCGGATGGAAAGTACATTTTGAATATACCCGCGACAATGGGAAGACCTGGAGCAAGAGTCCGGATCTTAACGATGGAAAAACAATAACCGGCATTCAACCTGCCATACTCAATCATGGCAACAATACCCTACAAGCTATCTGTAGAAGTCAGGATGGAAGCATCAATGAAACATGGAGTTATGATAATGGAAGAACATGGACAGCATTAACAAAAACTAAACTTCCAAATAATAATTCAGGCATCGATGCTATTACATTAAAAAACGGGACACATCTGCTGGTGTATAATAATGTAAAACCATCTTCTGATAATAACGAAGGCATTGGTGTAAGAACTCCCTTAAATGTGGCTGTTTCAAAGGACGGGAAGAATTGGAAGGATATATTGATTCTGGAAAATGAACCTGGAGTTGAGTTTTCTTATCCTTATTTGATACAGACGAAGGATGGGTTGGTACATATTGTTTATACGTGGAAGCGGAAAAAAATAAAATATATTGCATTGAAAATTCCATAGTTTTTTTACCGCAGAGACGCGGAGACGCAGGGGGAAGTCCTCCGCGTCTCAGCGTCTCCGCGGTAAAAAAATCAAGACTTACCCGCAACCAGCCCCATCGCTCTCTCAGCAATTGCCGTAATACTTAGACTAGGATTAACACCCGGATTTGCAGAGATCATACTTCCATCACAAACCATCATATTCTTATAATTGAAAACATGGTTGTTCTTATCGATAACGCCATTAGAAGCATCTGAACCCATGCATGCCCCTCCAAGTATATGTGCTGTGGTAGGAATACCGAATAAGGCTTCTGTACTCATCACCATGGCACGGCCATTTATTATAGTTTCCACTTTGTTAGCTATTTCCTGAGCCTGCGGATTAAAAGCTGTTGGCGCAGGGCCGCTGTCTAATGATGATGACAATCCACCCCAGCTATTCTTTCGAAAACTTAGTGATGAATCGATGCTTTCCATATAAAGTAATATCTGGGTACGTTTACTCCAATCGTCAACAAAAGCTGTTTTTAAGTAATCGATTGGATGAGTGAAGAAAGCTTTTATCATATTGAAAAGTCTTACCACAAAAGACTTTCCTTTCACCATTGGCGCCATGAAGATTCGCCAGAAGCCAGCACCTTCAGAGTATTTTACGGGCTCTACAGAACGATGCTCATCTATATGAACAATAGAACCGATAGCGATTCCTTCTGAGAAAGAAATTTTCTCCCTTGTAGTTACTCCTATCAGGCTTTCTGAATTTGTTCTTACACCTGTTCCTAACTTTTCAGATAGATTAGGTAAAGAGCTGCGTTTCAGTTTCAGTAGCAGATTCATTGTACCCATCACTCCACCAGAGAATATAACTCCTTTTGCTTTTAGTTTCCCTTTCTTACCCCATCTATGCAAACTGTCTTTAAATAAAATTTCGTAGCCATCAGATCCATCTTCGCTCAGCGGTTTCACATCATACACTTCTGTTTCAGCAAGAATGGTAACACCCAATTGCTGCGCGAGGTATAAATAGTTCTTATCAAGTGTATTCTTTGAATTGAATCGACAACCCAGCATACAGCCACCACAAAGTTTGCATCCGGTTCTATCAGGACCTTTCCCGTTGAAATAAGGGTCAGGCACTGTTACTTCAGGGGTTCCGAAATAGACAGCAACCTCTGTCTTCTCAAATTTCTTTTCATCTCCCATATCCTTCGCCAATTGCAGCATCACTTTTTCACTTCGGCTCATATAAGGATGTTCGGAAGCACCTAACATTCTCTTAGCTTCTGAATAGAAAGGTTGAAGCTCATTCTCCCAATCAGCTAATCCATTCCATGAACCCGAATTAAAAAATTCTTTTCCTGGTATAGGCAAAGTGTTGGCATATACCAATGACCCTCCTCCAACTCCTACCCCACTCAAAACACCAACATGCCGAAAGAAACTCATCTTAAAAAATCCTTGTAACCCTAATCGTGGATTCCATAACCATTTCCTGAGATTCCAATTGGTAGTTGGAAAGTCTTCCGGTTTATTAAACCATTTACCTTTTTCGATTACAAGTACGGAATAGCCTTTCTCTGCTAAACGCAATGCAGAAACAGAGCCGCCAAAGCCACTACCGATAATTATATAGTCGTAATCGAACATGATAGTAAGTTACATCGTTTTACTCCTGAAAAACTATGATGGCAATAAGTTTATTCCTAAAACTGTTTAAGATAGCTGATCTTGAAAATAGCCTGATCTTGCGTATTTCTTTTTAGTGTCAAATCCTGAAAATCGCGATGATTCAGCACAACATAGATATAAGATAAGGGCTGGTACTCCCATGACAATCTCACATTATAATTCTGACTATTACTCTCTGCATTATGCTGATAGAACCCTATCAATTGAAGTCTTGGATTCAATGCAAATCTTCCTTCTAAAGAATATAAATCAATCCTTGTAGTGGTATCAGATTCACCAACACTTTTAAAATAGTTCCTGTTAAATCTTCCCGACAATGAAAAATGAGGCGATGGCGCAAATTGCAATGTCCAGTCGCCCGATTCAAGTTTACCATTGAAATAGGTTCCCCAATTATAGATAACCTGAAGGTTTAATTTTCGTGAGGGATCTGTACTTGCATAGATCTGGTTTCTTACATAGTTATAGCCACCAGTAAGAATTCTCACTCCTAGTGGTTCAAAGTTCTCTGTAAGATATTGGTAAGTTGGAGTGATACTATATCCGAAATAAGCACCGCTCTGCAAATTCAGCCAAACAGGATAAACAGTCCATGTACGCTCCACTAATTTTCCTGTTGAAACCTGATGATAGAATTCAGGGAAGATACTCGGTTCATAGGCTCTTAACCATTTCTTGAATGGCAAACGTTTTCCTCTGTACCACCAAAAAATGCCAGGAGTGGTACCGATTACATTTGTGCGGGAAACAAATCCAAGTTGGGGATCAAAATCTTTCGAAACAATGGACTGCGTCCACCATATCTTCAATTGATTGCTTATATAATAATATTGGGCATAAGCCGAAACTCCACTCTTTCCTGTGGCACTGGTGTTGGAAACAGACACCATCGTATTAACTGAATGCGATTCACCTAAACGGAAAAAACCATCAACTGATCCAACAACATTGGATCCGTTAGGTTGGTTCTTAACAGTTACCAATGTCCCTATCCTGTTTTGCTTACCCAAGTTTTCAGAGTAACGGGCTACAAGGAAGTTCGTTGCAGGAGAAGCATCCACTTCTTTCTGACGCATCAACATGGCACCATAGTTTCTTTTGGAAGAACGATACACAAACCGGCCACCAACTTCAATCGGTATCTGATTGCCATCATCATCTAAACCAATACGTCTGCTAAAGAATGGCTGGATACGCATATTACCTCCCGATTCATCTGGATTGCGGCTAACCCCAATTCCAAACAAAGAGGCATTCTCGAGGAAAAACTGTCTTCTTTCAGGGAAGAAAACGGAGAAACGGGTTACATTATTTACTTGTCTGTCAGCATCAGCTTGCGCAAAATCTGTATTCACTGTAAGATCAAGAACTGCATTTGGATTGATAGCCCATTTCACTTCACCCCCTAATTTGAAACTTGTGCTTTCATCCGGTTTCTGTCCTTCTACCTTTAATCTTTCATAAGAAGTAAGCAGATAAGGCTGTACCCTGATATTAGGTTTAGGAGGAGGAGGTTGCAAATTCTTTAAGATTCCTGCATAGTCCATTCGTAAAGATGAAAATGAACGAGGGAAAGGTGAGAAAGCGGAAATTTCATTCGTTAATCTTCGATTACGATAGATATTGAATCCCCATTCCTGAACAGAATCTGTGATTTTTGGATATCGGAGTGTTTGCCAGGGAATAGCTATTTCTGCGTACCATCCCGAGTCTGTTCTTGTAGTCCGTACTTTCCAAAGCCCATCCCAATCAACATCGTAATAATAATCATCAAACGATAAGAGGTCACGTTGCACTCCATAAGCATTTGTAGCTAGTGCCATGGCGTTACGTTTATCATTGAATCCGTCGAACGACAATGTTAGCAGATCGTGCTGGGCAAAATTGAAGTCCCTCTTGAAATCTGTAGCCCGGATCGCCTTTTTTCCCAATGAATCTCTTGAGAATACACCGAAGTAAAGGAACTGTTTATTATAAAGGACTTTTACTGTTGTTTCAAAATCTGATAGCACCCCCTGATGTGGTTCTACCTGAATGAATCGTGGAGAAGGCAAAGCGCTTTTCCATTCCTCTTCCTTCAAAACGCCATCAATCTTTATAGATGATTTGATTTGAGAGGCTTCCAATACTTTCCGAATAGAATCAGGCTTAAACACATCAGCATCCTGCGCAAATGAAGCGAATGAAGTAAATAATAAAAGGCTAAAAAGATATCGCATGGCAGGCAAAAAATGAAAATATTAAAAATTTCTGGAGAATACTTACAGCCAGGCAATTTTGTTGATGGATTTACCCGTAGATTTTCTACTACAGCTTTTTGCTTAGACCATTTTGGCAACCAACTCTTTCATCATTTTATACCCAACCATTGCCGTCATATTATTGGTATCCCGTGTTGGGTTATACTCCACAATATCAGCTCCGACTACTCCTACATTAATTGATTGTATGATCTGTAATAATTGCCGGGTGCTAAGTCCACCAGGCTCATGATGAGAAACACCAGGAGCAAATGCCGGATCCAATACATCCAAATCAAGAGAAATATAAAGAGGTCCTTTCAGTTTCTGAATAAAATCGAAATTGAAATCTTTCATTTCAATTATGGAAATACCGAATTTTTTGGCCTGTTCCCTGTGATGTGTTGTGAGAGTTCTTATACCAACCTGTGTAATAGACCCTGCTTTCTTTTTTTCAGCCAATCTCGCAAAAGGGGATGCGTGCGAAAAAGGATTATCATCAAAATTTTCATAGAGGTCGGTATGTGCATCCAGGTGAAGAATATGCAGACCAGGGTACTTATCGGTATAGGCATCTAGTATGGGCCAACTAACGGAATGATCTCCACCAATACTTAATACCTTATCTGAAGCTTGTAATCGTTCCCTGATATTTTCCTTAATGATGGCGAATGCCTTTTTGGGATCTGTGGTTGGGAATTGAATATATCCCTGATCGATATAACTTCTTCCAGCTATAACTTCTAATCCGCTTTCTGCAAAAGAATTGGCAGATCCCTCCTGTTCCATAAGTCGTATTCTTGCTGGGGCTAAAGAAGGCCCCTTTAAAAAAGAAGAATTGCTATCGTATGGAATTCCCAGAAGCTGTATCATATCCCAAATATTTCAGTTCACCATAAAGAAAGTAAAATTATTCATAACTCAAGCAGATTTAGTCAACGAATCATTTCCTGAAATTCCACAAACTGGTGAATATTCGATAAGAAACAGATACCGCTATTGCTTAGATTTGTACACATAGAATATTTTAAACAATCGAAAATCAAATTCATGGCAAGCAGACGTCAGTTCGTACAAACAGCCAGTTTACTTAGTGCGGGATTATTCCTTGATAAAACAAAGGCTTTTGCTTTACCCGGAAATGCATTCATAAGTAACCGACCTCCATTAGCTCAAAGGAAGTTTACCAGCAAAGCGGTAGAAGCCATGATTGAAAAAGTGAAAAAGGATCTTCCTAATAAAGAGTTGGGTTGGTTATTTGAAAACTGCTTCCCTAATACCCTCGATACCACTGTTGATTTTGAAATCATAGATGGCAAACCAGATACCTATGTAATTACTGGTGATATCGATGCCATGTGGCTTCGTGATAGTACCGCTCAAGTGTGGCCTTATATTCCCCTTACAAAAAACGACCCTGAACTAAAACAATTGATTAAAGGGGTGATTAACCGACAGATGAAATGCATTTTGTTGGATCCCTATGCAAATGCGTTCTATAAAGATTTTAATAAAGTAAGTGAATGGAAAGATGACATCACGAAAATGAAACCGGGTATTCATGAAAGGAAGTGGGAGATTGATAGCCTTTGTTATCCTGTAAGACTCTCTTATGGTTATTGGAAACAAACCGGTGATACAAGCGTATTCGATAGCAATTGGAAAGAAGCGATGAAACTGATCATCCAAACATTCACAGAACAACAAAGAAAAAACAATAATGGCCCATATAGTTTCCAGCGAACAACTGCATGGGCAACAGACGGTGTTCCATTGAGTGGCTTTGGCTATCCTGTAAAACCTTGCGGATTGATTGTTTCAACATTCCGTCCTAGCGATGATTGTACTTTATTGCCATTCCTTATACCAAGCAATCTTTTTGCTATTGAGATATTGGGGCAAATGGCAGAGTTGCTTTCATTGTATGCTGTGAACGAAACTGCATTAGCGGCAAAGGCAAAAGCTCTACAACAAGAAGTGAAGAAAGCGGTAAACGAACACGGTATAATCCAGCATCCAAAATTCGGAAGGATAATTGCCTTTGAAGTGAATGGTTATGGAAGCTTTCATATGATGGATGATGCCAACGTGCCATCATTATTATCACTCCCTTATCTCGGCGCCATAAAAGCAACTGATCCACTCTATCAAAATACAAGAAAAGTTGTGTTGAGTGAAAACAATCCTTTCTTCTATAAAGGGAAGGCGGGTGAAGGCGTTGGTGGTCCGCATACAGGCGCTGATACCATCTGGCCAATGAGCATCATATTAAGAGCCATTACAAGTATTGACAATAAGGAAATCAATCATTGTGTAAAAAACCTGATAGCCACACACGCTGGTACTGGCTTCATGCATGAATCATTTCATAAAGATGATGCAACTAAATTCACGAGAAAATGGTTTGCCTGGGCGAATACATTATTTGGGGAGTTGATAATGAAGTTGCATGGGGAGAAGCCTGGTTTACTGAGAGGTCTATAGATTTTTTAACCGCAGAGACGCGGAGACGCAGGGGCTGTTTCTCTGCGTCTCCGCGTCTCTGCGGTTAAATGTACTTGCCTTAAATGAAACTAAACTCCAATCGCCCACCTTCCTTAATAATAACCTCTTTTTCAAAATTCACTACTACTGAATTAGTATCCTTCTTCATCGTTGCAGGAATTCTATTTCCATTCAGCGTAACCTGCAAACCACTAACATTTTTTGAACTTTCTAATCCAAAAGAATTCAAACGCAAGTTTCCAAACTTAATCACTACACTTGCTTTCATTTTTCCATTTGCAAATTTTTGCTGGAATGTTCCCCATCCTTCAGCTGAAGTGAAAGGTGCTTTGAAATTATCAGATCCTATTTTTGGAGCGAATTTCATATAGCCCTTGGGGCCATGATACTCAAATCCGCAGGCGGTAATGAAAGTGCCATAGCTCGCCATTGCACGGGCATAGTGATCACTGCATTCGATTTCATTAAATGGATTTCTTTTTGCAGCATGATATCTGTCGTGAATCATACGCGTCAGTATTAACGATTCTTCCACCATACCTTCTGCCATCATATGGGCTGCCACCTGATGTTCAAAGCCACTCATGCATTCGTGGAAATAGCCCAATTGCCATGTTACATTCTCACCATAAGGTTTAGCCTCGTTTTTTGGATTCGTATTCATTATCATTCCCCCTTCACCTTCCAATGCGTAAGGCCTGCCACCCAAATGTTCTTTTATATAAGGCCCAACATCAGGCGTGAAATTATATTTCCATAAGGCCTTTAATGCAGCCACTGTCTTTTCTTTATCAATTACTCTTCCTATCGCCACCTGATGCGCCCAGCTTTGTCCGTACACCTGATCAATATGGCAAGTATTATATGACCCTAACTTCTGTCTTCCTTTCTCTGCATCGGGTCGATGAATGAAATATTCTCCATTAAATAACTTCTCTTCCATGTTCTTCATTCCCTTTGCTACATACGCTTCACAGATAGCCGCAAACTCCATATCATTCATTTCAATAGCCATCTGCTCACCCGCCTTTACAGCAGCAATGCATAATCCAACCAGCCATGAAATTTCACCATCCCAAACAGCATCCAATGTATTCTCGATAGGAGTATCTTCCATACCATCGTTATTCCTGTCTTGCCGGATAACATATTGAACCGCCAGCTTTATCTTTGTCCAGTTAGCAATCAGGAATCCAGAATTTGCACTCATCTGGTGTTCCCTGTAAATACGGAGAATGGTGCCAGCTTGTCCGTCAATGGCCGGACCTTTTACTACTTCTCCCCTATACCACATCATGCCATCTGGTTGCAATGACAAGCCAAGATCCACTCGCTGTCTTGTATCTTTTTCAATACCAGGGAAGATTCGGGCGGGTGCCTGCGCATATTGCCATACGTGAGTACATGTACCTTCGCAACAACCTACACCTTCCCATGCGTAAAAGCGACCAGATTCAAAACGATGAGCTGTGGTAGTTGCCAATGTTGAGATATTCAGGAATGTTCTGTCCAAAAACCAATAGGGCAAACTGCTATCATACCAAACTTCTTTCCACTTTTTTGTGGTTTGTTTCAAAAAAGAAAAGTGTTGATGTACGTAATCAAATACTGCTGTAAGATTAGAAAGGAAACTATTATAATAACGACCCTTATCAGGTATTGAAGGATGTAGTTTCAGATTGGGAAAATGCCAGCCAATAACAAAATCGGCAGTACTAGTTTTTGTAGGCTGTACCAGAAGCTTTGTGCTTACGGCTCCTATTAATGAATCAGCTACTTTCTTATCTGTTATTTTAGAATCGGAATTAGAAAACGATGCAGCTGTAATAGGTAATACAAAATCGGTATGATAAGTAAGTTTTTCGCTACGTACTGAAATCCCCATTGAACCTATATCGGCTTCTGTTCCTTTCAAATTTTCCGACAATCGCAGCTCTTGTTTAATTCCAAAGTAACTTTTCCCGGAAATAAGTTCATTGGTTCTAACAGCATTCTTGGGAGCTGATCGCAATCCAACTTTATTCTCCACCCATCCAACAATAGAAACTGCGACTGGTTTTTTTGAAATATTCTTTACTGAAAAAGAATAGATGGTAGCAGGTAGTCCCGAGTTCTTATCATCTAATGGTATAAAAGGCGAGAAAACATTAGCTGTAATGGAAACAGGTAACTGATCATCTATATAATGAATCGTAGCCATTGGGTAGGTAGCTTCAAATCTTATCTCTGTCCAATCATTACCCTCCATTTTTTTTATAACCGTACGCCCATCGTATTCAATCTTAAAAGCAAATCCTTGTTCCACCAATCGCATTTCACTGGATCGTGGTGGTGCTACATATGCAGAGCCATCTCTTGACCTTACTTTTTTCCCAACATGGAGATCGGTTTTCCATTCCACTTCTTTTGGATCGATACCTTCCTGGTTGGCGTTGAATATATCCCATAGCCATAGGCGGCCATCTCCAGCAAGATAAAGTGTGCCGGTAGTGATACCACCGACTGGCATGCCGATAAATTCCAATTCATTTTTAGACTTGGTATAGGTTGTCACTTTACCTCTTTCATATAGAGATCGTATCCAGGCGGGGTCAATCTTTTTATCAAAGGGGATTCCGTTCTCTATTTCGTATGGGGTGAATGGACCAGCAATCGATTTAAAACGACTTGCATAAAGGGCCATTGCGGTGAGGAGGGTACTCTTCAAGAAATCGCGGCGTTGCCAATCGGAATTGTTTCCGCAACAGTTATCACCGCAACAGCTACTTTCATCTATTAGGAGAAATCGTTTGAAGTTCTTTCATGGCAAATCGATTTGAGTTCTGAAATTAAGGAAACTGGTATCGAACTGTGTTTTTCCCGGATTTTTTAAGGAAAAAACGGTTGTGTTTGGGTGAATTGAGCAGAGGGAGTCCATCTCCCGAGATGTCATCTCCCAGGATGTCAACCCGGAGGTTGACTTCTCCCGAGATGACTTCTCGGAGGTTGACTTCCCGGGAGAAGTCAACCTGATAAAAACACCCCTTTCTTCCTACATTTAAGCTACGATTGATTTACCGATAAAAAATTACCCATGCTTTCAAAAATTTTCACCTCCTTACTACTTACCACTTTTTGTTTTTCACTGAAAGCCCAGGATCTTTTCAAAGCTCCGCCCGCAACTACCCATACTAAATGGATAAGCCCCGAAAACCCAACAGGTGCGAAAGCTAAAGGCGGCATCACTAACAAAGGAGCAAAAGGAAGTGCCTTCTTCACTATCAAAGCCGGAGAAAAACTGGTATTGATGGATGTGAAAGGTAGCGGGATCATTCACCGCATGTGGCTAAGCGGCACCATACCACGGAGCGAAGAACAACGCAGACTGGTTCGAATCGATATTTATTGGGATGGTGAATCAAAACCAGCTGTATCGGCACCCATCGGCGATTTCTTTGGTAATGGACTCGGATTATCAGTTCCGTTTGAAAACGCTCTCTTCTCTAATCCGGAAGCAAGATCATATAATTTCACTATCCCAATGCCATACAGAAAGGCGGCGAAAATTGTTCTTACCAACGAATCTCCTTCACATGCATTAGTTTGGTACGATATCAACTTCACCGAGGAAAAAATTGCACCAGATGCCATGTATTTCCATGCTTATTGGAACAGAAACTTTAAAACCACTCTCGGAAAAGATTATGTGATATTACCAGAAGTGAAAGGCAAGGGAAGATATATAGGTACAAATGTTGGTGTAATAGGAGATTCCGTTTATCGCAATACCTGGTTTGGTGAAGGAGAAGTGAAAATATTCCTGGATGGAGATAAAGGTTTGCCAACATTAAGTGGAACTGGAACGGAAGATTATATTGGAAGTGGCTGGGGACAAGGAGAATATTTCAATCGTAACCAGGGTTCATTGGTTTCAGATAACAGCAACGACCTCTACACATTTTATCGGTATCATCTTCCTGATCCTGTTTATTTCCATACTGCCTGCAAAGTTACTTTGCAGCAGATAGGGAATACGGGTATCCAGCATATGAGAGAATTGCAGGCAAAAGGTGTAGCTATTCCTGTTCAACTATTTATGAAAGGTGATAATGATGATATTTTCCACCTTAAAGGAAAAGCTCCTGAACAATTATTACTCCTCGATCAAAATCCTATTCCAGATATAAATGACCCTAAATATACACAAGCTGCCTTCGGCGGAAATTTCTATCGAAGCGATGATGTATCGGCAACGGCTTACTTTTATCTGACCACTCCTACCAGTAATTTGCCTGAATTACCCAACGCAACCGTTCGCATTAAGGATATGCAGGAAAAAGTATGGAGCAAGACAAAAAAGAAGTGAACATCCTGTATCGAAACATCAAAAATAAATTAACTTAACAGGCCTTGTATTGCTGTATGAGGTAATCGATGTCTTCTAACCAAAATAATTGCCATGTCAGTGCCAGATTTATCCCTACAACATCAATTGGTGTCAACCCTTTTCAAATGGCCGAAGAATGCCGCTGAATGGGATGCTTATCGTTTGTCGAAGGAACAGCTAGAGTTCTTTGAAGAATTCGGTTACCTCGCCAATGTGAAACTTCTTGATGAAGAACAGATAAAATCATTACAGTCTGAACTGACTGAAATAATGGATCCTTCCCATCCACGACATGAATTATTTTACGAATTCCATACCAACGAATCAACCGACCCTGAGAGTACTGTATTCCATGCGCTTGGTGCGTGGAGAGTTACAGATGGTTATCATGATATACTCTGGAATCCTGCATTTGTAATGGCCGCAAGCCAGCTTTTTGGAAATGCCGCAGTTCGCTTCTGGCATGATCAACTTTTCTATAAACCACCTTATAACGGAGGTGTTGTTGCCTGGCATCAGGATTATTCCTATTGGACAAGAACTGGTCCTATTCAACATCTTACTTGCTGGATGGGTTTGGATGATGTGAATACAGAAAATGGCTGTTTATATTATGTACCTGGAGCCATCGTTGGGGATTATTAGAAAAACCTGTTCTTACTGGTGAAATGGATGGATTGTTAACTTTCATGACGGAAGAACAGAAAAATAATTTCAAGCCTATTCCTATTGAAATGAAAGCTGGTGAAGCCACCTTCCATCATCCATTGATGGTTCATGGCTCCTTCAAGAATACATCTAACAGGCCAAGACGAGGAGTAGTAATAAATGTTTTCAAAGAAGGCACTAGATCCAATTCAAATGATGTTTTATTAGAAGGCGTTCCTCCTATAGGTGCCGGAAATAAAATGGAAGGACAGTTCTTCCCTTTGCTATTTGATCCCGCTACTATTTAATTCGAATAAACCAACTAACAGCATAGTTATATGGCTGATATTTTTTCTATTCTTCTTACTGAACTAAAAGATTTTTTCGGTATTGGTGCCTGGCTTGAAATGTTTACTACTGGCGATTACAGCCGGCTGAATACTCTTGATGGTATATTAGGAGCTATCAGTCCGCTGATACCTTTACTTATAGTACTTGAATTCATAAGCGCCATTATTCAAGGCCGCTTAAGTAAAAAAGACTACAAGAATACGATGCTGATTTATGTTATCAATCGTATCATAGGGCGATTTATCTCTATAGGATTAGTAAGTTTCTGCATCGGCTTTTTCCAACCATTTGCTATTCTAAAGACTCACATTACTTGGTATTGGTTGATTTATGGATATCTTGTATGGGAACTATCGCACTTTGTTTATCATTACTTTGGACACAAAGTAAGATTGTTCTGGTGCTTGCATTCCACTCATCATGCTCCTGAAACAATGAATCTTACTGTAGGATTTGCGCATTTTTTCCTGGAAGGACCGTATGCTGATTTTATAAGGACAACCATCTGCATTCTCTTAGGAGTTGATCCAGCTTTACTATTCCTTATCATGTTTATTGATGGCACATGGGGGGCTTTCATTCATACTGGAGAGAATTTATTGAAAGATGGAAGACTTGGGCCTCTGCAACATATAATACTAACTCCATCTCACCATCGGGTTCACCACGCAAGAAATCCACTGTATATGGATACTAATTTCTGTAACTTCCTTAATATATGGGATCGGGTTTTCAAAACACATCAATACGAAGAACACGAAACTCCTCCAGAATATGGCATTACACGTCCTATAAAAAATGATAGTGTATGGGATATCTATTTCGGTGAATTCGTTCTGCTATTCAAAGACATATATCATGCACCAGGAATAAAGAACAAACTACTCTATATGGTAATGCCTCCTGGATGGAGCCATACCGGGGAGCATAAGACAGCTTACATGATCAGGAAACAGGAACTAGAAAAAAAGCAATCGCATGAATAAGATATTATCGATAGTAGCCATAGCTCTTTTAGTAAGCATATTTGGATTTCAACCTACTCCAAAGGCAGAAGACCCAAAAGTGCTGATTGATCTTGGGAAGAAAGGAGCTGAAGTACCAGCTTCATTATATGGGGTATTTTTTGAAGAGATCAATCATGCTGGAGAAGGTGGGCTATATGCAGAAATGATTCGCAACAGGGCTTTTGAAGATAAAGAAGTACCAACAGGCTATAGCGTTGTAAATGGTGAATTAGTACCTCCAGCTGTCAAAAATCATTTAAGTGGACGCATAGAGAAAAATACTTTTAAATGGGAGAAGGAAACCATTCCCGCATGGACAATTAACAGTAAAGGAGAAGGTGCAAGCATTCAAACTACAAAGACCCAGCCATTAGATCCTTCTACTCCAAACAATCTTTTAGTCAAGATTAACTCAGCATCAACTCCCGCTATAGTTACCAATACTGGCTTTTGGGGAATAGCGACGCAAAATGGAGCTGAATACCTGCTACGATTTTATACAAGAAGCGATAATTACAATGGTGCCATAACCGCCAGGATAGTTGGATTTGACAATACAATCATAGCCAGTCAGAATGTTACTGCTACTGCAAATGGCAAATGGAAAGAACATAAATTAATACTAGTCGCCAATGCCTCTCAATCAAAAGCACATTTTGAATTAGTGTTTGAAAAAAGCGGCAATGTCTATATTGATTATGTTTCCCTATTTCCAAAGAATACATATAAAGGTCGTGAGAATGGCTTACGAAATGATGTGGCAACCTTCCTTTCCGATCTGAAACCTGCCTTTATTCGCTGGCCAGGTGGCTGTATAGTGGAGGGAATAACAGTAAGCAATAGGGTAGAATGGAAAAAAACATTAGGTGATCCGATGAAACGTTCCGGTGTGTATGATACCTGGGGCTATCGCAATAGCTATGGTTTCGGATACAATGAATTTCTTCAGTATTGCGAGGATATTGGTGCTAAGGGAATGTTTGTTTGTAATGTTGGTCTAGGCTGTCAATACAGAATGGGTGATGCTTGTAGTGACCAGGATGTAGACTTCTATGTAAAAGATGTATTAGATGCCCTTGAATATGCTATTGGTGGAACCAATACGGTTTGGGGAGCCAAAAGAGCGAAGGCAGGTCATCCAGCCCCTTATCCTTTACAATATGTTGAGATAGGTAATGAACAATGGGGAGCTCTTTACAATAAAAGATTCGACATCTTTTATAAAGCCATAAAATCAAAATATCCGCAGCTTACTTTAATATCAAACCATGGATTAGGAAAAGGAGTAAAGAGTGTTACTAAGACGGATATGATTGATCCACATTGGTATGTGGGACCCGATTTCTTTTTCAAGAACCATAACCTATTCGATAATATTCCGAGAGAAGATTATAAAATATATGTTGGAGAATATGCCTGCAATCAGCGTGTTGGAGGAGGTAATATGTTGGCAGCACTTAGTGAGGCCGCCTTTATTTCTGGAATGGAACGCAACAGCGATTTGGTAAAAATGGCTTCTTATGCTCCATTATTTGAAAACAAGAATAACAGGGAATGGCCGGTTAACCTGATATGGATCGATAATGATAAGGTAGTGGGTCGTTCTTCCTATTATGTACAGCAACTCTTTGCAAGCAACAGACCTTCTTACAATGTATCTACTCAATTGCAACAACCTAAATCAGATAAACCTATTCCTCTTAAAGGGGAGGGAGGAATTGGACTTGGGTTCATGGATTACACAAAACGAATACAAAGACTTAAAGATCACAACAGCCGATGGAAATGTAATCTCTCCTGATATGTCTGTGGGAAATGGATGGATTATTCCTAAGGGAGATTGGAAAAATGCTTCTTCAGGAATATTGTCTCAAAGCTCACTTGAATCTATGGCTGCGGCTTATTTGAAAGGAAAATCATTCAATAACTTTGAATTAGAAGTAAAAGCCAGGAAGACAGGTGGAGACGAAGGCTTTTTTGTGATGTTTGGAATGAATGAAACACAACAAACCGGTTACGCCTTTAATATTGGTGGATGGGGTAATACTCAAACTACTTTGCAGATAATTGAAGAAGGTGTAACAAGTGAAGCTGTTGCCCCATTTGTAAAGCAAGAAATCAAGAATAACCAATGGTATACAATCAAGGTGATTGTAAAGGAATCTGTAGCCCAATTGTATGTAGATGGTCAATTGATCATAAACTATCTTCCTACCCCGGCACCAAGGCAATTTGTTATTTCAGGTTATGATGAAAAGACTAATGAACTCATCATCAAATTCACCAATGCATCCAGTGAACCTTACAGAGCTCAATTAAAAATTGATAACGCCAAACAAGTTGAAAGTAAAGGAACTGCAATAACCCTTGCAGCCAATTCACTGAAAGATGAGAATAGTTTTGAAGAACCATTAAAGATTGCTCCGAAACAAAGTTCTTTCGATGGATTCTCGAATGATTTTAGTTATACGTTTGCGGCGAATTCGTTGACTGTGTTGAGGGTGAAGGTGAGGATGTAGTTTTTTTCACCGCAGAGACGCGGAGACGCAGAGGAAACCGCCAAGTGCGCGGGGGGGCGTTTTTTTTGGGGGCCCCCCGGGGGGGGGGGGGGGCGGTTAAAACCTTCCCGGTCCCGGCTGCGTCTCCGCGTCTCTGCGGTTATTGTATTTAGGTTTGTATAAAAAATTACTTGTCAACAACTAAAAGGTACTCTCTACCCTTCACAGTATTAAACAGCAACAAATACCCATCCTTAGTTTTTACCGACTTCAAACTAGTTCCTTTTAACATCACAGGATATGCAGTTCGAACAGCACAACTTGATCCATTAAGGGAATGAATACTTGCATTAGTCAGTTTACCTCCACTCCAATCCATCGACACTTCAAAACCGCCTCTTGCTTTCAAACCCTTGATAGAACCCTTGCTCCATGCTGAAGGCAATGCAGGTAACAGATGTAATTCCTTCAACTGACTTTGCAATAACATTTCAGCCATACCTGCAGTACCGGCGAAGTTTCCATCAATCTGGAAGGGAGGGTGTGCATCAAAGAAATTCGGATAGGTTCCTCCACCATTCTGGTAATTGGTGCCATTAGAACCTGTATACTGTAATAATTGTCTGATCAGATAATAAGCATGATCTCCATCGAGCAATCGGGCCCACCAGTTTATCTTCCATCCCCTACTCCATCCGGTACCACCATCGCCTCTTGATTCGAGTGTTTTCTTTGCTGCATTGAAGAATTCAGGAGTTTGTATTGATGAAATCTGTCTGCCAGGATACAATCCAAACAGATGCGAAACATGTCTGTGTAGTGGATCTGTCTCTTCAAAATCCTTATACCATTCCTGCAATTGACCTTTCTTGCCAATTTGTAATGGAAGCAGCTTGCTTTTCTTCTCAATAAGCATATTCCTGAAATCCGAATCAATACCCAATGCCTGTGAAGCTTCTATAACATTCGTAAACAAATCCCATATGATTGACATATCCATTGTGGTAGCAATAGAAACAGATTGATGACGGCCATTTACATCTTTGAAAGTATTCTCAGGGGAAGTTGATGGTGCAGTTACCAAGTGTCCTTCCTTATCTTCTATCAGCCAGTTCAATGAGAACACAGCAGCTTCCTTCATTATTGGATAAGCCTTCTTAGCTAAAAAAACTTTGTCACCAGTATACGCATAGTGCTCCCATAAATGCTGACAAAGCCAGTTACCACCCATAAACCAGTTTGCCCATACAGGATCACCATTACCCACATCGCCTACCGCATTAGAAGTGCCCCATATCTCTGAGTTATGATGTGCCACCCAACCCGGCATATTATAGAATTCTTTTGCAGTACGGGCACCAGTTACAGAAAGACTTTTTATCCAATCCAACAATGGCTGATGCATTTCAGAAAGGTTTGTCATTTCTGCTGGCCAATAATTCATTTCTGTATTGATATTGATGGTATAGTTGGAACTCCATGGGGCACGTAGTTCCTTATTCCAAATACCTTGCAAATTCGCAGGTGGAGATCCGGGCCTTGATGCTGAAATCAACAGATATCTTCCAAATTGGAAATAGAGAGTTTCAATACCAGGATCATAAGCCCCTTTGGAATAGGCCATAAGGCGCTCATTTGATGGAAGTGATGAAGAAGGATTCTTCTTCATTGTATCCTGAAGATTAAATAGCACACGTTTGAAATACTTCTGATAATCGGCTATATGCGCTTGCTTTATACTAGGATATCCTGAAGAAACTGCTTTCCTTATATTATTTATCGTTATCGCATTCTCATCTTTCCCCTCCGTATCGGGGCATTTATCAAATCCATTAAAGCTTGTTGCAGCAGATACATACAATACCACTTCAGAGGCGTTGCTTACTTGAATCCCTTTTGCATTTGTCTTTATTGAACCATCTTTACCAACAGCTCTGACGCGATATTGAAAACGCATTCCATTACAAGACCCTTTCTCTTCATAAATTACAGGATCAACACCCTTCCTGTTATAATAACTAGGATCAACATGAGCAGGTGCTTTCCCACCCAGCAATATTTCATTAGCTCCTGAAACTGTAACAGTATTTCTAAGCTGGCTTTGAAGAGATATTGAAAAATTCAATGAGCCTTTAACAGTACTTGATATTCTAATTAAAAAAATGTTACCAGGGTTGGAAGTAAACAACTCCCTTGTATAAGTAACTCCAGCTACAGTAAATCTTGTGGTAGCAATAGCCTTATCCAAATCCAGATCGCGATAATAGTTGGTTATGGCTGCACCTTTGAAATCCTGCTGTATCGATATATCTCCAAGCGGAAGATAAGATTCGGTGTACAGCCCCTGCATTTTACGAGTAAGGCTATCAGCTTTTGAATAATCCCCCTCTTCTAATAATGCTTTTCTAACAAGTGGAAGTATTGCTGCAGAACCAGGGTTTATATTCTTCTTAACCGGGCCGCCACTATACAGTGTACTTTCATTCAGTTGAATCAGTTCGTTTTCAACTCTACCAAAAACCATAGCGCCGATATGTCCATTCCCTAAGGGTAAAGCCTCTACCCATTCAGTTGCCGGTTTATCATACCATAATTTTAAGGGAGTCTGACAAAAGGGGCTTACTGAAATAACACTAGCAAAAATGATAAAAGTGAAACGCAAAAATGAGGATGCTGAAATCAGTTTCATAATTCAGTTCATATTTTTTTGATATGGCTTCATCTATTATAAAATGAAGAATATAGAATTCGTTAGTGTTCTAAAACTACTTCATTCAATAGTATTCCAACAAAAAAATATTAAAAAGAATCAAGTTGCCTTTGCTGCTGCCTACTTATATATGCTTCCGTAGATAATATTCAAATTCACTCAGAAAAGGCGAAATTTTAAGACAGGATTCAAACAATCCTTCAATATGAGGTGCTTTGAGGGATCCGGAACTGACCAGGTCAGTTACCATTGGATTATCGCTAATCCATTTTGTAGAAAGACTATGGTTCTTGAAAAAGGATATGAAAATATCAGTTCTATTCATCTGAGGCAATGATGAAAGTCGTTCTTTTACCGCAGCAGCCTCTTCAATAACATCAGGATAATCAACTGCTACAAAATGCGTATTCTCTTCAATTGCGTATTTAAAAAAAGGGACCATATAAATTATTTAAAACACCACCATACATTACTTCCCAGGCCTTACATTCATTTCCTCTACTAGTTCAGCAAAACCATCGCTAGTATGATTCGTATACATGCCGTAATTATCCAGCCCATAACCAACTACTCCATCATTCGATCGAATAAGATATATGATAGCTTGTTCTGCAGGATCCGATTCTCCTTCAAAGCGAAATGTTTGAATAATATGAAGATCCTTCTTCTGGTATAGCTTGCCTTTCAAGAATACCATTCCCTTATTTGTGACAGCAATCTCATTGTCTTGCTTATTTGCTTTTAATTTCTGCAGGACTGTTGTGAGTGAGTCCATATCTTCTCTTACCGCCATAAATAATTATTTAATGGACATTATTGGTGAGAGCTTAACAGGGGAAATAAAGGAAGAGTTTTTTTATAGAAAGGAAAACAGAACAAACAGACTTAAGGTAGTATTACCTGTTTGAATATATATTTAAATGCAAAGCCTAATTCTTGCTTAGTTCATTGACAAAACCGCATCGAGTGAATGCACTACTCCATTGGAGGCTTCGCTATCGCGACCTTGCAATGTAGCTCCATTAACAGTTACTTTTCCATTGGATACTTTTATAAGAAGTTCCTTACCATTGATGGTTTTCAATAGCTGTCCATCTTTAAGATCCTTAAAGTTCAGCTTTCCAATTGTAACATGACTATTAAGAATACCAGCCAATCGAATCTTATTCTCCGGCTTTAGCAGATTAGCCACTGTTCCATTTGATAATTGTCCAAATGCAAGGTCTGTAGGTGCAAACACCGTATAAGGACCCGCTTTCGCTAACTCAATTTCTAAGCCTGCTGCTTTAACACCTCTCAACATAGTGGCTAGGTTTTTGTCGGCCACAACAACATCTACAATGTTCAACATTCTTAAAGATAGACCTATTATGGGGAATGCTTTGTTAAATGCGCACGGGCGGTGGATTCAGCGATCACATCCATATGTGCCTGGGTATATACACGACGGGGGATGGTAAAACGAACTAATTCGAGTTTTGGATAGTAGTTGCTGCCATCAGCTTTACGACCAGCAGATACTACCCCACGCTCCATTGTTCGTACACCAGAGTCGAGATAGATTTCAGCAGCAAGGGTTTGAGCAGGATATTGCTCCTGAGGAATATGTGGAAGGAATTTTTTCGCATCCACAAAAATGCCATGCCCACCAATTGGTCTTACAATAGGAATATCATACTCAATCATCTTTTGTCCCAGATAAATGACTTGTCCTACGCGGGCACGTATATGATCGTCGTCTACACTTTCACCAATTCCGATTGCCATTGCTTCCATATCCCTTCCTGCCAATCCTCCATAAGTATGCAATCCTTCATATACAACAACAAGGTTGCGTGCTTCTTCAAAAACATCCCAATCATTTACAGCAAGGAAGCCACCGATATTAACCAAAGCATCTTTCTTAGCGCTCATTGTAGCTCCATCGGTATAAGAACATATCTCTTTTACAATTTGCCTAATGGATTTGTCTTTATATCCTTTTTCTCTTTCCTTAATAAAATAAGCATTCTCTGCTACACGTGTCATGTCATGAATCACTTTAATGCCATGCCTTTTTGTATAAGCTCTTAACGCTTTCAGATTAGCCATGCTTATCGGTTGTCCCCCGGCCATATTCACGCTTGTTGCCATACTTACATAAGGAATACGCTTAGCTCCATACTTCTTCACTAACCTGTCAAGCTTATCCAAATCGATATTCCCTTTAAATGGAAATTCACTTTCTGGGTTATGCGCTTCATCAATAATCACATCTTCAAACTTACCACCAGCTAATTCCTGATGCAGGCGGGTAGTGGTGAAGTACATATTACCCGGAATAATGTCGCCTTTTTTAATCAAGACTTTTGAAAGAATATTCTCAGCCCCTCTGCCCTGGTGTGTTGGTACCAGGTATTTATAACCATAAGTCTGCTGTACCACTTCTTCCAGATGATAAAAATTCCGGCTTCCGGCATAGGCTTCATCGCCTAACATCATTCCCGCCCACTGGCGATCGCTCATGGCTGATGTTCCGCTATCGGTAAGTAAATCAATATAAACCTGCTCCGATTTCAATAAGAAGGTATTATATCCTGCAGCAACCAATGCTTTCTTTCTTTGTGCTGCTGTAGTCATGGTAAGTAGTTCTACCATTTTTATCTTATAGGGCTCAGCCCAACTGTGTCTAATATTTTTCATATGCATCGCTTAAATAGTTTATTAAAGTGGTTTTAATTTTGCTGTGAAATGACGAAGCGCCGGAGCTTCTTCAACAATCTCTAATCCGCGAATCTGATTTCGCTTTTCAAATACTTCCAGTATCACTTCTGCCACATAATCGATATGGCTTTGTGTATATACCCGACGAGGAATTGCTAATCGAACTAATTCCATCATAGCAGGAATCAATTTTCCATCTGCATCATATTTCCCAAACATGAGAGAGCCTATCTCAACACTTCTTATTCCTCCTTCAACATAAAGTGCGCCTATCAATGCTTGCCCCGGATATTGATCAACAGGAACATGCGGTAAAAAAGCCTTTGCATCGAGATACACTGCATGTCCGCCCGCAGGTTGCATTACAGGAACTCCTGCAGCCACTAATTTCTCAGTGAGGTATTCAATGCTTCTTATCCTGTATTGCAGATAGTGTTCATCCATCACTTCATTTAGCCCAATAGCAATGGCTTCAAGATCACGACCAGCTAATCCACCATAAGTTGGAAATCCTTCGGTGATGACAAGCAGGTTTCGACATTGCTTTGCCAACTCTACATTATACATAGCCAGAAAACCACCGATATTGGCAAAGGCATCTTTCTTAGCACTCATGGTACATCCATCGGCATAAGAGAATAATTCATGGGCAATACTCTCAACAGATTTATCTGAATATCCTTCTTCACGCAGCTTTATGAAATAACAGTTTTCTGCAAAACGGCAGGCATCAATAAAGAGAGGAATAGAATATTTAGAGCAAACTGCTTTTACTGCCTTAATGTTTGCCATACTTACTGGCTGTCCGCCACCTGAATTATTCGTAACAGTAACCATACACAAAGGAATATTGGCTGCACCTTTTTCCTGTATGAATTTCTCAAACGCTTCCACATCCATATTCCCTTTGAAAGGTGCTGGTATTGAAGGATGCTTTCCTTCTTCACACAAAAAATCAACACCTTCGGCCCCGCTATATTCTATGTTAGCACGGGTAGTATCGAATAGTGTATTGCTCACTATATATTTCCCTTTTCCCCCAACAATGGAAAACAGGATTTTTTCTGATGCTCGTCCCTGATGCGTGGGTATTACCAGCGGCATACCTGTAAGCTGCTGAATAGTAGATTCAAAATGATAAAAGCTTTTACTTCCTGCATACGATTCATCTCCCAGCATGATACCTGCCCATTGGGCACTGCTCATGGCACTGGTACCGCTGTCGGTAAGCAGATCAATCATTACATCATCTGCATGAAGAAGAAAGGGATTATAAAAAGCTTTTTGTAATAGTTCTTTCCGTTGCTCTTTTGTTGTAAACAGCAATGGCTCCACGGATTTTATCCGGAAGGGCTCAATGATAGTTTTCATGGCGCGTAAAAATTATACGTTATAAGTTGTAAGTAATAAGTTGGGGGTTACACAGTATAATAACCCTTTCTATTCCCATTGTAATGAGTTGGGAGTGGAGAGAATAATATTAGGTTGGACGTCGGATGATTTTCGCAAAAATCGACATAAGGCAAAGTTTGCAACTTATTCAGAGAATGCATATGATTTTAATCAGTATGCCTAAATGAAAAACCTTCATAATTAAGGACTCAGACGACATTCATTCTTAAGGATTGATAATGAACATTTCCCGACTTAATCCTATAAATCAAAAGCCCCTCACTTAATTGTGAAGGGCTTTTTTTGCAGTGGTATAATAGACTATCAGTTATTACTCAATATCATTTCAACTCTTCTATTCCTCGCATAGGCAGCTTCTGTTGAACCTTTCACTAATGGTTTAGAAGCACCATATCCAATATGACTTAATCTGTCTGGAGCAATTCCCTTTGATTCTAGATATATCTTCACACTATAGGCCCTTGCTTCAGAAAGTTTGTCATGATTAGCTGGATTACCGTCAATACTTGTATGCCCTTCAATAGATACATTTAATTCAGGATTATCCTTCAAGAGTTTCACTACTTCCAGAAGTACTTTTTTAGAAGGTTCAGTTAACAGTACGCTCTTATAGTTAAAATGAATTCTTCTTGCTGCACTATTTACTTTTTGAACGATCTCTTTCTTAACAGGGGGACATCCTTTGTTAGTCTTAAGGCCTTTTACAGTAGGGCATTTATCCTGCTCATCATTCACGCCATCATTATCAGTATCAGGTATTGGGCAACCGCCATATTTTGCAAGACCTTTTACATCTGGGCACTTATCTTCTTCGTCATTGATACCATCTTTGTCTGAATCAGGTATTGGACATCCATGATATTTTGGTGAACCAGGAATATCAGGACAATGATCTTCTTCATTATTAACGCCATCATTATCTGAATCGGGGATAGCACAACCGGCATACTTTTCTATGCCTGGTTCATCTGGACAAACATCCAGTTCATCGTTCACTCCATCTTTATCACGATCTGGAATAGGACAACCATTGTATTTTTCAATGCCGCGAACATCTGGGCATATATCCTTACTATCTGGAATGCCATCTTTATCTCTGTCTCGTACTTTTTCAGTTCTTTTCGAAGCTTTTGATAAATAGAATCCTACAGAAGCACCCATAGTACGATGCTTAAAGGCTGCACCAGCATTTCCATTACTATAGAAATCACTAAGTCCTTCACTATAGTGGCCTGAAACAATAAAGCGACCGAATTCAAAACCTAAAGTACCGTTCACACCATATTCAATGTTATTATACATACCCGGAGCGGTAGTGATTTTCATATCGGTATTCTCAAGAGATTGAAGGGAACCGTCTTTATTAGTGATGGTTCGTTGTTCCAATCCGCTGAAAAGAAAGGATGCGTAAGGACCAGCACCCATTACGAGGTTGGTTTTCTTACCCAGTTTCAGTTTCAATACCAGGTTCAGTGGAATTTCAAGATTATTCACATATTGTTTACCGGTAGCATGAGACAAAGTGCTTGATGCTGTATCGAATTTTGCAGAGAAGTTTCTTCCTTTATTGGTATAATAGAGGCCTGATTGCAATCCTAATTTAGAATGCGATGAAAATGGTATATCTACCAGGATGCCGGCCCTGATACCATTACGGCTGCTATAATTGTAGGAGATTGTATCCCAGCCTGTGCTATTATTTCCTGGCACGGAGCTTTGTTGAACGCCACCGACTATGGCGGTACGCAACTGTGCTTGGCTGTTAAGGGATATCAGTAAAAGACAAGAAACGGCGAGAATTCCGGTTCTTTTCATGGGTTTGGGATTTGGTTTTCTAAGGATATTACTCACTATAAACGGAGAAACTGATAAAATATTTTTGAGGACTTTATGAAGAAGAATGAGGTTGGAACTATTAAATAATTGGTTTTCTGTTGTTTGCGCAAGGAATTGAGGGATGGAAATGAAGAATCTTTTACAACACAGGTTGACATCTCCCAGGTTGACATCCTGGAGGAAGTCATCTCCCGAGAAGTCATCCTGGGAGATGACATCTCGGGAGATGGACTCCCCCAGATGATTTCACCCCCACACAACCGTTTTTTCCTTAAAAATTCTGGGAAAACCACCTCGAGATGTCATCTCGCGACATCCCCACCATAACCTTTTACTCCGCCTTTCTCCTTACTTTTAAATATTCTAAGCAGTAATAAAAATTCCTGTCATTGCCCCATTTTTATGAGTACTTCTCCAAAAATGAAATTATTAATAGTTGGAATCGGTAATACGCTTCGCTCAGATGATGGTGTTGGAGCCTATGTATGTGAAAAGATGGAGAAATTAAATCTACCAGGAACTACTACTATTATTGTCCAGCAGCTGCAAGTTGAAATGAT
Organism: Chitinophagaceae bacterium; assembly: GCA_016721085.1. Taxonomy (GTDB): domain Bacteria; phylum Bacteroidota; class Bacteroidia; order Chitinophagales; family Chitinophagaceae; genus Endoryza. Next base: position 84,499 of record JADKJI010000004.1, on the reverse strand, counting down.
TGAAGAAATGTCGCATTACGACCATGTAATAATAGTAGACGCCTCCGCTACAAATGATACAATTCAATTCGAACCATTACAAGAAAATCTTCAACAGACCGTTTCTTCTTCACACCATGTCAATGCATCATTGATTCAAACACTCTCCCAAAAACTCTACAATAAAACCCTCTCCCTCTACCTCTGCGCCATACCCGGATCCAACTTCGATACCGGCGACACCCTTTCAATCGATACCGAGAAAACAGCAAAAGAAGCAATCGTTCTAATTAAGACTTGGATAAACAAATTGTAGAATACTAATTCGACCTTGATGGAAAGGATAATGGGATATACAGGATGGTTGCTTTTGTTTTAGTATTTTTTCTAAACAATTTGTCTGAAAATCCTGATACAACTTGATTTATAAAGATCTAGTTGTAAAGACCTTTTATTTGAGAGCTTCTTTCTACTTTTAGTGAGCAATTATATGAAAACACTATATGACTAAATTCCAATTATTATGCTATTTGCGGAAATAACGAAGCTAATTATTGGGTGCGGTATGGAAGTACACAACCGTTTGGGGAATGGTTTTCAGGAAGTCGTTTACCAACGTGCATTAGAAATTGAATTAAAACTGGCTGGAATTAATTTCTTGAAAAGAAATGGAGCTTCCAATTTTCTACCGAAATGTTGAAATCTCGAGGCGCAGAGTAGACTTCTTTATCGAAGGAGAAATAATGGTTGAGATAAAAGCTGTGACAGAATTAGAAGATGGCCATTTAGCCCAAGCCATAAACTATCTTGAAGCATATAAAAAGAAAACCGGACTTCTAATCAATTTCGGCTCCCCAAGATTAGAATTCAAAAGAGTTCTATAACAATAAAATTTAAACACAAACTAATAATTAGAAATCAAAAACTCAATTACAATAAACCATCCTTCACATCCTATTATCCTTTAAATCATGGTCCGCAGCTCAACGAATTACATGGTCTACTAACTTCCCATCCTTGTCAATAATGTCTATCTCCATAGGCATCTGGCCAATAGCGTGGGTAGAGCAGGATAAGCATGGGTCGTAGCAACGTATGGTCGATTCAACACGGTTCAGCATACCCTCACTCACCTTAGTGCCGTCGTGAATATATTGCTTGGCCACTTCGGTTATAGAACGGTTCATTGATGGATTGTTCTGTCCAGTAGCTATAAGCAGGTTTACATTCTTCAGTTTACCTGTATCATCTGTAATATAATGATGGAACAAGGTACCGCGAGGTGCTTCAGCACAGCCAATGCCTTCGTTATAATTCCATCTTCCATGAGTTTGAATATCTGTTGATGTAATTGCTGGATTATTCAATAGCATCTCAGCTTCCTCTACACTACAAAGTGCTTCAATCAATCGTGCATAATGAAAATAGAATGTACCATGAACCGGTTTGCCATTCCCAATAGCCTTGAACAATAGAAACTCTTCCTGAGCTTCAGGAGTTTTCATCTTTGACGCCACATTCAGTCTTGCCAAAGGGCCTACCCTGTAAAACCCTTTATCAAAGCCAAATGGTTTATAATATGGATACTTTAGATAAGACCAGTTAACACTTCTTTCAGCTATAAACTCCAGATACCGTTTAGGATCTAATTGATCCTGAAGAATGGTTCCATCAGTATCAATAAACCGAAGATTCCCATCATATAATTCCTGTTCCCCATTTTCCCCAATCATTCCAAGGTACAATGTTGGTGAAGTTGCGAATGATTTTACCATCGCTTCATTCTCTCTGTGAAACTTCTTGATGATTTCTAATCCGATTCTTACAGTTTCTTTTGCTTCCGGAATCCAATCCAGTAAAGCTTTACGATTTTCTGCTGTCAATGGCATTGCCATACCACCTGGCGCAATACCCATTATATGTATCTTCTTACCTGTAATCCGCTCGCTAATCTCCTGACCAAACTTACGGAGTCGAATGCCTCTCAATGCTATATCTGGAAACTGATTGGCAATTCCAATGATATTCCTTGATGCCGGATCACTGTCGTACCCCAACAAAAAATCAGGCGAAGACAAATGAAAAAATGAAAGGGCATGCGATGAAATATTTTGTCCTAACTGAATCAACCTTCTCAAAAGATTCCCGGTATATGCAGGTTTTATACCCTGAATCATTTCACAAGCTTTCACACTGGCTATGGAGTGACTGATAGGACAAATGCCACAAATTCTCGGAGTAATCGTTGGCATTTCAGTATACATCCTTCCTTCGCAGAATTTCTCAAAGCCGCGGAATTCATTTACATGGAACAATGCTTCGTCAACAGCACCGGTTTCATCCAACTGAATAGTTATCCTTGCATGTCCTTCAATTCTTGTAACAGGTGATATGATAATCTTCCTTTTTTCAATACTAGCCATATCTCAATTTTTTAACATCACTCAAATCGGGTACCCGATCGTTCAGGAATTCGTTTAGTACATAGAAAATTACATCAGCCGATGGTGGACAGCCTGGAATTACAAAGTCTACCTTTATTACTTCCTGCAATGGAACCACCTTATCATTCAAACGAAGCAAAGCAGGATGATCAGGCAGTTGGCCTTCCCTATCATTACTTATAGCATTTACATAAGCAGTGTCAATAACATCCTGCAAATGGAAATAATTCCTCATACCAGTAACATTTGTCATTACAGCACAATCACCCAAAGCCACAACAAATTTTGATTGCTTTCTAATATGAAGTATCTCCCTTTCATGTTCATCACTGGTCACTGAGCCCTCAACCAAAGTAATATCCACTTCGGGTAATTCCTTACCGTCAACAATCGGGCATTTCACTATATCAGCCAGTTTCACCAAATCCAATATGCGCTCATCAATATCGAGCAAAGACATATGGCATCCGGAGCATCCTCCTAACCATACTGTTGCTATTTTCTTCTTTTGCATAATTTGTTTTTTATAACCGGGAAGACGGGAAGGGCTTTTTCTAATTCTATGCTTTCTGCCGTCAAATACTATTCACTTTATCGCTTCCGTTTTTCCTTACAATATTTTATTTTATACTACAATAATCCACTTCATACTTACTAATCCTACTTCCTAACTTCCCTACTCCCTTACTCCCCTACTTGTATTTGTATTTCTTCCGGACTTCCGGACTTTCGGACTTTCGGACTCCTCCCGACTTGCCTCACAGCTTCATCGCCCTCTTCTCCATCAACTCCTCTATTATCTCTGGCTTCTTGTTTAATTGCCCTTGCACAATAGCTTTCGGCCAAATAGCACCGGTAGGACAAGCATGCAAGCATTTACCGCAAGATGTACAGGTAATGGATTCTCCCCATGGTGTATTGAAATCGGATATTACCCTAACCTGGTAGCCTCTGTTCATTACATCCCAGTTATGGGCGCCCTCCACTTCGTTGCAAACGCGAACACATCGGGTACACATGATACACCTGTTATGATCCATCACATACCAAGGGTGTGAACTATCTACTTCACATTGAGGGTATAGGAAAGGATAACGTATATGATCCAGTCCCACTTTATATCCTAATTGTTGCAACTCACATTTCCCATTCGCTACACAAACAGAACAAACATGATTACGTTCTGCAAAGAACAATTCTGTGGTGATGCGTTGATATCTCTTTATCCTTTCGGTGTCTGTTCTGATAATCATATTCGCACCCACTTTTGTAGTACAGGCAGATAAAAGTCTGTTAACGCCTTCTATCTCAACCAGACACAAGCGACAAGCACCGACATCCATAATTCCTTTTAGATGACACATGGTGAGAATTTCAATATCATTCTCTCTGCATACTTCTAAAATGGTTTTGCCAGGAGCTACCTGATATTCCTTTTCGTTTATATGAATAGTAATCGTAGTCATTGTCATCTTTTAATAACTGTTTACAACAGGTTTACTGATCCGCTGGTCATATTCTTCCCTGAAATGCCTTAGCGTACTTAATAGAGGATTCGGAGCCGATCCTCCAAGTCCACAAAGACTTGTTTCCTTAACATATATTGCCAATTCTTCCAATCTTTGCAAATCGTTACTATTAGCCTTATTGTCGCATATCTTTTGAAGCAAGTCATGCATCATTTTAGTGCCTACCCTGCAAGGAACACATTTACCACAGCTCTCATCCATACAAAACTCCATAAAGAAACGGGCTACGTCTACCATATCTGAACTATCATCCATTATTATCAATCCACCGGATCCCATAATCGATCCAAGGTTAACAAGAGCTTCGTAATCCATCCTTACATCAAGATGTGCCGCTGGTATACAACCTCCGGAAGGACCACCTGTTTGTGCTGCTTTAAAAGGTGCATCTCCCTGAATACCTCCTCCAATTTCATAAACAATTTGTCGCAGGGTAGTACCCATCGGTACTTCAATCAATCCAGAGTAATTAATCTTTCCTGCCAAAGCAAATACTTTTGTTCCAGCACTCTTTGGTGTTCCGATATCACTATACCATTCACCTCCAAGATTGATTATAGGAACAATACTTGCCATTGTTTCTACATTATTGATTAACGTTGGCTTTCCCCATAATCCTGATTCCGCAGGAAATGGCGGTCTTGGTTTTGGAGTACCTCTTTTTCCTTCAATAGAAGCAATTAATGCAGTTTCTTCTCCGCAAACAAAAGCTCCGGCTCCAATCCTGACTTCTACATCGAAATTAAAATCAGTACCAAGTATATGATCGCCCAAAACACCCAGCTTCCTGGCTTGTTTTATGGCTAACTCAAATCGTTTGATAGCTAAAGGGTATTCACCCCTTATATAAGCATATCCTTTATTGGCACCTACTGCATATCCAGCAATAGTCATTCCTTCAAGAACCCTATGCGGATTTCCTTCTAACACACTTCGATCCATAAATGCACCCGGATCACCTTCATCACCATTACAAATAACATATTTATGGTCGTTCACATGCTTATATACTGTTTCCCATTTAAGTCCGGTCGGATAACCTGCACCTCCCCGTCCACGCAACCTGCTTTGCTTAATTTCTGCAATCACTTCTTCAGGTGATTGTTGGAACAAAACTTTACTAAGAGCTTGATATCCATCATGCACCAGGTAATCATCTATAGATTCCGGGTTTAATTCACCGCAATCCTTAAGCGCAATTTTCAATTGCTTTTTGAAAAACGGATCTTCATTTGCATTTACAAAAGGCTTTTCTCTCGAATCGGCAAATAGCAATATATCTTCAATAGGTTTCTTATCGATAAGCTGGCTTTGAATTATCTGGGCAATATTCTCTTCGGTAATTTTCTGATAAATGGTATTATCTGGCATATGCTTCACTAATGGCCCCTGATTACATGGACCCATACAACCCGTAGGAATCACCTCCACCTCCTGATCCATACCCCGGGCTTTGATTTCATCCTGCATTTTCTTAAGTACTGCTTCTGCACCTGAAGAAATACAACTGGCACCGCAGCATACACAAATCTTATGCTTATACTTCTGTTGCTTATCTATTGCCAATGACCTAAGATTAGTCAGTTCCTGTCTGTTCATAACACAGCTATTTTTGAATGTATCTTTTCGTGGATTTCTGCGGCAGTCAGCTTGCCATGCACTTCTTCATCAATCACCACCGCTGGTGCCAATCCGCAGGCACCAATACATCTTGCTACCTGAACACCAAATTTGTTATCAGCTGTAACTTGCCCTGGCTTCAACCCATATTTCTTTTCAATCTCATTCAATATTGCCTGTGCACCCTTAACATAGCATGCAGTTCCAGTACAAACAAGACAGGTATGTTCGCCCTTTGATTTGAGAGAAAAAAATGATAGAATGTAACAGTGGAATAAACTCGTGATGGTGGGAGTCTTAGCGCTTTCGCTATATAAGATAAAACTGGCAATGGAAGATAGCCATAGGCATTCTGAGCAGTATGGAGAACTTCAATAAGAGCATCTGGCTGGTAATTCTCTTTCTTAAGTTTCGCTGCAATCAACTTTACACGCGGATCGGTTTTGGGAAGTTCCTGATGCACTTTCCCTGCAACTGTATTCATGATTCCTCTTCTAGAATAAATAATTAATGGCTGCTATCTGGTAGGTATAATATTATTTATCGAGGCTGTTGCATTGGAGTAAATTCTGTATAACAAATCTATTAATCTAATAGACAAATACACATGACTTTTGTCAGTAGCCTCTATTATCTGGGTAATCTCCCTAATCAATAGCAATAATAACGGCGGAAACGCAGGGACGCAGCGAGTAAACATATCAATTAAATAAAACCCAACCCACCATATCAGCGCCCCCCCTACCCGAAGATTAACCGCGGAGACGCAGGGACCACAGTAAACATATCAATTAAAAAAAACCCAACCACCTATATCAGCGCCATCCCCGTAATCCGCGGGGAAATATAACAGTGGAGTCACAAAGCTTCAATATCTTATCACTATAAACCATCCACTCCTTTCTGCGATATCTCCGTAATTCATGGGAAAAATAACCGCGGAGACGCAGGGACGCAGCGAGTACACATATCAATTAAATAAAAGCCAACTACCTATATCAGCGCCATCCCCGTAATCCGCGGGAAGATTAACCGCGGAGACGCAGGGACGCAGCGAGTACACATATCAATTAATTAAAACCAACTCACTTATCAGCAACATCCCCGTAATCCGCGGGGAAATATAACAGCGGAGTCACAAAGCTTCAATATCTTATTACTATTAACCACCCACTCCTTTCTGCGATAACTCCGTAATCCGCGGGAAGATAATCTCAGCGGGAAAACTCACAAAGAAATGCTCCGAAAAGAGTAATTTCAAGGCACAATCACCCAAAAATGAAAAATCTCCACCTCCTCTTCCTCCTATCGTTTTTGGCAGCCTGTTCCAGCCCTGTGCCAAACGACATTGATATAGCTAATTTTACGAAACCCGCTGAAAACCCAATTTTAAAAGCCGACTCCTCTTTCATCTTCATTGATCCAATCAAAAAAACCGAAGTGAAATGGCAAAAAGCCGATGTATTCAATCCGGCTGCCATAGTTAAAGACAATAAAATCTATTTATTATACCGTTGCGAAGACAATCCTGCTGCCATACTCGGTGGCAGAACTTCAAGATTGGGACTTGCAGAAAGTGAAGATGGTATTCATTTTAAAAAATTTCCTGAGCCTGTACTTTATCCAAAAAGCGATGTGTTTAGCCAATACGATTATCCAGGAGGGGTTGAAGATCCCAGAATTGTTGAAACAGAAGAAGGTTGGTATGTGATAGCATATACTTCCTGGAATTATAAAGTGCCTCGTTTATCTATTGCTTTCTCTAAAGACCTAATTAACTGGGAAAAGAAAGGCCCGGCATTCTCTAAAGCCCATGAAGGTCGTTTCCGTGATAGCGCTACAAAGTCAGGTTCTATTATAACAAAAATGATAAATGGAAAACCATTGGCAGTAAAAATCAATGGAAAATACTGGATGTACTGGGGTGAACATCTAGTGAATCTTGCATGGAGTGACAACCTAATCGACTGGTCACCTATTCTTGATGAAAATAATGAATTAAAAGCTGTAGCTCGTCCACGCAATGGAAAATTCGATAGTGATCTTACAGAATGCGGGCCTCCAGCTGTAATGATAAATGATAAAATTTATCTTTTCTATAATGGCAAGAACGCTACTGATGACAGGGCTTCAAAAGACTTACCCAAAGGCATGTATTCTGTTGGACAAATGGTATTTGAAGGAGCTCATCCAGAATCATTGATTGCACGTTCAGACGCTCCTTTCCTGAAACCAAGTTTGCCTCATGAGGTAACAGGACAATACCAGGCAGGAACCACATTTGCAGAAGGGTTGGTGCTTTTTAAAGGGAAATGGTTTTTATATTATGGAACTGCCGATTCTTATGTTGGTGTTGCAGTTACTAATGAAACAAAAAAATAATAAATACAAAGTAATCAGCAAGTGAACAAGAATACAATTCCTGATAATCATGTTAACCGAAAGCAATTCCTCCAAAAAGCTTTGACTCTGGCAGGTGGTGCTGTTCTATTTTCAGACACAGTAACTGGAAGCTCAACCTGGGAATTCAAGAAAGAATATACCGTACAGGAAATTATTGACAGTATTTTAAAAGAAGTACCCGGAGCCCCCTTCGCTACAACTGTTGACACACTAAAAAGCGGATCAGGAAATATGGTAGTTACCGGCATAATAACAACTATGTTCACTACCCTTCCTGTTATTGAACAAGCTATTAAATTGAAAGCAAATTTCATCATTGCTCATGAACCCACCTTCTACAATCACGAAGATGATAAGGATTGGGTAAAAGATAATTCCATTGTAAAGAAAAAAGCAGACTTGCTGGAAAAGAATAAGATTACTGTATGGCGGTTTCATGATTATAGCCATGCCTTAAAACCCGATGCTATTTCTTATGGAGTTGCTATGAAAACAGGATGGTTGCGTTATTATAATCCTGACGAGCTCATCTTGAAACTTCCATCACAAACTCTTCAGCAACTATGTACGCACCTTAAAAAAAGTCTTGGTATTCCTCAGCTAAGAGTGATAGGTAATCTTCAACAAAAATGTGAAACCATAGCTCTTTTACCCGGTGCCTGGGGAGGAAAAGCACATTTAAGTATAGTGGAAGAAAAACATCCCGATGTTTTGATAGTTGGCGAAATCAGTGAATGGGAAACTGGTGAATATATTCGGGATAGCAAGGCCTTTGGTGCAAAAACAGCTCTTATCATATTAGGTCATTCAGTAAGCGAAGAACCTGGTATGGAATGGGTAGCGCAATGGATGAAACCAAAATTTCCAGGTATTAAAATTCATCATATTGCATCTGGCAATCCTTTTACCTGGGTATAAAAACAAAATATCATTCTTACAATTCAACAACCAGTTATTATGAAACTCTTTCTGTCCATTACTATTTGCTTTACTTTAATAACGTCAGTAAATAGCCAAACCAAACTTGGAATCTTTTATAAGGCTTCATCACCTACTATTAGTCGGCATATATATGGACATTTCTCAGAACATTTGGGACGATGTATTTATGATGGATTTTGGGTAAGTGATACTTCGACTCTTGCCAGAAAAGACAGGATACGACTAGATATAGTTGATGCACTTAAGAAAATCAAAATCCCGAATCTTCGCTGGCCGGGAGGTTGTTTTGCTGATGAATACCATTGGAGAGATGGCATTGGACCACGTGCTCAGCGCCCAAAAATGATCAATACAACGTGGGGCAATGTAACTGAAGACAATAGCTTTGGCACTCATGAATTCCTTGAGCTCTGTCAGTTATTGGGAACAGAGCCTGTCATCACAGGAAATGTTGGCAGTGGCACTGTTGAAGAAATGAATAAATGGGTTGAGTATCTCAATTTCGATGGATTAAGCCCATCTACTGAATTAAGGAAACAAAACGGACACCCTGCCCCTTGGAAAGTACAATTCTGGGGTGTTGGTAACGAAAGCTGGGGATGCGGCGGCAATATGACACCGGAATATTATGCTGATCAATACCGTCGTTATGCTACTTTCTGTAAAGACTATCCGAATGCAAGACTAAACAAGATTGCAGGAGGTGCCAGCGACTGGGATTTCAATTGGACTGAGACAATAATGAAAAGAGTTCCTGCTTATATGATGTGGGGATTATCATTACACTACTATACACTTCCTGGCAATTGGGATAAAAAAGGTTCTGCAACAAAATTTGAAGAGAAAGAATATTTCACCACGATGTCGAAATGCCTGAAGATGGATGAATTGGTAACAAAGCATTCTACCATCATGGACAAATATGATCCGGCAAAAAAAGTTTCATTGGTGATTGATGAGTGGGGTATCTGGACAGATGTTGAACCCGGCACTAATCCAGCCTTCTTATTCCAGCAAAACAGTTTACGCGATGCATTAATTGCTGGTAGCACCCTGAATATATTCAACAATCATAGCGACAGGGTTCGTATGGCTAATCTGGCACAAACCATCAATGTATTGCAGGCATTGATTCTAACTAAAGGCAATCAATTGCTACTTACCCCAACTTACCATGTTTTTGATATGTACAAGGTGCACCAGGATGCTAAGTTATTACCAGTTAATTTCACATCTCCCGAATATAAAGTTGGCGACCAAAGTATACCTGCCATAAATGTATCTGCTTCTCAGGATGCTAATGGCGCGATTCATATCAGCCTCGTGAATCTGGATGCGAATAATGATATCACTATCCGTAGTTCATTATATGATTTGAATTGGAAATCTGTTGAAGGACAGATATTGCATGCAAATAGTTTCACATCTTATAACAGCTTCGAACAACCGGGAGTGGTAAAACCTGCAGTATTCAATGGGGCGAAGAAAGAAGGGAATGATTTAGTGATTACAATACCGAAGCTTTCTGTGGTGGTGTTGGAGTTGAAATAGGCTGGATGCTAAATGCCAGATGCTTAAATACATTTAACCGCAGAGACGCGAAGACGCAGAGGGAATTCCTCTGCGTCTTCGCGTCTCTGCGGTTAAAAATTTTCCAAAGCCCTGACTCAAAACTTACTACGTAAAACTTAAAACGTATAACTCGCTCTTACCCCGGAATCCTACTAATATACTTCTCCACTTCCTTTATCTGCTTCACGATTTCAGGATTAGTTGGTTTGCAGGCTTTTGTTTTGCGGAAGAAATCTTTTGCTGCGCGGAATTCCCTTTTATTCATCATGATATTACACATCTGCAAATAAGCAGCAGCTTCATTTTCCTTATCGGGTAATCCTTCGCGAATGGATTGTCTGATATAGCTTTCAGCCTGTTTGAAATTTCCCTTTTGCATAGAGATCATTCCCATCTGTAACAAACTGGCTCCTTTAACTTCTTTCATTGGAGTTCCCAAATCAAGACCTTTCTGCATCATCTTCTCTGCACCATCAAAATCCTGACGCATCATTGCCATTTGTCCTTTTACAGTATAATAGGCAGAACGAACAGGTTTGTATAACAGGCCTGGGTATTTGATAGAGTTAAGACTTTTTCAGCACCTTCGGTATCACCATTTTCAATATGTTCCTGAATTAAACGGAGTGGACCAATAAAAAAGTGACCGGCAATCAATATCACACCAATCAGGTAAGCTGGAAAAGCTGGCCAGAAACTGCTCCAAACATTTACTGCAATACCTAAAGCAATGAGAACGATGCCCAAATGAAGCCTGAAACGAATTAATAAATTGTAGAATTTCATACGTAAATCCTCTGCCTTTTCGGGGCTGTAGGGGGCACAATATTACATCATTTTAGCGGCTTGTGGAGGGGAGGCGAGGGCAATTGCCGTTATTATTGATTATCATTTAGTTATAAAAGAAAAACCATTAAGACTCGGCTTTATTTTTTTTACCGCAGAGACGCGGAGACGCAGAGGGATACCCTGCGCCTCTGCGTCTCTGCGGTAAAAAGTATTAGCATCAAGCATTAAGCATTAAGCTTTAGGCATAAAACCAAACAACTCTTCCACCTTTCTAAACCTAAAATCAAAAATCGACTTAAGCTTATTAGCCACAAATAGGGAATTCGCAATATCTCCAATAAACCAACCAGGAACCTTATAATGAACTATATCCGTCATTTCAACTCCACCATCTACTGCTCGAAAATGATGTTGGTGATGCCATAGGCTATATGGACCAAAGCGCTGTTCATCAACAAAATATTTTAGGGGCTCAACATGCGTAATCTCTGTCATCCAATACAATGGAATAGCTGGCAATGGCTTAACCTTGTATTCAATCAATTGTCCCTGGTACATTTTGGGACCATGGAATTTAGAAATAGTTGTGAACTCCATACCCGGAGGAGTAATAATTGCCAGGTTAGCCGGATTTGAGAAGAATGCCCAGGCTTTTTCGAGACTGATAGGTATTTTTTGTACGGTTTGGAAAGAATAGACTGCCATAATTGATAGATATGCTACTATAACCAACCAAAGACCATAGAGTTTACAAACCGAAGTCTTTTTTTATCTGCTCTATACATTTCGCCAATACTTCATTAATATGTTGAACCTGAACAGGTATTTGATCTATTGATTCGCTTGCTTTGCCATTGGCTTCAAGTGCCCTGATTTCTGCTTTCAATGAAACGATTCCCATAGAATCTATTGTCGATTTCATTTTATGCGCCAATTTTCCAGTAGCCTCCCATTGTTGATCAGCAGCCGCCTTTTCCATATCCCGCATTGTTTGAGGAATGGTATCAATAAACAATTGAACCATTTTCTTTACAAAGGCCTGATCGCCACCAGAGATGGTTTCTACCATAGCCAGGTCATACAATTTCTGAATAGTTTCCATGTTACTGATTTTTTGTGTTGTTTGATTTGCCGAATGAATGTCTGATCCTGCTCCTTGCAGGTTTTTGGAAATAACAACAAATAACTTTGACTCATCAAAAGGTTTGGCAAGATAATCGTTCATACCTGCTCGCAGATACTTATCACTATCCCCTTTGAGAACATTGGCAGTTAGGGCAACGATTGGTAAAGAGGCTTTTTTTACATCCTCGAGTTTTCGAATAGCTTCCGTTGCAGCAATACCATCCATTTCAGGCATCTGGATGTCCATCAATATCAAATCAAAATCTTCTGCTTTCACTTTTTCAAGAGCTTCCAATCCATTATTAGCCAACACAACTTCAAAGCCCCATGACTCTAAAATATGCTTAGCTAAGAACTGATTCAACTCAACATCCTCTGCAACCAAAATTTTTCTATGCCCCAGACTTGTGTAGTCCATATGATCAGGAATCTTTTGTGTATTTGGAATCATTGAACTTATTTCAAAAGGAAGAACAAAATGAAATGTCGATCCTTTTCCTTCTAAACTATCAACCAGTAACTCCCCACCCATCATATGAATCAGGTCTTTACAGATACTTAAACCCAATCCTGTACCACCATGCAACCTTGATACGGAACTGCTTGCCTGTACAAAGGGCTCAAAAATTTCCTTCTGCTTATTTTCTGGTATCCCTACACCAGTATCATTAACGATAAACTCAATGAATACCTTACTCTCATGCCTTTCCTTTAATCTTGTCTCAATAAGCACCGACCCTTTATCTGTAAATTTAATCGCATTGTTTATCAGATTATTCATAACCTGATTGATACGATAAGGATCTCCAATTACAGCAAATTCATCTTTACAGAAGTTTTTATACAGCAAAGTAAGTCCTTTCTCTTCAGCTTTATATGTAAACGATTGAACACACATCTCTATTCTTTCAGGTAGAGAAAATGCTAAGTTCTCCAGCTGAAGTTTACCCATGATGATCTTTTCAAGATCAAGCACATCGTTTATTATTACCAACAGGTTATTGGCCGACTCTTGTATAAGACGAAGGTAATTACGTTGCTCTTCATCCAGCGAGGTTTTACCTAATAATCCAGCTATTCCCATTACCCCATTCATTGGAGTACGAATTTCATGACTCATATTAGCAAGAAACACTTCCTTGGCTTTTGCCGACTCTTCCGTTATCTTTTTTGCAATCCTCAACTCTTTCTCAGCTGCTATCATTTCAGAAATATCCTGCGAAAATCCAATTATATAAGGGTCGGATCCATACTCTTCCATCTTATAGTTCTTGAATAAGAGATATAATTTCTTTCCCTCTTTACTTAATACCCTGAAAACACCTTCGGCCTTCCCCTTTTCATTAATAACATCTAGATACTGCGTTTTAAATAACCCCTTTTCATCATAAGGAATAAATTCATCTATCTTCCTTCCTATCATCTCATTTGGTGCATATCCCATAACCTCACTTATCGCCGGGTTAACATTTATAAACACCCCATCTAAATCATGCGTACAAATAAGTGCCTGGCTATAATCAAACAGGTCGCGATATCGCTTTTCACTTCTTTCAACCTCTTGCTCCCATTTCTTCCTCTCAGTAATATTGATTCCATATCCAATTAATAATTCAACTTCTCCTTTAGCATCCAGAACGGGAAAGAATTTACGTAAATAATAACCTACTTCCCCATCTCTGCTCACAATCCGTTCTTCCCACTCTAATTGCTTTTTTTCTTTCATCACTTCTTGAAAAACAAGACTCCTCTCCTTTGCTAATCCTAAATCCCGGCCACGTAACCTACAATAATCTTCATCCGTTTTTCCTATGATCCATTCTCTCAATGCATCATCCTTAATTCCTAATGGATTTACAAAAAGATATCTGTGCTGATTGCTGAATACAGCTATATCTGCAGGTATCCTATTTAATATATTCTCGTAAAATTGCCGTTGTTCAGTCAATTTCAACTCAGCAATCCTTTTTTCAGTTACATCATTATAAATCCAAAGATGCCCCTGATACTTCCCCTGGCTCCAAATTGGGATAAAATCCCTCAGAATTACTTTACCATTTTTTAATTTTAGCTCTTCATTTAAAAATGGTTGCCGGTCTTCTAACAACCTATCTACCTTATCAATAAAGGTATCAGAATCAAGAAAAAGCTCCTTTGTTTCCTCAGCAGCTTTCGCACAATCAGCACCAATTAACTTTTCCGGCTCTACCGGTATCATGAAAAGATCGCAAAATCGTTGATTTACCATCACAATCTTTCGATGCTCATCTTCTAGAAGTACAGCAAACTGAAGATTCTGTATTAATAAAGCTAATCTGTTTGTAGCTACCTGTAACCCTTCATTCTTAATAGTCAAATCTTCCGTTCGTTCAGCTACTAATTGCTCCAGCTTAGTATTAAGCTGAATAACTTCCTTATGAATTGAATATAATTCCGAGGCTTTTTCTTCAATAAGCTGTTCTGAAGCCAACCTGGCCTTTCTTTCCCTTTCGAGAATCTGCTCTAATGCCTGTATTTGTTGCTTCAAATCCATTCAGCTATTGCTTGCTAATTATAAATAATGTGTCACCGCTTTCTTTTATTTGCATTCTTACCTCAGCTGCTTCACCAAAATACCTGATGGCACCTTTTATCAAACCAAATGCGAAATATTCCATCCTTCTTCTTGATTGATATAATAGTTGTACCCTTTTATCTGAATATTCTTCTATTATAAATGTTGGCAATTGCGCATCAGGATATAATTTCAATACTTCCGGATGAATATATGATTCAACTTTTGAAAGGAATACGAAAAGTCCATCTGAAACAGAAAAAAAACCAACCGCTTTTGAAGCTAGTGTATCAAAATAATAAGTACCAAATGCTTCCAGTAAGTCGTTGCCTGATATCCCTGTCTCATCAGACAATTGCTTAACCAAGGATTGCATTTCCTTATAATCGTAGGTTCCAACTGAAGTATATATGCCTTCCGACGGCAGATTTGATTTTATAATGATATTATTGGCCACTACATAGCCAAAACGTTTCTCTACCATCTCTAGCAGTCCTGTAAAAACAACTCCTTTCATATCAACTTTATTTGTCTGTATTCAATTCTCCTGCCTGTATCATTCTGTATAATGTAGATTTTCCTACATCCAATTTCTTGGCAACCAACAAAACATCCTTATCATATTTATCGAGAAAATGCTGGATGATCTGTATCTCATATTCTTTTAACGACTTTTCCTTACTCATCAGATTATTAACCGAAGTGGAAGTATTTACCGTAATATGCTCTGGCAAAATGGTGTCGCCATCAGACATCACCACCGCCAATTCCATAACAGATTTTAATTCACGGATATTTCCGGGGAATGGATAAGACAATAACTTTTGTTGCGATTCAGTGGAAAGCACTTTCTTTTCCGAATTGTTTTCCTTACAAAAACCTTCAATAAAATGTTTTGCCAATAATAGTATATCGTTACCTCTTTCTCTTAATGGAGGTAATTGTATAGGCAATCCTATTAAACGATAATACAAGTCTTCTCTGAAGCGCTTGTTTTGCACTTCTTCTAACATATTACGATGTGTGGCTACAATGATTCGCACATTCACTGGCACCACTTCATTGCCCCCCACTCTTGTAATCTCCCTTTCTTGTAAAACACGTAATAGTTTTGCCTGAAGATTGATATCTAACTCCCCTATTTCATCAAGAAATAAAGTGCCTGTTGATGCTTCTTCAAACTTTCCTATTCTTCTTGTAACGGCACCTGTAAAAGCACCCTTCTCATGACCGAATAATTCACTTTCAATCAATTCTCTTGGAATAGCTGCCACATTCACCGCCACAAATGGCTTCTTATGCTTATCAGAATTATAATGGATGGCTTTTGCAACTACTTCCTTACCTGTACCTGTCTCCCCAGTTATAGAAACGGTGATATTACTTTTTGAAGCCTTTTCAATTAAGGCAAAAACCTTATCTATAGATTCACTCTTACCAATCAGGAACTTCGAGAAATCATATTTCTTACCCACCTGCTCCTTCAATTGCTCCACTTCATTCCTCAATACATTGATCTCGTTCAAATGCATCAATGAATTCCAAATCCGGTCTTTCGTATCATCATCCTTCACTATATAATCAAAAGCACCACCCTTCAAAAGATTGATGGCAGTACTCACATCGTCCTGACCAGAAATGATAATTACCTGTATCCCCGGATGCGCTTCCTTTATCTTTTTCAATACTTCTGCCCCATCCATATCGGGCATGGAATAGTCCAAAGTAACCACATCGGGTTGCTCATACATATGACTGAAAAAGTCTTTTGCGTTTTCAAAACGCTTTACTTCAAAATCGGGATTGAGGGAAAGATAATGCTGAAGCATGGAGCCATACCAGGTGTCATCCTCGAGGATGAAAATCTTCAGATTGTTATGGTTTTTCATATTTAGGATTCTTAACCCTACTATAACGACCCAAGAGGCTGAATTATTCCCAAAAAAAGAAAGATTCCCTATTTAAAACCACCTGATTTTCAGATGCCTAAGTTACTAGTTATCAACTGCTAAGTGTTTCCCCTTATTGGAAAATCGGTCTTTGCCAGAAATTTCTCGCTTATAATAGGCAAAAGCCCGAAAAAAAGCCGATTCAGTATCTTTGAAGTATGAACCTGAACAGGGAGAAACTGACCCAGAAATTTATAGCCGAATTCGAGAAACTGAATGAACAACAACAATTGGCTGTCAATACTATTGAAGGCCCCGTTTTGGTAATTGCAGGCCCCGGTACCGGAAAAACCCAGATCCTGGCCAGCCGCATCGGAAAGATCCTCATCGATACCGATGCCCAACCCGAAAATATTCTCTGTCTTACTTATACTGAAGCCGGTGTAGTGGCCATGCGGAAAAGACTCCTGCAATTCATTGGACCGGATGCCTACAAAGTGAATCTCTATACCTTTCACGCTTTTTGCAATGATATCATCCAGGAAAATCTTTCGCTATTTGAAAAGACAGCCCTCGATCCCATTTCTGAACTGGAAAGCATTGAACTCCTAAAAGAACTGATTGATAATTTCCCTAAGAACCATCCATTAAAAAGATACAGGGGTGATGTGTATTTTGAAGTCAATAACCTGAAGCATCTGTTCAGTACCATGAAAAGGGAAGGCTGGACACCAGAATATATAAACCAGAAAATAGACGAATATCTGGCCGACCTTCCTACAAGGGATGAGTATATAGCAAAACGGGCTGTAAAGGAATTCAAGAAAGGGGATGTACGTACCGACAAGATTGAAGAAGAAGCAGCAAAAACAGAAAAACTTCGTGCTGCAGTCAATGAATTCGAAAAGTTTCAAAAGTTGATGCGTAGCCGAAACCGATACGATTTCGACGACATGATCAACTGGGTGATAAAAGCTTTCGAAGAAAACGCCTCCCTTCTATCAAACTATCAGGAACAATACCAGTACATTCTGGTGGATGAATATCAGGATACCAGTGGTACCCAGAACCGTATCGTTGAACTACTGATTAATTTCTGGGAAAAACCGAACGTGTTTGTAGTGGGCGACGATGATCAAAGTATTTATCGTTTCCAGGGTGCCAACGTGGAGAATATGTTGCAACTGGCTAACAGATATAAAGAACACCTGCTTACCGTAGTACTTACTCAAAACTATCGTTCCACCCAACCATTACTTGATGTTTCAAAAACTTTGATCAACCGCAACCAGGAAAGATTGGTTAACCAACTCGATGGTTTGAGCAAAGAATTAAAAGCTGCTCACTCAGAAAAGAAGCTGATCACCCTGCCCGCTGTTCTTCAGGAATATGAAACACAGCGAATGGAAATGATCGGTATCGTTTCTAAAGTGAGGGAACTGATAGCTCAAGGGGTGGCACCTGGCAGAATTGGAATCATCTATAAGGAAAATAAATATGGAGAAGAACTAGCTCAATATTTTCAATTGCTATCAATACCATTTTATAGCAAACGAAATCAGAATATACTTGAGCTTCCATTATCACAAAAGATTATTCTGATTCTTACCTATCTCGCTGCTGAAGTTGATACTCCATATGGCGGCGATGAAATGCTTTTTGAATTATTACATGCTTCCTGGTTCCGGATTCCTCCGATAGAAATTGCAAAGCTTAGTGTTGAAGTGGCAGAACGCCAATTTGGAGAAAACAGAACGTCACTTCGCCGATTGATGCATGAAAAATCCATAGCGCCACCAAAAGATCTCTTTTCAACAGGCATTCACGAAGGCATGAAAAAAGCGTCGCGCTTATTAGAAAAATGGATAAGCGACGTATACAATCTTACCTTACAACAATTGTTCGAAAGCATATTGAGAGAAGCAGGCATTCTGGCCGACATCATGCAAAGCGCTGAGAAACACAGTCAGCTACAGTTACTTACTGCCCTCTTTGATTTTATAAGGGAAGAAACCCGTCGCAATCCTCTTTTATCTCTTAAAGAGATAGTTGCCGTTTTTGGATCTTATGAAGAAAGAAGGCATTGCATTGCCTTTAGTACAAGTAAGCGGAAGTGATAAAGGTGTCAATCTTCTTACAGCTCACGGCTCAAAGGGATTGGAATTTGAATATGTTTTCTTTGCCGGCTGTAATGCTGGTTTCTGGGAGAAGAAAAGAAAACCAGGTGGAGGCTATACACTTCGAGATACCATGTTTACTTCCGCACCAATTCATAAAGATGAAGAAGAACTAAGAAGACTATTCTATGTTGCACTTACCCGTGCTGAACAACATCTAATGATTTCATTTAGCCGCTTCAGACAGGATGGTAAAGAATTGGAACCTTCCATGTTCATTGCAGAAATACAGGATCAGCATGAGATTCCTATAGAAAAAGTATTTATCAGTAATGATCAGATAACCGAATTCAGTTCGCTCTTATTCAATGAAGCTACAGCCCCGGAAATTGAAAAAGTGGAAGCTGCCTTCATCGACCCATTGCTCGATAAATTCGTGATGAACGTTACAGCCCTGAACAACTATCTTAAATGTCCTTTGGAATTTTATTTCAAGAACCTCGTAAGAATTCCATCACCGAAAAACGAAGCCACTGAATTCGGTTCAGCCGTTCACTATGCATTGGAGCAATTGTTCCGGAAAATGCAGGATAATGGAAAAGAGAAATTCCCTTCCAAAGAAGTTTTCATAGGTGATTTCGAATGGTATTTGCACAGGCATCGGGAGAGTTTTACACAAGAACAATTCAACCGCCGGCAAGAATATGGACAGGAAGTGCTTTCAAACTATTACGACAAATACATAAAGGAATTCAATACTATTGTTGCTATCGAGAGAAGTATCAGAAATGTGGTGGTGAATGGAGTGCCTGTGAAAGGAAAGCTTGATAAATTAGAGTTTGACGGCAAATCGGTAAATGTGGTTGACTATAAAACCGGTGACCCTGATAAGGCTTTAGCGAAATTGAAACCACCACATGAAAAAGATCCTAATGGAGGTGATTACTGGAGACAGGCCGTTTTCTATAAGATACTCGTTGATAATTATCAGCAGAAAGACTGGAAAGTGGTGAGTACGGAGTTCGATTTCATAGAGCCTGATAAGAAAAAGAATTACAGAAGGGAGAAAGTTGTAATTCAGCCAGCCGATATTGAAACTGTAAAACAACAACTGACCACTGTATGGCACAAGATCCAAAACCGGGAATTCTATACCGGCTGTGGAAGTGACGACTGCCATTGGTGCCAGTTCGTGAAAACCAATAATATGGCCATCGCCCTTCACGAAATCAATGACGAAGAACCGGAATCCGGTTTCTAAAGATTTATAGGATTATTGGGAAATTGTTGCCTTCATTAATTGTAAGTTTGCGCCTCGTAAATGATTACACGATTACATACCCGTTCGCTCTTGTCGGCCTTGGCGCTATTGCTACTGTTGGCTCCCCAATGGATGGTGCAAACAGGCTGCGCCAATATGGCTCCTCCCCTTGGAGGTGCTAAAGACTCGCTGCCTCCTGTTCTCATCGCCGCTCGTCCAGCCGATTCTTCAACTAATTTCACTGGAGAGAAGATAACTCTTGTTTTTGATGAGTTTGTTCAGCTAGACAATGTTACTCAAAACCTCCTTATTTCTCCCTCTCCAAAAACACCACCTCAAGTTGAAAGCAAATTAAGGACAGTAACCATCACAATAAAAGATACGCTTGAGCCAAATACAACGTATACGTATGATTTTGGCAATTCAATAAAAGACGTGAATGAAAGTAATGTGATGAAGAATTTCAGATATGCTTTCTCTACTGGTCCAACATTAGATGATGGTATTATTAGTGGACAGGTTATTCTGGCAGAAAATGGCAAATCCGATAGTACTTTGTTTGCAGTGTTACATCTGAAGAATGAAGACTCGACAGTATATAAGGATATGCCGAGATACGTTACACGACTGGATAGCAAGGGTCAATTTCAATTTCATAACCTTCCGCGAAACATACAATATTATTTATACGCCCTTAAAGACGAAGGTGGACAAAGAAGATATATGGATTCTACGAAGCTATTTGCGTTCAAAGAAGAGCCTGTATCGGCAAACGATACCACCGGTTTTTTACTGTATGCATATGCAAAAAAGAGAATTGAAAAACCAAGCTCTTCATCAACACGTCCCACTTCAGCAAAAGCAGCCGCTGCTGCAGCAGCAGATAAACGTTTACGGTTTGAAACAAATCTGGATAATGGAGAGCAGGACCTTTTAAAACCATTGACATTTACCTTCAAAGTTGCTCCACTCAAAGAATTCGATTCATCCAAAATTCAGTTCCTGGACGATAAATTCAATCCAATAAAAGGATATACAATTACAAAGGATACAAGTAATACAAAACTTACTTTACAATATAACTGGACAGAGAACAGCAAGTATTACTTATTAGTTGATAAAACATTTGCAACAGATACTTCAGGTCGTCAGTTATTGAAGAATGATACCCTCACATTCAGTTCCAAGAAAGCTTCAACTTATGGAATGGTTCGCCTGCGGTTCCTGAATCTTGACCTAACAAAAAACCCTGTTCTGCAATTGGCACAGGGCGATAATGTTGTATACTCACATATATTCACTTCAAAAGAATTCTACGCTAAACTTTTTGTTCCAGGTGAATATGAAATGCGTATACTCTACGACGATAATAAAAACGGCCTCTGGGATCCAGGCAACTACTTCGGTACTCGTCGGCAGCCAGAACTAGTTAAACCAATTGTAAGAAAGCTGAATGTGAAAGCGAATTGGGATAATGAGATTGATGTGAACCTGTAGGAATTTGAAAATTTGATGATTTGAAAATTTGAGAATTACTACAAAGTAGCAGATTCCAACATTTAACCGCAGTTTTAATTCTTAAACAACTGATTTAAATGTATTTGTAACCGCAGAGACGCATAGGCGCAGAGAAATCAGCGGGCTTTACTTCTCCGCGTCTCTGCGGTGAAATGTATTTGGATAGTTGAATCAATTTCGCCTTTGGAACTTCTTAACCCTCTTGAACTTCTTGAACTTTTACATGGTAATTCCCAGACTCAAGATAAACTCCGCCGTACCAAACGCCTGCCTTCCCGAACCACCAGCAGCCATATGAAGATGAGAATAGCGGGCATAATCGAGCTTACCTGCAAATTCAAGATATATATGTTTGAAGAATGTAGAACGAAGAGCCCCTTCAGCTCCCATATTCCAACCACCTAATTGAAAATCAGGATTGTTAGCTACACCGAAAAGCCTGTTCTCAACATGGGGTACTAATGGACCAATTCCTGCTTTTCCAAGAAAATCCATACGTATGTTCTGCTTTTTATTATCGTAGAAATGCCAACGCTTAACGATATTGAAGAGAAGGAAATTCGCACCATTATTCAGATAATAATAGTAGCCATTACTCTTTGAAAAGTTCACTGTGGTATCAACATTGCGACCACCTAATTTCCCTTTTACATGAACCATTTGTCCATCACGAATGATATATTTAGTATGGTCAAAATTGATTTCAAAGCCCAAGTCATGCTTATCATTGAAGAAAAACCCAACCGGTAATTATACTGAGGAATTGTAAGTGCTTTTTGAGAAAAGGCCTTCATCCCAACCAGGATGATCTTCAGCCCTCACTTTTACCATTTGATAATCATTCCCAAGCGCCTCCTGCTTTACCCTGACAGTACTACGGGTATACCATTCCTTATTATATCCCCAAGAAAAATACCATTGGTTTTTCTTCTTCTTAGGGGCATTCTGGGCCTGAACTGGCGCCATTGAAATCAGTAATACTAACGTAACAAGGGTAGTGAGAAACCTTTTCATATAATTGCGATTTGCGTGGCAAAGATAAAACAAAAGGCAGTTGTAAGTAGTAAGTTCTTGAGAAGTAGTAAGTAGTAAGTTTTACGTTGTAAGTTTGATCCCGAATTTCGATAAGTTCGTTTGAAAGTAAATAACTTTCACCGCAGAGACGCGGAGACGCAGGGAATACATCTCTGCGTCTCCGCGTCTCTGCGGTGAAAAAAGAACCTCAAAAACTACCTTATAACTTAATACCTGCAACTCATACCTAAACTTTCAGCATCTTTACATCTCATGTTTTTTTTATGAAAATTATACTACCTGTTCTTACTCTGCTATTATTTTGTGGGAATAGTAAAGCCCAATCTACAATTATTAATTACCGTGAAAGCGCAGAAGATATCCGCAATCCGGAGCGGGGATTCTATATTCCTATTGAAACAAAAGCAAGCAACTTTACGCCTCTTTCCCTGGAAAGGCTAGTTAACTATCGCACCCAACCACAAAAATTACAAAGGGCAACATATGCAATAGCTCCAAGCCTTATTTATAAGGCATACGAACTGGATACTTTTAAAAACAAGGCATTATCTGTTGAATTCCTGAAAAACCTGCAAAACGATTTTGATATAGTAAGGAAAGCCGGCATGAAGATCATCCTCCGTTTTGCCTATATCAATAAATCACATGGTGGCGATTGTAAAGATGAAGGTGGAATCTGTCCCCCTTATGGAGATGCCCCGTTCAATATCGTTATAAAGCATATCCAACAACTAAAACCACTTCTATATAAGAATGCCGATATCATTGCTGTATTGCAACAGGGATTTGTAGGCATCTGGGGTGAAAATTATTATACCGATTATTTCGGATCCGGAAGTTCTGAAGGAATTGGCGTTATATCAGATAGCAGTTGGAGAATGAGAAACGCTTTCCTGAAAGCACTTCTTGATGCAATTCCTAAAAACAGAATGGTGCAGGTGAGAACACCTCAAATAAAACAACGATACTTATATGGTGTGCATGCCCCGATAAATTCTTCACCAATCAATTACAATATCGCCTTTTCAAAATCAGATGCTGCCAGAATTGGATTTCACAACGATTGCTTTCTTGCCAGCAGCGACGACTATGGCACTTTTTATGATTATGGCAATTCAATAAGTAAAAGGGATACAGCTAATATTAGTCTTCGCCAATATGTAATGAGCGATAGTAAGTTCACCCCTGTAGGTGGAGAAACATGCGATGATGCTTTCAGTCCACAAAACGATTGCGAACCCATCGGACGTGCTGAAACAGAAATGGCAGCTATGCACTATAGCTATCTTAATGCAGCTTACAATAACCAGGTGAATAATGATTGGGATTCATTGGGCTGTATGAAAAGCATCAAACAACGACTTGGTTATCGTTTTGTATTACAGGAAGCCAGCTTTCCTTCTTCACTTAAATCTACTGATCAATTATCTGTGAAACTGAAAATAGTAAACAGAGGCTATTCCTCACCATTCAATCCAAGACCAGTACAATTAATTCTAAGAAATACAGAAACAAAAAAAGTATACACCTTAAATTTCAATACGCAAATCCAGCGATGGTTTAGTGGAACAATTCAACTATCACAATCTTTTAAGCTGCCTGGCAATATTTCTAAAGGGAATTATGAATTATTCATCAATCTTCCAGATGAATACCAAAGCTTAAGAAACAATCCTGCTTATAGTATTCAATTTGCTAATGAAGGAGTTTGGGAAGAAGCGACGGGTTATAATTCGTTGAATCACATTCTGAGTATCCACTAGGGATTAATTTTATTTACCGCAGAGACGCGGAGACGCAGAGATGTATTCCCTGCGTCTCCGCGTCTCTGCGGTTAAACGTATTTGAATTCAACAAGACTTTCCTGAAATTCAGGCTCAAACCCACAACTCCACTAATCCAGCAACGGCCTCAACCACCTCGTAGCCGTCTCCAAATCCTGACCCTTTCTGGTAGCATAATCCACCAACTGATCTTCTTGTATTTTGCCAACACCGAAGTACTGGCTTTGCGGATGACTAAAATACCAACCACATACAGAAGAAGCAGGATACATAGCCAATGATTCGGTAAGATGGATACCAGTAGCTTCTTCTCCACCTAACAAATCAAATAACTTATATTTTTCTGTATGATCAGGACAAGCGGGATAACCTGGAGCAGGACGTATACCTGTATATGTTTCCTTGATTAATTCTTCCGTGCTCAATTTTTCATCTGCTGCATAACCCCATAATTCCTTACGCACTTTTACATGCAGATATTCGGCAAATGCTTCCGCTAATCTATCGGCTAGTGCTTGCAGCATTATCTTGTTGTAATCATCGTGCTGACTTTCCAATCTCTTGATATGCTCTTCAATTCCTTTGATAGTTACACTGAATGCCCCAATATGATCGGTTGTAGTTGCAATTGATGGCTGAACGAAATCTGCCAAACTTATATTAGGCTGGTCAGCAGCCTTCTTGATTTGCTGACGCAAGAATTCTAATTGAAGCGATTGTCCATCTCTCTTAACAGCAACGGTATCAGCACCAGTTGCTGCAGCTTCCCAGAAGCCTACTACACCTTGGGCAGATAACCATTTATCCTTAATGATAGTATCAAGTAATTGGTTGGCGTCATTAAACAATTTGGTAGCTTCTGTCCCAACTTTCTCATCACTAAGTATCTGTGGGAATTTACCATGTAGCTCCCAGGCAATAAAGAAAGGAGTCCAATCTATATATTCCCTAAGAACAGAAAGGTCCACAGATTGGAATAATTTTGTACCAGTAAAGGTTGGAGCTGGTGGCACATATCCTTCCCAATTGATCTTTACTTTATTGGCTCTTGCTGTTGCCAGCTTAAGATATTCTTTGCTTGTCTTTCTGTTATTGAAATCTATAGCGAGAGCTTCGTAATCCGATCTAGTCTTATCCAGAAAATCCTGTTTCTGGTCGCGGCTCAATAATGAACCAGCTACAGTAACACTTCTTGATGCATCGAGTACATGTACAACACCATTATCATATTGTGGAGCGATCTTCACAGCTGTATGCATGCGTGATGTGGTAGCACCTCCAATCAACAAAGGTTGTGTCATTCCTCTTCTTTTCATTTCATGGGCAACATGCACCATTTCATCGAGAGAAGGAGTAATCAATCCGCTTAATCCGATTATCGATGCATTCTCCTTTATGGCTGTATCTAATATTTTGTCAGTAGGCACCATTACACCAAGGTCAACAATATCATATCCATTACAACCTAATACAACACCTACTATATTCTTACCGATATCGTGAACGTCGCCCTTAACAGTAGCTAACAGAATTTTTGGCACATTTCCTTGCTGCGCAAGCGGGTTGTTTCTTTTTTCTTCTTCAATGAATGGTGTTAACCAGGCAACACTCTTCTTCATTACACGGGCGCTTTTAACTACCTGTGGAAGGAACATCTTTCCTGCTCCGAACAAATCTCCCACTACATTCATACCAGCCATCAATGGACCTTCAATCACTTCCAATGGTTTTGGATATTTCTGACGGGCTTCTTCTGTATCTATATCGATATATTCAGTAATACCATTGATCAATGCGTGTTTCAATCTTTCTTCAACGGTGTTATTCCTCCATGCATCATTCTTCACTTCTTCCTTACCCTTAGCTTTTACTGTTTCTGCAAAAGCGATGAGTTTTTCTGTGGCTTCGTTGTTATCGTTATTGCGATTAAGGATAACATCTTCACACATATCCCTTAATGTCGGTTCTATTTCATCATATACAACCAACTGTCCGGCATTCACAATTCCCATATCCATTCCAGCTTTGATGGCGTGGAAAAGGAATACGCTATGCATGGCTTCTCTTACATGTTCATTACCACGGAATGAGAAGGAGAGGTTACTTACTCCGCCACTCACTTTAGTAAGTGGCATGAGTGCTTTTATTTCCTTTGTTGCCTGAATAAAATCTACTCCGTAATTATTGTGTTCTTCCAAACCAGTGGCAATTGCAAAAATATTCGGGTCGAAAATGATATCCTGTGGATCAAAGCCAATCTGCTCAGTCAATATCTTGTAAGCACGGTGACAGATCTCAACTTTACGATCTTTCGTATCTGCTTGTCCTTTTTCATCGAACGCCATCACTATCACTGCCGCCCCATACGACTGACAGATTATAGCTTGTTGAATGAATTTCTCCTCTCCTTCCTTCATGGAAATGGAGTTTACGATACATTTCCCTTGTACACACTTAAGTCCCGCTTCAATGATTTCGAATTTTGAAGAGTCGATCATGATCGGGATACGGGCTATATCCGGTTCACTTTGTAAGAGGTTCAGGAATGTAGTCATTGCCTGCACACCATCCAAAAGTGCATCATCCATATTCACATCCAATACTTGAGCACCGCTCTCTACCTGTTGCCTTGCAACACTCAATGCTTCTTCATACTTATTATCTCTAATAAGTCTTGCAAACTTCTTTGAACCGGTAACGTTGGTACGTTCTCCAATATTCACAAAATTCGTTTCAGGTCTAACCACCAATGGTTCTAATCCTGCAAGTCTGAGATATGGTTTGATACTTGACATTTATTATTCTGTTTAAAAGCGCGTTATTTTTAACTTATTTCCCTTTGAATTATTTTTTTAATACATACAACTGGATAAAACTCAAAGATCCTACTTGTGCCTTAAAATTAAAAACAGGGGACATAATGCGGTCTTAATAAGTATTCTCCACAACTGGTAGAGGTCTTGGCTTAATGGTCCGCACATGATCAGCGATATGCTTTATATGATCTGGAGTGGTACCACAACATCCACCCACAATATTCACCCAACCTTCCTTGGCCCATTCTTCCAGATAGTGACCGGTATCTTCAGGATTCTCATCGTATTCACCCATGGTATTTGGAAGACCTGCGTTAGGATATGCAGAAACATAACAACTTGCCAATTGCGACAACTCTTCAATATGTGGTCTCATCTCTTTCGCTCCTAATGCACAATTCAATCCAACACTGATTGGCTTGGCATGTGCCACTGATGTATAAAAAGCTTCCAGTGTTTGTCCGCTTAATGTTCTACCTGATGCATCAGTAATCGTTCCACTGATCATTATTGGAAGTGATGGCTTCTTTGTATCCCTGAAATATTTCTTGATAGCATAAATAGCAGCCTTTGCATTCAAGGTATCAAAGATGGTTTCAACTAATAACAAGTCAGATCCGCCATCCACCAATCCTTTCACTTGTTCATAGTATGCTTCTACCACTTCATCAAAAGTCACTGCCCTAAAACCTGGATTGTTTACATCTGGAGATAATGACAATGTCTTATTCAAGGGACCGAGTGATCCTGCAACGAAAGCTGTTCTTCCCTTACCTGCCGGAGATGCAACAAAAGCATCAATTGCCTGACGGGCACATTGTGCAGCGGCTACATTCAATTCATAAGCCAGTGATTGCATGCCATAATCGGCCATTGCAATAACAGTACTGCTGAAAGTGTTGGTTTCCAAAATATCAGCGCCTGCTTCCAGATACTTGGTATGTATTTCGCGGATAATTTGAGGTTGCGTAATGCACAAAAGGTCATTATTACCTTTCACATCACTAGGCCAATCTTTGAAACGCTCCCCACGATAATCTGCTTCTGTAAGTTTATAACGTTGTATCATAGTGCCCATGGCACCATCAATGACCAATATGCGCTTCTCTAATTCTTTTCTAATGTCCATTTCAATAATTTTGTGTTCAATAGCTCCCATTCAATGGTTGCTATTTCAAATCTGAATCCTTGAAAAAGGGCTTATAATACTAAATGGTAAATTGGAGGGAGAACTGTTAAACGTAGTGAAACCTATGGAGTGATTCCCGGACGTTTATTAGTTCATATTCCCCGTTTACCGGGTGCGCAGGCTGAACAATAAACAAATCCTCCTGCAGACTCTGCAAAGCTACATTAACTATAGGTAAAAACAAAGGCTGGAAGAGCTTAACGATGAGATACATAGCTTTCTACTGGCATACGGTTTTGAAGGCTTCGGCCGAGAGTCAGTTCATCGGCGTATTCCAGCTCCCCACCGAAGGCGATACCTCTGGCAATGGTGGTGATTCTAACCCCTGTAGACTGAAGCTTTTTCTGGATATAGTAGATGGTGGTATCTCCTTGTATAGTAGGGTTTAACGCAAATATTACCTCTTCCGTCTTCTCCTTACTCACCCTGTTAACAAGGGCTTCGATGGTCAATTGGTCGGGACCAACACCGTCGAGCGGAGATATGATACCGCCCAATACATGGTAAGTACCATTGAATTGCTGTGTATTCTCTATGGCAATAACATCCCGTATTGACTCAACAACACAAATGGATTCGGGCCGGCGCATGCTATTGGAGCAGATGGAACAGATATCGGCATCTGAAACATTATAGCAACGCTGGCAAAACTTGATCTCCTGACGCATCTTAATCACCGTTTCACCAAATGCCACTACTTTCTCTGCATCCATCTTCAATAAATGCAATACCAGCCTCAAAGCCGTCTTCTTACCAATGCCTGGTAATTTGGCGAACTCATTAACCGCGTTTTCTAATAATGTGGAGGAGAATTGCATGCGTCAAAGGTAGGAAAGTTTGGGGTGTTTAAGAAGTTCCAAGGGTTCCATTTGGTTCAAAAAGTTTCAGAGGGCCTACCAGTTGTGCAAGCTGTATTTAATAGCTGAAAATTGTAACCGAAGTGCAGAGACTGGAGGCATTCCTTGCGTCTCTCGCCTCTGGGTTCAAAAACTCAATTATACAAACTGCCTGCAAGTAGTAGGCCCTCTGGAACCTATTGAACCTATGGAACCTTTAAATATTACCTCCTTTTCTCCAGCAACCACCACAACCTCTTCCTCGGCTTCACCTTATAATTGCTCTTCACATACGTCTCGATATGCTGCATAGCCTCATCTTCACTATCAGTCAAAACTACCAATGAAAGATCGGCTTTATCGATAGTGCCCTGGGTAGACATATATTCCATATAATCCCATAGCTCTTTGAAGTATTCCTTACCGAATAAAACGATCGGGAAATCGTGCATTGTTTTTGTCTGCACAAGAGTCAAGGTTTCAAAAAACTCATCCATCGTTCCAAATCCACCAGGCATAATGATGAAGCCATAAGAATACTTCGACAGCAATACTTTTCTTACAAAGAAATGTTCAAACGTAATGGACCGGGTTACATAAGGATTCGGTTTTTGCTCAAATGGCAATTCAATGTTACATCCGATCGATACACCACCATTTTCAAACGCCCCCCTGTTAGCCGCTTCCATAATACCCGGACCACCACCCGTCATCGTAGCAAATCCTAATTCAGCGATTCTTTTCCCAAAAGACCTTGCTGCTTTATAATATGCATGGTCCTCCCCGAATCGGGCAGAACCAAATACTGTAATACAAGGACCCACAAAATGGAGCTCCCTGAACCCTTTTATGAATTGTTTAAAGACCTTCCACGCAAAGGAAAACTCATAAGTCCTTGTTTTGGGGCCATCAAGATAAACCTGCTCTTTTGCAGGAATAAATCTTTCCCGATTTTCTTTCAAAACTTTTGCATCCATTCTTAAATTGTAAATTGCCATACAAATTAAAGAATAAAAGCATGCGCATCATCAGTTATAATGTTAACGGCATACGAGCCGCTATGAACAAAGGGTTAATTGATTGGTTGAAAACGGATCCGGCAGATATTATCTGTTTGCAGGAAACAAAAGCGCATAAAGACAATGTAGACCATAAACAATTTACCGACCTCGGCTTCCACGATTATTGGTTCAGTGCACAGAAAAAAGGATATAGTGGCGTAGCGGTGTTCACAAAAATAAAACCCGATAATGTTGAATATGGAAATGGTCATGGTCCCAGCGACGAAGAAGGAAGAGTAATACAATTAGACTTCGGGGACATCCGACTCATCAACGCTTATTTCCCATCCGGAACAAGTGGAGACGAACGTCAGGGATTTAAATATCAATGGCTGGACGAATTCTATACTTATCTCAACAAACTAAAGAAGAAACACCCTAAGATGATTCTTTGTGGCGATTACAATATCGCTCACAATGCAATAGATATTCATGATCCAAAAGGGAATAAGAATTCATCTGGTTTCCTACCTGAAGAAAGAGCATGGATGGATAAATTCCTCGAAAGCGGCTGGATAGACAGTTTCCGCACTTTTCATCCTGAACCACATCGTTATAGCTGGTGGAGCCAACGCTTCCCTAGTGTGCGGCTACAGAATAAAGGATGGCGCATTGATTATATAAACACAACTACCGCTTTAGAGAAACATTTAGTGGATGCAGAAATTTATCCCGACATAAAACACAGCGATCACTGTCCGGTATACCTGAAGTTGAAACCCTGATATTTTAACAGCATTTTTTCAAATCAGGGCGGTTTTTGTTAAAGAACCATTTTAAATAGGATGAATGTCAGTTGGTACAGTTTCAATACCGTATCTTGACATTCAACCAAAACCCTGGTCATGGAAGTAATTCTAGTATTAGGAATTATCGTAGTCATAATAGTAATGGTTCTTAGCGTACGTCATTCGCGTGCTGGATTAGCCGAAGAAGTAGCACATCAGCTCTACACACTTACACATGAAATAAAGGAATTACGCAAGCAGATCGACAAACTGCAGTCGTCTAAGGAAAGTCAGCCAATTGCCGCAGAGGCACCTAAAGCACCTGAGCCAACTATTGTTCCAGTCAAACCTGCCGAACCTGTAAGACCGATCCATCCGCCAATAGCAATTACAGAACCCACACAGGTTACAATCCCAATTATAAAGGAAGAAAAAACGGTCGACCCAATACCTGCATTCACCAAACAAAATGAACCAGCACCAGAACCTGCTGAGAGCTGGTGGCACCAATGGTTAAGTAATAATCCAGATATTGAAAAGTTCATTGGAGAAAACCTGATCAACAAAATCGGTATAGCTATTCTGGTATTAGGCATCGGCTTCTTCGTAAAATATGCCATTGATAAGGACTGGATTCATGAAAGTGGCAGAGTATTAATAGGCTTACTATGTGGAGGGCTACTTATTGGTATAGCCCATAGACTTCGAAACAGTTACAGATCCTTTAGCTCAGTATTAGTGGGTGGGGGATTAAGTGTATTCTATTTTACTATTGCCTTTGCGTTTCATGAGTATCACCTTATTGCACAGGTCCCAGCTTTTATAATAATGATTGTTATTACAGCATTTGCTGTACTACTATCATTACTATATAACAGAATGGAATTAGCCATACTTGCCACAATTGGCGGATTTATCACTCCTTTTTTAGTTAGCACAGGGCAAAATAATTTCGTTTCGCTTTTCACTTATCTCGCTGTTCTCAATACCGGACTTCTCACACTCGCCTATTTCAAGAAATGGAATCCATTAAATTTCATAGCGTTTGGATTCACCATACTTATTTATGGTGGATGGCTTATCAATGAATTAAGCGGACTTGGAGAAGTACATTATGGCAAAGGAATATTGTTTGCCAGTCTGTTTTACATGCAATTCGTAATGATGCAAACCATCAATAACCTCAAGCTGAAAAAGGAATTCACCAATTACGATTTCAGTATGCTGCTGGCAATAAATGTATTTTACTTTGCAGCAGGCATGCTATTACTGCCTTATTGGGATGAAGGCTCCTACAAAGGTCTTTTCACCGCAGCTTTAAGTATTATCAATTTCATTCCTGCCTGGTACTTCTTCCGCAGGCAGGCGGACAAAAAATTCGTTTACCTGCTGATAGGACTAACACTGACCTTTCTTTCTTTAACAGCACCCATCCAGTTAGATGGAAATTATATAACCCTTTTCTGGTCGGCAGAATGCGTGTTGCTCCTTTGGTTCTATCAGCAATCCGGAATTAAGCTGGCAAAACTGGCATCAGTTCTTGTGGGAATATTAGCTACCATCAGTCTCGTTATGGACTGGGATGCTATATATGGAACTTACGATCCGCATGCTTTTGTTTTCCTAAATAAAGCCATCATTACGAGTAGTGCACTTGCCATTGCAATTATCCTATACAGAAGACTTGCCATAAAAGGAAACGAGGATCCCTTTCTTCAGTTAGTCCCATTGTCGTTTGTAAAGAATGTATTACTAACGGTATTCCTTCTTCTGATTCTGACTTCAGGCATATTGGAAATCCAATATCAGTTTCCCTACTATTTTCCAGATAGCCTCATTACAACCACATATCTGCAATTATGGATATTCGGTTATTTTTCATTGCTTCTGATTCTACTACCAGTATTAAAAATTCAATTGCCTCTTTTTGTAAGAATGGGAATTCCCATCTTACTTTTCATCATTTATTTATTATGGACAGGAGATAGCTATGACGGGTTCATTGATATGCTTCAGGGCAAAATACCTGTGGCAGTATTTGCAACACATTGGATTGCTATTGCCTGTCTGTTGTTTATAATTGGGATAAGCATACAATATTTCCGAAAAAATCAGGAACTCTTTCCAGCATTCATAAAATCCTTCACCTGGCTGGCAGCTCTATCTTTAGTTGTTATACTTAGTATTGAAGTGCAACATATTTATGTAGGATTAAACTTCACCAACATAGAAGGATTGGCTTATTCTGAAAACCTATATAGCAAAGCTGGATTAAGTATAGTATGGGGACTCACTTCTTTTGTATTCATATGGCTGGGAATGAAATACAAACACCAGACCTTACGAATAGTGGCACTTGTGCTTTTTGGAGTCACCTTGCTGAAGCTATTCTTATATGATATCAGAAATATTCCTCCCGGAGGAAAGATAGCCGCATTCATACTTCTTGGAGTAGTGTTGCTTACTGTATCTTTCATGTATCAACGACTTAAAAAAATATTGATTGATGATTCGAAGAATAATAAATAGTGCTTTTTGCCTTTTGCTGGTAGCTGCAACTGGCACTGCTAAAGCACAACACACACACAAAGCTTCAATCGATTCAGTGAAGGATGAAGGATTCTATCGAATTACTTTAAACAGTTCCTTAACCCAATATCTGAAAACTGATTTTAGCGACTTAAGGATTCTCGATAGAAAGGGGCAACAGGTGCCCTATATAATTGAAAGAAATATCAGGAGAAATAGTAGCACTGGTTTTCAATCGCTCGAAATACTGGAGAACAAAATAACAGACAGTGGCAATAGCTTGCTTATTTTGAAAAACAACGGCAATGATTCACTGAATCATATTCAACTCCAGATGAAGAATGCAGCAGTAAGCAGAACAGCTTCCTTGAGTGGCAGCAACGATAAAAGCAAGTGGTTTATCATCGATAATCAGTTACGGATATCACATACCCCTGGCACCAATACCGATGATATGGTGCAGGAATTACAGATTCGAAATCTCACTATACATTTTATAAGCTTGAAATTGATAACAGACGAAATGATCCTTATCAGATTACGGCAGCCGGATATCTTAAAGATTATGTAACTAATTATTCCGTACCGGAAATTGTAAATCCTATGCCACTTGTAGAACAAACTGATAGTGGTCGGCAAAGTATTTTACATATTCAATGGGATCAGGCCTTTCATCATGACAGATTTCTTTTTCAGGCAACGGGTACAAAATTCTTCGATAGAAACATCGTTATTTATAAAGCAAAAATTGATAGTGTGCCCAATAGTGGCCCGGGTGATATTATAGGGAATTTCAGCCTCATATCGGGACCAGAACGCCAAATAATATTCATACCCAGGATAAAGGCTACGCAATTCTATTTTATCATTCGGAATGGCGATAATCCGCCTTTGAATATTACAGATCTCAATTCAAGACAGGAAAAAATATCTATCGTCACTTATCTGCAAAAAGACAGCAGTTATCAGTTACTTGTTGGAAATCCATTGGCAAATGCGCCTGATTATGAAATGGAGAGATTCCGGGACAGTATTCCTTCAGAAATACAACAACTTACTTACGGTGAACCAGTGGCATACAATAATATAGCAAGTATTGAAAAGCCTTCAGAAAAAACAAGGGCCTGGCTATGGCCTGTTATCTTCGCTGTGTTACTTTTGCTGGGAGGATTAAGTTATCGTCTGATAAAAGACATGAAAAAAGCGTCCTGATATTTTCTTATGATGGTATATAATGTAACACTTAAACTGGATTCTTCCATACATGAAGATTGGTTAGTATGGATGAAGACTATACATATGCCTGAAGTAATGGCAACGAATTGTTTCACTGAATCTCGTCTATTACGTTTGTTAGAGACCGACGAAAGCGATGGACCAACCTATGCTGCTCAATACACTTGTAATTCCAGAGAAGATTATGACAAGTACATAAATGAATTCGGGCCTGCTCTGCGTAAAGCCAGTATTGACCGCTGGGGTCAGAAATTCATTGCCTTCCGTTCAATTATGGAGCTTGTCAACTGATTGTGGATAATAAAAAATACCCGATTTTTCTTTGATTTCACTTTTGAGCCTCCCCTGAAAGCCGCATCTGACAAGGATTTTGGAGCACTGTACGCTGAAACCCTTAACTGTACTGGTTTTCAAGCCACTGGCCTGATAAATGTCAAAAACATAAATACTTCATAATACGGCAAAATCCTTATCCCGTGCGGTTTACAGCGATTTGCGAACATTCTGAAATCATAATAAAATTTTTGCCGGTATCTAAAAGCGGCTAAATTTGTCCCCTGCTTAAAATTTAAAAATTTCACCCATGAACAAAGCTGAATTAATAGCAAAGCTTGCTGACGATGCAAGCATAACCAAGACTCAGGCAAATGCTGCATTGGATTCTTTTGTAGAAGCCGTAACTAAAACTTTAAAAGGCGGTGGCAAAGTGACGCTTGTAGGTTTTGGTACATTTTCCGTATCTAAAAGAGCTGCACGTAACGGCCGTAACCCTCAAACAGGAGCTGTTATAAAAATTAAAGCAAAGAAAGTGGCCCGCTTCAAAGCAGGTAAAGAGCTTTCTGCTAAATTATAATGTGATAGTTTTTACATTATCTACAGCTTCGGCACTGAGCTTGTCTGAGAACCGGAGCTGTATCATTTAAGACTCGATTTTTAAAACTGAAAAAGCAATACAATGGGAAGAGGAGATAAAAAAACGAAGAAAGGAAAAACCTTTAAAGGTTCATTCGGCAAAAGCCGCCCGGCCCGCACTAAGAAAGCCGCCGTTAAAAAAACAAAATAATAAACAGGCTGACAGAATGATAGAATCATCTATCATTCTGTCGACTTTTATTAAGGCGCAAGCCTCTCAATCTGCCATGAGCCAGTTTCCTGCAATGTGAATTGTATCCTATCGTGAAGACGACTGGATCGTCCCTGCCAGAATTCTATTTTCACAGGCTTTACCCTATAGCCACCCCAATGAGCGGGTCTAGTAATTGGCTTATCAGCAAACATTTCTTTATACTTCCTTTCATTTTCTTCCAGCCACTCACGTCCTTCTATAGTTTGACTTTGCGGTGATACCCATGCTCCAATACGGCTGCCTTCGGGTCTTGAATTATAATATTCATCGCTTTCAATTGCAGACACCTTTTCTATTATACCGGTTATCCTTACTTGCCTTTCCAATTCTTTCCAGAAAAAAACAAGACAAGCTCTCGGGTTCTCAAGCATGTCTTTGCCTTTGTAGCTTTCATAATTGGTAAAGAATACAAATCCTCTCTCATCATATCCCTTTAGTAGTACTATTCGGGCTGAAGGCACTCCTTCGGCAGAAGCTGTAGCAAGCGTCATAGCATTCACTTCGAGAATCTCTGCTGTTTCTGCTTCCTGCCACCAAATAGCGAATTGTCTGAACGGATCAGCTGCAATGTCTTTTTCTGATAATGAGTGAAGTATATAATCCTTTCTGATATCTGCCAATGAAGCCATGTAGATGAGGTTTACTTATAGATGGCTCCAAAATTAGCTTATAGACTGCGAATGCAAGGTATCCGTTGAAGATTTAGTAAAGATTTTGGACCGGGAAGGTGGGAAGATATTTCTTTGCTTTTAGAAGGCTATCTCATTAATCAATGCCTCTCTAAAGCCTCAATGAAAATTAGTTTCTGTAAATACCTATTGCTTACATATTGGTATTGAAGTCCTGACCCTTTTGAGCAGAAACCCTGGCAAGCATCGATTCAATTTCACCGATACGGCGTAACTGGTTCTCGAGCTTCTTATTGTTTTCTGCTACCTGCTGAAGATCATTATTAAGTTCTTCGAGGAACCCAACTTTCTTCATCAGTTGCTGCCTTTGGAAATTGGCTTCGCGGAGTTTGTCTTCAGCATCTGCCAGTAATCGAGTGAGACGCTGGTTCTCTTCCATCATGGAAAGATACTTGAGCTTCAGTTCATCAAAGTCTTTCGTGAGCTTGAAATAGGTTTGCTGTAATTCATCAAACTCAAAATGACGGTGCTGAGGTTGTACAATATGGGTTTCAACCTTCTGGATCTTTTCCTGTAATGAATTGAATTCACCATAGGCTTTATCCAGGCGGTCGTGCATTTCTTTGCTTAGGTCGTTCTGTTGCCTTATCTGTCTTATCTCACTTTCCTTATCACTTAACGATTTACGCATCTCCCTCAACTGAGTATGAAGCTGTTCGTTATCCTTCAATATATCATGATGCTTTTGCTCAGAAGCCTTAAGCATATCTATCTGTTCCAGTAAAAGACTGATACGGTGATTATGTTCAAACAGATCGTGTTGAGCAGACTGTAATTTTTCGATATAGTCCATTGCCGGAGTGGCGGCTGGCTTTTTTGATTGTTCCTCTAAAATCCTTCTTGTGTTCAACCTCATTTCCTCTAACTCCTCTTCCAGCTGTTCTTCTATCTGTTTGGCGGCGTCTAGTTCCTTTTCCAGTTTGTCCTGCCGCTTTTCATGCATATCGAGTTCCTCGTAGTATTTCAAACGCCATTCATCAGCATCGCTGATGCCGTCTGATTCAGGAGCTTTTTCTATTTTGATATTCTTCTTGCTGGTGATGAAGAAGTGTATGGCAAATCCAAGTATAGCTGCGCCCAGTTGGAAGATGATGATCTCCACTAAACTGATTTGTAGCCCAAGGATGAAGAGGTTCGTATTCATAACGGTTCGGAAATAAGCTTTAATCCGGTTTTTCGGGATTAAAATAGTAAACCGTTTTCCAATGGATTTGAATAGCGAGGGGAAATAATAAAACCACCGTTGGCTGGTGGTTTTTCAGAAGGGAAAAGTAATATCTAAAGCTGGAATCTGCAAGCGTTTACCCTTAATAAATTTTAAGGATTTACTAATCAACCTTTTACAAGGGTACCAACTTTCTCTCCCATTACAACTCGGCGTAAATTGCCCGGTTTATTCATGTCAAAAACGATGATTGGGAGGTTATTTTCCATGCACAGGGTGAAGGCAGTCATGTCCATCACCTTTAATTTCTTGGTGATACATTCCTGGAAACTGATGGTATCGAAGCGGGTAGCTGTCGGATCCTTCTCTGGATCGGCTGTGTATATACCGTCAACACGAGTGCCTTTAAGGATTACGTCGGCTTGTATTTCGATGGCTCTTAATGAACCTGCTGTATCTGTAGTGAAATATGGATTACCTGTACCTGCTCCGAAGATCACCACACGGCCTTTTTCAACGTGTCTGATGGCTCTGCGGCGTATATAAGGTTCGGCGATCTGTTCCATTTTAATAGCGCTCTGCAGCCTTGTATAAACCCCTACTTTCTCCAACATCGCCTGAACAGCCATTCCATTAATTACGGTAGCCAGCATGCCCATATAATCGCCATGAGCGCGCTCAATGCCTGTCTCCCCTTCATTCATACCTCTGTAAATATTTCCACCACCAATCACCACTGCCACCTGAACGCCCATGTCAACAATCTCCTTGATATCACGGGCGTATTTTTCAATCACCACGGGATCCATACCGAAATTCTTATCGCCCATTAAAGATTCACCAGAAAGCTTGAGAAGGATGCGTTTGTAAGTAGGCTGCATGTAGGTAGAATTAGTCGGGACGAAGATACAAAAACAGATGTTTGTTGGCGATACTAATTTACTCTTAAGCTATCCGCTATAGTAATAATCAATAATTCAAAATTAAAAAGTCAAAAGTTAAAAGCAGGGCTACATTCCGAACACAAATTTTGACTTTTGACTTTTTATTTAGTTGTATAAGGTCTCCAACCTTATAAGGTTGGAGACCTTATACAACCTTTTAGATCATTTTTACAACATAAAAAAGTAGTTGTATGATTCTATCTGCAAATTAATATGCACTTAGCATGTTTTTATGAAAGGAGATTTTACTATCGGCCAAAAGCTAGGCCCAGCTTGAGTTTAATTAAAAACAATCCCATATGACTCCAAGAATTAAGTCAACTCGTTCGCCATTAAGTCAGGGGCTCAACTTAAAGGTGGACTTCAACCCAACCACCTCTATATTGAAGGCAAAGAATATTATCCTAATGCCACTCTTTTGAATTCTAACACTTTCACATCGCCTGCACCTTTCAGGTAATCAGCTACGCTCTTGCTGCTATCTTTTACGAAAGCCTGGCTGA
Organism: Chitinophagaceae bacterium; assembly: GCA_016721085.1. Taxonomy (GTDB): domain Bacteria; phylum Bacteroidota; class Bacteroidia; order Chitinophagales; family Chitinophagaceae; genus Endoryza. Next base: position 45,116 of record JADKJI010000004.1, on the reverse strand, counting down.
GCAATGTGCTTTCCTTGAAGAAGGAGTTCAGTTTACCTTCTGCAATCTTAGCGATCATCTCATCTGGCTTACCAGCCATCTTAGGATCGTTCTTGATTTGGTCGGTAACGATAGCGCGCTCTCTTTCTACAGTAGTAGCAGGAACTGAAGAAGCATCAACAGCAACTGGGTTCATAGCAGCAATCTGCATCGCTACGTCTTTACCTGCTTCTGCAGCTTCCTTATCCATACCTACCAGTACACCAATGCGGTTTGCACCGTGAATGTATGAAGCTACATAAGCAGCATCGATACGTTCAAACTTAGTGATACCGATTTTTTCACCGATAGAAGCCAGTTTATCGTTTACCAGTTCAGCAACTTTAGCGCCGTTGATAGAAACGTTATTGAGCTCATCGATGCTTTTTACATTATTAGCGATTGCTGCATCAGCAATAGTTTGTGCGAAAGCAACGAAATCAGCATTCTTACTTACGAAGTCGGTTTCGCAACTTACGCAAACAGTAATACCGGTTTTGTTATCGGCAGTGGTCTTTGCAAGAACCACACCTTCTTTTGCTTCACGGTCGCCACGAAGGGCAGCCACTTTAGCACCTTTCTTACGCAACCAGTCGATAGCCGCTTCAAAATCACCGTTTGATTCTGTTAAGGCCTTACGACAATCCATCATACCTGCGCCAGTTGCCTGACGGAGTTTATTGATATCGGCTGCTGAGATAGTTACAGTAGACATGATAATTTGAAAATTTAATAATTTGAAAATTTGAAAATGCTGAGCTCACAATCACGCTTCTTATTCACTAACAGCACCTCCTTTCTACATTCAAGTGTTTTATTAGTGTAAGGAATGATTCACTTAAGAACCTTAAACCTTAAACTCGTAAACCTTAAACGTTTTTACCTTCCGCCACCTGGACGACGACTTGGTCCACCTGGAGTACGACGCTTAGGAGCACCAGCACCACCAGCTGCACGGCCTCTTCCACCGCGACCACCTTCGGCCTCAGCTTCAGCAAGCAAACGTGCTGCTTTCTTTTCCTTGTCATCATCTCCTGTTTCTTCCACTTCCTCTTCTTTAGCGGCTTGCCTTTCAGCTAAACCTTCTGCAATAGCGGCAGTGATATATTGGGTGATGATAGCGATAGATTTTGTAGCGTCATCATTTGATGGGATAGGGAAATCAACACGATTTGGATCGCAGTTGGTATCCACCATTCCGAAGGTCATGATGCCTAAACGCTTAGCTTCTGCCAAAGCGATATGCTCATGTCCGATATCGATGATGAACAAAGCAGCTGGAACACGACCCAACTGGGCGATACCACCTAATACTTTATCCATCTTATCGCGGTCGCGACCTAATGTGAGTTTTTCCTTCTTTGTAAGGCTTTCTGCGCTACCGTCGTTCAACATTTTGTCGATGCTTTGCATCTTCTTCACGCTCTTACGAACGGTGTTGAAGTTAGTAAGCATACCACCGAGCCAACGTTCAGTAGCGTAAGGCATGTTCACTTTACGTGCGCATTCCAGTACGATTTCTTTCGCTTGCTTCTTAGTTCCTACAAACATGATCTTCTTTCCGCTACGTGCCATTTGTTTCAAAGCGGCAGCAGCTTCCTGAAGACTTTCAGTAGTCTTGTTAAGATCTATGATATGAATACCTTTCTTTTCTGCAAAGATGTAAGGCAGCATTTTAGGGTTCCACTTCTTCCGGAGGTGACCAAAATGTACACCGGCTTCCAAAAGTTGTTGTTGAAGAGAAGTGTTATTTTCCATTTGAATGATTTGTGAATTTGACAATTTGAAAATTTGAAACGCAACAGGATAACCTTAACGTTTGCTGAACTGGAAGCTACGACGAGCTTTCTTGTGACCGAATTTCTTACGCTCAACAGAACGTGGATCACGTTTCAACACCCCAGCTGCTTTTAAAGCAGGACGTAAATCAGGAGTCAGTTCAACCAATGCACGGCCGATACCGAGCTTAGCTGCTTCTGCCTGACCTTTAATACCACCACCCGCTGCATTGATCTTTACATCAAATTTGTCGAGGGCCTGAGCTGTTTTCAATGGCAATTCAACCTGATTTTGCAGGTATACCAGTGAAAAATATTCTTTATAGTCTTTATCGTTAACTGTAATCTTACCGGTTCCTTTTGAAAGGAATACCCTTGTCACAGCTTCTTTACGACGACCAACACCATTTTTTTGCTTTTCCATTATGTTTATTTTGGAATTTGTAATTGGAGATTAGGGATTAGAACTTCAGGTCTTTTGGTTGCTGAGCAGTATGTTGATGCTCGGCACCTGCATACACGAACAATTTCTTGATCATCTTGCGACCCAGACGGTTCTTAGGTAACATCCCCCTAACGGCTCTTTCCAAAAGTGCTTCAGGACGACGCTTCAACAGGTCTTTAGCGATCTCGATCTTCTGACCACCAGGATATCCTGAGAAGGTGATGTACTCTTTTTCATCCATCTTGTTGCCGGTGAATTTCACCTTATCGGCATTGATGATAATTACATAGTCTCCGCAATCAACATGTGGCGTATAGTACGCTTTGTTCTTCCCACGAAGAACAGAAGCGATCCTAGCACACATGCGTCCTACGGTTTGATTGGTACCGTCTACAACGTACCAGTTGCGTTGCACGGTAGCCGCGTTAGCATGTTTTGTAGTAAAATGAAGTTTACTCATTCTGAAAAGTGTTGTGCCGGTGGTCTTCTTTATTAACTCCCCGGCCGATTAAAAAATTAAAACAGAAGCGCCATCCCGCTTTTCTGCTTTCCTCAAAATAACCCTGGAAATTTCCTCGGTTATTAAGGGGTCGCAAAGATAGCCTTCTACCTACCTTATTGCCAAATATTTACAATATATTTTTATACAGCAGCTTTGCAATTAATTGATTTTCAATAAAATTTTTGACAGGTTTTTTAAACCATCCCTATTTTCAGCCCTCAGGAACCACCCAAAAGCCCCAAATTCCTGTAAAATTCAGCCTTGCTGTATATTTACAGTGCTATGCCAACACACTTAATAGGACGATCAGTTTTCGGTAATCCGGCAAACGCCGGCCGCTTAATGCCTCTCGAAGAAGCCCACCTGCTACTGAACGAATGGGTACCCAATGAACGCCTTCGCCTGCACATGAAACAAGTGGCAGCGGTTATGAAAGCCTGGGCCATCGAAAAAGAAGGAGCCGACGAAAAAACGGCCCTCAAATGGGAATTAGCCGGTCTGCTACACGACGCCGATTGGGAGAAATATCCCAACGACCATTGCCGTATAATAATTGAAGAATTGGAAAGAAGAGAAATAGACCCAGAGCTAATCCATTGCATCGCCTCTCATGGACCTAAGTATTTCGGAGTGGAACCTGAAAACACGATGGATAAGATGATCTATGCTTTTGATGAACTTTCAGGCTTTATACATGCAGCCGCTTTGATAAGGCCAACCCGATATGAAGGCCTTGACGCAAAAAGTATTCTCAAAAAGTTGAAGACAGCCTCTTTCGCAGCTCAAGTGAGCCGTGATGATATAAATGATGCCCTTTCAAGAATAGATACTTCGCTGGAAGACCTGATAACCTTCATTATCGAGCACCAGAAACAAATCAATTGATAAAAAATCATCAACATAGTGTTAACGGACTATGCCACTACCCCCATATACTTTAATTTGCATCCTCAGCACATAGCATTTTATTTATGAAAAAACTGTTTTGGTTACTCCTCTTCATACTAGCCCTGGTAATTGCAGGCATCTATTTTTTGATTCCAACAACCCTTACTATATCATCTGCAGTTAGTATCGAAGCAGCGGCCCCAAGAATAACAGAGCTCCTGTCAACAAACAAAGCCCTTGGAAAATGGTGGCCAGAAAAGAAATCAGATTCAGCAGTTTCTCTTACGTATAAGGGACAAACATTCGAAGTATCTGGTAGTTCTTATAACCTTGTTGAAATTGCTGCAGGTTTTTCAGACAGTGCCATAAGTACGAAACTTCAAATGATTCAATTGAGATCTGATTCTTCTATTGTTGAATGGAGCTGTAAAACTAATGCAGGATTCAACCCTATCAAAAGGGTACAACAATATCGCGCTGCAGTTGCATTGAAAGAAAACATGACTGCTCTTTTATTGGCTTTGAAAACTTATGCCGATAAAAAAAGAGAATATATATGGAATGAAGATTGAGAAACTAACAGTAAAAGATACTGTACTCGTTTCAACAAGAGCGCAATTCGATCACCTGCCTACTACTGAAGATATTTACGGAATGGTAAATAAACTTCAATCCTATATTGCTTCCGAAAACGCTACCGCCACCAATTACCCGATGCTCAATTTGATTGAAGTGGATAAGAAACAGTACAATGTAATGGTTGGAATACCGACAAATAAATTGTTGAAAGGAAAAGGAGATATTGAATTGAAGCGTATGGTAATGGGTAATATCTTAGTTGGACAGTTTTCAGGAGGAATGACAAGAACTCTTGATGCTTTTTATCAGATGGATCGGTTTAAAGCCGATTTCCAGTTCACCACCATCGCAATTCCCTTTGCTCAATTAATCACTGACCGATCAAAAGAACCAGACAGTACAAAATGGTTAAGCACTATCTGCTTACCTGTTCTGTAATCGTATTACACGAAGACTGTCATTATTAGCCGCCCATACAAATGCTTTCTGCTGGCCGATAGTTATCGGTTGTATATGCCTGTATTGTGATCTTAATAATGGTCCTTGAACGGTTTCTGGAATAAACTGACCATTCCCTTTATTAATCAAAACCGTTCCATAGTCAGCATCATAACGACCCATCTGTATATTCGATTCATAGAAATTACCCGCCAGAATGAAATCGGGCTTACCATCTGCATTAACATCACTCACAACAGCATCTTTATATATTGATAATTGCGATTGCCATGGCAGGGCTTGCACATCAAATTTCATATCCCCCTTATTGATCAAAATGGCACTGGAGAAATAATCGGCAGATAAAACACTCGCCTTTTTTAGATTCTCTGCTCCTAATAAAGTAGGTAAGTCCGCTTTAGCAAAGTCTTCAGCATATAAAAACTGCTTTTTCAATCCAGGCAGCTGTTTTTGTAATTCCTCTTTATTAGCAAAAGGCAATTCCCTGTCGCCTATATAATAAGTGAGTATCTGTTCGTTCTTTCCATTCCCGTCAAAATCGTGATAGTATAAGCGAACAGGCTTTTCTGGTGATGCTTTTAGTCGGCTATTCCAACCCAGATTTCCAGCTAACAGATCCATATCACCATCTCCATCAACATCACAAGGGGTTAGGAATTGCCACCAGCCTTTTTTATCTGTAATACTCTTTTGCTGAAACGACTTACCCTTATTCATAAAAGCAACTATACCTCCCCACTCCAATGAAAGGATAAGGTCATTCCTGCCATCCTTATCCATATCCACCCAGTTGGCGTTTGTTACCAATCCGATTTTTGATAATGAAGCAGCATAGGTAGTAGTAACATCAGCAAAATGTCCTTTCCCATCATTTGCCAATAAGTAGGAATTCGGCACTTCGCCATATTCCCAAGGCACTGCTCTGTCGTAGGGAATGATAACTGAAGCGGTTAGATAAAGCTTTCCAAATGCATTGCCTAACTCAGAAAGATTGGCCTTGCCATCGTTCAGGAAAACTCTTGGTGTCAGGTGTACGTCTTCCCCATAATACTCGTTACCACCACTTGCTACCACCAAATCAAGAGTTTTATCTCCATTAACATCCACCCAGCAAGCACTGGTTTCTTCAAACATGCTATCCTTATCCAAAGAAAGCTGTTGGGTTTTAATAAATTTATTTCCTGGCTGCTGAATAAAAACAGCGGGATTATAGGTTTTTGAAGAACCAACAAAAACATCTTCCAGTCCGTCTCCATTTATATCCGCAATAGCCAAAGCAGGTCCCTCACGCGATACCATATGCGGAATCAGCGGCTCCCTGTCAAACTCTACAAATGGATTCTCCTCATGCTTAAAATTCAATTGTACTGAAGAAGTAATATCTTCCATAACTGGTGCTATTGAATGGAAACGACCAGTAAGAGACTTGAAATTGAATAAAGGCAGCGATGGTTGATAGCTGGCAGAAATAGTTCGGGTAGCTGAATCCCATTTCAATAATTGATAGCGATTGTCGGGCCAGATCAACACCACAGAATCAGGAACTGATTTTCCCAGTGCTGCTTGTAAAGGAATTTCCATGCTCGACTGAAAACCATGTACTGGATATTTTTCATAGGTCTGCACTTCCTTCCCACTAAAAACCACCAATCTTGAACCAACTGCATTCAGGTTTCCAGCCGGACCTTTTAATTTCAATTGAACAGAAGGTTTATCCTTCTTATCATTTGCTGAATTCTTATATACCAGAACAGGATCGTCTATATTATTCACTACTATATCAAGATCTCCATCATTATCAAGGTCGGCATATATAGCACCATTTGAAAATGTAGGCTTATCATTCTTAACCTGTGTATTGATACTTGAAAAAGAAAGCTGGCCGTTATTCTCAAAAAACTGATTGGGTAATTTTATTTCAGGAAACTTATTAACCAATGCCATGTCCTTATCTTCTAATCGGTTTTCCCGAATCTTCTGTTGCCATTCTTCATTCGACACGTAGTTCACATAATCTATATCATTCAATCGTTTCGGAATACCATTAGAAATAAAGAGATCCTTTTTGCCATCGTTATTGAAATCCATCCACAAAGGAGCCCAGCTCCAGTCGGTGGCATATATACCTGCATACAATCCAATTTCACTGTATAAGCCATTCTCCCGTCTCCATTGAAGATTATTCCTGGCATACTGATAGTGATACCCATGTCCAATCTTGAATTGGAATATATCATAGGCATCTTCCCCTAATGAACGTTTCAGGATATATGGGTCGCTTGGCAGCATATCCATTGAAATAATTTCTGAGTAGCCGTCATTATCAGCATCAGCCATATCCACACCCATAGAGAATTGGCTGGTGTGCATCATTTTTGAAGTAAGCTCTTCCTTAAAAGTGCCATTATGCTGATTGATATACAGGTAATCGTTTTCATGAAAATCATTCCCGATATACAGGTCAGGATATCCATCAAGATCAACATCTGAAATGGCAATACCTAGTCCATATCCTATAATAGAACTATTGATGCCGCATGATTTGGTAATATTTGAAAACTGCCCATTATCGTTTCTGTAAAACCTGTCTCCGGCCAAACTATCATAAGTGTTGGAATAAGATTGTCTTTCAGCAAATGTTCCATTGAAACGAAGTGAGTGATTCAATAAGTACATATCCAGATCACCATCCAGATCATAATCGAAGAATGCCGCTTGTGTACTGAATCCTGAAAAATCAAGACCATACTCCTTTGACACTTCTTTATAAACAGGTACTCCTTCTTTTGTTATTGAAGTGCAGACCAATAATAGATTATGGCTCTTCAGGTTTTCAAAATTTCCGACACGGCAGATATATATATCAAGTAATCCATCGTTGTTTATATCTACAACAGAAACACCTGTTGACCAACCACCATCTTTTGGTATACTTGCCTTAGTTGTTACGTCTTCGAAATGTAATCCACCCTTATTAATGAATAATTTACTTTCTCCCTGATTGGAAGCAAAAAACAAATCAATAGTTCCATCATTATTAAAATCTCCTGCACCTACTCCAGCACCATTATAGAAGTACATGTACTTGAACATATTGAAGGCTGGCGTAGGTGTTAGCTTATTGGTAAAGTCCAGCCCGGTATTCTCTTTACTCAAAACTTCAAACACAGGCTCCTGCTTCACTTCATTCTTACAAGAAACAAAGAAGATTAATATAGAAGCTAATAAGAAGCCAGTGCTTTTATTATATCTGTGAATTTTATATGAGATGCTATGATTCATGAATCGTATTGCTGATGAAATCCAATCAAAAAATTGAAAGGTTATTATTTGCCAGCAGGCTTTTGATTTTTGGGTTGAGCTATCTTATATAATAGAGGGAGGTCATCATTTTGAAGGAAAAGAAGAAATCTGCTTGACTTAGAATTCCATTCAACTATATCACGAAGTTGACCACGGATTAACAATCCCGACTGTGAAGATGGAAGTTCATCCCATTTTTTATCCCCCTTATTGATAAGTAAATGCCCAAAACTTGCATCCAGTCTGCAGAATTGCGGCAATAGGTCAAATCGATTTCCTCCTGCAACAAGATCCGGCTTGCCATCGCCATTAATATCAGTACTCAAAATGGTATTTACAGAAGAAAACTGCCAGTTCATGGGCAATCTCTGTACAGTAAAGTTTCCGTTACCATCGTTATAGGCAATACAGGAGCTATTATAATTGAAAAGCTTCACCTTACATTCCTTTATCACATCTGCTGTAAATAATTCCTGTATTGATTTCTTCCCAAACTCTTCGTATTTCAAATTCTGCTTCTTGATAGACACCAACTGATCTGTCAGTTCTCTCTTAAGAAATACCGGCATATCCCTCCCGGCAATTGTTCTTGTGATTATTTTTTCAACAGAACCATTCTTATCATAATCATTCATCCACATTTTTACTGGCTTCACTGAATCGGCTTGCAGATAAAAATTCTCTCCAATATTACCGAGAACCAGATCCATATCTCCATCTCCATCCAAATCGGCACTTGACATTGATTGCCACCATCCTGAAAGATTACCCAAATTTGTACTCACTTCTTTCAATTGGTCTTTGTCCATTGAAAATACCCGTGGCGCCATCCACTCTCCAACAACCACCAACTCTTTTGTTGCATCCTCTATTACATTCACCCATTGAGCACTAGTTATCAATCCCAAAGTTTCTAATAAGGGTGCTTGCTGTTTTGTAACATCTGTAAACTTCCCTGAGCCATTATTCAACCATAAATAACTTGCAGGATCGGGACCATAATTAAAGGAAATACTTCTGCTTCCAACAAAAAGATCCAAATCACCATCGTTATCAATATCATTTGCAGCTACTACAGCATTGTTTGTCCCTGTTTTTGGAAGAGCAAGGCTATCGTAAGAGAAATTCCCTTTGCCATCGTTCTTATAAAGTCTGTCTTGCAACTGCGCACTTCCATCATCTCTGTTATTGCCAGCCGATCCTACAAAAAGATCCTGGTCTCCATCCTTATCACAATCAAAAAATAGCGAGGCTGCATCTTCATAATCTGCAAACTGTTCAAAAACGGGTTCGGTCTTCTTTACAAATCCATTAGCGGTTTGAAGATATAATTGGCCGGGCTGACGGGTGGCTCCTCCGATATAGATATCCGGAAGTCCATCTGCATTCACATCGGCAACTGCCGCTTTTGGTCCTTCGTGAGATAACATCACAGGAATGTTTCGGTCGTAGTAAGAATCTATAAAACCATCTTCCACATGCTTATCAAAATTGGAAGTCTGTAATTGTAATAGCGAAGGAATTGTACTGGGTTTCATTTCAGGCAATATCCCGTTGGCATCTTTCCAGTCGAAAACATGTACTTTATTACTCGCTGGCTTTAATAATTTACTGAAACTGCGATCGGGCCATTCTACAATAATAGAGTCGGCCTCTTTGTTTCCTATTCCAGCAATAATCTTATAATCTACAGATGATTGAAACCCTCTTGTAGGTATCAATTCTCTTGTAATAATTTCTGTGCCTGCAAATATTTTTACAGTTGATCCAATGGCATAAGTATTCTTATCCTTTCCTTTTAATGATACGCCAATGAAATTGTTCTTATTCTGTTCGCGGCTTTTATTCTGGAATACAAATGCCTGCTGATTCACATTATTGACTACTACATCCAGGTCACCATCATTATCCAAATCGCCATAAGCAGCACCATTTGAAAAGGAAAGGTCACCCATTCCCCAATCCGCAGCTTTATCAGCAAATTTCAGATTGCCGAGATTATGAAAGGCTTTGTTTGCTAAAGGCTGTGAAGGCATCTTGTTGATAATTTCATCAACTTGTTCTTTCTGACCGGTTAGCACCATCTTTTGAATTACATCGTTAGCAAAGAAGTCGATGAAATCCTGATTGGTAACATCGTTATAAATTCCATTGCTAACATATATATCCGATAAGCCATCATTATCCGCATCAAATATCAAACCACCCCAGCTCCAATCGGAAGCGGCTACTCCACTATAAAATGCAGTTTCCGAAAATTTGCCATCCTTATTATTAACCTGAAGTGTATTCTGCATGAATTGGTAAAAGAATCCCGATTTCACTTTCAACTGTTGTACATCCGTATTTTCAAATGAAGTGGTGGTCTTTAATCTGTAATCATCATCTGGAAGCATTTCGGTTACAAACAAGTCAGGGTAACCGTCATTATTTATATCGGAAAGATCAGCACCCATTGAAGAGTGGCTGATATGTTGCATATAGCTTTCGAGTTCATCTTTGAAAGTGCCGTTCTTCTGGTTGATATAGAGATAGTCTCTTTCAAAGAAGTCGTTCGATACATATACATCGGGATAATGATCTCCGTTGATATCTCCTACTGTTACTCCTAATCCAAAACTTATAAGGCTTCCGTATACACCTGCTTCCTGGCTTATATCGGTGAATTTGCCATTATCGTTTCGAAGGAAGCGATCTCCACCGCCCTTAAGGTAATCAGCAACGGGCCAATCCTTTGCCCTCAGCATTCTTTTATTTGCGTAGTTAAGGGTGTTTACAGGAATAAAACTATTGTTGATGATGAAGCAATCGAGATCACCATCGAGGTCATAATCAAAGAATGCTGCATGTGTGGCATAACCGCCTTTATTTGAAAGGCCATAGCTTTCAGCTGATTCAGTAAATGTAAGGTTGTGATTGTTGATGTATAACTTACTGGTGGGAGCTTGTCCGTTTATAAATCCGGCATTACACACATAAATATCGAGCCAGCCATCGCTATTAATATCCACCATGGCTACTCCTGTACTCCATTGTTCTTCTTTACTTATGCCGGCTTTTTCTGTAATATCATCAAATTGGAAAGCGCCTTTGTTGAGATAGAGTTTGTTACTGCTCATGTTAGCAGTGAAGAAGATATCGGCAAGTCCGTCATTATTCAAATCGCCTACTGCTACCCCACCTCCATTATAGAAGTTCCGGTAACTGAAAATATTGAAGTCTTTGGTATTGGAAACCTTATTGACGAATGAGATACCCGTATTCTCTTTCTTTTCGAAAAGTGTATCGGTGCGGGGTTTTTCTTGCTGTGTACAAGAACTTACAGCAAGGCCATAAATGCAAAAAAACAGAACAACAATTTTTGACTCCCATTTCATACAGCGACAAATATTTAGCGGCGATTGATTCGAAAGCAAATTTCCCTTATTTACACTGAATTACAACATTTGTATAGTCCTAAAATACGTTAACAGAAGTAAATAATTCCGGGCCTATTTGAATGGGGTTCAGTCCAGCTTTATGAAGGCAAAAGCTTGTAATTTCTGGGTGTACAACCAGAATAAGTTGTAAAGTGGTTGTATGCCACTATTAGAAAACCAATAAATTCAAAAGTAAAAAGTCAAAAAGCGGTGCGACTCTCCGAGTTCCAATTTTTGACTTTTTACTTTTAACTTTTGACTTAAAAAAGCAAAAGGGTCATAAAACTATGACCCTTTTGCTCTCTATATAAGAAGAATAGATTATTTGTTGTACCCTGGATTCTGAGTCAGATTAGGGTTAACGGCTAATTGTTCGTTAGGGATTGGGAACAGAAGACGCTCTGCAGTAGAAGCGGCTTTCTCTTGCCAAGCGTTAAGGAATTTACCGAAACGCACCAGGTCATTCCTTCTCCAACCTTCCCAATACAATTCACGTCCTCTTTCATCGAGCAGGTTGTCTGCTGTTAATGAAGCGAGTGGAGTTGCACCGCGAGCGGCACGGATCTGGTTAACGATAGTAAGACCACCAGCAGCATTACCAGTTCTCAGCAGGGCTTCTGCTTTCATCAGTAATACGTCGGCATAGCGGAATACTACGTATTCGTTTTCAGAAGGACCTTCCTTAAGATAATCAGGAGGATACTTGATAACACGGATACCGGTAACCTCGAGGTTAGAACCAGTTTCCTTCAGTTTCACTTCGCGAGTGAAAGATAAAGGAGCACCACTTCTATCTTTAAGAGCAACACCGTTTTCGTCAAATTGCTGACCTACCAGCAAACCTACTCTCAAACCAGAAACGTTTGTAACACCAGTGTAAGTGTCGCCTCTGCGTTTGTCAGTAGCTTCGAACTTATCATAGAAGTCAGACAAGGTTGTGAAACCATTCCAACCGCTAGGCTTTTGGTTGTAGTGCAAAGTGCAATACCAACGTGATTGCATGTTACCACCACGAACACCATTGGTGTTTTCAAGAGCCCAGATAATTTCAGTTGATTTAGCTGAGTTATCGCGGCTAAAGTTATCGTAGAAGTTAGGTGTAATTGAGTAACCAGTGATTTGGTCAGCCAAAGCTATCACCTGATTCATATCTGCTGCAGCAAATGTTGGAGCAGCTCTGTTAGCATAAACACCTTTGTTCAGATACAATTTCATCAGCAGAGCGCGAGCAGCGTTCTTATTTGCTTTGATGATAGAAGAAGCTGGCAAATCATTAATGATTGCGTTCAACTCGCTGATGATGAAATCAGCAGCAGCAGCACCTTTTTTAGTTTCAGGTAATTTTTTCAAATCTGATAAATCAGAACGGAAAGGAACCTGATCCCAACCATCAAGAACACAGAAAGTAGAGTAAGCGCGGATGAAGCGAGCTTCAGCAGCTTGTTGAGCAGAAGGGCTCTTATCCAATACGCTAGATGCAGCGAACTGAGTTTGGAGTAATTCCCTGTAAGTATCCCTTAAGAAGCCATGGTCTGCATTCCAGCTATGAGAGTGCAATACACGCCATACGCCGTTATCATCCCAGTCTGGTCCACGAGTGGGTCCAACTGCTTCGTCAGTAGTATGTTCAGAGGCAGCCCAGAACCTGGACTGATCCTGAATAGGGTTATTCAGACTTTCGTAAGCACTCTGCAAAAGACCTGCAGGGTTTACGCTGCTGCTTTCAATATTCAGCGCGCCACGTTGGTTCTGTTCCAACTTGGTACAGGCGAAGCTAAATACCGTTACTATCAACAGCATTATAAGTTTTAAATTCTTCATAATTCTTATCATTTATAAATTATAAACTAAAGGTAAGTGACAATAGTACGGTTCTGGCTGAAGGATAAGGAGTATACTCGATACCTAAAGAAGGTACTCCGTTTACATTCTTATCTGTGTTTACTTCAGGGTCGAAACCAGTGAACTTAGTGATAACAAACAGGTTCTGACCAGTCAGAGCCAGGTTTGCATTCTTGATAACACCGAGATTACCTAAACGGTAGCTAACAGTTGCGTTAGCCAATTTCAGGTAGTTTCCTTTTTCAAGGTAACGGGTAGAAGGAGCCAGTGGGTTAGAAGTACTTTCTTGTACAGCACCACCGATGATTGATTTCGCAATATTCCTTCCGCCGATGATATTACCGATAGGTAACACAGAATTCGCGGTATTGTTGTAAAGTGAATGTCCGAATGCACCATTCATGTTGATAGCAAGGAACCATTTCTTGTAAGAAAGGTCTGTTGTGATACCAAGAACAGTCTTAGGGTTTGGATTTCCTACGTAATCGAGGTTATCGCTACCGTCAGTATTCAGCTTATAATTACTTTGACCAGTTGTTTTATCAATTCCTTCGAATGTACGGAGGTAGAAAACGTTGATTGGCTGACCGCTAACCAGGCGCTGTGAAGTGGCACCAGAGATACCCTGACCACTCAAACCACCAGTTTCGATTGCACCAACGAAATCTTGCAACTCATTCTTTTGGAAAGCAGCATTCACACCAAGGTTCCAGCTAAGGTCTTTAGTACGAATAACAGCAGCGTTAATAGCCAACTCAATACCAGAGTTTACGATCTGACCATCAAGGTTAGTCCAGAAACGTAATGGTGGACCAGGCTGAGTAACTACTTGTTGGAAGATAGGATCAGTTGTTTTACGAGTATAATAGTCGATAGAACCGGTAATGCGGCTATCCATTAACGCGAAATCTAAACCGATATTAGCAAGTGTGTTGGTTTCCCAGCGAATATCCTGGTTTTCCAAACTCGCTACTTCCTGGTTAGGACCCTGTCCGATGTTTACTACACGCAAAGGAGCAGAAGAAGGGAATTCCTGATTACCAGTTTGTCCCCAGCTAGCTCTCAATGAAAGGTTGTTTACGAAACTGTTACCAGCAAGGAAGTCTTCACCGCTGATATTCCATTTCGCAGCAACTGATGGGAACACACCATATTTATTGTTAGTACCGAATTTATTAGAACCATCACGACGTACTGTAGCAGTAAGGAAATATTTATCCTTGTAACCTACGTTGATACGACCGAAGATAGATTGTAATTCAGAAATTGGATCTGCGAATGAATACATGCTACGGTCTGCAGCAGGAGCATTCTGCATGTAGTTTGTATACTTGATACCAGGATAATCAACAAAGTTATTTGCTGTCATACCAGATCCGATATAATCAAACTTCAGGTATTCATAACCTACAAGAGCAGAGAAATTAAGATCTGAAGTAATTTGTTTGTTATAGTTCAGGGTGTGAGTAAGTGTTTGGTTGAACATGCGGTTGTTCGCAATCTGACCAAAACCTCTGTTACCTTGAATATTTAACCAACGACGGATTTCAGTTCTTCTTTCACCTCTTGCATAGTTAAGGCTATAAAGGAACTTATATTCCAGATCGTTTGTGATTTTATAGCTTGGAGCGATGCTGGCAAGAATGTTTGTAACATTTGCAGCGTCGTCATAAGCTTCCAAAACTGCTAAAGGATTCAGTGTAGTAGCACCCAATGCAGGATCGATAGGTACAGCTTGTGTGTAATTAAGATCATGAGTTGGGTTCCACTGAAGGGCGTTAGCAATTAAGCTACCCTGGAAACCGGCGTCATTTGAAATTGGAGCTGTATTCCTTGTAGTATTAGTGGTGAGGATATTGAAGTCCAAACCAAGTCTTTTGTTCTCAAGGAATTTGTAGTTACCAGAGAAGTTGGCAGTATATTTCTTAAAGCCAGACTCCTTAACAATACCTTCCACATTTTGGTAACCTGCAGACAAACGATAGCGACCTGCATCGTTTCCGGCAGAGATAGCTATGTTATGATTCTGAGTAATACCTGAGCGGGTGATGGCATCCATGGCGTCTACACTTTTACCGAAGTTTCCGCTTGTAAGGCTATACTTAGCCAAAGTAGCGCGGAATTCGTCTCCACTCAATACGTCGAGTTTCTTCAAAAGGCTGCTTACACCTACTGAAGTAGAGAAATCAATTTTAGGAGCACCAGACTGACCTCTTTTAGTATTGATGATAACAACACCATTTGCACCACGTGATCCGAAGATAGCGGTAGCAGATGCGTCTTTCAATACTTCCATAGAAGCGATGTCATTAGGGTTGATATAGTTCAGCGGGTTGTCGCCAGGAGCACCACCTAAAGCAGTACCCAAACCTGGAGAAGCTGAACCACCAGAAAGAGGAACTCCATCAACTACGAACAGGGGTTGGTTACCTGAACGGATGGATGAGATACCACGGATACGAATTGTAGTCGCACCACCTGGATCTCCAGAGTTGTTGATGATTTGAACACCAGCTACTTTACCCTGGATCAATTGATCAGGAGCAGTAACAATACCCTGGTTGAAATCTTTTGACTTTACAGAAGCAACGCTACCTGTAATGTCCTTACGGCGAGCAGTACCATAACCTACAACAACTACTTCGTTCAGGTTAGATCCAGACGCAGAAAGACTCACGTCAACGGTAGTTTTACCGACAACAGAGATTTCCTGAGTTCCATAACCTACATAAGAAACGAGAAGAGTAGTTGTGCTGGTTGGCACACTTAATTTGAAGGATCCATCTGCACCAGTAGTTGTACCACCGGAATTAGAGGATTTCGCGACAACAGAAGCACCTTCTACAGGTGAACCGTCCTTAGAATCTGTTACCTTACCTGTTATCACTTTCTCCTGGGCGTAAGCCGACACAGAAATAGCGACAGTAAGCAATAGCAGCATACTGGCTGTTAGCAGTCGTTTGAGGGTCATAAACAATGATTATAAATGGTTATCTAAAAAAGACAAATAACAATGTGTAATAAGTACACAGGAACCACAATTCTACTCTTTTTTTAGAGTTTTAAAAAATAATTAACACTAAACTCACAAAAAAGTTAAAAAAGTTGATGAAAACCAAGACTGGTAAAATTCAAGCCGCCATTTTCACTTATCCACGCTGGCCCCTTTAATAAGACAGCAAAATCCGAAAATCGCTGCCTGATTTTTCCCAGTCCCGGTATTCATGCTACTCTCTTCATTCCCGCCCTCAACAAAATACACTATTGCTGAAAACGGGCTTAAATTCTGCTGTACCTGCTTGATTTCAAAGGGAAAAGAATCACACACCTTAATTCAGTAGGGAAATTAAAAAACTATTAAAACAATGGGTGGTATCCCTTAACTTTAATTATCGCAAACATTTGCGCAAAAGTTTCCGCAAATGTTTGCGGTGGATAACTTTTCGACCCAATTAACCGCTAACCGACGCCATGCGTACAAAAGCAACCCTCAAAAACATATCCCAGAGCCTGAACCTGAGCATTTCTACAGTTTCAAGAGCCTTGAAGAACCATCCCGATATTTCGGAGGAAACCAAGCAAAAAGTGATGGAGCTGGCCACCCTCCTGGAATATGAACCGAATACCCATGCCATCAACCTGAGGACTAACCGCAGCAAGATCTTCGGCTTAATTGTGCCTGTAATCTCGAATTATTTCTACCATTCCTTTATTGCCTCTGTGGAAGAAGATGCCAGGAAACTCGGCTACTCGCTCCTCATCCTGCAATCGGGTGATGATCCTATGATTGAATTGGAAAACCTGAAATTATGCAGGCTTAACAGGGTGGCAGGTGTTTTCGTTTCTATCACTTCCCTTACAAAAGACATAAAACCCTTCCTCAAACTGGATGAATTTGATATACCAGTTATCTTTTTTGATAAAGTACCTTCTTTCGAAGCCTGTAATAAAATATGTTTGGCAGATGCAGAGGCAGCAGCATTGGCCGCTCAGGCCGTGATCGCCAAAAACAAAAAAATGGTATTGGCCATTTATGGGAATGCAGAGTTATCAATCACCCAAAAAAGACAAAAAGCTTTTGCATCAACATTATCACAATCAGCAACCGGAATTCAATTGCTGGAATGCTACGCCAGTACACCGGAAGAAGCCGAAAAGATCACGAGGGAGTATTGCATCATGACAAACAAACCCGATACCATATTCGGCATGAGCGATGAAATACTTACAGGTATCATGCGCAGTATCCAGAAAATGAAACTCTCTGTGCCTGGTGATATAGCTATTATTTCCATCTGTAACAATAATTTCATCCCCAGCTTATACGAACCCACTATCACCTATGTTGAAACAAGTGGTTTGGATCTGGGGAAATTAGCATTGAAGAGAATGATGGATCATCTGGGAGGAAAAACATTTGTCCAGGAACTGACCGTACCTTCCCGTTTGGTTGAAGGCGGTTCATTATAGTTTCACCTTTTTATTAAAAACTTACTCTGCTGCTACAGCATGCTTTGATTCCACTTTGGGAAAACGCTGGCTATTGAACTGATATAATTTCCCTGGACGATGAGGTACATCTTTTTCCAGTTCATCAACATCTACCAACCAATCCATCAGGAAAAACTTCTTCCTGAAATTCCTCCTGTCGAGTTTTATTTCGAGAATGGATTCATATAAACACTGCAATTCCCTGAGAGAGAATTTTTCGGGAAGCAGATTGAATACTATCGGATGCTCCATTATCTTATCCTGCAATTGCTTCATGCAGGTATCAAGAATCTTTTTATGGTCGAAGGCCATATTTGAAGTTTCCCTAACAGGATGCCAGTGAAGCTGGTTATGCTCCAGCTTTAACTGATGATCCTTGATATTTACAAGGGAATAATAAGCAGTGGTGATAACACGTCCTGCAGGGTGACGATCCAGATCTCCAAATGTATGCACCTGTTCAAGATACACATCATCCAATCCTGTCCTTTCTTTCAATACCCTATAAGGGGCTGTATCTAAATCTTCATTGGGACGAACGAGGTCACCCAATAAGGTCCATCTGTCCTTATACTCTTCAAGGTCAGACCTAATCAGCAATACTTTCAGTTCATTATTTTCAAAGCCAAGAATCACACAATCCACAGAAATCGCAATCTTAAAAAAGTCCCTGTTCTCTGAAATGAGCTGCTTAACCGTTTTTTGTGACGCTGTTGTCATGATAGCTCCAAATATAATCGATGCTTTTTAAAAATCGAGAACCAGTTTTTGCACCAGTTTCTTTTGATTGAATTCCATCTGAAGGAAATAAGTGCCCTTTGCCAATTTTCCAAGTCCTGTCAAATTGCTTGCAGACACCTTATGCACTCCTTTCGTTTGGAAACCATTATAGATAACCGCTACTTGCTGTCCAGTCATATTGACAATTCTCAAATGAACAGTACCACTTTCAGGAACCTCATACTCTATTGTTGCTTGTTGACGAATTGGATTTGGATAAACAGACAAGCTGATTTTCTTTCCATTATACGGAACTTCAATAACAGGTGTAGGTGCATTAGCTAATGGAAAGGTCACATTCCTGTTAACATACACATGGTATTCGCCTGCCTGCAACGTTATATTCTGAGCAGCCCCAGTAGCAGTAATGGTATTCCCGGTAAAATAATCATACCAGGTACCAGCATTCTGGAAAACCACAGAACCTGTAGTAGCTGTTACATCAAAATTTCCTACCACTAATATGTTAGAAGTATCAGTAGTGAGTTTAAGCCATTTGAAGGCTGGCGACAAACTACTTTCAACTCTGTTAGTTACGAAGCCATTTTTAAATAGTGGATCTTTTCTCAATTTCAATAGTCCTGTGTGAACATCATACAATCGCTTACGATAAACATCCTGCAGATAATCCCACCTGATAGGCTTAGGATCTAGTCGACAGTTATTATTGATTGTACCATTCTGACAATAATTGATAGAATAATCGTAGCCGATTTCACCAAACTGCCAGAGCATTTTTGGACCAGGCATCATCAACAGGAAGGAAGCTCCCATTTCATTTCTTGCCAAAGCTGTAGTGGTATTACGGATACTGTAACCAGCGCTTGAATTACCAAAATTGAGGTTCTTATACATCAATCTTTCTTCGTCATGACTTTCACTGTATCCGATCAATGCTGGCTGATTCCATCCTCTGCTGGTGAACAAAGCACCTGAAAGATTTGAATTGGAAACAAATCCCATTGCCGCTTCACTGAAATTGAAATTCATATTTCCCCAAAGCATCATACCATAATCCGATAATTCCTTTTCTTCTGTATTATCAGCAAAGTGTTCTAGAATAGCATAAGAACCAGGAGATTTCACTTGTAGTGTATCATAGTAACGTTTCCATATTGCAACTCTTGAAGCATCATAATTACCCCATGCCGATACGTTACAATTATTTCCAGTTCCATCACAAGTATTTACTTGGGTAAAACCTTTAGAAAGGTCAAAACGGAAACCATCTAGTTTATACTCAGTAAGCCAGTGTTCTACAACCCTGGTGAAAAAGTATTTTGTTGCTGCACTTTCATGGTTCATATCATACCCAACATTGAATGCATGTCGGGCAGTTGGATTAAACCATGGGTTATCCAATGCAGGGCGACTATTCGCTGCATCAAAATATAATTGCACCAGTGGTGATTGTCCGAACGAATGATTCAATGCTATATCCATTATAACGGCGATACCATTTTTATGAAACTCATCTATCAGTTCTTTCAACTTATTCTCGGGACCATAATATTTATCTGGTGCCAGATAGAACGATGGGTTATAACCCCAGCTAACATTACCTTCAAATTCATTGAAAGGCATGAACTCAACTGCAGTTATTCCAAGGGTTTTAAGATAGTTGATACTGTCTTTCACTGCGCTCCAATCGTGCTTATCTATGAAGTCGCGAACCAGTAATTCATAAATTACCAAACTTCTTTTATCCGGACGGGTATATCCTGCTGTCTGCCATACATATGCTGGCTTTGCCGTTTGCAATATGCTTACTATTCCGGTTGTCTTACCCGTTGGATAAGGCTTTAGGCCAGGATAGGTAAGAGCAGTGATAAAAGGGTCATTAGCAGGGTCAAGTACTTTTGTTGTATAAGGTTCAGCAATTTTGATACTGTTATTTACGAGATACTGGAATCCATATTCCGTACCTGGCGTCAATCCCTTAACTCTAACCCAAAATCTTTGTCCATCGGGTGTTTTGTTCATCTGGTAATCGGTTCCTTCTGTCCAGTTATTAAAATCACCCAATACAGAAACTTTGGCCTTACCCGGAGCAAACAATACCAGAATGGCTGAGGTATCGCCTGGTTCATAGTTGATACCATCTTTTACTCCTGCGGGAAGAGGTAATACATTAACCGATGGAGCGACAAAGAAGTTTATGGTATCTGAAATAGTGGTAACGCCAACAGTTGCTCTTGCTACTAATTGCTGGTTGCCTGATGTTAGGATTGGAAGTGAATCGATGATGGCATTTGAAGACAATACGCCATTTACTTGAGTGCCATTAAAAAACAGTTTGATATCGGCGAGGCTATTGGTCAACCAGGTAACACGCAAAGAATCACCGATACTTTTATTGATAGGTTCTGGAACAGCATTATACTTTGGCTCTAATGGGGGAAGAATATACCGTCCGGCCAATGAAGCATCATAAATCCGCACATACATATCACCTCCATCAGTATTCCTTTGTACAGTGGCACCTGTTCCATTTCTAAATAAGATGGATATCCGCAAAATTGTTTCACTGGCAGGAACGCCGAGAAATGTTCTTACATTATTGATTATATATTGATACTTATTATTTCCAAGTGAAGTGGCTTTAGCTGCAACATCTGTTGATCCCCAGGTGAATTTTACATATTTCCAGTCTGAAGGACCCGTACTAAGATTTGTGATAACGCCTACATGAACATAAACATCGTTTGGATTGGCGTAATTCAGTAATCCCTGGTTGCCTTTAGTGGCATCCATTATGATTGACACGGCAGAAGTGTCTTTTGGGAATGAGGTGTAACGTTTAGTAGTTGTGCCGACAGGCCTGTCGACAATAGTATACCTGATAGCAGAAGAATTACGGCTTTCATCATAGGAAGTGATTTGACAGGTAAATTAGTAAAAATTTTCTTGATATCCATGTGGGCCAAGTTTATACAGCATTGCTTTTAATTGCTGATTTCCAACTGTTTATAAAACCTAATCGCCAAGCATAGAATTGCCCTCAGAGGCAATGAAGGAAGAAAGGGCCGTTCATTAGGTAAACGGCCCTTTCTTAGTTATTTAAAACTGCTGGAGTAAAGGCAATTTTAAAATCAGCAGCTTTATTAAAAACGATTAGTTGATAGTAACCGTTTGTGCGTTCTCATTCAATGTGATGGTATAAGTACCAGCAACTGCAGGGGTTTTGAAGTTATCACCACCTTCCCACTTAATTTTACGGGCAGTACCAAGAGCAGTTATTCCTCCGCTATTATCTTCATAGTCAAATGCACCCCATGCATTACCAGCCAGGAATTTGATATCCTTACCAGCTTTCAATGCAATTGTGATAGTCCAAACACCATTACCTGAATATGTCATTTGAGGAGATGTTGGTGGATCCCAATCGTTTACACCTACCTGATTGATTCCATCACCTACAAGACGCATTTCAGTGGCTGGAGACATTTCGTATTTGATATTATTCACATCGCGACCATCCCAAATAACGCGATATCTGCCTGCTGTAGTAATATCGGCAAAGTTAGCTCCGTTAACTTCCATGGTACTACCACTTCCGCTAGCGGTTCCATAACTACGTGTTTCACCAACTGCATTGCTACCATCGTTCCAGGCATTGTTATCGATCAGTTTCCAACCACCAGTTGTGAAATCTGTCAAGCCTACAAACAGATTGTTAGCAGGTTGTCCCATTGCATATGTTGGGAATACACTTGGAGGATCCCAGTTTGCACCTGTTGCTCCACCTACAAAGCCCATACGGCCTTCGCGGATATCATATTGAAGTGTTACCCTATTGATAGAGATACGATAGTATCCAGCTGTTGGTACAGTAAGGTTAGCACCACCAGTAGACAAAACGCCACCAGTTCCACCATAGTTAACATCCCATGCACGACCTTGTGTGAATTTGAATTCAGCACCGGCTGGCAGATAGAGATAGATATAATACATCTTGTTCAATACACTTGAACGCAGGTCACGGATAAGTTCAGGAGCCGTTGCAGGATCCCAGTCATTACCATTACCTGTTGAACCCTGATATCCACCTGGCATATAGAAACGGAGGATAGGAACATAGGTCTTCATGGTTACATTGTAAACATTTGAATACGCAATAGCTCCCTGAGCGGTGATAGCTTTTATGCGATATTCAACTTTACCTGAGTTTCCACCTGGAATACCAGAAGTCAAACCAGTTTCATTGAGCTCACCCTGAGTTAATGTTTTGGTATAGATCTTATTGCCGATTGGAATTTCCTGAGGGGCAACAAAATTCTTACCAGCAGAGTCAAACTGAAGAATGTAATTGATATTACCTGCATAACCAGCGAAAGATTGAGTCCAGTTATAAGTAATAGCATTCACAGCAGCATTCGCCAGATCCAAAGTAACGTTACTTGCAGTAGCCGTTAAAACAGCAGGGTCTGTATAAGGAGTGATAGCTACTTTAATTACATTGGAAGTAAGGCGTTCGTTATTGTTCTTGTAAGAAGAAATTACACGAACATCCATGTTATAAGGAGTTCCAAGAGCGAAGCCATAATTCAACAGAATCGTATTTAATTCACGACCTGTGAAATTGATGGTCTTCTTTCCAATAACTTCTCTGGTTATTTTCTTGGAGAAATTCCTACCGGTAGAATCCATCTCTAATATGTACTTGATATTCGAAGTATCAGTAGCATAATTAGGACTAGTCCAGAAAAAAGATAATACAGTATTTAATGAATCGGCTGGCGCAGGCACCACTGCGAACTTAGAAGGTCCGATTGTTACCGCCTGTCCGTTTCCATACGAAGGCAGTTCCTCAATTTTGGTACAGGATAACGTCATTAACGTTACACCCATAATCAAAAGAAGAAGTTTTTTTATTGCTCTCATAAAATAATATTAGAGGGGTGTTATAATTTGATGAAAGTGAATTTTCCAAGCTGGAAATCTACCTGAATTTTATAATTACCGCTGGCAGCAGGAACTTTAATGTCACCGCCTCCGCGTTTCAGGTTATCTCCATCAACGTTATTGTTGTTGTTTGATCCTGTCCAACCATATTTATCACCCCAGTCACCATTCAAAGGCAGGAACAATACAGACTTACCACCTGTAAGGGCAACCGTCATTTCATAAAAAGTGTTAGACACTTTTGTGAATTCCTGACTTGGCACCGGAACAGGGTTAGCCCAACCACCCGGACTTGCATCACCAACAAGGTATAATTTACCTGTAGTAGGCAATTCCACTAATGGTGGAGGCGTGAATGGGGATGCAGTGAATTTGAAAACATTAGAAGTAAGTTTAGTCACTTCTCCTGTTCCCAGAATTGCAATGATCCTTGTTTCAAAAGTATACTGTCGTCCTGTTTTCAACTGCATGGTATTACCCATGATACTATTCAGGTCTCCTTCATTGAAAGTGGCGCTTAAATCTTTGGAAATAGTAGTAACATATTTTGCTTTACTTCCAAAATTCGCACCCAGCGTATCCATTTCGAAGCTATAAGAAACGTCTTGTGAACTGATACCTGTAGTAAACTGATATTCAGGATTCGTCCAGTTAAACACTATCGCTGTAGCTGTTTCAGAACCGGGTGCTAAATGCACCGCAGCCGTAGAACCAGTCAGCACCGGGGCAGTACCGCCCTCGAAGTAAATTTTGTTTTCTTCTTTTTTACAGGCCGTTAACAGCAATACTGCAGCAGCGGTGTAAGACAGAAGATTAAAATATTTTTTCATGCTTGTATTTTTTATAAGTATGAATTAATAATTCGGGTTCTGTTTGATATTAGGGTTTGAACCTACTTCTGTTGCTGGCAGAGGATAGATGCGGAGGTGGCTTGATACAGCTGTACCATTTTGCACACCACCTTTCCAAGGCCAGAGGTAAGTTCCGTCGGTGAACTTATTATTTCTAACAAGGTCACTTCTGCGGAAACCTTCCCAATACAATTCTCTTCCTCTTTCATCCAGAATTAAACCTGGGGTAAGGATGGAGATATTACCATTTGTATTTCCATAAGCCCTTTGACGGAGCGTATTGAAATAAGTAACTGCCTGAGCATTACTACCACCAGAAGAAGCGCCACCTACAGTAGTTGCTTCTGCATATATGAGATACATTTCAGCTAAACGGAAAACAGGGAAATCGATATCTGAGAATGTTTTCTCTGGATCCTGACCAAAACCACCGCTCTTAGTACGGTTACGATATTTTGTAACACCGAAACCATCTTTGAACTCACTCACTTTTGTGATTTCCAGATTGCTTTGGAAAAACTGTGCTCTTTTATCGATTGTACCGGTGAAATCAGGGAATAATAAAGGCAGGTTCTTAGTACTGCGAATACCAGCCCAGTTTGTTAAACCAGAATAGCTAACATCCATATTACCACCTACAGAAGCATTTACCAGGAAGGTAGTACCGCCATAGTTTTTGGTTTTTAAACCATCATAGTTCAATGTCCAGATAGACTCTGTATTACCAACGTTATTATCTGCCAATAAAAGTGTACGATAGTCAGACACTAATGTATAACCAGCATCAATAACTTTTTTGGAATAGGTAACAGCGCCTGCATAATTTGTTGCACCGGAATAAACTCCTGCATTCAGATATAAACGAGCTAACAGCGCCCAGGCAGCAGCTTTGTCTGCACGGCCATATTCATTTCCTTTAGCTGCAGTAAGTAATGGCTCAATGGCGAGCAATTCTGTTTCTACATATTTATAAAGGTCTGCTCTTTTGATTTGTTCAGGTCGAACTGATGCACCAATTGCAGTGTTCTCATCAGTAAATCCTGGATTACCATACAAATCTAATAATACCCAATATTGATAAGCGCGAACAAAACGTGCTTCAGCAGCCATCTTACGGATGCTTTCAGCAGCAGTTCCTGTTATATTGCGGCTTGCCAGTTTATCATCTGAACTTTCACGGATGAACTCATTACACAATGTGATAACATAAAATGAACGGCTATACAATCCAATTAACATTGGGTTATTAGCACTCCAGTTCATGTTATGGAAGTCCTGGATACCAGGGTCATTCCACGCAACCACTGCTTCATCAGTACTCAATTCCTGTGCTTTCCAGAAAAGACGGAGGAAATCGGAAGTACCTTCATCAATACCGGCAACGTCACCGCTACCTGCAGGACCGGAGTTTCCGGTCAATGCCATAGATCCATATACTTTAGCCAGTACCGAGCGGTAACCAGCTTCGTCTACATATAATTGTTCTGAAGTAACAGAGCGGGGCGGGAATACATCCAGCTTCTTGCAGGATCCCAGCGCCAGCACCATCATCGTCAGCCCAAAACCGTATTTAAATAACTTGTTCATATAACAATGTTTTTTACGTTGAGCAATTAAAAATCAAGGTTAAGTCCCAATACAAACATTCTTGGACGTGGGTAGAAATTATTATCGATACCACCGTTCAATTCAGGATCCAATCCTTTGTATTTGGTTACTACAAAAGCGTTCTGAACGTTTGCTGAAATACGCAGGCTAACGTCTTTGTAGATGGTTCCTGCATTATACCCAACATTTATATTATCCATACGGAAGAAAGAAGCGTTCTGAACATAGTAATCAGAGAAATACTGGTTGTTCACGAAACCGGTTTCCAGATAGCTGGTAGAACCGTTTACGATCCAACCCAATGGGTTAAGGATCTGACGTAAAGAACCTAAGTTACTATGAACGTTATTATACATATAGTTTCCAACGCTTACCCTGGCTACGAAACCAGCATTCCATTTTCCGTAAGAAACACTACTGGTGAAGCCCATGAATACCGGAGCATTCGGTGCTTTGTACCTGTAGAGGTCTTCGTTATTGATGATACCATCACGGTTCAGATCCTCATATAAACCTTCGATTGGCTTATCGTTCTGGTCGTATACTTGTTTATATACGTAGAAAGAAGCAGGACGGTAGCCTACAGAATGGATCTGTATGCTATTACCTGTACCACCAGCAATACCACCTACCAGATTTCCTTTAAAGGTTGGGTCTGGATTCAGCAGCAGGTTAGTGATTTTAGGATTTGCATAAGTGAAGTTGAAACCTACATCCCAGGTAACTCTTTTGTTCTTAACTGGAACTGCATTCAGAGTGAATTCAACACCACGGCTTTCGATATTACCCACGTTGGTACGAAGCTGGTTGCTGAAGTTGGTACCTAAAGCGATAGGAACTACTGCAAGCAAGTCTTTCGTTTTACGGAAGAACACATCTACTGAACCGGAAAGACGATTCTGGAAGAAACCGAAATCAACCGCAGCATTCAGGTTGGTAGTTGTTTCCCAACGCAGATTTGGATCGTAGGCAGCAGGGCGATACATGCTTACATATCCTGTACCCAATTGGTACAATGCGGCATTATTACTTATAGAGTAGTTAGGGAGGTATTCATAAAAA
Organism: Chitinophagaceae bacterium; assembly: GCA_016721085.1. Lineage (GTDB taxonomy): Bacteria > Bacteroidota > Bacteroidia > Chitinophagales > Chitinophagaceae > Endoryza. The sequence goes on along the minus strand of JADKJI010000004.1, from coordinate 18,186 downwards.
CCGATACCATCTTGCTGACCAGTAACTCCATAACCAAGACGGATCTTAAGGTCAGATACGTTAGCGGAATTCTTAAGGAAACTTTCTTCACTCACTCTCCATGCTATGGCAGCTGAAGGGAAGAAGCCCCAACGGTCGTTTGGATTATATTTTGAAGTTCCATCAGCCCTTGCATTCAGGGTCAGTACATACTTACCAGCCAATGTATAGTTCAAACGGCCGTAATAAGAACGCATCAGATATTCTGAAGGATAGGTATCGAACAGTGGTTCAGTACCTGGGCGAACTGATCCATCAAAACGATAATCAGCATAAGCGTAATCAGTGAAATTGAAATCCTGGAATCCATAACCAGCCATTACATCTACGCGGCTGTTGATGGATTTGATATCACGTACATAATTAAGATAGAAATCGAAAAGGAAGTTGCTTCTTGTATTCTTATACTGGTTGTTTACACCACCAAAGTGATTAACCTTGAATGGATTTTCTGAGATATCCCAGCGACGGTAAGTAGAAGCAGCGCTATCACCAATTATAGTAGTACCAGAACCTTTCTGGTAATCGTAACCGATATTCATATTAGCACGCAATCCTTTTACCCAAGGAAGAGAATAATCCAGTTGAAGATTACCGATGCTACGAAGTACTTCGCTATTGGCATCCCTCATTTCCAGTAATGAAACCGGGTTACGTGGAGCCAGGTCGCGTGGAGGTGCACCGTTTGTATTATTATCTACATATTCAAAGAAGCCACCAAAACGGTCACTGTTCACTTTTACAGGTTGTGTTGGGTCGAAAGCTATGGCAGAACCGATAGCACCTTCTTCAGCAAACCTATTGGTAGTGCGGGCAGCTTTTACGTTAAGATCAACTTTCAGGTGATCCTTAAATAAACGTGGACTCAGGTTTAAACTGATTGTCTGACGTTTAAAATTACCTGTACGTAAAATACCATCCTGGTTAAGGAAACCGCCAGATAAACGGAAAGGCAGTTTTCCACCGATGGCTGCACCACTGGCACTTAAGTTAAGGTCCTGTCCAAAAGCATTGTGATATATTTCATCCTGCCAGTCGGTATTGGCTGCTCCTAATTTTGTAGGATCGCCAGTACCACCTTTTGCATTAACTACTTCACGCATCTGGTCGGCACTCAAAACATCTACTTTTCCAGAAGGTTGTTGTGCAAAAAGCTGGGCGCCGAAAGCGAAACGTACTTTACCGGCCTTACCCTTTTTGGTAGTGATCAGGATAACACCATTAGAAGCCCTTGAACCATAGATAGCGGCTGCAGAAGGGTCTTTAAGAATGGTGAAATTTTCAATGTCGTTAGGATTGATCAGGTTGAGCGGGTTTACAGAACCAGCGGCTCCACCGTTATCAACCGGTACCCCATCAATTACAATCAATGGTGAGTTACTGGCGTTCAGAGAGGCACCACCGCGAATTCGGATAGTACTTCCTGCACCAGGTGCTCCACTATTGCTGGTAATCTGAACACCTGCTACCTTACCGGCAATCAGTTGCTCAGGAGTTTGAAGGGCCCCTTTTACGAAGTCTCTGGAAGATACCGATGCAACAGCACCAGTAAGGTCTTTCTTTCGAGTGGTACCATATCCTACCACTACTACTTCATTAAGGTTTGTCTGGGTGCTTACCAATGAAACGGCAATTACACCTGAAGCTGCATCTACTTCCTGGCTAGCGAAGCCTACAGAAGAGACAACGATTTTAGTTACAGAGGAAGGAAGTCTTAAAGAGAATGTTCCATCATTTCCTGTGGTTGTACCACCAGCTTGTCCTTTCGGCGAAACGCTGGCACCTACAACTGGTGAACCGTCTTTCGAATCGGTCACTTTACCGGAAACAACACGGTCCTGAGCCCATAGTGCCCACGGAGAAAGTAACAGGCATAGCCACGTCACCCCCACAAGCAATCGTTTTCTGGTCATAAGAAGAAATTTAAATTAAGGTGTGTATTAGGTACACAAAGTAAGCGAATATTCTAATCATCCAAAAAATTGTAAGAATGATTTTACTCATCTTTTGGCCTTCTTTCTACATTTTGGAGATTTTTAGTGTAGTCCGCACAACCCTGTTTCAGACCGTTTTTCCATCCTATGTTTTTCAAAAACAGATAATTGTACCTTTATTGAAAACTGCTATATGTACACACCGGAACGTACACGGGAGCTTCAAAAATTGAGTGAAAGCCTGTTGAAGTCCAAAACCAGTAATCTGGCTGGAAGCCTAAACAGCCTGCGGGAAGTGCTTCGTTTCCATGAATACAGATACTATATTTTGAACGATCCTTTACTAGCCGATGCTGAGTACGACCAACTGTATAAAGCCCTTGAAAAAATTGAACTGGAAGATCCGTCTTCAATAACACCCGATTCTCCAACGCAACGAGTGGGTAAAGGATTGACAAAAGACTTTACCAATGTGCAACATCTTGTGCCCATGTTATCATTGGAGAATTCCTATAATGCAGATGACCTTATTGATTGGGACCGCAAGGCCCGTGAGTTATCTGGCTTGCAAAAACTCGAATATTGCGTAGAACCAAAGTTCGATGGTGCCAGCATATCGCTTATCTATGAAAATGATCTTTTAGCCAGAGGCGCCACCAGAGGAGACGGAGTTTATGGTGATGATATAACAACCAATATCAAACAGATTCGGTCGGTGCCTTTATCTGCTCCTTTCGCTACTCTCGGCATTCAACAGATTGAAATAAGAGGGGAAGTTTTATTAACCAAAGAGAATTTCAAGAAGTATAATGACCAACTGGCTGCCCAAAATCTTCCACCGCTAGCAAATCCCCGGAATGCAGCAGCAGGTTCCTTACGTATAAAAGATCCCAAGGAAGTGAGTCGCCGTAATCTGGAAGCCTTTCTCTATCATGTCAGCTATCATATACCTGTTGAAGGGAAAAATGAGACCAGCAAATTGCTCACCCACGGGGGCTGTCTTGAGATGTTATGGGAAGCGGGTTTCAGAAGCCCAATGAAGGAGAAAAAAGTACTCCAGGGTATAGATGCAGTGATAAAATATTGCCAGGAGTTTGAAGAAGGACGTGATAATCTTCCTTATGAGATTGACGGCATGGTTATAAAAGTAAATGATGTGCCATTACAGGAAAAACTGGGTATGACCTCTCATCACCCAAGATGGGCTATTGCTTATAAGTTCAAGGCCCGTCAGGCTACCAGTAAACTGATTGCGGTAGAATTCCAGGTGGGAAGAACTGGTTCCATTACTCCGGTAGCCAAGATAGAGCCGGTTCCTATTGGCGGAGTTACCGTATCCTCTATCTCATTATTCAATGAAGAAGTGATAAAGGAGAAAGACCTTAAAATCGGTGATACGGTACTGGTAGAAAGGGCTGGAGATGTTATTCCTTATATAGTAAAATCATTGGCCGATGTAAGGAATGGTAAGGAAACAGCCATTGAATTCCCTACTCATTGTCCGGTTTGCGGATCCAAACTCGAGAAGCCAGAAGAAGAAGCGGTTTGGAGGTGTAACAATTTCACCTGTCCCGCACAGGTAGTGGAACGGATTATCCATTTCACCAGTAAGGACGCCATGGATATTAGGGGGGTTCGGCGACGCCAATGTCCGTAAATTCTTTGAGTTGGGACTATTGAAAGACATCCCCGGAATATATATGCTTCCCTTCGGAACTATTCAGACTATGGAGGGGTTTGGACAGAAGAGTATCAGTAATCTGCAGGCGGCCATAGAGGCCTCGAAGCAACAGCCATTGCACCGGCTGATATTTGCATTAGGCATCCGTTATGTTGGGGAAACTACTGCAAAAACGCTGGCACAAGCGAGTAGTCATTTGCTCGATTTCCAACAAAATCCATAGAGGAGCTACTACAAATGGAAGATGTGGGACCAAAAAGTGGCGGGTAGCATATATCAGTTTTTCATACAGATGAAAATATCGTCATGCTTAAGAAATTGGAAGAGTTAGGCATTAAGTTGACAAATGACAAAACCGGATCAGTAACCGAAGGCAATCTTACAGGGAAAACCTTCCTGTTTACGGGTACTCTGCCTACACTGAAGAGAAGTGAAGCGGAGGCCATGGTAGAGGCTAACGGTGGTAAAATTCTAAGTGGCGTTAGTAGTAAACTCGACTATCTGGTAGCGGGAGAAGATGCGGGTTCAAAGTTGGAGAAAGCCAAAAAAATAAGCTCGGTAAATATCATTAGCGAGGCCGATTTCTTACGATTAATAGCCCAATAACAATCGGTTCACTAAATATTTCAGGGGGGGATGTACGAAATCGCTTTTCTTTTATGTAACTTTAGCAAAAGGAAAAGCAATGGTAAAAAAAATTCCCAACGAGGTGTGGAAACCTTTACAGTTTCCCGGCTGGAAACACCTTAGAAAAAAGTACGGTTTGTCGTCTCACGGCAGAATTGCCAGTTATTATGAAGATGTAAACGAAGATGGCAAACTCCTGGAAGGTTCTCTTACGACCGGCTACAGAACCCTCAACCTGCACAGACCCGGCAACAACGGGACCTTGTACATTCACCGCGAATTGGCAAGATTATTCCTCAAAAAGGCTTCACCAAAAAGCAAGTATGTGATTCATGTGAATCATAACAAACTTGACAATGCAGTGAAGAATCTTAAATGGGCTACGCTCGAAGAAATGATCGAGCATCAACAACACAGTCCAGCCAAGAAAGCGTATAAGATTGTACAGGCGAACAGAACTGTTGGGCTTAAGCTTAATGCTAAGCAAGTTGGAGCGATCAAAAAAACGCTCACCGACAAAAACAGGAAAATCACCATTAAGAAGTTAGCGGAAAAATATGGCGTCAGCGAGATGACCATGTACCGCATTAAGAGTGGTGAGAACTGGGGACGTGTCAAATCCTGATAAATTCCCCGCCAATCTTTAATTGAATGCAGGCTCTGAATGCGACCAGAGCCTGCATTTTTTTTATGTCTTAATATTACTTTTACATTCCTATCATCAATTTTATTTATATGCTTCAATCATCCAGTCTTCAGTTTTTAAAAGGCCTCAAGAAGAATAACAATAAACCCTGGTTCGATGCGCATCGGCCAGCATACGAAACCGCGAAAAAGACTTCGAAGCTTTCATTCATTCGTTATTGCAGAAGCATGGGGCAAAGGATAATACCATAGCTACATTGGAGGCGAAAAATGCCTTTTCAGAATAAACAGGGATGTGCGATTCAGCAAGGACAAGTCGCCTTATAAAACCAATATGGGTGCCAGCATGACTGCCGGAGGCAAGAAATCACCATTGGCGGGGTATTACTTTCATATGGAGCCGGGGAAGAGTTTTGTAGGAGGAGGTTTATATATGCCGATGCCCGACCAGTTAGCAAAGGTTCGGCAGGAGATCGATTATAATTTTGAAGAGTTCAAAAAGATTGTGGGATCAAAGAAGTTCAAGGAAGTTTTTGGAGAATTGGATACCAGTGAGGGGTTGCAATTGAGCCGGGTGCCGAAGGGGTATGAGGCTGAGAATCCTGCTGCTGATTTTTTGAGATTAAAGAGTTTTATAGCGTTTACCGAAATAACAGATGCCGATCTCACCTCGAAGGAGCTTACAAAGAAGACATTGAAGGCGATGGAAACGATACAGCCGATGCTGGAGTTTTTGAATAGGGGGTTGGGAGAGTAAAAGTTGTGTGGTACAACTACGGATGCCATCCACCCCCCGGATGTCATCCTGGGTATAGGATGCCATCCACCCCCCAGGATGACATCCGGGGGGTAGGATGACATCTCCAGGTTGTAAAACACAACTACTACCACACAACTATTTCTTATAAAAGATTATTCGCTAACAGATATTCCGCAATCTGAACAGCATTCGTTGCCGCTCCCTTGCGTAAATTGTCTGAAACCACCCACATATTTAAAGTCTTGGGCTGTGTTTCATCCCTGCGCAACCTTCCTACAAATACATCATCCTTTTCGTGTGCATCCTTTGGCATTGGGTATTGCTGTGTTGCTGGATCATCAACCAATACTACTCCCGGAGCTGAACTCAATAAGTTCCTCACATCAGCTAATTCAAATTCATTCTCAAACTCAATGTTAACGCTTTCGCTATGTCCGCCCATTACTGGTATGCGCACCGTTGTTGCAGTAACACGGATGTTTTCATCACGCATGATCTTCTTGGTTTCTAAAACCATCTTCATCTCCTCTTTCGTATAGCCGTTATCAAGGAATACATCGATCTGTGGAATTACATTCAGGTCGATCGGATATTTGTATGCCATTGGATAATCAGTAGTTTCTCCCTTCACTTGTTTCACCCTTTCTCCACGAAGCTGATCAACAGCCTTTACTCCGGTACCGGTTACACTTTGATAAGTGCTCACTACAATACGGGTTGTTTTGTATTTCTTATGCAAAGGATTCAATGCAACCACCATCTGTATGGTTGAACAGTTAGGATTGGCGATGATCTTGTCGTCTTTCGTTAATGCATCTGCATTTATTTCAGGTACCACCAATTTCTTAGTTGGATCCATTCTCCAGGCAGAAGAGTTATCGATAACAGTAATACCTGCTTCGGCAAATTTTGGCGCCCACTCTAATGAGGTTCCACCACCGGCAGAGAAGATAGCTACCGCTGGCTTGGCTGCAATGGCATCGGTCATACTTACCACCTTATATTTCTTACCCTTGAATTCAACTTCCTTACCTACTGACTTCTCAGAAGCAACGGGAATCAATTCAGTAACGGGGAAATTCCTTTCAGCCAATACCTGTAACATTTTAGTGCCTACTAAACCAGTAGCACCTACTACGGCAACTTTCATCTTGTTTTACTTTTTTATTATTAATAATGGATTACTGCCTTTTACCCGAACATAAAAAAATAAGGCCTTCCCGTTAAGGAAGGCCTGTCAAGCTTTATATTCTAACATATAGAACGCTGCAAACCTCCCTTCAGGAACGTTTCATTGTGCGTTTTGTATGTTTTGTAAAATTCATGTTGTGCCGCAAAAGTAATATCACATTTGCTGCCCAACAAATTTTTTATTTTTGTTGGCTAACAAATGTTCAGGATATGAGGAGTATGGTTTTGTGTGTACTAACACAGTTAGTAACTATTTCCGCTATTATAGCACAACCCGCCCAACGATTCGATGTATTGATTGATGAACTTTTCCCCGACCCTTCTCCCTCAGTTGGATTGCCAAACAGTGAATTCCTTGAATTGAAAAACAACTCAGGTCGTGCAATCAACCTCAAAAACTGGAAGATCAGTGATGGAAGCAGTTCTGCCACTATTAGTTCGAATTTCATATTGGGTATCGACAGCTTTGTTATCATTTGTCCCTCTTCTTCCCAATCCTCCTTCTCCATTTTCGGAAGCACTATTGGTGTTTCGAGCTTCCCTTCATTAAATAATGATGCCGACCAGCTAATCCTGATTTCACCAGAAGGGAGTTTCATACATACAATCCAATACGATTTCTCCTGGTATCAGAATGATCTAAAAAAGGAAGGGGGTTGGTCAATGGAGATGATTGATACGAAGAACCCATGCAATGGCGCTAATAACTGGATAGCCAGTATCGATAAATCAGGTGGAAGTCCGGGTAAAAGAAACAGCGTGTCCACTTCCAATCCCGATGAAATGCCTCCAGCCCTTTTGCGCTCTTATGCAATCGACAGCACATCAATAGTGCTTGTATTTGATGAACCGCTCGATAGTTTATCGGCTTCAATCCCATCTCATTATTCAATCGATGCCATTGCGCCAGTAAAAGCCATCCCCCTATCCCCCTTTTTCAAAGAAGTTAAATTACTTCTACAGAATAAACTAGCTTATCAAAAAACATATCCAGTCAATACAAGTGATATAAAAGATTGCGCGGGCAATAGTATCGGGCTTTTGCATTCCAGTGTTGTTGGACTTCCAGAGCCTATCAGCAATAATGAACTGGTAGTAAACGAAATACTTTTCAATCCATTACCAGAAGGGGTCGATTATATCGAACTCTACAACAACAGTAATAAGATTGGCGACCTAAGTAAACTTTATATTGCGAACAGGAATAGCACAGGTAATCTTACCAATACTGTTGCATTATCTGCCAGCTCTTATCTGTTTTTTCCTGGCGATTATTTAACCTTCACCGAAAACAAAAAAACTGTAGAGCTACAATACGCTGTAAAATCACCACACTGGCTTATTGAATTACCATCCATGCCATCATTACCCGACGATAAAGGCCAATTAGTATTATTAAATGAACAAGGCCTGGTGGTTGATGAAGTACCCTATGACCAGCAATGGCATTTTGCATTGCTTGCCTCCAAAGATGGAGTAGCACTGGAAAGAATGGATTTTAGCAAGAAATCGGACGATAAGAATAACTGGACCTCTGCCTCCTCCACATCAGGATATGGCACGCCTACTTATAGAAATTCCCAATACTTATCATCACAACAAATGAAAGGAAATGTATCGGTTAGTCCAAAAGTATTCTCCCCCAACAATGATGGTTATGATGATTTCACTCAGATAAATTATGCTTTCACTCAAAACAATCTTGTTGGCAATATTTCAATATTCGACATGAATGGAAGAATGGTTCGTGTATTGGCAAACCAAGCCACACTATCACAAACCGGATCCTTCAGGTGGGATGGAATGAATGATCAATCACAACCTCTCCCCTCTGGTATCTATATAATACTGTTCGAAGTTTTCGGTCTGGATGGTAAAGAGAATCATAAAAAAGTGATAAGTATTATGAGGGAATTTGAAAATGTTGATGATTTGAAGATGCTCATCACAAGGAAGCGAATACAAATGAGAAAATGTGGAAAATGAAGATGTGAAAATGAAACAGCCGGCAATAGTTTAAGTATAATGTAATAGATAAAAAAAACAGCCTGAAATTCAGACTGCTTTTTTACTAATGACTTTTACCGGCTGTTATCATTTTCACATTTCCTAATTTTCACATCTCCTAATTTGTACTCGGCTGTTTCATTCTCAAATCTTCATTCAAACTTCCAAATTTTAAACCAATGATTATTTCACCAGCTCAATATCAAAATTCACCAAATCCACAAACTGCTGTATCCTTCCATCAATATCTTTTTGAGTGATTTCTTTGAGACGTTCGGGACCGAATTTTTCAACGCAGAAGGAGGCGAGGGCGGATCCTACTATGATGGCGCGTTTCATATTATTGAAAGAAATGTCTCCTGTTTTAGCAATGTGGCCAATGAAGCCGCCAGCAAATGTATCGCCAGCACCAGTTGGATCGAATACTTCTTCCAGAGGCAATGCTGGAGCAAAAAACACCTGGTCTTCATAAAACAATAAGGCACCATGTTCACCCTTCTTTATGATAAGGTACTTTGGTCCCATCTTCATAATCTCTTTAGCGGCTTTCACTAATGAAAACTGTCCGCTTAATTCACGGGCTTCACTATCATTTACCATCAGCACGTCCACCATTTTCAGCACTTCTTCCAGTTGCGGCATAGCCACTTCCATCCAGAAGTTCATGGTATCCATCACAATCAGCTTGGGACGAGTTTTCATCTGCTGAATCACTTTGATCTGGAGTTTAGGGTCGAGGTTACCCAGCATCAGGAATTCAGATTCCTGGTATGATTCAGGTACTTTAGGATCGAAATCGAGTAGAACGTTGAGGTCGGTTACGAGGGTATCGCGGGTATTCATATCCAAATGATACCTGCCGCTCCAGAAGAACGATTTCTTGTCTTTAATAACATCTACTCCCGCCAGTTCCACGCCACGGCTCTTTAAAGAGTCCATTTCTTCCTGAGGGAAGTCGTACCCTACGATGGAAATCTGCTTTACAGGTTTTACGAAATTGCTGGCAGCATATGCTACATAAGTGGCTGATCCTCCAACAATACGGTCTGTTTTTCCGAATGGTGTTTCAATGGCATCAAAGGCCATTGTACCTACAACTATTAAAGACATAATCTGATTTATACTCCTTCCCCGTGGAGCGCTATTTTATTGAATAATAGGGTTGAAGCACAACCCCTCGGGGTGATGGGGCGGCGTGCAAACCTAGCCAAATTTTTGGAGGATAAGAAGAACATTCATTAGTCTTTAAACACTGAGCAGAAGTTCGTTAGTTGAATTGCCTACAAAGCACATAACAAAAACAGAGATTTTGCCAAATGACTGTTAGTGTTTTGTATATTTGACCCATGGCAAAAATTAAAAGCAGTAAAAGTAATACACGCAAAGACGTGATTATTTCAAAAGCAGCCCGTCTTTTCCGGGAAAAAGGATACAGTGCCACTTCTATGCGCGACCTGGCCGAACATGTAGGTGTAGAAGCTGCCAGCCTTTACAATCATATCAAGTCTAAAGCTGAAATATTACAGGAAATCTGTTTCAAGACAGCTAACCAGTTCATGAACCATATTACTGAAGTGGAAGTGAGTGATCAGAAAAGTCTGGCGAAAATTGAAGCTATCCTCCGTTTTCATATCCGTCAGATCATCACACAATACGAAGAAGTATATGTGATGGATCGTGAATGGAAACATCTTACAGATCCATATTTGTCAAACATGCAAAGCCAGCGTCGCTCTTATCGCCAGCGAATCGCCACTATCATTGAAGAGGGTATCCGTAAAGGTGAAATCAAGAATATCGATGCACCCACTGCTGTCCTTATCATGTTACATGCTGTAAGCGGTATCGAAAGCTGGCATCGTAGCGTGAAAAGAATCAGTGGTGAAATGCTGGAAGATAATATGGTGATGATATTAGTGGAAGGACTGCGTAAATAAAAAGCGCTGTTCATCCATATTGCTGTCCCTATTCCTAATACGTCCGAGCCTCAACGATTGCCATGTCCATACATTTCCATTCTCTCCGAATAAAAGAAGTAAGGAAAGAAACTCCCGACTGCGTATCTGTATTATTGGATGTGCCGGATGAGTTGAAACCTTCATTTACATATACCCAAGGTCAGAATCTTACCGTAAAGACATTTATAAACGGTGAAGAAGTTCGCCGCAGTTATTCCCTTTGCAGTTCTCCCCTCGATAACGAATGGCGTATCGCCATAAAAAAAGTAAGTGGGGGTGTTTTCAGTACTTACGCCAATGAACAACTGAAAAAAGGAGATCTGCTGGAAGTGATGAATCCAACAGGAAAGTTCAACACCACACTTAACACTTCCCATAAAAAACAATATCTGGCTATAGCGGCAGGAAGTGGCATCACTCCTATCCTTTCCATTGTAAAGACAACACTGGCTTCTGAACCCGATAGCCAATTCACCATTATCTATGGTAACAGAACGCGTTCTTCCATCATTTTCTTTGAAGCATTGGAAGCATTGAAGAACCGTTATATGGACAGGCTTTCCATATTCCATGTGCTTAGCAGGGAGAAAGCGGATACAGAATTGAATACGGGAAGAGTGAATTGGGATAAACTGATCTCGTTTTCAAAATTGATTTCCTTCCCTGCAATGAACGAATGTTTCATCTGTGGTCCCGAGGATATGATCTTCTCAACAAAAGCTTATCTCGAATCCATCGGCATTGCCAAGAAGAATATACACTTTGAATTGTTTAACTCTACTCAAAGCAATTCAAAACCAATAGAGCAATCAATAAGCTCTTCTGAAAAAAACACCAGCATCACTATCAAATTAGATGGTCGTAGTGTACAGTTCGAACTGCCTTCTTCCTCCAATACCTCCATTCTCGATGCCGCCCTTCAACAAGGCGCCGACCTACCCTACGCCTGCAAAGGTGGTATGTGTTGTACCTGCAAAGCAAAACTCATTGAAGGTGAAGTGAAGATGGATGTTCACTGGGGATTGGAAGATGAGGAGATTGAAAAGGGGTTTATTCTTACGTGTCAGAGTCATCCTTTGAGCGGGAAGATTGTTGTGGATTTTGATGTTTGATGCTACTTGCCTAAAGCTTAAGGCCTAGGGCCTAAGGCTTAATTCAGTAAATAGTACGGAAATCATTTTTCAAAATTTGGGCATTCGTAATTCACGATTACACTCGGCAGACCTCAGCATTAAGCTTTAAGCCTTAGGCCTTAAGCCTTAAGCAAATAAAGTAACGATTGTTAGTATTTAGTATCTTCGCTCAAACTCTCTTGCCATGATATTACCCGATATGGAAAAGCTATTTCAGGACAAGATCGACGCTGAAATAAAGATTGAGCCGAAGGATTGGATGCCGGAAGGATATCGGAAAAATAATATCCGTCAGATCAGTCAGCATGCGCATTCTGAGATTGTGGGAATGTTGCCTGAAGGGAATTGGATCGGGAGGGCACCTTCATTAAAACGCAAAGCCATCTTATTGGCGAAAGTACAAGATGAAGCGGGCCACGGACTTTACCTTTATTCAGCTTGCGAAACATTAGGCATATCAAGAGAAGAAACCATCAACGACTTACATTCAGGCAAAGCGAAATACTCTTCCATCTTTAATTACCCAACACTTTCATGGGCTGATATAGGTGCCATCGGTTGGCTGGTTGATGGAGCGGCCATCATGAACCAGGTGATGCTTACAAGAACTTCTTATGGTCCTTACGCCCGTGCGATGGTAAGGATATGTAAGGAAGAAAGCTTTCACCAACGGCAAGGTTTCGAATCATTACTCGTACTAAGCAAAGGCACCGAAGAACAGAAAGCCATGTGTCAGGATGCTATCAACCGCTGGTGGTGGCCAGCATTGATGATGTTCGGTCCGAGGGATAGCGAAAGCAGCAATAGCGACCAGAGTATGAAGTGGAAGATAAAGCGAAAAAGCAATGATGAACTTCGTCAGCAATTCGTGGATATGATCGCAGAACAGATAAAGGTCTTGGGTATGCGCTTACCCGACGATAACCTGAAATGGAATGAAGAAAGAAAACACTACGACTTCGGTGAAATAGACTGGAAAGAATTCTGGGAAGTGGTGAAAGGAAATGGTCCTTGCAATAAACAGCGGTTAGAAGCGAGGAGGAAGGCTTGGGAGGATGGAGCATGGGTGCGGGAGGCGGCAAAACCCCCAACCCCTAAAGGGGAGTAAGAAGCGTTTTACTAAATCTTAATTACCATTTTATGAATATTCAAATAAGAAAATATTATTACGGTGATATCCCAGAAGAAAATACTGGAGCAACAAAAGAAAGCCAGCCAGCTTCATACCCCCCTTTAGGGGTTGGGGGTGAAGGTGATTGGCCCTTATGGGAAGTCTTCATCCGCAGTAAACAAGGCCTCGATCATAAGCATGTAGGAAGTTTACATGCAGTAGATGCAGCAATGGCTATTGAAAATGCACGTGATGTATATACAAGAAGAATGGAAGGGGTGAGTATTTGGGTGGTGGAATCAAAGAATATTCATACTACAAGTGCTGATGAAGCGGCAAGTTTATATGAACCGGCGGAAGATAAAATTTATAGACATCCTACGTTTTATAAGTTGCCGGATGAAGTGGATCACATGTAAAGTCAAAAGTTAAAAGTCAAAAGTTAAAAATAAATACAGCCATAGTCTGATTGAATGAAAGAGATTATATCATATACACTATATCTGGCAGATACGAATCTGATACTGTCGCAAAGGAATGGGGAGTGGTGCGGACATGGGCCGATACTGGAGCAGGATATTGCTATGACCAATATTACATTGGACCTATTGGGACAAGCTCGGAATTTCTATCAATACGCCGCAACACTTATTGGCAATGGAGCCACAGAAGATAGTTTAGCCTATCTGAGAACTGAAAGAGAATTCAAGAACTGTTTATTAGCTGAGCAACCGAATGGCGACTGGGGACAAACCATATTGAGACAATTCTTCATCAGCCAATATCAATTCTTACTCTATAACTCACTTATTAATTGTAAGGATGAACAGTTAAGTGCCATAGCAGAAAAAGGACTTAAAGAAGTTACTTATCATTTGAGATGGAGTAGCGAATGGGTAATCAGGCTAGGAGATGGTACAGAAGAAAGCCATAGAAGAATGACGAATGCTTTAGAAGCATTGTGGACTTATACCGGCGAATTTTTCATACCAGCAGCTTACGAACAATTCCTTATTGATAATGGCACTATACCATCACAAGATGAATTAAAGCTGACTTATCAGGAAAACATTAACAGCATTTTGAAAAGAGCCAACTTGAATCCTCCTTCAGGATCTTTTATGCAAAAAGGTGGAAAGACAGGCATACATACTGAACACCTCGGACCACTTCTAGCAGAACTTCAATATATGCAACGTACTTATCCCGGTGCTGAATGGTAATATGAAGATGGAAATAATCAATAACGATACCGCTCTTATATGGAAAGCACTCGAAGAAGTGAAAGATCCGGAAGTACCAGTGCTGAGCATCATTGACCTTGGTATTGTTAGAAATGTAGTTGTTTCAGACGAAGAACTTATTGTTACCATCACACCTACTTATACCGGTTGTCCGGCAATGGATATGATTGCGACCGATATCAAACTTTTACTGGCAGGTAGAGGTTTCAAAAAAGTCACGATACAAAACATCCTTTCTCCGGCATGGACTACCGACTGGATGAGTGAAGAAGGAAAACAGAAATTAAAAGAATACGGTATTGCTCCTCCCCAACCGAGACAACAGATTTGCAATAATGATTTGTTTGCTCCTAATGAAGCTATTCCTTGTCCAAGGTGTAATTCCTATCACACCCGTCGCATCAGCGAGTTTGGTTCCACTGCCTGCAAAGCTCTTTACCAGTGTAATGATTGCAAAGAGCCTTTCGATTATTTCAAGTGTCATTAATTGCCCCCTTCCATAAGTACGACAATTCAACTTACATTTGTTGAAAGAAGCTTCGATATAAATCATGAAAATCTTCCTTACAGGTGCCTCTGGATTTATTGGAACAGCTACAACAAGAATGTTGCTGAAGCAGGGACATGTAGTTTATGCGATGAGCCGCTCGGAAGCTTCAGATAAAGCAATAGAATCAACTGGTGCTATTCCCATTCGATGCCAATTGAATGAAGTGACCATTGAACAGCTTCACCAAAGTGATATTGTAATTCATGCAGCCGCCATGGTGGAATCATGGGGCAGATAGAAAAGAATTCTGGCATACTAATGTTGAAGGCACGAGACAATTAGTAAACATTGCAAAAGCTGCTGGAGTAAAAAGATTCATTCATATAAGTACCGAAGCTGTATTATGGACAGGAAAGAATCTGATTGATATTGATGAAAACACTCCTTATTCAACATCTACTTCTTTCTTATATGGAGAAACAAAGAGAGAAGCTGAGAAACTGGTAGTAGCAGCCAATGAAACCGGTTAGTTTGAAACTATTGTTGTTCGTCCCAGGTTGGTTTGGGGACCAGAAGACAAAACCATTCTTCCAGCCGCCATTGCTATGTATAAGAAAGGACATTTCACCTGGATCAATAAAGGACAAGCCAAAACAAGCAGTTCACATATCTATAATGTAATAGAAGGCATACGACTGGCAATTGAAAAAGGTAAAGGCGGCGAGATTTATTTCATTACTGATGATGCCATAACGACTTTGAATAACTTCTTCACTGCATTATTCAGCACCCAGGGCATTACAATAAAAGCAGGAAGCATGCCCGGATGGTTAGTGTATGGAGTGGCTTCCATATTAGAGCCCATTTGGAAAATGCTGGGAATAAAATCAGCTCCGCCAGTTACAAAGACTGCCGCTTGTTTAATGATTTGTGACTGTACCATTAGAAATGATAAAGCGAAGAAAGAATTAGGTTATAAGCCAGTGATTACTGTGGAAGAAGGAATAAAAGAATTAGCTGCATCATTCAAACTTAATGGGTGATATCTTATTCACCCAATCAAGCGTTTTCTTAGTCCACTTAGGAGCGTTGAAACGCATTCCCACATATAAATGCCCTGAATAAAAAACTTTTTGCATCTTATCTACTTCTTCTATCTTATGTCCATAAGAACGAATATATCCTTGCAGTCCTCCATAGAACTTTCTTCCATTTATACCCATTGCAAAATCGACCAGATAGCCGGTAGATATGCTTGTACCTTTTGAAGTAACAATAGTTTGATTCTCGGTATAGGAAAGTGATCTATAAAAATCCAAGCCTACACTTGGACCAAAACCACCACTTATAAAACTGTGTTTCCCGATCACCAATGTACCATACAAAGGAAATAATAAATTCAGGTCTGCACTGAAAGTATTATCGTTTTCAAGGTTCGCGCTTATTCCCTTATCTGAGAAACGATAACGTGCATATTGAAATGCTGGCATAAAAGTCCAGGCAGATTTCAATTGTGATTGGGCTCCGCTTTTCATTCCCGATCTTGAGAACCTGGGATTGAAATTATAATTGATCATGGCCCCGTATTGTTTCACTTTTAACTCCGGAAAAGTAAGGTTAGGTTGCTCGGGAAGAGAGCGTCCAAAGTCGGCTGTATTACGCAGGTAAAAGCCTTTTATCTCTGAATAATCGAGTGATACATAAAACCGATCGAAGGAGAACCCTGTAGTAAACTCGAACCTCTTCGAAAGGTTAGTCAGATAGTCGGGTTTGTTTTGATTGATGAACTTAGGACTAAATCCGATGCTCAAATCTATAAAACGATAGTATAAACCAAGAGAAAGTGTATTCAATTCAACAGGACGTAGAAACAATTTGAAATTGTTAGGATAATACAGTCGGTATTCCATCAATTTGGTACTTAGCCAGGGTTCGAAGTGTATGAGTGTATCATACTTTTCGATATAAGAGCTTATGGGTAGTTTTTCTTTGCCTGAGTTGATGATAGAATCATTTACTTCCTGACAAAAAGAGCTATTTCTGAATATCAGAAATACAATAAAGAATGATGCTTGAATGAATTTTCTTTTCAAAATAGTATAGCCCAAAATCTAATACAGAAGGGTTGCCAAAATTATCTATTTAAACTAATTATCAAACACTTAATTGTTTATCATTTAGAGGTCTCATTTTAGTAAATTTGTTTATAAGCCTGCTATATATGAATGCAATTCTCTTAGAAATCAACAACGGTATCGCTACCATTACACTTAATCGTCCCGATAAACTGAATGCCTTTAACCGTGAAATGGCTTTTGCCATGCAGCAGGCATTGGACGACTGCAAATCGGATACTGTTCGATGTGTAATGATAACAGGAGCCGGAAAAGCCTTCTCCGCCGGACAAGATCTTGCTGAGGTTGTAGATCCGAATGGCCCGGGAATGGATAAAATTCTTTCGGAGCATTATAATCCCATAATCACACGCATACGTGCATTGGAAAAACCGGTATTGGCTTGTATCAATGGTGTAGCAGCAGGAGCTGGTGCAAACATTGGTCTTTGTTGTGATATAGTAGTAGCTACAGCTTCTGCTTCTTTCATCCAGGCCTTTTCCAAAATAGGATTGATACCTGATAGTGGTGGCACTTATTTCCTGCCCCGATTGATAGGATGGCAGAAGGCTAGTGCGCTTTGTATGCTGGGAGATAAAGTATCTGCCACTGAAGCCGAACAGATGGGTATGGTTTATAAGGTATTCCCTGATGCTGATTTCAATGAGGCTGCATTTGCAATGGCTACTTCTCTCTCGCAATTACCTACACAGGCATTGGCTTTTACAAAGAAGGCATTAAATAATTCGATGATCCATAGTATGGATCAGCAGTTACAAATGGAAGATCGTTTGCAGCAGCAGGCATCGAAGACGGAAGATTTTAAGGAGGGCGTGGCGGCGTTTTTGGAGAAGAGGAAGCCGGTGTTTAGGGGGAAGTAGTATTAAACAGTACTACGGATGCCATCCTACCCCCCGGATGGCATCTTGGGTATAGGATGCCATCCACCCCATAGGATGGCATCCGGGGGGTAGGATGGCATCCGTAGTTGTAGTAATTGTATTACTCGAAAATCATTATCGCTTCCTCCGGTTCCAAATCAGTTTCTTCTTTCCTAAACACCTCATCATTATCAGGTCTGATAGTATGAAACCTAACAATGCACTGGCCAAAAATGCCATGTTCCTGAACTGCTTCCAAGTAATACCTTATTATGACCCTAAATTGGATGTTGTATGTAGATGTCAATTTATAATATAGCCTTTTACCAAATTCCATTCCGATTCTCAGGTCTTCCAGATCTTTGCATGTC
>JADKJI010000003.1 GCA_016721085.1 Chitinophagaceae bacterium | reverse complement strand
GACAAACTGGAATTATTCTGGTTTGTCCTGTTTTTATTTTCGCTAGAACCCACGTCCATACTGTATATTAGCCTTGCCACTTCATTGATGCGATTAGTTCGAACTGAAAATCCGTCAAAAGTCATTTTTTCTGGGTACATCGAACTAATTACCTCCCTTTTCTTTTCTATATCACCAGTTTCATAAACATAATCGAGTTTTAAGAGATTATTTACTCCCTTAGTTAACAGGCCATTAAAGTCTAACTTATCATGATTACTGGCCCCTAATTTCGCCTGTAGTTTTTCAAGCTTAGTAGTGTATTCAGTTTTCATTTCCCTGAAATCAGCGGGCTCTAATTGTCTTGAGGAAAGTAATTCCCTGATGTAGGAAAGCTTTTCTTCCAGTTCTTTAATTTGTAATTGCAATTGTTTGCTATCATCTTGTAAATGGTTGGTTTGGTCGTACCAGGCTTCAGAAAGGGTTATTTTAAATAAATCTATCATTTCCGGACGTGGGATATATTTTTTTAGTTCGGTAACAAATATATTGTTGACATTATCGGCTCTATACCGGCATGAACAACCGTCAGTGCAGTGATAATAAGAATAATACTTTGTGTGCCCCTTGGATGCACTTCCAGTTAGTAGTTTATTGCACAAAGGGCAAATAAGAAAACCACGTAAAGGAAGAGATTCATTAGATACCACTTTAAGCCTATAATGCCTTTTTCTGCCATCTAATACATCCTGTACCTGATAGTACAGGGCTTCTGAAATAATAGGCTCATGCGATCCTTTCACAAAACAGCTTTCTTCATCCTTGTATTTTGGGATAAATATTTTTCCGCAATACACAGGATTGCGGATAGCAAACCAAAAAAGCCCTTTAGTACCTGAAAAGCCCTTTTCTTTTGCCATTTTATAGACTTGCTCTGTATTAAATACACCTTCAGCTATTTGGTTAAAAGCCCAGCGCAAGATGTTGGCCTGAATTTCTTTGGGAGCTATATACTTTCGCCCAGACTCGTCAATTTTGTTGCAATATCCTATTGGGGCTAGGCCCATATAACGACCTTCTTTTCTGGCTCGACGCATTCCATGAATGACATTCAGTGCCCGCCTGTCGTTTTCAACTTCTGGAGCTGCCAAATAAAATGCCAGCATCATTTTATTTTCGGGTATAGATAAGTCCAAAGGCTGTTCGATAGCCTGCGGCTCTACACCTAATTTTCGGAGCATATTAATCATTTGGTATGCATCCCCGGCATTACGACTGAAACGATCCCATTTTAGAAAAAGAACAAAATCCGCCTGGCATTTATGTTTGCGGAGTTCTACCAAATATCTTTTCCATTCTGGTCGATTAAAAGTTTTGGCAGAATGATCTTCAAAAATTACTTTTCGAATAGACATGCCATTGATTTCGCAATATTTGCGTAAAAATTCTTCCTGGCTGCGTTGGGAGTATCCTTTGTCGGCCTGTTCATCAGTGCTTACCCGGATATATAAGTCTGCTATTTTCATAGATAAAATTTAGTAAGGGTTACCTAATGTTTCACTTTATCCCCTTCTTTGACGTTCCAGATATTGTGAAACCATGATATTAGCAAATTTCCGAAGTAATTCCAGAACTTGAGCAGCTTGCTCCAATGAAATATCCACACCTTTTTTTCTAAGCATCTCTAATGCTTTTTCCGGTTTTATCTTTTCCATCTTACACCTCATTTTAATAATCACACTTCACAAATTCATTCTCTGTGTAAGAGAATATTTTTCACAATTCTTTTAAATAAACAATGCTGTGGTTGAAAGGGTTAGTAGAGGGTTTGTAAACTATGTAGCCAAATTCCTGTAGATTATTCATGCATTTGTTATAGGTATAACGAGCATTTATTTTTGCAGCTCTCATAATTGCGGCTCTAGCAATAATTATAGGGTTTAATCCGCCATTCAAGTTCCATTGCTGTAACAAAGCCATATAGAGACTGATATGGACAGTGCCAATTCTGGTGTCATTTTCGATTGCTAAATAAAATCCTGTCAGTGGTGGAAAAAGTTCCATTATTTAAGTTCATTTATTGATGTTGTTTCTTTGAATTTCTTTTTCCACCGATTCTCTTCTTTTGTAGTAACCCACTTCCAAAACCGGGCTGACTATTAGCGGCATCATCATCCGCTTCCTGACTTTCCGGCTGTTTTTTCCGTAACGAAATTTGCTTTTCTAAAAGCCTATTTTGCAAAAACCGGTATGCTTCATCAACTGAAATACCAGGCTGCCCTGCTGCACAATAGAATCGCTGAGAGATTTCATACTTATTTTTAACAGGCGCAATATTGCCAAACAAATCCTGGTACGGCAGGCCAGCCCAAAATTCCAGCTTCAAACTTGTAGCGATCGATTTACCATTTTCAGATTTCTCCAACATCTCTAATTTTTCGATTACCAATTCTACATCCTCTTCTTTCCTCCAATCGGACTTTTCATTTACTGATGAGTTCTTTCCTATTGTTAAATCAAAAGCAATCTTCCAATCTATCTTCGCCATAGCTGTTTTGATCTCGCCTATATCAATACCATTTATTACTTGTTCATTTGCTTCCGAACTTACTTTAAGGATAGCATCATAATACAAAAGCTCATAGTTATTAGTTACACTATTCCTTTGAAGAAATAAATGAAAGTTCAAATCATTATTCAGATGATTAGCCTTTGACACAAGCCAAAAATTCTGTAGCCTGAATGAAATCTTCTTTAATAGCAGATATCCCAAGTGGTCAAACCCCAATGCTTCAAGTTTGTTGGAAAGCGCTGTAATATTTTGAATATCCATCATAATACTTTTAATAAATAAAAAATAAGGTTTAGGAGTTTATGAAACTCCCAAACCTTTCTTATTGCCTTCCCTTTTTTTAGGTAAAAGGCTTTTGTCATTTTTCTTAACTACTTTTTCCTTTTCAGGCTTGATGTCCTGTTTCACTTCTTTTTTTTTATCATCTGCCACATCTTCTTTAACTGCTTTGGCACCCTTGTCTATTCCTGTTTTATACTGGTCTAAAGATTCCTTTGCTACCAATTTCATATTGGAATCGTACAGGTTCACTTTTTTAAATTGAGGATCGGCTTCGATAAACATTTTATGGCTGCTGCCATCTTTTTCAATTGTAACTGACTGAACATTTCCCTTTTGCAATGACAGCATCAAAGCCTTTTCTTTATCCGGTTCTTTTAGTTCAGCTATTGCAAACTTTCCCACAGCGGCCTTTAAATCAAAACCATAATTTTCATGAAACTGCTTTACTTCAGAATTGCTGTTCTTGTCTTTGTTTTCAAAGTCAAGCTGTATCCAGGCCTTGTATGGTTGACCTTCCCTTGTAACCAGGTCTTTGTGAACCGCTCTGCCGTCCAGTAAATTAAATGCTTCTTTGCCGGTAACGCCTTTACCTTTGTTGAGGTAGAACGTTTGTTCTTCTTTTTGTCCGTTTGCTTTTCCAAGTGAAGCATTATAATTGTTAAAGAAGTACATATCTGAAGAATCGGATTTACGGAAGTTCATTGTTACTTCAAAAGGCTTTTTATTGATTTCTGCCTTGTAGTGCAATTGAAATTCGCCTTTGCCTTCTTGCAGGTTTCTTTCCAATTCCGGTTTCAGATTCTCACCAAAACCCATGTACTTGAGGTTATCGCTCAGGTACTGAAAATTTTCATTGTTCATAACATCTGTTTTTAATTGTGATTTAAATAATGATTGTTGTTGTTCTATGTGATCTATTAGCGCATCTGTAAAATCGTTGCCTTCATGATTGTAGAGGCCGTTGGCATCTGGATTAGGAACTGTATTTTTTGCATAAGGAATCGCTTTATAAATGTCAAGGATAGAATCAAAATGAAGCACATGGAAGTGATCTCTGTCACTGATATTATTATCTGCAAAATCATTTGCTTCGTCCTTTGAACTAAAAAAATACACATCGCTTTTATCGATAAAATAAACCGAGTTGTTATAAGCCATCCAATGCTCACCTTTATTAAGTGCTAACTGAGCCAGTTCTAATACCTCATCAGATATGGGATGTTCGTTGTTCATTTCAAATCAGGTAAGATGATTGCATGCATTATTTTTTTATTGCTCACTTTCATAGACAAATGCCTGCCGCCATTTTTCTCCATAATCTGCACAGCGAGGTATTTGGCATCGGGAATTGTGAATTTATCCAATGCAAAAACTATGGACGAAGTGCTATTCGCTTTTACTTGCGAGGTATTACCGGAGATATGAAGCGGCTTTAAATCTGTTTCCTGAATGGCAGTTCTTTTACCTTTCTTTTTGTCACGGATAAAAAAGCGCAGCACATCAATGTCATAGTCAACGGGACTGCTATTTGTAATGTAAAGTTGGTAATACATGATTTCATTTTTTATGTAAATACCAGAGACCATCGCTTTAATATCCCATTGTTCGTCTTTAATGCCGTGCATTGTCCTGGGATTGTCCAAGATCCCATTTGCATACGTTGCCAACGTCGCATACTTGTTTGTTGGCAGGTGATACACCCAAGTGGCCGGGTCATTGTCATAGCATACAACAAAAGAATATACACTTCCATCATCCGTTACGACACTGAGATTCGTTTCTGGAAAGCCTTTCTCTGCTGCTTTCACTAATAATATTGTGGGTGATTCTTTTACCTGCTGAGCCAATATTGCCTGTGTACCCCGGTCTACATGAAGTATCGAAAACGGAAATACCAGGCTGGTCGTTTTTTCGGTTGAAATGCAAAGCGATGTTTGTGCCTTAAGAGAAACGAAAAACAAACTCATCACTGCCAACCACACTAATCGTTTCATACGTTTTTATTTTATAGTTAAAAAATGTTATTGATTGCTCTTGCTTTTAAGGAGTACTTTATAGCCTTCTTTAACCAGTACTTTTACCTGCTTTACTTTTCTGCTTAGCAATCCTTTGGCAGCACTGATGCCAGCGGCGGCGGCTTGTGCTTTGAATGATGGATCAACAGAAGAAAGTTCCATTAATTGCAAACTGTTGTCTGCGGATTGTTTGGCAACGTCACGGGTAATGGCACCGGGAATATGAATGCCTGGCATTCCGTCCATATCGTAAACTTCCAGCTTTACAGGAAAAAGAGACGTGCCATATCGAATGGAATTGATTTCTATTTCCAGTCTTTCATCATTAAGTGAAGCCGATCCATAAACAAAATTCCCTTTTGGAATTAATGTGCCGTTGATGTAGATGTCGGTAGACAAACGAAGTTTGATGATAGCACCATTGACCAGAGTTTGATTCGCATGAACAACAGCCTCTACTGCCGGTTCATCATTTGAATTATTGGAAGTTTCACTTATTCCATAGAAGCCTACCGTCGATGTTGATCTATGCTTTATTGTATCTAACAAACTGATATTATCCTGGGTTGGTATTTTTGAAACTGCAAAAACAACTTCCTTTTGCTGCAACGATTTTTCTTTCAATTTATCCTTTACTCTTTGCGGATGCTGGATGTCTAGAATTTTATCCAGCGTTCCATTTAGTTGTTGCATTTCCGGGTCAGTTTCCTGTTTGTCATCCATCATTTGCATCATCTCCTGCATCCTGTCTACATCGTTTGTAAACTGCTCATTGTTTTGATAAGGTGCACCAGTATTGTTTAAAGAAGATGCAGTAGTTTCCGGAACATTAATTTGCTTATTGATCTCATTTATCTTTTGATATATCTTTTGTTCATTGGCATCGGCTCCGGATTGATAAACTGAAGTGTTTAACCCATTCCTTGATGTTGATGGATTATTTAAATGCTGTGTAGCATCCATCAAAGAAACTTTTGTCTGCAATGAGTCCTTGTAGAAAGGGTCACTTCTAAGCAGCTCTGCCCGTTTTAAAGAATCAGCATCAGCCTCCATATAGAATGAAAGCTTATCTTCATTCTTATCAGACTTAAGATTCGCATTGGGCAGTTGAAGATTAAGGCCTGCAATTTTATTTTTGTCAGTATCATTGCCAGTTCCTTTACCACCTCCCAATGCCCAAAAAGCCATTGTGATAAATGGAAGTACCAACAATGGTAATACCACCATCATTTTTCGTTGCCTCAAAAACTTTGCTGAATGTTTGTTTTCCATTGTGTTATTTTTTTTGTGAATAATAGACTTCTTCAATCAAGCTCAAACTATCAAAAAGGCCTGGCCGTTCTTGCTGCAGGTTTGGATGCTTCGCCTTATACTCCTGCACTTGCTGAAACTCGTTTTCTGTAATTGCAAAACCATTTCTTTGTTGATGGATACTTTTTGGAACAGCAATGGGCTTTGGAATCAGGCTGCTGTTAGTGTCCTTAGCTCTAAAGGGATTGACAATAGCGACAATACTTAATCCACCAAAAATCAAGCAGACCAAATACAAAAAGATCCATTGCTGTTTGCCCTTCCAGTTTTTTGATAGCGATTGCATATAGTTTGCAAAACCATTTTGAGATTTTAAAATGCCTTTAGCTATGCCGTTAGCAGCTTTTTCCGTCAGTACTTCTTTATTTATTTGTTTGTTTAGGGTTTTCATCTTGTTTCAGTTTTGATATCCCTGTTTTCAATGGTCTCCCATCTTTCGATTAAGAATCCATGAGGATTATGGTCAGAACGGGAAACGTTTCTTAAATAGCCTTGTGTTATTAAATTGCGTGTAACGATGCTATTGGGCCTGATGATTTTAATTGTGGCGTAGCAATGAAACAAATAAGGTTCTGCATTCATGCTTAATGAAATACTATCTACAGCAATTTGCTGGCTGATATTGCCGGAGATGATACCTGAATAATAAGAGGTTTCTTTAAGATTATCGTACTGTCTTTTAGCAGAGCCATCAGCCAGGTATAATGCCTTCTTGATATTAGATTCAATTACTTTCTCATCCGGGTCGAGCGTAAAGAAATCGGTATGAAACATGGCAACATGGCTTCGGGCCTCTACTTCGATATTGTCTTTCCTTTTTGATGCAAACGCCTCCATAGCTTTATCTCCTGAAAGAATATAAATTCTGTCCTGAACCTTTGCAGATAATTCATAACTTTTATACAATACAAATCCACAAAGGATAAAACAACCAAGCACCAATAAAAAAGTAAAAAACTTTATATGCCTAAAAGAAGCATCAATATTTTTTGTTTGTTTGAACATAGATTTAAGATTTACCAGATAATTTATTCTTCATGTAACCATTTGATTTTTACCAGCATCTTCTCAAAAAATATCCTCCGCTTACACCTGTTTGAAGCACACTTCCGCTCAGGTTTGATTTTGCATCACCAAAAGCATCTGCAACCATCCCAGCCCCAGATGAAGCGGAATTCACAATGCTTCGTGAGCTATTTGATGTCAGACTCGTGACTTTATACAATAATGTATTTCCACCACCAGCATGAACGATATAATTTGCCACACTCGGCACCGTGAAGTATCCAACGATTCCAATGATCATGAAAATGAGATAGGCTGTATCAGTTGGAGAAAAGAAGGTGTCTCCGTAATCCTGCACTTGTGCAATATCAACCTTCAACATATTCTCCTGGATTTTGCCAATGATGCTGCCGAAGATGTTGGCCACCGGTAACCAAAGAAATATATTGATGTACCGGGCTATCCAAACCGTCAGTGTATGCTGGAATCCATCAAAGACCGCAATGCCAAAGACTAGTGGGCCGAGTATAGCAAGAACAATAAGATAAAATGTCCTTATAGTATTTATACAAAGGGAAGCAGCTTCAAATAATACTCTCAATACTTCACTCATCCATTGTTTTATGGAATTTCTAAAGTTGTAGGAGGCTTTTGCCATTGCAAACTTGATGTCATTGCCAATCCCTTCAAAAAAACCTTCATCTGAGGGACTATCATTTGGATGGGTGTACTTATACCATTTGTCTCTATCCCCACTACCAGTTTCGCCAACATACATTTTCCAAACATCAGTTTTCTTGATAGCTTCTTCTTTCTTCTGAAGTAATATAGCTATGGCTTTATTGGAATCATCCACCATCGCAGCCGTACCAGTCACAGTTGGATTCATTACTCCATTAATCATGGCAATTACAGACGGGAAAATAATAACAGCAAAGCCCAAAACAAATGGGCGGAACAGTGGGTAAAAATCAATGGGTTCTGCATTGGCTATATGCCGCCAAACTCTGCTTGCTATATACCAGGTGGCCGCAAAACCGGCAATACCACGGCCAACACCAATCAATTTGCTGCACAGCGGCAACATTTCTGTATATAGTTGCTCCAAAACCGTATGCAGGCTTTTAACTTCATCTGCAAATCCTCCATTTTGTGCAAACAATAAATTGGGCATTGATGCCACCATTAATAAAACGATTACTCTTACGCACTTTTTCATACACACATTTTAATCGATTCAAAAACTAAAGGCCATTCAACTTTTCTGACAACTTTGTGTCAACCATTTCCCTTCCTCTTTGAACTGCCAGCACAGAGCCTTCATTATTAAAGCCTCTCAAGAAAAACCAGCTTGTCAAAAATGTCTTTATAAATTCTGTCGATGGCAGCGATTCTTTCATCATCACTCATTCTTAACTTTCCGGCTGTGATTACGATGCCCAATTCATCAAGATTCTGAAGACTTTTATTAAAGAGATTTTTATAAACATCCTCCATGTATGTTATTTCAGAAGAATTAAACATGTTGGTGGATTTGAAACGATTAAATGCAGATCGGTATTCTTTAACTATCTGAGACTGGCAGGTAATAATATCTGCAACCCGCTTGTACTTTCTCACTGTTGGACTAACCTGTAGCAATGCATTTAAAAATGCATCGTGCAGGTTGAAATTTCCTTTTGAAATGTCCTTGATGGTATTGTAGCCCGTGCTTACGATCTCATAACCTTTTTTCATGTTGCTGAGAATCTTTTTTAGCTGGGCTAATTTTTCTACGTTAAGAAGTAGTTGTTGCGCTTCTGTTGACTGTGCAAACAATGCATTGCTTGAAATTTGAATAGTCAGCAGTAAGAAGATAAGTAAGCTTTTCATTTTACGTTATTTAATTTCTTTGAGAAAAGAATTTCATTTTGTTCATTCATTCGTTGAACACACAGACCTTTTGTTGTATTCCCAAACGACCTGCAGAAAACTTGTTTATCAACCATATCATCATAAATCTTATCAATGGCCTTTATTCGTTCATCATCCTTCATCGTAAGGCTTCCATCCGTAATTACATCAAAAAGCTTATCCAATGATTTTGAACAATCACTTAATAGCTGATCAAAAACATTTTGGAGGTAGGTTAATTCCGAAAGAGTGAGTTGATTTGATTCCTTGCAATACCGGATAACGAATGCAGTTTGCCTGACAATATTTATTTCGAGGGAAATAATGTCTGCTACCCTGGTATATCGCTTTATTGTTGGATTCACGGATGCTAAGGAACTAAAATAGTTTTTGTGAAGGTCAAAATCGCCATGTTTAATAACCTGGATGCTATTTAGGCCTTTTTTTGCAATAGAATAGCCTTTTGAAACATAGCCGATATAAACCTGCAATGCAGCTATTTGCTGAATCAGGTATTTCTTTTGAGTCGCCTTTTGCCTGAACCATTCTGCAAAGGTTTGTGCAGACACAGGTTTTGTTAATGACAGCAACATTGCTATCGCAATAATTATTATTTTCATACTTCACATTTTCACTTTCACACTAATAATTACTACTCTATACCATAGAGTTTCTTCACAACATCAACATCATTCCGCTCCTTTGAGCGTTGTAAACTAATCCTGATATTTTGCTGGTTAAATTGTCGCAAGTCGCCGAGATTGCGATCTATGTTATCCGAGGCAGCATGGATAATAAATAATCGTTTTTCGTCTGTCATCTGGGTCGCAAATGCAGTGATAACCATTTGCACTTGTTCGATATTTTTTAGACTTTCATCTAAGATGCCAGAATAAACCTGACCGATGTATTCAATTTCCTGGGTTGTAAAATTCTTGTCCTGCTTAGAAAGGTTAAAAGCTCTGGAATATTCTCTTACAAGCTGGCCTTGTTTACTAATAATGTCTTTTACAGCCTGGTAGGTACCAATTGCACTTTTTACCTTTGATAATTCGTCAAAATATTTGGCATACAATTGTTTCTGCTTATCAGCCCAATCCCCAATTTCTTTAAGCTTTAACTTGGACATTTCATTTTCCAATGTTTTTTGCGCATTCTGCAGCCAGATTGTTTTATTTTGAAGTCGCTGAATCTTTAAATCAACAGCTTTTATTACCTTTTTTACACCTGCTTTGATAATTTCCAGAATAGGAATTTGCGCATGAATTGTTTGGACAGGCGCAAGACTTGTAAGCAGGATCATTCCTGCAATAATTAATATTCTTTTCATACCCTACATTTTCATTTTCACAAATACTAACTACACTTTAGTTGTGCGAAATACGCAAGTATTGCCTATCACCCAATTGCAAACTTTGTGTACCGGTTAGTTCCAAACAATTGTTTTCCCTTCTTCATTTCTGTCAGCGTTTGCTTTTCTGGATTGTAGTCCAAAGTCCATGTTTCGGTTACAATTTCTTTTGGGAATTCTTTTCCATCCATTTTTTTTATCAATCCTGAATGCCTCTCGATTTGATAAACATTGCCAGTGCTGTTTGCTTTAGATAAATTAAGTGTGTCATCCGTTTTTCCAAACTCATGTTCGTAAGAGGAAGTATACACACCACTTAAGTCGTCTGCACTTTGCGATCCTTTACAGGAAACCAATAAAATCAGGGAACAAATAAAAGCATATTTCATAACCTATGGTTTATGTTGTTAACGATGCGATTCCTTTTTCAATACTTCCAAACTTCTGGGCTGCAGCCTGCACTTTCACTTTTTCTTTTTCCTCTGTTGTGTAAGCCAAATATTCTTGCGGCGACACTTCTGTCCTGTACACTTTACTTAATACGCCACCAAGCGAAATAAATACCTCTTTGTATTTTTTTGTTGGGTCATTGGCTTTATTAATGGACAATACCAACGCCTTTTCCTTATCTGTCAATCCTAACAATTCCTGTATCTGGTCAAACTTATTCTGATACTTACTTTGGTCTAATAAGATCTTGCAATCACTGTTGTTGATGATTGCCTGTTTTACCACCGGTGAGGAAATAATATCTTCCACTTCCTGTGTTACTACAATAGCCTCACCAAAGAACTTTCGTACTGTTTTAAATAAGTATTTGATGTATTCAGCCATTCCTTCTTTTGCAATTGCTTTCCATGCCTCCTCAATCAAGATCATTTTACGTATTCCTTTCAGCTTTCTCATTTTGCTAATAAACACTTCCATGATAATAATGGTTACCACAGGGAAGAGTATGGGGTGATCTTTGATATTGTCCAATTCAAAAACAATAAACCGTTGCTGTAACAAATCCAAATTTTCCCTTGCATTCAACAGGTAATCAAATTCACCTCCTTTATAATAAGGCCTCAGCACATAAAGGAAATTTGAAACATCAAAATCCTTATCCTTTACATTATCGCCTTTCAACACTTCAACAAACTCGTCCTTTAAAAATTCATAAAAACTATCAAAGCAGGGAAACAAATCTTTGTTTACGCTTACTTTATCGAAATATAGCTGTAGGGCGTTTGAAAGGGCAACATATTCGCTTCGGTTAAAGGTTTCATTGTCTTTCTTCCAAAGGGCAAGCAATAGGGTTTTGATGCTTTCCTTTTTCTCTGTATCCAGTGTATCAGCTTCACCTATATAAAACGGGTTGAACTTTATTGGATTAGTTTCGGAATAGGTAAAGTAATAGCCATTCACCATGTCGCACAGACCTTTATAGGAATGGCCTACATCTACCAGCACAATATGTGTGCCTTTTTCATAGTAGCTCCTCACCATATGGTTGGTGAAAAAGGACTTGCCGGAGCCGGAGGGACCGAGGATAAATTTATTGCGATTTGTACAGATTCCCTTGTCCATTGGCTCGTCAGAAATATCTACATGTACAGGCCTGCCGCTCAACCGATCACCCAGCCGGATGCCAATAGGACTTACCGAGGAACGATAGTTGGTTTCCAGGTTAAAAAAGCAACATGCTTGTGGAGAGAAGGTATCAAACGTGTCGTTCATCGGAAAGTCGGCAGCGTTACCCGGAATGCCAGCCCAATAGATTTGGGCAGATCCTTCTGTTTCAAGCTTTGGCGTAGCGTCCATTTGCGTAAGTGCCGATGAACAGAGGTTCCTGATATTTTTCAATTCCTCCCTGTTATCTGTCCAGGCTAATAAATTAAAATGTGCTTTAACCGGAAGCCGCTGTTCAGCTATTGCTTCATTCAGAAAATTATCTGTGGCATCTTTTGCAATGGCATTTTCCCTGCTATATGCTGATAGGGATTGAAGCCTCAATCTTTTTCCTTCCAGCTTTTGCATGGTTTTTTGAACGTCCTCAATAAAAACATATTGGTTGTAGATATGATTGCAGGAAAGCAACTGGCCAATGGGCGAAGCAAAGCCTACACTGAACTTTGTCTTGTCGGTTGAGTACTTGTCATAGTTGATCCTTGAGCCACACAAGGCAGGCACAAATTCTGCATCGGCCATTGTGTACAACTGGCAATGGTTTTCGCCAATCTTCCATTCTGGTTTAAATTCAATATCCCGGATAATTTCACCTTCCGTTTTCAGGTTCAGATATTGAATTACTACATCAACCAGTTCCGAGTCATTCAATCTCTTCAAAGAGATAAAACCGCTGTCAGATAATATCTTTTCAAATTGTCCAACATGATTTAAAAAATCATGGAAGTGTTTTGGTTGCAAGGTTTCTTCGGGAACGATTGTCTTTCTTAATAAACTGGAGAAAACGGAAGAGGAAGCTTTTCTATTCAAAGGCTTCTTGGTCAGAAATATAAAGCATTCATGATTTAGATAAGGTCTCTCGTTAAAGAAACGTTCACTGCTCCTGGTTAAAAAACTGGTATCATCATTTGAAAAATCAGCCTTGTATTTTGTTTCAGTAAACCAATCTTGCTTATGAAGTAGTGCATTTACCGGCAGTACCTTAATTGCTTTTACCCATGCATGATGAAAAGCTTCATACTCGTCATTGCTCATGGTAAATAACTCCGGCAATTCTACTTTAAAGCCCACAGTAATGTCGCCCATCTTTGACAAGATGGAGCTATGTTCAACACCATACAACGGCAGTATGTCAAAAAGATTTTTCACGATGCAATTGCTTTTTGAAAAGAATAATAGAATAGCTTTTAATAACGTTCGGAACAGCTTTCTTTGCCACTTTCTTCATTAAACCGTGTTCGCTATAAGTACGGCTCAGTTTATACACATACATAAACAGGCCAGTTGCCAGGCTTACAATGAGTGCCAGACAAAAGAAAATATTCAGGCCAATAATATAGATGATGGCAAAGAATATGAGCAACATAACAAGCCCACCGCCGAGGTACCAAATATATTGTGCTTTCAGCCCTTTAAATTCGATGGACTTGTTGATGCCCTTGTTGATTTGATAGACACTGTTGCTCATAATAAATTTTTAAACGCCAAAGAATGATCGGATAACCGTTGCAACGATTACCAAAAAGACGCAACTGCCAAACCAGGCAGCAGCAACCTTGCCTGTATCATGGTCGCCACTGTTCCATTTCTGGTAAACCTTAACCGCTCCAATTAGCCCGACGATCGCACCAACCGCATACATTAAATTAGTTCCTGAAGCAAAATAGCTTCGCACCTTGGTGTTGGCTTCATTAATACCAGCATTTCCATCTTGTGCTGCGGCACACAATGACACCAGCATCATTAAGCCGGTTGCTCCCATAGTCAGCAGTCGCCGCCTGGTTTTGTTTTTTTCTCTCACACTTTTCATACGCTCTATTTTAAATTATGAAGATTTAAAAGAATGCTCCATTGTGCCAATCTTCACTTACTAACCCATCCACACCGCACAATGAAGCATTAGTTTTTCATATCATTGCCAAAGATGCAGAGCATCATTTGGCTGCATGATATTTGGATATCTGTTATTTGCTTCCCTGACGATGAACTGACGCATTTCATCGCTGCAATCTGTGTTTTTAAGCGCTGGGTATTTCATAGCTACCAGTTTAATTGAATACAATAATTCGTCTTTACTGATGTTTCTTTCAGCATCACGTATGTACGCTGTTACTTCATCTGTGAAAGATTGCACCAGCGGTGAAATATCAATATCTGTTGCTGGCTTAGGGAGATAATTGTCGTGGCTTCCACCCTCCATGGAGGATTTAAATTCTGCCATTGAGGGTATGACGACTGAATTGCCGTCGATCTTTTTGATGCCGATAACTCCAAGTATTTCCCACTTATAATACCGGAAGGCAACATAGCCGTAATAGAAAAGTAAAAGGAGAGCAATACTGCTTAGATACTGCCCCCAGGTTATTGAACTTAGCATGACACTTAATTTTTCTTGTTCACAAATCAATTTCACTTCAAAGAAGTCGTCAGTAAATTAGTTGCAAATACTTTTCCAAAATAGGTCTGATCATGGGTAAACGAGGTAGGACAACCTCCTTAAAAAGGTTGAAAATGAAGACTCTACGTTTTAGAAATTAATCAAAATCCGTCAAAAGCAGTTCGGATGGAGTTGTTTCCAGGGCTTTGGCTAATTGGAGAATGGTTGTAAAAGTGATATTGATTTGCCCCTTTTCAATCTTAGATATTTTGCTATGGTCAATCTCACAGGCATACGACAGTTCCCGAAAGCTTAATCCCTTAGCCTCCCGGAGTTTTTTTATGTTTAATCCCAGCCTTTTCAGGTTGCTTTTGTCGCTTTGCCTAATCATATAAGTGATTGGGCAGCAAGTTGACTTAACTGGGTAGAATTAGTGTGGCTCAATAAGACCACAAAAGGCTGACTGTGATGAAATTGGGGTTTTAGCACTGAAAATGGAACTCATCAATGTTGACTGCCGCTGTGAATTACATCAACTTTTCAATTTTCCACAATCATAAGTTTGGTAAGGCATTATTTGGATGAGTTTCCGAAATTCCTCTACTTAATAAAATTTAGATATCTTGTTAACACAAACCCTTTAAATTAAGCTTGTACCAAATCTTATCGGCAAACCGTTGATAGTATAAGCCTATGAACCAGAATGAGAATATGCACTTTAAACTTAAATTGGGCTAACAAGCAGAACAGTCAAACCCATATTAATAAAATTGAGAAATCATTATTAGAAACCAATTCTGAAATAATAATTGTGACTGAAAGTGTCGATTCTCTATTTCTTAAGGGTTATTCGTATGTATATAAGACGAACAAAATTCCTCCAAACACTGTTTGTGAAGGTATAAATTATACAAAATACTTAAACGGTGAAACCGCTATTAGGTTGCAATCTATAGTAAATATGATAGCTCGCACTCTTATCCAGTAAAGGATGGAACTACAAGTATATGTAAGTCCTTTAATACTGAGATTGGCTCAATGACTATTTATGCAACAATAGTCGGCACAAGGTTTAATAAAAAGCCTTATGCAGAGCAAGAGCTTTCAAACTGTATTGATGACTGTATTTCAATTTCGAATTTAACAGATGACTTATGCATTGCTGGTGACTTAAACACCTCATTTATAAATACTGAATTATACTACGAAATAAAAGGTATTAAAAGTAGAAAGAAATTAATTAATCTGTGTGAGATATGCGATGTTGATTTAACAACAGGGCGTATTGAACAAAACATTGATCATATTTTTACTCCCTAATAAATTTTCTAGATCACATAAATTTAAAGGAAAGTATTTGTTGAAAAGGAATGCTAAGTGATCACAAAGAGTTTTGGTCGAAATCTCACCCAAATCTAATGGTTCTAAAAGTTTCACAAGATTATGAGAATAGTTTTAATAGCCTGCGTTTCTAAAAAGTTAGATAAAACAGCGATGGCGAAAGATTTATACATTAGCCAGCTTTTCAAAAGCAGCCTAGGTTATGCTAAGAAACAAAAGCCCGATAAGATATTCATCCTGTCTGCTCTACATCATTTACTAAAGCTAGACGATGTTATTGAACCTTACAATGTGACCCTAAGTAATATTCCTAAAAACAAAAGAAAGGCTGGACTGAAGATATTATCTTCTGTCGAAAAAGTAGCCTGGGGAAACAAAGTAATCGACCTTCTTTCAATGGAAACTGACCTTCTAAACGATGAATTTATTATTCTAGCTGGTCAGGAATACATCAAACCACTTTTGAATAAAATCTCAAAACTTACCAATCCATTAGAGGGCCTAAAACAAGGCCAGCGAGTTAAATATTTAAACGAAAATTAATTATGGAAAGTATTGCTTTGGAATTATGCATTTTATTGAACCAGCAAAGAAGGTTCAATTTTCCCTTTGAAGCGTACAAAAGTATTATACCGAGAAATGGGATTTATATAATTTTCGAAAACGGCGAAAAGTATAATGATCTGGACCGGATAGTAAGAGTGGGAACGCATACAGGCCATAATCAATTATTTTCCAGGTTAAAACAACATTTTGTTAAAGAGAATAAGAACAGGAGCATTTTTAGAAAAAATATTGGCCGCTGCTTATTAAACAAAGTTAATAGTCCTTATCTGCCTCTTTGGGAACTTGATATTACTTCCAGAGAAGAAAAGGAAAGAAATTTAAAGCTTCTTGATCTTGAATTTGAAAAACAAATAGAAAAACAGATAACCAATTACATTCAAACCAATTTATCTTTCTGCGTTTTTGAAATTGCCACTAAGGAACAACGGATTTTTTGGGAGAGTAAAATAGTTTCAACATTAGCAAAATCAATTTTTTTCAGACCATCCGAAAAGTGGCTGGGAAACTATTCGAGCAAAGAGAAAATTAAATCCAGTGGGCTTTGGCAGGTTAATGAACTAAACAATGATTCTTTAAGTAAGGCAGAATTTCTTGTATTGCATAAATTGCTGGCAGCTATATAACATGCATTTAATTTAAATATTTTAGTATGAATTCAAAACGCTTACACTCAACATTAAGCCTAGCTTATGCGCCAATAAGTAATTACGAATTTTATTATTTAAAGCAGGAAAATATAGTACAGAAAATACTTTCCGAAAGCACTCTATATATAATTTGTCAACGGGAGGAATTGACTTTTGAAAATATTATTTATAATGAGGAAACTTGTGAACTAAATTTTGAAATACATAAAAAAAATAGTACCAAAAAGTTAACCTGCAGTCTTTGTATATATCAAAATAATATTGAGCCTATCGAAGGAGGAATTGTGGCGACAGAATTTGGCAGGAATAAAAAGGGAGATATTCCTATGAACAGCCTATTAATGATATAAAAGGTATTAGGTTTTATAGAGAAACTATTGAGGGTGAATTTTTAATTTGGATTACACCAGACAAGTTTTGCATCATTATTGGGATGGTATTAGAGGCAAAGGTGGAAGGAGATTATAAAGACTTTACCACTTTTAAAGTTCATTACGTTGGAGAATCAACTGATCAGGAAATATGGAAGCGATTAACCGGACATGAAAAGCTACAAGACATTCTAACTTTGGAGGAAGCTTTCCATTATGAATCAATTAATACACATGAGATAGTATTACTACTATTTAAAATCGGCAATAGCGAATCTGTAACAATATTTGATGGTACGGGTGATATGGATGATATTATTGAAAGTTTAATTAATCCCAGTTTACCTTCAAAAGAGAAAATAACCTTAGATGTTGAAAAGGCATTGATTAAGCTATTAAGGCCAAATAAAAAGTATAATAAAATTCAGTATAAACAATATCCAAAAAGCAAAGATGGATTATACGAAGATGGTTTCTTGATTGGGTTTCGTATAAAATTCAAGATGACATTCCGTTGCAATATGAAGATGTAATGATAATTGGTAGCACTAAAATGGAAGAATCAACTACAATTATAGTTGAAGACAACAAGACTTTAAGATTAGAATAGAATTTTAAATCATCTTTTTTTTAGATTTTCACAGCGACATACTTTGGCGTTTCTCCATCCTACTTTTGATTCTACAAGATAAAATCAATAGTATGGAATCAAAAGTAATAAACTTAAAACAACTGCAATTAAGGACTACAGAATTAGATAAGACGTCTGCCAAAATGAACATTGGTGAGGTTTTCGCTGAACGTAAAGGCTCCTATCTGAATGAATTTACCTTGTTCCTGGCGCATTTTAATTCTATCCCCAATTTTATTCACGAAATAAATATTGAGTGTAAGAAGGCCAATGCATGGTTTCTGGAAACATACAGGGAAGATATCAAAGACCTATATTTTGATAAACGTTATTTCAATAGAAGCAAGAATGCTGAATATGATGACATATTTTATATCTTATACGAAGACCTGATTGTTGACTTTGACACTAACCAATCAGTAGTTAGGTTTTTATTTAGGAAAACAGATATATCGAAAGTGGAATCCATTATTGCAGGGATTAAAAAATTTAAGGAACGAAAGGCTAAACGCAAGCCCGAAATTTCACTTTTAGTTAATTCCAGTACTGGTATTGATACAAAATCATTGAGGATTTCTAAACCTAAATTAAACATACAGGATAATTATAATGACGACTTTAAAGAAATTCATGCCACCATCATAAAACGTCTTTCGAAGAAAAATGATAAAGGACTGGTTCTGCTTCATGGTAAACCCGGAACAGGCAAGAGTTCATACATAAGGTATCTTATAGCGTCTATTAAGAAGGATGTTATCTTTTTGCCACCTAATATGGCTGGAGCAATAACCAACCCTAATTTAATTTCTATCCTGATTGACAATCCTAACTCAATCTTTGTGATTGAAGATGCAGAAAACATTGTAGTAGATAGGGAGAAAGATGGCAACTCTCCGGTATCAGCCTTGCTCAATATTTCTGATGGGCTTCTTTCGGATTGTTTAAATATTCAGGTGATTTGTTCATTCAACACAGATATTTCAAAGGTTGACAGCGCCTTAATGAGAAAAGGAAGGTTAATTGCGAAATATGAGTTTAAAGAGTTAGAAACTCGGAAAGCACAGTTACTTTCTAAAAAGCTAGGCTTTGCTACTGACTTTAATTCTCCAATGACGCTGACGGCAATCTATAACCAAGGAGATAAGGAATTCAACCAAAAGAACAGAACCAACCAAATCGGTTTTAAAGCCATACAATCTTATGATAACTAACTTCACAGCAATTGACTTTGAAACTGCCCATGCCAAACGCTGGAGTATCTGCCAGGTAGGGCTTGTGAGGGTAGAAAATGGATTAGTTGTAGACAAGTTTTCTTCTTTGGTAAAACCGCCCCATAATTTCTATTGGGATAGGTTTATCGATATCCACGGAATCACACCTGACCAGACAATAAATGCAATGACTTTTGACAAAATCTGGCATAAAATAGAATCCTTTATAAAGGATCAACAGGTGGTGGCTCACAATGGCTTTTCTTTTGACTTTCCTTGTCTCCGGCAAACGCTGGATTATTACTATATTGAGACTCCAAAATACACAGGCCATTGCACTTACAAGCTGTACAGGAATAATCTTGCTTCATTATGTAAGGAGTATAACATTGCCCTAAACCATCATGAAGCTTTGAGCGATGCTTTGGCCTGTGCCGAACTTTTTAAATTACACTTACATACACCAATAATCATAGCATGATAGAAAAGCCCTATTCGTATACTTTAAATGATATAGCCTCGTGGCAATTAGCGCAGGAGAAATCAAACGTTGAACTTCCTGCATTACAAAGGGGATTTGTCTGGAAAGTCAACCAGATTGAATCTTTGTGGGACTCGCTTTTACGAGGGTTTCCAATAGGCTCTTTTCTCCTTTCTAAAAGTGAAGATGATAAATTGTTTCTCCTTGATGGACAACAGAGAGCCACTTCAATAGCAATTGGCCATTATGATCCGTGGCAAATGGCAGATTCTGTAAATAGTAAATTTTGGTCATTAAAAAATATTCCTATTGTTTGGATTGATATGAAGCCGAAAGACAAAACGAATACACATAAATTTGTCACAAGGGTTGTTACACAATCTCATCCTTGGGGATATCAAAGAATAAATCACAATTCCATTTTAAGCGTATCTGACAGAAGAAATGCTTTGAATATGTTTCGAAATAATCCAGGCAATAAAACAGTTGGATATATTCAACTGTCACCCTTAAATATCTATCCTTACGATTCCGACTTACCGGTTCCTCTATCTTTTTTATTAAACTCCATTTCAGATAACGACAAGAAATGGAAGGAAAACTTAATCAGTTTATGTGTGGAATATTTGCCTGTTAAGTTTATTCAAACAAAGCATAACAGTGAAGACTACATTTCTCAATTATCCGACTATTTATTTAATGAACAATTTGATAATTCAATATTTAATGCAGTACGAAATTTAAAGCACATTGAAATTCCTGGAATTGTAGTGAGGAAAGAAATCTTAAAAGCCGAGGATGAACAAACAGGCGAAGACCCAACATTATTTGTTCGATTGAACTCCTCCGGGACAAGGATCGCTGGAGAGGAACTGATTTATTCGATTTATAAAGCATCATTCCCAGAGGCAAAACAATTAGTTGAAACCATAGGCGCTAATTTTGCAGCGCCTTCTCTAGTTATTTCTCTAGTAGCTAGGCTTGCCTTTTCAAATTTAAATGAAGGTGCATACCCAGCTCCAATTAATGTAAACGATTTCCGTAAAAGAATTCAAGATGAAAAGTTTAAAAATTGTTTAAGAGAACTTATTGGAGATGAAAATTACAGTCCATCTGCAATCATATTTTCAAAAGCTTTTAATATCCTGCTTTCAGATAATCAATTCAATATACCTCCGGTATTGGTAAAGAGTATTGTAAAAAATTCTCCTGACTTATTCCTAATGCTTTTGCAATGGATAAATCTAAACAAAATGGATTTGAGCGCAGATAGTCAAAAAGCGATCTTGGGAACTATAACCTCATTAGCCTGGTTTGGACGTGATAACACAAAGTTTGTACGTGAAATTTGGAAAAACATACACCTAGTGAATTTCTGGAGTAAAGAGATATTGAGTACTCCTTTTAAGTATAAGAAAGATTTTATTATGTATCCTCTGATACAACCAATTGTTTTAAGAGATTATCTGATAAAGGGGGTTGTAGAAGATAACATTAAGTGGGATAATTTGTACCCTACATTAGAAAGCCCAATTTCAACCCAATATAAAAAAATATTTGGCCCAGAATTGGAACAGGAAAGCGAAATTACCAATGCCATTCGTGGTATCTGGGATAATTTCATGAATAAAATATTTTGGAATAAATCGTTTGTATTATTTGCTCAGAGAAAATACATCAATGATAGCTTTGGCGATTTTAATCATATGGAGACATTAGAGGACACAAATACTCCTTGGGATTGGGATCACATATATCCAGATAGCTGGGTAAGTGGCAGATGGTATATTAATCAGAATACACGGCATTGGACTAAAGCTATTGGTAATTTCAGGGCACTTTCTTTGGAGCAAAATAGAAGTGAAAACAACAGTCTTTCGCCAAAAGAAAGACTTGAAAAAGTACAAAATGAAAGTTTTATTAAACAAGACGACTGGGAATTTTGGAGTAAAATTACAGGAAGAATTAACGATGGTAATGATGAAATGATAAAAAATCATTTAACAGCCATCATACTGCGGCTATGTAATATTTACGATGAATGGTATTCAACTTTAAGTATTGGAGAGTTATTTAATTTTGAGATAGATCCAGCATAAATTCCATTAAATGTCTAAGAGAGGTTACATATCAAGATATCTGCTAATTCTGAAAAAATTAAAAGCAAAACCTTATTCAACTTATGAAGAATTACAGGCTTATATTGATAATCAATTTGAATACCTGCAGATGCAGGACGACACCTTGAATATTGGATTTTCCAAGCGAACACTTCAAAGAGATATTAGGGAAGTCAGAAACGTTTTTGGCATCGACATTGAATATTCAAAATCATTGAAGGGGTACTATATTACTCAAAGTGACACTGAAAATATGAACTTTCAGAGAATGATTGAGGCATTTGATATGTTTAACTCTTTAAATCTTGCGCAAGATCTTACTCCTTTTATACATTTAGAGAAACGTAAGCCGCAAGGAACTGAAAACCTGTATGGTTTATTACATGCCATTAAAAACAAACTGCAGATCAAATTTATTTACCAAAAGTTTTGGGAGGAGGAGACCACTGCCCGAAAGGTTGAACCTTATGCCCTAAAGGAGTTTAAAAATCGATGGTATGTGATGGCAAAGGATAGTAAAGATAAAAATGTAAAAAGTTTTGCGTTAGACCGGCTCTCAAATCTTGAGATCACTAACTTAACATTTATATACCCAAACACCTTCAGCATTGAACAAACGTATCGTCATTGTTTCGGAATTATCTGCCCAATTGATGAAGAACCACAAGAAATAATCTTGTCTTTCGATCCATTTCAAGGTAAATACATTAAAACTCTACCTCTACATGAAACACAGGAAATATTAGAGGATAATGATGATGAGCTTTTAGTAAAGCTGAAGCTTTATGTAACTCATGATTTAATAATGGAATTGCTTTCATTTGGGGACAATATGAAGGTGATAAAGCCTAAGTCGCTTGTGAAGGAAATAAAACTTGCGCATAAGAAAGCTTTTGATCAGTATTAAGATATCCCATTACCAAAGAGCCAAAATGTAGTGTAGGTGCTTCAAATACAACTTCTTATATTTACCTAATATGAAAATTCGCTATGGCTGTATTGCAAAAAGGTAACTCACTCTATCCATTTTGGGGAGAAACAATAAACCTGATAACTGGTTTGGACCCGCTGGGACTGCAGGTGACTTCGGAAGCAACCTATGCTGTAATGTTACCTGGTTTATCAAATCTAACAAACCGGCTCAGATATTATGGGTTCTATTGTTGGTTATTAGACTTTTATTTAAAAAAGGAAAAAAAAGGAAATCAAGTAGAACAATATAGGTTCATAAGAAGGGCGGAATTACTGATTGCGATATTGATGCAAAAGGAAAGAAAAGGTGTAACTCAAATTACAGGTAGTGATTTTGCTTCGGGACTATTGAATGATACTATGTCGGATACTTTCGATTTAAAAGCAGGCGCTGACAAGGATTCAGGCAGTGATAAGGTTTACTGGAAATTTCCCTCTGGCGCATTTGGCCAATACTATTTTGGAGCACTGCAAGCTTTAGCCTTGGCTGTTCGTTATGAAAATGATGAAGGAGATATAATATTCAACATTACTCGTCCTCATCCGAGGCAAAAAGTCTCAGGGCAGGAACTGGCAGAGGCATTTGATGAAACGCTAACTGAGGAAATAAAGGCAATCTTTTATAACAGTATAAAGAAGGGGAAATTATTTGCAAAGGACATCCATTTACTTATTGATTATTATTATATTGACAAAATAGACCCAGAGACAAAAGAATGGAAATTATATGTTGAAATGCTTTTAGATAAAGACTTTCCAAGTAAAGAAATAGAAGAGGATTTTACTTTCTACAGAAAGAATACCATCTCTTCTTTACTTATAAATGCTGCAAAAAATGATAGCGAATACTACTGGAGCAACTATCTTGATGAATGCTATCAGCAAAAGCTGACAAATACAAATGAAACAAACGTTGGATGGTATTGTTATCAACTAAATGAGTATTGGCAATATTGCTGTGGCATTATATTTTGGGCGACACTTAGTGAACTAGAGTCTTTGCATGCGGAGCAATATCTACCCAAATTCATTAGTGATTTTGCTGAAAAGATCAGTAAACATTTTACTATAGTTACAGATTCAACACTTGACGATTATATTGCTTCTATTGATGATAACGATACTGAAGACTCCCTCATGGAAAAAATAGACGGGAATAATGTTCCGGCTGTCAATTGCAAAACTGGTTTTGATTTGCTGTTTAAATTGTACAAGAATAATAAAGATCAATTGCCACAGCTAAAAGAATTTATGAGCAGAAAGGGAGTAATCAGGGAAGGTAATATGGCAGATGGACTGCTGTCCATATTTTATTCTTCGTCGGAAAATATCAAAGATTTTATTGTCAATTTTATTCATAAAAATATTATTTACCGCCATCAAATGGTTGCATTAAGAAAGATGGGTAATGGGACACAGGCAACCAATAAATTTGTAATTGAAGAACAAATGATCCGGCTTATTGATATCTTCCCAGCACGATGGACATCTCCACGGATGAATGCTTTACAAAACATACTTTCGGATTTGCAAATTATAGATGATGATGGACTTATAACTGATTTGCATAAAGAAATAGTTACTTGATAATGGCTATTAAAAGAGACAATATTTTAACCCTAATTGGTAGCGGTAGATACCACAGCTGCATTTTAACAACATTTAGTTTTGATTTTTATTTCTTTGAAATGAAGGTTATGAAATGGTTGCGTTCATGCGGTGTGCGAAATGTAAACGTTCTTATTGACGGATATTTTTATTCAGAACTAATGGCTCAGGCTACCGGGGAAGAAATGAAATTTTCAACCGGCTATTCTTTATATCCAATTTTTGAAAGTGGTATTTTCCATCCTAAGATTTGGCTACTTTTCGGAGAACATGAAGGATTACTGATAGTAGGTTCAGGTAACCTTACCAATTCAGGAAATGGAAGTAATGATGAGATTTGGGGATCATTTCATTTTGATAT
Source organism: Chitinophagaceae bacterium (assembly GCA_016721085.1). GTDB lineage: Bacteria > Bacteroidota > Bacteroidia > Chitinophagales > Chitinophagaceae > Endoryza. The sequence continues at coordinate 197,810 of JADKJI010000003.1, read as the reverse complement.
CAAACAACCAAGCCATGGTCCTATTTTTTCAGCCGCCTGGGAATATATCTCAAAATTATGCTCAGGTGTGAAAGGAATTACAGGAGACAAGACCACACGTTGGATTGGAGAACATTCGCAATGGCTTGCTGAATTACCTAAGAATAATCCTTTTGAGTTGTTAAATATTTCAGAAGATGAACAAATTGCATTATTATATAATTCAGAAGGCAACAATATCTGGCAGCAAATCCAAGCTATTATTGGCACCGAAAAGATAGTTGAAATTACCGCAGTTTCCCCATACTATGATACTCAAGGTAAAGCCCTCGAACAAATAAAAACTGCTTATCCCGATGCTGAAATAAACATAGTTATGGATGAAAGTGGGACTATACCCGTGGCTGTAAAGCCAGACAAAAGATATTCATTTTACGATTGGAATGAAATGGAACTTTGTAGAAGTATAGGAGCCAATCAAAGATCAAAGCTCCATGCAAAAATTCTACATTTCAGGACAAATAAAGGTATAGAGTTTTGCTTATTTGGAAGCGCAAACGTAACAGCTGCTGGGTTAGGTATAAATAATTCGTCAAATAATGAAGTTTGCGTATTTACTAAATCACCTAAAGGGAATATTTTAAATAAAATAGGTTTAAAGCTTAAAGAAAAAGATAAAAGACAATTATCAACTTTTACCGTTAACACTAATTCCTCGATTTTTCAATCGATAATTAAGAATAACAAATTCCCTGTTAAATTATTGGCAGCAGAAGTAAGTTATAACATACTAACAGTTTATTCAAATGGTAAAATTGATACACCGGTTTCCATAGCATTGTATGATGCAAATAATCGGCAGATAAAAACACTTTCCGTTACTGAATACAAATCAAAAATGGAATTTAAGATTGAAATTGAGGAAAGTTATTTGCGCTATATTCAAATCGTTTCTTCTACTGGAAATCTTCAAACGTCTAATAAAATAATCATTGCAAATTATTTTGCTATTGCAAAGACACACCCTGATCCTAAAAATGAAGAGCTGGAAAAATTATGTAATCAGCTACAAAATGGCGAACTACGAAATGTGCTTGATCTCATTCACTATGCTATTATTGATGAAAGTGAAAAAGAAGATGGCATTTCGTTAGTTCGAAATTCGGGCATGCCCAGAAAGAAGAACAGAAGGCTAATACGAATGACTACAAATTGTATGATTTGGATAATTATAAACCTGTTGGACATAACTCACAGTTGTATGAACATTCTGTTTTATTCTCTCCTTCTCTAAGAATTTTAGATGCTTTAAAGACAGCTCATTCAATGACTCCTACCACACATCCGGACATACGCACCGATGAGCAGGAAGAAAATATTAGCCACTTAGCCGGAAATGAAGAGGAAGAGGTTAGAGCAGATAAATCTATTTCCTTAAAATTGCTTGAGTCGGATAAAAAGAAATTGAAGGCCTTTTTTAAAAATTTGTATGGCTATTTTCATCATGATATTCTATACAAGGATGTCAAAGTCTCTGAATATAAAATTTCATTAACCGACCTTACCAAATACTTAATCGCACTAGAATTGATTCATGAATTTGGAGGCAAATCTGAAAAAATTGAAGATGAGCAAGCCCAATTATTTTTTACTTATTTGCCATTGACTGGAGATTATGACAATGATAATGTAAAGGGCTGCTGCTTGAATATAATTGGCGATTTTTTACGGTTGGCTAAAAATGGCTTTAAAGATTATTCATTCGATTATACAAAAAAGAAATTTTCTGAGTTAAGGTATGATGCTTTGGTAAGCACGATTGCTTGTATCTTAAATATATCTTGGAAGGAAGACGAACAGTTTTATATCAAGACGCTCTTATTAAATGCACTGCATTATTTGGGGTGGTCAACAACAGATGAATTAAACCACCAAATTCCTAATTTGATTACAAGAGTAATCTCAAAAACAAAACAATTAAAACAGCAATCTTACCATCTTGGTGAGCATCTTAATTATTTTTCTGAAAGGGTTTGTAATGCTTTGACAAAGGCAGCTAAAAAAAGGGAAACAAAGGATTTTTCAAAGACAGCTACAAAAGGGCAAATAATTTATTCATCGATTGCTGGTATTGGATACTGCTATGTGTATTCTGTTACAGGAAGAAATGAATATTGTCTTGCAAGACCAGGATTCGAATGGAACGAAAATGAGTGCGAGTACATTAATCATTTTGGCAATATTGTTTATAGTCCATTGCCTCTACCATATTTTACAATAGTCGATCTTTAATATCTTTCAGTAAATTAAAGTTTGCCAAGAATATTAATCCACTTAAACAGCATATCCCTCACCGCAGTTATGGTTGCCTTATCAGGAGCATGATATTTAGTTTCAAGGCTACCGAATGAAATTTCGTCTTTTTGCAAGGTGGTTACAATCCTGGTAATAATCCGAAGCATGGGTGCAACTGTTCGGTTAATGATGATTTTATCAACAACCAGCAGTCGAATTATCAGTGCCAGTTTTGCAACGGATAAAGAAGTATTTATTTTCTCTGTGATATCAATAGGTGCAGGTTGTTCTTTTTCTGCCGGATGTCCGTTTTCTAAAAATTTAACCTCTGCTTCTATCCAGCTATTCATCTGGTCTCTTAAAGAGGGCATAGAAGCATCATAAACAGTATTTAGTTTCAGTGGATATTGGCTAATTGTCTTTTGTTCAAATCTAAGCGTCGATATTTTTTCCGCCTTTGTTTCGGCAGCATCGGTTAAGGCATGGAGCCGCTCAAATTCAAAGTCAATGAATGCAAATTCATTGAAGTTTAACTGGTACAAAATTTTACGAATTGTTTGTGTGGACATGGGTTCCTGTGAGATCAATTCATGGAGCAATAGCTTATGATAAGATATGTTTGCATAGGATATTGGTTTTCAATTTTGCAGCAGATAAATTGTTGTATGGTTTGGACAATTCCTTTCGCCATTATTTTATCAACGCAGCTTGAATTAAAAACAAACGTTAGTTTTTTTAATTGCTTGCCGATTTCGTTCCGGGTTATTTCAAGGTATGGTGAAGGTACTTTTTCATTATGGTCGAAATAATTGCCAAAGAAGTCCTCAATAAAGTCCAGTGATGCCTGCAAGTGATTTCCGAGCTGATTGTAGAGGTTTAATACCTTTTCTGGTACATTACTATTTCGGCAGGAATACAGCTTGTCCAGCAGCCTGATAAGGAGCGCTTGGTTAACCTTTACAAAATTCTCTTTATCGCTGATGCTGGGGGTATTTACAAAATATTCCATCAATAGGTTTCTTACGTTTTCAACCTCTGCAGCAGATTCCTTTATGATGGTGCTTATCTCAGCCTCGGTGAGCCTGTTAAGGCTTTCCTGATACGGGCACAATTCCTCATTGATGAGGATATTCCATTTTTTAAGAATGTAGTCATGTACGGCATGGTTACCTGCTCAGCAACTAAGCAGGCCTTTTACTGTACAAAGTTTAAGCCTATGCCAATTTTTGAGCATCAGTAAAGCATACTATTTTCATACGTAGAAATGAGTATTTTGCTCATTTTCAGCAGTTTATTTGAATTTCTATAAAGGATACCCGTCAGCATCTTTAGTTTTAGGCTGAATTGTTCGCATACTCCAATTTATTGGACAGCTCCATTTTATTAGACACGTTCACTTTTTCAAAAATATTCTGGGCATGTTTGGTTACGGTTCTTTCTGCAATAAAAAGTGTGTCAGCGATAGCTTTGTATTTTAGTCCCCTACATATCAATTCCGCTACTTCTTTTTCCCTTGCTGACAAGTTGTAGATTTGGCAATTCTCAACGAAACTGTGCATTGCGCCGGGAACGTTCCGGTTCTCGTTCCGGGTGAGTGAAGCAAAAGCCGTATCTATAATAGACTTTTTTTGCTTGGCAGTCACTGCAAGAATTGAATCTATTTTCCCGAGTAACTCCTGTATCAAAAATGGCTTTTGAACATAATCTATGGCCCCCAACCGAAGCCCTTCATATCTGTCCGTGGGAGCAGATTTAGCAGTAATAAAAATAAATGGGATATGCCCGTAAGCAGAATGGTTGGAAATGATTTTTGCAAAAGCATAGCCGTCCATTTTATCCATCATCACGTCAGAAATAATCAGGTCGGGCAAAACAGCGAATTCTTTCATCTGCTTTAAAGCCTCATTACCATTCAGGGCAGTGTAAACGTTATAATTTTCGCATAACTTTTTAGAAAGATAATTAGCCATACTGATATTATCTTCTACTACTAAAATTGTTTTCTCGTTTTCATTGTAAGGTTTATTTTCTATTTTTAATTCCGCTGGTGTTGAAGAGAAGTAAGAAGGTATATCAGGCTTGGTTACAACTTCGCTCGCTGTTTTCTGATATTGTGTTAATGATACAATGATTTCTGTACCTCTTTCAAGTTTTCCTTTGCTTCGAATTGCTATCGAGCCTTTTAATTCTTCTACAATCTTTTTTACTATGGGTAGCCCTAAACCCATTCCCTGGCCGTTGGCTTTTTTATTTGCAATTTGAAAATATGGTTCAAATACTTTTTTCTGGTATTCTACCGGAATACCTATTCCGAAATCCTGAACAGAAAAATTTAAAATTTCCCGGTCTTTATTCAGTGTGATATTTATGTTAGAATTTTCAGCAGAAAATTTAATTGCATTTTCTATTAGATTATTTACAACACGGTTAAGCGCCGATGGATCGGCTTTAACATAAACATTATCCTCTATTGCGGCAGATAATTTTATCTTCCGTTTATTTGCGGAAGGTTCAAACAAATCTAAAGTCTCTTTCACTATACTGCTGAAATCGGAAATCAGGCTATGATTGTAAACTATTATTCCCTTATTGAATTTTTCAACATCAAAAAAGTTGACAATATCAGACGTTAGTTTATCAATGCTCTTTTTTACAATAAGCAATTCTTCTGATTGCTCATTTTTATATAGATATTCATCTAAGTAATTTGTTATTAGCGTAAGCGGTGTTTTTGTTTCATGGGCTAAATTGACAAATGTATTTGTTCGCTGTTCATTTATCTTTTCGAGATCATTTGTTCTTTTAGCAACTTCATCCTGTAGTGTGGTATTCCAATTGAGAAGCTGTTGTTCAGTAGTAACCAACCGTTCATGCTCTGTTCGTAAACCGGCAATGTGCCCCTTAAGCTGCAAAGCAAACAATAATAAGAATCCAATATTGGTAATAGATGCTTCAATACCTTGCCCTAAGTTTAAGAAATCAATTACAGGTAGGCCTACCCAGGGGGTTAGGCTAAGAAACAAAACCGTTACCTCTTCTTTTGCCTCTCTACTACTGAAATTACCGTTATACTTATAACGTAAAGCTTTTGCAAGGCTGAATATGACCCACAGTGCGTAGACCACCGGCAGTATCAATAAATCCTTTGCGAAGTTTAGATTCTTACTAAAAGCAAATACAATAACGAATAAAATGTACGGGGTAATCAAAAAAAGAAAACTCCCTTATACGCATGAAATTTCATCTTTGCTAAACCAAAAGCTTTGTAAACGTAATAGGGAAAATAACAGGGCGTAATAAAACCCATAGCATATGCAATTGCCATCTGAATAAAATATGAACCAGGCAAATTTTCATCGGGAAGCAATCCACCGGTTACGTTGTAAACAACCAGCAAAAAGATTAGGATGATATTGAGATAAGCCGTTTTATCATCCGGCCTTGCCAATCTGTATATGAGAAGATAACAAAGAATTACTACCTCTATGCACACAAAAAGGAAGGTGATAATATGCATTTGGGTACCCGGCAGTAACATGGCAGCAATATTTACTTATTCTATTTTCAAACAAAACAATTTATATCCAAAATCTAATTCTTGATAAATTTTAAACCCGAATGATTGATACCAGGGAATATTTTTTAACGTTGATGTTTCCAAACAAATAATACGGTTTTCTTTTTGTCCTTCGGTAATAACCTCTTTTAGCAAGCTACTTCCAATACCCTTATTTTGTTTACTTGGATCAATACCTATAAACCACAAATAATAAAGTAATCCTTGAGGATGATGTGATTTAATTTTCGCTTCCCGGCTCATCGCCTTTTTTAAATGGGAGAGACCCAAACAGCTAACAGCAAACTTGGCATCCAATACAATAGAATTCAGAGTAGTTTTTTTCTTATCCGGTTTTACAATTAACGCACAACCCGACTTGTCATCCGTAATAAATACATCGCCATATAATTTACAGATGTCGTGAGAATATTCCATTAACCGCTTTAACCTTACATTTTTTTTAGCATCCTGTTTGATAATATAGTTTACGCTTTTATTATCCCTGAAAGAATTTACAAGAATATCGACGATGGTGCCCCGATCAAAATTTTCAGCTCTTTTCATAAGTTAGAATCGCTAGAAATGTATAAGAATAGAAAAACAATTTCTGTACCGAATTTTACGTTTATTGTGGCCTTATAAAACCACGAAACCTGCTCCTGTTAAGTGTTTTGGGCTAAAATTGGTTGATGCGATAGACATTGATTTGGCCGTTCCCTGCGGGCGGGCTTTACACTGCAATCTTCCTGGCCGAAGGATTTTCGTTTCAATCCCTAACGGAAGCCCAGCAACTTCGGTGCTGAAATCGCAAACCCAGTGTAACGGTAATCTAAAGCCCATCTTCTTTAGGACTATTTATAATTATCGTCTTTTGCTGAATTTTTAAAGTCGACAAAAAGAATTTTCAATACCAGGAGGGCTTCCGTATTATGTGTTGTAATTCATTTCTCTTCTATTATACTTTCAATTTTATCAACCTTTAAAACAAAACTAAACTGTTTATATTTCAAAACATTATTTGTTGCATTGTCAGTCGATGTAGGGAAGAATTTAACTCCAATTGTAATGTCATAAGAATTGAAGTTCCACTGAGACCTGATCTTAAAATTCTTAGAACATAAGTCTTGATCGGAAGATTTGATGAATTCTATAAATTTATTAATCCCTTCAATTTTTAATTCTCTTTGCCAATTTACCCTTCTTTCATACACTATATTATCAGTAAGATTTTTGACTATTCCATCAATGTGAAAACTGTTACAGGAATTAATAAATTCTCTGATAATTTTTCGAGGAAGTTTTTGTTCGTCTCTTAACTCTTTCTTCTTTTGTTCTTCAAAATCCTTAAAATCTTTAGTTACTATTTCTTGCAGTTTCAAAAATCCATAATGAAAAGCTTCAATTGGCGATTTGTAAAGCCTATCCTTAAGAACTTCAGCTGTACTATTTTCTTCACCTTTTTCTTTGAAATAATTTAGTAGTAAATAGCCTTTTTCTCCCGTTGCTTTATTTTCTCCATTTACTATATTGATACAATAGTCTTGAATGTTTTCTTGAAATAAAACTTTTACTTTTGGATTAAATTTTTCAGGAGTTTTGTTTACTTTCTTTATCAGATACTTTACCTCATTTAATGGGTTTTCAATTTGTCTTCCCCACCCATCAGTCGAAAACTCTGACTGATACCTTGCTATTTGAGCTCTAATTTCTTTCTTACCGCCCGCTATGTCAGTAGTCAATTCATAGTCTGGAAAACACTCACTTATTGCTGAATCTAATTCCCACTCTTCATAGTCACTTGAAAGTTTTATTTCATAGTGGTTTTCATATTCAATTATAAAGATTGGCACTAATACTTTCCTTCTACAAATTTTTTCTTTTATGGTATCCAAATCAGACTTTCTGTAGATTAATATAGTTATTTCGGTCTCTATCATTTAAAGTGTTTCATATTTTGACCCATCTTTATTGCTCCAACTATGGGATGATTGAAGTTTGTTATTAATATGACTTCTTTTGTTTCTGATTTGCCCGATAGCATTGCAGCCTGGTTAGTGCCTCTATTAATCCCACCAATGTTTCAAGTTGTCTTTGAAAATTTTGCAGAATGGAACTTCCATCTTTTCATTGTCAGGTGTAAATGACTCTCTGTCATCTGTTATAAAATTCGTTGCAATATCAACCCGTTCACCATACATTGGCTTTTTAACTCTGGAGTATGGCTTATCATACCCTCCTTCGACTCTTTCTTCACCGCCAGGTTCAAACCATTGCGTTACTTCAATATACCTGTAAGCGGTGTCATAATGAACAGGAATCAGAAATCTTCCACTTCCTTTAACCCAATAATATGTCCTACCGTAATACATTTGATGCAAATACCTTTCAAATAACCTTGGCCTAAAATTCTCTATACCTAAATCTTCAGTAAGTGGAATAACCCACAAAATATAGCCTCCTCTTTTTGAATACTCGAGTGTTCGTTTAATAATTTGATTAACAGATAGAAAACTTGCTTGTATTTCTATAATAACCCCATGTCCTTTTTTTGATAACCGTCCACTTATATCGGGAATAACTTTTTTGTACCCTTTTATTTTGTCTTCATTAAAAGTTTGGCGTTCCATTTGCCAGTCCCCGTCCGGAATTGCCAGCCTTAAAGCATCCATGATTTCTTCTTTGCAAGATTTGTGTAATTCAGTCTCTTCTTTAGTCATTACCGGACTAAGACGAGCTTTATATGCAAAGTGATTTACCTTTTCAATACAATGTCTAACTATTAATTCTTCAAATGTGTCAGGGCAATAAAAAGGCCCATTTTCTTTTGTCGCAATATCAGCGTGAATAGGTAGGTTGTCGCCAACCTTGTTGGCCCAAATTTTTACATTTGAACCTTCATATTCAGTTTCATCTATGTGGATCATATTTCCGATAATGTAAAGTAGCCAGTATTTAGTGTTTGGCGCAACACGGTGCCACTAAACTCGCAGCAACACAACTAAGATACAGCGTATTTAGGAAAGTTGATCTAGACACCACTATCATAAATTGTTCAAGATTAGGCTTTTGTCATAGGTTTTTCGCTCCTTTCTTCTACGCAGATCTATTGCCTCCATTCGTCCAACAACCCAGGGCAGTCCACCAAGCTTCCGCTATGCTGCACTTACCTGACTCGAAGCTTATCACGGCCTGCTTTCCTCAAGCTCATTCCGCAAAATATGCTGTCAGTCATTCGCTGTAAGCATTATGAAACAGATGTCACTGTGTTCACCTTCTGTCTATAGTTGTTTTAATTTTTGGCCGTAGATTTGAAACTATTCTCAATCAACACTCTTTTTTGAATGGTTCGCTTCTGCATTGAACTTATAAACCGCTCTAAACTCTGTCGATATTAGTTGGTGAATTTCCACAATTGTGGATAAAATAGTAGTGTAACTTTACAGGACTTTTTATAAATTGCAGTATAATCATTGATAATCAATTGTTTTAATCTTGTAACGTTACACAACTATAGTAAATGAATGGAATTGATAACTTAATTAACGAAGCTATTAAATCTGGAGAGAATAAGACTTTGCTCCGGCAGCATTTCGAATCCAGACTTGAATTTTTGGGTATTACACTTAATCAATTCATAGAGGCTTATGAGATGACTTTTCGCACCATAAACGCCATCCTTGATGGGAACTTCAAATATCTTGATCCAATCAGTCTTTTAAAGATAGCCAACTTTCTCAATGTTAGTTCTGATGAAATTTTAAAAGAATGTTTCTCTTACATGCCTGCAAATACTCAAATACAATTAGAGGATTCAAAGAAAAGAACATACATACTTGATAACTTTAATCTTCATGCACTAAAAAAAGACGGAGTTATCAGTTCTATAAAAGATTTTGGGCATATTGAGAAATGTCTTCTGAGAGCCTATGGCTTAAAAGATATATACGAATATAGTGAGGTAGATAAATCACACGGCTTATTTAGTAGCATAAAAGCTACTTTAAAGGATGCCCGTCCAAAGAAAAATTTTAAGAATAAAGCTATTAAGATTTGCAATTCGATTGTAAATAACAACCCTTATAATCAAGATAATTTAAAAGCATTTTTTCCTAGAATCCGAGCATATTCTTTGGACGTAGAAACTGGATTGTTGAGATTAATGCGAGAGTTATACAAGATAGGTATCACAGTAGTTATACATCCTTCTTTATCTTTTTCCGGTGCTCGGGGTTTAACGATTGAATCTAAAGGAAAGCCATCAATAATTCTTACAGATATTGGTAAAAAATACTCTACTCTTTGGTTTACGTTAATACATGAATTATATCATGTAGTTTTTGATTGGGAAGATATTCTAGCTGGTCGCCTGCATGTTACAGACGATGACGAATTTGTTAATGATAAAGAATTGAAGGCAAATGAATTTGCCAGGGAATATATGTTTCCTCGTAAGAGAATGGAAGAGATTTCTCCCAAAATAAGCAACCCTCTTACTGTAAAGGATTTTGCTATTGAAAGCAATGTGCATTATAGTATTATTTACGATAATTATTGTTATGACAATCCAGACCAATACCCATTGTATTCAAGATTTGTTCGTGTACCGTGGCAAAGATTACAATCTTCCGTGTTGGGTTCACTAACACACTCTAACTCCCCAGAAGAGTTTGCCCATTATTACCAAAGTATAATTTTTTCAAATTAATATTCTGTATTTATGAAAAATCAGTCGACAAAAAACATCATGCAAAAGGTTCAAGATAAGGATCATCTGCAACAGCAAATTCACGAATTACTTTTTGGACCTGAAATAGAAATTCTCAATAAACAGTCGAATGCTTTTCTTGATCGCTTGTTTCTTGAAATTGAACTCCGTGATGGGAAGTCAAAGATTTCGGATGTTATTATGACCGAGCCACGGGTGTACGAATCGATATTTCATAAAGTTTGGTTTTACAGATTAGCCGATATGTTAGGCGTTAGTCGTAGTGTCATGGACACGTATGTTAAGCCTAAATACGTAAGAGAGTTTTTTATAAAATTTGTTTATGCGAGGTTGAGTTATAAAGTTTTTCGTGAACTAAAGGCAGCAAGAAAATTAGCTAAAGCACATGACGCAAAACTTTTTCAGTTTTTAAAAGGTGAATATTACACATTGATAGAAACTATAGCAAGACAGATTTACGAAGAAATGGATGGTAAAGATTTTAGCCAGTTTGTAGTATCTTATTCCACAAAGAATAAGTTGCCCATTCAGCAGACTCTATCATTTTAATTTTATTCTAAGGAGCATGTCCAAAGTTTTAGCGTTCCGCTGCTTCTTTCCACGCCACGCCGACCTGTTGTTGCAATTCTCTTCGAAAAACACTGCACCCCTGCAAGCTTTCACAGTCCTTCAATCCCCAAATTGCGATTTTGGCACGCCTGCCTCCTTGCCAGTTACTCATTACCTGCTAAACAAAATATTCATTAATAATTGCGACAGATTTTTTATAGATTTCATCATATTTCCCTGGAGAGTTTGTTTTTAATTTTTGGCTAACGTTGAAATGTTCAGCTTCATCTAATTCGTACTTGGTCACCCCAAATCGTTGAGCAATATTTTCTGCCGTGTCCTTACCCCAAATGTCTATGGCGTTTCCTTCCTTGTCATAATTAAAGCTATGTATATAGCCGACTTTACTCAGCTCGAATAACTTATTGTATTCTTTTGCAATTAACGCAATCGGTTTGTAATTTCTTAAGTCATTTAAGGCACTTGCAAAAGGATTACATTGACCAAAAGTAAAATCTGCTGCAATATGTGCAGGAACATTAGGTGCTTGTCTCTTTTGAACTAAATTCAAAAACTCTGCATTCGCACGAATTAGTTTTTCTGCATTTTCTATTCTGTCTTCATCTGGTTTCACTCTTAGTGGTAAAGTAAATAGTTTAGTTTCGCTATAATACTTTGTCGAAACACCTCCATAGTTTGCCCCACGTTGTTTTAGAATTGGCTTAATAATATTGTTTGTGAAGGTAGCAATAGTCTGTTTGCCTTTTATGTCATAAATATAATTAGAGTTGGTGCCTACATAAACGCGCAACGATTTCATATTTTCAACTGCTTCTTTGTTGTCGGTCGGTGTCCAATAGTCTACGTGCAACAGCCAACCAGTGATTCTTGCTAATGCAACAGCAAAATTTACTCCATCACTTGCTTCCCAGTCTCGAAGAATATATTCTGGAAATAGGGCCGTTTTCTTTTTTTTCATTGTCATTTTAATATGTTAGTCCTACGGAATGTAGTACCATTTGTAATTGCCCATATACTTATATTGGCGCACTCCATTATCATAACCCTTAAGCAATTAAAACCAAGATACAACGTATTTACAAATTTTAAGTGAGATGCGATTCTAAAGCTTTATCCTTAATTAAACTTTGAAAACGCTTCAAGATTTGTAGGAAAGAAGTATAATAAATTGCAAAGACCCGGCATACTACACCTGCCTTATTTCTTTCCGCCTTCGGCAAATAAAACAGGAGAACTATGCCGGACAATGATATTGGTCATTGAGATTGGCTCGTACCTCCCCAACCACAATTCCAGATTTAAAAACTCCAAAGAACTCTCAAACAAGATTATTTAAGTATTCCACCTAAGAAGTTTCAAAGCAGATTTCTAAATGAGTATTATTTAAAACTCATTCATCCTTATCTGTCGCAAATTTCTTGACAGGCTTTGACAAAAGCAAGGTCTGCGCCTCCATTGCATTGCGGCTGGCCACGGTTTTGTAAAAACAATCTCCACCCCGGTTTGGCCTCCTTCGGAGATATATCTGTGGGGTAGTATTCTTTTTACAAAAACCTTGCTTTTGCCAAACCCTTTTCAAGGCCGGGTTGCTACGATTAGAACGAACGAGGCGTATGCCGAGTTAAGAAAATCATCTAAAAAACAATCGTATGCAAACACAACAACTTTCAGCACTCATGCGGCTTTCATGGAAGATTCAGCACTCCAAAAAAACAAGCCGTTCAAAATCCCTTGTTTCAGCATGGGTAATTTATCAGCAGGCTGACATCATGGTTTACTATCTGGTAAAAAACATACGCCAGAACAACGAACGACCGGAGCCATTGACAAAAATCTGAAACTTATTTTTTAAACATAAAATCTATCAATCATGGAAATGACAGCAAGATTAACAGGTGATGCAAAAATCAGCACCCTGAAAAACGAAAAGCAGGTAGTGAATTTTAATGTAGCTATCAATGACAGCTATAAAGCAAAAGGCAGTAATGAAACTACCAAAATTGTAACCTATGTGCAGTGCGATTATTGGGTAAATCCCGGCATTGCTCAATACCTCACCAAAGGCAGTTTGGTTGAGTTGCAGGGGCGCATTGGCGTAAATGCTTACACGGGGAAAGATGGCGAAGCAAAAGCCACATTAACCTTTCATGTAAATACTATCAAGCTGCACGGAAGTAGTAGCACTAAAAATGAATCTCCTGCAAAAACTACTGAACCTGCAAAAGAACCGGCAGCGGATGACCTCCCATTTTAAATTTTCTCACAACAACATTTTTAAAAATTAAAATCAATTATCATGGCACACAATTTAAATTTCAATGAGCAAACAGGTAAACACAGTTTCTTTTCAGTAAAGGAAAAAGCCTGGCATGGCTTAGGTCAAATTGTAGAAGGCTATCCCAACAGCGCAGAAGCTTTAAAATTTGCAGGGTTGGATTATACCGTTGAAAAAAGAAAACTGTTTACGTTCGATAAATAGAAGTACCCAATTATTTTGCAACGGTAAGAACTGACAACGAAAATATTTTGGGGGTAGTTGGCAGGGATTATGAAGTTGTTCAAAATGTTGATGCATTCAGTTTTTTTGATTCTATTGTAGGCGGTGACGGCATCCAGTATGAAACCGCAGGCGCATTGGGTAAGGGTGAAAGGATTTTCATTACTGCAAAATTGCCGGACTATATCAAAGTAGGCAAAAATGATTTGATTGAACAGTATTTGTTTTTAACCACTTCGCATGATGGTTTTGGCAGTATCACCGCAGCCTTTACGCCGATTAGAATTGTTTGCAATAATACTTTAAATGCAGCCCTTCGCAATAATACCAATGCTTTTAAAATAAGGCATACCGCCAACGCAAAAGAAAGGCTGGAAGAAGCCCATAAATTAATGGGCATCACCAACCAGTTAAGCAATCAACTGGAGGGAATTTTTAACCAATGGGCAAAGGTTAAAATAACAGACCCCGAAATTAAGAAGCTGATTCAAATGGCGTTGGTTCCAAACAAAGAAGTATTGCAAAATATACAGGCTGGTAAAGAGGATGAATTATCTACCTGCTTCAAAAATATGACGGATGCCGCTTTTGAATATGCCATGACCAATGAGAGCCAGCAGTTAGAAACAACCAAAGGCAGTTTGTTTGGTGCATACAACGCAGTAACCGGATATTTTAAAAATGTGAGGACATACTAAAACTATGAGGCAAAATTAAAATCTTTATTGTTTGGTGGCACTGGACAAATGAGAACACAAAAAGGCATTCAATCTTTGTGAGAGTTTTGCAAAAGGTGTAATGGCGGAATTTTATAATTAAGATTGGCAAGGGGCAAACACAATGTTTGCCCCTTATTTAATCAGATTGTTAAAGCCTGGAAACGCCCCACGCTTGAGGGCGTGGGGCGTTGGGTTATAGCGAAGGCTTTATGAAATAGATAAACTATAGATTATCTGTTCTTTTGAGCTTTGCAAAATTATTATTTAAAAAAAACTCTTCAATTTTTTAAGCCAATTTTCCTTTTTTAATTCGTTTGAATCATGACCTAAAATGCTACTAACAGCTTGAGTCCTTAAGTTTCTGGCATTGGCAGCAACAGTATGCTCCCCGTAAACTACCACATTGGTTAAATCACCTCTACCTATAACGGATTGAAAAAAGCAATTTATATGACACTCCTTTTCACTTTCAATATCCATTGTGCCTAAAACAAAATGATAAAGTTGCTGCCCTACATCATCAATGCCCGAAGGAGCAATAAAAGTGTCAACATCTGTAATACTTCCATGGAAGCTAAATGAGAACTGAATGGAAATACATTTTCATGTGCATCCAGAAATTTGGATTTGTCTAATCCTTTGATGTATTCAGGATCGTCCAACTTGCCACTTATTTCCAATGCCGCATTTTCCGTTTTATATTGACCTAAGCATTCCAGGCAAGCCCTTTTATATCCTACAGTTTGCGCTTTCCATTCAGCGCCAATAATACTAGTATTTTTTTTATTGGTACGAACCAATATGCCACCGTCAATCACAGGTATTAGGTGAGCATATGAAATAAAGTTAAGAACCTGCCTGGGCCAAGGTCTATCTACGCAACTGAATAGTATGTCGCAATCTAAAGCTGTTTCAAATCCCTGCTTTTCACAAATACTATATTCACAGCAATTAATTTTCACTTTTGGTGCTGTGGCACTTCTTCGTATTCCATCAGCTACTGCTAATACTTTGGCTCTTCCAATATCATCTTTAAAAATATTAGTGAGCCGGTCAAGGTTTTTTTCTTCAACAGAATCAAAGTCAATTAGTGTAAAATTCGAAATGCCAGTTCTTGCCAGTATTTCAGCCACAATACTCCCAACACTACCTAAGCCTACAATTCCAATTTTTAAACGGGAAAGGTCTTCCTGGGTTTTATTCCCCCACGCAGAAATAGTACGTAATTGTTTTGCCTTATCAAAACTGGGCTGTAATAAGTAATCATTATAAGTAATGCTAAGTTTTTTTCCAATCACCCTCACAGTTTCACACCAGTTACGGTTATATTTCCTTTTCTCCCTATCGTCTTTTATCCAAAAACGTCCACTCCATGCACCATCTGTTCCTAATGTTAAGCCTAACAAAGGGAAGCCAGTAGCTGCCATAACTGAAGGGGATAATCTTGTTTCTGCAATTATATCGTCTTCACTCATTCCTTGCCAGCCAGATGAAGGATGAGAATGCAAAAATGCAATGCCTTCTTTTCTTTCACAAGCTATTTTTAAAACCCTTTCAAAATAATTGGGCATAAATCCAACGTTGCCGTGAACATTTCTTTCATCTTCTTCCGGTAAAATTAATTGTGACAGTATTCCTGTATTTCGATTGTCACCATTGCTGGGTACATAAGTTGCAAAGCACAGATCTTCCTGTTCATCTTCACGAATTAAGTGGTCTAATAGAGTTTGATGGATCTCATCAGTTATAACTACACTAAATGTCTTCATATAATAGTTGCAAATAAATTTCGAATGTGAGCCAAATATGATTTTACGGTCCTGTCGGTTCTGTTCCATTCATTATTAAATGGCCTGCTCCAGTATTGCCATTCAGTACCTAACGGACTGGCATGAATAGCACCCAAAGGATGCACTCCTCCGCCACCCGATATAGGTAAAAGATGTGGTTTAAAATGGGGGCCGGGTGGAGCATTCATCGGAAAGCTATCGGTCACCTGTAAACCCATCCACACCTTTTGCCCAATAAATTTCCCTACTGGTATTTCGTACTCAAATGATACAAAATCAGGGGCAGGCTCTTGTACTGCATAGTCAAGAGCCTGCAATTGATTGATGAAGTCTAATTTTGCCATACGCTAAAATTTAAGATACATTGGTTTCACCCCTGAAAGCTGAGATAAATTTTACTGCCGGGCATACCATTTTCAACGGTGTGGTAGGGCTGTCTTTAAGGGATGTCTGGCTACCATCAGAATTAATCCTTACTAGGTAATAATCACTCACAGGAGTTAACCCGGCCGCTTCCAATATCTGGTTTGGCGATAGTTCCTTCTGGTCTGTAGTTTCCGGCTCACTGTCTACAAAATAATTAAACACCTCCGTGGGTTTCACCACAAAATGTTCGATACCTCCTTTTGCTAAATCCACCTTTTCTGTGAGATCAATCTTTTCAAAATCACAGTCCTTTAGTTTCTGGTACAACCAAAAACACTCCAATGGCCTAATAGACGCCTTTTCCAGCAGTTCCCTGCCTGTAACAACATGATGGTCGAAGATGAAGTAATGCTCACCAATTTTCACCTTGTACTTTTTACCAACTGGTGGCCTTTTACCTTCTTTTGTAAAAGCTTCCACATCAATGATTTCATCGTGGGGTTCCTGACCCCCTAACTTTTCTGTTTCTTTTTCCATTTTAAAATAATTTTGTTTATACCTATACATGTTGGCTAATATGTTTTTTTTGCAGATGGCCGTAAAAAAAACTATTTTACCAACATATACTAACATGACAGGTAACAAATGAATACATGCACGGTGACTGATGAAGAATGGAAAGATATTATTATAAGGCTAACTGCCTTTACCCGTTCATGGGTAAGAGGTAAACCTTGGTTCAGGGGAGAAAAAACCACTACCTTTCTTATGGGCAAGGAAGTGGAAGATTATGTTTTTGCGGCTATTGGCAGGTATTTAGAACATCCAGAAAAGTTTGATCCAGAACAAGGAGAATTACTTGAATATTTTAAAATATAACCTGGTACGGTCTTTTATTGCAAACGACCTGAGAAAAAAAGAAAACAACCTAACAGATGATATTTTTGCGGAAGACAATGGTGAAGAGGATGAGGAAAATGCATCATCATATTCGGAACGATTACTTCCATACACAGATGCATTATTTCCAGATGATATTGATTATAATGCTATCAAAGAATATATTGAAAAGAAGTTCAGGGCGATGTTGATGCAGAAAACATCTTTTTAGGGATATACACCTATGGAATGAAACGCAGGAAAGTAATAGAAGAATTCACCATGACAGCAGATGTTTACGACAATGCCATGCGGCGATTGACTACAGTTATTAATCGGGCAGCGGCTTATTTCAACAAAAACAAGCAAACGGTATGAGCAACAAAGCAAATCAAAGTAAATCTGATTTTGTAAACCTGTTTCTAAGTACTGCAGAAAATGATAGTAGTAGTAAAGAAGCTGCTAAAGAATTTCTTGCATCAGAGGGAGTAAATACTGACAAACTGGTTACAGAAGGATTGAAAAGAATAAAGAAAATGCAGATGCTGGCTGATGCCGGCAGGACTGAGCAAGAAATGCAGGCAGCCGAAAGTGTAAAAGCAGAAGCGACAGCATGGGTTGATAATTTATTCGCCAACATTAATTTCTCTTTGCCGGAACTTGTTCAAAAGAAGAATTATCCATGAGTTTCCGCAATGTAGAAAACCTCAGTAAAGACGATATCAGGAACATTCTTATCCGCCATTTTATATTGAAGTTTATGAGCCAGCAGAATAATAATGAAAAATGAATTTCACATATACAGCAGCCGAACATAAGGCAAAAAAAGTGTTGGAAGAATGCGGATTAAATGACCCTACGGAAGAGTCGTTAAAGAGAATTATTTTCGGACGAAAAGCTTTTTACGAAGAGGTTCCATTAAAAGGGAAAGAAGGCGAAATCGTTTCGGTGAATAACAGGTCCATCATAACAATTAACTCTGATATTCAATTTGAAACAAAAAAACGCTTTGCTGCTGCACATGAGTTAGGGCATTATGAAATGCACAGAGATATCAAGCCTATCTTTTCCGATACTGAGGAAGATTTAATGAACTGGTATAAAGCAGGGCCACACGAAATGGAAGCCAACGAATTTGCTGCAGAGTTTTTAATGCCCTCTGAACTTTTTTATAATGAGTGTGAAAGAAAAAATTTGAGCCAAAGGTTATCGAATATCTGGCTAATCGTTTTCAAGTCAGTAAAACTGCTGCTATCTTAAAATTTGTAAAGCGGGGCAATCACCCTGTTTTTATAATATATTGCAAGGATAACAAAATGAAGTGGTGGAAAAAGTCCGAGGGATTTTATCATTTCTGCCCTTTTTTTGAATATAATTTACCGCCACCAACAGGGTCAGTGGCCTATGAAGTGTTTACTAGTAAAAAGGCTTATTACGGTGATGAATCAAAACAGGATATATGGAAGTCAGATTGGTTTCAAATGAAAAATGATGATGAGGCTGATTCGAGATTTTTTGAGTATTGTTTATATGCCCGAACTTATAATTACACATTAAGTGTAATTTGGGAGAAGTAATTTTTTTCAAGAACTTCCCGGTACCAGTATATGTTTGCACAGGTAAGGATAGTTTTCTGTATCACCCATTATCTTTTTTATATAATCTTCTACTTTTTTTATTTCTTTCAAAAGTGCTTTGCTATATTCTTCAATGATATTGTTCTCGCCATCTTTCAGTAGTAGTTCACTTATCTGAATAGCCTTTTTAAGAATTTCATTTTTATTAATAGGATATGGAACATTTGCCTGTAGATTATCAAGCACAAAAACCAGCATGTATGATAATCTTACAGAAGGATGAGGATGGCACTTTTTCCTGATAATAAATAGCTGGATTTTTATCTGTGCGATTAATAAAATACATATACATCGCCGCCAATCCTAATGCTGCTATTTCCAACAAAATCCCTGGGTCAACTATGTAGCCTCCATTTGATTCCACTTCGGCAAATTGCTTTAAATGCATGGCCATACAGAAGGCGGAATTCCAATCTGCATCCAATTCCCTCATGTGCCGTGTCGGAATTTGATCTCCTACACATTCGTTTTGAAGATATTCGACATAGTCTGCATCCTGTACGCTACGCTGGATTAGATGGCCGACTTCATGATAGAAATAATAGGTAGTTGCCAATTGCAAAAGAAATTTGCCAGGCGTCACTCCCCTTAGTTGTGAGATTTGTTTATAATGCTGGAGGCCATCTTGATTAAACTTATCCTCCATTTCCAAATAAAACTTTTCCATCCAGGCAATTGTGCCCATATAGATTTCTACCAAATAATAGTCATTCACTTTTCTTGCAAGAGCATTTAACCCGGTATTTGTACTGTAGTATAATCTTGCAGGTTTAACATTAAATTCAAGGTCATCTCTATCAAGATATTCCTGGCCGAATTGAAAGAATTCATCAAAGAGTGTTTTCAGGGGACTCTCTTCATTATCAGTATAATCATAAAAGTGGCTATCAGCACCGTATGCTTTAATACCCTTATCAGTAAGTTCATCAATAATTTCTTTAATCGTTCTCATACTGTTAAAAGTAATTATTTTTCTTCATTAATTCTCCCACAAAGTTCGCCTTTTGGCTTCTGTAGCGGCAATGAAATTCCGGCATAAAACGCTGCGCTATTTATTCCGTTGCTTCATTGCCTTGGTCGCCAAAAGCCGGGGCAGGTTCCATAATTAATTTTAAAATCTTTAAAATGAATATTATGGAACAGAACACAATGATTCAACCAGAATGGAGCAAAGTAGCAGAAGTGGAACTGGTTTATAAAACCAAAGTGAAAGCTTCTGAAAGGCCATTGATTAAGACTTCTAAAGATTGTTATCAAACATTCCTGAAAGTATGGGATGAAAACAAGTTGGAAATGCAGGAAGAATTTAAAGTGTTATTGATTAACCGGGCAAATCGGGTTACGGGAGTTTATGAAGCATCTGCCGGAGGAATTACGGGCACTGTTGCTGACCCAAGATTAATACTGGCTGCCGCTATTAAAGGGTTGGCTGTGGGAATTGTCTTAGGACACAACCACCCAAGCGGCAACCTTAAACCAAGCCTGGCAGATGAGCAACTTACTGCTAAGATTAAAACTGCAGCAAGCTATCACGATATAAGGGTGTTAGACCACATCATTGTTACATCAGAGGCGTACTATTCATTTGCTGATGAAGGGCTTTTATGGCCCTTTTTTTATGCAAACAATACTTTATATTGCATACACAGCCCTTATATTTGCCATTATTTGACAAGCCAATACAAGTACAGTGAACCAATTTGGAGAACAGATAAAACTACTCAGAGAGCAAAAATGCTTATTGCAGCGGCAGGTAGCAAACCAGTTAGACATGGACACGCCTATGCTTAGCAAAATTGAGCGTGGAGAAAGAAATGCTAAAAGAGAGCATGTAACAATACTTTGCAGGATTTTTAGTGTACCGGAGGATGATCTGCTTTCACTTTGGCTTGCTGATAAAGTATATGATATAGTAAAAGATGAAGATGTGGCAATTAAAGCAATGAAAGTAGCAGAAGATGAACTAAAAATTAACCCTAAGCGAAAAACACCAAAGCATAAATGAATCTAACAATAGGACAACGCATATCAACCCGTGGCGAAGACTTCATTATTACCAATTCTAATTCCAATTATGATGGAACATGGTTACTGGAAGCTGAAGGCATAAGTGAACTGGTTAAAGGGAAGAGATTTTCTTTTGATTCTACAATTGATTCGGATATAAAACCAATTGACCCGAATCAGACTAACTTAATTGCTGACACTGATAGTGGATACCGAAAAACTAAACTTTTTCTTGAAACACAAATTCGCAATGCGGCAGTTTTTTCAGAAAAAATTACAATTGCGCATAAAGCTGCCATTAATGCAGCCGATTATCAGTTAACTCCAACGCTTAAAGCGCTGCAGTTGCCAAGACCAAGATTGCTTATAGCTGATGGGGTTGGTTTAGGGAAAACTATTGAAGTTGGAATATTTCTTTCTGAACTGATCAAACGTGGTAAAGGGAAACGCATAATGGTCCTGGCACCAAAATCTATTCTTGCTCAGTTTCAACAGGAACTATGGCACCGGTTCGCAATACCATTGGTAAGATTGGATTCTGAAGGTATTGCCAGAATAAAATCACAACTTCCTGCTAATAAAAATCCGTTTGAGTATTACGATAAAACGATCATTTCAATAGACACACTTAAGAACAACGCTAAGTTCAGACACTACCTGGAGAAATCAAGGTGGGATGCGGTTGTAATTGACGAATGCCACACTGTAGCAAATGACAAAAGCCTCAAAGGAGATTTAGCGCAATTCATTGCTAAGAAATGTGAGTCATTAATTCTTACTTCCGCTACTCCACACAATGGTAGAAAAGTAAATTTCGCTAACCTTATTCACATGATTGAGCCTACAGCTATTCCTAAAAGTGGCGAATATGATAAGTCGCATGTGGAACCATATTATGTTAGAAGATTCAAAAATGATATTACTGATGAAAATGTGAGAGCAAATTTTTCTGAGAGAAAAATATTAAGAACCAGCGCCAATCTTAGTGATTCAGAAACCGATTTTTTACAATACCAGCAGGAACTTAAATTCAATGCAATTAATGCCATAAAGAAAGGTAAACCAAAAGAGGACTTTCTTTTTTCAATTGGCATTTTCAAGGCATTCATGTCTTCGCCTAAAGCTGCATTAGAAAGCATTAACAGACGCATTACTAAAGTGGATGCTGCTAAATCAAACAATGAATTGGCGTCCGAAAATTTGCTGGTTTTAAATGCGCTGAGGGAAAAGTTAGAAGTAATTATTAACACCAATGCTGATACTAAATACAAAAAGTTAAAGGAAACCTTGCTTGACCTGGGTTGGACTGGAAAGAAGCAAAATGACCGATACGTAATTTTTGCAGAAAGAATAAATACGCTTGAATATTTAAAAGAAAAATTGCAAGCTGACTTTTTGATAAAGGATGAAGCTATTCAATTTTTTCATGGTGGATTACCTGACACCGAACAACAAGCCATTATTGAAGATTTTGGCAAGGAAGATAGTACCGTTCGGTTGCTGCTATGTTCAGATGCAGGTTCGCAAGGAGTAAACCTTCACTTTTTCTGCAACAGGATGTTTAATTATGATATCCCCTGGTCCTTAATTGTATTAGAACAACGCAATGGTCGTATAGATCGCTATGGCCAAAAGAAAACACCTTTTATCCACTACATTATTGCTCAGTCCGATATTAAAGGATTAAAAACAGATTTGCATATTGTTGACCGCCTTACTCAAAAGGAAGAAGTGGTATATAAAACTCTTGGTGATGCCGGGTCTGTGATGAAGTTATATGATGCTGCAAAGGAAGAACAATTGGTAGAACAGGCTATTCTCAACCAGGATGAAACCTTTCTCGAAAACTTAGACGATAAAATAGCCGGTTTTGATTTTTCTACACTTTTTGCCAATCAGGATGATTCTACTGCTGTAACAATCACAAACAATCCTTACGAAGAAAGCCTAACTATTTATCCAAGTGAAGCAAAGTTTTATTCTGATTTGTTTGAACAACTTTCTTCTGCGAAGCAGATAAATCAGGAAGATGTTATTGTAAAAGATGGCTACCTGGAGATTCTTAATACAAAAGACTTGAACCAGATTTTATATGATCTGCCACCAGAGTCAAAGCCAAAACAAGGGCAGTTATTTAAGCTTTCTCTTGATAAAGATTTGGTTCAAAAATCAATTGAAGAAGCAAGAAAGAAAAAAGGAGAATGGGCCGAATTTCAAGTGTTAAATGAATTGCACCCGGTAATAAAATATTACATGACAAAGCTGGAAGCAAGCGTGGACAAAGATGTGGCATTGGTTGCCAAAACAAATCGTGTACCTGCTAAAACTTCATGGTTTATTTTTCAAGCACAGGTTTCTAATAACTTAGGTCAACCTGTTGTTGCAGATTTTTAGTGGTCGGATTAAATTCCAACGGAAGTATTAGAAATACACCATTTCACCTAAACGATTTTATAAGTGAATTTAAATTCCAGGAAAAATTACATACTGAAACAATTTCTGATGATGATATTTCAATTCTCAAAAAGCATCTTTCAAGTGCAGTCACATCTGTAACTGACTACATGCAAAGGGAACAGGACTTGCTGGAAAACAGGATGGAAGAAAAATTAAATGAGTACAAAACAAAAATCCATAATTGGAGAGCAGCCGCCCTTGAACAATTAGAACTTGATTTTAATGAGAATACGGGCAGCAACCTGTGGGCGAGAATTAAAGATTCTAAACAAAGGGAAATTGAAACTATTCTAAGCACTTCAAGCCAATATTACAAAAACTTAACATCGTTGCAAGGCGATGCATATTTAAAAGTTTTAGCGGTGTTTTTTAACTCGTAAGCCAACATGATAAAATTTATTCAAAATATAGGTGATTACTTTTCAACAAATTACTTTGATGAAGATTTTACTGCCAAAGTATTAGCTAAAACAGGTTACGGAGCAGAAGAAGTAAAGGAGTTTAATAAAAGAATTTCTCCACTTAAAGATCGCTACTTCCGTTTCAAACAAAGCTTTATCGAAGGTAAACTTAGAACAAAAGATAAAATATTTGAAGCCCATCAGTTTCATACAGCTTTGTTAAACGCCCTGGGGTATGATGGTAATCACCATCAATACAACAACCTGTTTCACCTTTCCGAAAATGAAGTTTTGCCCGTTCGTCATATTCTTTACAGAGGTGAGCAAACGCATCTTATGATTATGGAAATGCAGGCGTTGATCAAAGAGGACGACACCGAACCTGATGGGTTATTTGAACAACGGTACAATGTAGAAGATGAAACCCAAACCAATCCTCCACAACGCTACCACAGGTTACAATGGGACAGTGTTTTTAAAGTGCCAGCTCATCTTAAAATATCTCCGGTAGTTATTAATAAAGCTATTTCCGAATTGTTTTTATTGGAGCAATATCTACGACCGAAATATATTTTATTATTGGCCGGCAATGTTGTCTTTTTATTGGAACAGGAAAAATGGTTTAGAGGCAGTTACCTTCAAATTGATTTGGAAGAATTATTTTCTGAAGCCACCGCTAACCGCAATGCCAATTACTATGCTTTGTTTTATTTTCTGTTAGGCAAAGAATCGCTAACTCCGGAAAGCAATATGGTACTGCTTGACCAACTGGATGAAGACAGTCATAAAAGTGCTTATGAAGTTACTAAAGATTTAAAGGAAGGAATTATTCATGCGGTAGAAGCATTGGCAAATGAAACGCTCTTTTACCAAAAGAATATACTCAGAGAAGTTTTTGATGAAACGGATGACAAATTTGAGCAGGAAATAAAAGACGACTGTTTAAATTTTATCTACCGGTTATTGTTTGTTTTTTATGCAGAAAGCAGGGAAGATTTAGATATTCTACCAGGCAATGATCCCATTTACAACAAAGGATATTCTTTGGAAATGCTCAGGGATTTAGAACAAGTACCGCTGTATTCAGAAACCAGCTTAAATGGTTATTTCTTTCATGAATCGTTGAACAAATTATTTGCGGTGCTTAGTTCAGGCTACCGGGAAAAAGAAAATGGTCAAAATAAAAGTTTCAAAGTTCGTCATATAGATTCCCCACTGTTCAATAATGCCAAACTGCATCACTTGCATAAAATTAAATTCCGTAATAAGGTTTGGCAGGATATCATTTGCCGGCTGTCTTTAAGCAAGCAACAGCGTGGTAAAGCAAGAGGTAGAATTTCCTACGCAAATCTTGGTATTAATCAATTGGGCAGCGTGTATGAAAGTTTACTGGCATATCGTGGATTTTATGCAGAGCAGGATTACATTGAGGTACATAAAGCTGATGCACCGAATGAAGGCACATACTTAGTGCCCCGTATGCGGAGGGATGATTTTAAAGAAAATGAAATTTTAAAAGATAGTAACCGTCACGATGAGATAATTAAAAAGGGAACTTTTGTATATCGCCTCAGTGGGCGTGACAGGCAAAAATCTGCCAGCTATTACACACCTGAAGTACTTACCAGGTGTACGGTTAAATACACTTTAAAACCAATATTGGAGAAACTGGAAAAGGGTGAAATGAAAGCCACTGAGTTGCTGGAATTGAAATTGCTTGAGCCAGCCATGGGAGCCGCTGCTTTTCACAACGAAATGGTTAACCAATTGGCAGAAGCCTACATCAGCTATCGCCAGAAAGAATTGAAAAAACGGGTGGCTCCTGATCTATTTAAAGAAGAACTGCAGAAGGTAAAAGCTTATATAGCTACCAACAATGTGTATGGCGTGGATTTAAACCCCACTGCGATTGAATTGGGAAAACTATCTCTTTGGCTGAATGTGATACACAAGGATATGGAAACTCCTTTCTTTAGTAATCGCCTTGCAGTTGGCAATGCAGTGGTGGGTGCCTGGCTAAAAGTGTACAAAGAGAAAGACCTGCTGGAAGAAGATGAAATTATAAAGGATGCCAAAGGAAAACAAAAGCGGGTTCCTAAAAAGAAAGAATGGTGGGAAACTGCTCCAAGGCAGCTAGAATTTAAACCCAATAAGGAGTATGCCACAATAAAGCATGGGCGTAAGGCTGATGAGATTTATCATTTTTTGCTACCCGATAAAAACATGGTGCCATCGGCAGGTATTAAAATGCTGAAAGCAGAATATGATACGGAAAGCAAAGCTGTTTCTAAATGGAGAAAAGATTTTTGTGAGCCGCTAAAGAAATCAGAGGTAGAGCAACTGAAAAAATATGCAATAAGATAGATGAATTGCTGGCAGAGTTCTACCGCTTTCAGCGAACCATCAATACACAGACGGCCAACAAGCAGGAGATATTTGGAGTAACCGGTGCAAGAGTATTGGATTTAAAAACCTATGATGAAAAGGAACAATTAGCAGACCAGCGTAACCGGCACAATGCACCTTACTTTAAGTTGAAAATGGTAATGGACTATTGGTGCAGCCTTTGGTTTTGGGATGTAAGGGATGCTAAAGAATTACCCAACCGGCAACAATACTGGCAGGATGTTGCAGGTATTTTAGAACTGGATGTTACAAAATCTTTAGAAGGCGTAGTGATTGTAAAAGGCCAGCAGAAAATATTTGACACAGCCAACCAGTTAAGCATGGTAATGGAAGCTGAACCACCAACGGACAGCAACGAATTATTTACTGATACAGTGGGTGAATATACCAACCGCAAAGATTTGTTTGATAAAAACCAACGCCTTGTATTAGTTAGTAATCTGGCAAAACAATATTTTTATTTTCATCCTCAGTTGGAGTTTTTGGATGTGTTTTGGGAAAGAGGTGGATTTGATTTAATTGCAGGAAATCCTCCATGGATAAAATTAGAATTTAAAGAAAAGGATATTATTTCCGAAAAATTTCCGGAAGTAGCTATTCAAAATGTTAGTGCACCATTGGTAAGAACAATGCAAGCACAGTTTTTTGCTGATGAACGATTAAAAGAAATGTATGTTGAGGAGGCAATCGGTACAGAATGTACTGCTGTATTTCTAAATGCAATCCAAAATTATCCCCTACTTGTTGGTCAGCAAACAAATTTATTTAAATGTGTTTTAGCGAATGGATTTTCTCTTTTAGGAAAAAATGGTTTTATGGGATTGCTGCATCCCGAAGGGGTATATGATGACCCTAATGGTCAACCGTTAAGGAGGAAATGTACCTCGTTTGCAGTATCATTTCCAATTTCAAAATGCGTTTAATCTTTTTGCGGAAGTTGCACATCGAGAAAAATATGGTATCCAAATATACTCTGGAAATAAGTCAGAAATATCATTTTACTCTATCAATAATATCTTTCACCCATCAACTATAGACGGTTGTTTTATACACGATGGTAACGGACTTTGTGGAGGTATAAAAATAAAAGGTGAAGGTGAAGATGGCTTTGTTTGGAACATAAAGCCCCATAAAGATAGAATTGTAAAATATACATTGGACAAGTTAAAAACACTTGCTATTACTTTTGAGAATTCTACTCAATTCGATTCTGCGAAGCTTGTTTCCATACATTCCTCTTCTATAGTAAGTATCCTAGAAAAATTGAGTGGATTCAATAACTCAGTAAAGATATTTCAAAATAAAATTTCTGAAGGCTGGCATGAAACTAATGATGTTGATGCTGGTATAATTAAACGTTCTACTCAATACCCAGATTTTGATACTTATCAGATGGTTTATAGTGGGCCTCACTTTTTTGTTTCAAACCCCTTATACAAGACACCAAGAGAGATATGTGTCGAAAAAGCACATTATGACATTATTGATCCTTCGCTGAGTACCGATGATTGTACAGCTAGAACGAATTATATTCCACATCTTAACCCCGAAAAATTTCACTCTTTGATTAAAGGGTTTAAAACTGGTGAAAAGGACGAAGATGAAAATGACATTTATGATAGTTGGATAGATTATTACAAATTAGGTTTCAGAAAGATGTTGAGCCAGGCAGGCGAAAGAACACTTACTCCAAGTATTATCCCCCAAAAGGCATCTCATACGCATGGCGTAATATCTGCTATATTTAAAAGCAATAATTATCTTATTGAGCTGGCCGCCGTATCCTCATCTTTAATCTTGGACTTCTTTATAAAAACAGTAGGTGCATCCAATCTTACCGAAAGTCGTTTGACTGCTTTTCCTTTGGGCGTTGATGAAAAATATACACCGCAATTGTTTAATCGTACTCTTCTACTTAATTGCTTAAATAAGCATTTTGCTCCTTTGTGGGAAAACAATTGGCAAACCATATTTAAAGAAGATAGTTGGTCTAAAGTAGATGCTCGGCTTAAACCATTTAACACATTAACCTTAAATGGGAAAGAGGTACACCTTTTGCGTAACTGGTTTGAGCGCAGGCAAGCATTGGTAGAGATAGATGTAATAACCGCCATGGCATTGGGCTTAACCTTAGAAGAATTATCCCTTATTTACAACGTACAGTTTCCTGTATTACAACAAAACGAAGATGATACTTGGTATGATGCCAAAGGCAATATTGTTTTCACCTGCAGCAAAGGATTGGTTGGCGTTGGGGTTGACAGGCCAGTATGGGAACTTATACGAAATCTAAAACCCGGTGAAACTTTTGAGCATACCATTACCAAAAGCGAATTATACCAGGGTAAGAAAATAACTTATTATGCCCCTTTTGATAAGTGCGACCGGGTGGAAGATTATAAGCTGGCATGGGAACATTTTGAGAAAATATTTAAAGAGCGATAACCCTATTAATACCGAATTATGGATTTTTCATTTCACTTAAAGCAAGGACAACAGTTATTAGAAAAACAGGATGCGCAATCATTTATGAAAGCACTCGATCATTTCAAAAAGGCAAATGAAATGACCGAGGAAGGGCATGTAGGTAAGCCTAAAATTCTTTATCAACTTGCGATAGGAAATTATCTGATAGGAAATATAGAACAAGCTTATAAAATAGCTTGTAAAGCTAAAAGAAGCATAGATGTGGCAATTGAGAATAGTATAATCTCTATGGATAACATGCGGCAAATGCTTGGCGAAAATGATATAGACACCATCCTGAATCATATTGCTGACAAGTTTCCGCAGGCTGCTTTATATACAGATGAAGAAGATGATGATTTCGATGAAAACAGATTGGATTTTGGCCTTGTTAATCAACTTTATGAAACCTCTGAAAAAGAAGAAATAAGACCGCAGTTTACGCTCGATGACCTTACTAACGAATTGCTGGACGCCACTTTTTTTGGACTAAGCAGAACCAATGATGAATTGGTTTATTTTGACAAACTAGCAGGAGATGTATTAAGTCATGTAGAAGGCTATTTTTCGTCTCATATTGGTGATCAAAGTTTATCAAACAGGCGACTGGTAGATAAGATTACCAATGGTGAACCTGCTGATGTTGTTGATGAAGACAGGTATATCTTAATAGACAGATTGAAATTATCCGAATTTCTTAACGAATACAAAATACAAGCAAAAGGAAAGGAGCCCTTTACTTCATTTGTTGATTACTTTTCAACAGAAGTGCTTAAGGATTTTACTTATGACAAGAATTTAACTGTGGATGATTTGGGTAATAGCAACCATATCCAGGAAAAATTCCACCAATTGTTTGGGCAAAAATATCAAACGAGGGTTTTAGAATTGAAGACTGATTATACCAGCATATTCCAAAGTACTACACGGGCAATAGCCTTTGACTGGATTAAGCGAAATGTTTTTAGCAATACCCAGGCAACAGTTGAAGAATCTCAGTTGGAAAAGATGCCGCTCGAGGAGATGTTTAACCTAAGACGACAATGTGCACAAAATAGGGATATAAAATCTCTTTTAGTTATCGCAAAGTATCGCTTTATAAAAGGTTCTGCGGCAACCAATGAAAGCAATTTACCCGAGATGTGCTATTACTATGGAAGGTTACACCGTGGTAAGGAATTGGAAGAATTGCTCGCTGAGAAAAGTTTTTATCTCTTTATGTTATCAGAATCTTGTAAAGAATTGGCGCAAACCCTATTTAATATTGGCCAAAAGTTTCCTTACTTAAATGAAGAGGAAGTTGCTTATCTCGAAAAGAAATATTGTGATTCGAAAACATTTGAACTCTTTGATTTAATAATGTTTGACAGCGATCTTCTTCCACGCAAAATCCGCAGATTTGATAAAAGCTCTCTTGATATTAAAAATGAAAACTTTTCCAGAGATTTCTTACTGAAGGTATTTGGTCATTTTTCAGATAACGAAGAATTAGAAGATGGATATTCCGAGCTGTATGTATACAGCAGGATTAATAATAAAATTATTCGCAAGAAGTATGAGCACGTTGGCTTGGGCGAATTTTGTATTGTTCAACCAATTTTATCTAACCAGTTTTATAATTTAATTAAAGAAAAGTTTGGAGAAGAATGTGCCGACTTTTGTATTGCGGCACTTGCTGTAAATGAAGATGCAGAAAATTTTAAAAATTCGGACTTCTATTTATTAAATGTTGAAAGTATAGAAGAAGTGGCGAATAAATACTTTAATAACTCAAAAAAAGTTGAAGATGTAAAAGCTGAGGTTGCACTTTTTTGGTTAACCAAAATAAACTCTATAAAATTTAAATTAGTATAACCCTTAACCCTAAAAAGTAAAAAATGAAATTAGACTTTGTATTTAAATCTTCAGATCATCTACGATATGAGAATGGCAGGCATGTTTCAGGCCCTCATGGAGGAGCTGGACGGGCTGTAAAAGTTGAGCCGAATATAAATGGTAAAGAAGGCGTTACAGTCACACTTTACAATCTTGATGGAGACCATCCCGTTTGGCAAAATAATGTTCAAATGGCACCCAAGCAAATGAAAATTATTCAACAAGACGAAAATAAAATTGTGTTGCGGGGCTATGGACATGATCCCATGGGCAGTTCATTTGCAGACTACGGCTTAACTATAAAGTTAAAAAACGGTGAGTTGGACAACTGTATTTTACATATGCACGACAGAGGCGTTGATATAGAATACCTGCCATAAAAATAAAAATACCCTAACTAAGATTCTATGCCAGGAATTGAATATTCTTTAGACTCAGTTGAAGTAATTATCAGGTTTACCCCCGATGATGTAGTTGAGTTCAATAAGCACAACGATTCTTCCCTTGATCAAATTAAAGCAGATGTTGCCGGTAAAGATATAGCCTGTCATTTTCAAAAAATTAGTGAAACCGAACATAAATTATTTATTCCTACGCTCAGTGGCCAACTTGAAGCCATTGTAACGTGGTATGCAGTTGCAGATACATACCAGGCTGTTGTTGATAAAAAAAAGAAGACCCAGTTTCGGCCATCGGTCGTTCTTCCACAACAGGATAAATCTATTGAGGAAACCTGCCTGGTTAAAATCATCGACATAAATGAAGGTGGCCGAGCTAACCGGGCATCGGATGAATTTGAAGAGCTATATAAAAAAGTTTGCCGGCAACCTACGGCATCAAACATAAATATTCAAAATCAGCAGGCTATTTGGTTTAATTGGATAGAAGCTCAGCAGGCAATTATAAAAAGTTTGCAGGAACCTTTTGAGATTATTGGAAAGCCACAAATAAAAACGACTCTCCAGTCTTCTAAAGATAAAAATGGTGAACCAATGATTGCCTATGAAGTTTCGGTGATGATCAAAGAAACCATTACTTCGGAGTATAGTCCTTTGGAAAGTGCACTTAAAGAGTATGGCATCAATGCCTCATTGGAGCGAAATGGCTTAACAAAGAAAGAGCTATTTGAGCCGGACGGAACTGTAATGCTTACAGCAGAGGAAATTGGAAAAAGTTCTAGATCCATTAATCAAATCTCAGTTTGCTCAAACATTTGAAAGAGAGCATCAGATATCGGCAATATTAAAACTCAAAAACAGGATCGATTTTGAGATTAATAGTTATTTCAAATCTATAGGATGGAATCTAAAAGCGGCTGTTGATAACGAAAGTAACTTTTTGATTTTCTTTTCTTCAAATTCAAAGGAGATTAGAATGCCTAAAGAACTGAAAGATAGATTTTCGCTGGAAAGAAAAGGAATTATAGCTACGATAAGAAGGCGGGATGCCAATGGTCAATTTGAATCTGAAACAGTTAATGGAAAAATAAGAGAAGGTGCATATGGCAGAATTTTAGAAAATGAAAAAGAAAAGTTGGCTAAAGAGGTTACTGCTAAATGTGAATTATATAAAAGTGAAGGCTCTACAAAGATAAACTTTGAAATTGGCGAGTTGTATGGCTATGACATTTCAAAATTTGACACCAATTCGTTTAATGATGATTTTGAATTAAATCTTAAGAGAGCTTTAATACCATTTAAAAATGTCATTGAATTTAACCCTGTAACAAGAAGTATTTCTTTTGATTTTGAAACGAAAGAAGAACTGGAAACCTATTCCAAGTTTTTGAAGTCTCTGAATATGTTTCAAACAATAATTGCTCCTACTCATCCTGCATTTAAGTTTAAAGTGAAAACAAACTTCATTGCCAAAAAAACCCAAAAGCAATTGTTTTATGACAAACTGAGCAAGCTGAAAGGTGCAGAGTTTGTTTCAGATCTAAATATGAAATCCGGAAGTACTGTTGAAGATACAGAAGAACTTACTACTCCAAAAAGAGCAAAAAGGCCTGAACTCCAATTTATAGGCAATTTAAATAGCCGGTCATCTAACCAAAAAAAACTCACATTTTATATCCCTTCCTTTTTCCCCAACCAAAAGGAAATAGCAGAGGCTGTAAAAGAATTTATAGAAAGTGCAAAAGCGAATAAAGTAAATTTTGTCCAGGCAAATTTAAAAGGTGATGAGAAGAAAAATTCGTGGTTAGTTGAAGCAGTTAAGAAAATCACTCATCCAAGCGAAGCTCCTAATGGTAAACCGGTTAACGAGTCCTTAGGCGATTTCCTCATCGATACGTCAAAGGCCAAATCGATTAATGATGAAAGTAAAATAACTGAGGGTTCCGAGTATTACCATCAAGTAAAGAATAACGAGTTATTAAAGTTAAATGAGAGTCAAAGAAAAGCAGTATTGGCATCTATACATTGTTCTGATTTAGCATTGCTGCAAGGTCCACCGGGCACTGGTAAAACCACTGTTATTGCAGAAATTATCTGGCAAATGATCAGCCGTGACCCAAAACATAAAATTCTGCTAACATCGGAAAATAATTTGGCAGTTGATAACGCTTTAGATCGTCTGCTTAATATCAAAGGGGTCAATCAAACGTTGGCAAACTATATTACACTCATAAAACCACTAAGATTTGTATCTCTCGGCAAACCTGGTGAATCCAGTAAGAAAAAAATTGATGAGGAAGGAGCAAAATATTCAGTTGACAGAATTATGCAATGGCTAGATGAAACTTACATTGCCGAAGAAATTGACGAGGATGTAGTCACTGAGGAAAGTGATGATGATTTTGAAGAAGATTTAGACGTGCCGAGTTTAGAAAACAACGCAGTTCAGGATTGGATGAAAAGGATAGCGG
Organism: Chitinophagaceae bacterium; assembly: GCA_016721085.1. GTDB lineage: Bacteria > Bacteroidota > Bacteroidia > Chitinophagales > Chitinophagaceae > Endoryza. The sequence goes on along the minus strand of JADKJI010000003.1, from coordinate 164,312 downwards.
GAAGAGCAAAGAATAACAATCCGAGGTATGCAAACGCGTTAAAAGATTGGGTCACAGAACTAACTTATCATCCAAAACCTGAAATAAAAATTCTTTTTAAAGAGAAATACTTTGAATATTCCAACATAATTGGTTCCACTTGTAGTTCAAGTGGAAGTCCGACATTTAAAAGAGAATATAGTAAGCTGCAGCTTCAAAAATATTTCATCAATTATTACAAAGGTGAAAAGTATAAGGAGAGTATTAGCGATATTAATTACCAATTAAGCAAAGGAGCGCTGGAAGATGATTTTTCCATCATTGATAAAATCTGCAATAGACTAAGGATTAAAGAAGATGAATTAAGGAAACTTATAACAGACCCTACCTATTCATTTATCCAATCTCTTTTTTTTAATGATATTAACAGACTTAGTTCTCTTATAGCTGTCAGACCTGCTCCTAGATCGCTTTCAAAAATGCTTGTTAGACTTAGTTTCGAAAATGCTGGTGAAGCTGCGACTGTGTTGAACTTAAGCAATATAAACTTTGACACGGTAATAATGGACGAAGCAAGTAAGGCGACTCCTCCAGAGATGTTATTGCCTCTATGCTTCGGGAAAGATCTATCATTATCGGTGATCACAGGCAGTTGCCTCCGATGTTAAATGAAAAAGTTTTAAAGAAGCATTAGAGGATGCGGGAGCAACAGAGCTGGCGCAGGAAATTGACCAGGAGTTTTTAGAAACGTCGCAGTTTGAAAGAATGATTCTGAATGAGAATATTTCGCCCACTATCCTGGCAAGATGCAATATCCAATACCGGATGCATCCGGACATAAATGAAGTAATAAAGCAATTTTATCTCGATGATGGCGGATTGGAAGCAGCCGAAGAATTGAAACAGGGTTCAAATGAGAATTATGATTCGGGAGACCCTCAAAAGCCCGACAATGTGTTTTCCCGCCATCATGGTCTATTCTTAAAGGGCTTCCTAAATCATGATATACACACAATATGGGTTAATGTAGATGGAATAGAAAAAAGAGAGGGTACCTCATTGGTAAATGATGCAGAGATTGAGGCGGTGCAAAATATTATCAAGCTGCTAAAGCATGCGGAAGGGTTTAGTGAGTTTCAGGATCATTGGAATTATATAAAAGATGATTTCAAAAGATGGCAGGAGCAGGAAATTGGAGTGATAACCTTTTACGGAGAACAGAAAAAGAAACTTAAAGCCAAACTTACTGGAACTGGCGTTAGATTGAAGATCAATTCTGTAGATAAGTTTCAGGGTATGGAACGGAATATCATAATTGTGTCAGCAGTGAGAAGTGATAAGCAACTAATAAGTAAGAATGACTATAACAGTAAAAAAGAGAAACTGAACATTTCAATGCTTCAGGATCTTGGTGGCGAAGTGGTTGCAACTAATAATGAAATAGGTTTTGCAAAGTTGCCACAACGGTTAAACGTTGCTTTGTCTAGAGCAAAAAGACTGTTAATCGTAGTTGGGAATAAAACATTTTTTGAACAGTTTACAGATAATAAAGGAAAGCCACTTTACAAGAATGCCATAGATGTAATTGAAAGGAAAGGGAAGATTATTGAAGCAAACCAACTAAGTACACTTTTGTGATGATTTCGAAAATAGACATAGAAATTTACGAAGAATTATTTCAGGTTAAAACCATTACTGAAAAGTATTTGGGCTATACTTCCTTTGATTGGATATACTCATCAATAAAATATCAAGCTGATTGTACGCTGGCAATACCATTTAACTTATTTGATAAAGTTATTGTTGGAATTCTATTGGTAGATGATATACTGAGCATTGAACAGCTTGGTGAAATTTTGGGGATGAACTTGATTAATAAACCCGAAAGCCAACAATACAAGGATGAAGCGGAGTATGATATTTTAAGGATTGCTTTGGATAATCTGAAAGATTATAACATGATTGAAATTGGCGATACTTCCTATTCATCCTGTAAATTTACAAAAGATGGAAAAGCATTTGCAGAAAAGGGGCATAAGTTTAAAGTTGATGAAAAAAGGCCATTCCATTTATTTTATGATCATATTACCAATAACCACTTAAACGCAAAAAAGGAATTAGAACTTTTAAAAGGAAAGTCTATTCCTCTAATTAGTGAATTTGATTTTTCAGATGAAGTATTAATGCAACAAATTGCAGAAGTTCAGGTTCCTGAGATTCACAATCCCAAACTGGGAAACTCTTTTATTAATTCAAAAACGGATAGTCTAGCTAGTCATTCATATTCTTATAAAATTGAAATTGCTTTATTGTTTGACATTATAAGCAAAGAAATTAGGTTGCTGGCATTTGAACCGATTTCAAAAAAAATAAATCATTACTTTACTCAATTCATTAACGAAAACACAAAAGACTTTATCGATCTATTCGAACCTGTTCCCCAAGAAAACATTCTAATCGACTCAGAAACTTCTTATCTACAGCAACTAACCGAAAGCAGAACAAAAATTGAGGATTTAGTTTCAAAAAGTCCTCAAGATGCTCTGATCGCCTACAAAAAACTGACTGCAGAAGCTAGCATAATTGATCAGGAATTTTTTTGGTTAAACCTAAATCAGTTTGTTTCTCAGGCCTCCGATGAAATATTTTTGCTACTGCCCCAGGTATCAGATTTTATAATTGCAAAACTGAAGAAGTTTGCAGAAGATAAAAATTGCCCCTCGCTTTTTATTGTATTTCAGCAATCCGAAAATGACCTTATTAATAATCGAATTAAGGAATTGTTTCAGTTTTCAAAAAGTGAGAGCAATAAGCTTTTTGTATCAGTATATGCAGTCGTCACAGGTTTTAATTGTTTTGTAACGGTAGGGAATGAAATTTCAGTCCTTAAAGAAATGGCATTCAACTTTGCAAATGCCGGAAGGTATTTTTCAAAATCTTTTTATCACAGAAAGCGGATAACTCAAAGTGAAATCCCAGAGCTTTATCGGGAAGTGAAACGTTCTGTTGCTGAAGATTATTTGAGAATCATAGAACGCAATGTTGAAGAATTGTCTGCCAGTGATGTAGAAAGTCTTAAAGTAAATAAGGCTTTTATAATTGAGCAATATGATCTAACCAAAAAGGTTAAAGTATTTACGAATGCTGAAATAAGTGAAATTGCTAAAGAGACTTTTGAAAGAATAAATCAGCATATTGATAACTATATTTTAGGATTAAAAGAGAAGCACAAACAAATACTTTTTGAGAAGCTTGGTAAATTAACAACTCAATTTGAGGGAGTTAATACCGAAAAGCTGGAAGATATTACGAACATAGAAAGTAATCTGAAAAACTTGGAAGTTGAATTTTTTGAAGACTACAATGAGTTGAAATTAGAATATGAAAGTTTAAAAAGGAAACTTAATTCAGAAAATAAAAGAATTAGGGATGAAGTTCTTGCAAAGACATATATAATTGATACAAACGTTTTCATCAAAGAGCCAGATATAATATCGAAGATTGATTTGACTAAGCATTTTGTTGCATTATCATTTTCGGTAGTGGAAGAATTAGACAGGCTAAAAACGAGGCCTGCTAATAAGGAAAATGCAACAAAGGCAATACAGAACATTAATTCTCTGCTCAAAGCAGCAAAGGGTTCCAAGAAAAATAGAGTTAGAAGGCAAGGTGCTGATTTAACCCTGCTTCCCACCGAGCTGCAAAATAAGTCTGCTGACAATATGATCCTTTCACTTGGACTTGTATACAAAAAGCAGAATCCTGTAATCCTAACCTTGGATAGAAACTTTCAGTCAAAGGCAATGATGCTAGATATTCCACTGGTTACTGTATACGAGTTACTTGGGATTAAGGAGGAACCTAGAGTAAAACAGGTTCTTAAGCCCCAAATTGATTATATCAGGATATTTAACAGGATGAAACCTGATGACTATGGCGACTATAGAATCAGTAATTTTATCTTTCTGATAAAGAAGCAATACCCGTCTTTTAATCGCAATCAGCTTGGATTTAAAAGCGATTCAGACTTCGTGCTGTCTCTCAAGGTGTTTATGGTCACTAAGGATAAAGCCTTTTTTAAACTTAAATAAAACATTATGTCTTGCTTTGAATCTTCTACTTTCTTAAAGAATCCACAAGTAATGAGCCAGGAAATTCTTAAAAAAGCCTGTGAGAAGTTAAACTGGAAATTTGAAATAAAAACTGAAAAGGAAAAGCAAGTTTTGTATGTATATAGTACAAACCCAAAAGCTAACATGCAAGGTGAATTTGCTTTAAAGGTTATTGATAACATCGTAACCTATAATAGTTACTACATGAAGAACGGAAAAGAGTTAGTAAATGAACTGGAAAGTGAATTTTATGGGTTAAACGTGTTGTATGCAAAGGAGACTATTTTGAGGGAATTTCAGGCAGTGGGATTTAAAGTGTTACCGGATTTAAAATTTCATCCTACGGAAACTGAAAAAGAAAAAATTCAAAATGGTGGCTTCCACCAGAATGCCTAATGAAACTGAAAAACGAACAGAAATAGAGTTTGTAATAAAGTTTGATGGAACGATTGTGACGGACTCTAATTATATACCTGAAGACATTCACAAGCTTGCTGATAAAGCAATGGAGGCAATAGACAAATCTTTTGGAACAACAAGAAAAGAAGGCGATCAAATAAAGCGAAAGCAAATACCGGCAATTTACAAGGGAAAAACATTTTGTTCTGTTTCAGGACAAATCAAAGCAAATAATTTATCTAGTACTCAAAAACAAACCATTAAACGAAAATAGCCATGAGTTCAAAAAAGACATTCGAAAATATAAAGGATTTAATAAAAGCAAATTATCCGCTTATTTACACAGTGACATCAGAGTATAACAGAACAATGCTTTACATCCGTGATATGGCTTTTAAAAACGGTTACACATTTTACGTTTGGGATTGTGTGAACAATCTAAATAAGCATGAAAGAAATGCTAAAGAAATTGATTACCAGGAAATCCCAGACTGCGGCGATTATGTGGCTGCGTTAAACCACATTGCAAAATCAATTGAAGATAAAGACACTCAGGATGAAAAGGAAATATTCATTTGAAGATTTACATAGGTATTTTGACCAGGTGGATGTTTTCACAAGACTCAGAAAGCTTGCCGAGAAATTAAGGATTTATGACAAACATATTATACTTACTGGCCCTTTCGTTAAGATTCCGGATGAATTGGAGAAATTTGTCACTGTTATAAATATTCCGTTGCCAGACAGAAGTGATCTTGAAAAAAATCTAAATTATATTTCAGGAGAAACGAAAATTGACGAAGATCTGAAAAAATATTTCATAGACTCAGCTTTAGGCATGACTGATACAGAGGCGTTTCTAGCATTTAAACTTGCAAAACAAAAAGTTGGTCTGGATACAAAGGAAGCTGCTCAAATTATTTCTATGGAAAAGGAGCAGATAATTAAGAAAAGTGGGATACTAGATTACTACCAGGTTAACCAAGATTTAGAAAGTAGTTTGGGTGGGTTGGACAATTTAAAAGATTGGTTGCGCAAGAGAGAAAAATCTTTTCAGAGAAAGGCAAAAGACTTTGGTCTGCAGGAGCCTAAAGGAATCCTTTTGGTAGGGGTGCCTGGTTGCGGTAAAAGTTTAACTGCAAAATGCGTAGCTGCAGAGTGGAAACAACCCCTTTTAAAATTAGACATTGGGAAAGTTTTTCAAGCGGAAGTGGGTGCAAGTGAAAATAATATTCGACAAGCAATTGAAACTGCCGAAGCTGTAGCACCATGTGTTCTTTGGATAGATGAAATTGAGAAGGGTTTAAATACAGGCGGCGGTGAAAAAGATGGCGGTACAAATTCAAGAGTATTTTCCACTATTTTAACCTGGATGCAGGAAAAAACGAAGCCTGTATTTGTTGTTGCTACAGCGAACAATATTCAAGCTTTGCCACCTGAATTGCTACGTAAAGGTAGATTTGATGAAATATTCTTTGTTGATCTTCCGACTAAAGAAGAAAGAAAAAATATTTTTAAAATTCATTTGAAAAGGTATAGTCAAAATTCAATAAGTAGTTTCGACGAATTGGTTGATAAATCCAAATACTTTAACGGAGCTGAAATTGAAGAGTGTGTAAAGGAAGCGATGTTTATTGCTTATGATGAAAATCCAGATGTAAAAGAAATTACTTTAAAGCATTTACTTTCTGCTATCGAACCAATTATTCCACTAGCGATGACCATGCAACCACAGATTAATTTCTTACGGCAATTTGGGAAGTCGAAGCGGGCAAGACCAGCTAGTAAAGAATTTAATGAAGAATCAATTTCTGAGGAAGAAAGCAAAAATGTAATTAAAACAAAAACGGAAAAAGACTTTGATATTTATTCAAACAATAATTAGATCAATAAACCAGAATTTTATAAATGCTGCCATTACAACAAGCATACGAGGTACAACATTCAATACTGGAATATCTTAAAGCTACCTTCAGCTTTAAGGACAAGTCCGTACATGAAGCGTTTTACAAATTTGTTAACGATACAGAAGACGGTATTTTTAAAGGCCCTTATATTTCTTTAAAGCTTCCTTTTGTAAAAGCCAAGGAAGAAGAGCTTATACCATTGGAAATAGCACCTGGATTCCCACCTTACGATCACCAGTATAAGTCTTTCCAGCGTCTAACAACGCAAGAGAACCATAAGCCACAATCGACCTTAATTACTACAGGAACTTCTTCGGGTAAAACTGAATGTTTTCTTTATCCTGTGCTTGATTATTGCTATAAGAATACTGATAGAAAGGGCATTAAAGTGATAATCCTTTATCCCATGAATGCGCTTGCAACTGACCAGGCAAAACGGTTAGCTGAATCTATCTGGAATGATGAAAGAATAAAAGGGAAAATTACTGCGGGACTTTTTATTGGAGAAGGCAAGGATAAAAAGAAGTTCCCCAAAGAAATGGGCGAAAATCATATAATTGAAAACCGGGACACAATAATTGATAGTCCGCCTGACATATTACTCACCAACTTTAAAATGCTGGACTATGCACTACTTAGAAATAACTATCATAATTTATGGTCTTATAATCTGGAAGATGCATCCCTGCTACAGTTTCTAGTCTTAGATGAACTTCATACTTATGATGGTGCCCAGGGCACTGATGTTGCAAATCTGATAAGAAGGTTGAAATTAAAACTAAGCATTCCAAAAGGACAGATTTGCGCCGTTAGGACATCAGCAACTATTGGCTCAGGAGAGAACTCGATACAACTGCTAACTGAGTATGCCGAAAAGGTTTTTGGAGAAACATTCGATAAAGAAGCCATAATTACGGAGAACCGTGTTTTAGTTAATGACTTTTTCGAATTAGATGACGATTCATTAGAAAAATATATTCCACGGCAGATAGGATTACTCGAAAGTCGCCTGCGGCAAAAGGAAAACTACAGCGACTATATTGCCCGTCAAAAACGTCTGTGGCAAATGCCTGAGACAATAGATGAAGTACAGTTGGGTGAAGAACTGAAAAAGCTTCAGCTAGTTAAAGATCTTATTTCATTAACGAATACAAGTATTATCAAACTGGATCAACTATTACTCCGGTTAGCTGACCTTAACCCGGAATTTAAAAGGATGGCTGAATGGGATGAAAGAAATGAACTCAATCCACGGGAAGAGGTCATCAATTCATTATTAGCGTTAATTAGCGAAGCTAAAATTGGTGACACCAAAAAATTCCCATTCCTGTATTTACAAATACAGATTTGGGTACGGGAGTTAAGCGGCGTTTTAAGGGAGATAAATGAGCAGCCTAAATTCACCTGGAAAGATAAAGTTGGAGATAAATACGATCCTAAAGCTTTACCCTCTTATTATTGTCGTGAATGTGGAGCAAGCGGTTGGTTAGGTGTAAAGGATGATAATAAAAATCATTTCTTTTCTGACCCAAAACAAGTTTATGAATATTTTTTCAGTAACCATAAAAATATTTACTTCATAAATACTCCAAATCATAAGCATATTGATGAATACGAACCCAACAACCAGATAAATGATTACATGCATGTTGTGGACTTGAGTTTACACGAGAGGGAAAGTGAACATTCTATAAAAATAAATGCAGTAAGGAAATTAAAAGAAACTAGGGCAAGACATGTATGTCCGGAATGTAATACCGAAAATGCCATGGGTATCATTGGAACCCGTGTGGCTACATTATCATCCATCACTGTAAGTCAGGTTCTGGCTTCAGACCTTGATCCGAGAACAGAAAAGTATAGAAAGATATTGGCGTTTACTAATAGTGTTCAGGATGCGGCACATCAGGCTGGCTTTGTAGAGGCTCGAAATTACCGCTTTACATTCAGAGCTTCATTGCAAAAAGTTATCAATCAAATATCAAATCTGGTAACAATTTCTGAGCTTCAAAATCAGTTTGTTGAATATTGGAAGAATAATTCGGACTCCACAGGTAAAAATGCTGAAGAAGCATATTACTATCGTTTTTTTCCGGCAGATTATCATGGTAAGGTTGATATTGACAGCGACTACAGGGATGCAATTAAAAAATTTACTCCTTCATTCAAATTAGAATTTGATAATAGAATGCATTGGGAAATTCTTTCTGAATTTGGATACAATGCAATGATTGGTAGAACACTTGAAAAGTCTGGAACTTCCGCTGTAAAATTTGACGAAGGAAAACTAAAGTCTGTATTTCTGGCAATGGAAGATTGGTTAAACCAAAATAACCTTGCAATGATTAAAGATGCAGACCTGTTGCCATTTATAAATGGAATTCTGCATAGAGTAAGGACAAGAGGAGGAATTGACCATGAATATCTGAGTAAATTTAGAGAGGGGTCTCTTCAATTATGGGATTTGAATTGGATGAGAGACAATAGGCATTTCCTGAACAAAATGTTTCACCAAAGGGCAAGATTTCCAAGATTATTGACTACCCAGCCCCACGGGAGGGGTGTACTGGATTCTACTTTTACAAACACCAATAATTGGTATCGAAGTTATTATATAAAATCCTTCCCACTTGCTTCATCATATCCAGCTCTGGTAAATGATTTTTATGTAAAACTTATCGAAGTCTTTACTTCACTTGGTTTGATGAATAAGAAGGGTGAAGAGGATAATGAAAACTACGCTATTGAACCATCGATAATTCTTATTGAAAACAAGGTTGCCATTCATATCTGCGATATTTGTGGGTCTAAATTATTTGTAGCCAATTCAGATAATATATCAGCAAAGAACTAGATGTCTTGATTACACTTGTACAGGGACATACAACCAAAAGGCAAAGAGTAAACCAAATTATTATCAATTAGTTTATAACAGGAATTTATCGCCAAGAATTTATGCTACCGAGCATACGGGTATTCTAGAACGTAAAGACAGGGAGAATAAAGAAATTGATTTTAAAGAAAGGCCTAAATTCAATTCGCTCAATACCATCGTTGCGACCTCAACATTAGAAATGGGTATTGATATAGGAACATTGAATTCGGCTATCAACAACTCCGTGCCTCCGCTAACTTCCAATTTTTTACAAAGGGTTGGGCGTGCAGGACGTTCTTCAGGTTCTGCACTCATCACTAATTTTGCACAGAGTAAAGCACATGATTTATTCTATTTTGAAGAACCTAAAGATATGATGGAAGGCGAAATAGCAACCCCAGGGTGCTATTTGGAAGCTAAGGATATTTTGTATCGTCATTTTCTTGCTTATTGCTTAGATAACTGGGCATCTGCCGATCCAAAAAATAATAGTATTCCTGGTCGCTTAATATCGCTTCAATTATCACGAGCCGACTTATCCGCTCCTGAATTCTTAGCTAACAGAATTATCATTTATAAAGGCAAAGGAGAATCATTTACTAGTTGAGTTTACTGATTTTTACAAACCTGATTTAGACGACACAAAAGCTTTAGATAACCTTAAGTCTTTTCTTTTAGAAGAAGGATTTTACCTTAGACTTAAAGCGGTCTTTGTTAAGCTGAAGGATGAGTATCGCTTTATTACTCACACGATAAAAGAAATTGATGCAGCAATTAAACTATTACCTAATGATGAAGAACGTAAGGGTTGAGTCAGAAAAGAAGGCATTGTGGGGCTTAAAACGACTGCTGGATAAACGATCTATTCTTGAGCATTTAACGAATGTTGGGCTATTACCGAATTATGCTTTCCCCGAAACGGGTGTAACCCTTAATGCCTGGGTGAAATCAAATAAAGCGAAAGCAAGTGATAATATTCCAACCGATAAACAATTCGAGATAGTAAGGTCCTCTAAATCCGCAATTAGAGAATTTGCTCCTGATAATCATTTTTATTCCCAAGGTTTTAAGTTTGCGATTTCCGGACTTAACACTTACGACTGGAAAGACGTAGGAACTTTACAAGTAAAACGGTTTTGCTCAAACTGTGATCACATTGCTGATAAAATAACTTCCTCTCAACCCTATTGTCCTAAATGTGGCGACGCATCCTGGGCATCGGATAAGAATCAACATGTGTTTTTGAAATTGAGTGGTGTTAAATCAGTAAACTTCCGAGATAAATCCACATTGGATGATAGTTCTGATGATAGGGATTCAAATCACTATTGTATTTCAAGACACCTAAAATTTGACAGTAAATCCTTTCAGGGAGCATGGGGAATGAAAGAAATCCCTTTTGGAATTGAATACGTAAAAAATGTTGATATTCTAGAGGTTAACCTTGGTCTTTCTTCTGCAGTAAATGCGAATAAAATAACAATAAATCAGCATGAAGACGTACCATATCATGGATTCGTAACATGCAAACACTGTGGTAAGAGCACATCTAAATTGAACCAGCGGGATTATAAATTTCACTATGGTTATTGCAAGCATAAAGACAGAGATTATATTGGTCATAAAGATGAGGTATTTGAAGAGGTTTATCTTTTTAGAGAAATTAAAACTGAAGCGCTAAAGGTATTACTGCCGGTCCAGGAATTTGAAAGTGATGCTACAGTAAATATGTTTAAGGCCGGGCTGGAACTAGGGTTAAAGAAATATTATAAGGGCAACCCACAACATTTGAGCATCATTAACTATTCTGAATTTAATACAAAAAATAGTCGGTTTGATAAATATCTGGTGCTGTATGATAATATTCCGGGAGGTACTGGTTACCTAGAGAAACTATTCGGTCCCGAAGAATTTACCACAGTCATTTCGCAGGCCTATGAGGCAATCAAAAATTGTAGTTGTAAAGACAAAGGCAAGGATGGATGCTATCGCTGTATTTATACCTATTCAAATCAGTTTATCCAGGACGAATTAAGTAGAGCTAAGGCTGAGGTTTTGTTTAAGAAAATTGTTGATAAATCTGATGCCTGGGAAACGTATACAACGGGATTGGGCGCATTAACTAGCAATGGACAGATTGAAGAAAGTGAATTGGAAGAACGTTTTATAAGAAGTCTCCGAAACTACCTTTTAAGCCAAAATAAAACTGATTTTAAATTTGAGGATTTTATTGAAAATGGGATAGTAAATTACAAGTTTAAAATAACAAGCGGCGAAGACTCTTTTTGCTATGTAATACGGCCACAATATGAGCTTGGTCCTAGTGACGGAGTCAAATACAATACAAGGTCTGATTTTTATATTTCATTGACCGGTATTGAAAAAAACGGCGAGCCTATTCTTGACGAATCACTTGTCTCGTCCGTAAAAGGAATCGCAATTTATTTGGATGGCTACACCTACCACGCAACAGAGGAAAATTGTAGATTCTTTGATGATTTAAAAAAGAGGATAGCAATTGCGGGATCGAATGAAATTATAAGTTGGTCACTCACTTGGTCAGATATAGAAAAATTTGATGCAGTTGAAAAGGAAAATGATACTCAATCCAAAGAGTTTAAAAGAGATTCTTTATACGTCGATAAAGTCAAATATCTACAGTCATTAACGGTATATAAAACTATTCCATACTGGAACGTTTATAAGAGTGCACTAATAGAAAGTAAAAACTCCCTTGAACGATTGATCTGGTTACTTTCAAATCCTTTATTTGAGCAAGCACAAAATAAAAAAATTGCATTGATGCTTTCATTACGACAGTTACAATTTGGAGTGCCTTCTGTTGATGAAAGTCAAATTGACGATGTACTCAGTGGAACGTTTTCATTAATTGACAATAACTTGACTGCGGCGGATAAATCTAAAGGGCAATTTTATGTTTTTCCAATCATTCCTGACATACCAGCGGTTGCGGAAATAAAAGTTGCAATAAGACTTTCAGATTTAAATATAAAAGCTGGAATAAAGGTGAATGAAAAAATTGCGTCACTTGATAAAGAATATTGGGAAGGGTTTTGGCAGGTATTCAATCTGATTCAAGAAAATTGTAACTTCAGTGTGTTATAAAAAATGATGAAGGGAATTGATTAAAAAAAAGGGAACTGTAAAACAGTGCCCCTTTTTAATCCGTACCCTATAAAACTGATTGCAATATGATGCAATAATCTAAATTGAAAATGATAGAACTTTATACAAAAAATATAGTATTACTTATTCTAAAACTCCATTACTCTGTTTAGCATCAATTGCAGATTTTAGCAGCCTTAATAGCCCTTTTTCAACGCCGGTTTTAGAATCTTCAAAGTCATACCAATTGCCGTCTTTTGTCTTATATAATTTGCAGTTGAAATGTCCACTTTCATCTTCCTTTTTTTCAAAAATATATTCCTGTAAAATAGCCACATTTTGACCCAAAGCATTCTTTAATTCGTAGGGAGAAATAGAATAATAAAATAAACTTCCGTCTTCCAACTTAACCTGGTTACTAAAAAGATGTTTTAGGGAATCTCTCATCTCACAATAATACTTCAATCTCCGGGAACGAAAATAAGATTTGTTCACATGGCTAAATATTAGCCATGCAAAACTGGCTTTGGGTATAGTATTTCGACTCTTTCTTGTATTGGATTTACCGTGAAAATGATTCGTTGTGAGTGCAAAAAATCTGATACTAACAAAGTCACTATTGCCTATTTGGTGGTCTCCCTGGCCACAGGTTTCGATATTCTGCAAATCGAAAATTACAGATTCACCTACAATTAATCTTTTTCAAGGCGTAATGTGCAGAGTCTTGCACATGGCAAGATGTACAAACGTGGCCACGTTTGGAATCTTGCCCCTTCACTCCGAAGTCGTGCGGGGAATTGTGAAGAAGCAGCAACTAAATCATCAAAGATTTAAAAATGCGAGTATGAAGAAGAACGAAAATGAGGTAAGAAAAATCATGCTGAAAGTCCGCATGAATGAAAGTGAATTGCAACAGGTGAAAAAGCATCAGCAAAAAAGTACCGAAAAAAATATCAGTGCTTATGTAAGGGAAGTCGCAATGCAAAAGCCTGTTTTAATCAACTACCGGAACCAGTCTGCAGACGACTTTTTGAAGGACATGCTGGCTTTGAAAAAAGACCTTAATGGTATTGGTAATAATTTCAACCAGGTGGTACACAAGCTGCATATTCTTGATAAGATACCTGAGTTTAGGGCATGGGTAAATCATTACGGCGCCTGCATCAATCGTTAGTAAAAAGGTGGATGAAATAAAATTAAGAATGAATCAACTCTATGAAGAATGGTTGCAAAAATAACGATACCAAAAAGTATTGAAGCTGCATTAAACTACAACGAAAAGAAAGTGCAAAAAGGAACAGCGCAGTGTTTGTATGCAGGTAACTATCTAAATGATGCTAACAAGATGAATTTTTATCAAAAGCTCGACGGCTTTGAGATGAACAACAGATTAAACAAAATGGCTGCAACAAAAACGCTACATGTTTCCCTCAACTTCGATCCGTCAGAAAAGTTGTCTGAAAGTAAGCTTGTTGAGATTGCCGGGGTTTACATGGAGAAGATAGGATTTGGTGAGCAGCCTTTTCTTGTTTACAAACATGAGGATGCAGGCCATCCGCACATCCATATTGTAAGTACAACCATTAAAAATGATGGCAGCAGAATAAACACCCATAACATCGGCAGAAATCAATCTGAAAAAGCCAGGAAGGAAATAGAGCAGGCTTGTGGTTTGGTGAGAGCAGAACGTCAGCAGCAAATACTGAAGCCTGGCATCAAGCCCGTAGAGGCCGAGAAAGCTATTTACGGCACGTCAGAAACTAAGAGAAGTATTTCCAATGTTGTAGGTGCTGTATTCAGTCAATATAGGTTTAGTTCATTGCCAGAATTTAATGCCGCTTTAAAGCAGTTCAATATTGTTGCTGACCGGGGGAAAGAAGATGGGAGGATTTACAAGAACCGGGGATTGGTTTATCGTATCCTGGATGCACAGGGAAATAAAGTTGGTGTACCTATTAAAGCAAGTACAATAGGTTGCAAACCCATACTTGATAATCTTGAAAAGAAGTTTTTGATCAATGAATCTGCAAAAGAATCGCTGAAACAGAGAACTAAAAATGCCATTGATGATTGCTTACAGACCTCGCCAGCAAATATGAACAGTCTAGTAGCTGCATTAAGGCAGAAACAAATCTACACGGTACTGAGACAAAATGCTGAAGGACGATTGTACGGGATCACTTTCGTGGACAATCAAAACAAAGTTGTTTTTAATGGAAGTGATTTGGGAAAGGGTTACAGTGCAGCAGCATTGCAAAGTAGATTGGGTAGTGGTGACAAAGATGTATCGGCAACACACGAAAAGAAATCAGGTGATACATCAAATTCAAACCGGGATAAGATTCAGCAAAAGCAATTCGATAAATCAAATGACTTGCCTGCAAAAAATGAGAGCTTATTAGAAACGTTGATGTCAGCAAAAGAGCAATTCGATAATGTGCCTAATAGTTTGCTACAAAAGAAGCGCAAGAAAAAAAGAAGAAATCACAATTTGTAAACTTTAAAACATCGTTATGTCACACACAGGGGAAAATGAACAGGGGTTAAGGAAAATAGTTGACCTGACAAGATTTGCCAGCATCTTCATTTTGCTGCTGCATTTTTATTACTACTGCTATACCGCTTTTAAACAATGGGAATTCAGAAGCACCATAACCGACAGGCTAATGGCTAACATCATGCACACAGGTTTGTTCAGTAGCCAATACACTTCCAAGTTTATAGCGATTGGATTATTGGTAATTTCATTGCTCGGAGCACAGGGCAAGAAAGATGAAAAAATTAACTGGAAAGCTGTAGCGGGTTATTTACTTATTGGTATCCTGCTTTTCTTTAGCAGCGGCATACTATTCCGGTTAAATTATTCACTAGAAAATATTGCCATTATTTACATGGTTGTAACTGGGCTTGGGTTTTTACTAATACTGGCTGGAGGAAATTTATTGAGTCGCTTGATCAGGCTGAACCTTTCAAATGATGTTTTCAATTCTTTGAATGAAACCTTTCCACAGGAAGAAAGATTGCTTACAAACGAGTACGCAATCAACCTGCCTGCCCGCTACAACCTTAAAGGACGGATAAGAAAAGTTGGATAAACATTATCAATCCCTTCAGGGGTTTTTTGGTTATTGAAGTCCGGGTGCAGGTAAAAGCTAGTTTGTTATTCAACATGTTATTAAACAGCATATTGAAAGGCTTTGCGATGTTTGTATACGACTTCAAATACGATGACCTTTCCAAAATTGTTTACAACTGGTTGCAGCAAAACAAACATAACTATCCCGTTAAAGCCATCATTCTATGTAATCAACCTGATAACCTTTCAATTTCCCATCGCTGCAATCCACTTGATCCAAACACGATGAATGATATTACTGATGCCACCGAATCAGCCAGAACAATTCTGTTAGGATTAAACAGGGATGGATCAATAAGCAGGATG
This sequence comes from Chitinophagaceae bacterium, assembly GCA_016721085.1. Classification (GTDB taxonomy): domain Bacteria; phylum Bacteroidota; class Bacteroidia; order Chitinophagales; family Chitinophagaceae; genus Endoryza. The sequence goes on along the minus strand of JADKJI010000003.1, from coordinate 148,472 downwards.
ATTTCTTTGTAGAATCACCGATCAATTTTATTACGGCCATCATTTGGTTTTTTGAGAAAATATGAAGATGGAAAATACTGCACCCTGCCCATGTAATAGAACTGATGCAAGCTGATTATGATGAACTGTTTCCTGTCCTTAATACTCAGCCTGAAATTGAAGTCTGGTAAATCCATTTATCACTGCTTATCAAAATGATGCTATGGAGCAATTGGAGGGACAAGTGGCTTCAGCAAAAATCGGTATGGCAAGATTGGCTTCACCGCAATTATATTGGGTGTTATCCGGTAACGATTTTACGTTGGACATCAACAATCCCAAACACCCGAAAATTGTTTGTGTTGGAAACAATCCTGAGAAGCAACAAATCTATGGCGCTGTTTTATCACTTTATATTTCAAGACTGATCAGGCAAGTAAACAGGAAAGGAATGCTTAAATGCAGTTTGGTGTTTGATGAATTTCCCACCATTTATTTTAACAACATGGACAGCCTTATTGCGACGGCGAGGGCAACAAGGTTGCCACCACATCAGCAATGCAGGATTTCAGTCAGCCTTCAAAGGATTGTGGGAAAGAACAAGCAGATGTGATTGTAAACATTACCGGCAACATCATCAGTGGCCAGGTGATGGGGAAACTTCCAAACTATTGTCGGAACGTTTTGGAAAAATCATGCAGGATAGACAGAGCGTTTCCGTAAATCGATTGGACACATCTATCAGTCATTCCAAGCAATTGGACAGTGCAATCCCAGCTTCAAAAATTGCAGCGCTTTCTTCTGGTGAGTTTGTAGGCTTGGTGGCTGATAACCCTGATGAGAAAATTAAGCTTAAGATGTTTCATGCGGAGATTATTAATGATGCAGAAAAGCTGAATGAGGAAATGAATCGGTATAAAGATATTCCTGTGGTGTCCCATGTGACCCAGCAACAGGTGTTAGATAATTATTACCAGTGAAGATGGAAGGAAACGGTTGATTGACAAGGAAGTTGAGCGGTTGAAGGCGGTGACTACAAATGGCTGAGAACAATCAGATTGAGCATATAAATGCTAATATTTGTAGTATCTTTGACAGGATCACATTAAACAATGATATTGAAAGCGATATGAACGAAATAAGTTTAAATTTTCTGACATTTCAAAATCAGGATTTTGGCATAACCATTTATAGAAAACAGTTGGAGGGTAATCAATTTGAGGACGGTTTTGACTATTATGATTTCAAAGACGAACAAGGGAATAATATAAAATATCAAATTGCATATAGTGAAAGAGAAGATTTCGAAAAATTCAAATTACCTGCATATGCAAAAACTGGCCTTGTTTCAAAGATGTTGTTTGACAACTTGAAATCTGCCGCAGTCGATTTAGATTCTTTTATTAGAAAGGATACTGAATATAATCGTAGAATTCATTTCGTTTTAGAGAAGCATCCAAAAGGTCGAAAATGTATTTGGATTGAACCTTACTATTTAAAAACTAAAAACATTTGGGGACTTCTATTTGATTTCTGTTTTGTTGTTGACAAAAATGAAAGTGGTGAGGAAAAATATAAACTTGATAAAGATATATTGATCGCAAGTGGGACGATGAATTCCAAAGGTGGAAGTAATTTTGATTACTACCTTTTTAAACATAGTTATCTGCAATCGTTTATTCAAAATTACGTCCCTAGATTAAACTATAAGTTTGAAAGCATAATATCAACAGAACTTACTCAGTTACCATCCAGACTCCTCAATCCCAAAGTTTACATTTTTGGCAGTACAATATTGGTAACTCATCTTACTTAGGATTATCAAAATACCCACCTTTAGAAGTTATTAGTGGAACTGTTCAATTTTACTTTCTTTACAGAAAAGCCGACAGGGAAATTGCTGTGTCACTGTTGAAGGGATTAAGAGAGTTAAGCCCAAATACCTTTAGTGGCATGAATAAGCTATTCAAAGTAAATTTCACCAATGAAGTTATAAAGGGTTCAGCAGTGGACGATTTTAGCGACGTTTTACTTGATGCTGAAATTGCAAAAATCAAAATGCTTGGAGATAATGTAATACCTATAATCATTACTAATTCCAAAAAAAGATAGTGACGATGATAAATTATATTTCAGGCTTAAACACAAGTTTACTCAACAAAAAATACCGTGTCAGGTTGTTACAAAGGAATTAGTAAAAAATGAGTATTCGTTAAAATATTCGTTGAGTAACATAGGCCTACAATTGTTTGCAAAAGCAGGTGGAAAACCTTGGAAAATGAAGCCAACAACAGCCGAGTATTTAATTATAGGCATTGGGCAGTCATATACGATTGAAAAGGGTGAGACCGGAAACAACATAAAGAAGAATATAACCTATTCCGTTTTAACTGATTCAAGTGGCATTTTCAAAGATATACAAGTGTTAGGTGAAGGTGTTGATACGGACGATTCCTATTATTTACAGCTAATAAATAATATTTCTCTGATTATCAATAATGCTGGACATAAAAAGATTTCAATTCATGTTCCATTTAGGATAAGTAGAGAAAAAATTATAGAAAAAGTTGTAAATAAAATTTCCGCTGACGTTGAATTGAGTGTTTTAGTAATCAATCCTAAAAATGATTTTTTCGGATTTGACTACTCTTCAAATGCGCTTGTTCCATTTGAAAGTACTTTCATCAAATTGTCCCAAGATGAATACCTTGTTTGGTTTGAAGGGCTTCAATTTAATAATCCAAAAGTCAATAAGCGATTTGGCAACCCATTGTTAATAAAATTTTGGTTTTTTAGTAATAAGAAACATGTAAATGATATCGTCTATAAAGAACAATTATTACAGGACTGTATTAATTTATCAGGAGCAAACTGGAGAGGATTTAAGGCAAAGCAACTTCCTGTTTCGGTTTTTTACTGTCAAAGAATTGCTGAGTTTATAGGAAAATTTCAAGAGTACAACCTTTCACATATTGATATTAACAACTTAAAACCATGGTTTTTGTAAATGAAAAAGCATTTTGGTGCAGATAAAATCATTGTTCTTTTAGGTGCTGGGGGCAAGCTGTGATGCCGGGATAAAAAACTCATTTCAAATGATTCAGGAAATTGAGAAAAAGCTTGATGAAGATTGGAAAGGGGTTTAGAGCCTCTATAATTATATAGAAAGCTCTCATGTTCGATTAGAACGGATAAAAAATGTTCGCCTTCGAGAAATAACTTTTAATATTGAGAACCTAGTTGGTCTTCTTGACACTATTATTAGAATTTCCACAAAAGAGTTTGAAGGATATAATTTTGTTGGAGCTTGGGAAAAGGAGTTAATTGGTGTCGCAGGCATTAGTATGGAAAAAGCCCTGGCTTTTAAAAATGAAATCCTAAAAAAGCTAAAGGAAAAATGGTTGTCTCCCGGAGACTTTAAAACTTCTACCGCCTATTACAAAAAACTTGCTGCAACCGGATATACTTCATACCTAAAAATCTTTTCTTTAAATTATGACATGTGTGTCGAACACAATATGGAAGCAGAAGGGCGGAGAATTGAACGTGGGTTTAATGAAGAACGTATTTGGGATTATAGAAGATATGATTTTCAAAAAGATGATGCTGCTGATTTTTATCTTTATAAGCTTCACGGGTCTTTAGACTGGTATAGGGATGAGGAGTCGAGGTTGACATTCGTGGATGGTGTGCAGACTATAGATCCCCAGAAGATGGAAATTATCTTTGGAGTTCAAAATAAGCTCCAATCGTACGACCCATTTAATTTTTATTTTTATGCTTTTAGAGAGGCGTGTTTTGCAGCAGAACTTATTGTGGTAAGTGGATATGGGTTTTTGGATAAACACATCAATGATAACCTTGCAAATGCCTTTAAAATTAATCCAAAGCGAAAGCTTTTAATAAATTGTTATAATAGTTTACAGTCTTTTAATGAAGAGAAATATAAGGACGAAATAGGAAAGCGTTTAGGTATAGACATCAATGATATTCATATTTTCAATAAACCAGCCAAAGATTTTTTCAATGAGGACTTGAATATTGATACATTTTCATCTTTGTTCCCCGACTCAAGTGAGGAAGCAGAAGTATTACCTGAGTAAATTTTTCCTTCATATTCAATTCTATTGAGGAGATAAATAGACTAACGAAAATCTTATTAAAATAATTTCCCCAATTCATCGGTATCAGGCAATATTCCTTTCATTTGATTGGGGTTTGTTTAGATGTTTTATAAGTAGCCACACCCATCGCTTTGTCAAAGCTCTTTATAGCAAACTCAACTACCGTGTTATTTTTCTCTTTGCATAGTACTATACCAATGCTGGAGTTTTCTTGCTGTAGTTTTACTTTATCATCCAGCACATTTAGGTAAAAATTAAGCTGACCTGCATCAGCTGGTTTAAACTTGCCTTTTTTATTCAAAGGCCACCGCGCATTCCGGTGGCGGTTAAAAAATAACAGGTCTATAAAAAATTCATCTCCATCTACTTCAAGCCTGTACTGGTTGCCGATAAAACAAAACCCTTTACCCATTTGCAGGATAAAATTTCGGATATTTAAAACTACCTGTTGTTCAATGTGCCGTTCGTCTTCCAATTCATCGCCCAGTAAAATCGAGCAGGTACTCATCCTTGAATACTTTTAAAGCCGAGGCCGTAAACCTTCAGATAAGTACCTGAGAAATTGTTGGGCAATTTACCTTCCTTTCCATATAGGTTGTTTTCAATATGGTGTTCCAGTACTGCCAGTGACCAGAAATTGACTGCCGATTGGAGGTAGAAAATACGGGCATCCCAAGCCTTTATTTTAGTTATAATGGCGAAATGATGGGAGAAGCTAACACTTGTAAAAAGCATCATAAAATGCCTTATTTTCGATTAGGTTCGACAGTGCCGAACCTATTGAAAAATCTACTATCACTTGGCCAGCCAATTGGTTCGACGGCGTCGAACCAATTACAAGATGGGGGCCATAGGCATCTGAAAATAGCCTTATTTTTTTGAGATTGCCAGAAGAAAATCCCTTTAGCCCTGGAAGTTCTTTCTGTAGGTCTGCAGATATCTGGTCGAGAACTTTGGCCCCCCATTTTTGAGCCTTTATTTTGTCGGAAATCATTAGGCCGGTTCTAAAATAGAGCATCAACTGTTCTCTGTTCGCAACCTTGCAGCCACATAGCGGCTCTGCAAAATTTGTTGCTTAATGGACTGAATAAACTCAATGTAGTTTTTGTCAATTTTCATTTTTGCTATTTGTATTCGAGTATTGGTATAAAACAAAAAACCTAAAGCGTTGATTGTTAAGCAACAATGCCTGCCAATCGCTTTAGGTCCATTATAAATAAGTTCGAAAATTTGTACAGGAGGACGACAAATATTTCTCTAAAGCTAAAACCCGCTATCACAGCGGGTTTTTTAGTTCGAATATTTTAGCTTGTGTAGTGCCTAGTTCATAAGGTGTGAATTTAGAATATTATACAAGTTCGAATACAGGGAAGTTTATAACCTGTTAAAGTGCCCAAATTCTACATATAGCAAACTTGCTACTAACATCGCTGTCCTTTATTTTGAAGAATATCTATCCTATTAAATATTCTTGCAGCGAAGTTCCGGTGCACCTTAACGTCTATGCAAACAGCCGATTAAAGCCACTTCTTTCAAATTTTACGATATATTTGAGCGTTGAAAAGACTGACCACCATATCGTTTCTATTAATATTCCTGTTTGCAAACACAGAAATGAGCCAGTTACTTAAACTGCCCATGCTGGTGCATCATTACCTTGAACATCATGAAGATGATGCCGGAATTTCTTTTGCGGAATTTTTGCACAAACATTATGAGGAAGAACATGAACATGCGTCAAAGCACAATGACCATGAAAAACTTCCTTTTAAATCTTCAGACCTGGGTTTTTCTCAAACCTGCCTCGTATACCAATCGCCTTTTTCTTTCGAAATGCGAATGGAAAAATATTTGCCTGCTAAAGAATCTATAATCTTTTCTACATCCTTTTATTCCTCTGCTATACGCTCTAAAATCTGGCAGCCACCGAAGTCTTGTTAATCATTCATTTTTTACTTTTTACATAAAGCCTCCATTGCTTTATGACTATTGCGTTTACTATACCAGTAGACGTCAATATATTTTTTGATGTTTAACATGACAGAACTATGCTTAGTAAAATCATTGAGTTTTCTATTAAGAATAAACTCATCATTAGCCTGTTTATCCTTGGGCTGATCGGCTACGGCAGCTACGAGGTTACCATTGTGTTTGATGATGCTACTGACGTGTACTGGGCAAGGCAGCAAGTGTCTGAAAGGCTGCAAAGAGCCAAGGAGCAGATTCCCCAAGGCTTTGGTACGCCCGAACTGGCACCTGTTACAACCGGCCTCGGTGAGATATACCAATACGCTGTCAGGCCTAAAAAAGGCTATGAAAAAAAATACACAGCCATGGAACTACGGACTATCCAGGACTGGATTGTACGCAGGCAATTATTGGGCGTTAAAGGTGTTGCAGAAGTAAGCAGTCTCGGCGGTTATCTTAAACAATATGAAATAGCAGTTGATCCGGCAAAACTAAAAGCAAGTGGCATTACCATAAAAGATGTGTTCAGCGCTTTAGAAGATAACAACCAGAATACTGGGGGCGCTTATATTGAAAAAGGCCCAACCGTTTTATTCATACGAAGTGAAGGTTTGGTCGGCTCGTTCGACGACATCAAAAACATCGTTGTAAAAAACCTGGAAAATGGCACACCGCTGTTGATCCGGGACATAGCAGATGTACAGTTAGGCAGTGCAACGAGATACGGCGCCATGACTTACAATGGTGTTGAAGAAGTATCAGGTGCGGTAGTGATGATGCTTAAGGGCGCAAACAGTAATGAAGTAATAAAAAACATCAAAGAAAGTATTGAAAAAATACAAAAGACATTACCCGAGGGTGTGATGATAGACCCGTTTCTTGACCGCACAAAAATGGTAAATAATTCGATCAGCACTGTGTCAAGAAATCTTATGGAAGGTGCATTGATTGTAATTTTTGTACTGGTGCTTTTTTTAGGAAATTTCAGGGCGGGCTTACTGGTGGCCTCTGTTATTCCGCTTGCAATGTTGTTTGCAATAATTCTGATGAACCTATTTGGAGTTAGTGGAAACCTGATGAGTTTAGGCGCACTTGACTTTGGTTTAATTGTGGATGGAGCGGTGATTATTGTGGAAGCTGTAATGCACAGGTTAAGCCATAGCAAACACTTCCAACATGTAGATAAACTTTCCCAGCCAGAGATGGATACAGAAGTAAACCATTCGGCAAGCCGCATGATGAACAGTGCAGTATTTGGCCAGATTATCATCCTGATAGTTTATCTACCCATTTTTACTTTACAGGGTATTGAAGGAAAAATGTTTAAACCAATGGCGCAAACGGTAGCGTTTGCATTATTGGGAGCCTTCATTCTTTCACTCACTTACATACCTATGATGAGTGCGTTATTCCTGAGCAAAAAGATCTCACACAAAAGGACTTTCTCTGATAAAATGATGGGTCGAATTGAAAGAGTATATCAGCACACATTAGAAAAGGTTTTACGAATCCCAAAAACAATCATTGCATCAGTCATCTTGTTGTTTGCTATTGCCGTTTTTATTTTATTTCAATTGGGCGGCGAATTCATTCCTGCATTGCCTGAAGGCGATTACGCCGTGGAGACAAGAGTTTTGCCTGGCAGTAACCTGAACACTTCAATAGAAGCAGTATCGAAAGGGTCAAGAATTATTTTAGAAAAGTTCCCCGAAGTAGAAAAGATTGTTGGTAAAACAGGAAGCAGTGAAGTACCTACCGACCCTATGCCGATTGATGCCACGGATATGATGATCATTTTAAAAGACAAAAGCAAATGGACATCTGCAAAAACCTATGAAGAACTAGAAGCCAAAATGAGCAAAGAATTGGAAGCAGTGCCTGGTGTTACATTCGGTTTTCAATATCCTGTGGCTATGCGGTTCAATGAATTAATATCCGGTGCAAGGCAGGATGTGGTGTGTAAAATATTTGGTGAAAACCTGGATACATTGGCAATGTTTGCCAGCAAGCTGGGAGACATCTGTAACACCGTAAAAGGCAGCAGTGGTTTATATGTAGAAGCAGTAACAGGTATGCCGCAGATAGTTATCCAATACAACCGGCCTGTAATTGCCCAATATGGATTAAAGATCAGTGATATCAATAAAGTGGTTAACACCGCATTTGCCGGGCAAAGCAGCGGCACCGTGTATGAAGGTGAAAAACGTTTTGACCTGGTAGTTAGATTGACGGCAGAAAAACGAAAAGGCCTTGCAGATGTGCAAAATTTATTAATCCCAACAGCAAAGGGTACACAGATACCATTGGAGCAGGTTGCCAAGGTAGAAATTATTGAAGGCCCCAACCAGATACAAAGGGAAAATGCTCAACGAAGAATTATTGTGGGCTTTAATGTAAGAGGCAGAGATATACAAAGCATGGTAAAAGAGTTGCAGCTAAAAGCAGATCAACAATTAAAACTTCCACCGGGATATTACATTACTTACGGCGGTGCTTTTGAGAACCTGGTAGCAGCTAAAAAAAGATTGGGAGTTGCTGTGCCGGTGTCCTTACTCCTTATTTTCTTAATGCTCTATTTCGCATTCAATTCAGTTAAACAGGGATTACTGATTTATTCTGCCATTCCCTTATCAGCCATTGGAGGAATACTGGCACTGGCAACAAGAGGAATTCCATTCAGTATATCGGCAGGTGTTGGCTTTATCGCCCTGTTTGGTGTAGCGGTATTAAATGGTATTGTGCTGGTGGCAGAATTTAACCGCTTAAGGGCAGAAGGTACAAAGGACTTAAGACGGGTAGTGACACAGGGAACCAAGATCAGGTTGCGGCCAGTACTGATGACGGCATTTGTTGCTTCACTCGGATTTTTGCCAATGGCGCTCAGTACCGGCGAAGGTGCTGAAGTGCAGCGACCTCTTGCAACAGTAGTGATTGGCGGCTTGCTCATTGCAACCTTGCTCACACTATTTGTTTTACCAATTTTATACATCATGTTTGAAAAAGGACTTTCATTTAGCAAGAAGACACCGAGTGTTGCCGTCGTGCTGGTAGCCATGTTTACTTTTTCCCAACAACAAACACATGCACAATCGGCTATCAGTTTGAAGGCAGCTACCGATACAGCCTTAAAGAATAATTTATCCGTAAAGAATGAACGGCTGAGGGCAGAATACCGGCAGCAATTAATAAAGACAGGTAAGTCAATACCAGCAACCAATGTGTTCGGCGAGTTTGGCCAAATAAATAGTTTTTATGTTGACACAAAACTGGGCGTATCGCAAACCATCAGCTTTCCTAAAGTATATGCAAGTCAAAAAAGCCTGCTAACAGAAGAATGGAAAAGCAGCGTACTAAATGTCAATGTAAAAGAACTGATTTTAAAAAAACAGGTAGCACAAGTTTTTTACAACCTCTTGTATTTACTGGAAAAGAAAAATCTGTTACAAAGAAATGACAGCCTGTATGCAGAATTTCTAAACAAGGCAACATTGCGTTTTAACAAAGGAGAAACCAATGTGCTGGAAAAAGCTACGGCTGAAAATCAGCGTGGCCAGATTGGCTTACAGCTTTCGCAATTACAACAGGATATGGAATTGCAGCAATTGCAATTTCAACTACTGCTCAATACAACTACTGTTTATATTCCAGCAAAAGAAGATTATAAAGGACCAGACATTGCCAATACAGATACTTCATTATTGGTTTCGCATCCTTCCTTGCAGTACCTAAAACAACAACAACAGGTTGCGATAGCAGCAACGCAGGTGGAACGGGCTAAGCTCTTACCTGATATCAGTTTTGGCTATAACATCATGGGCATGAAAGGCACGGGTGCTAACAACAAAACTTACAACAGTGTACCACAATTTCAATCCGTACAAATTGGTTTGGGCATACCGATATTTACTAATGGACAAAAAGCAAAACTAAATGCAGCGAAAACAAACGAAACTGTTGTTGCCAATGATTTTGCAGCGAATGCAAAGGCACTTGAAAATGCCTATGCAACTGCCGCTACACAATATAAAAAGTATGACGAGGCAGTAAAGTATTTTGAAGCAACTGCTTTGAAAAATGCCGACTTGATTACTACCACCGCAAATAAACAGTTTCTTGGTGGAGACATCAATTACTTAGAATGGGTGTTGCTGGTAAACCAGGCCGTGTCTATTCAAAGTGAGTATATAGAAGCCATTAAAAATAGGAATGAATCAATTGTAGAACTCAATTCATTTATCATTAAATAAACCAGCATGATAGATAAACAACGAACACCTATACAAGTTCTGACGGAACCATTCCAGGCACTGAAAAATCAAGTTTTTGCCAAACTCTACTTTGCCCAAACCATTAGTTTAGTAGGTGATGCTTTTACATGGGTTGGATTGGCATTGCTGGCATACCAGTTAAATAAAGAACGTTCAGCAGCAATACTGGCCACAGCCCTTACCCTACGTGTGACAGCCTTTATTATCTTTTCCCCGTTTGCTGGTGTGCTGGCTGATAAGGTTGACCGGAAGAAGATTTTATACATTACTCACTTCATCAGGATGGCAATTATCTGTTGCCTTCCCTTCATAAATACGGAGTGGCATATTTATGGGCTGGTATTCCTGTTGAATATTTTCAATGCTTTTTTTACGCCTACTTACCGGGCAGTAATTCCGCAGATTATTGAAGGGAAATATTACCGGGAGGCAGTGGGCCTATCAACAGCCACTTACCAGCTTTTAGGAATTTTAGGTCCAGCTTTGGCCGGTATTGTAGCCGTTTGGTTGGGCGCAAGGGAAATCTTTTTTGTTGATGCCATCTCCTTTATTGTAGCTGCATTTTTAATATTGGCGATTCCTAAACAGGAACTGCAAAAAGGTGTCACCGTTGCGGCTGAACAACCACAAAATACCTGGGGCGACGTGATTAAAGGTGTGCGGCTTTTATTTGCTAATAAGGTGTTGCGGTTTGCCTTAAGTATTGAATTCGTTTCAGCCATTGCAGGTGCCATGATTTTAGTAAATACAATCGGGCATATCAAAAATGGTTTGCAGCTTGATGATAAATATTATGGCTGGGTAATGGCAAGCTTTGGCATCGGCGCTGCAATTGCAGCCTTTGTTGCAGGAAGCCTTGACAAAACAAAAACAAGAGCAATCTCATTGGTTAGTGGCGCATTCCTATTAGGATTAACAGTAAGCTTTGCCAACTATGTATCTTATAGCGTTCTACTGGCTTTATGGTTGTTTGCCGGGCTTGGGCAAAGCCTTGCCGAAATGCCTTCGGAAACGCTGATAGCCGAAACTGTTGAATCAGGCGACCAGGGAAAAGTCTATGGTTCTCACTTTGCCTTCTCCCATCTTTGGTGGGCTATCACCTATCCAATTGCCGGGTTTATTGGAACCAGGTATCCTCAAAAAGAATTTCTATATGGTGGTGGACTCACTTTAATAATTGCTATAGCAGCCATGTTCATTTTCAAACCATCAGTCAAAATTTCAAACAGCTAAATCATTATACAATGAATAAACTTATAAGCCTTTTAACAATATTAATGATACTATCGTCCTGCGGCAGCGAAAAGAAAGAAGAGCCAAAAGATACTGTGCAAGTCTCTGGCAATACCGCAACGCTTACAGATGCACAGTTAAAAAACGCTGGTATAGAAACTGGCAAATTAAATGAGCAGACTATATCTTCTGTTTTGAAAGTAAACGGTAAAATTGATGTGCCGCCGCAAAACATGGTATCGATCAGTGTTCCGCTGGGAGGCTATTTGAAATCAACCAGACTATTGCCCGGTATGCATGTAAAAAAAGGAGAAGCCATTGCTGTGATGGAAGATCAGCAATACATACAGTTGCAACAGGACTACCTTACGGCGAAAGCAAACTTTAGTTACAATGAAAGTGAATATAATAGGCAGAAGGAATTGAACCAAAGCAAGGCAACAAGTGATAAAGTGTTTGAGCAAACCAAAGCAGCGTACCTGTCACAAAATGTCCTGATTAAATCATTGGAACAAAAGCTGCAACTCATCAATCTTAATCCAGCCAGGATAACAGCAAATAATATTTCAAGAACAATCAGCATCTATTCTCCTATCAATGGATATGTGTCTGGTGTGAATGTGAACATTGGCAAATTTGTAAATCCTTCTGAAGTTTTATTTGAACTGGTAGATCCAACAGATATTCATCTTGCTTTGAACGTTTTTGAAAAAGATGTAGCCAAACTTGCAATAGGCCAAAAACTGGTAGCCTACACCAATAATGAACCCGACAAAAACATAATTGTACCATTGTGCTCATCAGTAAAAACTTATCTGATGAAAGAAACGTTGAAGTTCATTGCCACTTTGAGCAGTATGATAAAACCCTATTGCCGGGTATGTTCATGACGGCAGATATAGAAGTGAAAAGCAATGATGCAAAAGTGCTTCCTGATGATGCTGTCGTCCGCTTTGAAAACAAGCAATACGCCTTCATCGCAAAAAGCAAGAACCAATTTGAAATGGTAGAACTAAAAACAGGCAATTCAGAAAACGGCTTTACTGAAATTCTTATTGATGATAAATTGCAGGGTGAAAACTTTGTATTAAAAGGCGCTTATAACCTGTTAATGAAACTGAAGAATATGGCGGATGAATAGTCGTTGCCATTTAAAACTAGCTTTTAAAAGACCCGACAAAATTTCTCCAAAATTGAACCTTAGCTTAGCTTAAAATTACCAGGATGAAGCTACTGATTATAGAAGATGAAGATAGCTTACTACGGAGTATTATTGACTATTTTACACAAGAAGACTTTCTGTGTGAGGCAGCCAGTACATACCAGGAAGGCATGCAAAAAGCTACCGATTTTCAGTACGACTGCATCATACTTGATATAAACCTGCCGGGAGGTAGCGGCCTTCAATTGCTGGAATATTTGAGAAAGCATAAAAATGCGGATGGAGTGATTATCATTTCTGCCAGAAATTCTTTAGACGATAAAATTGCAGGGCTTGATTTAGGTGCGGATGATTACCTCACCAAACCATTTCATTTAACTGAACTCTATTCAAGAGTAAAAGCGCTGTTACGCCGCAAGTATGCATCCAGTTCAAACGTAATTGAATTCGGCCAATTGAAACTCGACCTGTTATTGAAAACAGTTTCTTATTCAGGACAATCTTTGTTACTTACTAAGAATGAATATGAGCTATTGCTTTTTCTGCTCACAAACAAAAATAGAGTCGTAAGCAGGCAGGCTATTGCAGAACATATTTATGGTGAGCAAACGGACAACCTTGCATCATTCGACTTTGTGTATTCGCATATTAAAAATCTGAAACGCAAATTGAAAGAAAAAGGTGGCGATGATTTTTGCAAACAGTATACGGCCTGGGCTATAAATTATCAGTATGATTAAAACCTTAGAACAAAAGAACACACGTTACCTTTTGATATGGCTACCAGTAGTCTTGTTGCTGGGTTCGTTGTTGTTTTTTGTTATGCTGAACATGCATTCGCATCATACGCAGGAACGACAACTGGCGCTAAAACAACAAAATGTTTGGAACGCTTTTTTAGCTCAGCCGACAACTATGACAATGCAGATTCCGGGTGAATACATCATTGAAAAGAATAGATTGTTTCCAGCTACATTTCTAAATGAACCAAGAGATACAAGTCTCTTGCTTAATGGAAACACAGTACGTTCAGGTTTTAAAGCATTGACAAAAGAATATCGTTTTAATAATGAAAATTATCAACTTACCACTTTTGTTTCTTCAAAAGAGTTTTTGCATCTAACCATCAAAGTATTTACCACAGAGGCATTTGTTTTTTTACTACTGCTGATAGCAATTGTTTTCATAAACAGGAAAAGTTCCCGCAAGCTATGGCGGCCTTTCTACCGCACCTTGAAAAAAGCCAATGAGTACGATGTAGTAAATAATCAAAAGGTTCAATTAGAATCGCAGACCGGCATTGCAGAGTTTAACCAGTTAAACGATGAGCTTACCAATATGATTGATAAGGTGAACACTGCATACAGCAATCAAAAGAATTTTGTAGAGAATGCCTCACACGAAATACAAACACCACTCGCCATTATAAGATCAAAATTAGACCTGCTGATTAATGAACCCGGTCTTACCGAAAAGTCGGCTGCATTATTGGGCGATATTACTGAAGCCAATGACAGGCTTAGTCAAATGAACAAAAGCCTTTTGCTGCTCGCTAAAATTGATAACAACCAGTGTCCTAACCAGGAAAATATAAATATCTCCCAATTAATAGAACGGATACTTACCACCTACCAGGACCATTACGACGATTTTCCTTCACTAACCAAATCAATTGTTCCGGAAATATTCATAACAGCCAACCCGGCATTGACAGAAATTCTATTCAGCAACCTGATTAAAAACGCCGTAGTGCACAATGTGCCATCAGGATTTATTAAAGTGAGATTGAGTGATAATGAATTTACAATTGAAAATTCGGGAGAACCAATTGTTGAAGAACCGGAACTGCTATTTGAGCGGTTTAGAAAAGGCAACAAAGAATCAAAAACCACCGGTCTCGGCCTGTCATTGGTAAGACAGATTGCCCAGATTTATCAAATGGGATTGCATTACAATTACAACAACGGTATTCATTTCGTAGTGCTCAGTTTTGGAGGAATGTAGTCTCCAAAATTTATCCTAAATCACCAGCTACATTTGCTTTCACATAATAAATCATTATTGATGAGATGTACTATTATAGTTATCGCATGTTGTTTTGCGTTTATGGCTAAAGCGCAGGACACAGTGCATTTGTCGCTGCCTGAAATACTAAAACTGGCGGAAAACAACTACCCGAAATTGAAAGCAAATTTGTATGAACTGCAGGCATCCAGGGCAAACATAAAATTGCAGCAACAAGCTATCAATCCACATCTTGATGCTTCATATCAGGCTAACCTTGCAACACATAACAATATCAGTGGCATGTGGCAACCGCAATTTGTACTTCCCATAAGTGGGCCACCTTCGTCAGAAAATGATTACAGCCCGGTGGTTGGCTCTGCCGCCAGCTTATTACTTCAATGGCAGCCTGGCGTATTTGGCGATCGTAAAGCACAGGTGAATGCAGCACTTGCTACATCAAAAACACTGGAATCCAAAAATGCCCAGGAAATTTTTAATCATAAAGTAAAAGTAAGCAACCAGTTTATTGATGTTGTATACTACCAGCAGTTACTAAAACTATATGAAGAAAACATTCATATTTCTGAAAAGCAATTGAAGCAGGTAAAAGTATTAGCGGTTACTGGTTTAAGACCCGGCATTGATACTGCATTGATACAGTCAGAACTTTCCAGAACCCGTATTGAGTGGCTGAAAATAAAAAACAGCTATGATAATATACTATCTTCCTTGCAGGAATTCGTTGCCAGCGATTCAATCATTGTTACCCGTGATACTTCTTTTTATAGTTCCGTCCCAATAGCTTCTACGAACGATACTACAGAACACCCTTTTGGTAAAACGGCAAGATTAAGTATTGAAGAAGGCCAGACAAAACGCATTGCCATCAGTAAATTGACTGCCCCGCATTTATCTTTTTGGGGAACAACTTATGCAAGAGGTTCGGGAGTAAATTATACCGGTGCGGTGAAGTCGCTTGATGGCTTTACCCCAAATCGCTTTAATTATGGAGCCGGTGTGCAATTGTCCGTTCCCTTGCTAAATCATGCAGAAGTAAAAACCCGTTTGCAGCAACAGGATTGGATCATTAAATCTGAACAGGAGCAATTGAACCAGGTAACGCTTGCCTTAAAAGAACAGCGCAAACTTTCAGAAAAAACTTTCGCCAACGCAATGGCCGTTATTAAAGAAACACCCGTGCAGGTACATGC
Source organism: Chitinophagaceae bacterium (assembly GCA_016721085.1). GTDB lineage: Bacteria > Bacteroidota > Bacteroidia > Chitinophagales > Chitinophagaceae > Endoryza. The sequence goes on along the minus strand of JADKJI010000003.1, from coordinate 132,520 downwards.
TGCAGAATACGCTTTTAATGCCATGCAAATAAGATATACTACCGGTCTCGTCAACTATTCAGAATTATTGCAAACGCAATCGGGTTTACTAAAAGCAAAGATCGAACTAACAAAATCACAGGCAGAACTTTGGAAGGCGCTGTTGTTTAAAGCAGCAGTCCACGGAGATCTGAATTTATTTATTAACCAGGTTAAGTAAGCACATGAAGCAATTAATCATATCGGCATTAAGAAAACCTGTTACTGTAATGGTTATAGTAATAGGCGTACTATTTTTTTCATGGTTAGCAGTACGAAAAATGCCGGTAGATATTTTCCCGAAATTAGGCACACCGGTAATCTATGTAGCACAAACCTACGGAGGACTTTCGCCCCAGCAAATGGAAGGCTTTATCACCTCTTATTATGAATACCACTTTCTGTATGTTACCGGGATAAAATATGTAGAAAGCAAATCTGTACAGGGTGTCACCTTAATCAAATTGCAATTTCATGAAGGAACAGATATGGCCAATGCCATGGCCGAAGTAGGCACTTATGCCACCCGTGCCCGTTCCTTTATGCCACCAGGTACTTTGCCGCCCTTTATCATGCGGTATGATGCAGGAAGTGTTCCAGTAGGTCAGTTAGTTTTTACCAGCAGCACAAAATCATTGAATGAAATTCAGGACCTGGCATTGTTCAAAGTGAGGCCCATGTTTGCTGCTTTGCAAGGTGTATCTGCTCCACCACCATTAGGCGGTAACCAACGAACCATTATAATCAGGGCTAATCCCGAACGCCTGCGTAGCTATGGCATTACGCCGGATGAATTGGCCGCCACTATTGCAAAAGGAAACACCATCTCACCGGCAGGTAATTTAAGAGTAGGCGACCAGGCTTTAATCACTCCGCAAAACACCGTGATTGATAACATTAAGGAATTTGAAAGTATTCCATTACAGGCAAAAAGTGGCACTGCCGCTTATGTACGTGATGTTGCTTCTGTAGAAAATGGTGCAGACATTACTTCTGGTTATGCGTTGATCAATGGCAAACGATCTATTTATATTCCGGTTACAAAAAGAGCGGATGCATCTACATGGGATGTGGTGCAAAATATTAAAAAGGCATTGCCGGATATGCAGGCTGCCATACCTGCTGATATCAAAGTGTCGTATGAATTTGACCAGTCAAAGTATGTAGTAAACTCCTTGCAAAGCTTACTGTTTGAAGGTGGCCTTGGTGCTATACTAACCGGACTGATGGTGTTACTGTTTTTAGCAGACAGGCGAAGTGCGCTGATTGTAGTAATAACAATTCCTTTAGCATTATTATCTGCTATCGTGTGCCTATATCTTGCCGGGCAATCCATCAATATTATGACTTTGGGTGGACTGGCACTGGCTATAGGCATCCTGGTGGACGAAGCAACAGTAACTGTAGAAAATATTCACCGGCATTTGGAAGAAGGCAAATCGAAGGCGAGAGCCATTGCTGATGCAAGCAAAGAGATTGCATTGCCCAAGCTTTTAATTCTACTAAGCATTCTTGCAGTTTTCGTTCCGGCTTTATTTATGACGGGGATTCCAAGAGCTATGTTCATGCCTTTGTCCTTATCAGTTGGCTTCGCAATGATTGCTTCATTTTTAATTTCCCAAACAGTGGTACCGGTTATCGCTAACTGGATGTTGAAAGAAGAAACTCATTTTACAGAAAAGAAATGGTTTACCCGGCTGACCAATCGTTACGCTTCTTTTCAACAGAAAATATCAAAAGCAGGTGGCTGGTTAATTGGTATTTATTTGCTGTTATGCGGCATATTGCTTTGGACTAATTACCATTTTGTAGGACAGGAAATTTTTCCAAAAGTTAATACGGGTCAACTGCAGGTCAGGCTGCGTATGCCGGTTGGTACAAGGATAGAACGCACAGAAGACAATACAAAAAAAGTACTGGGCATTATTGAAAAAGAAGCAGGTAAAGAAAATGTTGATATTACTTCTGCTTATGTAGGTCTTCAACCAACAACCTATGCCATCAACTCCATTTTCACTTGGACAGGCGGCCCACATGAAGCGATCCTGAAAGTTAAACTGGCTGATAACAGTGGTATACAACTGGAAGCTTTCAAGGAAAAATTAAGGGCTGCAATAAAAAAAGAAATTCCCACTATGCTTATTTCTTTTGAGCCTGCTGATTTAGTAGAGCAGGTAATGAGCCAGGGAACCAATAACCCAATTGAAGTAGTTGTACAGGGGAAAAATTTACAACAAAGCAGGGCCATCGGCGATAAACTAAAAAAGCAAATGGAGGGCTTGCCCTACATGAGAGATGTGCAATACACACTTCCATTAGATTACCCGGCCCTGCAAATAGATTATGACCGGGTTCGGGCTGGGCAATTGGGATTAACAGTAGATGAAATGAGCCGCTCTGTTTCAACAGCAACATCATCCAGCAGAAATATTTTATTGAATTACTGGTTAGATAAGAATGCAGGAAATGCTTACCAGGTGCAGGTAGAGTTACCAGAATATCAAATGAAGTCTGCCGAAGACCTGGAACAGATTCCGGTTTCAGGAGCGGACAAGAACATTTTCTTAAGAGACGTGGCAACATGGAAACGAACCAACACGGTTGGTGAATATGACAGATTGAATCAGCAGCGATTTATTACAATATCTGCAAACCTTAACAAAAAGGATTTGGGTACAGCAGTAAAAGATGTAAATGTCGCTATCAGTAAATTGGATTCCTTGCCTCAAGGAGTGAAAGTATATGTACGTGGACAATCAGAAATATTGGAACAAACCCAAACGGAACTTGGCACAGGTTTGCTCTTAGCCATTGCCGTTATTTTCCTGTTGCTTGCAGCAAACTTTCAATCATTCAAATTATCCTTCACAGTGCTTTCAACTATTCCGGCGGTAGTGGCAGGATCTTTCCTGTTATTATTTCTTACAGGCAAAACATTAAACATACAATCATTCATGGGCTGCATCATGGCAATTGGTGTAGCCGTAGCAAATGCCATCCTGCTTGTTACAAAAGCAGAAACAACCAGGAAGGAAAACAACCAAACATTAAATATTGGAGCAGTTGCTGCACAGGCCAGACTAAGGCCGATATTAATGACCAGCCTTGCCATGATAGCAGGCATGATACCAATGGCCATTGGCTTGGGAGAAGGCGGTGAACAAACAGCGCCGTTGGGTATTGCGGTAATAGGCGGCTTACTTTTTTCATCGCCAACAACCCTCTTCATCCTGCCACTTATTTATAATACCGTTACCCAGAGAAAAATATACAGCAATGTTTCCCTTGACCCCGATGATACATCAAGCAAATATTATGACAATCAAAAACCGCAGCAATAATATGAAAGGAATTAAACACATAGCAGCTATACTATTTATTACCGGTGCAGTTAGTTGCAATCAATCGGCCAAACAACCTGCGAAAGGTGAGGTAAAAACTGCAATAGATTCAGTAGCGGTATTTATATTGCAAAGCACTGCGTTGGATAAAACAATATCGCTGCCGGGTGAACTATTGCCAAACGAAAAAGTACAGGTCTATGGCAAAGTTAATGGCTATGTAAAAAAGATACTGGTTGATATTGGTTCTCCTGTAAAACAAGGACAGGTAATTGCTATATTGGATGCACCTGAAATGCAGTCAAAAATTGCAGAAAGTAAACAACGTTTAGCATCGGTGAAAGCAAAATGGACCAGCAGTACGGATGTTTTTAAAAGACTAACCGAAGCTTCAAAATCAGATGGTGTGATAGCACCAACAGATTTGGAAAAAGCAAAAAATCAGGTGGCTTCAGATGAGGCGTTGTTGCAGGCCGCTCAATCGGAATTAAGCGCCGTACAACAAACAGCAGGTTATTTAACTTTGAGAGCGCCTTTTGCAGGTACAGTCACCAAGAGGAATGTAGATGCTGGCGCTTATGTAGGCAAGACTGGCGAAATGCCCTTGTTCGAAATAGAAGACAACCGTTCCCTGCGTTTAAGAATTAGCGTACCCGAAGCAATGACCGGTACAAAAGTAAAAGATGAAAAAGTACAATTCAGCATCAAGGCAATACCCGGAAAGAAATACGAAGGAAAGTTAACCCGGCAATCAGGTAGCCTTGATGTAAATACCCGAAGTGAAGTATGGGAATTTTTTGATTATCAACAGCGACCATAGCCTGAAGGCCGGCATGTTTGCAGATTGCAAAATAAATATTCAGCGGGAGGGTAAATCTTTCTTCGTTCCATTTTCAACAGTGGTCACCACACTGGAAAAAAAGTTCGTGATAAAAGTGCAGAATAACATTACCAGTTGGGTGGATGTGGGCCAGGGAATAAATGCTACTGATAAAGCCGAGATATTTGGAAAACTCAATGAAGGTGATACACTGGTATTGAAAGGAAATGAAGAATTAAAAGCGGACACTAAACTGGTGATAAAAATTGCCAAATACTAAATTTTTATTATATGAAATGGATAACAAGAGAGCGACCGAAGATAGACAGGATAGCCTGCCCCTGGCTAATTAAAAACTTTGTGGATAACAATGCGGAATTTATTTATGTTCCAAAAGAACAGGTCTTTGTAAAAGCGAAAGAACTGGATGCCATTCCGTATGATATACCCGGAGCGGAGTATTCCCATTACGGCGAAGAATGTACTTTCGATTTCATCATAAAGAAACATCAGCTTAATGATCCGGCACTTTTACAGTTGGCAATTATTGTTCGTGGCGCAGATACTGACCGCTTTGATTTAGCGCAGCAATCAGCCGGGTTGTGGGCTATCTCGGCTGGTCTTTCACACAATTACAAGTATGATGTTGAAATGCTGGAAACAGGAATGAAAATTTATGATGCCCTGTATAGTTGGGCTAAATTTGTACAAACAGAAAAACATACTTGGAAACAATAGCTAAAAACCAAAGGGATAAATTTTCAAATAATTATACTCTTTATGAATATTAACAGACAAAAGAAATATCTGCGAATTGTATTTCAGGTTTTTGCTGCTATGTTATGTGTCGTGCAAGTATTGGCTCAGCAACATTATGACCACAGTAATATAACACTAATAAAAACTATTCAGCTTAAAGATATTACAGGTGAAATAACTGGTATAAGCGTCAATTTAAACGCACATTTGGCTTACATCGTTGGCGAGGTTTACTCTTCACAAGATGTTTCAAATAACACAATAGAGCTTTTAAATTTAGATAGTGGTAAACTGATGCCGTTATTAAATACTATTTCTGACCCACAACATATTTGTTACTTGCCACAACATGACGAGCTTTTTATTTCAACCAGTGGATCTAAATGTTTTTTTTATGATGCCAGAGATTTAAAAAAGATTGCCAGTGTTAAGTTGACTTCGAGTGCGAATTCACTTTTTTACGACAGTATTGAAAGAATTATTTACGTTAGTTACGGCGAAGATGAATTGGCAATAATTAACGTTGATTCGTATAAACAAACTGGTTTCATGCTTCTGCCAGGACAAGTAGAACATATGCAGCTTGACAAACAAAATAGTCGTTTATATGCAAACATGCCAGCATATTCCAAAACTGCATTTATTGACACAAAACTTTTTAAACTTACTGAGAACAGGAAAGGGAAAAGCATACTTGCAGACCAAATTGCATTAGACACATTTAACCATAGACTATTTATTTGTACAAAGAAAAAGCCAGTATTATCTATTGTTGATGTATTAACCGAAAAACAAATCGATTTGGCTGTTAATCTGAAAACAATAGAAAGTCTTAACTACAGTCCGCCCTCCCATACGTTGTATATAGGTGGACGTAACTCACTTAATATTTTTACAGAAAGTAGCAATGGCTTTTCACAAACTGACAGCCTCCCTTTGAGCGGAAAAGTTTTATTATTAATTCCAGAATTAAACTTGTTAATTATTTCTAAGGAAAATAAAGCTCCACAAAAAACAGATATACTTATTTATAAAATAAACAACTAATCGAATATTAAGATGAATGAACCCGCTTACACACTTCGGCAATTAATAATTTATTTTCTAAAACTGGGTACCATCGGTTTTGGTGGCCCTGTGGCATTGGTCGGCTACATGCACCGTGACCTGGTTGAAAAAAGAAACTGGATTTCTGAAGAAGATTATAAAGAAGGATTAGCGCTGGCACAATTAGCACCGGGGCCATTAGCTGCACAGTTGGGAATCTATCTTGGCTTCGTTCATTACCGGGTGTTGGGTGCCACATTGTGCGGATTGGCTTTTGTAATACCCTCTTTTATAATGGTGGTGCTATTGGGGATTGTTTACAAATTGTTTGGAGGGCTTCCGTGGATGCAGGCTGTATTTTATGGAGTAGGTGCTGCGGTGATTGGCATAATCATTATGAGCAGTTATAAACTCACTTTAAAATCGGTTGGAAAAATAAAACTGGAATCGCTTAAACAAAACTGGTTGCTCTGGCTATTCTATGCTGCTGGCATACTTGTTACCGTGATCACCAAATCAGAAAATGTTTTATTGTTCATTACTGCCGGCTTAATATATATGTTTATAAAAGCTCCTCCTGCCTGGATAAAGAAACCGATTGCTGCCAACAGTATTTTTCTTGGCATCACAGGGTTCTGGCAATTTGAGTGGAATACACTAGGAAAGATCGGTTGGTTCTTTACAAAAGCCGGAGCCTTTGTCTTTGGCAGCGGGCTGGCAATTGTTCCGTTTTTACATGCTGGTGTGGTAACAGAAAACAAATGGCTTACAGAGCAGGAATTTGTAGACGCTGTTGCCGTCGCCATGATTACACCTGGCCCGGTGGTAATTACAGTGGGCTTTATTGGTTACCTGATAGCAGGCTTTCCCGGCGCATCGGTGGCAGCATTGGCAACCTTTCTGCCATGTTATTTATTTACGGTAATTCCTGCACCCTATTTTAAAAAGATTGCAAAGAACAGATCCATCAAAGCTTTTGTTGATGGCATCACCGCTGCGGTTGTTGGCGCATTGGTTGGAGCAGTAATTGTAATAGCTACCAGGAGTATCATTGATATGCCAACTGCCTTGATAGCATTGGCGTCGCTCCTGGCGTTAATCTATATCAAAAAAATCCAGGAGCCGTATGTAATTGCAGTAGCCGCATTGATTGGTGTTTTAATAAAATTATTATAACTGTATAATTTGAAAAGAATAAAATATACCTCGTTTAAATGGATGCTGGTTCTCCCGCTATGTTTGTTCTGCCAGTTTATTTTGGCACAAAAAAATGGGAAGATAGCAGGCCGTGTTTTGGATAAAGATCAGCCCCTGGAATTTGTGACGGTTACTATCGTCAAGCAAACAGATACCACAAGAGTTGCTTATTACAGTACAACAGATTCCTCAGGCTCATTTGTAATTGACGCCATTGATTTCGGCGACTACCTCATTAAATTCAGTTTAATAGGATACAAGCCTTTTGCACAAAAAATATCGATCACTGCAGAAAAAAGCATTGCAACGATTGGGAATCTCACAATGGTAAAAGATGCCAATTTTCTTACAACGGTAACCGTAACATCCCGGAAAAAACTGATTGAAAAAACAACCGAAGGATTTGTCGTAAATGCAGCAGCCAATATTACATCTACCGGCGGAACAGCTACAGATATTCTTAAAAACACCCCGACTGTTTCAGTTGATGCTGAAGGTGCTATTACATTAAGAGGAAAAACACCGCTGATTTTAATCAACGGCAGAAGCTCCAGTTTGAGTAATCCCGATCAAATTCCGGCCAGCAGTATTGAAAGCATAGAAATCATCAACAGCGCCACAGCCAGGTATGATGCCAATGCAGAGAGTGGCATCATCAATATCAAGCTAAAGAAAAACAAGCAAAACGGCACCAACGGTGCGCTGGCTGTGGGTGCAGGTTTAGGCAGCCGTGGCAGGGTAAACAGTTCTTTGCTCATCAACCATAAAATAAAATTGTGGAACCTTGGTTTGGGCTATGATAACCGCTTTGCTGGCAGAACAAGAAATATCAATGGCAGTCGTACCAACTTTAACTTGCCGGATGAATTCCTGTTAAATCAAAACCGGCACGACAAAAGGTTAGAGCAATTGCAGAACCTGAAATTCAATGCAGATTTTTCACCCAACGCCAGGAACACATTTTCATTTGAAGCGATTGGCAACATGGAAGGCCAGGATAACAATGAAAGTTTAAACAGTGCCTTGTATAAACAGAACAAAGATTTGAATTCAAATACCAACCGGCATTCCATTGAACTTGAACGCTCTAAAGTAGCCGAGTTTGCTTTCGACTACAGCAGAAAGTTTGATGACCAAAGAAAGTCATTAACAGTAAATATTGCCACCTCAATAAACAGGGATCGGGAAAACACCAACATTACATCACAGTCACTTGACAAAAGCGATAACCTCACCGGTAACCCATGGTATCAGCGAACGCATAATTATGAAAACGCCAATGTTTCCAGTGCTCAATTAGATTACGCATTTCCTGTTTCAAAAAAAGGGATTATAGAAACAGGCTATAAAGGAGTTTACAGAACCATCAACGCCGATTTTCAATCAGCCGATTTGATTAACAACAGCTATGTAATCAACACAGGTGCCAGTAATATTTTCGATTTTAAAGAACAAGTACATGCTGCTTACCTGCAATTCAGTTCAGCTTTTGGCAAGCCCGAAAATGAAAAATGGAAGTTGAATGCAGGTGTAAGAGCAGAGCAAGTATTGAATGACGGCAACACAAAAAATAACAGTACAAAGTTTACTAATAATTACCTCAAATTCTTTCCAACTGCCAGCCTTGCTTATTATACTAAGACTGATGAATACTGGAAACTGAGTTATGGGAAAAGAATCAATCGTCCCGGCCTGGGCCAGCTCAATCCCTTTACAGATATCACCGACTCACTGAACCCACACAGCGGCAACCCCAATTTAAAACCTGAAATAATTCATGCACTAGAATTGGGGTATAACAAAGACTGGAATAATTATGCCGTTTCAGCAAACCTTTTCTACAGGTATTCGCTTAACAGTATCAGGCAGTATTCACAATTACAATCCAACGGCGCTAATCTTAGCTTTCCTATAAATATTGGTAACGCTACTACCTACGGAATTGAAAATGTGTTCAGCGCAAAACCATCCCGTTGGTACGACTTCAATGCAAGCCTTTCATTGTTTCAACAAAAAATAAATGGAGAAAACATTTCAACCGATGCAGTCCAATCAGCTTTTGGCTGGTATGCAAAACTGATCAATAATTTTATACCTGGCACGATGGCAAACTACAGGTAACGGGCAATTATAATTCAGCATTACCAACCCCGCAGGGTAAACGCATTGCACAATATTTTGTTGACCTGGGGCTTCAGCAAAAATTAGCCAAAGGCAATGCACGGCTGGGATTAACGGTAACAGATGTGTTTAATACATTCAAAAGCGGATATATCAACAACACACCTGATTTTTCCAATTACCGATACGGCAAGGCAGACACCAGGGCCTTCATCATCACATTTGCCTACTTTTTTAAATCAGCTTTTAAAGAGAAGTTATTAGAAAATAAATTTTCAACCGATTATTAAATCAACATATCATGAAACAGTTAATGAAAACAATTCCGTTAGGTACGGCCATCGTAGCAGGTTTGCTGATCGCTTCCTGCAACAACAACACAAAGCCAGCCGAGGTTGCTGAAACCAAAAAAGATACCATTGCCTGTTCACCTGAAAGCAGCAAACTGGACACCGCAAAAATTGCAGCCATAACTGGCATGAAGGGCACTGCAAAAAATGGTGAATATAAAATCACGGTTCCGCAAAACGACCTGCACATTGTAGTGGATGGCTTCAAAATTATCCCTCCTATGGGATTGGGCACCTGGATAGCATTTACACCATGCGGCGACAGCGTGATGATGATGGGTGATATCATCTTATCCGAAAATGATGTAGCACCGGTACAACAGGAAGTAATAAAACAAGGGCTTTCCATCACCGCCATTCACAATCACTTTGTACGCAACCGGCCCAATGTAATGTACATGCACATTGATGGATTTGGAAACGTATCTACGCTTGCCGCCAACGCAAAAGCTGTACTGGATAAAATAACACAGGTAAGAGGCGCAGACCCTAAAGCTGCCAAAGGCGATAGTGTAGTGAACACCATCAATATTCCTCAACTGGATTCTCTGATGGGGCATAAAGGAGAGATGAGCAAAGGCGTGTACAAATACACCATTGGCAGGCCAGATGTAATGCTAAGGGAGCATGGCGTGTCTATCAGCACATTTATGGGATTCAATACATGGGCGGCATGGCAGGGAACATCTGAAAAAGCAGCGGTAGCAGGAGATTTTACCATGCTGATGGACGAAGTGCAGCCTGTGATAAAAACACTGATTGAAAATGGCATTGAAGTGGTAGCCGTTCACAACCACATGGTGCATGAAGAGCCAAAAATTTTCTTTCTGCATTATTGGGGTGTTGGCCCTGCGGAGAAACTGGCTAAAGGTTTAAAGGCAGCCCTGGATAAAACAGGAAAAGGAATGGCACACTAATGATGTACCAGATGAATAAATTCAAAGTTTTTTACGCCGTACTAACGCTGGCTGTTTTTTGTTTGGAAGGTTGTACTGCACAGCCTTCCAAACAAGGCCATGCACTTACTTTAACCAGCACTATTCCGCTGCAGGGTGTGGGTGGACGTATCGACCATCTTACATTCGATAGCAGCACCCAACGCCTCTTTATCGCAGCCCTTGGCAACAATACCGTGGAAGTAGTGGACTTAAAAGCAAACAAACTCATTCATAGTATTAAGGGTTTGAGTGAGCCGCAGGGCCTTGCTTTTATTCCTGAACAAAATGTATTGTTTGTAGCAAATGGCGGCAATGGAGCAGTCGATGTTTTTAATGCAGCTACCTACCAAAAACTAAGCAGCATCCAGCTACCCGACGATGCCGATAATGTTCGTTATGATACACTAAACAAAAAAGTATATGTTGGTTATGGCGAAGGAGGAATTGCAATTATTGATGCAGCTACTTTTAAACAAGAGGCCGACATAAAATTACAGGGCCATCCCGAATCATTTCAACTGGATATACTTACAAGTAAGATCTATGTAAACATTCACGACAAACAACAGGTAGAAGTGATTGACATGGATAAACAAGCAGTAATAGGCAGATGGAAAATTACCGAAGCCAAAGCAAATTTCCCCATGGCTTTGGACGCCGCCAATCACCGGCTCTTTATTGGTTGCAGGCATCCATCAAAACTACTCGTGCTGGATACTGAGACCGGTGCCCGAATAGCTGCTGTTGACATTGACAATGATGCCGATGATATTTTCTACAATCACGAAGACAGCAGCCTCTATATCACTTGTGGCGGCGGCTATCTCAATATTATAAAGCAACAAAGCGTTAACCAATATACTGAAACCGAAAGAACCTCCACGAGTTCAGGGGCCAGAACATCGCTGTTTATTTCGCAGATTAACCGGTTGGTTATTGCGTCGCCAAAAGGCTTTGGAAGGAGTGCTGAGCTATTGGTATATGCAATAGATAGATAACGTTTTATCTTAGTAGCTTTTAAATGAATTGCTTTCAGGACTGAGATATGGCGATCAATATTAGATACTAATCCAAAAATTTACTCAACTCATTTACATCTGGCAATAAGCCTTTCATTTGCAATGGTGCCCTGTTAGTTGTTTTATAGGTTGCTACACCCATAGCCTTATCAAAACTCTTTATTGCAAACTCAACCACAGTATTATTTTTTTCTTTGCAAAGCACAATGCCAATGCTAGAATTTTCTTGCCTAAGTTTTACTTGTTCATCAAGCACATTAAGATAGAAATTCAATTGCCCAGCATCTGCAGGTTTGAATTTACCTTTCTTTAATTCAAAAGCAACCAGGCATTGTAAATGACGATTAAAAAACAGAAGATCAATAAAAAAATCATCCCCATCCACCTCAATACGATATTGATTGCCTATAAAACAAAATCCTTTACCCATTTGCAGGATAAAGTTTCGGATGTTTAAGACAACCTGTTGTTCAATATGTCGCTCATCATCCAATTCATCACCGGCAATAAAATCCAAAAGATATTCGTCTTTAAAAACTTTAAGCGCCGATGGTTTAAGATTTTCAGTTAGTGTACTTTCAAAATTGTTCGGCAGCCTGCCTTCTTTTCCGAAAAGATTATTTTCAATTTGATGCTCCAATACTGTTAAAGACCAGAAATTTGAAGCAGCGCTTTCAATGTAAAAAATCCGTCCTTCCCAGGTTTTTATTTTGGTAATAATGGTAAAATGGTGTGAGAAACTGATACTTGAAAAAGCTTCAAAAAAGCCATTACTTTCAATTAGGCTCGACAGTGTCGAACTTATTGAGAAACTCAGTTCCAAGTGACCGCTTAATTGGTTCGACGCCGTCGAACTAATTACAAAATGGGGTGAATACGCTTCCGCAAAAAGTCTTATCTTTTTGAGGTTGCCAGGCGAAAACCCTTTTAATCCTGGGAGTTCCTTTTGGAGGTCTGCCGAAATGTGGTCAAGCACCTTGGCGCCCCATTTTGAGCCTTAATCTTATCAGAAATCATCTTCCCAGTTCTGAAATAAAGTAGGAGCTGCTCTCTATTTGCGAGTCTTGCCGCAGCATAACGGCTTTGCACTATTTGTGTCTTAATGGATTGAATGAATGCCATGTAATTTTTGTCAATTTTCATATTTGCCATTTTTATTCACGTATTCGTATGAAAAGAAAGAACCTAAAGTATTGATTATTAGGCAACAATGCCTGCCAATCGCTTTAGGTCCATTATAAATAAGTTCGAAAATTGTACAGGGAGGACGACGAAAGAGCATCAAGAAATTGGTGCTCTTTTTTTTTGGTAAGTCGTAATAGGACAAGTTTGATAATTTGAGTCCGACTCGGGATGAAAATTTGAGAAACTTGTGGATTAAGGTTGATTGGTCGCGAAGCTTCTTGTTTGTTAGAAATAATTTAAATGGGTTTGGGATCAGTGTTTGTGCTGTCACTGCCTGCCGTCAGAAAGCAGTTGTAAAAGGTCTCCAACTTTTTAAGGTTGGAGACCTTTTACAAAAAGATGATTTTTTTAGTAACCACAAAATAAAATTAGGAGTAAGCACTTCTTCATCCATCATAGAATGAGAAAACCAGTTGTATAATTACAGCTGGTTTTAAATTATTACACAATACTTTTCCTAATCGGTGTATTTTTCCATTCATGACATTGTTACAATTTTTCCGTAGTAAAGTCTTATTTAAGCCAGTAATTTAAATTGATTTGCCAGTAACCGTATGCTGTTTTGTCATCTCCTCTTAACGGGAAATATAAACTGCCTGATGGCTCTATTGAAAATTTGCCAAAGAAGTACATCAAATACAAATTCATTTCAACATTACTCAGATTAAAATCGTTTTCTACACTGATTGTGTAAGCATTTGCCAGTACTGGTGTTCCGTTACCGGAAGTACTTCCCCCTCTTCCATAACCAATATGGTTTGCTTTTGTGTTTTGCGAAATGTAGTTGGTAGTACGAAAAAATTTATAATACCGGTCGGTCCCTGCATTCAACTGTAAGCAGGGCCTGATTCCCAATATATTGTTTTTCTTAACTCCCAGATTTTGCTTTAAATAAAGATGGTTAACTGCAACATAAGCATTTACATCACTTACGCTTTCATTATTATTTTGTTCATCATTGCCAAAGCCAATATCAATACCAGCCATGGGATCAATGTATTTTGTTTTTAATCTTACATGAGCATAAATTTCATTTTGTATAGGAGAGTATGGAACTGACGGATTATCATGTTGTATATATCTTGTAAAAGAAATATACGGATATACCTTTCCATCATACTTAGCAAAATACGGGGATATGGATGTCAGATAAAATCCGGGATTACTGCCACCGGGAAGTGCATAAGTTTTAACTCTTAAACCAAAACCACTTTTGTGGTTGTAATCAATGTAAGGAGCAAGATATAAATTAACACGGCTGCTATCCTTAGTCTTTGTATCAATAACCGATGTGGTACTTGTTTCAATACCACCCCACAAAAGGCTATAGCCTTTACTTTCCAGCAATTTTATTTGAGTGTTCTTCCTGTGCATGTACCTGTGTTAAACATAAAAGGAATATTACTACAGCTAATCTGTATTTCATATGCTGGTATTTAATTTTAAATAATACTAAATGCAATTTTGGGAAAGGTAGATGCTCTGCTCAGTAAAATAAGTAACGGCAATCAGGGAGAAGTGTGATATCAAACATATTTAATTATAACATTAGGCACAGATTCTGCAATTAGTTTGTTTGAACAATTAATAAAATTAATTCACAAATTAAATTATCAAAAATGAAAAAGTATTTTTTTATGCTTGTATCCTTTCTATTAGTGTCAGGCATAGTAGTAACAGCACAAGACAAAGTTCAAATAAAAGATCGTATTCATCAGGAAGATCACCTTATGTTGCAGGATGGCAGTTGCCTTATAATTAATGCCGGTGTTTCAACTAAGTTAACCACGCCTTTTTTAAGTTAAAAAATGGAACTACAGTAAATCCTGATGGATCATACCAGTTGCAAAATCAACAAAAACTCCAATTGCGTGATGGAGAGTGTTTGGACATGAATGGTGGCCGCTATTTGAATCAGGGTAAATTTAACAAAAGGGTTATGATGACAAACAAGCAGATAGAGAAGGTAAGAACAAATGCTTCAAATCAAAACAGACCTGTTAATAAAAGTGGTGCGAAAAGAGAGAAATTAACAAATCACAGTTATTACTTCAGATTGCAGGGCTAATTTCAGTTACTAAAAATACCTGCTTCAAAATAGCCGTAATGCCAAACGGAAATTGTGTTGATATTGAAGTTTGTGCATTGCGGTTTTTTTCATTAGAATCTAGGTTTTGGTTGTATAAGGTCTCAAACCTTATAAGGTTGGAGACCTTATACAACCAAATAATAAATTTCTGATGTTTGATATAATTGCAGTCACTTTATTTGTACCAACAGTATTGTTTTTGTAAAGAACTGAAAGTAAAGTAATAAGCCCCATCAAATGGGGCTTATTTTATTTAAATAGAGGTTGTACAAAATTAGTTTTTAAGTTTTATCGGTTTTGGTTGTAAAAGGTCTCCAACCTTATAAGGTTGGAGACCTTATACAACCACACAACCCCAATATTCCCCCTTTTACAACTCCTCTTTCTAATTATTGACTCCATCTTTAATACACTAATATTGTATTTACTAAAGCTGTAGGAAGATGCCTGAAAGCAATTATGAAAGAATGATCCAATTGGCAGAATCGGTATTCGATACCAAATCGGACCCTGACCAATTGGATGTGGATGAGAAAGTGATTGAAAGACTCCTTCGTATTCATCCATCAACGGTTTCAGAATTTGATGATGGCAATGGACCGGTGGTTTGGATATTGGTGTTACCAACAACTTCTGTTTTGATGAAACTCTTTCTGAATAAAGAGATTTCTGAAAAGGAATTGTTTTATACTACTCCAATTGAAGCAATTTTGATGCCATCTACTTATGTTCCGCTATGGTTTTGGAAGAATACAGAGGAAAAGGGTTTGGCCCGTAAAATGACCCTTGAAGCTGTTGAAAATATTAGGAAAGAACACCCAATAAAAACTTATTTGTTTGGGCATTTAGTAAAGAAGGAGATGGCTCTCGCTGAAAGGGTGGCGCAACTGGCTGAATTGCCTTTATTAAAACTTATAACATCCAGACTATCAAAGTTTATCTTTTCTTTGTTGTATCAAAATAATTTCTGTAATATTTGTTTATTTTAGATAATACTTTCATTACTATCTTGAACCTTATATCAATATATCATTACAATTGAGCTGAATAGCCAATTATGATTCAACCATTCTGTGAACTATGCAATTAGTTGCAATAATTATGTAACAACCTTGAAAGATTAAAGCTCAATTTTGTGGTTATCAGACAGTTCTTTTCGATCTCGAAATGAAATAATCCTTTTTCGATAATTTTTAAAGTGAATGATTATGAAAGCAAAATGTATCGCCGTATGGATGGATCATGCAAGCGCCCAATTGATGGAATTGACAAGTGGTGAAATGGATTCTAAAATAATTGTATCGGAATTTACTAATGAAGAGAAAAGAGAGACCCTGCAGAAAGGCAACAAAACTACCCATAATAAAGAACAGCGGGAAACACATGCGTTCTATAAAGAGATTATTGCATCTATTAAAGATTATGAAGAAGTATTGCTTTTCGGTCCTACTGATGCAAAAACTGAATTATACAATATATTGAAGGAAGACCATCATTTTGATAAAGTAAATGTTGAAGCGAGATCAGTTGATAGAATGACGGAAAATCAAAAGCATGCTTTTGTTAAAGAATATTTCTATAAGCATTTGGTGCCTATAGAATAAATGGGTTGGAAAGCTAGTTAAGGACTCTTTGAATGAACTTAATTTAACCCAGGGTTAAAGTTTGTTTGCTATTGATTGCTTAGTTTTCTCAATTCCTCAAACAGCTTTTTTTCCTGATCCGTAAGTTTATTCGGCAATTTCACTTCATAAGTAATATAAAGATCACCTGTTTCACCTTCTTTCTTATATACAGGAACACCTTTTCCTTTCAAGCGAATTTTGGTGCCATTCTGCGTTTCTGGACTCACTTTGAGTTTCACTTTCCCCTTTAAGGTATCGATGGTTGTTTCACCCCCTAAAACCGCAGTATATAAATCAATGGGAATGGTTGCTGATAAATCGTTGCCCGTGCGTTTGAAGATTGGATGAGGAGCTATATTGAAGGTCAGATATAAATCTCCAGCAGCCCCACCATTAGATCCAGGTGCTCCATACCCTTTCAGCTTTATAACTTGTCCATGCTCAATACCAGCAGGAATGGTGATGCGAATATTTTTTCCATTCACAGTTAGATTCTGCTGATGGGTTTCCATGGCATCGAGTAAGCCAATATGCAGTTCGGAATTATAATCTCTTCCTTTGTATCTAGTTTGGCGACTTCTTCCTGCATCTCCGAATATGGATTCAAAGAAGGATGAAAAATCACTATCATCATCACCTCCATATTCCTGACTGGCAGATCGCCTATATTGTGATTGTGACTGACGTCTTTGTTTTTCAAACTGATCGGCATGTTCCCAATCCTTTCCATACTGGTCGTATTTCTTTCTCTTCTCAGGATCGCTCAAAACCTCGTTTGCTTCATTGAGTTGCTGGAAGTTTTTGTGCGCTTCCTTATCAGTAGGATTCAGGTCAGGATGGTGTTTCCTGGCGAGCTTCCGATAGGCTTTTTTGATTTCATCTTCGGTAGCTGTCTTAGCGACTCCAAGTACTTTATAATAGTCGATGTATTCCATACAGCCATTTTAATAGATAACGCAAAGGTACGCTCATAAAGGAAATAATTAGTAATAATCACAATGTCGTGTTGTAAGAATTGCTTAAAATAAAATCCCCCTGAAATCTGAGAAGATTTCAGGGGGATCGGTTTTCAATAAGGCATTATTTTTTTATTCCGGCAGCATCCAATATTTTCTCTAATGGACAAAATTTGGTGAAGGAGGATTGTAATAGGTTGACACCTACAAATACCCCAAGATATAGCCAGTTGATATTGACATTGAATGCCAGTACTATGCTTGTAAGTACTAATGTTCCTGCAACGGCTCTTACAATTCTTTCTCTCATGATTTATTTTTTTTAGATTAGTAACTAGCTTTTTCTACAGGTACAATAAATGCCCTTATCGGAAAGTTGGTTTCACTTTCTTCATTGTACTTCTTAATTAGGGCTAACCCGTTTTCAGCATTTTCTGCTGAAGTGAAACTAAACAACATAAGAGAGTCGAATTTTTCATCACCACTGGCAAACCATTCTTCCAATAAGTTATGCGACTGGTTATCTTTAAATCCTATCACGTCAGTTGCGCTGAATACGTGAATGCTGGCTTGTTTGAAGATCTTTGTTACATCTTCCTGATATTCCTTCAGGCAGGTTACTATGAAGAATTTCATGTTTTATGTTTTATTTTTTAATGGGATATTTTTTGCGCATCATCTTATAATATAATAAAGGCACTACTAATAAGGTCAGGAAAGTGGATGTGATGGTTCCTCCCATCAATGAAATGGCTAATCCCTGGAAGATCGGATCAAACAAGATGATGATAGCGCCAAGGGCTACTGCACCCGCTGTAAGTAGAATGGGAGTCGTTCTTACCGCACCTGCTTCTATGATGGCTTGCTTAAGAGGTACATCTTCCCTTAACCGGATATTGATGAAGTCAATCAGCAATACGGAGTTCCTAACCATTACACCAGCAAGGGCAATGAATCCGATCATGGATGTGGCTGTGAAATAGGCACCTAGCATCCAATGCCCTAATACAATACCCACTAATGATAAAGGGATAGCGGCTAACATTACTAAAGGCACTGTGAAATTCTGGAACCAACCTACAATCAGAATATAGATTAGCAGAATCACTATCGCAAATGCAATACCCAGATCCCTGAATACTTCAAAAGTTATTTGCCATTCCCCATCCCATTTCACTGTATAATTGTCTTCCAGCTCAGGTTGATGAGTATATTCTTCTGCCAATGAATATCCTTTTGGAATTGTCAGGTTTTTAAGACTATCAGAAATATTTGCAATGGCGTACGAAGGACTTTCAAGAGCCCCCGACATATCTGCCAATACATACACTACTTCTTTTTGATTTTTACGATATATGTTTTGCTCTTTAACTGTCTTGCTAACTGTTACCAGATCTTTTACAGGAACACTACTGCCCTGCATATTGATTATTTTCAGATCTAGAAGATCATCAATACTTGTTTTATCTGCATCAGTAAGCTGAAGCTTTATTGCTGTTTGGTTATAAGAAGCTGGTTCATAAACATTGCCTACTGGCATACCAGACAATGCTGCGTTGATAGTGGCAGAGATTTGAGCCGATGCTATTCCATAGCGCATGGCTTTTTCCTTATCTACTTCCAAACGATATTCCGGTTGTTCATCTTCCACCATCCAGTCAACATCCACTACATCGGCAGTTTTGTTGAAGATAGATTTTAACTGACGGCCAATTTTTTTCTGTTCATTATAGTCGGGACCATACACTTCAGCAACCAATGTTGAAAGTACCGGAGGACCTGGTGGTACTTCTACAATCTTTACGTTAGCATTATATTTTTTTGCTATTGCTTGTATAGGCGCCCGCATTTTTTTGGCTATATCATGACTTTGAATGCTGCGTTCTTTTTTATCAATCAGGTTCACCTGAATGTCTGCAACATTTTCTCCTCTGCGTAAATCATAATGGCGAACCAGTCCATTGAAGCTGATTGGTGCAGACGTACCAATATAGGCTTGGTAGTCTTCAACAAGGGCTTGTCCCGCAATAAAGCTTGCAATGTCCTTTGTGACTGCCTGTGTTTTTTCCAAAGTTGTCCCTTCAGGCATGTCTATCACAACCTGGAATTCATTCTTATTATCGAAAGGCAGCATTTTCAATGCAACGGACTTGGTATAGAATAGCATCATGGATCCAACAAGTATCACAACAATACTTAGGATGAATGTCCAGCGCTTCCACCTTGTTTCAAGCATTGGATGGATGAAAGCCTTATATATCTTGTAAATACCTGTTTCTTCTAACCTGTGTGGCTTTTTCTCTTCATGAGATCCAGATTTCTTTTCTTTTTCACGAAGAAAAATATAACCCAGATAGGGGGTAAGGGTCAATGCAACAACCAATGATAGCATCATGGCAATGGATGCACCAATCGGCATCGGACTCATATAGGGTCCCATCATTCCGGATACGAAGGCCATCGGTAATACCGCCGCCACCACGGTAAATGTGGCGAGAATAGTTGGATTACCCACTTCATTGATGGCATAGATTGCAGCCTGCAAGGGAGGAAGTTTCCTCATTTTGAAGTGCCGGTGCATATTCTCTGCTATAATGATGGAGTCGTCTACCACTATACCAGTAATAAATACCAGTGCGAAAAGTGTTATACGATTTAGGGTGTAATCCATGAAGTAATAGCTGAACAATGTCAATGCAAATGTTACAGGCACTGAAAGAAAAACAACCAGACCACCACGCCAACCCATGGCTAGCATTACGAATAGGGTTACTACAACTATTGAGATGAAGAGATGGAATAATAATTCAGCCACTTTATCTGAGGCCGTTTCACCGTAGTTCCTGCTTACAGTCAATTGTACATCAGTAGGGATCAATTCCTTTTTCAGATGATCAACTTTCGCAACAATCTGTTCGGATAGTTTCATTGCATCAGCGCCTTTCTTTTTGGCGACGCTTAATGTAATTGCTGGGTAATTGGATTTGAAAGAATTCAGTTTTGAAGTATCTGCTCCACCATATCCGAATAAAACATACTGGTTCGATGTTTCAGGACCTTCTTCTATTTTAGCTACCTGTTTCAGATAAACGGGCTGTTGTTGGTTGATACCAACAATCAGGTTGGCAACATCTTCTGCTGTATTTAGAAAATTACCAGTTTCAACAGAGAAACTAGTGTCTTGTTGTAAAAGGTTTCCAGACTGTACTTGTGTATTACTTCCTTGAATCTGTTTACTGATAGAAAGAAAGTCCACATGGTTTTCAGCCATCTTGTTTTTGTCCAGGAGCACTTTTACTTCACGGCTTCTTCCACCTATTATATTGATATCAGAAACGTCTGGTATTTTTTTTACTTCATTAGTTAGTACCTGACCAATTTGTTTTAATTGGTAATCGTCGTATTTATCACTCCATAGTGTAAGACCCAGAACAGGTACATCATCTATGGCTCTCGTTTTTATTAATGGAGGTGTGATGCCTTGTGGCATCTTATCCATATTCTTCATCAACTCACTATACAATTTTACCAATGAGCGTTCTACATCTTCCCCAACTTTAAACTGAACAATCAGCATCACCTGACCTTTCATTGATGTGGAATAAACGTATTCCACGCCTTTAATGTTGGAGATGATTTTTTCAAGTGGAGCAGCCACTTTTGTTTCAACATCTTTCGGCGATGTGCCCGGATAACCGATGAAGATATCTGCCATTGGTACTTTTATCTGCGGCTCTTCTTCACGGGGTATCAAAAAAGTGCTATAGCCGCCTATCAGCAAGAAGGCTATCATCAGCAGTATCGTTAGTTTAGACTGCAAGAATCCTTTTGCAATATTTCCTGAGAAACCATTTTTCATTTTTCTGAATTAATTCGTTTAAAATCCTAAACCTGATATTTGACTGGTCTTTATTTTATTTTTACGGGGACTCCGTTATACAGTTTACCTTCAGCCGCAACTACAAATTGTTCTGTTTTTTCAAGACCACTTAGCACCTCTACCTGATCACCATAGGTTTTTCCCAGGCGTACCCAACGCAGTAGTGCAGTATTATTACTTCCCACTGTATAAAGACCTGTAAGTTGTTCCTTATGTTCAATGCTTGAAACAGGTACAAGAATTTTGTTATACTCGGGGTTATTCGCTTCCGATTGTTTTAATGTTATAGAGACTGTTGCGTACATACCTGCATACAATCCCTTTTTTGCTTCTTCAGGGATACTTACTTTAATGATGTATTGTCCACCTGTATATTGAGACGAAGGGTTTATTTGTGATATGGATCCTTTGAACGTTTTATCCAACGATTTTATGGATACCATTGCTTCTGTATTGACATGAATTTGGTTGATACTATTTTCCGGAACGGAAGCGCTTACCTGGTAGGTGCCAGTTTGCTCCAGGGTAACAATTGGCATTCCAGGATTAGCCATACTTCCAGCATCTGCCAGTTTCTGGGTTATGATGCCTGAAAAAGGAGCGGTAAGTGTAGTGTATCCTAAACTTGCACTTACTTCATTGCGCATTTGCTTAGCAGCTTCCAATCTTGATTGTGCAGAATGGAATTGAAGAGTGGCATTGTCCAGTTCTTTAGCTGTTGCACTTTGTTGTTTATAAAGAATTGTGAATCGGTCATAATCTTTTTGAGCACTTGTTACAGCAGCTTGTGCTTCAGTAATCATTGCATCCGTTTGAGCCCTTTTTGCCAGTATGTCCTGATTGCTGATAGTGGCTATTATCTGTCCCTTGCTTACCCGGTCACCAACTTTTACTTTCAACATAGTAATATATCCCATTATCCTTGTGCTGATATTGGCTGTTTGCGAAGCTTCGACCTGTCCACTTACAGATATACCTTGCTGGTTATTTCCAGCGGGAGTGGCAACAGATACTACAATGGGTGTATCCTTGTTTACGGCAGTTTCTTCCTTTTTATCGGAACTGCAGGAACTAGCTGAAATTAATGCGAATCCTATCAGCAGGAAAGATGTGGTTCTTAAATTGATATTTATGCTCATTGTTATATTGTTTACTTGGTAGTTGATGTTGTTAAGAATTGTATGTAGGCTTTTGTAACATTTGAATTGAATGCAGCTTGGGCCAATTTGAATTTCAGTTGGGAAACTTGAGTAGTGGCAAGTAATACATCTGTAGTGTTTACTAATCCCTGACGATACCTGTTTTCTAATATCTGTAAAGCTTCTGTGGCTTGTTCTATTGAAAGTTGCAGTTGTTTTATTTCAAAACTTGCATCTTGCAGGTCTCGCATTGCCTTGTTCAATTCCAACTGGCTTTGCTCTTTCATTTGTGCCAGTTGTTCAGTCATTTTGGTGCGCTCAAGAGTCTGGGTAGCAATACTGTTTTTGGTACTGTTTCCTTTAAATATGTCCCAGGCTAACTGGATTCCGGCAAAGTATGATTTGGCACCAAATCCGAACATTCTGTTATCATTGAATTGATAAGATCCAAAGGCATTTAGCTTAGGATATCTGCTTGTCTTGGCAGATTGAATCATTAAGCCGGATGCTTCTATGGCTTTCTGCATCGCTTCAAAATCTGCTCTTGATGCACCTATTCCAGGAGAAGCGCTAATATTTGATTTATTGGGTTCTGAAGGGAGGTCTGCTGTGTAACGAATACCTTGTGGCTGACCCATCAATAAACTCAGATAATCTGATGCATTTTGTATGTTATTGTTGGCTTTCGACAGATTACTTTCAACAGTTATCTTTTGTACCTGAGCATTCAATACATCAGATTTTTGGATAAATCCTTGATTAAATTGATTGTTAGTGAATTTGTATACCGATTCCGTTGTTTGTAATGCTTCTGTTAGCACTTTCACAGCTTCATACGATAAGTCCGTTGTGTTTTTTGTAAGTAGAGTTCTGTTTGTTTGGAAGCTGCTTTTCTTTTGTAGAGCATTTCCATATTCAGCAAGGGCTGTTGTACATCCAGTTTTGTAGAGAAATCGCTTGTTTGGCCTGGCTTATTTAGCAGGGCAGGGTTGAAATCGCTCTGCGTAATTGATTTCTGTTGAAGCTTAAAACCGAAAGCATTGAGAGGGTTATCGGTCGTAAAGGCAGTGTAAGAAAATCCAACCTGTGGCAAAAAGATGGCTTCTGTTTGTTTGTAATTAGAAGCGGCGATCGATTCATCCAGTTTGGCAAGTTGAAGGGTCTTGTTATTATTCAATGTTGCCGTAATTGCTTCAGAAAGACTGATATGCTTGCTGCTGTCTTGTGCTGAAACACTAATAGGTACATTGTTTAAAAGTAGTAAGACCGTAAGGGCACTGAAAACATTCTTATTTCTTCTTCTCATTAACGTAAGATTTGCGGCAAAACTAACCGCGACCACCTTACTGGTCTGTAACATATGTTACGAAGAATAAAGCTGATTCTGAGATTAACTATATCAATATGATGTTATTGATTAATTATGGTAACACTTGTTATTTTCTAATGACTGAACGTGATAAATGTTACATAGCTCTAACTAAACTACCGGGCATAATTTAAAATAAGAGTATGTACGTTTAACGAGGAGGTTAAGAAATATCAAGCATATTTCAACTACAATGAGTTTTGATATATTATGGAGAAGGGCTTATTCAAACAGACGGGCAAAGTGATTCTCCAGGTGGTTACGCATACCGTTTCTGAATTGTTCCGGTGTACCTGTTTCGAGAATCTGTACCAGTTCCTTATGCGAAACGAACATCTTGAGCATGGGTTGTTTTTTCAAGAGTCCGCTGTTATGTACATAGTCGAAAACCGGTAAAAGCATCTTTTGGAATTTCTTCATGGTTTCATTGCCGGTTATCTCGTACAGTTTACCATGAAAGGCTATCTCATGTTCTATATTGAAGAGGTGGAATTGTGTAGCAGGAGGTTCATTACTTACGATATCTTTCAGTTCCTCAATATCTTCTTTAGTAATTCTATTGAAAAGCAGATCCGCCATTCCGATTTCCAAAACAAGTCGTATTTCAAAAATCTCTTTCAGGGTTTCCTGGTCAAGGATATGCGGATTCATGCTCTTGCTCATGATTCCGAAAAGGTCGGGACTCGTGATTACAGCCCCTTTTTTCTTTTTCGATTCAATAAGACCCATCATCCGTAAACGAAGCAAAGCCTCACGTACCACTGTTCTGCTTACTCCTAAAAGACCTGCTAATTCGATTTCTTTTGGAATAGGGTCGCCCAATTTCAATTTTCGTTGCTGGAGCAATTCTACAAGGTTGGCCTCTACCTTGTCCACTAATGAACTGGTATCCACCGATTTAAGACTATCCTTGAATTTTGAAAAGCTCATAATTTGTTAGTACTAAATTGATAATGACGCGGCAATTTACTTAAAATAAGGCTACCGGAACCTCCTCTGGATTATCCATTCTACGCTACCGATTGTCCGATTTTTTAAAAAAATACTTGCCAATTCAAAAATAATCATATTTTTATTATGTCATACATAATACAAAAAATAATCAAAACTGCTTATTATGAATCCTGTTAGACTGAAAGTATGGCTATTTATTGCTTGCTTTCTCGCGTCCACAGCCTCCTGGTCGCAAGCCCGAAAAATTTCCGGTAGAGTGATATCGGAAGAGGATAATAAACCGCTTTCCGGTGTCAATATCCTTGTGAAGGGAAAGACAGTTGGAACACAAACATCAGCGACTGGTGATTTTACTATTGATGCCAGTAACGGAGATGTTCTTGTCTTTTCATTTGTCGGTTATGGATCGCAGGAAGTTACGGTAGGCAGTTCTTCTTCGCTTTCTATCACTTTGAAACCTGATGCAGCAAAATTGGGTGAAGTGGTAGTAGTAGGTTATGGTACACAATCCCGTCGCACTGTAACCAGTTCCATTGGCAAGCTGAATACGGAAGTGCTGGCAAATGCGCCACGAAGCAATGTAGGTACAGCCTTACAAGGTACATTAGCTGGATTGCGAGTGATCAATACTTCCGGTACACCGGGAGCATCACCCAGTATCATATTACGTGGCGGAGCCTCAATTAATAACCCATCTGCACCGCTTGTTGTAGTTGATGGTATTCAACGTTCTTTCAATGATATAGCTGCTGAAGATATTGCATCGATTGAAATTTTGAAAGATGCTGCATCTACTGCCATATATGGTGCAAGGGCCAACAATGGAGTTATATTGATAACTACCAAACAAGGCAAGTCGGGAACTGCCCAGATATCTTATAAGTTCACTGCAGGATTCAATAAGAGAAGGGATGGTTATAATTACCTTAATGCAAGAGACTATATTTATTATAACCGTTTAGGAAACTTAAACTCTGCTGTTACTTTAGGTACGGTTGAAACAAGAAGGGGTTATGGTATTGTGAATACTGTTGCTGACAGGGCATTATTTGACATCAGAAGATATGATGCCACTACAGCCAATTTGCTTACTCAGGGATGGGATACTGTTACTGATCCTTACGGAGGAAGTATCATTTTCAAGGACCATGGGAATGAAATCGAAAACCTAGTCTTCCGAAATACTCATACCGATGATCATTATATAAGCGTAAACGGTGGAAATGACAGAGGTAAATACTTTGCCAGTTTCGATTATTATAAGGAAGATGGTGTAATTGTGGGGTCAGATTATAAACGCTATTCCGGTAATATCAATGGATCGTATAAAGTGAAACCCAATATTGAGGTTTCTACAGCCGCTACATTCTCCACTTCCACACAGTTCGGCGCTTTAGGTGGTGAGGTGAATACATTATACAGAAACCTGGCCGTATGGCCTACCATGAATCCCTGGTTAGATTCGGCGAAAACAATTCCTAATCCAGGTAATGGTATAGCAGATGGTAACCCCATTTACTGGTTGAATAAAACGGCCAGAACGAATGAGGTAAATCGCTTCACTGTAAATGCCTCAGTGAAATATGATATCATTCCTGGTTTATACATCAAAGCTACCGGAAACGTGTACTTGTTGGAATCATTGAATGAGTCGTTTACTAAAGCTACGCAGACTTATGCGGGACTTTATACTACTCCTCAAACATTCAATACTTCCCGTCCGGCCGCATTATCATTCGGACGCTCTGTTCAGAAACAATTCAATGCTATCATCAATTATACAAAATCTATTGCCGACAAGCACAATTTAAACCTGATGTGGGGTGCAGAAAACCTTACCAATAAAGCTTTGAGTACACAAGTTTCAGGTACTAACGCACCTACTGATGATATTCCTACTGTAAATGCTTCAACTGTGTTTGCACCAGGAAGTAATTTCAGTAGTAAATCTGAGTATACTATCATCTCCCATTTCGGAAGGGTGAATTACGATTATGACCAACGCTTTCTACTTACAATGGTATACAGGGTTGATGGTATTTCAAGATTCGCAAAAGAGAACCGCGCGGCTTTCTTCCCTGGTATGTCTGCAGGTTGGAATATGCATCGCGAAAACTTTTTTGAGAAGAGTGGAATTTCAAATATAATCTCCACATTCAAACCACGTATAAGTTATGGCTCTAATGGAAATGCCGATGTAGTAGGAAACTATGAAGTACAGGGCGTGTATGGATCACAAGGCAACTATAATGGAAGCCTTGGTTTCCTTAATACAGGAATCATCAATAGTAGTTTGCGTTGGGAGAAAAGTACAATGACCGATTTCGGATTGGATATCGGTTTCCTGAAAAATCGTGTTACATTAATCTTTGATTATTTTGACAGAAGGAATAAGGACTTGTTACAAAGTCTACAATTGCCGGGTTATTTAGGATTCAGTAGTTTGACTACCAACCTCGGTCAGTTACAGAATAAAGGAATTGAATTCACGGTGAATGCGAACATCCTGAAGATGTCGAATGGCTTGACATGGGATGTAAATGGAAACATTTCATTCGTAAACAATAAGATCCTCAAATTGCCTTTCAATGGTAATGAATTCAACAGGGTGGGTGGATTGCAGGTTTATGATCCGAAGCAAGGTAAAGTTGTTTGGGTTGGCGGATTGCAGGAAGGTCAGCCACTCGGAGCCATATATGGCTACCAACAAGTTTCGATTTTCCAGAATGATGCAGAAATAGCAAAAGTCGCTAATAACAGAAGAGATCTTATTGCGCAAATAAGCGGTCCGGGTATCACATACGGAACAGGTAAGATAACTCCCGGTGATGTGAATTGGCTCGATGTAGATAAGAACGATACTATCGATACAAGAGACCAGGTATATCTTGGTAATATCAATCCAAAAGTGACTGGTGGTTTTGCATCAACACTTTCTTTCAAAGGACTTTCCCTTTTTGCTCGTTTCGATTATGCACTGGGTCATACTATCTACAATGATATTGTTGCAAGAACACTGGGTAATTACCAGGGTACCTTTAACTATATCGACTGGCAGAAGAAAGGATTTTCAGGCGATAACAGTATGAGCGATATTCCTAAAGTATACTTCGCCGATCAGGTAGCTGCACCTGCTGGAAAGAAAAACTATACAAGAGGTAATAATGCCAACTCCGTGTTGAATGGCAATAACTCACGCTTCTATGAAAAAGGAGATTACCTGGCTTGTCGTGAAATTACCCTTTCATATGATATCGCTAAATCTTTATTAGAAAGGACAAGAGTGATTTCATCAGCAAGAGTGTACATAAATGCCAACAATATTTTTTATGTGACCAAATTCAGCGGACAATCACCTGAGCCATCATTAAATAATGGTGTGTATGCGGGTACGTATCCAACGCCAAAATCAGTGGTACTCGGTGTACAGGTTAATTTCTAAACTGCAAAAAAATGAATGGTATGAAAAAGAATATTCTAAAACTTATAATAATGGTATTGGCAATGACAGCGGCCAGTTCCTGTTCCGATAAATTAGACCTGTCGCCCATAAGCAGTATCAGTGATGCCAACTATTGGCGTACGGCCGATCAGTTTGATGCGTTTGTGTCGGGTCTGCATGCCCGATTCCGTGCGCATACTTCTGCTTTCCAGAGCTTAGGAGAAATGCGGGCTGATATATTTGGTACAGAACCAGGTTTTCCAAACTATCCGGGTACATTTACCGGAGAAGCAACTCAAGGAGTTGAAAGATTATGGTTACAAAATCTTGATCTTGACAATCCAGGTGTAAGCGGTTTCGGAGGCTTCTATTCCAACATAGTTCAGCTAAACCTGTTGATAGAAAAATTGAATACGACTTCAGTAGTTACAACTGCTAATAAAAACTACTATCTAGGTATTGCTTATGGAATGCGTGCCTATTATTATTTCCAGTTAACAAGAGCCTGGGGTGATGTAGTTATTCAAATTGATCCGGTAGTATCAATTGATATTGCTAATCTGGCAAAAGCAGCTTCGTCGTCTGCAGAAGTAATGACTTTGATAAAATCAGATATTGATAAATCTCTTACCAGTTTTGGTTCAGATTACAGCTTCAAGAATACAAAATCATTTTGGAGCAAAGCAGCTAGCTTAATGTTGAAAGCTGAAGTGAATCTTTGGACTAGTTATCGTGGAGGAACTACTGCTGATGCCACTACTGCATTAAACGCACTAACAGAAATTCAAACGAATATTCCAGCACTAACGCTGATGACTGGTTTTTCAACAGTTTTTGCGACCAATAACAGAGGGAATAACGAAATCATATTTGCCAGCAGGAATTTGTTGAATGAAGCCAGCATACCTTTTATTGCAGGTTCTTTTGTTCCTCAGTCTTCTCTGTTAGCTAATTTCCATGATTCAGTGGGGGCGAGACAGTTCAGTGTAGCCACAGATAACTGGGGTGGATTATTAAGAGCACCAGTAAGAGTATCTACTTTCCGTAAGTTCAATGATAAGGATAGCAGGAAATGGGCTTCCATTCAGCCAGCTTATTCAAGGCCTTCACCTGGAGTATATGTATTGGCGGGTTGTTTTGCCAGTAAATATCAGGGTGAGCAGAATGCAGGTTCAAGAGTATACTCAAACGACTTCCCGATTTATCGTTATGCAGACCTGTTATTGATGAAGGCTGAGGCCAAGATTATACTTGGACAGGATCCGGCTACAGAATTCAATCTGGTTCGTGCCAGAGCATTTGGTGCTAACTATGTAGCAGGAACAATTGGTTATCCTAACCAGGCTATCGATGCAACACCAGCAAATGCCTTATTACAAGAAAGACTTTTTGAGTTTGTTTTTGAAGGAAAAAGATGGCACGATATAAGACGACTTGGAAATAGTTTCGTTTTTGCAAATAGTACTGTTTTACCTGGTGAGGCATACAAAGTATTATGGCCAATAGACCGGAACTCATGGACAAATAACCGGTCGCTGGTACAAACACCTGGATATCCTCCGTTTTAAATCCGAATCCCATTAAAAAGGTATGGCAACCGGGAGAAAGTTAGCTCCCGGTTGTATATTCCTTTAATTTTATGCTGGATATAAACTCAGACGATGAAAAGTAAACATATACAAGGGCTGATAGCAGCTCCATTTACTCCAATGCATTCAAATGGTTCTTTGAACCTAAATGTCATTCCGGACTACTATCAGATGCTAAAATCGAATGGTATTAAAGGAGCTTTTATTTGTGGATCCACAGGTGAAGGGGTGTCGCTCACTCAATCTGAAAAGAAAGCAGTAGCTATTGCCTGGGCAGAAGTGGCGGGTAGTGATCCCGATTTCATGCTCATGACATTATTGGGGGGTACTTCTATAGAGGATTGTAAAGAATTGGCACTACATGCACAGTCCATAGGATTGGATGCTATTTCATTTACCTCCCCTTTTTATTTTAAGCCTGCTGATGTAAAACAATTAGCAAAGTGCTGTATTGAAGTGGCATCGGTTGTTCCTGATATGCCTTTCTATTACTATCATATACCTGTTTTGACAGGAGTGAATTTTCTGATGATTGACTTGCTGAAAGAACTTCATGGCAAGCTGCCCAATTTTACAGGAATAAAATACACTCATGAGGATTTCATGGATTTCCTATCCTGTTTGCATTTTGCAGATGGAAAGTATGATATGCTCTGGGGTAGAGACGAGAATATGTTGCCTGCATTGTCGCTGGGAACAAAAGGCGCAGTAGGTAGTACTTATAATTATGCAGCTCCTTTATACAACGATATGATTAAAGCTTTCAACAAAGGTGATTTGAAAGAAGCCCAACAGTTGCAACAGCAATCCATCGATATGATTCGTTTATTAGGGAAATATGGGGGAATTGCAACAGGAAAAGCTTTTATGAAAATTATTGGGCTTGATTGTGGTGAATTTCGTTTGCCGGTAAAAAATATGACGGATAATGATTTTGCCGCTTTCCAAAAAGATACGGAGCTGATAAATTTCAGTACCTTCTCTTCCAGCAGGCGAAGCCCTTCTTTAATAGGATGACCCGATTTCTAACCTTTTTTCTTTTCTTAACCATGTTTTTACTTTCAAAAGCATCGGCTCAAAAGCCTATTGCCTTATCGTGGAAGCTGGAAGCAAATCTTCCTTCGGAAGATAATTTGCATTTGGGGTTAGGGGTTGCCGGTCCTGTTACAGGTTATTCTAACAACGTATTGATAATTGCTGGAGGTGCCAATTTCCCCGATAGCCTTCCATGGAAAGGTGGCAAAAAGAAATATTATAATAAGGTATATGTTTTTAAGAAGCTGACTACTCAACTTAAAAGCATCAAGGCTACTATTCAGCTTCCTTTTAATATAGCTTACCCTGCCAATTGCAGTACTGTAAAAGGTATTGTTTATGCAGGAGGAGAAAATGAATCAGGAATAAGTAGTAAAGTGGTTTTACTGAACTGGAATGAATCTAAAGGGCAGCTCGCTATATCTAACTTACCAGATTTGCCAGAAGCAATTACGAACGCTTCGTCTGATTGTATTGGTAACATTATCTATGTTGCTGGTGGTGAAACAAGATTAGGCGTTTCAGGAAAACTATTTTCATTGGATTTAAATAATGTGGAAAAGGGTTGGCAAACACTTCATGATTTGCCAGAACCTGTATCACATACCGTTTTAGTTGCTTTGAATAAAGCAGGGAAGAATATGCTTTATATAGCAGGTGGCAGATGTAAACAGGCAAACGGAATAAGTGATATTTATGATCAACTGTTTATTTATGATGTAAGCAATAATAGTTGGACTAAAGGAAAATCACTCCCATATGCTATCTGCGCCGGAACCGGAACAGCTATGGCAGGAAAAGGTATAATTGTTTTTGGTGGAGATAGGGGAGAAGTATTCCATAAAGTTGAAATGCTGAATGCAGCACTTCAAAAGGCATTATCTGAAGAGGAAAAGAAAAGAATTATTGAAGAAAAGAATAAGCTATTGTCTTCCCATCCTGGATTCAGTAAAGAAGTATTGTTTTATAATTTCTCAAAAGATGAATGGAGCAGGATAGGAAGCATTCCATTTAAAACACCTGTAACAACTACAGCTGTTGCAGGTAAGGATATTGTGTTCATACCCTCAGGTGAAATAAGGGCAGGGGTCAGAACACCAGCAATATTATCAGTTAAGCTATCTATCAAAAGAAAATGAATCAATCTAAAAGATATCCCTGGATAGTTGTTGGACTGCTTTGGGTGGTAGCCTTACTGAATTATATGGATCGCCAGATGATTTCCACCATGAAGCCTGCCATGCAGATAGATATTGCTGAACTGCAATCCGCTACCAATTTCGGAAGGCTTATGGCTATATTCCTTTGGGTCTATGGACTAATGAGTCCTTTTGCAGGAATGATTGCTGATAAGGTCAACAGAAAATGGTTGATTGTTATTAGCCTTTTCGTTTGGTCGGCCGTCACCTTTTCAATGGGATATGCCACTACTTTCAACCAGCTATACTGGCTTAGAGCATTGATGGGCGTTAGTGAAGCTTTATATATTCCAGCCGGGTTGGCAATGATTGCAGATTACCATAGCGATAAAACAAGATCATTGGCAATTGGGCTGCATTTGTCGGGTTTATATGTAGGACAAGCATTGGGTGGATTTGGAGCCACTATAGCTGACAAGTTTTCATGGAGTGCTACCTTCCATTCATTTGGTTTTATAGGTATGGGGTATGCATTCATCCTCATTTTCTTTCTTCAGGAGAAAAAAGGCGTTTATGCTGATATGCCTGTATTGGATGCTCCGCTGGTAAAACGGGTTTCACCATTTAAAGGAGTAGGTGTGTTATTATCCAACTTCTCTTTCTGGATCATGATATTTTATTTCGCCATACCCAGTTTACCAGGTTGGGGAATCAAAAACTGGTTGCCTACTTTGTTTGCGCAGAATTTAAATATTGGAATGGGTACAGCGGGTCCTATTTCCACAATTACTATTTCAGTTTCTTCGCTTATTGGAGTATTGGTGGGTGGAAAATTATCAGACAGATGGGCGCAGACTAATATAAAAGGGAGGGTATATACTAGTGCCATAGGTTTAGGACTTACTATTCCGGCCTTATTACTGATTGGTTTCGGTCATTCCTTGTTTCATGTTATTGGTTCTGCATTTTGTTTTGGTTTTGGATTTGGAATGTTCGATACAAACAATATGCCTTTATTATGTCAGATAGTTCCTGCAAAATACAGGGCTACTGCATACGGATTATTGAATATGGCTGGAATATTGGCCGGAGCTTTCATTACAGATTTACTGGGTAAGTCGAGTGATTCAGGTACGTTAGGTAGTGGATTTGCGATTATGGCCGGCGTAGTCTTTATTGCTTTATTACTCCAATTATTCCTATTTAAACCCAAGCCAAGCTCATCACTTGAATAATTGACTTTAATAAAAAGCTATATGCATTATTCTAACGAATATCTGAAAGAGTTATATGGTTTTTATTCAGACCAACTTCTTAAGGATACGATTCCATTTTGGTTTCCCCGTTCCTTTGATGAAGAGTATGGTGGTTTTTTGTTAATGCGTGACAGAGATGGCTCCTTAATAGACGATGATAAGGCAGTTTGGATTCAGGGAAGAGCTACCTGGATGCTTTCTACTTTATACAATACTGTTGAACAGAAGCCAGAATGGCTGGAAGGTGCCCGATTAGGATATGAGTTTCTAAATAAATATTGTTTTGATACAGATGGCCAGATGTTTTTCCATGTAACAAGAGATGGAAAGCCTATTCGGAAAAGAAGATATTTTTTCTCTGAAACATTTTATGTAATTGCAGCTGCAGCCTATTCAAAAGCAAGTGGCGATCAACAAGCTGCAGAAAATGCCAGAAAGGTTTTTGGGAAATGTATTGAGTATGCAACAGTACCAGGATTATTGATGCCAAAGTATACAAGTACCCGTCCTTCGAAAGGTATCGGTGTGCCAATGATAATGATCAATACAGCTCAGCAATTACGGAATACAATCGGTGATAGCCGTTGTGATGAATGGATAGCTAAATGGATAAAGGAAATTGAAACAGATTTTGTAAAGGATGATATACGATGTGTTATGGAACAAGTGGCTCCAGACGGAACTATAATCGATCATATAGATGGGCGTACATTAAATCCGGGACATGCCATTGAAGGAGCCTGGTTCATTTTAGAGGAAGCCAGATACCGGAATAACGATAAGCAATTGATTGAACTCGGTTGCCGAATGTTAGATTATATGTGGGAAAGAGGATGGGATAAACAATATGGTGGCATCCTTTATTTCAGAGATGTATTTGATAAGCCTGTACAGGAGTATTGGCAGGATATGAAATTCTGGTGGCCTCATAATGAAGTGATCATTGCTACCTTGATGGCTTTTCTTATGACTGGAAATGAAAAATATTCTGAATGGCATAAGCTGGTTCATGAGTATTCTTATACCCATTTCAATGATAAGGAATACGGTGAATGGTTTGGGTATTTGCACCGGGATGGAACTATTGCGCAGCCAGCTAAGGGAAATCTTTTTAAAGGTCCTTTTCATTTGCCACGGCAAGAATGGTTTTGTCGACAACTATTAGCAGCGTTTATAAAGTGAATTTTAATTGAAGCAGATAGTATTCATATTTCTTTGTTTACCAATTATAGCTTCTGCCCAGCTGAAGTTAGCAAAGCCATTTTCAAGTAACATGGTTCTACAAAGGGAGCAACCTATTCATTTCTGGGGTAAAGGACTTCCTGGTGAAAATGTATTAGTTGAATTTGGAGGGGCAACGAAATCAATAGTTGTAAAACAAGATTCAAGTTGGGGACTTTATTTCAACAAACTCAAAGCTTCTGGATTACCCCTTAACCTAATTGTAAAAAGCGCTGGCCAGTCTATTGTACTTAGCAATATTCTTATCGGTGATATCTGGTTGTGTATAGGGCAATCAAATATGCAATTCTCCTTGAAAGAGGAGATACATTATAGGGACGAAATTAAAAGAACTGAACTGGCTGGTTTGCGTTTTTATAATCCTTCTTTCATTGGAAAAGGTGTTTTTAATAAGGCCTTTACCGATTCAATGATTCAGCGATTAACCATTAACGAATTTTATGAAAATGTTTCCTGGCAAGAAAGTGATAGTCTATCTGCCAGAGATATGACAGCTGTTGGCTATTATTTTGGGAAACAGCTTTTGCAGGAAACTGGCGTTCCTATTGGATTGGTTCACCTTGCTATAGGGGGCTGTCCCATTGAAACATTTATAAGTAAGGATGCCTTAATGAATTCAAAACAGTTTTCTTCCAAAGTAAATGGTAACTGGTTAACAAATAATCAGCTTCCGGTTTGGATAAAGGAAAGAGGAGTACAGAACGTAGGTGGCAATGATAAAGTGATAAGTGATGAATTGGGCCCTAATCATGGATATAAACCTGGCTTTGCTTTTGAAGCAGGCATTCAACCATTAGTTCCACTGCCTATCAAAGGCGTATTATGGTATCAGGGTGAAAGTAATGCTCAGGAATTGGATCGGGTTATGGAGTATGCAGCTTTGCAAAAGCTGATGATAGAAGACTATCGGAAATTATGGAAAAATGAAAACCTGCCCTTTTATTGGGTGCAACTATCATCCATAGATTCTATCAGTTATAAATCGCAATTATGGCCATTGTTCAGGGATGAACAAAGAAAATTGCTTTCAATTGTTAAGAATGGAGGTATGGCTGTTTGTTCGGATATAGGTGCAAAGAACAATGTGCACCCCACAAACAAAAAGCTCGTTGGTGAGAGGTTAGCGAACTGGGCTTTAGTACAGGATTACAAAAAGGAGATTCTTCCATCTGGCCCATTGCCCTTGAAAGCTGTTTATAATAGGAATGAAATTGTTATTAGTTTTTTATATAGCGGGGAACAACTTTCAACCAACGATTCAATGAGCGTAAGAGGATTCTCAATAGATGAAGTGCATGAAGTTGGTGCTACGATCAAAGGCAATAAGATAATTATTCCTGTTACAAAAAAACCGGATTATATCTATTACGGATGGAAGCCCTATACCGACGCTAATCTTATCAATAGCGAAAGGCTGCCCGCCTCTACCTTTAAAATAAAAGTAAAATGAGAATCAGAATTATTCTTGCTTGTCTCGCAATAGCTATTGCCTCACATTCAATAGCACAATCAGATTTTTCTGTAGTGTATACTTCCGGAACAGAGGGCCATAAGAGCTATCGCATTCCTGCCATCATTCAATCGCCTAACGGCGACTTATTAGCTTTTGCTGAAGGAAGGGTGAAAGGCAGCGGTGATTTTGGGGATATCAATATTGTGTTGAAGCGAAGTACTGATAAAGGAAAGACATGGTCTGCGCTTGAAACCATTGTTAATTTTGATTCATTACAAGCAGGAAATCCTGCACCCGTTGTTGATGTTACAGATCCGAAATATCCCAAAGGCAGGATTTTCCTTTTTTATAATACCGGAAATAACCATGAAGGAGAAGTGAGGAAAGGAAAAGGAATAAGGGAGGTTTGGTATAAGACATCTATAGATAATGGATTGACATGGAGCGAAGCTGTCAATATAACTTTGCAGACCCATCGTCCCAAGCAACCATTAGTAAATTCAGCTTATAATTTTGTGGATGATTGGAGAACGTATGCTAATACTCCAGGGCATGCATTTCAGTTTTCGGGGCGTCAGCACAAGGGGAGGATTTATGTAGCAGCCAATCATACCCAGGGAGAACCTAAACCAAGATATACAGAGTGTTTTGCACATGGGTACTATACCGATGATCATGGTAAGACATTTCATTTGAGTGAAAATGTAGATATGCCTGGTGGAAACGAAGCCACTGCGGCAGAAATTTCTGGTGGGCGCCTGATGATGAATGCACGAAATCAAAAAGGAGATATTAAGGCAAGAATTGTTGCGATAAGCAAGGATGGTGGTGTAAAATGGGATTCGGTTTATTTTGATAAGACTCTTATAGATCCTGTTTGTGAAGGAGCCATTTTGACAATAAGTTCAAAGGGTAAGAAAAATATACTGGCATTTTGTAATGCAGCAGATACTTCCTTCAGAAATAACCTTACACTTCGCATCAGCTATAACGATGGACAAACATGGACAAAACAATTCCTAATAGATGCAGCCCCGGCAGATGTAGCTAAAAAGGATTTCACAGCCTATTCCGACATTGTTATCCATGATAAGAATAGAATCGGAGTTTTATATGAAAGGGATGGCTATTCCAAGATCGTTTACAAAGTGGTGAAATGGAGATAATTTTTCTATTATTCTGAATAGTGATTATGCAGTAATTTTGAATACTGCAATTGCTTTCTTTCTTCCCTTGTCATTCCCAGCTACGGTTATGTTGTATTTTGGTAGAGAGGTTCTTCATGAACTCATTCCTTACAACGGTATAAAAAGATGGATTATGAAATTTTATATTCTTCTCGTAGCATGCCTGATAACCCATTCAGGTTTTTCTCAAAGAGATACAATTCAATTGAACGAAGATTGGCATTTTAGTACTGATAAATCTGGAGAGGGCTTTACAAATCCTGGTTTGAAAGCACTTTAATGAATGCAAAAGATGTGACAGTTCCACATACCTGGAATATTGAAAAAGAGAATGAAATGTTCTATGGATGGGGCTGGTATCAAAAAAGCTTTACAGTGCCTGCCAATTGGAAGGATAAGAATACAGTTATCCAATTTGGATCTATTAATCATACCGCCAAAATCTATCTCAATGGAAAACTGGTTAATGAGCATATTGGGGATGGCTTCAATAAGTTTTTTGTTGATTTAAGCGGTCAATTAAAGTATGGGAAGGAGAATGTATTGACAGTTGCCTGTACCAATGATTACAATTCTGTAAAAGTTCCATTCGGCACTTCTTTCGATTGGCCAAATGATGGAGGCATTATAAGGCCCGTGTCAATGATTGTTTCAGGGAAACCTGCGGCTTCCTATATACAGGTAGTACCAACTTTTAATTTGAGTGATAAATCAGGGCAACTAAAAATAAATGTAGGACTTGGAGCTAAGCCCATTCTTAATCTTCAATTAGGTATTTGTATTACTGAAGAAAACCAATCCAGTCGCGACACTATTTGGCAATCCATTGAAAAACCACAATGGCAAAGTGGAAGCACAATAGTTACAGTTGCTCTTCCTAAGATACATCCCTGGCATTTCGATTTCCCTAATCTCTATAAAGTATCGGTTACTGTGTATGCTGGGAAGAAAGCTACTGATCGTATCACAACTTCTGTTGGATTCAGAAACCTGGAGTTTAAAGGAGGACGCACATTTCTCAATGGAGAACCGATAAAATTAATGGGTGTTGAATGGACTGCTGGAAGTAACCCGGATTTTGGTTTTGCTGAACCTGCTTCTGAGATAATTAGATATGGTAAATTGATGAAGGATGTAAATTGTATTTTCAGCAGGGTACATTTCCAGCAAGATGATGTATTCTATGATTTCTGCGACCGTAATGGAATATTGATACAGGAAGAAGTGCCCTTATGGGGAGGTGAAACACCCGTAAACGATAGCATTAGAAAGATTGCTTTTAACCAGTTGGAATCGATGATTAGAAATCATTTCAATCATCCATCCATAATAACCTGGGGCGTTGGAAATGAATTGAGGGGAAGAGATGCAGAAATGAAAGTATTCATCACAGATTTGATGGCAAAGGCAAGAGAACTTGATCCGAATCGACTGGTGAGTTATGTCAGCAACACGCTTACAGCAGGATATTTTTCAGGATTGCCTTTTGTTCCTGATGCAGGAAGTCTGGGCGATTATGTAATGATGAACGAATATGGCGGCTCCTGGTGGGAACTACCAGTAGCACAAATAGGTGACTATATGGATAGTGTTCATAAAAGCTATCCTGATAAACCTTTCTTTATTGCTGAGTTCGGATTATGTGAACCAAATTTCAAAGGTGGAGATGAACGTCGGTTACAGGATTTAGCGTATCATATGGGTATATTCGAAAGTAAGCCTTATGTACAAGGCGCTATCTATTTTGACCTTACTGATTACAGAACCCATTATCCCGGCACATTCGAAGAGGATAAATACCGGAGAAGAATTCATGGTATTTATGATATGTATGGCAATCCAAAACCTTCAATGAAAGTATTACGTGAATTATCTTCTCCTGTTGAAGTACAGACAGTGAATACCTGGAATAAGGGCAAGTTAGGTATTGCTATTTATGGAAGTCTTGGGTTACCACAGCATATTGTGAGTGGCTACTCACTTTATGTAAGCGATAGTTCAAGTAATTATGCGTCTACAAAAAAATACCTTTTACCAGATATCAAGCCAGGTGAGAGGATAATATTTGAAGTAGAGGATCTCTATAAAGGAAAGGGGATTGTGACAATTGTTAGGCCAACTGGATATGTAGTGTCTCAGAAATCATTTTATTGAAATTCTAAAAAGAATGAAGAAGCGCCAATTGTTATTTGCTGGTTTGTTGTTTTTCTCATTGCTAAATAAGGATACTTTTGCTCAGGTATCCAATGACAATTCATATTTGTCAGTGATACCCTTACCCAGACAATACGAATTGGCGGATGGTTTCTATTCATTAGAAGACTGTCGTATTATCTTTTGCTCTGCGCCTCAATTTATGCAGCAGGCAGTTGAATTGCAATACCGATTGACGGCGATTAATTTACCGGTAAGGTTGGTTCAAACGAGACCTAAAGGAGTAAAATACATTGAGATAACTGATAAAGGGCTTAATCCTTCAATTCCCAGTGAAGAAGGGTATGGAATTTTAATTACGGGTAATAAAGCCTTGTTACAGGCTGGATCTTCACATGGTATCTTTAATGCAATCCAGACTTTCATTCAATTAGTAGATAATGATAAAGTAAGATACTGTTCAATACTCGATTGGCCAGCTTTTAGCTGGAGAGGGTTTATGGTGGATGTTGGAAGAAATTACCAATCCATTAAACAGTTGAAGGAGCAGATTGAGATTATGGGAAGATATAAGCTGAATGTATTCCATTTTCATTTGACTGAAGATATAGCCTGGCGACTGGAGTCAAAGAAATATCCTCAGTTGACAGCTGAGGCTTCAATGATTCGAAATAAGGGAAAGTATTACACTTTAGAAGAGTTGAAAGATTTGGTAGCCTTCTGTAAGAAGCGGTTTATAACCTTCGTTCCTGAAATCGATATGCCAGGACATAGTGCTGCCTTCACCCGTGCCATGGGTTTTGATATGCAAAGCAGCGAGGGAATGCAAGTATGTAAAGAGATCATCAAAGAGATTTGTAGTGAATTGGATATCCCTTATCTCCATATAGGAGGAGATGAAGTGACCATCAGAAACAAAGAATTTCTGCCTGAAATGAGTCGCACAGTAATTGCCGCTGGGAAAAAAGTGATAGCATGGAACCCAGGAGGCAATGTTTTAGATGGAACGATGCTCCAGATGTGGAATGGGAAAACAGTTACCAAACCAGGATTTCCAAGCATTGATTCCCGCCATCTTTACTTAAATCATTTTGACCCCTTAGATGGCGTTACTGTTGTTTTTAATCATAAGATATGTGATGTTGATAGTGGCGATAATTTTAATTTGGGTGCAACACTTTGTAATTGGCCCGACAGAAAGGTAAATAAGGAAGAGGACCTGATTCGATTTAATGCTGTATATCCTGTTATGCTGACTTTTTCTGAAAGATGCTGGAAAGGTGCTGGTGTCAGGAATTATCAATCAAGTATCGGTAATCCCGGAGAGCCTAACTTTAAACTATTTGCACAATTTGAAAATCGACTACTACTGCATAAGTACAAGTACTTTTCCAAATTACCTTTCCCTTACGAAAGGCAAATTGACTATGGATGGAGTATGATTGGTCCTTTTGAAAATAAAGGACTTACTGAAACTGTTTTTGCTCCAGAAGCTGCATCTTTTTTGGATACTTTTCATTTAGAAAATTATCCTAAGCTCTATGGGGCAACTATTTGGTTACGTCATTTCTGGCATCCAGTTATTTCATCACACCTGGCAAACCCAATCGATAGTACTACCTGGTATGCAGTTATGAAGGTGAATATGGATAAAGAGGGTTATAAAGATTGCTGGATTGGGTTCAATAATATTTCCCGTTCTCCTGCAGTTGATTCTCCCCCAATAGGCGCATGGGATGATAAAAACAGTACGGTTTGGGTGAATGGTCAACTTATTGCACCACCCATTTGGAAACGAGGAGGACAAAAGGGAAATTCTGAAGTTCCGTTGGAAGATGAAGGATATGAGTATCGTGCTCCAACAAAAATATATTTTAAGAAGGGAATCAATACAGTGTTGCTTAAATGTCCTGTTGGTACCACAATTGCGAAGGATTGGCAGAATCCGGTGAAATGGATGTTTACGTTTGTGGTTTTGGGAAAGGGGTAAAGTTGCTCATCGATAAATACATTTTACCAGGGGCGCGGAGGCGCAGAGTTGTACTCCTCCCCCCCCCCCCTCCCCTGGGGTTTATACTGGAGAAAAAGAAAAAAAAAAGGAGGGAAGACCAAAAGTGCCCTGGCAATATCTAAAACAAAAGAGGTATCCTTATTGCTTCGGATACCTCTTTGAGAATAAACACACCTCAAACTAAAACCTGCATTCCTGTTTACTCTTTTCTATTTAACCATATACCCAAACTAAGCCTTCCTATTGTTGTTGCCCTTCCTGCCATCTTATGAATTGTATTACCAGAGCCTGAACCACTTTCCATAGAATTAGCGAACAAATAGCCCGCGCCTAATTGCAGATCAAGACTGAATCTTTTCATGTAATTTCTTTGTATACCCCAGACCAGTCCAACTGTGTTCATCAGTCTTCTTTTTTCTTCCACCAGATAATCAGAAGAAATGGCATTCTTTGAATAGCTTGTTTCAAATACAGGACTTAGATAGTTCAAACTATTCATAGCTGTTCTTTTTCCCTTTTCTTCCCTTTTATTGTAGTTATAGTAAAATCGATAACCAAGTGTTAAAGCTGGATCAAGAACGAATGTTGCTTTGTCGCCCATAGAGCTTGAACTAGTGAACGAGCCACTAAAACTGGCTCCTATTTTTGCAACAGCTGTTTGGTTTCTTCCAGTGCTTTTTTCAAAACTTATTCCTGGCTCCAGAAAGGTGACCTTGAATACATCTGTTGTGTGTTGCTCATCACCCGATTGAGAAAAAGCAGGGCAAGACAATATTGTCAATGCTGTAAAAAGTAAAATAATTCGCATCATTCTAAAACTTTTGATTCTTTTTTTTGATTATGAAATATTATTTATTGATGTCTTTTACTGGTATAATCTCCCTGTTATTGATGTTTATAATCTTATAGGTGTTTTTGTTTTCCAATACTACCTGTAAAATTGAATTGTTTTCGCAAAGAATCTCCTTGCTATAAAACACTGTATAGTCGGGATAGCTTGAACGTATCAGTATACTGTCATCTTTAGATAAAGAATGAGCCAGGTTAATGATAGTGTATTGTTGCTTTCCTTTTAAGGAATACACTGTATTTATGGAATTCTTTTCATTGTTGAATTGTATATAAATAGAATTTCCAAATACTGAGTACCTCAGCCCCTCTACTTTGTTGTAAGCGAATAATAATTTCTGATACAACGAAGGATAGTTTTTACGGAAAGATTCTGTTGAGTCTTCCCTTAAAGGAGTAGTGTGCATTAAATCATTAGCTGGACTGTCATATTGATTTAATTTCATTGTTCTATGCTGATTACTACTAGCCAGCTGCTGCTGCGCTATTACTTTTCCCGCAATTAGAATCATCCAAAGCGTAATGGAAATTTTAAGGATGTTGTTCATACATTTAATTTGATAGAATAGGTTTTGAATGGGTGCTATGGATATTAGAACATTAACTAGTTGCAACTATTTCCTTTTCCTTTGCACATTTACCTGGTAAAAATAGAATGACTTAAAAGACTGAAAATTGACATATATCAATTTCGTGTAAGCGTTGATATAATTTTAATTATTTCTAATAAACAATATTGAAGAATGTGCGTTTATCTACTGTTTCTTTTAGGCCGTAAGCTGCTACACTATTAATGGCAGATCAGTAAATTGAAAATTTATTCTCTTGAAGGAAGTGATAACATTAAAAAATATTACCTGCAGTTTATCTCGTTTTCTTATGCTTCCCTCTAATTCTGCTCAGTGTTTCAGTAGTCATACTTAAATAACTTGCGATATCTTTCAATGCCACCCTTTGTAATAAGTATGGAAAATGTTTTTGGAAGAATGCATATCGATCTTCAGCCAATGGTTTTCTGCGGTTATAGATTTCCACTTCCAGACAATAAAGATATTTTTCGGCAATAACGCGAATGATATAATTAAATTCGAAATGTTTGCTGAAAAGGAATTGCATGTCGTTGTAGTGCAGACTTGCAATCAATGTGTCTTCTACTGCTTCAATATATTCATTCCCTGGTTGTCTGCTATAATAGCTTAGAATCGAAGTTATGATTGAGTTTTCAAACATGAATTTTGTTACAACGGGAGCGATTTCATCTTCGGGGATATAATAGCTTTTTACAAGACCTTCCAGAATAAAACTAGCATGGCTGGCGATTTTTCCAGGAACAAGTAAAAGCTCTCCCTTATCTAATCTTCTGATTTTAACCCGCTGCCTGATATCATCAACCAATTCAGGACTTAAATGGTAGATTTTTTCCCATTGGTCAAGCATTGGTTTTATTATAGCATTTATTTCCTCGGTATTAGACCCTGGCCTATGGCTGGCCGTAGCATTCTCGAACATTTTTGAAGGTTTGATATATTAGTCAATAGGATGGTTACCGGAAATGACAATTGACTTGTATCAAACTCTTGCTGTAAAATTTGTATTAAGTTTTTTTAAAAATATGGGGGAAGCTTGAATGGGGAAGGAAAGGGGGCTAGTTGTAAGTAATAAGTAGTGAGAGTGAGTTGTGAGTACAGTAAGTTTTACGTAATAAGTTTTGGTCTCCGTCGCAGTGTCTCCCGCATCGGGACTTATCTTATCAAGCTGTTTCCAGGGGACACTGCGATAAAAGCTGATGTACCACTGTATGAAAAAAAGAGATCTTTATATCGAAGGTCGTAAGGTAAGCCTGAATGGCACCGCCAATGTTTCATTTTCCTTCTGACTGATAAGTCTTGCAGTCATTTCTCCCATCAGCTGAAAATCGGTAGAAATGGTTGTAATGCCATTCAATATTATCTTTTTGAGTGGAGTTTCATTATAAGAGATAACACCTACATCTTTTCCGATTTTCAATCCTTCCGCCAATAATCGCTCCACCAATACTACAAGATCGTTTTCCATCACACTTATATACACTTCGCTTGCTGATAATGGCTCACTGTAAATATCATGAACCAGTTTGGCATTGAATGCAAACTCCTGACAAAACCTCTTGAAGCCTTTTGTTATCTCTTCAGGGTAATAAGTGTACTCTGGAAAAATCAATTTGATAGTCTTGTAGCCTGAAAGCTTTTCTTTTGCTGCCTGCAAAGCTGTAAAGATGTCTTCTTCAAAGTTTTCATAAACAGCAGCAAAAGGAATGCTAATACCTGGAATGATTTTATCAAGCAATATCAATCTACCGCCAGTAAGACCATTGATTACCTCAGCAGCATTTTCACCCCCTTCCAGAAAATGAGGAAGTATCA
Organism: Chitinophagaceae bacterium; assembly: GCA_016721085.1. Classification (GTDB taxonomy): domain Bacteria; phylum Bacteroidota; class Bacteroidia; order Chitinophagales; family Chitinophagaceae; genus Endoryza. Next base: position 87,954 of record JADKJI010000003.1, on the reverse strand, counting down.
CATAGTGCGTATAATCAGTCCTTCTGCCTTCAATGATTTTCTTGAAAAGTGAAAAGTCGTTATGATAAATATATAGGTCAATAGTTGCGGTATCACCCAATGCCTTGGTTAATGCATCATATACTATCTTCTTATGCGCACTCAATTTATTAAATAGCAGGAATACTTTTAATCCAGGTCCTTCTGTTCTTTTTTTGATGAAATACCCTTTCCCAGGCACTGACTCTAAAACTCCTCTTTTCTTTAATTGCCGGTAGGCTTTTTCAGCAGTATCTCTTGATACTTCCATTTCAGCACTTATATCATTTATGGAAGGTAAAAGTTGACCTTCTTCCAAGCTCCCCTTATCTACAGCATTGATTATCCCTTGTACTAATTGCAAGTACTTGGGAGTGGCTGATAAGGCATCAATACTTACAATCTTGAAAAGCGGCTGGTGCATTAAGGCGTTTTTTCAAATATACGGGAGGAGTTGTTAGTAGTAAGTAGTAAGTTTTTGATACGTTGCGGTATTGGAAGTAATGGATTGATTGAATCCAAGCCAGTACTGGGTTTTCTTAATATTGAGGTCGGATACGATTTGAGATTTCCTGCCCTTTTTCCTGCCAAATGTTATAGGACACTTCAAATTCTGAGCCCCTTAAAAGACTTATAGAAGCATGACAGTACATGATGGTAGTGCCGTAGCATTTGCCTACATTTAGGTTCTTTCTTTCATTAACCAACGATTGCGATTATGCAGGTATTACTAGGAGTCATTTTCCACTTCATAGGTGGCTTTGCGTCGGGTAGTTTTTACATGCCCTATAAGAAAGTGAAACAGTGGAAATGGGAATCTTACTGGATTATAGGCGGCCTCTTTTCCTGGCTAGTGGTACCACCGCTCGCTGCCTGGCTCACCGTTCCTGGATTTTCAGATATAATCAAAGCTACAGGACCAGAAGTATTGAAGTATACTGTGTTGTTTGGTGTGCTTTGGGGTTTTGGGGGACTCACTTACGGACTCGGCGTTCGATACCTTGGTATGTCGCTTGGAAACTCTGTTGTATTGGGTTTCTGCTCAGCTTTCGGAGCCCTTGTGCCTTCTATCTATTATAATTTCTATCCAACAGAAGGTAAAACCACATTGAATGATCTGTTGACAACTGGCTGGGGTCAGATTGTACTTGGTGGCGTTATATTATGTCTTGTAGGCATCTTCATCTGTGGCAAAGCGGGTATGATGAAGGAAAAAGAATTGTCTACAGAAGAGAAACAAAAATCTGTTGCAGAGTTCAGTCTGGTGAAAGGATTGCTCGTTGCTATCTTCTCCGGCATCATGAGTGCCTGTTTCAATTTCGGAATCGAGGCTGGCAAACCGATGGCGGAAGCAGCTGTTAAGGCTGGAATGAATCCCTTATACCAGAACAATGTCACTTATGTTGTTTTGTTATGGGGTGGATTGGCCACTAATTTCATATGGTGTATGATCCTCAATTTCCGAAACAAATCATTCGGAGATTATACAGATAAGAAAACACCTCTTCTTAAAAATTATATCTTCTCAGCAGTAGCCGGTACCACCTGGTTTCTACAATTCTTCTTCTACGGTATGGGAGAAAGCAAACTAGGCAATGGTGCCAGCAGCTGGATCCTCCACATGGCTTTCATAATATTAGTAGCCAACATGTGGGGTATAGTATTGAAAGAATGGAAAGCAGTAGGTAATAAGACAAGGACTACTTTCATAATTGGATTAGCTACAATCTTGTTATCAGTGTTGGTAGTAGGGTATGGGAATGCGATGAAGTAGGAGAGGAAGTTAGGAAGTAGGGGGAAGTAAGGAAGGAGAGTAAGGAGGTAGGGAAGTAGGAGGAGGGAAGTAAGTAAGAATACGAGAATATTAAGTGGCAAAGAAAAGTAGGTTTGAATGTTAAAGGAGTGATTGCCTGAGATTTTCAAATTTTCAAATCATCAAATTTTCAAATTCCATTCCATGGAGTTCAAACACGTAAGTTATTTGTGGAACGACGCAACAGCCGCCTCAATGGCCGGAGACGAAGTAGCATTATTAGTGTACAGAAGTAATTTATTAGGGGCCGATTTGCGATTGACAAATTACGGAGGAGGTAATACTTCTTGTAAGGCAATGGCAAAAGATCCATTGACGGGTAAGGAAGTGGAAGTGATGTGGGTGAAGGGTAGCGGTGGCGACCTGGGTACTATGAAACGAAATGGATTGGCTGCTCTTTATGTGGATAGATTGAGAAGTCTAACCAATGTATACCGTGGTTTGGAATATGAAGATGAGATGGTGGCTTTATTCAATCATTGCATCTATGATCTTGATTCGAAAGCACCTTCTATCGATACACCACTGCATGGCTTTCTTCCTTTCAAACATATTGATCACTTACATCCGGATGCTGCCATTGCCATTGCAGCAGCAAAAGATGGAAAAGCAATCACAAAAGAAATTTTCAAAGGCAAGATTGGTTGGGTAGAATGGCAAAGGCCAGGATTTGATCTTGGACTGAAATTGAAGCAATGTCTGGATGAAAATCCCGGCATAAAAGGTATCATGCTTGGTTCACATGGATTATTCACCTGGGGAGATACAGCTTACGAAAGTTATATCAACACTCTGGAAGTGATTGAGCAATGTGCTGAATATCTTTCATCCCAATATGGAAAGAAAGGGAAGATATTCGGTGGACAAAAAATCAGTTCACTTTCCCCCGATAAAAGAAAAGAACAAGCATCCTTGTTAGCGCCAATACTTAGAGGACTTTGCTCAAATAGTGATTTGATAAAGCCTTCTGTAGGAGGGGGAGCTAAGTTGGGACATTTTACAGATGATGAGCGTATCTTGGAATTCACCAACTCAAACGATCTGGATCGATTAGCGGTTATGGGTACCAGTTGTCCAGACCATTTCCTCCGTACCAAGATTGCTCCTCTCGTTTTGAACTTGGCTCCTGAGGCATCATTACAAGATTATAAATCGGTAAAGGAGCAATTGACATCACAGTTTGTGGAATATCGGAAAATGTATGCGGACTATTATGATTCCTGTAAACATCCGAATAGTCCAGCCATGCGTGACCCCAATCCGGTGGTTATTCTTTATCCCGGTGTAGGTATGTTCACTTTCGCAAAAGACAAACAAACCGCACGCGTAGCGGCTGAATTCTATATCAATGCCATCAATGTAATGAAAGGAGCGGAAGCCATTTCTTCCTATACATCCTTACCAAGACAGGAAGCTTTCAATATTGAATATTGGTTATTGGAAGAAGCGAAGCTGCAACGAATGCCGGCTCCAAAAGCATTGACAGGAAGAATTGCATTAGTTACCGGAAGTGCAGGTGGTATTGGAAAAGCTATTGCAAAAAAAATGGCGAAGGAAGGAGCTTGTGTAATATTGAATGATATCAATGAAGAAAGATTGAAAGGAGCGGTAGATGAGTTCAGTAAATCTTTTGGGAAAGATGCTGTGGCCTCAGTTTTGCTTAATGTAACCGATAATGTGTCGATACAGAATGCCTATAGCCAGGCCGCTCTTCTGTTCGGTGGAGTAGATATAATCGTCAATAATGCCGGTATCAGTATTTCAAAACCGATCACTGAACATAGTATAGAGGATTGGGATAAGTTGTATGATATATTAGTGAAGGGACAATTTCTTGTATCTAAAGAAGGCGTCTTAATCATGAAGAAGCAAGGTATTCCTGGTGATATCATAAATATCGTTTCAAAAAATTCTATCGTATCCGGTCCAAATAATGCTGGCTATGGTTCAGCGAAAGCGGCACAAGCGCATCTTTCAAGATTATTGGCTGCAGAATTAGGGGCCGATAAGATAAGAGTAAATATAGTTAACCCCGATGCAGTGATTGCCGATTCAAACATATGGGCCGGAGGATGGGCAGAAGGTAGAGCAAAGGCTTATGGAATAACCGTTGAGGAATTGCCAGCTTACTATGCTAAGCGAACTTTGCTGAATGAAATGATTTTGCCTGATGATATAGCCAATGCCTGTTTCGCTTTTGTGGGTGGATTGCTTAGTAAGTCAACAGGCAATATCCTGAATGTAGATGGTGGTATTGCTATGGGATTTGTTAGATAATCAGTCAATTTTTTATTGATGAAAAGAATTGCTTTTAAGATGAAATTAAATCCCGGTTGCCGGGATGAATATATAAGGCGGCATGACACTATTTGGCCAGAACTGGTAACCTTGCTGAAAGAAACCGGTATAGCGGATTATTCCATTTTTCTTGATGAAGAAACGCTAAGCTTGTTTGGTGTATTGAAAGTGAATGATGCAGTGCAAATGGATAAGCTTCCTGAACAAGAAGTGATGAAGCGTTGGTGGGCCTATATGAAAGATATCATGGAATCAAACCCGGATAATTCACCGGTAAGTATACCTTTAGAGGAAGTATTTTATCTGCCTTAAATTTGAAGTACTATGCGTGTAGACAATTCATCGATTGCAGCCCATAATGAAAAAGGTGCGAAAGCCCAGCAACAGCGATTTTCTTTTCTTCAGGATACTATTCCGAATGCATCGGCTATAGTAGATAAGCTTGTTGCATTTCAAGTGGCCATACCCAGTTGGGCACTGGGAACTGGTGGTACCCGCTTTGGAAGATTCAGTGAAGGTGGAGAACCAAGGAATCTTGAAGAAAAAATAGAGGATGTTGGATTACTTCATGCATTAACTGGCTCGGCAAATGCTATCTCCCTCCATATACCTTGGGATATTCCTAAAGATGCAGTGGCTACAAAACAATTGGCAGCTTCCTTCGGATTGCGATTCGATGCCATGAATTCAAATACATTTCAGGATCAAGCAGGACAAGCGCTTAGTTACAAGTTCGGTTCCATGCAACATGTGAATAAAGCAGTAAGACAACAAGCCGTTGATCATAACCTGGAAGTGATTCAATATGGTAAAGACCTTGGTTCACAATCGCTCACTGTATGGTTGAGTGATGGTTCCTGTTTCCCCGGACAATTGAATTTCAGGCAAGCATTTCAAAATACATTAGAGAGCCTGCAAAAAGTATATAAGGCATTACCTGAAGACTGGAAAGTGTTTGTAGAGTATAAGGCCTTTGAACCCAATTTCTATTCAACTACTGTTGGTGATTGGGGACAGTCTTATTTATATGCCAGTAAGTTGGGTCCCAAAGCATACACACTTGTTGATTTAGGGCACCACCTTCCCAATGCCAATATTGAGCAGATCGTTGCATTGTTATTGATGGAAGGAAAACTCGGTGGCTTCCATTTTAATGATAGCAAGTATGGAGATGATGACCTTACGGTTGGAAGCATTAAGCCCTATCAGTTGTTCCTGATATTTAGTGAGTTGGTGGAAGGAATGGATGCAAAGGGAATGAATCATACTACTGATCTTGGTTGGATGATTGATGCTTCTCATAATGTGAAAGATCCGTTGGAAGACTTGCTTCAATCGTTAGATGCTATTCTTATTGCCTATGCCCAGGCATTGCTCGTAGACAGAAAAGCATTGGCTGCTGCACAAGCCAATAATGATGTAACAACTTGTCAGAATATTTTGCAGGATGCCTTTCGCACAGATGTGCGTGGCTTAGTGGCACAGGCCAGATTGAAAGCAGGTGCTGCTATTGACCCAATAGGTTATTTTAGAAACAATTCCGTTCGTGGTAATTTGATAAAGGAAAGAGGGAAGGGTGGAGTGGCTACTGGACTGTAGGTTAGTCGGGAGTCTTTAGTTGGGAGTCGGGAGTCGGGAGTCTTTAGTCTGGAGTCGGAAGTCAGGAGTCGGGAACTAGTCCGCCGTGGCGGAGTTAGTCCGCCGTGGCGGAAAAGTAATACGTAATAAATGGAAGGAAAGAATGTGATATTGATTTTTGATATTGGCAAGACCAATAAAAAGGTATTGCTATTCGATGAATCGTACCAAGTAGTGTACGAGAAATCGGTGAGTCTTCCTGAGATTACAGATGAAGATGGGGATCCTTCTGAGTCATTGAGTGCTTGGCAGAAAGCCGTACAGGAAGCTGTTGAAGAACTATTCCATCTCGCTCAGTTCACCATCAAGGCTATAAATTTTTCTGCTTATGGAGCAAGCTTTGTTTATATCAATACAAGTGGTAAAACCATAACCCACTTGTATAATTATCTGAAACCCTATCCAACTGCCCTGCAAAAGAGGTTTTACCGGTATTATGGAGATGAAGAAATATTTTCATTAGAAACAGCTTCTCCGGTATTGGGTAGTCTTAATTCAGGGTTGCAATTGTACAGGTTGAAATATGAACAGCCGAGGATTTTCGAAAATTGCTGGCAGGCTCTTCATTTACCGCAATTCCTTTCATTCCTGATTGCAGAGAATGTATGTTCAGAAATAACCAGTATCGGATGTCATACTGGAATGTGGAATTTTGGAAAAGATGATTATCATGCCTGGGTGTATGAAGAAGGAATTGCTGAAAAGCTGCCTAGTCTTGTTACAGCGAATACCACCTACCCAATAACCATCAATCACCAATCTGTATTGGTTGGAACCGGGTTACATGATAGTTCAGCAGCCTTAGTTCCCTACCTTGAACAGTTCAAAGAGCCTTTCTTGTTATTGTCAACTGGAACATGGTGCATTAGTTTGAATCCATTCAATGTTCAGCCCCTTACGATTGAAGAATTAAGAAATGATTGCTTGTGTTATATTTCCTACGAAGGAAAGCCGGTAAAAGCTGCCAGGCTATTTGCAGGGTATGAACATGAAATTCAGGTAAAGCGATTGGCACAACATTTTGAAAAGTCATCCGATTTTTATCAGAAGATTACGCTGAATGATAAATTACTTCCTAAAGAAGGTATAGAAAAGTACTACGAAAGTTTTTCTGACCTTGACTTGGCTTCATTTCCGGATTATGAAACAGCCTATCATTGCCTCTTGCATTTTATAGTCTTCGCACAGGCGAAAAGTACAAGACTTGTTTTGAACGATTCTAATGTAAAAAGGATATTTGTAGAAGGTGGTTTCAGCAAGAACAATCTGTTCATGAATTTGCTGTCGAAACAATTTCCCGAATATGAAATATTTGCTGCTTCAATGCCACAGGCTAGTGCCATGGGAGCAGCGCTGGTGATTCATTCATCATGGAATGATAACCCGATACCAGAAACACTAGTTCATCTCGATACTATTGCAACTATCAATTCACAAGTTTCTTCTCAATAACACTAACGACATATGAAAAAGCTGACAATTCTTTTTGCGATCCTGCTTCTGAGTTTAATAACTACGGCGCAGGTAAAAGTTACTCAATTGCTTTGCGAAAACAGACCCGATCCTGTTGGCCTGGATGTATCGATACCTCGATTCAGCTGGCAACTACAATCGGAGGCAAGAAATGTAAGCCAAAGTGCTTATGAAATAAAAGTAAGCAGTGGTAAGACTGTTCTATGGAGTACGAATAAAGTGGTCTCCTCCCAATCGGTGATGGTTCCGTATGCCGGAACAGAATTACAGTCAGCGAAAAAATACCAATGGCAGGTGCGTGTTTGGGATCAATCTGGAAAAGCCTCTGCATGGAGTGCTCCTGCAAGTTTTGTAACAGGATTTTTCCAAAAAGATAATTGGAAAGCAAACTGGATTGAAGCTGATTTTGTGGAAGATTCCATTAACCGTCCCGCTCAATATTTCAGGAAATTATTTATCGCTTCAAAGAAAATTGCTTCTGCAACAGCCTTCATCACTTCTCATGGAATATATGAAGCTCAGTTGAATGGGAAGAGGATTGGAGATGCCTATCTTACTCCTGGTTGGACAAGTTATAAAACACGTCTTCAATATCAGGTCTATGATGTAACGAATATGTTGAATCAGGGGGCTAATGCCATTGGAGTAATCGTTGGTAATGGATGGTACCGTGGTTTTCTGGCTTGGGGCGATAATAAGAACATATATGGCAACAAACTAGGTGTTCTTTGTCAATTACAGATTACATATACAGATGGTAGCACCAGTACTGTTGTTTCTGATGATAGTTGGAAATCGGCAATCGGTGCTATTAAAGCTGTAGAGATATATCATGGTGAGACCTACGATGCAACTGCAGAAAAGCAAGGATGGTCAACAGTTTCGTACAGTGATGCTGATTGGGCTGGAGTAAAAACCGCTACATATTCTTTCGATAACCTTATTGCAACATATAATGAACCTGTAAGGAAGCACGAGACTTTTTCTCCGGTAAAAATCTTCACAACTCCAAAAGGAGAGAAGGTTATCGATTTCGGACAAAACCTAGTTGGTTGGGTGAATTTGAAAACAAGCGGTAAGGCAGGTGATAAAATCACAATTCTTCATGCTGAAGTACTAGATAAGGAAGGAAATTTTTATATCGAGAACTTACGTGCAGCAAAAGCTACAGCTACCTTCATTCTTAAAGGAGGTGAGCGTGAGTCATTGGAGTCTCATTTCACTTTTTATGGTTTCAGATATATAAAGGTAGAAGGATATTCAGGCGATTTGAAGCCGGAAGATTTCACTGCAGTGTCATTATATTCTGATATGCCACAAAACGGAAACTTTACTTCTTCCAATGCATTGATAAACCAATTGCAGCATAATATTCAGTGGGGACAAAGGGGCAATTTCCTTGATGTGCCTACCGATTGTCCGCAACGCGATGAACGTTTGGGTTGGACAGGTGATGCACAAGCTTTTTCACGCACAGCATCTTTCAATTTCGGTGTCAATAATTTCTTTGCAAAATGGTTGAAAGATATATCAGCAGACCAATTACCCAACGGTAGTGTGCCATTCGTAGTACCGAATGTTTTAGGAGCGGGTGCAAGTGGTTCTACAGGTTGGGCTGATGTGGCAACCATCATTCCATGGAATATGTACCTGGCTTATGGTGATAAGAGGATTTTGGAGAATCAATATGGCAGTATGAAAGCCTGGGTTGATTTCATGACAAAAAATAGTAAGAACGATTTGTGGAATGTAGGATTCCATTTTGGTGACTGGTTATTCTATCGCCCATTTGATGATAATGATGGATCTTCTGCAGTGACCGATAAATATTTAATAGCGCAATGTTTTTATGCTCATTCAACACAATTGTTGATCAATGCTGCGAATGTGTTAGGAAATTCAGCAGATGTTGCGGCTTACACCACCTTGTTAGGAAAGATAAAAGCAGCCTTTCTAAAGGAATATATGACTGCAAATGGAAGATTGGTAAGTGGTACACAAACAGCCTATGTGTTAGCGCTTAATTTTGATATGCTTCCAGAAGGGAGCAGGCAACAGGCGGTAGATAGATTAGTGGCAAACATTCAGCAGTATGGCAATCATCTTTCAACAGGATTTTTAGGAACTCCCTATCTCTGTCACGTATTAAGCCGCTTTGGAAAAACAGATATGGCCTATACATTGTTGCTACAGGAAACCTATCCTTCCTGGTTATATCCAGTTAAAATGGGTGCCACTACTATCTGGGAAAGATGGAATGGTATACGCACCGATGGAAGTTTTGAGCCTGCATCTATGAATTCTTTTAATCACTATGCTTATGGTGCCATAGGAGATTGGATGTATCGTGTGGTAGCTGGATTGGATACATATTTAGATGGGCCAGGTTATCAGCATATAAAAATTCAACCAGTTATAGGTGGAACACTTACATCAGCAGCAGCTACATTGAAAACTTATTATGGTGTTGCAGGAAGTAGCTGGAAGTTGGAAGGAGATAATTTACTGATGGATGTAACAATCCCTGCCAATGCGTATGCAACGGTTCATATACCTGCATCTGGGGTAGATAAAATAACAGAAGGCAATCAATCTATTGCAGACAATAAGAGCTTTCCTGTTACTTCATCTTCAAATGGAGTAGTGGTGATTGAATTAGGTTCAGGTACCTATCATTTTTCAATTGCAAAAAAATAGGCCAGGTATGAATAGAAAATATTTCGCCACCCTGCTATTTGTGGTTGCTGGTTTCACAATATCAGCAAAAGCACAATTGAGCGTAGTTGCTACCGAAGGAGGAAAACTAAAAGGGTATAAGGATGGTGCTGTAGCAATCTTTAAAGGGGTTCCGTTTGCAGCTCCTCCTGTAGGACAGCTTCGCTGGAAAGCACCTCAACCGGTAGTGCCATGGAGTGGTGTAAAGGAATGCACTGCTTTTTCTGCAAGTCCTGTGCAGCCAACACCTGTGCCCTTTGCCATGTGGACAGAAGAATTCATTGCACCACCCGAGCCATTAAATGAAGATTGTTTGTATCTGAATGTTTGGACAAAGGCTAAGACAGGAAAAGAAAAGATGCCCGTATTTCTATGGATTTATGGTGGCGGTTTTTCTTCCGGATCGGCAGGTTGTGCTATTTATGACGGCACTGAATACGCGAAACAAGGAGTTGTTTTTGTGAGCATCAATTACAGGGTAGGTGTATTTGGGTTTTGGCGCATCCTGAGCTTACCAAAGAATCTGGCGTAAATGCCTCCGGTAATTATGGATTGATGGATCAGCTCGCTGCATTGCGCTGGGTAAAGAAAAATATCGCAGCTTTTGGAGGTGATCCAAACAATGTAACTATTGCTGGTCAGTCAGCCGGCTCAATGAGTGTCAATTCATTAGTTGCTTCTCCATTAGGAAAGGGATTATTCCAGAAAGCGATTGCCCAGAGTGGTGGCCTTTTAGGTTCCAGATTTATTGCCCCTTTGCAGGATGCTGAAAAATCAGGACAACAGTTCCAAGCAATAGCAAAAGCTTCCGATATTAATTCCTTAAGGGCTTTGACGGCAGATTCTGTTCAAAAGCTATCTCAGAAACCAGGAGCGCCTCGTTTTAGTCCAGTGCTTGATGGGTATGTTTTGCCTGCAGATTTGATGGCTGCTTTTCGCGCAGGTAATTTCAATCAGGTTCCGATGTTATCTGGATGGGTTACCGGTGATGGTGCATTGTTTGGAAACGCAAAAGTGACCCCGGATAAATTTGTAGCTGATATAAAAAAACAATACAAGGATAAGGCAGAAACTTTATTAGGACTACTACCACATAGTACGGCAGAGGAAGCAACCGCTTCATCTGGTAAATTGGCCCTCCTTGGCTTTGCCGGATGGCCTTCTCATCTATTGGCTACTTATGATTCAAAGCCAGTTTATGTGTATGAATATGGTCATGTGCCCCCGGATAAGGAAGGGTTTCCTAATTACGGTGCATTCCATACTTCCGAAGTACCTTTTGCCTTGCATACAATTCATACATGGAAAAGGACATGGAGACCTGTAGATTACCAGATGGAAAAAATTGTTTCTTCCTATTGGATCAATTTTATTCGCACTGGCAATCCCAATGGAAATGGATTACCAAAATGGTCCGTTTATAATAAGAACTCTGGTTCTATTCAGTCGTTAACAGATCCTGTAAAGGCAACTACAGGTGAGTGGAAAGCCATCTTTGAATTTATGGACTCCAATTAAAAAGCGGCTGATACCAAACCGTCGACTTCTGAAGCGGCCTCGCTTTTTTAGAGCAACTGTTCCTGATGATTAACCGGGGCTAGCATCTCATAGTGCAATTTTGTTTAATAAATGGTTCTAGGAGTGGCTGTAAGTAACTGGAGACTTTAAGAAATAAACCTGGTCCTAATATTATTTGAAGGCTAATTTCTGAAGGAGGCGTAATTTTAGGTATAAAATTATTCTGATGAAAAGGTTTTCACATATCCGACCTGTCTATTTCGCACTGGGGATTTTATTTTCAATTCAAATTGCATCTAGTTCCTGTCAACCTAAAGACCCCGGACCAAGTCCATTAGTTGATAACAGGGTGTTTTATGCATGGGACAAGTTTAATATGGGCGTAGACTTGTCTTATGTAAACCAGATTCAGGATAATGGAGGAACGTATAAAGATTCCGGTTCTGTAAAGGATCCATTTTCCATTTTCAAAAATCACGGAGCCAATACCGTTAGGGTAAGACTTTGGCATACTCCAACCTGGCAAACTCCAGCTACCGGCGGAAAATTATACAGCGATATTTATGATGTAGAAAAAACTATCCGTCGAGCTAAAGAAGCAGGTATGGCAGTAAGTTTGGATCTGCATTATTCAGATACCTGGGCCGATCCACAAAAGCAGGAAATACCAGCAGCTTGGAAAAACCTTTCCTTCGCTTTATTGAAAGATTCTGTATATCAATACACACTATCAATCTTGAATTATCTGGCATCAAAGAATCTGGTTCCTGAAATAATTCAGGTAGGAAATGAAATTAATCCTGGTATGTTGCATCCATTTGGAAAGGTGGTGAATGGAAATTTCGGACCTTTTGCTGAGTTGTTAAAAAGCGGGATTAAAGCTGTCCGTGATTTTTCTACAACTTCTGCTATTAAACCACAAATCATGTTGCATGTAGCGCAAATGCAGGATGCAGGATGGTGGACAAGAGGGGTGATTCAGCAAGAAGGGGTTACAGATTTTGATATCATCGGCTTATCGCACTATTGTAAATGGTCGCAAGTGAATACTATGAAAGGGGTTACTGATACCATTCGTACGCTGGTAAACAAGTACAATAAAAAAGTTATGGTAGTTGAAACAGCATATCCATGGACAAAACAAAACTTCGATACTTATAATAATCTTTTCGGTGCAACAGATAGTGTAGCTGGATATCCAATCACGCCTCAAGGACAACTTAGTTATATGCGCGATCTGGTGCAAGCTATTTATGATGGAGGTGGATCTGGTATCCAGTATTGGGAACCCGCCTGGATCACTTCACCAATGAAAGACTTATGGGGAAGTGGTTCCTCATGGGAGAACAATGCCTTATTTGATAACAATGGTGCTGTTTTACCAGGAATGGATTATATGAACTATAGATATAAATTTTAAACCTTTCTTAATGTCAAAGAATATTCTCATTACCGGCGTGACTGGTAATTTAGGACAGGCTGTAGCTCAACGTTTCTTAGCAGAAGGATACAACGTAATTGGAACAGTTTTGCCTGGTGATACTATCGAGATGAATTTTGATACAACGGGACTGGAAAAAATAATTGTGGACTTATTGGATGTAGGGGCCGTAGAGAAAATGCTCAAAGGACTTATCGCCAGAATAGGGAATATTGATGTTGCCGTTCTTACAGTAGGTGGTTTTGCCATGGCGGATATCGCCGGAACAAAAACTGCCGACATAGAAAAGCAATACAAACTGAACTTTGAAACTGCGTATAATGTAGTTCAACCTTTGTTCCCTTATATGAAAGAAAAGGGAAAGGGTCATATATTCATGATAGGCTCACGCCCTGGATTATCCGCTTCTTTTAGTAAAGGCATGATAGCCTATGGCCTTAGTAAATCACTTATCTTCCGATTAGCTGAGTTGATGAATGAAGAAGCCAAAGGTACCGATGTTGTTACCAGTGTAATTGTCCCAAGCACTATTGATACTCCTCAAAACCGTAAGTCAATGCCCGATGCCGATTTTGATAGCTGGGTGAATCCAGGTGATATTGCTTCGGTGATTCATTTTTATTGTACGGGGGAGGGGAGTGTTGTGAGGGAGGGAGTCATCAAGGTCTATAATAAAAGTTAAAGAAGTTCCATAGGTTCCATTTTGTTCCATAGGACAGACTAATATCAGGCAGCAAGATTTTTTTATATTCAATAACCGCAGAGACGCGGAGACGCAGAGGAAATTTACAACTGCGTCTCCGCGTCTCTGCGGTAAAAAAAACTTAACTATATTAACTGATAACTATTAGTCTGTCCTATGGAACAAAATGGAACCTATGGAACTTATTGAACTTCAAAAGTTATTGAATTTTTGCTCCACGTGAATTTCCGAGGAACTTCTTTCGGATTACAGTTTGCACCGGCACCCCACCAATCTTACTCTCCAACCACGAAATAATATCCAGATAAACAAAGGCTCGGGTTTCGAATTGGTTGCGCTGTTGTTTCTTTAGTTTCTCCAGAAGTTTTTCAAATTCGTTACGCAGTGTTTTTGGGGAAGCACGGAATGAACGGCGTAAGAAGGTAAATATCTCTTCTTCCACAATACTCAGGTTTTCCATTTTCGCCATAAAGCGATATACAGATTTGAATAGGAATTCCAGTAAGTCGTAGTTGCCTAATTCGTAATGGGCTATAAGATGTAAAAGACGGGAATAACATTGCAGGTCAGTACGCAGATCCATCTTCCAATTGATGATCTTATTGAGATAGTCAATGGTGGTTTCATAATCCCCACTTCCGAAATAGATGGATGCGAACTTATAATAGAATACCAATATCCGATGCCTGTCGAGATACAATTCATATTCTTTTAGCTTCTCCTCAATCTGAGGAACCAGTTTTGTTCCTTCTGTAAAAGTGCCTTCAATGAAATGCTTGTTGATTCTGGCAACACTTAAATAGACGAATACCAGTATATTATTATTCTCGTTTGTGGTTACTACTTTTCTGTCTCTGAATTTTTCGAATTGTTCAAGTGTTTCATTGAATTTGTCATAGTTCTGCAAATCGAAATGGGCACTAAGTAAATTATGCATCCCTTTAATATAATGGCCAGTTTCCACTTCAATCATAGAAGGGTTCTGTGCAAAAAGATCCACCCATTTTTGTGTATAGCGATAATACTGAAGGAAATCTTGTTTGATGAAGGCCAGCCAGCAATGACTCTGGTAAAGGTATAACTGCTCATAGAAGCCATGTACCTGACGCGCCTTATCTGGAAAATGCTTTTCAAAAAAGGCGTTAATAATAGAAACATCCTTTTCATTTCTCGCATGACCGTTCTTGATATACCAACTGTATAACTCGAGTGACAAGTTTGAAAGCTGAGATATCAATGAAAGCTTCACCGATACTTCTTCGGACTCCCTTGTTAACAAGTCGGCCCTATCCTGCATACTTCTGGTGATATAGAGTGCTTCTATCTTCTTTTCAAAAAACAATACCTGTTGCAGGTAAGTGAACTGGTTATGGGTTTTGGCCAATTCCTTCATACGATCCAGGATTTTCAGGCTCTGGAGGTATAATCCACGGTTAAAAAGGATTCGGGCAAAATCCATCTGTTCATGCAGCTGGATATCGATATTGTTTTCGTTTTTTATAAGCCTCAGGCTTGAT
Source organism: Chitinophagaceae bacterium (assembly GCA_016721085.1). Lineage (GTDB taxonomy): Bacteria > Bacteroidota > Bacteroidia > Chitinophagales > Chitinophagaceae > Endoryza. The sequence continues at coordinate 72,820 of JADKJI010000003.1, read as the reverse complement.
AGTACTTGCCGGTATAAATGGGCTTTTAGATTAGAGAGCTGTGCCTTGGTAATAGCTTTGTTTTTCTTCAAAAGCTGTTCCTCATCATATTCCTCCATTTTGTCAAGAGCATCAAAGAGTTGTACCATTTTCAGGTCTTCTCCGCCTGAATGGCGCTTGATGGAGAGCTTGAAATTGCGTTTTTCCGCCTTTTCGAGCGATTTTATGAGTAAAAAGAGGGCGTCTGTAGATCTGTTGGGCATCGTAGTCAAATATCGTTAAAATCCGCGTCTGTCGTGCATTTGGGTCGGTTTAGGACCCCTTAAACACTGTAAAATAACTGCTTTTTTGATTTCCTGCGGCTTGTTATTAGAGATACCTTCGGAAAAGCAGGTTGTCTGATCCATTATAGCAAGCAAACTTAAATAATCAGGCGACCTGCTATTTTCATCTTCTTGCTTACAAAAATGCTTTATGTCAGAGAAAAAAATCTTCATTTTCGATACCACTTTACGCGATGGCGAACAGGTGCCCGGTTGCAAGCTTAACACCAAGGAAAAAATTGAGCTGGCCCTCCAGCTCGAAGACCTCGGAGTGGATATTATCGAAGCCGGTTTCCCCATTTCTAGTCCGGGTGACTTTGAAAGCGTAAACCAGATCGCTAAGACCATCAAGAATGCAACAGTATGCGGACTGAGCCGTGCGGTTCAGAAAGATATCGAAGTGGCTGGTGAGGCTTTGAAACCTGCCGCCCGCCGTCGTATCCATACTGGTATCGGTACTTCCGATTATCATATCAAGTCAAAATTCAATTCAAACAGAGAGGATATCCTGCAACGCGCTATCCAGTGCGTTAAATGGGCCCGTAACTATACCGACGATATCGAGTTCTATGCAGAAGATGCAGGAAGAACAGATAACGATTACCTGGCCAAGGTAGTTGAAGCGGTTATAGCTGCTGGTGCTACCACAGTGAATATCCCAGATACAACAGGCTATTGTTTGCCTTATCAATATGGAGATAAGATTGCTTATCTCGTAAACAATGTTCCGAATATCGATAAGGCGGTGCTGAGTTGCCATTGTCATAACGACCTTGGTCTGGCTACCGCTAATTCCATTGCCGGAATTATCAGCGGTGCCCGTCAGATAGAATGTACCATCAATGGATTGGGTGAAAGAGCTGGTAATACATCATTGGAAGAAGTGGTGATGATCATCAAGCAACACAAACATCTTGGTTTCACCACCAGTATTAAATCAGAACAATTGAATCCGATCAGCCGTGTAGTAAGTGATGTTATGCGGATGCCGGTTCAACCTAATAAAGCTATTGTAGGAAGTAATGCCTTCTCGCATTCATCAGGTATACACCAGGATGGATTCCTGAAAGATGCATTGACTTACGAAATCATTAATCCGGAAGAAGTGGGAGCCGCAGGTTCAAGAATTGTACTTACTGCCCGCAGTGGCCGTAGTGCATTAGCACACAGACTCCAGAAACTGGGATACCAGTTTAATAGAAATGATGTGGATGTTCTCTATGAAATGTTCCTGAAAGTAGCCGACCTGAAGAAAGAAGTACAGGATGAAGACCTGAAGGAAATGTCGGCCGCCTATAAGCCGGAAGCAGTAACAGCTTCATAAGGGAAATTTTCTCAAGAGCGTAGTTTTTGTTTAGGCGTGGCGCTTCTGCGCCACGCATTTTTAAAAACCCAAGTCCAACCCAACCTTAAACCCCCAACCCCTAAAGGGGGGTATGAAGCGGGGGAGAGTTTGAAAATAACAGGAGAAGTAGTTTGGCTTGTATGATGGTTAATTTTGTTAGTGTAGAGTTTAAATGAAGGGAGAGTAAAATATGAAAAAACATATTGTAGTAATAGAAGGAGATGGGATAGGACCTGAAGTAACGCGACAAGCGGTTCGGGTGCTGGACGCTATTGCGGAGTATTATGGACATGAGTTCACTTATCAGTATTGTCTGATGGGTGCTGATGCCATTGATAAAACGGGTAACCCTTTGCCAGATGAAACGATTGCAGCAAGTCTGAATAGTGATGCGATCTTATTCGGAGCAATAGGACATCCGAAATTCGATAACGATCCTTCAGCTAAAGTTCGTCCCGAACAAGGATTGTTGAAACTCAGAAAGAGTCTTCAGTTATTTGCTAATATTCGTCCAGTAACTTCTTACACTTCTTTACAACATTTATCACCATTGAAAGTGGATAGACTCGAAGGAGTAGATTTCATCATCTTTAGAGAGCTGACTGGTGGAATATATTTTGGAAAGAAGACATTGAGTGAAGATGGACAAACAGCCTCCGACGATTGTGTGTACACGCGCGATGAAATTGCAAGGATCAGTCATCTCGCTTTTCAATACGCACAGAAAAGAAGAAAGAAACTGACGCTTGTTGATAAAGCTAATGTGCTTGAGACATCCCGCTTATGGCGCAGGGTGGTTCAGGAAATTTCAACTGAGTATAAGGATGTTCAGGTAGATTATCTATTCGTAGATAATGCTGCCATGCAATTGATGATAAACCCCAAACAGTTTGATGTTATCCTTACTGAAAACATGTTTGGTGATATCATAAGCGATGAAGCAAGCGTATTGAGTGGTTCACTCGGTATGTTGCCATCTGCTTCCATCGGAACGGGTGCCGCATTATTTGAACCCATCCATGGTTCTTATCCGCAAGCCGCTGGAAAAGATATCGCTAATCCAATCGGTTCCATATTATCAGCAGCACTTCTTCTCGAACACTTCGATCTGAAAAAAGAAGCCACGCGAATAAGGGAAGCAGTTAGCTGGACTTTAGAAAATGGTTTCGTCACAAAAGATATCGACCCCACTAATTTCTATTTTATGTCAACTATCGGTGAACTGATAAGTGACTTTGTAAGTGGAAAAATACCGGGGGCTATTAATAAGGAGAATATTGAGTTGAGGAAGTCGACGATTATATAGTCGGGAAGTCGGGAGGTCGGAGAGTCCGGAAGTCGGAAAGTCCGGAAGACCGGAAGTGGAAAGTCAAAAGTCAAAAGTTAAAAGTCAAAAGTAAAAAACATTAATAATCGGGCTGATCGAAGTTTAAAGCCTTTGGCCCTGGGCCTTCAGCCTTAGGCAAAAAGCATCAAGCATCCAGCATCATGCGCGAAGCAAAAGCATTAAGCACAACAATGGCACAATACTACAACGATAGCACCATCATCTACAACAACGGACAGTTTGTAAAAGCGGCCGAAGCAAAAATGGATATGTATAGCCAGAGCTTACATTATGGTTATTCTGTTTTTGAAGGGATTCGCTCTTATAAAACAGTTCGGGGAACAACTAAGATATTTAAAGCAGAAGAGCATTTTGTGAGATTGAAGAATTCTGCCATCGCAATTAATTTACCATTTCATTGGACGGTTGAACAACTCATTGCCGCTACTTATGAAGTACTAAAGCAGAATAATTTGGGAGATGCTTATATACGACCTGTAGTTTATGCTCCAGCGAATATGAGCTTTGCAAAGAACGAGCAATCACATATAGTAATTGAAGCCTGGGAAATGGCTCCTTTCTTAGGAGATAAATTAATAAGAGTGGTAAGCTCTTCTTTCCAACGTCCAAATCCAAGAGCATTTAAGTTAGAAGCAAAAGCTGCAGGGCATTATGTGAATTCCATCCTGGCTAGTCAGGAAGCAAAATCAAAGGGATTTGATGAAGCCTTGCTTTCAGATATGAACGGGAATATTGCTGAAGGTCCTGGTGCTAATATCTTTTTTGAGAAGGAAGGAAAATTAGTGACACCTCCAAAAGGACATATCCTTGCAGGTATCACCCGCGCAACAGTATTAGAATTATGCCAGGAAATGGGTATAGAAGTGGAAGAAAGACATTTCCTTACCGATGAATTGAAACAAGCAGATGCCGCCTTCTTCTGTGGTACCGCTGCAGAAGTTATAGGTTTTGAAAGTTTGGATAATGTAAAGTTCCAGAAGAACTGGAATGAAACTATCAGCAGGGCTATTCAGGTTGCCTATAAGAACAGGGTCACTGAGAAAGACCAGAAGTTTCAATCAACAGAAAATAATAAATCACAAAGCGTAGTTGCTTAATTGAATAAAAGAGAATTGTATGAGCATGGAGTTGAATAAATATAGTAAGACGATTACACAGGATCCAACACAACCTGCTGCACAGGCAATGTTGTACGGAATTGGTTTAACTGATGATGACCTGAAGAAGGCACAAGTTGGTGTTGTTAGCATGGGCTACGATGGCAACACTTGTAATATGCACTTGAATGATCTGGCAGCCGTTGTGAAGAAAGGTGTTTGGGAGAATAATCTTGTTGGCCTCATTTTTCATACCATCGGAGTGAGTGATGGTATCAGCAATGGAACAGATGGAATGCGTTTCTCATTAGTAAGTCGCGATATCATTGCAGATAGTATTGAAGCTGTTTGTGGCGCCCAATATTACGATGCAGTTATTGCATTACCTGGTTGCGATAAGAATATGCCCGGTTCTATAATGGCAATGGGAAGATTGAATCGCCCAGCTATAATGATATATGGTGGTACTATTGCCCCAGGACATTATAAAGGACAAGACCTTAATATTGTTTCTGCATTCGAAGCATTAGGACAAAAAATTGCAGGCCAATTAAGTGAAGCAGATTTCAAAGGGATTGTAATGAATAGTTGTCCCGGTGCCGGCGCTTGCGGTGGTATGTACACAGCAAACACCATGGCTTCTGCAATTGAAGCATTGGGTATGAGTCTTCCTTATTCTTCTTCCAATCCTGCTTTGAGTGATGAGAAGAAGAAGGAATGTGTTGATGCTGGAAAAGCTATCAGAAATCTTTTGGAACAAGATATAAAGCCACGCGATATCATGACACGTAAGGCATTTGAAAATGCTATTACCACAATCATGGTTTTGGGTGGAAGTACAAATGCTGTACTGCATCTTATTGCTATGGCTAAAAGTGTTGATATACCATTAACGCAAGATGATATCCAGGCTATCAGTGATAAAGTGCCAGTATTGGCCGACTTTAAACCAAGTGGTAAATACCTGATGCAGGATCTGCATGAACATGGTGGTGTTCCAGCAGTAATGAAATACTTGCTGAAGCATGGACTCTTGCATGGCGAATGCCTTACTGTTACTGGTAAGAGTGTTGCAGAGAATCTGGTTCATGTTCCAGATCTGGATTTCGAATCACAAAAAATTATCTATCCACTCGATAAGCCTTTGAAAGCTACAGGTCATCTGCAGATATTGTATGGTAATCTGGCTGAAGGTGGAAGTGTTGCAAAAATCAGTGGTAAAGAAGGTGAGAAGTTTGTTGGTCCAGCAAGAGTATTTGACGGTGAGAAAGAACTTATAGCAGGTATTGAATCAAAAAGAGTACAACCCGGTGATGTGGTTGTTATAAGATATGTTGGTCCAGTAGGTGCACCAGGTATGCCTGAGATGTTGAAACCTACTTCAGCCATTATTGGGGCCGGACTTGGAAAATCTGTTGCATTGATTACTGATGGACGATTTAGTGGGGGTACACATGGATTCGTCGTCGGTCACATCACTCCTGAAGCACACTTGGGTGGATTGCTGGCCTTCGTACACGATAATGATATCATTGAGTTAGATGCCGTAAACAATACAATCCATTTGAAAGTGGCGGATGAAGTGATAGCAGCGCGGAAAGAGAAATGGAAACAACCTGCATTAAAAGCTACAAAAGGAATCCTGTACAAATATGCAAAACAGGTTACTTCAGCAGCAGAGGGTTGTGTAACGGATCAATAATTTGAACTTCCACATTTTGCTAAGGCATTTTGTAAATGGAAGTAATCATCAATAAAAAATGTTTTATGAGTATAATATCAGAAAAAGTTTCCAGTAGTCCAAAGGGCACTGCTGCAAAACCAGTAACTGAAGAAATAAGTGGGTCAGAAATAGTGATGCGTGCCTTACTAGCTGAAGGTACAGATACCATTTTCGGATATCCAGGTGGAGCTATCATGCCTATCTATGATGCCTTGTACGATCATCACGATACATTGAATCATATTCTGGTTCGTCACGAGCAAGGCGCTATCCATGCCGCACAAGGGTTTGCTAGAGTTAGCGGTCGTGTAGGTGTTGTATTTGCCACAAGCGGCCCCGGTGCAACCAACCTGGTGACTGGATTGGCCGATGCACAAATTGACAGTACGCCATTAGTATGTATAACAGGTCAGGTGTTTGCTCATCTTTTAGGTACAGATGCTTTCCAGGAAACGGATGTTATCAATATTACCACACCTGTTACCAAATGGAATTACCAGGTTACAGATGCATCTGAAATTGCAGAAACACTGGCGAAAGCTTTCTATATCGCAAAAAGCGGTCGTCCTGGTCCGGTAGTAGTCGATATCACTAAGAACGCCCAATTGCAAAAAGTGCCATTTTCAGGATATACCCCTTGTAATCATATCCGCAGTTATCGTCCAAAACCCATCGTAAGAAATGAGTTTGTACAGCAAGCCGCAGATTTGATCAATAAAGCAGAACGTCCTTTTGTGATTTTCGGTCAGGGTGTAATTCTTGGAAAGGCTGAAAAGGAATTCCAGAAGTTCATTGAGAAAGGTGGTTTGCCGGCCGCATGGACTATCATGGGCATGAGTGCTATTGCAACTGATCATCCTTTGGCTGTGGGCATGCTAGGTATGCATGGTAATTATGGCCCTAACCTTCTTACCAATGAATGCGATGTGTTGATTGCAATAGGTATGCGTTTCGATGACCGCGTAACCGGTCGTTTGGATAAATACGCCAAGCAGGCGAAAGTGATTCATTTGGATATTGATCCTGCAGAAATAGATAAGAACGTTAAGACTACAGTTCCTGTTTGGGGCGATTGTAAAGAAACATTGCCTTTGTTGACTTCAATGATTGAGCAGAAAGTATATCCTCAGTGGCTACAAAAATTTAAGGATTGCCAACAAAAAGAAGAGGATAAAGTGATAAAGGAAGAATTGAATCCATCCACTGATATTCTCACGATGGGTGAAGTTATCAATACCCTGAATGAATTGACAAAAGGAGATGCTGTAATCGTAACAGACGTGGGCCAGCATCAGATGGTGGCTTGTCGTTACGCAGCCATGAACCAATCAAAAAGTAATATCACTTCAGGTGGATTAGGCACTATGGGCTTTGCATTGCCAGCGGCTATAGGCGCTAAGTTCGGTGCACCCGACAGAACCGTTGTTGCCATCATTGGTGATGGAGGAATACAAATGACTATTCAGGAATTGGGTACCATTATGCAATTCAAGCCTGATGTAAAGATTCTTATCCTGAACAATAAGTTTCTGGGAATGGTAAGACAATGGCAACAGCTCTTCCATGAAAAGCGCTATTCTTTTGTAAATATTGAAAGTCCTGATTTTGTACAGGTAGCCAAGGGATATTATATAGATGGACAGTCCATTTCAAAAAGAGAAGACTTGAAGAATGCACTCAAGACTATGCTCGACCATAAAGGTTCTTATCTTTTAGAGGTGATGGTGGGTAAAGAGAATAACGTGTTCCCGATGGTGCCACAAGGCAGGGGTGTATCAGACATTGTTCTAAGCAAAGAAGAAATCTGATGATCAATCCATCTATTGAAATTTTTAACGACAAAAGAAATTTATCATGAGCGATACGAAACATAAACATACTCCAGCAGCCGCGGCAACTCCCGCAGGCAAGCAGGAATATACAATAACAGTTTACACCGAGAATCAGGTGGGTCTGTTAAACAGGATAGCCATTATCTTTTCCCGCAGGAAAATCAATATTGAAAGTTTGAATACTTCTCCCAGTGAAGTAGAAAGCGTACACCGTTTTACAATCGTAATTGAAGAAACAGAGGAAGTGGTGCGTAAACTTTGTCGTCAGATTGAAAAGCAGGTAGAGGTATTAAAAGCCTATTATAATACTGCAGATGAAATTGTATGGCAAGAGTTAGCTTTATACAAAGTGCCTACAGATGAAATTGCAGAGAAGGTGAAAGTGGAAAGGTTGTTACGCGAAAACGGTGCAAGAGCGGTATTGATCCGTAAAGACTATACCATTTTCGAAACCAGCGGTCATCGTGAAGAAACTGATAAGCTTATCCGCGTACTCGAACCCTATGGATTAATAGAGTTTGTTCGCAGTGCCCGTGTAGCCATCATCAAAACCAGTGAAGGATTCCATAAGAAACTCAAAGATTTCGAAACAGCAGAACCTGGTGAAGAAGCTATGGAGAATGAGTATTTGGATGATAGGGAGGAGGTTTTTACTATGTAAGTCGGAAAGTCCGAGGAGTCCGTGGTTGGCAGTTTGAATGTTTGGGAGCCAGATAGTCGGAGGAGAGAATACATATACAAGTAGAGAAGAATGGTCCGCCGCGGCGGATAGGTAGTAGGGAAGTAGGTTGATGAGCTATCTGCTATACGATTTGTAGTGTATTTTTAAATAGTTGCGGCTGTTTCCTCCGGACTAAAAATTCGGACTTATCAAAATTCAGAGTCAGCGGACTAAAAATACGGAGTGATTATTTATCAAACGCTTCGGACTCCCCTGACTTCTCAAAACGTTTTTACTCTTAAACAAAAATAAAAATGGCAAAATTAAATTTCGGCGGTACTGAAGAGAATGTAGTAACGCGTGAAGAATTCCCACTGGCAAAAGCACAGGAAGTACTGAAAAATGAAACAGTAGCGGTTATCGGATATGGTGTACAAGGTCCGGGACAAGCTTTGAATCAACGCGATAATGGTATCAATGTTATCGTTGGTCAGCGTAAGAATTCTAAAACATGGGATAAAGCTGTAAAAGATGGTTTTGTTCCTGGCGAAACATTATTTGAAATAGAAGAAGCATTGCAACGTGGTACTATCATCTGTTACCTGTTAAGCGATGCTGCACAGATAGCATTGTGGCCAACTGTACAAAAGCATCTTACTCCTGGTAAGGCTTTGTATTTCTCTCATGGCTTTGGTATCACTTTCAATACACAAACAGGAATCGTTCCTCCAAAAGATGTTGACGTATTCCTCGTAGCTCCTAAAGGATCTGGTACTTCATTGCGCCGCATGTTCCTTCAAGGACGTGGATTGAACAGTTCTTATGCCATCTTCCAGGATGCAACAGGAAAAGCAAAAGAGCGTGTTATTGCATTAGGAATCGCTGTAGGTAGCGGTTATCTTTTTGAAACAGATTTCCGTAAAGAAGTATATAGCGATCTTACAGGGGAGCGTGGTACATTGATGGGTGCCATCCAGGGTATCTTTGCTGCACAGTATCAGGTATTGCGTGATAAAGGACATACTCCTTCTGAAGCATTCAATGAAACTGTGGAAGAGTTGACTCAATCACTCATGCCATTGGTTGCTGAAAATGGTATGGACTGGATGTACGCCAACTGTTCAACGACTGCTCAACGTGGTGCATTGGATTGGTGGAAGAAATTCCGTGATGCAACAGCTCCTGTTTTCAAAGAATTGTATGAAAGCGTTGCAACAGGAAAAGAAAGCCAACGTTCCATCGACCTTAACTCTCAACCTGATTACAGAGAGAAATTGGAAGTGGAACTGAAAGAACTTCGTGATAGCGAAATGTGGCAAGCTGGTAAAACAGTTCGCTCTCTGCGTCCGGAGAACCAACCCGCTAAGTAACTATTAACCCTCAGAGCAATAGAAAAACCCAAAGGGGATATGGCGGTGAGCTGTATTCCCTTTGTTGTCTTTGCTAATGCATCTAATTTTCATGTCATGAACCTCTCTCCAGAAATAACAAAGGGTCTCGAATTTCATAAGGCAGCATTGCGTTTGAAAAAAGTGGTGACTAAAACACCTTTGCAACTGAACCTTAATCTTTCAAAAAAGTATAATTGCCAGGTATACCTAAAAAGGGAGGACCTTCAAGTGGTACGCAGTTATAAGTTGCGTGGGGCATATAATATGATGAGTTCCCTCTCACAAGATCAATTGGACAGGGGAGTAGTTTGTGCCAGTGCCGGAAACCATGCACAAGGATTTGCATATAGTTGCCGCAAGCTTCATGTAAAAGGTGTGGTGTTCATGCCTGTTATAACGCCAAATCAAAAGATTCAGCAAACAACAATGCATGGTGATGGCGCCATTGAAGTAAAATTGATTGGAGATACCTTCGATGATTGCGCAGCTGCAGCAAAAAAATATACTGCTGAAAACGGAATGACCTTTGTTCCTCCTTTCGATGATTATAAGATCATTGAAGGGCAAGGAACAGTGGCCGTTGAAGTACTAGAAGAATTGAAATATGTTGACTATCTGTTTGTACCTGTAGGTGGCGGTGGATTAAGTGCAGGTATGGGTTCTTATTTCAAGACTGTTTCTCCAGCAACAAAAATTATTGGACTGGAACCCGAAGGAGCACCTTCTATGTTCACGGCTCTGAAAGAAGGTCATCCTGTAACCTTAGATACTATTGACCGGTTTGTAGACGGTGCTGCCGTAAAGCGTGTAGGTGATATCACATTCCCAATATGTAAAGTAGTATTGGATGATATGCATCTGGTTCCAGAAGGGAAAATTTGCACCACCATCCTAAAACTATATAATGAAGATGCTATTGTTGCCGAACCAGCAGGTGCATTAAGCATTGCTGCATTGGATGACTATGCCGATCAGATTGTTGGTAAAACAGTTGTATGTGTTATCAGTGGCAGCAATAACGATATCGACCGCATGCAGGAAATAAAAGAGCGTAGTCTCCAATATGAAGGACTCAAACACTACTTCCTCATCCGATTCGCACAACGCCCCGGCGCACTCAAAGAATTTGTAAACTTCGCCTTAGGTCCTACCGATGACATCGTTCGTTTTGAATACATGCAAAAGCACAATAAAGAAAACGCTCATGCGCTTGTAGGAATCGAATTAAAGAACCGTGAAGATTATGATATTCTTCTGAAGAATATGGAGAAGTATAATATTAATTATACGGCGTTGAATAAGAATGATGAACTATTTTCCTATCTCGTGTAAGGCACTATAAAGGGTTCAATAGGTTCCATTTGTTCAATAGGTTCCAGAGGGCATACTAAATGCAGGCATCATGTGCTTTGTAATTTTATAACCGCAGAGACGCGGAGACGCAAAGGGCTTTCCTTTGCGTCTCCGCGTCTCTGCGGTAAAACATTTCGCAATAAAAAATAATTGCTATTAGTAGACCCTCTGGAACCTATTGAACCTTCTTTTTCAACTTCCTGATTTGATTCAAAAACGCCATCAAATCTTTCGGCAACGGCGCTTCCAGCGTAAGTTTCTTTCCATCTGGTAAAGGCAGAATAAGTTTAGCGGCATGGAGGGCCATGCGATTTAATAAAGGTCTTTCTTCGTCTTCTTTCTTGGAGAGCTTGAAATTCTTTTTGAAAGTAGATAATAATATCGGTTTGGGATCACCGTATAGTTCATCGCAAAGGATGGGATGTCCTTCGTTTTGCATATGCACCCTGATCTGGTGTGTTCGGCCGGTATGGATTTGGAAATTCACCAGGGCGAATTTTCCAAGATCTTCCACCACTTCATAATCAGTATGACTCGCCTTCCCTTTTGAATGGATGATCATCTGTCCTCGTTTAGCAGGATTTTCCATTATTCCTGCTTCGATACTTTTCTTTTTTTCAGTAGGAACACCTTGTACAATGCCGGTATAGAACTTCTCTACACTTCTGTCTTCAAAGGCCACTGAGAAATATCGGTGAGATTCTTCGTTCTTGGCAAAGATGATTACGCCGCTGGTTCCTCGGTCGAGGCGATGAACAGTGAATATCTGTCCATATTTTTCCTGAAGCATTGTTTTCAGGGATACTTCTTTTCCTTCCCTGTCGGGTATACTCAATAAACCTGCAGGTTTATTCAGAGCTATAAAATCGTCGTTCTCAAAAAGTATCTCTGGCTTCATGTAGTGTTATTTCTTGACGCGGGTGATGAATGACAGGTTACTACCAATCTTCAACCAGCGGTTCATGATTTTTGAAAGAAGGGAACCATTCGAAGCAGGATCTTTACGGCTGTAAGTGAAATAATCCAATATTTCATACCCATGCTTGTTAAGCATGGTTAGCATTGCCGGTATCACTGGTTCAAAAAGATGGTCTGGTGTACGAGCAGGGTCAGCCCAATCATCAGAGAATTGCTTCTTCAATCCTAACTTATAATAGAAATGCTGCATCCTAAAACTGATGGAATATTTATTAGGAACATTCACTACCAGAATTCCATCTTCATCCAATAAAGTCTTTGCTTTTTCAAGCCATTCATTTGGATTAGGTACATGTTCTATTACATGGCTCATGTGAATGAGCGAGTATTTTGTATCCGTAGTATACTGTTCAAATTGCTGGATCTTCACTTTTACTCCAAGATTCTTTGTTACAAACGCTCCCATCTTCTCCGATACATCTAATCCCAATGCTTCTTTATAATGTGGAGTGGCAGCATATAAAAAAGTTCCCATACCTGATCCGATATCAAGAACTGCTGTACGCTTCTTGTCGTAATTAAGAAGATTAGCTACTTCTTTCTTGAACATCTCTACACCAGAAGTAGGAACATCCGTAGTATCAGATAATGATAATTGATCAGAATACTGGAAATAGTCTGCATAAGCAGCATCAATAAAATGCTGGTTATATACAGGACGAGGTGACTGATAAATCAACTTACAATTCTTGCAGGTAGTATAGGTATACTGCAATTCACTTCCGAAACGCTCATATACAGTGGCCTCGGTGCTGTTACAGAAGGGACAGGGAACTGTTTCCCATGCCTGCGGTATGTAAGGGGGCTTAACGGCAGAACTCATATGACTTAATTATGGATTTTTCTTTTTGTAAGAAGTATTCAGGTATTTAAGAAGACGTACTTCTTTTTCTGACAGGAAACGCCATTTGCCGCGATCTACATTCTTCTTGGTGAGGTTGGCATACATTACTCGGTCCAGATTCTTTACATCATATCCGAGGAATTCAAATATGCGACGAACGATACGGTTACGGCCGCTATGAATTTCAATACCGATAATGTGTTTGTTTTTTGGATCAGGCCATGCCAGAACATCTGGGGCTACAAATCCATCTTCCAAAGTGATACCATTCAATATCTGATCGAAATGCGCTTTTGTCAATTGCTTGTCCAGCGTCACTTCATATATCTTCTTCACCTCATAACTTGGGTGAGATAATTTCTGAGCGAGTTCACCATCATTAGTAAGCAATAATACTCCTGTGGTATTACGGTCTAAACGACCAATTGGATATACCCTTTCAGTAGTGGCATTCTTCACTATATCCAATACTGTTTTTCTTCCCTGTGGGTCTTCAGTGGTAGTGATATAATCTTTTGGCTTATTGATAAGTAGATATACAAGGTTCTTCTTTGCAGTCAAAGACTTACCCATGTATTTTATATCGTCCTTCTCACTTACTTTAAATCCAGGTTCAACAATCTTTGCCCCATTCACAAGTACCTTACCTGATTTTACAATATCTGCAGCATCACGTCTGGAGCAAATACCAGCATGCGCGAGGAATTTATTCAAAGGCATATTGCCACTTGATTTTGCAGGGGATGTAACAGGAGCTGCTGTGGGTGTTGCTGCTGATGCAGTAGGAGCAGCTTTCCCTTTTGATACTGTCAATACTTTCTTTGCACCAGGTACTGCAGGAGTAACGGGTTTCTTTACTTCAATAACTGCTGGAGCTTTTTTATCTGGTGTAACTGCTGCAGGTTTAGCAGCAATAATCTTAGAAGGGTCTTTTCTTAACTCAGGTCTGATAACTCTTTCACCCGGGGCATTACCGCCGCGACGGTTTGTAGTTCTATCATCATCCCTGTTTGTATTACCATATCGTGGTCCAACGCCACCTTGCTGCCTCATCATCCGTGCATCCTCTTTCTTCTTGGCAAAATACTCTTTCGTCTCCTGACGAATTTTTTTCTTTTCCTGACGGATACGTTCTTTCTTCTTCGCTCCGCTTTCTTTTTTCTCGATGAATTTCTGGAATGCTTTTGCCATGTTGGGTTGTTTGCTGTTTTGCAACAGTAATTGTAAGTTGTACTTTAATTTAAATCTACGTTAGGCTTTAGGATAAATATGTTCCATTTGTTCCATAGGAATCCAAACCAAAACCTTCACTCCAAATTTCAGAGGCTCCTATGGAACTTCTTGAACTAATGAAACCTATTGAACTTTATTTGCGAGCTGCCCACACGCCGCATCAATATCCTTCCCCCTGCTCTTTCTCAAACGGGCGTTAACCCTGTTGCGATCGAGATGGTTCATGAATTCTTCCACCACATTTTCGTCGGGTTTTTGGAAATGCGCTCTGTCAATTGGGTTATACTCGATGATGTTTACGAGGTCGGCAGGAACCTGACGATATACTTTTATCAGTTCATCCGCATCCTTGATGCTGTCATTGAAATTCTTGAAAAGGATGAATTCGAAAGTGATTTCGTTTCCAGTCATCTTATAGAAATAATTCAGGGCATCTATCAATGCCTTGATATTATTGGTATCGTTGCTTGGCATGATCTCATGACGCTTCTGGTCATTAGCCGCGTGTAATGAAAGGGCGAGTTTGAACTTCACCATATCATCACCTAATTGCCTGATCTGTTTGGCAACACCAGCGGTAGAAACAGTGATCCTACGTGGACTCATTCCTAATCCGTCTGGAGAACTGATTTTTTCAACAGCTTTCAGCACGTTCCGGTAGTTCATGAGGGGTTCACCCATTCCCATGAAAACGATATTGCTCAATTTCTTCTCGTGTACTTTTTCACTTTGTTGGTTCAGCAACACCACCTGATCGTAGATCTCATCGAAATGAAGGTTGCGTTTGCGTTCCATATATCCTGTTGCACAGAACTTGCAGGAAAGGCTACAGCCAACCTGTGAAGAAACACAGGCGGTCTTACGCTCTTCTGTTGGAATCAACACCCCTTCAATGAGGTGACCATCATGGGTTTTGAATCTTGATTTGATAGTGCCATCCTCACTATATTGAGTGGCATCAACGGTCAGGGCAGGGAGGGTAAAATGCTCCCCTAATTTTTGACGTAAGTCCTTGCTTAGGTTGGTCATATCAGCAAAACTGTGGGCATGTTTCTGCCACAGCCATTCGTAAACCTGCTGGGTGCGGAACTTCTTCTCGCCCAGCGTATCGAAGAACTCCTGGAGTTCCTCTTTTGTCAAATCCCTGATATTCTGAATCTTACTAATAGACATGGCGCAAAGATAATCAATGATAAGAGGTTATCCTGATTTGATTGTTTTGCCGGATATTTGATAAAAAATAGGGGCAGATGGCCAGAAACCCCGTTTTCAGGCCCTTCCCCCGGTTTAACCCTCTAAAGCCTAGATCTATATGAACACAATGTATGTCGTAGATGCTGTAAGAACCCCTATTGGAAAATATGGTGGGGCCCTTAGTTCGGTACGCCCCGATGACCTTCTGGCTCATGTGATTAAAGCAATTGTGGTCCGAAATCCGGGTATTGATGTAAATGCCATCGAAGACGTGATTGCCGGTGATGCTAACCAGGCTGGAGAAGATAATCGCAACGTGGCCCGAATGGCCGCTTTGCTCGCCGGATTACCAGTTACTGTTGCAGGAACAACCGTAAACCGACTTTGTGCCTCCGGACTCCAGGCTATAATGGATGCCTCCCGTGCCATTCAATGTGGCGATGGAGAATTGTTTATTGCTGGTGGGGTGGAAAGCATGACACGTGCTCCTTTCGTTATGGCAAAAACGGCAACGCCATGGAACCGTACTCCTGAAGTATTCGATACAACAATCGGCTGGCGTTTTACAAATAAAAGACTCGCTGAACTCTATCATCCTTTTTCCATGGGAGAAACTGCTGAGAATGTTGCCAAGCAATATAATATCAGTCGTCAGGCACAGGATGGTTTCGCCATGCGCAGCCAGGAAAATTATTTCGCAGCTCTGGAAAAGCAAAGATGGAATGATGAGATAGTAAGTGTGGAGATTGCTTCTAATAAAGAGGAAAGGGTTTTTTGTGAAAGGGATGAACATCCACGTCGAACATCGATGGATCGTTTGGCTGCACTTAAGCCAGCCTTTGCAAAAGATGGAACAGTAACCGCCGGCAATTCATCTGGTATCAACGATGGTGCTGCAGCCATGTTATTAGCCAGTGAAACCGCAGTTGAAAGATATAATCTTCGTCCACTGGCCAAAGTAAAAGCGATGGCTGTTGCCGGAGTTGATCCTTCCATCATGGGCATCGGTCCTGTTGCTGCCACCAGAAAAGTTTTAGACCGCGCCGGATTACATGTAGATGATTTAGGATTGATTGAATTGAATGAAGCCTTCGCCTCCCAATCAATAGCCTGCATCCACGAACTCGGTCTCGATTTGGAAAGAGTAAATGTAAATGGCGGTGCTATCGCCTTAGGACATCCTTTGGGTTGCAGTGGTGTTCGTATCTCCACAACATTATTGCATGAAATGAGAAGGCGTGGTGTTCAGTATGGAATGGCCACGATGTGTGTGGGAGTGGGGCAGGGGGCGGCGATAATCTTTGAAGGAGTATAGTTGCAAGTTCAACATGTTTAATAAGTTCAAGAAGTTCCAAAGGGCAGACTATTAGTTGGCACTTTGGGCTGTAAGAGTTTTTCATCTTAGAGTCGATATTGACCCTCTGCGTCTCCGCGTCTCTGCGGTAAAATAATCAAAAATTTAGAGGGCTAACTATTAGTCAGCCCTTTGGAACCTCTTGAACTTATGGAGCTTTCTACTACTCCAACCCCTTCATTAGCTCCAAAACCTTCTTTCTCACCTTCCCCAAATCATGACTCCCATTACTTATCATCCCAATAAATATTTTCTTCTCCGGGTAATAAAAGTAATCTGCACGGAAGCCACCCTGATCGCCGGTATGTCCGATGGCTTTTAAACCTTCAAAAGTTTCAGTAAACCAATCGAATCCAATATTGGGAGGAATCGTGTCTTTCCAATTAGATGGTATAAATACTCTTCGTGCCAGTTTAACTGTGCTATCACTTACGAACTTATTTTTTTGGATAGCTTCTTCATATAATAATAGTTCTTCCACCGAACTCCATACCCCGCCATTACCTGATGCACAAAAAGTAGGGTATTCCCCAAAGTCATATTCCTGCCATTTACCATTCACTTGCTGATAGCCGTGAGATACGCCTTTGTCGGGGAAGGCGCCATCGGTAATGACACTCGTTGCCATACCTGATGGATTGAAGATATTCTCCTTTATATATTGCTGCCATTTCTGTCCGCTCACTTTTTCAACAATAAGCGCCAGTCCATTGAATGCCGGATTTGAATATTCAAATCTATCCCCTGGTTGAAATAGTAAACTATCATTCTGAAGTATGGGGGCAAAATTCTGTTCATCATTTGCCGTAAGAAAGAATACACTATCTATTTCAACGGGACGGTTATCTGGCAACCCCGAAGTGTGACTAAGAAGATGTTTTATTTTAATATCCTTCACCAGATTACTATCCTTGAAGTTGGGGAAGTATTTGAGAATCGGGTCTTCAATAGACAGTTTTCCTTGCTCTTGTAATTTTAGTATGGCGAATCCAACAAAGGTCTTTGATACGGATCCTAAGTTGAAAAGGGTCTTTGAAGTTATGGGGGCTTTGGTATTGATATCTTCCACTCCATATCCTTTTGCGAATAAGATATCCTTATTGGGTTTGGCAACTATGATTGCAATACCAGGTCCATCGGATTTTATTGTAGATCGGAAGTAGAGGTCCAATGAGTTTTGGAAATTCTCTTCCTGGTGGGCTTTGAGTTTGCAGGAACTGAGGAGTGTTATAGTCGCAACAATTGCGAGACAGGGTTTGATTAGGCGGTTTTGCATGCTTTAAGGTACAATTTTGGTTGTAAATGGTTCAAAACCCTAAGGGTTTTGAACCATTTACAACTTTAATTATGATTTATCCCAAACGACTGGTTGTAAAACGGGGTATTCTATTGAGCTGCATGTATAAATTGCAGCCATGCCAATAAATAAAAAATATCTGGTCGATTTTTCTCCTGAAAATTTTTTTCACGTTTATAATAGGACTAACAATTATGAACTGCTTTTCAGGGGGCCGCACAATAAGACTCATTTTTTGAATCTTGCAGAAGAGAGACTGTCTTATCTGTTAGATTTTTATTCGTGGTGCTTATTACCAAACCACTTTCATTTTCAAGTAAAGACTAAATCTGTTGAAAGCGCTCTTGATCATTTATCGAAAATTGCAAGCACAAAGTTGACGTTAACGGAAGCTCGTTTTCTCAATGGAGAACGTTCGTTTGAAGAATTGACTTTAAGAGCCTGGACTGCGGTATTTCAAGCTTACACGGAAGGATTTAATAATATGTACAAAAGGAAAGGGAATTTATTCTATTCATCATGTAAAAGAGTACTGATAGAAAGCGAAGCACAATTTCGAAATTCGATGGTTTACATTCATACAAATCCAGTAAAACATGGTTTGATTGAAGATTTCCGTCAATATGAATGGTCGTCATGGAACCAGTATATGTCTCAGGGACGAACTATAATTCCAAAAGAAGAGACATACAAAATTTTTGGGAATCGGCAAGGGTTTTTAATGGCACATGAGATTCAACAGCAGTTCATAAATGAGAAGGATTTGTGGATGTTATAACTCATGGTTCAAAACCTTAAGGGTTTTGAACCCTACATATCCTCAAATCCTAAATTGCCCCCTCAATACAACCTGTACAGCAATTTCTTAACCATCCTGTAATTCGTAAATATAGAAAGCACTATCAACCCAATAGCCGCCAGCCAAACAGTTGGATGTAAAACCGGAGATATATTAGAACGACTTACCAAAAGAAAATTATAAAAACTCCATTGTAACAAAGAAGCAGCTGCTAATGCACCCACCACTATAAAAATATAAATAGGAATGAATTGTCTTGATACCCTTTGACTTAACCAATTGGGAGAATAACCCAATGTTAAAAGAGTTGAAGATTGTCCTTGCTTCGGGCTATCATCAATTGCAGATAGAATGAGAAGAGTAGTAGTGCCAATAAGACTACCATCAATCCAAAAACAGCTAATCCACTGAAGATGCCCTGCAATACCACCTTAACCCTTCCGAATTTTGTCTTGTCCTTATTTACTTCGTAATTCTTTGATTTGAGGTAGTTCAGGAATTCAGGACTGTTGGCATCTTTGGTTTTTATATAGAGTCGCGACGCTCTTACTTCCTGTTGCGGCCCGCCGAATTGTTTATTGGCCCAACTGAGAAAATTGGCTGGGACTAATATGGAATTGATACGATCGCTTAAGGCTACTATTCTACCTCTAAATACTGTGCGGGTACCATCGGGAGCAAAACAAATCACCTGTATACCGAGACTGGTAGCAGTTTCTTTTGAAATTTGTGGTAATCCATATCCTGGGGCGAATACATTATATATTTCAAGAAAATCAGCAGCGAATATGATAGGTACTTCTTCCTGACCTTCCTGCCAGGTAAAAGTTGGTGGGACGGTATCTATAAAATCATCATCCAATGCTTCCATGAAAAAATCACTTACAAAAGGAACCAGGCTTCCGCCACTCAATTGAATCCTGAAATTGTTGGCCATTAAAGGAGTGATGTCTGAAACGAAAGGCTGTGCTTTCATATCCTCAATATCCTTTGCGTTGAATAAGTTCTTCTCCAGATTCCCCATAGTTTCATTGGTAATGTTCTTCCTCACTGCAATAAAATCAAAGCCATTTTTCTGAGGCGAATCTTTCCCCAGCAATTGCTGGATATTGATGAACATCTGGATGGAACAAAGCAATAACAAAACCCCTATACCTAAGCCGATATAAGAGAACCAACGGGAACTGCGATTGGTTCCGGTTTGGAGAAGGGGTTTGATATGTTTAAACGGGACTATGATTTATTTGATTTAAATGATTAGGCTTAGATTGTGATTTATGACTGGGATTTATGTGATTTATGAGATTAGCTGGGATTTTAGTTTTGTCAATAATCATTGTTAAAAGATCTTAATTTATAAAACCCTTGCCGGCTGTTTCATTTTCACCCCACGCCTGCTGCGGGGGCAAGCATTTTCACATCTTCATATCTCCACATTTCCACATTTAATTCGCATTTTCAAATCATCATCCGCCGCGGCGGATCAAATTCCTAAAGATGCAGCAACCTTTCAAAAGGAAAGAAATCAATCCTCTCCAGGTCTGCGAAAATAATCGCTGCCCCTCTTGCCTTGGCTTCTTCCAGCATCAATTCCATCGCCTTTTGTGAATTGGCAGTGTCGAGATGACTGAAAGGTTCATCTAATAATAAGAAATCAAATGGCTGCATCAGGCTTCGGATGATGGCTACCCTTTGTTGCTCTCCATATGAACAGGTGCGACAAAGAGAATTCAGTTTTGATCCGATGCCCAAACGTTCCACCATTTCGGCAATCTTTTCTTCCTTATGAAATGGATTCAATAAACGTTTGATATTGATGTTTTCCAGAACCGTTTGTTCAGGAAATAATCTCAAGTCCTGTAATACAATGCTTAAATGGTTAGTTCTGATGGATGCCAATTCTTCCCTTGTGAAAGCAGAGAAATTCTTCCCGTCATACTGGATACTGCCATTGAAATCGTTACGCATTCCGTAAAGGAAATGCATAAGCGATGTCTTGCCACTGCCAGAAGGTGCCACAATCTTTATATACTCGCCTTTCTTAAATTGGAGCGACTTCCCCCAAATTTCAGAACGGGTAGCTCTTTCAGCTTCAAAGTAAGTGGGTAATATTTGTTGCAGTTCCAGTTGCATCAGCAAGATTTAAAAAAGCCACAGACCAATTTTTAATGTGATCTGTGGCTTTCTTATAATTGTTTTATTATTTTTCGGTAGCTGGCGGGAGTACAACAGTAGTATCTGCTGCTGGTACTTCAGTAACCTGCATATCGCTATAATTGTTTCTTTTCTTTTGTATCAAACCCATTTCGTTGATGTATTTGTTCAGCTGCTTCAGGCTGTTTGTTGACTTATCAACCAGATTTATTTCCAATAAACCAGTTGAAGAATTACCACTGAATTCTCCATTGGTTGATATTACATCCTGCCACATTTTCAGTGAAAGCTCTAAAGCTTCATTAACAGAACTGTCTTTTGAACTTGCTTTGGAAGCAACCAGTATTTTTTGGATGTCAACAAATAATGCCAGGCTAGAACCCGAAATACGGGAAGTGAAAGGTTGTTTGTTTGAGCCACCAGCGAGGAACTTGGTTACATATTCTTCTGAGTTGCTTGCTGCAAACCAATCTTTGTTCAACTGGTAATTGATTTTTCCAAAGGCTGCTGAATCATTGCCTAGTTGGTTGCTGAGTGTAGTGATGAGTTTATCAAACGCAGGCTTGTCATTGATTGAAGTTGCAAAAAGCACTTTTACGTCGGGTTGCGAAGTGGTATATTCTGTTGGAGCACCACCATCATAACCTGGAATGCTAACCTTAGTTTCTTTCATTGTAAAATCAGAAATCGCTACCAGCAATTCACCTTTATTCGCTTTTACGAACTCATCAATGCTATAATTTGCTTTTTCAAGGAAGCCATTTGTTAAGCCATCAACTCCGGTGAGTTTCAATAATTCTTTCAATCCTTCTGGAGGATAGTTCATTCCCAATACCGCAATTACATTTTGCGATGGTATACGATCTATTACTTCAGCACTCAAATTTTTCGGTGGGTACTTTTTGTAAAGAGCAGCTAATTGATCGTTTACATATGACTTTGTCTTTATTATAATCTTGCCATTGTCGAAATTGATAGCACCGGTAGAAATGTTGCCTTTGAATAGATCATTTACTTTCATTAGACTCATCATGCCACTACCGAGGTCGCCAAGATATTGTTCGCCATTAAGCCAGAAATGAAGATCACCTGGTTCTTTCAAAAGACTTGTAAAGCGATCATCATCGCCAATGCTTGCACTTCCTTTGATATCGAAGATAGCCTTGCCATATATCAACAAGCTATCAACTGAAAGTCCGCGTGGGAATTCGCCATTACCACTTCCGGTGAAATTATTTAAAGCGTTGAGCATTGGGGCATCACCCAAGAATGCAAAATTTGTTTTATTCCAGAGTACAACAGCGTCATTACCCATGCTCACGGTTTTAAAATCGCCACTTGTTGCTACATCACCTTTATTAGTTGCTTTCTTTACGAAAGATTCGAAAGCAGCAGCATCTTTTAGAGAACCTTCAAAAGCTACATAACCGCTCTTGCCTTGTTTTTTTACAAACATGATCAGGTCGGCTTTTGTATCAACACCAGAATTTTCTGGATCTTCCATCAGCTTACGGGCAAGTGTGTCTTTTACTTCCGCATACATTTCTTTGAATAATTCACCTTCTTTTATTTCTTTCCAGGTGAGTTTGGAAGAAAGGGAAGCGCTGTTCAGTTGCAATACAAGTACCGCATCTTTTGGAACCGGTATATTGCTTTTATTGCCACAAGAGAAGAGCAGTAATGACCCAGCAAGAGCCATTAACAGAAGAATGGGATAACGTTTCATGTTAGTGATATAGGTTTTGATTCATCAAATAAAAGAAATATTACTGATAGTCGAAAGCGGAATCGTTTCCTGGGTTCCTTTTCGCAAATCTTTACATACAAAGGTATTATCGGCAATTTCCCGGCTACCTATTATTATGATGTACGGTATGCCCTTCTTTTCGGCATATTTGAACTGCTTGTCGAACTTGGCCGTTTCATGATACAATTCACACCTAACTCCGGCAGCCCTTAATTGTTGCATTGTTACAAACGCAGATTTTGCTTCTTCCGTACCCGTATTGAAAAATAAGACCTGAGTGCCTATCTGTACAGTATCAGGGAATACTTTCATTTCCTCCAAAACATCATAAATACGGTCCAGACCAAAACTTACTCCCACTCCGGGAATACCGGGGACGCCGAACAATCCAGTAAGGTCATCATACCTTCCACCTCCACCGATACTACCTATTTTTACAGTCTCAGGGGCTTTCGCTTCGAAAATGATACCGGTATAGTAGTTCAATCCACGAGCAAGCGTAAAGTCTATGAAGAGTCGGGAGTCTGGAGTCAGGAGTCGGGAGTCGAACAGGTATTCAATTTCAGCTATTCCCTTATTTCCCGTTTGAGAGTCTTTGAAAAGTATCTTGATCTTTTCGAGTTTTTCTTCATTCGAACCATCAATAGCCAGATAGGTTTCGATGATCTGTATCTGTTCGTTACTTAACCCCCTTGTTGCTAATTCCTCCTTAACTTTTTCAAGCCCAATTTTATCCAGTTTATCAATGGCAACAGTAATATTGGTGAGTTGGTCCGATCCGCCACATAACTCAGCCAATCCCGCCAGTATCTTCCTCGAATTAACGCGCAACTCGTACCCCGTAACCTTCAACCTCGTAAACACCTCATGATAAATGTTAGCCAGTTCAATCTCATTAATCAAGGCAGTGCTTCCTACCACATCGCAATCACATTGCCAGAATTCACGATAACGGCCTTTTTGGGGACGGTCGGCCCGCCACACTGGTTGAATCTGATATCTTTTGAAAGGAATCGGTAATTGTGTATGGTTCATCGCTACATATCGGGCGAAAGGTATGGTGAGATCGTATTTCAATGCTCTTTCGGTAAGGTCTGGACTACTTTTCCCTTCCAGTGCCTTTTCGAAGCCGGATTGTGCCCGGTCTTTATTTTTCGGGTCTGCTATGCCGTTATTAAGGATCTTGAAAATCAGTTTATCGCCTTCCTCGCCATATTTTCCCATCAGGGTTTCCAGGTTCTCCATGGCAGGAGTTTCCAGTGGCTGGAAGCCGTATAATTCAAATACCTCTTTGATGGTATCGGTGATGTAATTCCTTTTTCTTACCACTTCCGGTCCAAAATCACGGGTGCCCTGAGGTAAGGAGACAGTTACTTTTGCCATGAGCTTTTATTGTTGCGAGTTTCGTGTTACGAGTTACTGGTTATGGGTTGCGAGTTACGAGTTTTTGTTTGATATTTTGCTATGATGGCATCACAAGCTTTCGCAATCAGGTCATAAGCCTCATGATATCCTGAAAGCGGCCCGCTCCATGGGTCTGGTACATCCATATTCCGGCCAGGATACACTTCATCCATCAGTAATATCACTTTGTTTTCCTGATAGGCTTTCCTTGCGACCCTTCTCATATCATATTTTACATCAGATGCCAGCGCATAAATGATATCAAAAGTCTCAAAGTCGGATGCTTTTATCTGTCTTGAAATCTGATGGCTGATATCTATTCCATGTTCCAAGGCTACTTTCTGAGATAGTTTATGAGGTTCTTCTCCATTATGAAACCCATTGGTTCCTGCGCTGTCTACCGTCCAGGATAATCCGGCTTCACGAACTTTTTCTTGTAATATGCCTTCTGCGAGGGGACTTCTGCAGATATTCCCGAGGCAAACCATGAGGATTTTCATTGGTGCAAAGATAGGGATGCGAGATGCTAAATGCTTGATGCTTTTTTATGCCTAAAGCCTAGGGCCTAGGGCCTAAAGCTTATTTAGATAACTGAACGGAGTATTTGTCTTCGAAGTTGGTTATGATTGGATTTAAATTATGTTGATCCCATCTAAATACAGCAAATGACAAATCCAAAAATGAAACCAAAAGCATTGTACGGATTACTAAACATGCCTTAGGCTTTAGGCCTTAAGCCCTAAGCGAATTAAAATTTGGTTAATAGCGCAAAACCAATTTGACGATTTTGATAAGTAGGGAAAAATGCGGTTTTAGAATCTTTCTTCCCAAATAGCCATTTACGGATTGTTGGATAGATAACATATGCCAGTCGGGTAGAGCCGATACCGATACCGGCACCGGCAACTACATCTTTAAACCAATGCTTATTATTATAGATGCGCATGTAGGCAACTGAAGTGGCCATGGCATATCCACCTATTCCATACCAGATAGATCGGTCTTTGTATTCCTGATAAAGAAATTCAGCACCTGTAAATGCGACAGCAGTATGTCCCGATGGGAAACTGAGATAATCGGCACCATCGGGTCTTAGCTGATGAGATATTTCCTTAACCGGATTTACAATGACTCCCATGATAGCATGTGAAATGAAATACAACATCACCTGATCGCGGAAATTGTTTTTTCCTTTTACACCAACTGCAGTCAATGCAAAAACGGTAAGTCCCGGAGTATATTGAAAGTAATTATCCAGTTTGGTCTTGCTATGCGGATTATTAACCCAAACTTCCTCCTGTATATTCTGATCGAAATGTTTGAGTGGTTTTATAGCCAGTGCCAATACACCGTAAGTAGTAAGTGCGGCAGGGAAGATAAATTGCTTGTAATTTTTTTTGGAAGAAGGAAGTGATTCATTAATTGGCAAATCATTTTTTACACTATCGGTTGTCTGTGCTTTCATAGAAGAAACACAAGCAATAAAAATAATCAACAGCACCAATTTTCTTGCAAGTCCGAATTTCATGAATTATCAAAGATTAATTGAATTAGAACAATGTAAAAGTATGCGATTAGTCGGAAAGACCGAAAGACCGAAAGACCGAAAGAAATACATTTCACCGCAGAGACGCGGAGACGCAGAGGAAATCCCTGCGTCTCCGCGTCTCTGCGGTGAAAAAAAATTAACAAAACATAATTCCAATAATCAATAAATCCGCAACACTTCAGAACCTTAAACCCTTAAACTCTAGGCACAAACTGTTACCAACTAGTAGGCCCTCTGGAACTTCTTGAACTTTTGGAACTTCTTGAACCTGCGAAAGAACTTTATGGAATTGACTTGCTTTCCGCATCTAAATAGTAACTAAAACCAGGCAGCATGAAACCAGAAACCATCTTACAAGCCGACCTTCTCGATATTGTTTTCGAGAACCGTAACAAGGATTATGGAGCCTATACATTACGTCGTGATTATAATGGCAGAATGATAATAGCGTTATCAGGAATGTTGGCCATTGCGTTAGTATTTGTGCTGATGAATGTATGGAAAGGAGATAAGGCGGTAGAACAGATTGTAAGGAGTGTTGTGATACCTCCTGATGTAAATGTTAAACAGGTAGAAATTGTTAAACCTCCTGTTGAACCACCTGCTCGTAAACCAGTGGCTACAATAAAGGATATGACTCCAAGGATTGTTCCTGATCATGTGCCTGTAGACCCGCCACCAACAGTTGATGAACTCGATAATGACGATAAAGCTATCGGATCTGTAAATCAGGAAGGGGAGAAGCCAACTACCTTGCCTCCTGCTAAGGAAAGTACAGGTACTGCTCCGGCCGCAGCACCAGAAGCAACAGCTCCTGAAATTTTAGTAAGGGCTGAGATAATGCCAGAATTTCCTGGTGGAGAGGCGGCCTTGCACCGCTTTTTACAGAGAAACCTGAAGTTTGACTTTGGTGATATGGAACCCGGTTCCCGTTTGGAAATCCGTTGCCGCTTCATAGTGGATGTGAATGGAAATGTAACCGGAATCGGAATTTCAAAGAGTGCCGGAAAGGACATATACGACAATGAAGTAACCAGAGTAGTGGGTAAAATGCCAACCTGGAATCCAGGTAAACAGAACGGTCGCAATGTAAATGTCTATTTCACACTTCCAGTAGTGGTAGTGGTCCCAGAATGATAATCAGGATACCCAGATTTACCGCTGTTGTAATTTTTTAAATATCGGTAATGTCTGGGTATCTTTTTCAGCTAAAAAACCTATCTTGCCCGTATCCAAATTGCCAACGCATGTCAACAGATTTTGAAGAAAAAAGAAAGAAAGCTTATGCCGGAAGAAGGTCCATTATGGACATGGGCATGGGGCTTTTAATTGGCGGACTTGGTGTGTTCATTGCATTTTCAGATAAGTTCGGTATGAAGATAGATCTGGAGCCCCAGTTCAAGTATGCGTTTGCAGGATTATGTGTGCTTTATGGTGGGTTCAGGGTTTACAGAGGGTTTCAAAAAAATTATTTTAAGGAATGAACCGAATTGTGTTCTCGTCGCTTGTCAATAAATCAATGCTTTTTGTTGCTTGCCTTCCCCTCTTTCTCATCGGGTGTTCGGGTAACAAGAATGCTGCTGCAATATCTGATACCCTTACAACAGGTACAATCAATATTAGTGTGGATGAATCTTTCCGCCCGGTAATAGATTCTCAGATTCAGGTTTTCGAATCATTGCATCCCGAAGCAAAAATTGTTGTTCATTATAAATCGGAAGCAGATTGTTTGCGTGACCTCGATGTCGATAGCATCCGTATGGTGATTGTTACCAGAGGTTTATCGGATGATGAACAAAAGCAATTAAAAGATACCCTCACTTACGTTCCTACTTTTGGTGTGTTAGCTTATGATGCCATTGCAGCTATTGTAAATCCTCAAACACCAGATTCACTTTTAACCATGCAGGATATCCGCTCATTGGCAAAAGGTACCAGCGGATTGCCATACAAGATAGTTATGGATGGAAAGAACTCCACCAGCACCGTTCGCTTTATCATTGATTCACTGTTAAAAGGTGAAAAGATGGGAGCAAATGTGGAAGGAGCTATGGGAAGTGAAGCAGTAATTGATTATATTTCTAAAAATACCAATGCTGTTGGACTAATAGGTGTTAGTTGGATTGGAAATAGTGATGATCCAAACCAGTCAAGTTTCTTAAAAAAAGTTAATATTGCCTCAATTGAGTGCCGCAACTGTTCTAATGGTCCTTATGTAAAACCTTATCAGGCAAACATTTATACAGGAAGATACCCGATGATTCGCCCTCTTTATTACATTTTAAAAGAAAATTATGATGGGCTTGGCAGCGGGTTTCGCAATTTTCTCATCTACGAGAAAGGACAGAAGGTGTTTAAAAGGGCTTATTTGTTACCAGCCCGGATGGCATTGGAAGTCCAGAATATTGATCTGTCTGAATAAAAAGGTTTTTATACATTTACAAACTCTAAAAATAAGCAATCGTTCATGAAGCGTTTATTCAGTTTAGTAATCGGGATGGTAGTAACAGGCAACTTGCTTTTTGCCCAGAGTGTAGATCAGGGCAAGAAAGAGTTTTACTACGAAAGGTTTAACAGTGCAAAGAAAACCTTCGAGACAGTATTGGCTGCCAACCCCAATAACCTGGAGGCCGTTTATTGGCTGGGCCAGAGTTTCATGGCTTTGAAGGATTCGATTGCTGCGAAAGACCTTTACTCAAAAGCACTCCAGCAAAATGGTAATGCACCTTTGATATTAGCAGGTATGGGACAAGTTGAATTGCTGGAAGGTAAAACTGCCGATGCCCGTCAACGTTTTGATATGGCTATCGGTCTTACCAAGTCAAAAGATGTAAATGTATTGAACGCTGTAGGCTTGGCAAATGTTAAGGCTCGCTCTGGCGATCCTGCTTATGCTATCGATAAATTGAATATGGCAACTGCATTGAAGGATTTCAAAAATCCTGATACCTATATTATAATGGGAGATGCTTACCGTAAACTCATCGATGGTGGTAATGCAGTTACCTCTTTCACAAAAGCAATGGGCTTTGATCCACGTATGGCTGCTGCTAAACACAAGATCGGGTTGGTTTATAAAACACAGAATAACAAGGAATACTTTCTTCCTGCTTTTGAAGAAGCTGTAACCCTCGATCCGAACTATGCTCCTTCTTTTTATGAATTATTTTTCTACTGGTATAACAGGGATATCAATAAAGCTGCAGGTTATTTCGATAAATACCTGGCTGTAAGTGACCCTAACCCAGGCAACGAATACGACCGTATCAGTATCATCTACGCCCGTAAATTATATCCTGAAGCTATTGCAGCTGCACAGCAGAAACTCAGTACAGAAGGAGATAAGGCCGATCCTAAATACTATAAACTGATTGCTTATAGCTATGATGAGACCGGTGATTCTACTAACGCTAAAAAATTCATGGAGCAGTATTTTACCAAACAGCTTCCTGCTGATGTGGTTACAAAAGACTATTCCTTCTATGCGAAATTGTTGGGTAAATTCAACGAGACCGATATGGCCTATAAGAATTACCAATTAGCGATTGATTCAGATACTGCAATGGATAATAAGTTTGAGCTGATGCGTGAAGCTTCTGAATTAGCAAAGAAATCTGGCGACCGTAAAGGACAAGCTAACTGGTTAGGCAAGATATTCTACACCAAGGCTAAGACCAATAACCGTGATTTATACGATTATGGCTTTGCCCACTATCAGGCAGCTAATTACGACTCTTCTTATGCTTTATTCGTTCAATACCGCGATAAATACCCTAACGAAATCTTCGGCTTTCTTTGGGCTGCCCGTAGTATGCAGGCAAAAGATACTTCTCTTGAGCTGGGGTTAGCTGTAATTGAATATGAAAAGCTGGCAGATGCTGGAAAACGTATCGATTCAGTGAAATTCAAGAATCAGATTGTACAGGCTTATGGAATCATAGCCAGCTACCAGAATAATATCAAAAAAGATAAAGCAGCGGCAATAGCCTATCTCCAGAAAATTCTGGATATAGACCCTACGAACACTTCCGCAAAAGAGTTTATCGAAGTGCTTTCCAGACCTGCAAAAACTTCAACACCTGGAAACCCTCCAAAGCCTAAAACGGGAGGAGCGGCGGCTAAAAACAGCCCCCCATCGCCGTAGCGGTGTTTATAATCTGTTGACAACCGACAACTCATTTAATACCATCCCTCTGCAAATGCAGAGGGATTTTTATTTATTTAATTTGATACGATTGTTTTTAACAGTAGCTGCCTTATTTTTGCCCCTTCAAATCAGAAAGGTATATGATTCAATACCTATTGCAGGTTTCCGCCGCCTCTCGTCCTCCTGATAGTTCCTTCTGGTATTTTCCTGTTGGTATCCAATTAATCTTTGCCCTTTTTTTGGTAGGGTTTATTATGGTAGTTACCCATTTACTGGGTCCAAAAAGGAATACTTCAGATAAACTGGAGAATTTTTCTAGTGGTATAGCCACACATGGAGATGCCCGCCATCCCATGGCCATCAAGTACTTCCTCGTAGCTATCCTTTTCGTCTTGTTTGATGTGGAAGTTATCTTCTTCTATCCCTATGCCGTTAATTTCAAGGGCCTGGGATGGGATGGTTTCCTGGCTGTACTCATGTTCGTAGGCTTCTTCCTCGCCGGCTTCGTATATATTATTAAGAAGGGGGCGCTGGAGTGGGAAGACTAAAGAAAATGTGAAAATTAATTGATTTGAAAATTTGAAAATCGTTAAGTACGCAAACTTTGATTCCAGTGGAGTGTTATAGAAGGTATAGTATCATTTTCAAATTTTCAAATTATCAAATTAAATAATTGCATATGTCTCGTCCAGTACAATATAACCTCAATAGCGAATCCAAAGTAAAAATCGTCAAGGAAGCCCCTGAAGGGTTCCCTGGTGAAGGGTTCTTCGCTACCAGCCTTAATAAAGTGGTAGGATTAGGTCGTCAGAACTCCATCTGGCCGCTGCCTTTTGCTACTTCCTGCTGTGGTATTGAATTTATGGCAACCATCGCCTCACATTATGATATTGCCCGATTTGGAGCTGAGAGAGTGGGTTTTTCGCCTCGTCAGTGCGATCTGCTGATGGTAATGGGTACAATTGCAAAGAAAATGGGCCCCGTTGTTAAACAGGTATACCTCCAAATGGCTGAACCCCGCTGGGTAATCGCCATCGGAGCCTGCGCCAGCAGCGGTGGCATATTCGATACTTATAGTGTTCTCCAGGGCATCGACCAGGTAATCCCGGTTGACGTATACGTGCCAGGATGCCCTCCACGCCCCGAAGCCATCATCGATGGTTTCATGCGTATCCAGGAATTAGTAGGAGAAGAAAGCCTGAGAAGAAGGAATGGGGAGAAGTATAAGGAATTGATGGGAAGCTATGGAATACAGTAAGTAATTTGATAATTAGATAATTTGAAAATGGGGCCTCTGAGAATTTGAGGGTGGGTAAACATGAAAGAATTTAGTAATGAGATTTTCAAATTTTCAAATTCCCAAATTTTCAAATTTTAATCCGCCGCGGCGGACCAAATTAAAAGATTATGGCTCTAACCAACGATATCATTCAACAACAGCTACAGGCAAAATTCGGAGACCAGGTCTCTAATTTCGCCGAGAGCTATGGTATGCTCAGCTTTGAAGTGCCAAAAGAGTTGAATTTGAAAGTACTGCAGTTCCTTTATGATGATGCGGAATTACAGTTCCGATTCCTTACTGATTTACAGGCTGTTCATTATCCAAATCAAGTGGGTCGTGAACTGGCAGTGGTTTACCATCTTCATAATATGGTAGATAATGTGAGATTGCGTTTCAAAGTATTTACCGATATCCAAAAGCCCGATGTATACAGTGCTACAGCTCTCTATGCAAGCGCTAACTGGATGGAAAGGGAAACATACGATTTCTTTGGTGTCAACTTTGTTGGACATCCAAACCTGAAACGAATCCTTAATGTGGAAGAGATGGATTATTTCCCATTAAGAAAAGAATATCCATTAGAAGACCAGTCGAGGATTGATAAGGATGATGAGATGTTTGGGCGGGGATGATGACAAATGTGGAAATGTGGAGATGAGAAAATGTGAAAATGAAGTTTCTAATAGTAGAAGATCTTGTAAATAAATTTTAATTTGAGGAAACATTTAAATAGTGGAATTTTTGATAATCGTCAGAATTTTAAATGTAGAGATTTTCAACATTTTCAAATTTTCAAATCATCAAATTCTCAAATTTCTTTATGTCGGAAACGATCACACATACTCACATCAAACTTCCCGAAGGATCAATCGAGAAGCAAACGACTACCCTTAACCTTGGGCCTACCCACCCGGCTACGCATGGGGTTTTCCAGAATATTCTGGAACTGGATGGGGAAAGAATTGTTGCTGCGGAACAAACTATCGGTTATATCCACAGGGCTTTTGAGAAGTTGGCAGAACGACGTCCTTTATATCAGATCACTCCTCTTACCGATCGCCTCAATTATTGCAGCAGTCCCATCAATAATATGGGCTGGCATCTTACCTGTGAAAAGTTATTGGGGCTGAAAACGCCAAAGCGTGTCGATTACCTGCGTGTTATTATTATGGAGCTGTCGAGGATTTCAGACCACCTTATCTGTAACTCTATTGTGGGTGTGGATAGTGGAGCGTATACTGGTTTCCTTTATGTAATGCAATACCGCGAATTAATCTATGAGATATATGAAGAAATATGTGGTTCCCGCCTTACTACTAATATTGGGCGTATTGGCGGCCTGGAAAGGAATTTCACTGCTGCAGCGTTCGAGAAAATCGAGAAATTCCTAAAAGAATATCCAGCCGTACTGAAAGAGTTTGAAAACCTCTTCATGCGTAACAGGATATTCATGGAACGTACCATCGGCGCCGGTCCAATTACCGCAGAAAGAGCATTGAACTATGGCTTTACCGGTCCTAACTTAAGGGCAGCAGGAGTGGATTATGATGTTAGGGTTCATAGTCCTTATAGCAGCTACGAAGATTTTGATTTCAATATCCCTGTAGGCACTACGGGTGACTGTTATGACCGCTTCCTGGTTCGTAATCAGGAAATGTGGCAGAGCCTTCGTATCCTGGAACAAGCCTATAAGAAAGTTCAGGAGTTCAAGGGTGCTGAAGCAGAAGTATTCCATGCCGATGTTCCTGAATATTATTTACCTGAGAAGAAGGATGTATATACCAAGATGGAAGCGCTTATCTGGCACTTCAAGATCATCATGGGTGAAATTGATATTCCTAAAGGTGAATTGTATTTCCCAATTGAAGGGGCTAACGGCGAATTAGGTTTCTATCTAATAAGTGATGGTGGACGTACACCTTACCGCCTGCATTTCCGCAGACCTTGTTTCGTGTATTATCAGGCTTATGAAGAATTGGTAAAAGGGGGAATGTTGGCAGATGCGGTGATTGTGATGAGTTCGTTGAATTTGATTGCGGGGGAGATGGATGCTTAATACAAAAGTAGGGGAGTAGGGAAGAATGGAAGTAGGGAAGGAGTTGGAATATATTAATTAACCAAAATAGTTCGGTTTTGTCGGACTGTTTTAAATCGCTCCGGTTGGAGTTGGGATTTATGACATTCACAGAAGAAAAATTAGTAGAGGTAAAGCGACTGGTTTCTGCCTATCCTGATGGGAAGCAGAAGAGTGCGCTGATACCTGTATTGCATTTGGCGCAACAGGAGTTTGGTGGATGGCTGAGCGCTGAAACTATGGATTATGTAGCCTCCTTGCTGCAACTCGATCCAATTGAAGTATACGAAGTAGCTACTTTCTATAGCATGTATAATCTGAAACCTGTTGGTCGCTACCTATTTGAGGTTTGCCAAACAGGTCCTTGTATGCTGCGTGGAAGTGATGATATCATTAAATATATCGGTGATAAACTGGGCATAAAACCAGGTGAAACAACTGCAGATGGTTTATTCTCACTGAAAACAGTAGAATGCCTCGGCGCTTGTGGCTATGCACCAATGATGCAATTGGGTAAACATTATAGGGAGCATCTTACAAAAGAAAAAGTGGATGCCATTGTTGACGAGTGCCGCAAGAATGCAAGCTCTAATAATTGATATGTTTGTTTCCGAAAGGGAATTGAAATAAAATAGTCGAATGAAGTTCTTTGTTTTTATATTTCTTATCATTTCTCCTGTGTTGGTTTCAGCACAACAGGATACTTCTGCAGTATTGAAAGCCTTGCAAGCTTTTGAAAAGGCATTGGTTGCTAAAGATGATATCGAAATTGAGAAGCGTATAGAAAATAAAGCATCATTTGGTCATTCCAATGGATGGGTGCAGAGTAAAGAAGATGTGCTGAAGGATATGAAATCAGGGTACTTGGTTTATTTAAAAATTTCACCTGTTTCCGTATCCATTCAAATGAAAGACAAAAAGAATGCATTGGTGAAAGAGAGGATGGCGGTGGAAGGGAATCTTAATGGGACCAATTTTGCTTCGAATCTATTCGTATTGCAATGGTGGAGAAAGACAGGAGGTGTTTGGAAGTTGGTGATGCGGCAGAGCGCGAAGGTGTAGTCGGAGTCAGGAGTCTGAGGTCAGGAGTCGGGAGTCGGTAGTCAGGCGTAAGTCCGCCGCGGCGGATAGTTAGGTAGTAGATGTACTTAAAACTTATTACTTACAACTTAAAACTTACTTATAACGTAAAACTTAAAACGTATAACTCTTTACATATATCATGGGTGTAAAATTATTACTTGACAAAGCACATATACCGGGGATCCGTCAGTACGACGTATATCGCCGTGAAGGTGGCTATGCGGCTGTAGAGAAGGCTTTCAAGATGAGCCAGGTGGATGTGGTAGAAGAAGTGAAGAAGAGCGGACTTCGTGGAAGAGGTGGTGCAGGTTTCCCTACAGGAATGAAATGGAGCTTTTTGGCCAAACCAGAAGGCGTTCCCCGTTACCTGGTATGTAATGCCGATGAAAGTGAACCCGGTACTTTCAAAGACAGGTACCTGATGGAATTCATTCCTCATATATTGATCGAAGGTCTTATCGTTTCATCGTATGCACTGGGAAGCAACCGCACTTATATCTATATCAGAGGTGAATACGCCTGGATCGTTGACATATTAGAGCAAGCTATTAATGAAGCCAATGCTAATGGTTGGTTAGGAAAAAATATTCTTGGAACCGGTTTCGATTGCCAAATCTATGTACAACGTGGTGCCGGTGCTTATATATGTGGTGAAGAAACAGCATTGTTGGAAAGCCTGGAAGGCAAACGTGGTAATCCACGTATCAAACCTCCATTCCCTGCGGTAAAGGGCCTGTGGGATTGTCCTACAGTGGTTAATAATGTTGAAACCCTCGCTGCTATCGTTCCCATCATCAATAATGGCGGTGATGCTTATTCGAAAATAGGCATCGGTAAGTCTACTGGTACCAAATTGATCAGTGCTTGTGGAAATATCAATAAGCCTGGTGTTTACGAAATCGACATGACGATCTCTGTAGAAGAGTTCATATATAGTGACGAGTATTGTGGTGGTATTCCAAACGGCAAAAAGCTGAAAGCTTGTATACCTGGTGGATCATCTGTACCTATCCTTCCAGCTAATCTCTTGCTGAAAACAGCAAAAGGTGAAACCCGTATGATGACTTATGAAAGTCTGAGTGATGGTGGTTTTGCAACAGGTAGTATGATGGGCTCTGGTGGATTCATAGTTTTGGATGAAGATCAATGTGTAGTTCGTAACACCTATACGTTGGCAAGATTCTATCGTCATGAAAGTTGCGGACAATGTTCACCCTGCCGCGAAGGAACAGGATGGATGGAAAAAATCCTCCACAACATTGAACACGGAAAAGGAAAAATGAGTGATATCGACCTCTTATGGGATATCCAACGCAAAATAGAAGGAAACACAATTTGTCCTTTAGGTGACGCCGCTGCCTGGCCTGTAGCCGCAGCTATCCGTCATTTCAGGGATGAATTCGAGTGGCATGTGAAGAACCCGCAGGAGAGTCAGATCAGGAATTTTGGTCTTGCTCATTATGCGGATGAGAGACCGGCTGTAACGCCTGTTTAGGGTTTCACGCAAAGGAAAGCAAAGAGGGCAAAGGCAGAAAAGTCAAAAGTCAAAGTGAAAAGTCAAAAGGGGTAGATGGAAATTGAAATTTTTTGAAGAAGATAAGCCTATGGAATAAGACATCGCTGTTAATATTTTCAAAAGAAGTATGTTCTTTTTATAAAAGATTGCAATGTAGAAGAGTTGCTTTCACTGTTCGACCAACTATTAAGAAGTGCAACTTCTATAGGTGCGAATATGGTAGAAGAAGTGCTGGTAGTTCAAAAAAGGATTGGCTAAAGTATTTGACCATTGCATTGAAATCTTGTAATGAAACTAAATATTGGTTGTGTTTGATTCGCGATACAATGGAAGTTGATAGGAGTAAAGTAG
This sequence comes from Chitinophagaceae bacterium, assembly GCA_016721085.1. Classification (GTDB taxonomy): domain Bacteria; phylum Bacteroidota; class Bacteroidia; order Chitinophagales; family Chitinophagaceae; genus Endoryza. The sequence continues at coordinate 36,762 of JADKJI010000003.1, read as the reverse complement.
AATCACTTGAAGGCTGATGAAATTTCAAGAATAATCAAACCATTATAATTAAAAGTAACAAGAGTAATGTAGGAAAATCCTAAAGGTGAAAGATGCCAATTTTAGTAACTATTGTCATTCAACTTTTTAACTTTTAACTTTTCAATTTTTACTTTTGAATTTCACTTTTTTGACTTTTGAATTTTGACTTTTGAATTTTTAATATGTCTGAAGAAAGAAAACTTATTAAAGTAACTATCGACAACATCACTATTGATGTAGAGCCAGGAACTAGTATCCTGAACGCTGCTCGTAGTATCGGTGGCGATGTAGCCCCTCCGGCGATGTGTTACTATAGCAAACTGAAAGGCAGCGGTGGTAAATGCCGTACCTGTTTGGTGGAAGTAGCTGCTGGTTCAACGGCAGACCCAAGACCTATGCCTAAACTGGTGGCTAGTTGTCGCACTAACGTGATGGATGGAATGATAGTGAAGAATATCACCAGCGAAAAAGTTATGGATGCAAGAAACGGTGTGGTAGAATTCTTATTGATTAATCACCCTCTCGATTGTCCAATATGTGATCAGGCAGGAGAATGTCATCTGCAGGATCTCAGCTATGAACATGGTAAAGAGTCTACCCGCTACGAATTCAAGCGCAGGACATTCGAAAAGCACGACCTCGGTCCTTATATACAGTTGCACATGACCCGTTGCATTCTTTGCTACCGTTGTGTGTTCACTGCAGACCAACTGACAAATAAGCGAGTTCATGGTGTACTCGACAGAGGCGACCATTCAGAAATAGCCACTTTTATAGAAAAGAATCTGGATAACGATTTCATCGGAAACGTAATCGATGTTTGTCCTGTTGGTGCTCTTACTGATAAAACTTTCCGTTTTAAAAATCGTGTGTGGTTTACTAAACCCGTAGATGCGCATTGTAACTGTAGTAAATGCTGTGGTGAAGTACAATTGTGGATGAGAGGTGATGAAGTATTCCGTGTAACAGCCCGCAAAGACGAATGGGGCGAAATAAAAGACAGTACTAAAGGTGGTACCGGATGGATATGTAACGAATGCCGCTTTGAAAAGAAATCGCTGAAAGATTGGGTAGTTGAAGGTCCGAGTGTTATCAATCGTCATTCAGTTATTTCTCAAGGCCATTATGTAGACCTGGTTACACCAAAAGAAACCATTTCAGCAGTAATGGGTGGACGCAGTCCTAAGTTATTGATGAACATACATGATGAAAGTGATGTGAATAAACAAAATATAGAATTGAGTAAGTTGAACAGGCCAGCGCATTCGGATGATTTTGCGTGAGGGGGAGTAGGGAAGTTAGGAAGGATGGAAGTAGTAGGGAAAGAAATATAAATACAATTCTTATCGCCTTCCCGGTTATAAAACGACGATATTAATTTTAAATAAAGAATAAGATGTTCTTAGTTGTAGAATGGCAATTCATAGTTGAGAAGCTGGTGCTCATCGTAGCAGTGGTGATGATTTCTCTCGTCATTGCTATGTATGAAACATACATGGAACGTAAGGTGGCAGCCTTCCTTCAGGACCGCAGAGGACCAAGCCGCGCGGGTCCCTTTGGAATATTGCAACCAGTTGCCGATGGATTAAAGCTTTTCATGAAAGAAGAGATCATTCCAAACAACTCAAATAAATTCTTATTCATACTTGGCCCCTGTTTAGCAATGATGACCGCCATGATGACCTCTGCGGTTATTCCATGGGGTGGTACTATCGATTTCTTTGGCTATCCTGTTTCATTACAAGTGGCAGATATCAATATTGGTATCCTCTTCATTTTCGGTGTAGTGAGTATGGGTGTTTATGGTATCATGATCGGAGGATGGGCTTCTAATAATAAATTCTCTTTGATTGCTGCCCTTCGTGGTGCTTCTCAGGTAATCTCTTATGAGTTACCAATGGGATTGGCGCTTATCGCTTTATTGATGGTTACTGGATCACTCAAGATGAGTGTTATAGTTGGACAACAGGCAGATAGTTGGTATAACGTATTGTATCAGCCTCTTGGTTTCATGATATTTTTTGTTTGTGCACTGGCCGAATGTAACCGTACACCTTTCGATTTACCGGAAGCTGAAAACGAATTGAACTTCGGGTATCATCAGGAGTATTCCTCAATGAAATTGGGATTCTATCTGTTTGCAGAATATATCAACATGTTCATCAGTAGTGTGGTGATGTCTACACTCTTCTTTGGTGGATACGATATACCGTTTATAAATGATGTGAACCTTGGTCATTCTATTGGAGCCAACTGGCTGGCAGTGCTTCAGGCAATGAGCTTGTTCTTTAAAACGGTATCGTTCATCTTCCTGTTCATGTGGATTCGCTGGACTATCCCGCGTTTCCGTTATGACCAATTAATGAACCTCGGTTGGAAAACATTGATTCCATTGAGTTTGATAAATATGTTAATTACAGCGGTGGTGGTGTTGTGGTTGAAGAAGTAGGGAAGTAAGGAAGTAGGGAGTAGGGAAGGGGAGGAGTGCAGTATTAATGAATAGTATAAAGTAAAAAGATATGCAGTTATTGACAAACAGGGCGCAGTTGGTAGACAGGAAGCCGATGACATTCATCGAGCGACTGTATCTGTGGAATATTGCTAAAGGGATGATTATTACATTCAGTCACCTCTTTAAAAAGAAGCCCACTATCAATTACCCTGAGCAGAAAAGACCTTTCAGCCCGGTATTCCGTGGCTTGCACATTCTGAATCGTGATGAGGAGGGAAGAGAACGTTGTACAGCCTGCGGATTGTGTGCTGTTGCTTGTCCTGCTGAAGCCATTACAATGGAAGCTGCAGAACGTAAAAACGGGGAAGAGAACTTATACCGCGAAGAGAAATATGCAGCACGTTACGAGATCAATATGCTGCGTTGTATTTTCTGTGGATTATGTGAAGAAGCTTGTCCGAAAGATGCGATATACTTAAGTGAAACTTTTGCACCGGCTAATTTCCAGCGTAAAGGATTCATTTATGGTAAGCCTGATCTTTTGATTCCTCATCCGATTGAAAAGCCGGAGGAATACAAGAAAGCCCTGGGAAATAGAGTAGTGAGGGAGGTTCAATAGGTTCCCCCGACGCGTCGGGGTTAATGAAGTTCTATAGGTTCAATAAGTTTTGTAACTAACTGATTAGAGAAAGATGAACGCAACACAAATTTTATTCTGGTTCTTAAGCGGGTTAACCCTGTTCAGTGCCATCATGGTAGTGATCAGTAAAAATCCTGTTCATAGTGTATTATGGCTTATCGTAACATTTTTCGCCATATCCGGTCACTATATTCTTCTTAATGCACAGTTCATTGGTATCGTGAACCTGATAGTATATGCAGGAGCCATCATGGTACTCTTCCTCTTCGTGATAATGCTGATGAATCTCAACGCACATTCAGAACCGCAAAAACATAAATGGCTGAAGCTGGCCGGCATTTTAGCTGGCGGTTGTTTGATGCTTGTATTGGTAGCGGCCTTAAAAACAGCCGACCAGAACAAGATGATCGCCCAAACCCAGGAAGGTAATATCGGCCTTATCGAAAATCTCGGTAAAGCCCTTTTCACAGAATATGTTGTACCATTTGAAATAAGCAGTGTGTTGTTTTTAAGTGCAATGGTGGGGGCTGTGGTGATTGGGAAGAAGGGGGATTGAGGGGGAAAAGAGGAATGTGAAAATGTGGAAATGTGAAAATGTGGAAATAGGTTTATGTGGAAGTGAATCTGTTAAGTTGTTGAAATTTTTGTTTATAAAATAATTTTTGAATTAAAAATGGGAAATAAAAATGAATGATTTGAAAAGGGAGTGGTAGAATTAGTAAATCTAATTTTCAAATTTTCAAATTCCCAAATTTTTAATTATCAGCATGAAGATCGAATACTATCTCTACCTCGCCATCGCCCTCTTCTGTATAGGAGTGGTTGGTGTATTAACGCGCCGCAATGCCATCATCATCTTCATGTGCATCGAGCTCATGTTGAATGCAGCGAATCTTTTGCTGGTGGCTTTATCAAAAATGTATCATGCGGCGGGAGTGGCACAGAACCCAATGGCAGGTATCGACGGGCAATTGTTCGTATTTTTTATAATGGTAGTGGCAGCTGCTGAAGTAAGTGTGGGTTTGGCTATCATTGTAATGTTATACCGCAATACCCATTCGGTGGATATAAATTTTTTAAACCGGTTAAAGCACTAAAGCACAATAACCAATGGCTTTCTGTTTATGAAGAATATTTTTCAATTGGTTTGGTTGGTTCCTCTACTCCCTTTCGCAGGATTCCTGCTTAACGGACTATTCAGGAAAAAGTTATCGAAATCGCTTTCAGGATTGATTGGCTGTGCCACCATCCTCGGAGCATTCGCTATCAGCGTCGCCCTATTTATGGAAGTGAAAAGCAGCGGCGGACAAGTTGTCCATCTCTTCGATTTCATTGCCGTAAAAGGATTCAAGATTCCTTTCGATTTTCAGGTAGACGCATTGTCTTCTTTATTCCTTTTAATTATTACAGGAGTAGGTTTCCTGATCCATGTATATTCAACATCGTACATGCATGAAGAGACCAGCGATCATTTCGCCCGTTACTTCGCTTATCTCAACCTCTTCGTTTTCTCCATGTTGCTGTTGGTACTGGGTGCCAACTTCGTGATTCTCTTCATTGGTTGGGAAGGAGTTGGTCTTTGCTCTTATCTTCTTATCGGTTATTGGTTCAAGAATACTGATTATACAAACGCTGCCAAGAAAGCGTTCATCATGAACCGTATTGGCGACCTTGGTTTTTTACTCGCCGTTTTCTGGATGATCAATCAGTTCGGTACTGTCACTTTCAGCGAAGTGTTCGCAAAAGTGGGAGGAACTCCAGTTATGATCATAACCGGTATGACCTTATTATTATTCGTTGGTGCAACTGGTAAAAGTGCACAGATTCCATTATATACATGGTTGCCAGATGCGATGGCAGGTCCAACTCCAGTATCTGCATTGATCCACGCTGCTACCATGGTTACTGCTGGTGTTTATATGATCGCACGTAGTCATGTAATGTTCAGTGCTGCTCCAATTACAATGAATGTGATTGCCATCATCGGTTTAGCAACCGCATTACTGGCAGGCACAATTGCATTATATCAAAACGACATCAAAAAGGTTCTTGCCTATTCAACCGTAAGCCAATTGGGATTCATGTTCCTGGCTATCGGTGTAGGAGCTTATACAACTGCTGTATTCCATGTAATGACACATGCCTTCTTCAAAGCTTTGTTATTCCTTGGCGCAGGTAGTGTAATTCACGCTATGGGTGGAGAACAGGATATCACAAAAATGGGTGGACTGTCGAAGAAGATTCCAGTTACTTATTGGACATTCCTCATCGGTGTTCTTGCTATCAGTGGTTTCCCTTTCACATCCGGATTTGTTTCAAAAGATGAAATACTGCTAGCCGCTTTCGAACATAGCAAATTATTATTCTGGGGTGGTGTAGCAGGAGCGATCCTCACCGCTTTCTATATGTTCCGTTTGTTGAATCTTACATTCTTCGGAAAATTCAGAAACACAGAAGAGAAAGCGCATCATGTTCATGAGTCCTCGGCTTCAATGACAATTCCGTTAGCAGTATTAGCATTACTATCTCTCGTTGGAGGTTTGATTCAGTTGCCGCATATTTTCGGAGGGCATCCTTACCTGAATGAATTCCTCGCACCTGCAGTGAAAATACCTGGTGGTGAAGCAGAAGGAGCAGCAACAACAGAATATATGTTGTTGGGTGGAACGGTAATAGGATTAGCCATCATCTATTTCATCACAAGGAAACTTTATGCTGTTGATGCATTCAGTGGTGTATATGAAGGATTCCGCAAAGTGTTAGCTAACAAGTGGTATGTTGATGAAATATATGAAGCCATCATAGTTAAACCTATTCGTTGGATAGGAAAGAAAGTAGTACTGTTTACTGAGAATGAAGTAATAGACTGGATTGTGAATGGAGTAGGTAAAGGAGTGCAGTTAGCAAGTCGCCAGTTACGTTTAGTGCAAAGTGGTCAGGTAGGAAGTTATGTGTTGTTGATGGTTATCAGTATCCTGGTATTCTTTGCAGTTCAGTTCTTGTTTAAGAAGTAATTTAAGTGGGAGATAAGTGAGAGGATAGTGTAGTAACCCATAGTAGATAAACCAATTTGTTCATAAAATAGTTCGCCTCAGGCGGTTTTGGGCATGATACCTGTTTTATTAATTCTGATTCCATTAGTGAGCGGTCTGCTGACTTTCTTTATCAAAAAAGATAGCAGTGCCCGCCTAGGATCTTTGGTTGCGGTTGTAGCTACCCTCGTGGTATCTGTAGCTGGATTGACATTTGCAAAGATGCAGCAAACTTATCGTTCGATGCGGAATGGCTCCCGGCCTTAGGAAGTCGGTTTACTGTAACCTTAGACGGTATGGGACAGTTGCTTTGTCTTCTTACAGCATTAGCATTCCCATTGATATTTATTGCCACCTGGAATACCACTTACCCAAATGCCAATCGTTTTTATGCCTTCATGCTTTTATCGCAGGCAGGTTTGATGGGAGTGTTCCTGGCTACTGATGCCTTATTGTTTTATTTCTTCTGGGAACTCGCATTGATTCCAGCTTATTTCCTCTGTTCTACCTGGGGTGGTGAAAAGAGAATCGCAGTTACCTTTAAATTTTTCATCTATACTTTCTTAGGTTCCCTGTTAATGCTGGTGGCGCTGATCTATATTTATTTCCAGACACCAGGCGATCATTCATTTGCACTCAAATCATTTTATGAACTTAGCCTGAAACCCGATCAGCAAAGCTGGTTATTCTGGATGTTGTTCATTGCTTTCGCTATCAAAATGCCATTGTTCCCTTTCCATACCTGGCAGCCAGATACCTACGAACAATCACCAACAGCTACAACAATGGTACTTAGCGGTATCATGGTTAAGATGGGTGTATTTGCGGTTATAAGGTGGCTGGCTCCAATTGTACCTGGTGGTTTATGGGGATGGGGTGATACAGTTGCCTTCTTATCGATGGTAGGTATGATCTATGCATCCTTGCTTGCAATGCAACAGGATGATATGAAACGATTAATAGCTTATTCTTCCATTGCTCACATAGGATTGATGAACCTGGCCATATTCTCCACCACCAATGCAGGTATGCAAGGTGTGATGATTCAAATGTTCAACCATGGTATCAATATCATCGGTATGTGGATAGTAGTGGAAATAATCGAAAGAAAATATCATACACGCAAAATGTCTGAGCTTGGCGGATTGGCACAGAAAGCTCCAGGACTGGCAATACTCTTTGTAGTGATTGCATTGGCGAATGTGGCCTTGCCGTTAACGAATGCATTCATCGGGGAGTTTCTGATGTTTACAGGCGTATTCACATCCAATGTTTCTCAGTTTAATTATATATATACGGTTGTTGCAGGTATCAGTATCATACTATCGGCTATCTACACCCTCAATATGATCCAGAAGGTGTTCTTTGGAAATACCAATAGTGTAACTGCTGCGGCTACCGATATTCGTCCAAATGAAAAATGGGTACTGGCGGTGATTGTGGTGCTGATAATAGTGCTGGGTGTTTATCCTCAGCCTATATTGAACCTTACCGAAGGAACGGTAAACTCAATCCTTAGCAAAATGATCACTAAACATCCTTAAGTAAAGCGATTATATTAATTTATGAATGCAATAGTTTTATCGGCCATCTGGGGAGTAGTGATGATGTTTTCTGGTTTGTTCACCAGCAACAAGAATATTGTGCGCGCAGTAGCCATTTTCGGTATGGCGCTTCTTTTTACAGTAAACCTGCTCGACATCTATAATGTACATCTGTTTAAAGTAAATGTGCATGAGATGCTCGTATTCGAAAACTTCGGCTTACTATTCAATGCCGTTGCTTTTGGAGCTACCCTGGTCTATTTCCTTTTGTCCGGACGCGATTTTGAAAAAGTAGGGAACCATTTTGCAGAATATTTCGCATTGATTTTCTTCATCAGTTGCGGTATCAGCCTTGTTACTTCTTACAATACACTACTGATGCTTTTCCTGGGTATTGAGATCATCTCTATCCCATTGTACATACTTACTGGTAGCGACAAGCGAAATTTAAAGAGCAATGAAGCATCTTTGAAATATTTATTGATGGGGGCATTTTCAACAGGATTAATGCTGATGGGTATTGCTCTTATTTATGGGGCTAAAGGCAGTTTCTTCCTGCATGCTATTTCTCTGGGGAATGAGGCTATCAATCCTTTGATGGGGGCTGGTATGCTCTTATTGCTTTTCTCCATGTCCTTTAAAGTTTCGGCTGCTCCTTTCCATTTCTGGACACCAGATGTGTATGATGGAGCACCAACTGTATTTACTTCTTATATGGCCACCGTGGTGAAAGGGGCTGGGTTTATCGCTTTCATCCGTCTTTTCCAGACAGGGTTCGGATCCATGCATCCTCATTGGCAACTGGCTGTGGCTATTATTACTGCTTCTACTTTGCTTTTTGGTAATATCACAGCTGTTTTCCAACAGAGCGTAAAAAGGATGCTGGCCTATTCAAGTATAGCCCAGGCAGGATTTATGCTTTTGGCGATCGTATCATTAAGCCAGAAAGGGAATGAGGGTCTTTTCTTTTATACAGCCGCTTATAGCCTCGCCACCATCGGTATTTTCGCTGTACTGCTGAAAATGAAGGATTATACTTTTGAGGGCTTTAATGGTTTGGCAAAGCGCCAGCCAGTGCTGGCAGCTACAACCACTATCTTCCTCCTTTCCCTGGCAGGTATTCCAGGCACGGCCGGATTCATGGGTAAGCTTTATATGCTTTCTGCAGCCGTTGAAAACGGGAAAGTGATGTGGCTGGTGATATTAGCTGTTCTTTGTGCTGTTATAAGTGTCTATTACTATTTCAGGGTAATTCAGGCAATGTATTTAAGAGAAAGCCAGGATGCCACTGAAATTGAAGTTAGTCCGGTATTTAAAGGACTTCTTATAGCTACTGCCGTGGGAATCATCCTGTTGGGCCTTTTCCCCCAATGGCTGATAGATACCCTTTACTTTTTTACCATCTGATTTTTTACAGGAATCAGGCCTGTTTACCACTCATAAAATCGTCGCATTCTGCTTTAATGGAATGTGTAACTTAGCCTTATGGCTTACAGTGATACTTTTACCCTCGCTATGCGCACCGTACGCGGTAATAAGCTGCGTTCCAGTTTAACAATTGCCATCATCGCATTTGGTATTATGGCATTGGTAGGTATCAATACTGCCCTCGAAGCAGTTACTCAAAAATTCACAGAAAGCTTTTCTTCCATGGGGTCTAACGGATTCACCATCCGTTTTAAAGAACCTAGATTCGGCTTTGGCGGTGGTAACAATGAAATTAAAAAAGAAAAAAAAGGCCAGAAGAAAGAAAAGAAATCAAACCTTAATAAGCCTATCACAAAATTCCAGGCAGAATCTTTTAAAGAAAATTACCAGTTCCCTGCAAAAGTGAGTCTGGTTTTATTTGGTATACGTGATGCTGTTGTGTCTTTTGGAAGTTTGAAAACAAACCCTACTGTTAGGGTATTTGGTGGCGACGAAAACTTTGTAGAGCAGAATGGTTTTACGATTGCTTATGGAAGAAGCCTTACCCCTTTGATGTTTCCACAGGAAGAAATGTTTGTATAATAGGTAAAGATGTTGCTAAGAAATTCTTCGGTGACAATCTTGAGCTCCCCATAGATAAAATCATCAAGATCAATAATATCCCTTTCAGGGTCATTGGTACCTTGAATCCTAAAGGGTCTACGCTGGGAATGAGTTGGGATAACACAATTATTTCATCCTATAATAATGTAAGAAGGTTTTTCAATTCCAATCCCAATGCTTCTTTCAATATACAAGTGAAAGTAGCCGACCTCAAGATGATGGACGGAGCTATCAGTCAGGCTTCTGGTACGTTCAGGCCTGTAAGGAAGCTTACTACCATTGAAGAAGATAATTTCGCAATCGACAAGAGTGATAGTTTTGTTGAAATGCTTTTACGTAACCTTAGTTTTATCTCTATTGCCGCAGTAGTTATCGGTATCATCACTCTATTGGGTGCAGCCATTGGCTTAATGAATATCATGCTGGTGTCTGTAACCGAAAGGACAAAAGAGATTGGTCTTATCAAAGCCATAGGAGGCAAGAAAGACAGCGTTCGAAGTCAATTCCTCAACGAAGCCATCATTATCAGTATGATTGGTGCCGTAATCGGAATCATATTAGGTATCGCCCTCGGTAATGTTGTGGGCTTACTTTTATCTACCAGCTTCCTTATTCCATGGGGATGGATTATTGCCGGTATCATTATCTGCTCACTTACCGGTTTACTCGCAGGTCTTTATCCTGCAATCAAAGCGTCGAGGTTGAATCCTATTGAGGCGCTGAGGTATGAGTAAGTTTTACGTTGTACGTTATAAGTTTTAAGTAGTAAGTTTTAAGTTGGGAACGACGTAAGGATTATCTGTGCAATTAGTATTTTCCAAAAGTAGAGTGTAATAATTTAGGTTTATTTTTTTCACCGCAGAGACGCGGAGGCGCAGAGGAATTTCCCCCTGCGTCTCCGCGTCTCTGCGGTAAAATGTATTTGTATTATTTTCAAATTTTCAAATCATCAAATTTTCAAATTAAAAAAGGCGACCTGAAAACAGATCGCCTTTCTAACTATATACAGTACTTATTATCTAGGATTCAATATCCTGTCGATACGCTCATTCAAATCCTGCAAATGCAGTTTGCTGAGTTTATCGGTTGTAGCAGGAATAGCAGCAGCTATTTCAGCTTTTAAAGAACGAAGGTTTCCTTTTGCAACTGACATGATATCAGATTTTTTAGGATCAGCTGCTGGTCCACCGATGCTGATAGTGATACCACCTGGTAAAGCAGATGCCGGTGGAGCCACAATTGCTCCAAGCCTTTCAACATAAGCTTTCTGAAGGTTACGACGGTAGTTATCAATTGGCTTCTTAGTAGCTAATTCACTCCAGATACCTTTTTTCAGATCATCCATGAATTCATCTAAACGATAGGCATTTGCTGCATCACGGTTAGTAGATGAAACCAGACGTTGCAAACGGGCAGAGTTTAATAAAGAACCAAGGAACTGGTCTTGTAATTGGCTTATACGGTCGCTTACAGGAAGAGTGGTCTTTTCCAGAATCGTCTTATCGAGCAACCATGTAGGTGTTTCGAAAAGTTGTTTCTGCAAGAAAGCTACTGCTTCTTTTTGTTGCGCCTTTGGAACAACAGTATAAACAGCACCATCCTGATCAGTTGTTTTATAATCAGTGAAGATACCACCCACATTAGTTACAACATGTCCGTTGTACCTGCTGAATTGGTTCAATACTTCCCCATAGATTTCAGTAAGGTTCTCGTAGTTCTCACCTTTTTCATTTACCCAGCCTGCAATTTTTGGCATCATCCATTTCAGGTTCTTGATACCATATTCACCAGCTTTCATATTGTTATCACCAATACACTCTGTTTGAGCGCGGGGATCAATACCATCTTGATGAAGGAAGCGCATACGGTTATTAGAGAAACGCGCTTTTACCCAATCATTGAGGGTTTGTTTTTCCTGCTCTTCAGTTTGTCCATAGATTGGTCTGTAACCCCATTCGATTGACCACAGATCGTAATCTCCGATACGGGGATACAATCCTGCAGGGGCAATATTATCTTCAGGCTGAGCTACATAGTTGAAACGGGCATAGTCCATAATAGATGGAGTGTGACCATTTGCTTCCACCCATGCTTTATCACGGAGTTTCTCTACAGGAACTGCAGAAGAAGAACCCATGTTATGTGGAAGACCAAGGGTATGGCCAACCTCATGCGAAGAAACAAAACGGATCAACTGACCCATCAGTTCGTCATCGAAATGAGCGTTACGGGCCTTTGGATCACTAGGAGATGCCTGGATAAGATACCAGTTGCGCAAGAGGCGCATTACATTATGGTACCAGTTGATATGAGACTCCAGGATTTCACCGCTGCGGGGGTCATGAATATGAGGACCGCTGGCATTTGGAATGTCTGATGGCTTATAAACGATGGCTGAATAGCGGGCATCTTCAAGGCTCCAGGTACTGTCTTCCTGCTTTGTAGGAGGCAGTTTTGCCATGATAGCATTCTTGAAACCGGCTTTTTCGAAGGCTTTCTGCCAGTCGTTAACACCCTGAATAAGGTATGTAACCCATTTAGCAGGGGTTGCAGGGTCTATATAATATATAATAGGCTTTTTAGGCTCTACCAGTTCACCACGCTTAAATTTCTCCATATCCTCGTCTTTCGGCTCCAGTTTCCAGCGGGTAACCATGCTGATATCCTTTACACCTTGTGGATCCGCATCAAAATCTGTGTATTCTGTGGTGAAATATGCAACTCTGTCATCATAGTAGCGGGCTTTCATCGGATTTTTTGGCAAAAGCATCATAGAACTGTTCAGTTCAAATGTTGCATTACCTGTTGGTCCTGAAGGCGCTTGTCCAGGAAGACCCGGAGCAGGCATCTTACCGTAGGTTTTTACAGTACGGATTTCAGTATTTATTGGGAAAGATTTTACATCAACTATGTAGGACTTATCTGCTTGAACCCCACCGATCCTGAGGAAGGTTTAAAGAAAGAAGCGAAAAGAGGATATCATTATCGCCATTGATATAGTCGGTAAGGTCAATAACAGATCCGGTACTGTCTTTAGAAAAGGCTTTGATGTCAAAGGCAGCAGAGATAGGTTGGATATTCGAGTTTTGAACTGTTTTATACATTGGTTTAGTAGAATCCTTAGTATAAACAGAGAAAGAGAGATTACGAAGGAAGATCTTATTATTTGGACCTTTTTCGAAGCGGACTACGTTTTCATTGATTTCGTCACCTGCATATCCGAAGAAACCGTTACGGGTATCGATAGGGGCTTTTGAGATGCGGTTTACTACCAGGATATCACGTCCAAGCAATGAGTCACCGATTTCAAAAAACCATTTGTCTTCAATTTTGTGGACAGCAAACAATCCCTTGCGGGTTTGAGCTTTGTCGGTGATGACATCTTTATACGGTTTCGGGCCGGGTTTTGGGCAGCGGCCGGAGGGGTTGGGGGTTGTGAACCCGGTGTTCCATTTCCACCAGTAGGGGGAGCTGTTGGGCGTTGCGCCATTGAAGCTACACTTACCAGAGAAACCAGCACCAAGGTCGACAAACCTTTAGCGAAGCAGGTAGTTCTGTACATGGTTAAAAAAAATTTAGTGGATGAAGATAAGGAAAACGGGAAAGAGGAGCGCAAAGGTTTGCATGAATATTAGCATCGGCATTGTTCGGGTATAAACAAACTATTAAGTGTATAAATGGTATGTTTTATATCAGGCATTTCCCTTATTTTTAGCACCCTGTTTTTTACGAATTTCCTTATCTTGTGAGCCCCATAAAAAATTTCCTGCTTTTTTAGCAAGGGTAACTGGTTTTTTATGTAGAATTGTGAGCTCTTTAATTTTGAAACATAGTTTAAATTCTCAAAACACTAAAAACAAACGATCATGGCTGAAACAAAACCAACTGCTACTGCTTCAAAGAGTAGTACATCTGTTCAACCCAAGAAAAAGAGTAACGCGATCTCATGGATTGCCCCTGTAGTATGTATCCTTGTCGGATTTATCATCTGGCGTTTCGTACTGGGCGCTGACGACAACTTCACCAATCCTGATAAAGCAGGTGGTTTCTGGCCAAATCACAAAGGTCCAAAAGGCGGTTTAGTTAAAATGTATGAAGGTGGTATCATCGTTCCGATCCTCCTTGCTTCTTTCCTCGTTGTAGTTGTATTCGTTATTGAGCGTTTGCTCACTATCAGCAAAGCTACCGGTAGCGGTAACATCGCTGAGTTCATCCGCAAAGTACAGTATCACCTGGCTAACAAAAATGTTGATCAGGCTATTGCTGAGTGCGACAAGCAAAAAGGTAGCGTAGGTAATGTAATGAAAGCCGGTCTGCGCAAATACAAAGAAATGATCACAAACACTGAACTGGAAACAGAACAGAAAGTGTTGAATATCCAAAAAGAAGTTGAAGAAGCTACAGCTCTTGAACTGCCGATGCTGGAGAAAAACCTGGTGTTCTTATCTACTATCGCTTCTGTTGCAACCCTGATGGGTCTGTTAGGAACGGTATTGGGTATGATCAAATCGTTCTCTGCCCTCGGTGAAGAAGGTGGTGGTGCTGCTGCTGCTGAATTGTCAAAAGGTATCTCTGAGGCCCTGTATAACACAGCCCTTGGTATCGGTACTTCAGCTATCGCGATCATCATGTATAACATTTTCACTACCAAAATTGACCATATCACTTACGGTATCGATGAATCTGGATTTACTTTGACACAGAGTTTTGCTTCTTTATATAAATAAGCAAAACCCGTCCATAGCCGCATTTTCCTGAAAAGGACTAAAAGGCTTGTGGAAATTGGCGGAAATGGAATCTTAATTAGTAATTGAAATTTAGAAATCATGCCAAAAGTTAAAGTACCACGGAAGAGTACCAATATAGATATGACGGCGATGTGCGACGTGGCCTTCCTGTTGCTTTCTTTCTTTATCCTCACCACAAAGTTCAAGCCTTCAGAGGCCCTTTCGGTGGTAACACCTAAATCGGTGTCTACCAAACCCGCTGAGCAGAAAGACGTTGTGATGATTACACTGGATAAAGACGGGAAAGTTTATCTCTCCGTATCTGATGAGAATGGAGCTGAAAAGCTGGATATCATCAATGCGGTAGATCAGGCTAAGTCACTCGGACTAACAGATGCTGAAAAAGCAGCATTTAAAAGAGCCAATTCTTTTGTAGGTGTACCTTTCTCTAAACTGAAAAGTTACCTGCAGTTAACGCCCGATCAGGTGAAAGATTACAAATCTGAAGGCATCCCTGTTACCGATACACTTAACAATGAGTTGATTGTATGGATGAGGGCCGCCCAAACCGGTTTCGCCGGAAGTAAGATGAACCTGATGGTAAAAGGCGATAACAACGCTAAATACCCTTCTTTTAAAGGCGTAATCGATGCCTTTAAGAAGAATGAAATATTCAAATTCCAGATGATTACCGACCCGGAAAACGTTCCTGCCGGTACTGAATTATGGAAAAAGAATATGGAAGGCGGTGCTAAGAAAGAAGGCGCAGAGTAAAAAACATTGTAAACACTAAAATTTTGCGATATGGCAGAAATGGATACCTCAGGTGGGGGTGGACATAAAAAAGGACCTGGCGTAAAAAAGTCGAAAAAACTTTCTACGCGTGTTGACCTTACACCGATGGTGGATCTGGGATTCCTGCTGATCACTTTCTTCATCTTTACAACAACGATGAGCCAGCCTACAGCTATGAAGCTGTTCCTGCCCAAGGATACTGAAAAGCCCGAGGAGCAGAACAAAGTAAAAGCTTCCGGCGCCCTCACTATCATGTTGAGTAAAAATGATGCAGTGTTCTACTACGAAGGAGAATTGGCTCCCGATGGATCCAATTTCAAATCCACCAATTTCAAAGAGATCCGTACTATCATTATTGATAAAAAGAAAGCTACGGATCCCAAAGATTTTGTTGTAGTACTTAAGCCAGGACCAGAATCAACCTACAAGAATACGGTTGACCTGCTCGACGAGATGAGTATCAACGAAGTAAAACGTTATGCCATGGTAGATATCTCCGAAACTGAGCTCATGCTCATGAAAGCAACGGAATCTGCCAGTGGAGTAAAATAATAAAAGAGTGTATGGAATTTAATTGTTCCCTGCATCTTAATAACAAATAACATAACATGGAAGTAAATAAAATTTTAAGCGCTGATATCCTGGATATCATCTTCGAAGGAAGAAATAAGGAATATGGCGCTTACGAACTGCGCAAAACCTATAATAAGCGTTTAACCATAGCGCTTATCGGTACCGCGGCTTTTTGCTTACTGCTCTTCCTGGGTTATTTCCTTGCTAATACCATCGCTGAAAACGCCAAGAAAAACATGGTTGTTCAGGATGTTCAGCTGGAAGATGTGAAGACAGAAGAAAAGCGTAACGAACCGCCACCACCTCCTCCTCCAAAACCACCAGAACCACCAAAAGTGGAAATGGCGAAATTCACCCCTCCTAAAATCGTAAAAGATGAGGAAGTGAAGGAAGACGAGAAACCACCAGAAATCGAAAAACTGGAAGATACCAAGATCGGTACAGTTAACCAGGAAGGTATCAAGGATGAAGGTATAACAGCCCCTCCTGTCCAAGACGATGGTAAAGGTGTAGTTGAAGCTCCTAAGAAAGACGAAGAAGATTACGATAAAACCTTCACTAAGGTGGAAATCGAATCTGAATACCCAGGTGGCACAGGTGCCTGGATGAGATACCTGAACAAAAACTTCAAGTATCCTCAGGATGCTATCGATAACGAAATACAAGGTACTGTAGTAGTACAGTTCATTGTGGACAAAGAAGGTAACGTGAGTGATGTGGAAGCCGTTAGCGGCCCCTCAGAACTGAAAGACGAAGCCATCCGCGTTATCAAAAAATCTGGTAAGTGGACTCCAGCCGTTCAGAACGGACGTCAGGTGAAATCTTACAAGAAGCAACCGATCGTCTTCAAACTCGAAACGAACTAATAATAGTATTCGATCTATAAAATCCCCTGCAGCATCTGCAGGGGATTTTTGTTTTATAACGTCTATGCATATCTTATGGAATGCTTTAGTCATGGCATCTTATTGAAAATTAATTGCCATGAACACTTCTACCATTCTAACAGCAGATCTGCTCGACATCCTCTTCGAAGGAAGAAACAAGGAATATGGCGCTTACCAATTGCGCCGGACTTATAATAAGCGTATGTTGATAGCCGTAAGCGGCATGCTGGCTCTCACCCTTTTACTTTGGACCGGCTATGTGATCGGAAGCAATTCCAAAGATGCTATGGCGCAACGATGGAATGTAATCGATCATGAGCTCGCTAAGCTAGACGATAAGCCAGTGGAAAAAATCACACCCCCTCCCATAAAACTTCCAGAGCCCAAACCGGTGGCCATGAAGAACTTCTCTCCCCCTATTATTACCGACGATAAAGATGTAAAACCCGATGAACAACCGCCCGACAACGAGGACCTAGAGAATGTGAAAATCGGAAACGCAAATGTAGATGGGGATAAGGATCTTGGCATTACAGCACCTCCACCAACCGACGAAGGGAGAGGTATTTTACAGGCGCCTGCGCGTCACGAAAACCCCGACTCCGTATTTATTAAAGTGGAAATAGAATCGGAATATCCCGGCGGACTATCGGCCTGGGCTCGTTACCTGAATAAGGGGCTTAAATATCCACAGGATGCAATCGATAACCTGGTACAGGGTACCGTGCAGGTTCGATTCATAGTTGACAAACAGGGCAATGTAAGCAATGTAGAGGCTGTAGGCGGTCCTTCAGAGCTTCAGGCTGAGGCAGTGAGGGTAATAAAGAAAAGCGGCCAGTGGACGCCTGCAATTCAGAATGGGAAGATGGTGAATTCATTTAAGACACAGCCAGTGGTGTTTAAGCTGGCGGAGGAGTAGGGGGATGCTTTCGAGATGTCATCTTGTGTAAGAAACAACCCAATTTTTGCAACATAAAAATGGCTGACTATTATAATCTGATTCGAACGAATAGCTTCTAATGAACCATTTATAGCTAGTGGGAAGTCGTAAAGAGGAAACAATTTTTCCGTGGCATACAACTCTATTTTTGCAATTCGAGATGACATCTTGTGTAAGCCACAACCGAATTTTTTACTTCTTTTCCATCCCCACCACACAATGGTGGGGATTTTTGTTGCCCATCCTCCCAACACCCTTTATATTTGGCAAAAGCATTTCAGTATGATTGGGAAATTGGCAGGGTGGGATGATACCATTGTAGCGTTAGCAACTCCGCCGGGGGTAGGAGCTATAGGAGTGATCCGTTTAAGCGGCAAAAAATCCTTTGCCATCATGGATACACTCTTTCCATCAAAGCAGATTTCCAGCCAGAAAAGCCATACCCTTCATGTGGGCTTTTTGAAACAGGATACCCGTATTCTGGATGAAGTAGTAGTAGGAATTTACAAAGGTCCCAAATCGTATACAGGAGAAGATGTGGCAGAAATATCTGCTCACGGCTCTCCATATGTACAGCAGCAGATCATTGCCGCTTGTGTGGCTGAAGGAGCCCGATTGGCTAAACCGGGAGAATTCACCCAGCGAGCCTTTCTAAATGGAAAATTGGATCTGGCCCAGGCCGAAGCCGTTGCCGATCTTATAGCCAGTAATACAGCCGCTTCCCAAAAAGCAGCCCTGCATACTATGCGTGGTGGATTTTCTCAGGTGCTAAAAGTGCTGCGCGACCAATTACTCAGTTTCTCAGCATTGATAGAATTGGAACTCGATTTCTCACAGGAAGACGTAGAGTTTGCAGATCGCACACAGTTCTATGCACTCATAAATAATGCAACTACAGCCACAGGCCAACTCATTGAATCCTTTTCATTAGGTAATGTGATAAAGAATGGAGTTAACGTAGCAATTGTTGGAAAACCCAATGCCGGAAAATCCACTTTACTCAATACATTGTTGAATGAGAATCGTGCTATCGTAAGCGATATAGCTGGCACCACCCGCGACACCATTGAAGAGGTGCTGAATATAGATGGTATCCTTTTCCGTCTTATTGATACAGCAGGTATTCGAGAACATACCAGCGATGTAATAGAAAGCATCGGTATGGAAAAAAGTTTTGAGAAGATTGCAGCAGCAGATGTAGTGCTATGTATTCTCGATGCAGTTGCTGAAACAACTGATGGATTAAAACAACAAGCAGAATGGCTGAAGAAATCCAATGCAAAAATCCTTTTTATTGTAAATAAGATGGATGCTGTTACTGAAGCAGATCTTCATAACAAGTTTAATGTACTTGACAAACCCATTTTCCTTTCTGCCAAAGAGAAAAGACATATTGAAGTACTAAAGGAAAGATTGGTGGATCAGGTATTATCTGGATCACTATCCACCGAGAATACTGTCGTAACAAATGCCCGCCACTTTCATGCTTTGAAGCAAGTAGCACAATCTCTCGATGATATAAAAGCGGGATTAGACAATAAAATTCCAGGCGACTTACTCGCGCTCGATATTCGTCGTTGTCTTCATTACCTTGGAGAAATAACAGGAGAAATAACCAACGAGGATCAGTTGGATTATATTTTTAGTAAGTTTTGTATCGGGAAGTACGCCTAACGTGTAAAATTTAAATCATTCGAGAATAATAATTGCATTTTGACTTTCTTATCTAAGTTCATTCTTAGGCTAAATACAACTTTGATTTACTACAACGCAATGAAATATCATTGGAGCATTCGCTGGATATATTAAATTCGATGTCCAAGTATTTCAATGCAAATTCTTAAAAGCATCCAAAACCGAATATATGAAATCAGGGGAGAGCGGGTAATGCTCGATTTTGATCTTGCTGAGTTATACGAAATTGCTACTAAAGTGCTAAATCAGTCGGTAAAGAGAAATAGCAAAAGATTCCCAAATGATTTTATGTTCAGGCTTTCTATTACAGAGTGGGAAGTAATCCGGTCACAGTATGTGACCGCATCCAAAAGCAGTAAAAAAGGGTTGCAAATTGTTACCACCTTCCAATCAAAAAGAATAAAAATATCACACCATTTGCTTTTTACTGAACAAGGTGTAGCCATGTTAAGCGCTATATTGAATAGCGACAAAGCAATAAACATGAATATTGCTATCATGAGGGCATTTGTTGGAGTAAGGAAAGCGCTATTGATGCAGTCTGATCTAAAGGAGCAACTAAAAATTATCCGTGACCGGTTGGGCGAGCATGATGTACAACTAAACCAGATTTATGATGCAATGGAAAACCTTTTGGATGAGAAGGCTAGCCAGCGTAAATGGGATGACAGGGAAAGAATCGGATTCAAGAAATAACCAATATCGGAATTGAGGCAACAAAAGTGCAAGGTTATGGCACTTTTTTACTCCATTTGCTTTTGAAATGAATAATTACTACTTAAAGTCACATTAAAGGTTGTTTGTAGTTGGATTACAACAAGTATATTTCACTACTATCTTCCATTCGCCCTCAACACCGTAATATCCTTCTTTACCCTATCCTCAAAAGTTTTCTTTACGATATAGTGCCATTCTTTATCAGCCACATCCACAAAGAAAATTTCACCAAGTTTGCGGCTCATAACCGCATCCTGGAACTCTTTTGGGAAAGAATACTCGCCAAAAAACCAATCGGTATCTCCATGGGTCTTGTTGCCATCCATCGTATATTGGTCTGATAGCTGTTCAAATTTGGCACCAGCATTAAGTTTCTGTACAATTAATTTCTTTAGACTATCAACTTCTGATTTTGATAAGCTACCGCCATCAAGAAATATATAGCTGGCTCTTAGATCGGTAGTGTCCCTTGCTTCCAGTACTTTATAAGTTACATATCCAACAGAGAAGATATCGCCCTTCTTCTGACGTAATAATCTTTTATCAATAAGAGCGGTATCTTTTCCGGCAGACAAATACAAAAGTGCTGGCTTCAATACTGGATTTGCCTCTATGAATTGTTGTGCTTGCTGTAATGTCTGAATCTTCTGGAATTTTTCAGTAACTGTTTCTTGAGCGAATAAAGTAGTTGAAGTAAGCAGGAATAGGGCCACAAGACTCTTTCTCATATTTAATAATTTCTGTTTCTTAATGAATTGAGGTAGTACGATTTAAAATACAATTTTTCCCCGTATCTGGTTTGATCTGTATACCCCCTTTTCCCACACAAATTGTTAATAATTACTATCCTGTTTACCCTATCAAAAGTGTGTCTTTTCGTTTGAGGCCCCTGAATAAAAAAACTTTTGAGAATCAATTAAAAAACAACTTACTAACAAATAAGGCCTTAGGCTTTAGGCCCTAAGCCTTAGGCATCCAGCACCTAGCATCTAGCTTCCAGCATCAAGCCCCTCACGCTTTCAAAAACTTCGCACTCTCCTCATACGTCTCATAATCCATTTCTACATAACAAGTTTCTATACCACCTGTTTTTGCCGCTTTGAAAAACTCTTTCCAATCAATGACTCCCTTTCCAATGGGAACTTGTTTCTTTTCTGCTGTCCAGTCGCTTAAATGGGCTGAAATAAAGCGACCCGGATATTTTTCAAAATATGTGGCTGCTTTATAACCATAATTGATGACTTCTGTCTGGAATTGCATTTTCACCAAGGATGGATCAAGACGGTTCATTAGTACATCGTAGATCAATTCCCCTTCCAGCATTTTGAATTCAAAATCGTGGTTATGAAATCCAGCTTGCATGCCGGCCTTCTTTATTTTCTCTGCAGCAACATTTAATTTATCTGCCGCTTTCTTATAATCATCCAGCGTAGCTGTTTTGGGTAACCAAAAAGTGGAGCAGATGATATTGGTTAAACCGAGTTCTTGTGAAAATGCAATGGTGTCGTCCAGTTTGTTTGTTAATTCTCCAAAAACAAAATGGCAGCTTTTACAGGAAAGGCCAGCATCTGTAATTATAGTTTTTACTTCAGCAGTTTTTAATTTTGCAATGGCAGCGAATCCAATAGTAGAGTATCCTGAAGGAGAACACATTTCCACTTCCTGATAACCCATTCCTGCCATCAATTTCAAGGTGCCTGCAAAATCTTTGGAAAGCCTATCTCTTATTGGATAGGATTGAAATCCAAAGGGTCTTTTTATTAAACCTGAATCGAAAGCAGCAAACAATTCATTTGGTAATTGTGTTGCTAAAATTGCTGCTCCCAACCCCATTCCACCCTGTACCAGAAACTTTCGTCTATCAATACTTTTCATTTTTTACTTTTTACTTTTAACTTTTGACTTATCTTTTAAATCATCCCAGGCTCCCATCCCTCCCTATACTCTCTATCCAGATATTTATTCGCTTCAGTTACATTGGTCACTTTATGTGTACTCGCATCGTATCTCAGCATTTTATTAGTACGAAGTGATGCGGAGTAAAGGTTGATAGCTTCCGTGATAGCTTCAGCTTCTCTGAAATTCCCTGCATATTGTTTACCGGTTTTGCAGGCATCCACAAAAAGAGGTAAGGCCGCAGATGTTTGTTCAACCTGACTACGCTGGTCAACCGCTTTAGCAGGAGCTTCCATTTTTGTTCCCGAAATGATTTGTGGGTTCTCTACATCAAAGCCTGCTAATATCTTTCCCTTGTCTCCTACAAACATCATTCCTTCAGCAGGCAATTCTTTATTTACATCCAATAATTCTGTTGGATTTGGTGGACGCATACCTCCATCATACCAGCATAAGTCTACTGGAGGCCTGTCTCCATTTGCAGGGTAGTGGAATCTCACCATACTTGCCATTGGGAAAGAGAAATTGTTATTGACACGCGAAGGGGTAACATCATTAAAGTTTACGAAATGACTTCTGCAAGGTTCAATGATGGTTGGAGAAGTAAGTTTCAATGCATTGAAAACGGTCCATAAACTATAGTGTCCCATATCGGCCATTGATCCTCCTCCAAAATCGTACCATCCCCTGAACACCATATGTGTGTAATTGGGATGATAGGGGCGAAACGCTTCAGGACCTAACCATAGATCCCAATCAAATCCATCAGGAACAGCAGGCGTATCTGTTGGTAAATTGGGATATTGAGGCCATACAGGTCTATTTGTCCAGTTATGTACTTCTTTCAATGTACCGATGGCACCGGCGTTGATCCAGGCCATCACTGTTTCCATGGAACCATTAGAATCCCAGGGTATCAGGTGGGTGATAGCATTGCTGCTTTTTGCCATTTCAATTACTTTCTTGCCTTCTAAAAGTCGATTGGAAAGTGGCTTATGCAGAAGTATATGTTTTCCTTTTTTAAGTGCTGCAATAGAGAGAATGCCATGGAGATGGTCTGGTGTCATGATTTTGACAGCATCCATATCTTTTCTTTATCCAGCATTTCTCGAACATCTGCATAAGAAGAACAGCCCTTGTATTTTCATCAGGTCGTTGGCTTGCATAATAGCTTTCAACGATTTCCTTTCCGTTATCACGGCCGCCTGGAATGGAGTAATTCCACCTGGTGTCCAGTTAGGATTCTTTATTGCTTTTCTCACTTCATTTCGTAATCCCTCCTTCGACCAGTCCTTATAACCATTGGCAGTCTTATTTGGGTCACATACAGAGGTAACGAATTTGAGTATTGGCTAATAGGGGTAATAGTTCCCGAACACCTTGTGTGCCGATACCAATATACCCTAACGTTATCTTATCACTTGGGGCAATATAACCAGGTCCTCCCAAAACATGTCTCGGCACTATGGAAAAGGCCAATGAAGAACTTGCTAAAAGCCCTACAAATTTTCTTCTATCAATAGCGTTTGTTGATTTTGGTGTAGATGGAGTTGATTCATTGGATGAATTCATTGGTTGGCCGTTGCGGCCATTGTCATTTTTCATACTGCAGTATTTATCGTTACAAAGTGTAACTAAATATACTGATTTTGGGATGTAAATGGAGATTTGCCGGGGTTCTTCTACCTTTTTTTCTATGATTTTTCACTGCACGGCTAGTCGCAGGCCGTTTTAATTATGTATCCTCAATTCCACTTTTGGAGCGTCATTCCGATGACATTGTGTATAAAGGTTATTCTATGGATTCCGACAACCATTATGATTTGCCAAAAGGGGAAAGATGGTTATTACTTTAGATTCTGTTTGAGATGTTTTGTCAGAGGGGGACCGCGGAGACGCAGAGGCTTACTGCGTCTCCGCGTCTCTGCGGTAAAAAAGAATATACTTGAAAACTTAATTCGTCTTAATCCGATTTTTCTCCGTATCAGAAGCTCCCGATTCCCTCGCATTCAACGATTTTCCTTTATTGAACCGGTAAGTAAAACTGAGAGAGGCTACTCTAGAATCCAGATAACTCAACCAGTTGGCTTTAGAGTTGGCAATATTCCTTATATCTCCACCTGGCTGGTTTGAATAGAACATATCAGAGACGTTTAAGCGAATTGTTCCTTTGCCTTTCCATATTTTTTGTGATACACCGATCCTTGCCTGCCAAACTGGTATGGTAAGAAACTGAGCAACTAGTATTCTTGTTTGATAAGAACCTCCGAATTCAGCACTCAGTGATTTTGTGATAATGAACTGATTGACTGGTTGAATAAACCAATAAAACTTGCTTTCGTCAAGTACCTGTCCGTAGATTATCGACTCATAACTCATATTCTTCCCTTCAGTATATAATTGCAGGGTCCACCACTTAGTAATTTTGAAATTGCCATTTACTGAAATTCCATAAACCTGTTGTTTTCCAAAATTCCCCGGCGACTATAGTAGATATTTCCTTTTTGTTCATTGGTTTCCTGAATAAGATTTTTTACAAGACTATATTCTAATGTAGTAGTCAGGAAATTCTTATACGTGTGAGAGAATTCAAAATTATAAGAGAAGGTTGGTTCCAGAAACGGATTTCCTCCATAATAAGTATACCGGTCTAGTGGATAGGTAAAAGGATTCATATCCTGGTAATTCGGACGGTCAACTCTTCTTCCGAAAGAGAAACCGAGCTGGTGCTTATCGGAGGTATCGAGTTTATAACTGAGATAGAAGGTAGGGAAGAGGTTAGTATAATTTCTGGTGAATGAGGAATCCTTTATCAGTGGATTACCCAGCTGGTTGCCTTTGATATTTGTATTTTCTATCCGAAGTCCTGCCTGTATTGAAAACGCTTTCCCTTCTTTCGAAAAATTCACATAGGCGGCGTTTATATTTTCCTGATACTTGAATCTATTACTGAATTCATAATTTGGAGTGGGCACAGTATTCACTACGTCAAAAAAGTCGGCGGTATTATCTGTTTTTACAAAACTTATTTTTCCTCCTGCATCCATTTTTATTCCTTTCGACAATGGAGTGGAATAATCAAGTTTTCCTGTACGCACACCAATAGTTGCTGGAAGTGATGAAGACAGAACTGATTCATTCAATAAAACTGTATCTGGGGTATAAGTACTGTTTTTCAAAAGTTGAGTATGGCTTGACTTATATGCGATATAATCAAGGTTTACACTCAATTCCTCACCCGGTTTTTTCATCTTAAGTGCGTAATTAAGATTGACGCTACCATTCTTCCAAACTTTGTCGGAAGGGTTACTGGCTCGTATCAGATTTACAACATTGTCATTTGCATCCAGCAGACTAGCATTGTTAGTAGTTGGAACAAAAGATGGATTAATGAATCCAGACAACGCAATGCCTACTGTTGATTTAGAGGTAACATAGTAATCGGCTCCTATTCTTAGGTTGGTGCTTTTTGAATTCTCTTTTTATATAGGAATTCTGACTAAAGGTGGAGTTTTTTGTTCCATTTGGATTGAAGTAATAGGGTTTATAGTCAGATCCTGATACGTGTTGTTTTGATTCCAGCTGAAATTGGTAAAGAAGTTTACTTTATTAACACGATAATTTAGGTTGATACTGTTATTGGTTTCGCATATAGGTTCCTTGTCCATAGCTAAGGGTTATGGAACCATTGAAGCCTTTGCCCGGTTTCTTTTCAGTTTTATATTGATTACACCTGCATTACCTTCTGCATCATATTTTGCAGGAGGGTTTGTCATAATTTCTATGGATTCAATGGAGCTGGAAGGAATGGAACGCAGATAAGCGGCAAGATCGGCAGCTGCTAGATAAGTTGGTTTATCATCGATAAAACAAAAACCCCTTGCTTTCCTTTTAATGATATGTTACCATCAATATCCACCATAACGCCCGGTGCTTTTCTAATACTTCCAGAGACGTGGCACCAGCATTACTGATTAGCAAATCAGGATTGATAACTACACGATCTATTTTTCGTTCTACAAATGATTTTTTTCCAGTCACATTCACTTCCTGCAATTCTTTTACTGCAGGTTTTAATGAATAGGAGGGTAGAGTTATAGTAGGTTGTTGATTGGTAATTTTTATGAGATCTGAAAAATAAGTTTCGAAACTTGTATGAGTGATCTTGATAAAATAATTTCCTTCTGCTAGTTTTTCAAAATTGAAACTACCATCGTCTTCAATAAAGCTTGTCTTTAACAGGCTGGTATCTTTTCCTCTTAAAAGGGAAACGATTGCACCTGACATTTCTTTATGATTATTTACGCTTCCTGTTATTTTCCCAATTTGTGATTGAGCAGGAATAGCGGCAATAAATAACAGTGAAGTTATAAGCAGCTTAAGCATAATGGTTTCTATGAATTGTAGGTTCACTTAGTTGAATGGGTGCTGATAAATAGCCATTGTCCCGTTTTGTAGCCAGATTTTACTAATACTATAACACCAACTACTAAAGCCATTACTAAAAATATCTGGAAAGCTTTGTTTTTTTTTGAAATTTTCTTTCATAGCAGTTAAAGTATTTGAAATGTTAAGAAAACCTAAATGGCTAGTCGACAAAGTAAATGTATAACATGACCTTGCTATTTGCCTTTCATTTATATGAATGGTGAAGAGAAGGTAAAGGTTATGCTAGCCTAATTACAGTAGTGTACTTTTCTAGCAGGCAGAGTCGTTTTCTAAAGAATAGATACTTGAAAATCGAGATAAGGAAACTATGAACTTAGGATGGCTTTATACCCAAATACCTTAATTTTATCCACCTTCTTCCTATAATTATAATACAGCATTTCAATCCTGCTTTTACAGTCAGGAATTAAATAATTAATTACTATGCCCCAGTCTTACAGAACAGCCCTCTTTGCATCGACATCTGGAAACAAAATCGGTTGAAGAAATAACCGCCTTAATAAATCAGGAAGATGAAAAAGTGGCCCTTGCCATACAATCGGCGCTACCTCAGGTAAATAAACTAATAACCCAAATTGTTGAAAAGCTGAAAGGGGGAGGCAGGATGTTTTATCTGGGAGCTGGAAGCGGAGGCAGATTATCTGTACTGGATGCATTGGAATTGCCAACTACCTATGGCATTCAGAAGGGTATTGTAAATGTAATTCTTGCAGGAGGAATTCCCGTTTGGCAGAAGCCCCGGAAGAGAAAGAAGACGAAGTAGAAACAGGTTGGTTGAGTTGTTGCAAAACAAGATCAATGAGAATGATATAGTAATTGGGATTTCTGCAAGTGGCACTTCTCCATTCGTTGTCGGAGCCTTGACTCGATGCAGGAACATGGTATTACAACAGCTTGTATAGTTAGTAACCCTGATTCACCAATTGCTGTTTTAGCAGATTTCCGGTAGAAGTTATTACAGGTCCTGAATTCATTACAGGTAGCACCCGTATGAAATGTGGTACGGCCCAAAAATGCTTTTTGATATGATTAGCACTACTACAATGATTCAGTTAGCCGAGTTAAGGATAATAAGATGGTGAATGTGGTTCTTATAAATGATAAGATAACTGACAGAGCGGTAAAGATGTTGATGGAAATGACTGGAATGGATGACTATGATATGGCTAAAGAGTTGCTATTAAAGATGGGTAGTGTGCAGGCAGCTATAGATAGTCTTGACCTTAATGGTAATTCTCTTCCTACCAATACGGTATTATAAGCGCATCATTTTTTATAAGGCCATATGAATAATATAACTGTAGCAAATAATTCCGGGAGCAACTTACAAACACAATTGGTGATTATTGGATCATTCTTTTCATGTTTGGTATGGGTGAATGGCACGTTGATTCCATATTTAAGGATTGCTTGTGAGTTGAAAGACTGGCAACCCTATCTTGTAACATTTGCTTTCTATATTTCCTATACAATAATGGCGCTCCCTTCCAGTAAGATATTACAGTATACAGGAATGATTAATGGAATACGAACTGGTTTATTAATAATGGTTCTGGGATGCCTGATTTTTATACCGGCAGCCCTTACAAGGAGTTATCTATTATTCCTAATTGGGTTGTTTATAGTCGGTACTGGGCTTACATTATTGCAGACAGCTATAAATCCACATATAACACTTATCGGTCCTTCTTCAAGTGCCGCTCAGCGAATAAGTATCATGGGGATTTGTAATAAGTTTGCTGGTATTATTGCTCCGTTTATCTGAGCGCCATAATACTTAGTAATGCCGACGCTCTTATGGAGGAATTGTCAAGTTTAGCTCCTGCTGCTAAACAGCTTCGGTTAGATGCTTTGGCGCATGATGTGATTGTTCCCTATGCAATACTTGCCGGTATACTATTGCTGGTTTCTTTTGGAATAAAATATGCAAAGTTGCCGGAAGTTAATACTACGGCAATTGGCAATGCGGATGAAGGGCAATTGGACTTAAATAATGCAGATACTTCAAAAGGCGGTCAGATGTTGAGGGGCTTTTTGGCTATATTTTGTGCAGTTGGAGTGGAAGTGGTAGCTGGTGATACAATTTCCAATTATGGTATCTATAACGGCATATCACTTGATATTGCAAAAAGTTTAACTTCCCTCACATTGGCAGGAATGTTGGCTGGGTATATTCTTGGAATAATTACTATACCCAAATATATTTCTCAGAATAAAGCATATTTATATTCGGCCATTCTTGGTGTGGTTTTTTCTGCATTGATACTTTTTCCTGGCGATTTGGACCTCAATAGTAGGTGTAGCCTTACTTGGGTTTGCAAACGCTGTGTTATGGCCTGCTATTTTGCCCAAAGCCCTTGAAGGACTTACGGGCAAAAAACTAAATAACGCATCTGCTATTTTAATTATGGGTATAGCCGGAGGAGCCATATTACCACTGATTTATGGATAGGTAGGTACAGGTACGAATAACAAGTGGGGTTATAATTGGGTAATTCCATGTTATATTTATAGCATTTACTATAGTAATAAGAAGAAGCCCTGATTGGGATCAATGGGTGTTTTAGCAGCTAAAGCCTATTGTACATGTCGTAGGGAATTCTTGAAGGTAACCATCAAAAATGTTGTTTATCATAAGGGTTTATATCACGGAAATCCTTCATATTTTTCTTTTGCCTTCCTTTTTCCCTATCTTCAGGCCCTATGGCATTTATTGAAGAATCCTTCACGTGCCCTCATACGGCTGGAGTGATGAAAAAGGCGAATTAGTAGTTCCATCTGTAAAGACTTTATACGGAGAAGCTTTTCTCGTATTAATATATTCAAGTCTAGAAAGAATTGGATTTCCATGATCAGTTGGTTGATGGTGGTTTTGTATGTTGCCTTTCTTCCTGCTTTTATATTCAAATACTTTTCTTTAAAATTATTGATTGCATTTATCCCTGGTTGCCATGATCATCATGGGTACTCATGGAACCATCTGGTTTCATAGATATGGAACTCATAAGGCATATACTTTCAGTCATCCTATTTTTCGTTTCATAACTCAAAACCTCGTATTACGTACGTTTCTGAGGAGATATATGTAGTATCCCATCATGTTCATCATGCTAAGTCTGATAAGCCTGGTGATCCATATAATCCGTTGGGTGGATTTATGTATTGTGGTGTTGAGTGATGTAAACCATCAAAGTATTGCAAGGGATTTGACAGTTGAGGAATATGCCCGTGTTGCTGGTTTTATGACCCACACCGGTGTTTGGGTCAATAGTTACGAAACAATACAAGAAATGGGGGTTCCAGCTTCTCCTCTTTACACTTTTGGTCTTTGGATCTTAAATTGGTCATTTTGGTATGCTGCATTTTATTTTATTGGAGGTCATGCTCTGGCTTGCACTTTGTTTGGCGCTGCCATGTTCTGGGTTCATCTTTGCCAAGGGCCTTCAATTATACCGGTCATGGTAAAGGCAAGGAATGCATGTGGATGGAATTGATTTTGATCGCAGAAACCTTTCCAATAAATCAAATGCGCCCAGGTCTTTGCGGGCGAATGGCATAATAATCACCATCTCTATCCTGCTAGTGCTCGTGCAGGGTTCCTGCCTTATCAATTGGATCTGGCGTGGATATATATCTATTCCCTTATAAATTAGGGATGGTTTCTTCCTACAAAGACAATAAGAAGGACTTCATCAGGAAGTATATTGTTGGAAAATCTAAGCCATTAGTTGAGCATAAGGAAATGGTTGAAGAGTACGCCTAAAGTAAATTTCTGGATTCTTTCGGTAGATTTGCAACATTTCCCTGGGAACTTGTTATACATTATATCATGAGAATAGTAATTGTTGGAGTGGTTTTGCCGGAATCAACTTCGCGAAACAATTGGCAGGCAAGCAGGGTGTCGAAATCATTTTAATAGACAGGAATAATTACCACTTCTTTCCACCGCTTCTTTATCAGGTGGCCACTTCCTTTATTGAACCCTCAAATATCAGCTACCCCTTCCGTAAGATGTTCCAGAATAAAGGAATATCTATTTCCATTACGGATCATTAGTACAAATAAATAGCACAGCAAAAAATATCGAAACCACATCAGGCAAATTCGATTATGATATCCTGGTACTGGCAATGGGAACTGAAACCAATTTTTTCGGTATGGCAAATGTGGAGAAGAATGCATTGCCTATGAAAAATATTGATGATGCCCTTCATATCCGAAATCACTTATTGATTCAGTTAGAAAAAGCTACAAGGATTCATGATTCATCTGAAAGACAAAAATTGCTTACAGTTGTTATAGCAGGTGGCGGTCCTACAGGTGTGGAGGTTTCAGGAATGCTCGCAGAAATGAGTAAGAAGATTGTGTATAAGGTTACCTGAATTCAAAGACCATCAGTTGGATATTTATCTTAATGATGCTGCTGATAAATTACTTGCTCTATGAGCCAAAAATCCCAAAAAGAAGCATTAGCAACACTCAGTAAATTGGGAGTAAACATTAAGCTGGGTATTTCTGTAAAGGATTATGATAATGGCAAAAGTGGTTCTTTCTGATGGCACTACAATTGGAAACAGCTACCTAATTTGGGCTTCAGGTGTTATGGAGGGAAGCACCCGGATTGCCAACAGAAAGTATTGGAAGAGGGAGAAGGTGATGGTAGATGGGTATAATAAGGTTATAGGTGTAGAAGGTATTTATGGCTTTGGGGGATCTCTGTTTATCAAAACTGCAGATACCAATTACCCTAATGGACAACCGCAATTGGCACTGGTGGCCATTCATGAGGGGCTGTTATTAGCTTTACATTCTGAAGACTCGGGTTGGAAAACCAATGAAATCTTTCAGTTATAAGGATAAAGGCAGTATGGCAATCATTGCGAAATTCAAAGCAGTAGTTGATTTGCCAAAGGGTTTCTTCAAAGGATTTCTTGCCTGGCTTACCTGGCTATTTATTCATATCATTCCATTGGTTGTTTTTGGAAACAAGGCTAAAGTGCTTTATAACTGGTTCTGGAGTTTCTTTACCAATGATCCAATTTACGATTGATTATTCAGGCCAGAGGAAGATGAGATAAATAGGTAATGCACAAATTCGATTTCAATGACGTCACGCACGGTTAAAACATCCCCGAACAATAGGTAGAGCTAATAGATTGCCGCCTCATTTTAATGACCCAGTATGGAGGCAGGTCAAGCTAAAGTGATTCCTTTTACAAACAACAGGCTTTCAGGAAGATCCTTACTGATATGGCGTATTGCACAAACCCTGGTATGGTTTTGTCGGTCTTTTTATTTTTTTATCAATTGCTTTTAATCCCACACTTGGTTATTACTCTTTGGAACATATTGATTCCTGTGGCTCCAGCATTATTGGTTTGCAACTGCCTCATGGAGAAATATTTGTCCCCTCGTACTGCACAACTAATGCCAAGACATTTTAATTTATCATTGAAAAAAGATGCCTGTTTCACTACAGGCAAAACTGCAACTTCTAAGTGTAGTAGTTCTTTTCTTTTGGTTCCACTACGCCATGCAATATTCAATACTGATGGATTGGCAACGGCCATTTTGTTGATGGTGTTATCCACGATTGCAGTAACATGGGTTTATCTGTGATTGGAAAGCGGTTGGGTTCAACCTTATGTCCAGTTCACCCTGTCGAAAGATTATACGGCAGTGCTGCCATTTTTCTTTCCAAATGCCCATTGCGAAAATTGTGTAAACTGTTTCAATACCTTGTCCTGACTCAACTCCCAATTTCCATCCCGGACTTTCAAAGAAAACCAGTTGGCATTCCTGAGCGGATGGCTGATTGCAGGAGGATTGCCAGGATTGTATGGGCATGGTTCCGTAACCCGACCAACATGGCATTGGAAGCATGAGCGAGGCTAATCAGCATTTACCAGATTCCGTTTTGGGATTGGTAGTGTCCCTTTTCCTTTTCAATCTGATAAAAGCAGCTAACAAAATCCCGGAAAAAACTCATCCTCTTTTTGCAGCAGACGGCTGCATCAATTTATTATTGTTGGTATCGGTTGCCCGCCTTATTTGGTTTTGGCAATTTTGATAAAGATGGGGTCTTATTAGTTTGGTGGTGTATCCCAGACTGGCTAACAACCGGTATTACTACTGTTACCACTTTTCTTTTCTGGTGGCTGCTGATTAGAAAACCTCCGGCAAATAGTTGGCTGATTAGGTCGCTTATTTGATGAGCAGGTGGCCTCAAAGAAGTCTTCTTGGACAATTTATTGACCAATTTTCTTACTTTCCATCTTATAAGATTTGGGGCAATTACCCTTCCTTTTTGCATCAAATACCCCCTTTTCTACGCCTTTTCTATTCCAAAAATGGAAATCAATTCTACTAAATAGAATTTTTAGCTGATTCTTCCATTCGTTGGTATTGATTATCAATTGTTTTGCTTTGGCATCAAACTGGACTCACTGTTCCGCAAAATTATAAAAATGGAAACAGCAGCCCATCTCAAAATTTTGGTAGTAGACGACGATTTGTTTAGTCTGAACATGTACCAGCAGCATCTCAGTAACCTGGGTTTCGAGAATGAAAACATTTGACAATGGTACAGCCTGCTTGCTTTGCCTTTTAGTATGTTTCGAAGGCTCCGATATCATTTCCTACGACCATGGTATGGATATCTTAATCGAGTAGAGGTTCTTAAAAGATTAAGAGGGTTCAATCCAGACATCTATGTTGTGTTCATTTCTGGTCAGGCAGATATCTTACTGCAGTCAACTCCCTGAAGTTTGGTGCCTTGATTATATCAAAAAGGGTGATGACAATCTCCCATGATTGAAAAGGTTATGGAAAAGATTCAGGAGATCATGGTGCTGATGCAGAAAAGAAGAAGGGTTTATTGAAGAAATTATTTACCGCTTAATACGGCTGTACCGAAACGCTTGGATTTTTTTTTTTTTTTTTTTCCTCTTGCACTGTCATTCTTTATTCTTTCGTGTAAAACTCAGGAGAACCTTTTGGAGCAACCAAAGGGAAGAAGCTCCAGTTTCAGCATAAGAAAGTTGATAGTGCTTTCCTTTATGATGAGCATTATGAAATTACCAGATATGTAAGATGAGGAAGTGAGTATGAGTATCTGGGATCATGATAATATGAGCATCGGTTCCTTATTCGGAATCTATAACTCCTAATGAAGTTTATGGCAAATGGGTAATGGTAGATGCTCGGAAGGTAATATCACAGTGCCAAAAGTGGGAAATTCCATATAAAGGACCTTACTGTAATTCAGGCAAAAGATTCTTTTGACTAAGATATTCAACAAGTGGATAATTAATCCGGTTATTGAATTAAAAGTACTTAACAAAGAGGTTACCATTTTTGGGGTGAATTGAAACTCCACAATGAAACATGTTGTGGAAAGGGATATGAATTCGTGCGCAGATATAATAGCAAGAGCCGGTGATTTTAAAATGTATGCCAATAAGAAAAGTATTAAGATCATACGTCAGAAAGGTAATGAAGTAAGAATAGTCAACGTAGATGCCACCATCAAATAATTACTTTAACAAGCAACTTCAGGTTCACCTGGTGACTTGATAGTTGTTCCTTTAAAAAATTAAAGGTTTTGGTAAAGAAGGGTTTCAGCGATCGAACCTATTTACAACCAATTGTAACCACGCAGCTACTTACCCGCCATAACAACCTTTATTATTAATAATTCTGCCAGTGGGAAATCGACAAACGAAAAGGCTAAGGCTATTCAAACCTTTTCTGAGGCTACCTATTCCCCATCATTGCTATAATAGCCGTATGAATGATGTTCGCAAAAAATGTTTGAGAAATGTGCCTCCGATGTATGTAAGCACAGCAAGAATAAAGACTGGCTGACCTAAGAAAATCTTAGTGCCACCACTTTATAAGGAGCTTTGATGTTTTCTGAGCTTAGCTAACAGGGTGGTAGTGAAGTGGAAATAAAGTAAAATCAAAAGTGATCATCGGAAAAACACTCGATGGTCTCGATTTTCAAGTAACAACTTATAGGGTTGGACAGGTTCGTAAAGTGGAATTATATCATCAATCACCTTTTATAGTTAAGTATAAATTTAATAGTGAAAAGTGGATGCGTTGAAACTTTGATCTGGTTATCGATAAGAATGAATCCCTTCATGTTACTTTTCCCAGAACTGACTCCTAAAGACATTGCAGTTTGACGGTACATACAGTTTTTAAGGTGGGCGAGATTATGATAATGAAGAATCAGGCTTTATTGAAAGCAAGACCTGATATGCCTTGCATTTACAGACCCATTATGAGTTTTTCATTTTCACCCATCAAAAATTGGTTGATTTTGTTGTAGGTAATCTTGATATCAAATCCCTCGACAAGGAGATTCCTATTCTGACTTAATTATAAGAGCCCTGTTCCTCAAAAAGCTGCACATTTCATTAATATGTTATGTAAACATGTGCCGGATTTTATTGATAGTAAGTATATGGCGTATTAAACACCCACAGTAAAATTCCTTAATAATCAACTGGATGAAGTTGGAGGAAAATTATCAGCGTCGGACAAAGCATATTCAATTATCGTGATAATAAAGGGTATAATGTCAATATTCGCCCGAAACTGAGACAGACCTTAGAAAGATCTCTGATGTGAAAGTGCGGTTGTGGGTAGCGGCTAAGATCCAGGCTATATAAGGAACAAGCACTTGGGCAGTATATGGATTTAAAGGACGAGATAATAACTGGTTGCTTTTTTTTTAATTTCGAAGCGTATACCGGCCTGCTGTCAACCAGAGCTTATAAAGAAAATACAAACAATTGCAGGCTGAAAAGAAAGACTTGTTGACTAAGTTGCTCCCGGTATGAAGAGGTTAAGAATATTGATGATAAGTTAAAAGATATTTCCATTTTACCTCGAAGAAGGTATACGTAATACAAGAAAAGTTTAGAAGCAAAGCAGGTAAGACTCGCCAACGATATCGCTGAATCGGAATCTGTTTTTGTGGGATTGGCAGAAAGGGAAGACTGATAGGAATCCTTAACGGAATTTCAGTCTGAATGAGCAGACTTATAATTTCTTGCATTCAAAGAGAACAGAAGCACAGATTGCCAGAGCAGCCACTATCTCCTTTCACCGAATTATAACATCTGGTGAAGTTCCAAAAGAACCAGTTACTCCAAATGCAGGCTTGTTGAAAGTGCTGTCAGCTTTCTTAGGTTTCTGGGGTCAGTTGCAAATATCTATAATGTTGCATGCTACTCGAGGGGAAAGTGAATGATTCTGCAGCTATTGAAAAGGATTATTTAATACCTATTGCTGCCTATGCCCAAATGGTTGCGGCGCAGCCTAAGTTGGGTGAAGTTCTTCCATACGCTGGCATTACAATTGGAAATAAAAAAGCTCTTAAATCAAAATCAAGTATTGGCTATTTCTTCCTTTAGTAATATGGAAGGAAAGAATTTTAATACTCTTCGTCTGGCTATTGAGTTGGTAAAACAAGGAAAAAGTACTGGTAGTAGATGCCCAGTGAATTGCTGTAAGAAATGAAACAGCTGGTTGATGCACTCAAATAGTTTTGATTATATCAATCTGGTTACTGAAAAGGAATAGTGGAAAATAATTTCTAGTAATGGAAATCAGCTCTGGATAGTTGGAGGAGATCGTATGACATGGTCCTCATAAAAATGAATCGGTTGATTCGGCTTCTGATGGACTTATGCTTATGAAGCTTGGCAGACACCAATCTTTTTGTTTCGATTCAAGGAGAACTCCGGTGAAACGGGTATCTGGAGCTGAGTTATTACAGGATGAGTATAAGTTTGAAAATATCATGTTCCTTCTGAATCATGCAGGGTACAATCCAAGCTTATTCTTGCAAGGATGGAATGTTTATGAAATTTATTTTGACGAATAAAGGTTCGTAAAATGACTGGAAGGAAAATAGATTTGAACAAAATCACATATTTCCTGAAGGGGAGAAAAAGCGTTGGGTTTTCTGGATCAGTTAGTATTCAGTGCAACCAGCTTTATCGCTGCTATTCTTCTGGCGCGCCAGTTAGGCATAGGGTCATTCAGGGTATATTCCTCCATTGTGTTGTTTCTTTATTTGATATTAAGTGCAATGAATGCCTTTTGTTGTACCTTTCAGGTATTGATTTCAAAAGTGAAGCAACCCAGGATATTATAAAGCAGCTGTTTTTCAAATGCAACTGCTGGTAGGGCATTTTACTTTTTGTTACATTTCAGCCGTGATCTGCTATTTTCTGATATTCCATTTCTTTCAATTAACTAACGTCTGCGAATCTGATTCTATTATTATTGCTTGCTGGTTTCTGTAAAGTTTTCAGAAGGTATTTTCTTGCATTGGATAAAGGCTTTG
>JADKJI010000002.1 GCA_016721085.1 Chitinophagaceae bacterium | reverse complement strand
CCAAGGCGATATTGAAGATATGCCGGTAACAGCCAATAAGGCTGATGTTATTGTTAGTAACTGTGTGTTGAACTTGTTCCCAATAAACACAAAGTATTCAGCGAAGTATACCGGGTGCTTAAACCGGGTGGTCATTTTTCCATTTCTGATATTGTGCTGGAAGGAGAACTTCCTGCAAAATGGAAAGAGGTGGCGGAATTATATGCCGGTTGTGTTTCCGGAGCTATTCAAAGAAAAGAGTACCTGGGCATAATTGAAGAAGCTGGTTTTACAAACATCACCTTGCAAAAAGATAAAACTATTATTATCCCCGATGATATATTGGCTAATTATTTAAGTGCCGAAGAAATTGCTGAATATAAAAAAGGAGCCACAAGAATCGCTAGCATTACTGTGTATGCAGAAAAGCCTGCGAAAGATGAGCGTAAATGCTGTGAACCGGGTAGCGGTTGTTGCTAAGGGTTGTTGCTAAACAAGGAGGGTAAACACCTCTCCTTCTTTTAATTTATAATCATGAAAAAGAAACTTTTGTTTGCATAGAAAAAAGTAACCGCAGCCAGATGAGCCAGGCTTTTGCCAAGATGTTGGGTGGTGATGCTGTTGAAGCCTACAGCTCCGGCTCCAACCCTTCAGGAAAAATAAATCCTAAAGCTATTGCCGCTATGAAAGAGTTGGGTTATGATCTGACAACCCACCTTTCAAAATCATTGGACGAAGTAAAAATTTGCCCCATTTGATGCGGTGGGACAATGGGTTGTGGCGATGCCTGTCCCCTGGATGCCGGCCAAACAATTTATTGACTGGCAGATACCAGATCCAAGAGATATGAACGAGGAAGAAGTTCAGAAAAGTAAGAGACTTTATTAGAGAAAGGTAAAAGACCTTTTGGCCTCGCTCCAACAAACTAATTAAGATATTTTCCGGTATCGGGTTGTCCGTGGAGTTTCTGCCTGCCAAAAAACCGATACTATCCACCAACGTTTTCCGTCATTCCATAATTGAATGCTGTTGACACCCCGCATGAAGGGCTTTTTTCCTCTTCCAGCTTTCTTTTTAGAATCATACGTACTGAACACATGTACCACACTTCCAAATTGCTCAGTCTTTCTTCCTATCTCTCTTTCAAAAAACCATCTTTCTCTAAGAAGGGCCGGACGTTGCGATATAATCCTCGACCGTCATCACTCTTCTCCCATCGAACCATCCTGTCGTTTTCAGTCGCCATCAATTTTCCTTCAGGAATAAAAACAAAGTCCGCATCCGATCCCAGTTTCGTTTTTCTCGCGGTCTGATATTACATTATACAAGGAGCTGATAATAGCATTGATCGATTCTACATCTTTTGAATTAACAGAATACTATCAGATAGGTGTATAGCCTTAATACCGGTAAGACAAAATAAATTAAGCAGCAAAACGGCGATAATTTTCATACTCTGTATTTAAGGGTAATTTACAGCTATTGCCAGTATATAAAAATTCCGTTCATCAAACTGCTGCTTCTTTGCTTTTACTTTGTCAAAACTTCTGGTTTGAGCACCCCGTTTCTTTCCCGCAATATTTATATTTTTCCTGTTTTCCTTACTGGGATTAGTATATCATTGGACTTTTTGTACCGCTGATGGACAATGATTCTGGCACACTATGCCAATATTGCCCTGCATATGTACCTCACCGGTGATTATGTATCACTCGTTGATCATGCCGGCGATTACCCTGATAAACCCCATTTACATTTCTGGCTTTGTGCAATGAGTTATAAAATATTTGGTGTTACCTCCTTTGCTTATAAGCTTTTCTTTTCTGTTCACCATTTTGGGTACGTATTCTGTGTATCGTCTTGGAAAGTCGCTGTACAATAATGAAGTGGGAAAACTGGCCGCTTTAATTATTGCCTCCTCCTTTGCTTACCTGCTCGCCAATAATGATGTGCGGATGGATGCTATCCTTACCGCTTCCATCGCTTTGGCCACCTGGCAGCTCGTTGATTTTATCCAAAACAAAAAAATACCGGCCGTTATCGGTGCTGCTCTTGGCTTGGCGCTGGGGTTTTCTACCAAAGGCCATATTGCTGTGTTTGTTCCGGCTGTAGCTGCATTGTTTTATATTTTGTACCGCAAAGACTGGAACCTGTTTCTCAACTGAAGTGGCTGTTGTTGCTATTGCTCTTTGCTGTATTCATTGCGCCGGTAGTGTATTGTTATTACCTGCAATACAACCTGCACCCGGAAATAATGGTGCGGGGCAAGGACCATATCAATGGTGTAAAATTTATTTTACTGAATCAAAGTGTAGAAAGGTTTAGCGGCGGCATGGGTGGTGATGCAAAGAACGATTACTTCTTTTTCTGCATTCCTTTCTCTGGCTTTTGCCCCGTGGAGCATCCTTGCTTATACGGCCTTCTTGCGGGGCGTCTCCGGTTTTTCCTCCATAGAAAAGACGAATGGTTAACGACGGGTGTCTTTATCGTTATCTTATTGATAGTTTCCTTTTCTGGTTTCAAGCTCCCACATTATCTGAATATTGTTTTTCCTGCAACAGCCGTAATGGCGCTGCATGTATTATCAGTAAACAGGCAAATACCCAATGGAGTAAAACTATTTTTATTGTTCAGCTTGTTCTTATCATTCTTCTCCTGTTGGTTATTACAGCGATAAACTGTTGGGCCTTCCCGGTCAAAAGATTTTCATTATTGCCGGGGTTGTATTGCTGCTGGCGGTTGTTTTTTATTTTATAAAAAGTGATGTTTATAATCGTTTACAAAAAGCGGTGGCGGCGTCTGTGGCCACCATGGCCCTTTGTTTCTTTTTACTGAACAGTAATTTCTATCCAAAGCTTTTAACCTACCAGGGCGGTAACCAATTAGCATTAAGTACAAAGGGAAAAGCAGATCCTGCCGATGTATATTTCTGGAAAGACATGCAAAGCTCCTCTTCAGTTTTTATACCGCTTCGCTTCGCCAGAGTTTGCAGATTCTGTTTTACAAACCGGTAAAAAAGTGTGGTTGTTGTTTGATATCAGGAACGAAGAAGAAATTAAAAAGGAGGTTATCTGATCGGGCAGCAGTTCGTTGTGTTGGATTATGAAATAACGAAGCTGGATTTAAAATTCGTAAATCCGGAGAAGAGGGAGAAACAATGTACAAAGATGGTGTTGGCGGAGATTGGGAGATAACGTCCAGGGCTTAACTGCGACGTGGCGATATTCCGTGTTACGTCAAGCTGGGATATGCTGCTGATCAAAGATT
The DNA here is from genome assembly GCA_016721085.1 of Chitinophagaceae bacterium. Classification (GTDB taxonomy): domain Bacteria; phylum Bacteroidota; class Bacteroidia; order Chitinophagales; family Chitinophagaceae; genus Endoryza. The sequence continues at coordinate 168,252 of JADKJI010000002.1, read as the reverse complement.
GTCTCGTCCTAAAATAAGTTGACTGGTTTAGTTAAATAATCCTGCTATTGGTTTTACTAAGATAATTCATCCTAAAATAGGTTGAGTAAAAAGAACTGGTGGTGCGTGGGCAAAAAATATTTTCGTAGCCCCATAGCTAAAGAAAATATTTTTGTGCGTTAGCCTGTTTAGCTTGCTTCATTTTGACTGTTGTTTTTGTTCGTTTATAATAATAGTTTTTCCATGTTTTCTTTGCAGTCCGTACTGTTTATGTACATCTTCGGGCACCTGCCAGTTCAGGCTGCTGTGCCTTCTGCGATAGTTGTAAATGGTAATACACCTGGCAATATGCCGGGAAGCTTCCAGGGTTCTTTGTAATAGTTACTGATGAGTTCTGTCTTTAGTAATGCCGTTTACTCTTTCAGCAATAGCATTTTCATAAGGGTCGCTGTTTTGTGTCATACTGATCTGGCAATTGTGTTGTTGCAGCAGGTTGGTATATTCAGTGCTGCAATATTGTATCCCCCTGTCGCTATGGTGTATCACAATGGCATCCGGCGGCTTTTTGTGCCAGTGCTTTTTTAACGCCATGATGCCGCTGCTCACTTCATATCATCGCTGAGATGGAAGCCCACGATCTTTCGGCTGTAAGCATCAGTAATGAGGAACAGGTAAGCATGGCGGTGTTTGGTGGGGATGTAAGTAATATCAGCCACCCAAAGTTCATGAGCTTTAAGCGGCGTAAAATCCTTTGCCAGATTGGGATAGCGGCGAAAGTGGTGTTTACTCATGGTGGTATACACATTGCGTTTTAGTTTTCGGACCAACAGTTTGTTGCGACGCAGTAAATCAAAGAAAGCATCTCTTCCCATTTTAATATTGTGCTGATCAAAGAAGGAGGGAGTTCAATAAATAGTTTTCTACCACCACAACGGGGTTGGTGTTTTCTGATTTGTTGAATTTGCTGCAGCACCAGCCCTTCCTGCAAATGCAGTCGCATGGTTTTACTCATGTGTTTATGATACGCCTGTGGCGTATAGCCCAACAGCCGGCAGATAGTTTGTAAACTAACAGAACTATATGCCTTTTTTATTTCCCGGACTGTGGGCTTCCAGACTTTTTCTGATGGAGATATTGAGTTTGTCTTCGGCCACATTGATAAGGGGTGTCTAAAGCATCGGCTCTTAGTTTTTCCCATTGCAATTGCTTTTCAAGGGCAGCAATTTTTTCTGCAAATCATCAGCCGTGATTTGTTTTTTGGGGAGCCTTTTGTTGGGGTCATCCATGTCTCTAAGATAGTGGCTTTGTTGTTTGGTTGTTCTATCCAGTCCATGAACACCTGATAGATTTGCACCCATTTGCAGATGGTGGTGCGACCGATACCATACTTTGCTTGTAGCTTGCGGTACCCGCAGCCTTGCTCCAGGTACTCTTTAATAATCTGTTCTTTTAAGTCCATAAAATGGTTGTTTTTTAGTCAACCTATTTCAGGACGAGACAAACTGATGATGAAGATAACAACAAAAAGCTAAATAGATATTCGTCTGCCCGATATGAAGCACAATAGAATTACAAAAAGCCGAAGATAACTTCCGTCAGCCCGTATTTTGGCAAACCTCCTATGTTTACAATTCAATAAATTTAGTTACAGATATAAAAGGAATTCAGAAAGAACAAAGAGCGGAAAAAGACCGTAAAACCCAATTGGCAAAAAGCCATTACAACATGACAGTCCCCGCTCTTTTCTTACCCGATGCTGAACAGTTCAACAAGCTTCACTGAAAGCCTGCATTAGGATAGATAGCACAGTGTAAGAGTGTTCTTTCCGTTTGTTTTTTTCCTGCCTACCGGCAGGCTGTATTAAAAATACTAACAATCACTTCAAAAAAGAAAAGGTTATGGAAACAAAAAAATTATGCTGCGGTATAGATGTTTCTCATACTAAGCTGGATGTTTGCTATCAAAACAATTTAGGAGAGTTGTTTCACTTGCAGGTGGGCAACAACAATTCCGGGTTTCAAAAAATTATAGAACACACCGGAGTTGATTATCACTTTGTAATGGAAGCCACAGGTGTTTATTACATCCGCCTTGCTTTTTATCTGCATCAGCAGAGTTGTAAACTAAGTGTGGTGAATGCTCTTTCCATTAAGCGTTATATCCAAATGCACCTGGAGCGAAACAAGACAGACAAGAAAGATGCTGGTTGGATATGCCGGTATGCGATAGAACAAAACCCACCGTATTGGGAAATGCCCGACAGTGCTTACTTTGAGAGCAAGCAGTTGTATAATACGATTCGAGAGTACACCGAGCAAATTAAACGAATCAACAACCAGTTGCACAGCCTGCGTTTACTTCCGGTGCCAAGTAAAGACACAATAAAATCGCTGGAAAAAATAATACTGTGCATGGAAAAAGAGATCAAACAACTTGAACAAAAGCTTCAACTGTTGCTTGTGGAATGGCAACCTGAGCAATTAAAAAGTGTAAGCAGCATAAAAGGTATTGGTAAAAGAGCAGCGGCGATGCTTATTGTGTTTACCCAGGGTTTTAAACACACACAAAGCCACCGCCAATTGATCAGCTTTGCCGGCCTTGCACCCACACAATACAGCAGCGGTAGCAGCATACAGGGCAAGCCAAGAATTTATAAACGTGGAGGTAAAAATTTACGGGATGTGCTTTATATGTGCAGTATGAATGCAATGAAGACCAACGCAGCCTGCAAAACACTTTATGAAAGATTAAGAGCTAATGGTAAAACAGGAAAACAAGCCTTGATAGCAGTGTGTAACAAACTTTTAAAACAGGTATTTGCGGTCGTAAAAAACAACACACTGTATCAACCAAATTATTGTTCAGCTAAGCCGTAAAAAAGATCAAAATTTGTTTGGTTTTTTACACAGTTCATGTTGTACGCATACCCTTTCTCTGTGGTCATCTATAATGTGGGTCTGTGTCGCACCGCATGATGGTTGCTGTGTGTAGGGCAAGGCAGGCTCTTGGGCAGGTTGGCTTCTGTGCAGTGGGCTTGTGTGCCTGCCCATGTGCCTGACTTGCAGCGTTGGCTTGTTAGACTTTTCTATTAGCAATTCAAATACGCTCTGTCAATTGTTGGTCTGTGTCCAACCGTGAGTTGCTTAACGACAACTACTTAAAACTTATAACTATAACCTAACCTGAAAACCTGTGTTTCGTAATAGTCGGTGCTGATTAATTTAAAGCCGTTACCATTTAATTCTTTCTTTATTTTTAGTGTATTAAAAATGTCGCTGGCATTAAAAAACAGTTCCCCTTTGCTTTTTTGTATTTGCTTTTTTATTCCCATGTCCACCGAAAACCTTGTGCCTATTTTGCCTTGTGGTATAATGTCGGGTGCTAAATAAATACTGGTGATTTGTATGTCTGTTTGTTTGGGTAAATGAAAAATACCATTCAGTTTTATATTGCCTGATGTAAATTGTTCTTTTGTCGCTGTGTAAATGGATGGTACAGGATATTTATTTTCTACGGTAAAAGCGTCAATAATGTTTCGATACACATTTATATTGGTATTGAATGAAACGGCTTTTGAAAAGTCATGTTGAAAAACCATTTCCATACCGGTATTACTGCTATGACCTGCATTTTGAAATACGGTATAAATCAAAGTGCTTGGTGGAACTTGCGTTGCAATTCTGGTAATAGTCCCTTCTGTGCTGCGATGATAAAGTGCGGAATAAAAATAACCTTTTTTCAGTGTGGTTTTATAACCTAACTCATAAGAATTGGTAAACTGTGGCCGAAGTGCTGGGTTACCAACTTTTATAATTTCAGCATCATCATATTTTGGAAAAATACGAATGTCCACTTCATTAGGTCTGTCAACCCTGCGATTGTAAAACAACGAAATTTTGTTTTGGTCGTTTATTTTATACGCCAACCTCACATTAGGGAATGGCTGTGTGTAATTGTAGCCATCACTTTTATAAGTATTGTGGTTGGGATTTACTTTGTATTTCAAATCCACATATTCAACTCTTAAACCAATTTCAGCTTCTATCTTTTTGCTTTCATAAACATAGTTGCCATAAACCGCAGGAATAATTTCTGTGTAAGTTGCTGCACCACCTGCATTGGTATCTAAAGGGGAATTTATGCCCGGCTTGAATTGCATATTGGTTGGTATATCCCGATAGCGAAATTTTACACCGCCTTCAATTCGCCCATACTTTAATGGCTTTACATAGTCAATATTAAAATCGGCAACGTGTTCATCTGATAACAACTTGAAAGAATCTAAACCTGTGTAGGTTGGTAATGTATTTACGAAATTATATTTCTCATCTTCTCTGTGAAATGTATAATTGAAACCAATATTTAATAAATGCCCTGCCTGTTTAAACTTATGCTGATAAGCTACTGATGCAACAGCAGTAGTTTTTAATTCATCTTCTAAAAACTGCCAAAGGCGAAGCCTGTTAGAATAATCTTTGTTAAAGAATGGCTGGTCGCCACGGTCAATTATTTTTTCAATACCAAACAAGCCAGAAACGGTTAGCATATCCTGATTGTTAATACTCCAATCAATACCTGCTTTGGTAGTAACAAAATGTGTGTTCCTGTTTCTTTTTGTTTGTTGATTAATGATTGTACCATCATCAAAAGTTCTGGTTACAAATTCATTTTTATTGAGTGTTTCGGTATATAACCAATCTGCCTGTAAAAAGGCGTTCACTTTATTTTTACGATAGTTTAAAGAAAGTGAAGGATTGATTTTTGGCGTTGCCTGATATTGTGGACGGATAGTTGGCAGGTTTGCTTTTTTTTGCCACAATGCCCCTACACCTGTTGTGAAACCAACTTTGCCATTAAAGCCCTGCTGCTTATTTTTTTTGTAGATAATATTAATAATACCTGCGTTGCCGTTGGCATCATATTTAGCGGATGGATTGTTTATGATTTCAATTCTTTCAATGGCTGATGCAGGGATATTGTCTAAACCTGTTTGGCTGCCAAAGCCTGTTAAAGCAGTTTGTTTGCCATCAATTAAAATGGCTACTTTATCACTGCCTCTCAATTCCACTTTTCCATCCTGGCTGGTGGTAACGCCTGGTAAATTTTTTAAAGTCTGTAAAACTGAACCACCACTTTGGCTAATGTTTGCAGCAACTGAATAAGTTTTTTTATCCATCTTGTTACTTACATCATCTTGCTTTGAGCTAACAACAACCTCCTGTAACTGTTTTGCATCTTGCTGTAATTCTATTGTGCCAAGGTCTAAGAAAGAACTTAGTGTACCGACTAAAACTGGTTGTGATTTTGATGCAAAGCCTGTGTAAGAAAATTGCAAAACATAATTACCCGATTTTATATTGGTTAATGTAAATCTTCCTTCTTCGTTGCTTACTGTGCCTGTAACAAAGGCAGAGTCTTTTTCTGTTTTCAAAACTATGTTTACAAAAGGCAAAGCGGTTTTATCCGCTTTGCCTTTTATCATGCCTGATACTGTTACTGCCGAAGTTTGAGCCTGTAACATTGAAACTGTACATACAAGTAATGAAAATATTAAACTGATTTTTATCCGCATTGTTATTCCTTTTACCCTTTTAATTCTTTAATAAATTTTCCGTTGTTGTCAAAAATTAAATCCATTCCTTTAATTTCTACTTCGTAGGTTACTATGCCTTTTGCATCGGTAATTTTTGCTCCTTCTTTTGCTTGCTTACCTGCATAATGTGTTTTTACATACTCTAAAACACCTTTTGGTAACTGGGTCAATTCAATTTCAACTTCGGTTTCAATAATGTTGCCTTGTGCATCCATTAAAACAGAATTATCTGTTTTATTAAGGTCAAAACTTGCTTCGTACTTTTCACCTTCTTTGTCCCACTTTACTTCTGTAGCTGTTGGGTACTTTTTTTGAAAAGTAGATTTTACATTGGCAGGTACATTTTTTTCCTGCATTTTTTGTGCAAAGGAGAGTGTTGCAAAAAGCATTACTACCATTGTTACTGCTGTCTTTTTCATTGTTATTATTTTTAGTGAATTAAAAATGATAGAGCAAAGCTGCAACATGATTTAGAAGAAAGATTGAATTTTAGAATAGAATGGAAAAAGAATGAAGATTATTTTCATAATTGTAGGCAACCGTCCAATTATTAATGTCAGCGATTTTCTTAACGATGGATAAACCTAAACCTGTGCCTTGTTCGGAAGGATTTGATTTAGAAAATCGTTTGAATAACTTATCTGTGTTTAAAGGGCTGGGTTGTCCACTGTTTGAAAATACAAGTTTGTTTTCCTTTATGGCTATAATTATTTGCCCACCCTCTATATTATGTTTTATTGCGTTTAAAAACAGGTTGCTTATGAGTACCTCGGCTAATACAGGATTTGATTTTATTTCAAAATCCTTTTGAAGTTCCATTTTTATTATCAACGACTTTGCTTTTGCCTGTTCGGTAAAAAAGTCAAGATTCTTTTGGATATAATTAGTTAATGAAATGGTTTGTTTGTCGCTGTAACTATCATTTTCCATTTTAGAAAGCAATAACAGGTTTTTATTTAATCGGTTTAAACGGGAAACATTCTCATTTAATGAATCTAAAATTTCTGACTGCTCTTGGGTAACATCAGAACGCTGGATAAGAGTATCAATTTTTGCCTGAAAAACTGCCAACGGGGTTTGTAATTCGTGTGCTGCGTTTTCTATAAATTCTTTTTGGCTTTTGTAAATAATTGTATTCTTCTCAATAAGTTTTTTAATGCTGGTATTTAAACGGTTAAATTCTTCTATATCTGTTTCGGCAAAGTCGGGCTGTTTGGTTTTGTCAATTTCAAAACTTTCAATTTGGTGAAGTGTTTTATAAAATGGCTTCCAAAGATTTAGGGAAAGTTTTTTTGTGATAAAGAACAAGCCAAAAAGTAAAATTGAAATAATTGCAAAAAATAAAATTGCAATATTTTTTAAGAGGTCTTCGGTTTCTACTAAATTAATTCTTTCTGAATAGGTGTATGGTTTACCTTGTATGCTGATAGGGAAATTCAATTCTCTGTATGGCTCAATTTCTGCATCTAAGGTATCATAGTAGGAACTAAAAAAAAGTGTGTCTTTGGTTGTCTGCTTTACGCTGTCAATTTTTGCATTTCGGTTAAATCTGTTCCAAAGTGGTATATCGGTATATTGTAAAGTCGAAGCAGTATATTTTAAAAATTCTTTTTTGTGTAGTAATAATGTGTCGTCTGCCTCTTTTGTGTAAAGCCTTTTTGTGGCATAATAAAATAGTGGTGCTGATATAATTAAAATCAACACGGAATAAATCAGATAGGTCTTTAGTGTTTTATTTAAAAGTTTTTTATTCATTTTTCCATTTGTAGCCTAAGCCGTAAACTGATTTAATGTAATCTCCACTTCCTGCATCGTTTAATTTCTTTTTTAGGTTCTTGATGTGTGCATATACAAAGTCGTGGTTGTCTAACATATCTGCCATGTCGCCTGATAAATGTTCTGCAATAGCACTTTTGGATAATACCCTGTTTTCGTTTCCAATTAAATAAAGCAGCAAATCAATTTCTTTTTTAGTTGTGTCAATTTTTTTGTTATTAACCTTTACAATCTTAGAAAGAATATCAATGTGGATTTCATTGAAAGAAACAATATTGCTTCCTTTAAAGTTTTTCCTTCTTATCAATGCCTGAATCCTTACCAACAATTCGGATAAATGAAATGGCTTTGTGAGATAATCGTCTGCACCAAGATTAAAACCTTCAATTCTTGTTTCCAATGTTTCTTTTGCTGAAATAATGATAATACCTTCTGCCTTGTTTTGGTCTTTTAATTCTTTTAAGATTTCAAAGCCATTACCGTCTGGCAACATGAGATCAAGCAAAATGCAGTCATAGTCGTAAATAGAAATTTTGTCTATTGCAGCCTTAGCATTGTCAACCCATTCGCAAACAAAGTCTTTGCCTGTTAAGTATTTTTGAATACTTAGTGCCAATTCCTTTTCATCTTCAATGAGTAATAATTTCATTGGACAAATTTACCGTGTCAATTTTGAAGAAAGTTTGAATTTGTAAGTTAAGTGATATTAAGAGTTTTCGTAGTATGCCTAAAGTGTGAACCCATAAAAACAGAAAAGCCGCCTGACGGCGGTTTTTCTGTTTTTGCCTTTTTGTATTTTGTCTGCCTGAATTAATAGACTGTTTGCCGTGTGTTGGCAATTGCAGCTCTTTTGCAAGGTTGGCTTCTGTGCGGTGGGTTTTGTGTGCCTTGCAAATGTGCTGCAATGTGCGGTGGGCTGTTAGGGTTTTCGCCTTGAATGTCTTGTTGCTTATAGGTGAACGGAATTTTCAAATAGGGTTGCGTACAACTCATAAATTTATGCTATTACACGCACTCCTCAAAAAATCTAAACTTTGTAATCAACAAACAACGATATACTTTTTTTTTGTCGTTAGGAAATCCCAACTTCGCACACCCTCCCACTCCACCCCCCCTTCTTCCATAAATCATCAAATGGACTTATTATATTCACCAACTGCTTGCTTCATGTAAATACCTCTCCGTGGTCTTGATGTTGAAATGCCCCAGCAAATCCTAGATATACCGTATATCTGTACCCTTGTCTAAAAGATGAGTGGCAAAACTGTGACGCAAACTATGTATACCTACTTCCTTCCTAATCTGAGCCTTATTTTTGGCGTTGGTGAATATCTGCTGTACCGTTCTGGTCGGATAGGCCGTTCCCGTCTGCTCCGATTCAAAAGAAACTCTTTCGGAACTGGGAGGCAGTGCTGGATGTATTGCCTCAAAATATCCAGCAAAACAGGACTCAAATTCACATACCGGTCCTTTTACCCTTCGCCCGCTGTATATGTATCTGCATCCGCTGACTATCAATATCAGCTATCCGCAAATTCACGATCTCACTTACACGCAAACCAGCACTATAGGCTGTAAATAGCATGGCCTTGTGCTTTTATTTGAAAGTGCATTGAAAAGCCTGGCTAACTCCTCTTCATTTAGCAACTTGGGAAGTAAAAATGGCTTTTGTGGCCTTGGTATCTCCCAAAAAAACTTCTCCCGCTTCAACACCTGCTCATAATAAAACTTAAGCGCATTGATTCTGCTATGCAATGTGTTCTCACTCAATTTCAACACTTCTGCACAATACTGAAGATAATCCCGTATCCTTTGAGGAGTAAAATCATTGGCAGCATGCTGTTGGAGGGTCTGCAGAAAAATACCCATCTCGTTCATGTATGTTTTTAAGGTAGAAGCACTATATCCCTTCAGTATTAGTAGCTGACGCATCATAGTAAGAGCTGGTACGTTTACAGGATCAATCTTCCCCCTAACTTTCGGCAGTTGAGCAGGAACCGTCCCAATTATTATTGCCTGTGCTGCCTTAATCTGTGGCACTGTAATAGGTGTTGCTTCTATTGCAGGTTTGTTTTTGGTGAGATACTGCTGTAACTCACTGGTATCAAGTGTTGCTTTATCTTTTAGCGCTGCTACTATTTTATCATAATACAACTTACTTAGAGGAACATACCAACATTTGAAACTATTACTCCATCGGGCACCGGCCTGCTTCCGAAGTACTCCATTCAAACTTCCATAATTTTCAAAAAACAACCCGATACAAATGCCTGTCCGGTGGTTTATAAGCTTGAGTTTTACAATCTTCATTTACAAGTACTTTGGCAAAATGTAAGCAAGAGTTGATGTAGGGCGATGAGGATTTAACCAGTTTACAATGAGGGTTTTCCCGGTTGGTACAACTAAAGGATACTGCTTTTATAGTTGAGCATTTTTTCACGCAGAGGCGCGGAGTACGCAGAGGTAAACTCGCTTTATCTATTTATTTAATCGTAGAGAAGACGAGAAGAAATACAAAGCTAGGAGGTCAAAGAGAAAAAGAGAATACAATACCTTAATAAGAGCTGGCTATTAATCAGAGACCTGTATTCTCTTTTTTCTCCTTTGACCTCCTAGCATTGTATTCGTCGCGGAGCGACCCTTTGCGCCTTAAAGCATACTCAGAAAGTTTCACTATTGAATTTAACCATTGCGTCTTTGCGTGAAAAAAATTCCCGTCTTCCCGGTTATAAAAAAACCCCACAGATCTCTCTGCAGGGTTCCTTGGTGGGATTTCTCGTCTTATCTCTAAAGCGGATACTTGTTCTCAGATAATAACTTATTCGCTATATAACGCTTCGCTTCCTTACTATTGAATGAAGCCGCCTTGGTGAAACGCTTCAATCCTAATAACATGAATCGTTGCTCATCACCATCAGCAAAAGCATTGATAGCGTCTTTACCATATTTGTTGATACGATCGGCAGCATCATACAGATATGTTTGTACAATAGCTTTTTCATAAGCCACTGCACCTTCACCCCTGCTTGCACTGAGTTTCATCAATCGTAACAAAGCGCTTTCTGCATTGAAAGTCTCAATAGCCATATCGGCGATATTCATCAGCACTTCCTGCTCACTTTCTATCTTCATCATCAACTTCTGTACGGCAGCACCGGCTGTCATCAGGATGGCTTTCTTGAAATTGGCTACCAGCTTCTGCTCAGCAGCATAGGCTTCATCATCCCCTGCTCCGAAATCGGGTATGCTCATCAGTTCTTTCTGTACTGCCATTGCAGGACCCATAAGATCCAATTTACCTTTCATAGCACGTTTCAATACCATATCAACAGTAAGCAGACGATTAATTTCGTTGGTGCCTTCGTAGATACGGTTGATACGACTATCGCGATACCCTTTCGATACCAGGTATTCGTCGCTGTAACCATTACCACCGTGTACCTGTACGCCTTCATCCACTACATAATCCAATACCTCACTACCATACACTTTCAATATCGCACATTCGATAGCGTATTCTTCTGCTGCACCGAGCAAGGCTTCATTGAAAGGCTTGCCGGCATTCAATAATTCATGCTCTTTATCATCGATCCATTTGCTGGTGCGATATAATGCTGTTTCGCAAACCCACATACGGATAGCCATTTCAGCCAGTTTATTCTTGATAGCACCGAAATTGGCGATAGGTTGCTTAAACTGCTCACGGGTATTCGCATATACCACCGAGAGGGAAGCGGTGCGCTTAGCACCACCCAATGCAGCAGCACATAATTTCAAACGACCGATATTCAGGATATTGAAGGCGATGATATGGCCCTTGCCAATTTCTCCCAGTACATTCTCTACCGGAACCTTGCAGTCCTGGAAATAGAGCTGTACCGTACTTGATCCTTTGATACCCATCTTATGTTCTTCCGGACCCTGTGTGAATCCTTCAAAACCTCTTTCTACGATAAAGCCGGTGAACTTATCGCCATCCACTTTGGCGAATACTGTATATACATCAGCAAAACCACCATTGGTGATCCAGCATTTCTGTCCGTTTAAGATATAATGCTTGCCATCGGCACTCAGCTTCGCTGTAGTCTTGGCACCAAGGGCATCAGAGCCGCTATTCGGTTCTGTAAGACCGTAAGCTCCCTTCCATTCGCCGGTAGCCAGTTTGGTCACATACTTCTGTTTCTGTGCATCCGTACCAAAGTACAGAATCGGTAATGTACCGATACCCGTATGGGCCGCTACTGCCACGGAGAAGGAGAAACCACCCCCCAATCCCTCATTCACGAGAGTGGAAGTGATGAAGTCCTTACCCAATCCACCCAATGCTTCCGGTATGGAAGCACCGAGCAATCCCTGCTCACCTGCTTTCACCACCAATGATGGCATCAGTCCCTGTTCCATCTTATCGATGCGATCAATGACAGGCAGCACTTCCGTATCCAGGAAGGCAGCGCACATTTCTTTTACCATCAACTGTTCTTCGTTGAAGTCTTCTGGGATGAAGGTGTCGGCGGGAAGGCTGGTTTTGATGAGCCATTCGGCGCCTTTGATTGGATTGTTCATTTATTGGCAGTTTTATAAATTATTAATCGTTGATTTTCGAGTCCGGGAAAGGGAGAAATACAAATACAAGTCGGAAGAGTCCGAGATAAAGTTCTTGTTTGGCAAGAAACAAAATAGTCCGAGGAGTCCGGAATACAAGTCCGAAACCCAAGTAACCGTGATTGTTCTCTTATAACTCAAACTTGTCATCTATACTTGTATTTTGCTTTTATAATCTCTCCCTACTTGAATTTGTATTTCTCCCCCGACTTCACTGACTTGAACGCTGCTCAACAATTAATCTGCAACCACGGACTCCTCCGACTCACCCGCTCTTCTACAACCACGCTTTTTCCACGGACTCCCCGTCTTGTATTTCTCCCGGACTCTCAACAATCGCCTAACTCGGCTCTTCCACTCCCGACTGGTTAAATCATACACAATCTGCAACACCTCCTTACACACCTCTATCTTATCCGCCGGCACCGTCTCCAGCGCTTCATTCAATGTTTCTTCGGCCAGCGCCATGGTATCTTTTTGCAGTTGCTGAGATTGTTTTGTTAGAAAGATGAGATTGATACGACGATCAGATTCGGAGGGTACGCGTTTCACTAAATCCAGTTTCTCGAGATTATCTACCAGGCGGGTGATGGAGGGTTTGTCGCGGAAGGTAGCATTACATAATTCCTGCTGACTGATACCATCCTGTTTCCATAAATGATAGAGAACACTCCATTGTTCGATGGTGATATTGAGATTGGACTGGTTGAATTTTTTCTGCAACCGGCGGGCTATAGCGGTAGAGGCCTTGCCGGTGACAAAGCTGTATAGTTCGCCTTTTTTAAATTGGTTGTTTGGCATATAGTTGTTTATACAACTAATCGAAGATATGGTTCTTGGGGGAATTTCCAAGAGTTGGGAGGGATTTTGATTTTTACCGCAGAGACGCGGAGACGCAGAGATTGGTTTGTAGGGCTAGAACTCCTGTTATATTATTTGTATTCAGGGAATTAGAAAGAAGGTGACTCGCAAAAAATGGATTCCTCTGCGTCCCTGCGTCTCTGCGGTGAAAAACAGCGCAATAATTAAACAGCAATACTTCAAATTGAACGCCCAAAAAGAACTAAATTAAGCTCGGCCAACAACAACCTTATCACTGCTATGAGAGTTCATATTATTATCACCGCTTTATTGCTATGGACCTTCTCGTCCTTTGCGCAGACGCCTGTTAAACTGGCCGTGATTGGCTCATCCACTTCTGCCTGCTATGGTTTTCCTGGCGGCATCACCGATGGCAATTGCTATATCAACCGGGTAGTGACTTATTATAACGCCAATGGATATTCTGTAAACCTTTTCAATCTCGCTTTGAGTGGCGCCAATGTTTACCAAGGCATGCCTAATGGATATCCTTCTATTACAGTGAATGGCAATACGTATAATGTTGATGCCGCCCGAAACATTACAATGGCCCTTAGCTTTAATCCTGATGTTATAATTGTCAATTATCCCAGTAACCTATATGATGTGGCGAATATCCACGATATCTTAAGTTATTACAGGATCATCTATCAAACCGCCACTAATGCAGGTAAGAAATGTTTTATCACCACTACTCAACCAAGAGCCTTTAATGCCGTAGGAAGAGCCAATTTGATAGAGCTGAAAGACAGCATACTCTTACAATATGGAATAAACGCAATAAACTTCTGGGATAATCTTGCGCAACCTGATGGCTATATCATCCCCCAATACAATCAGGGCGATGGTACCCATCTAACATCTGCTGCTCACGATACCTTATCACTTCGTGTAATCGCTAAGAATATGTTCTCTTCAGGCTGTGGTAACCGCACTGTAAAAACTGGAGCCTGGAACGATCCCACTACCTGGGAAAAAGGACAGGTGCCTGCTAATTGTGATTCCATAACCATACAAGCCGGTCATACCATTACGGTCAACAGCTCCGCCACAATATCCTCTCTTCGAATATTGAGTACAGCAGCTATTGCCATTTCCGGTGCAGGCACTACCATTGAAGTCGGTGCCGCAGGAACAGGTAATAGTAATGTGATTGTAGATGGAAGTCTTTCCATCAGTTCCGGCAAACTACTTATCCGTGGCAGACTGGAACAGAAAACCGGTAGCAGCTTTTCGCTTACTGGTGGCAGTATAGTGATAGATGGAAATACAGGCTCTTCTTCCACCAGCGTAGCCAATGGAGTATCCTTATTCAAGATAGATGCAGCCAGCAGTTTCAGCTTCACCGGCGGCACCTTACAATTCATAGATCCGCCACTTGGCGCCAATAGCGTTGCCATCAATTGTCCTTTCGATTTCGGAATCAACAGCACCCTTCATTTCGGTGACGGCATTTCTATCACCCCATCTAATAATATCAATGGCTTTGGCGGCACTGGCCTGCCCGCCACTATCGGCAACCTCATTCTTGATGCAGTAATCAAAACCGACAACAGGATATTCAAAAACAGCACGCCACTGCATATCACGGGTTCGTTGGAAGTGAGGTCGGGAGATTTGAGGGAAGGGGCTTTGATAGTAGTCGGGGGTCTTTAGTCGAGAGGAAAAGTCCGGAAGTCCGTTGCGTCTTAACTTTGTAAATCAAAATATTTAAGTCCGCGGTCTCTGATTTTCGGAGATGCCAAATTTTTAGTCCGGAAGAAACCATCCAAACTACAGAGAAGGGAAGTTAGTAATTTAAGGAGGGAAGGAGGTTTTAGCAAGAAAAATATTGTCACATTATCAGCCAAATAAAAATGCAGTTTAAGTATTATAAAGACTTGCTTTCAAGTCTAAACTTTCTTCGCACCCTCCCTGGAACTAAACTACTCCCCTACTTGTATTTGTATTTTCTTCCGGACTTTATAATTTGAGGCTAAAAAATTCAAAAGCCGCGGACTTAAATTTCAGAAGCTTCAAGTATCAAAAGCTGCGGACTTCCGGACTTTTCCTCCCGACTATTATTTACCTTCACCCCATGCCCCTCTTCCTCCTCATACTCGCCCTATTACTTCTCACCTATGGAGGACTGATCGATTATTTCAGAAGAGCCTGGGAGGCATTGATCCCATTCAATAATAAGAAAGCTAAAGAACCTATAACTGCTATTTCAATCATCATTTCACTCCGAAATGAAGAAAAGAATATACCGGGTTTATTGGAATCACTTTCCAATCAATCTTATCCAAAGCATTTGTTTGAAGTGATTTTGGTGGATGATCATTCGGAAGATAAAAGCTGGGAATTACTGAACAGTTTTGATTATAAATCGATGAAGCACCAAGTGATTTCATTGGCGGCCATACTGCAACAGAATGGGGAATTAAAATCGTATAAGAAGAAAGCACTCGAAACAGCCATTCAACATGCTACCGGTAACCTGATAGTGGCAACAGATGCAGATTGTCGGTTTGAAACGGACTGGCTTTTGACCATTGCTCATTACTATGAAAGCACCGGTGCGAAATTTATTGCCGCTCCGGTTAAGATCATTCCCACAAAAACATTTGTAGGCATTTTTCAATTACTCGATTTCATCAGTCTGCAGGGAATTACGGCTGCCTCTGTATTTAAGAAGAAACTCTCCATGTGCAATGGCGCCAATCTCGCTTATGAAAAAGCAGTATTTGAAGAAGTAGGTGGATTTGCAGGTATCGACAAAATTGCTTCAGGAGATGATATGCTGCTCATGCATAAGATCTATTTGAAGTATCCCGATAAGGTAGTGTATCTAAAGCATCGCGCTGCTATCGTAAGTACAGAAGCCGTGCATAGCTGGAAAGAATTCTTCCAGCAACGTATTCGCTGGGCGAGTAAGGCCACACATTATCAGGATAAGAGGATATTCTGGGTCTTACTGCTGGTATATCTCGTTAATGTATGTTTTGGTGTATTATTAGTGATGGCCTTCTTCAACAGTACAGCCCTTTTCTTTTTCTTTTTATTACTGATTGGAAAATGGTTGCTGGAACAGCCTTTTATGGCAAGTGTTTCTACATTCTACGGACAATCAAAGTATATGATCTGGTTTCCATTCATGCAGCCTGTACATATTCTTTACACCATTATTGCAGGCTGGCTGGGACAATTCGGACAATTTGAATGGAAGGGCCGAAGGGTGAAAAAATAAAACTATTTTCATTGCATGAACACAGCTCCTCCCTCACGCAACGCCTGGAAACGGTTACGCCGTAACAAGGGAGCTATGTTCGGCATCGTGATCATCAGCATTTCCATCATCATTGCCATCGGAGGTTATCTCTTTTCTCCAGATAGCACCCCTTATGCAAACCGGATGATTGTTGAAATCGGCGGACAAAAACCCGGATTCACACAATCCTTTCTCAAAGTACCATTAGCGAATACTCCCGAAGCAGTTAGTGGTATTGTAAAAATGGCCAATGGAGCAGCAGACAGTTATCAATACATACCAATACAAAAAGCCGATATCACAAACGACAGTGTTATTGTTCAGCAATATATTGATGAAGATACAAGCACAAGAGTAGCCTGGTCATTGGCAGCCTTGAACCCATCTAACCAAAAGGATTATTCCCCCGTCATCACCCAAAAATTCTATCTCGGTACCGACAAATATGGAAGGGATATATTAAGTCGCTTACTTATCGGAGTTCGGGTAAGCCTTAGTGTGGGAATGGTGACTGTTCTGATATCACTAACCCTAGGCGTATTACTTGGAGCCTTCGCAGGTTATTTTCGCGGCAAGACGGATGATATCATCATGTGGTTCATCAATGTAATATGGAGCATCCCGACATTACTATTGGTTTTCGCCATCACCTTATTATTAGGAAAAGGCTTTTGGCAGGTACTGATAGCAATTGGATTGACGATGTGGGTGAATGTAGCGCGCATCGTTCGCGGACAGGTGCTCGCGCAACGCGAAATGGAATATGTAGAAGCAGCACGCGCACTTGGTTTCTCTTCTTTCCGAATCATACTCAAACATATACTTCCAAACGTAATGGGGCCGGTGCTGGTAGTAGCTGCCTCCAATTTCGCATCAGCGATAGTGATAGAAGCAGGCCTAAGTTTCCTCGGCATCGGTGTTCAACCTCCCCAACCCAGCTGGGGACTGATGATAAAAGAGAATTTCAATTTCATCATCACGCATAATCCAATGCTTGCACTGGCACCTGGTTTTGCGATAATGCTTTTAGTTTTAGCGTTTAATTTGTTGGGGAATGGGTTGAGGGATGCACTTGCAGTAAAAGAGTAGGTTCCAGAAGTTTAATAGGTTCCATTTGTTCCATAGGGCTGACTAATAGTTAGCAGTTTGGAATTTTAAAATATAACCGCAGAGGCGCAGAGACGCGGAGGTATTCCTCTGCGTCTCTGCGCCTCTGCGGTTAAAAAATCTTATCAAACAAACTGCTTACTATTAGTAGGCCCTATGGAACCTATTGAACTTCTGGAACCTATTGAACTAAATAAACTTTTTACTTACTTTTTGCTATACCTATAACTCCCCGTCCACTTATTAGTAGCACAAGTTTTAGAAGTAACGGTGATTTCCACTACACACACAACTGTAGAAGGTGTTGAGGTTATGGTGAAACTGTTGTCTTTAGTTGAAGTTGTTTTTGTTTCAGTGAAAAAGTTGGTAGAAGATCCATCGGGATGGGCTTTTACATCGATAGTTACACCAGATGGAGGCATAACCGAACTTATTGAAACAGTTAATGGGAATGTAGGACCAACGGCAGGAGCTTCGGTAGTTCCGTTGCCAGGAGTGGTAGTTACAGAAAGCGTAGTTTCAGTAGTACAACTATCTGTCTTCTTTTTCTTACAAAAAGGCATAGATATCAACACCACTAACACCGCTAATAAAGGCAATACACTTTTTTTTCATCGGGATATGTTTTTCTGATTTTGAAAGAAGGACCACGGTTCTTATCTAACCGTTACCGGTACTTTCTAAACGCTTTTTTATTATTAAGTAGTCTCTAAAGTAATATATAATTTGGTTTTGCGGAAACTTTGTTCCGTTAAAATTATGGAACGAAAACCTGCACATTCCTGCTAAAACTCTCATCAAGGGAGATAAATGTTTCAGTACGTTCTATCCCTTTTATCTTCTGCAATTCATCATGTAAAACAAAACGTAACTGGTTGATGTCCTTACACACAATTTCAGCGAACATGCTGTAATTACCTGTGGTATAGTTCAGTCGTACAATCTGTGGAATCTTCTGCAATTCCTTAGCCACCTGATCGTACAGACTACTCTTCTCAAGATATATGCCAATAAACGCAATTACATCATAGCCAAGTTGCTTCAGGTCCACATTTAATTTGGTACCCTTTACAATGCCTGCTTCCTGTAATTTCTTGATACGTACGTGAATGGTACCTCCGGAAACGAAAAGTTTCTTTCCGAGATCGGCATAAGAGATCTCAGCAGTCAACATCATTTCCTGGATGATCTGGAGATCGAGATTGTCCAGATTTAATTTAGACGCCATTTTTCAAATCGTTTTTTGATTATTTTCATATAACCATGCAAATATTTATACAATTTCTATATTTTCAAAATTTATGTTGAAATATTTCGAAGGAATGGGCAAAACGCTGTATTTTTACATCGTAATCGTTCTTTGAGTCAATTACAATACTGTGGAGTGATGGAATCTTGGCAGACATGCCCTCTCGTCTCGGGGGTGGGGGGAACAGTATAAACGTAGCATAGAGCCGACGTACCAACGCCGACCAGGGTTGACCACTAATCTTTGTGCTACAGCTAACTGCCCCGTGGAGGTTCGAGTCCTCCCTCTACAGCGGATTTTTCTCATAATCTCTAACAAGCAAGCAAGAACTGAAGAGATTGACAACCCTCGCCGTTCCCGGTGGGGTTTTTTTTTTATACCCCTCTCCAATCTTTAATGTTTAAAGGTTCCAAAGTTTCAAGGTTAGGTTCCTAGGAGCGACCTACTAATTTTTATCTGCTGAATTTCAGGGTTTAAGGTTCTGAAGTTTGGAGCCTATTAAACATTTAAAGCTTGAAGTAATATTGTTTACCTCAAAGACGCGATTAAACAACGTTCGCGTAATTTCTTACAGCCACTCTTCAAAACCTTAAACCCTTAAACTCAAACCCTAAACTTTTCCCACTTAGCAATTATACGCGCTACATGGAACCAAACCCTTAAACTTTAAACCCTTAAACGCCCTCTTGAACCATTTCAACCTTTAGGTTAACTTTGCCGCCCATGGCCCAAAAAAAACTCCACCGCTTCGCAGAGCTCCTCACCTTCCCCAATGTGCTCCAGTACCCGGAGAATATGAAAGGGAATTGGACCAGCGTTTTTACAAATGATCATAAAATTACCCTCGAACTGGCTTGCGGAAAAGGGGAATATGCCGTTGGAATGGGAAGATTGTTTCCTGAGAAGAATTTCCTGGGCGTTGACCAGAAAGGAAACCGTATTTGGGTGGGAGCAAAGACCTGTATCAAAGAGAACCTGACTAATGTGGCCTTCCTGCGTACACAGATTGACCGTATTGCTGAATATTTCAATCCGGGTGAAGTGGAAGCCATCTGGCTCACTTTCCCCGATCCGCAATTGCGGAAATCAAAAGCCCGGAAACGGCTCACGCATCCAAAGTTTCTGCGCTTATATCAACAAATTCTGGTGCCCGGTAGTTATATCAATCTGAAAACGGATTCTCCGGTGCTTTATAATTTTACATTGGATGTACTGGAGCTTTGTGGTATCACTCCAACAATAGCAATCGATGACTTGTATAAGGAGAATAACAGCGATCCGGTTTTGAGCATCCAGACCCATTACGAAAAGCTCGATATAGCACAGAGCAATCGCATCCATTATATAAAATTCCAGTTACCTTCAACGCCGATTCCAGATATCGACGAAGCACTAAAACAACGTGTAAGTGAAAGAGAAACTAATTGAAGGGGAAGACTTTTATTATAGTGAGGAAGGATACATCGTCCTTACTGAAAAATACCACTTGGAAAAAGGGTATTGCTGTGGCAATGGTTGCCGGCATTGTCCTTATGAATTCGAAAACGTACCTGAGCCACATAAATCACAACTTCAGCAAAATAAGATAGCTCATGGCCGCCAGTAAGAAAGGAACAGAAAAACCGAAGAGCATCCGTCCTTCGGGTAGTTCAGATACAAATTTCTTTGAACTCGTTCATGAAGTAGCTCGTCAAATTCCCAAAGGACGTGTAACCTCTTACGGTGCCATCGCTGCCTGTCTTGGTACCAAATCATCCGCCCGCATGGTTGGCTGGGCCATGAACGGTGCCCACAAAGTAAAACCCAAAGTGCCCGCCCATCGCGTGGTTAACCGAAACGGTATGCTCAGCGGCAAAGCCCATTTCGAAACACCCACCAAAATGGAAGAGTTATTGAAGAAGGAAGGGATAAAAGTGAAGGATGATACGGTGGTGGAGTTTGGGAGGTTGTTTTGGGATCCAGCGCAGGAGTTGGGAGTCTAGTTCGAGAAGTTCAATAGGTTCCATTTGTTCCATAAGGCCTACTAATAGTTGGCAGTTTGGAATTTTAAAATATAACCGCAGAGGCGCAGAGACACGGAGGAATTCCCTGCGTCTCTGCGCCTCTGCGGTTAAAAAATCTTATCAAACAAGTTGCTTACAATTAGTAGGCCTTATGGAACAAATGGAACCTATTGAACTTCTTGAACCCAATTTATTCCCCCAACTCCCTACTCTCCTCACTATTCAAATTCAACAACATCACAATACTATCCCTTTTCGGCTGAAACATAAATAGTATGGCTAAGTGAAAACAAGCAAGTGCGAAGAAGGCATAATTATTTGTAAGAAGAAAACCTACTAAAGCAAACAGACAAGGTCCTTCGATCATTGCCCACCAGGTGATGCTTGCAGCTCGGTATTGTTCGAGTTTTTGTTTTACGTTCAGGGCAGATTTTCGAAGCTGCAATACTTTACTATTGAATAGTCGGAAACCTATAATCAGCATTCCTCCCGATAATACCAATGCAATTACCTGAAACACCCTGTCTGCCGGCGCCACTACAGTTGGCGGATACTTTCCTGAATACACTAAATAAAAAACCACACCCGAAAAAACAGCGATCATTGATAGTAATGCGAGGTGGATTGTTTTGAGGGTTTTAAAGTAGGTGGGGGCGGGCATTTTTTTTGGTTAAAAGTACGAAAAGTAAAAACTAATTGTTCCAGAGGTTCCAGATGTTTAGTAGGTTCCATAGGGCAGACTAGTTGGTAAGGGCTGGGTTAAGGTTAATCGTAGAGATATGGTTAGAGTTCCGAACTCTTCGAGAGTTCGGAACTCTAACAATATCTCTACGATTAACCTCTGAAAACTAAAGAATAAGGAAAGTCTCCAACTAGTAGGCCCTATGGAACCTATTAAACATCTGGAACCTCTTGAACTTCTAACTATAATAAGGACTAATCAAAAAATACACCACCACCCCCGTCACCGCTACATAAAACCAAATAGGCCATGTAATGCGGGCGAGTTTTTTGTGCTGTGGGTATTCGGCGATCATGGCGCGATAGGCCGTGAAGAGAATGAACGGCAAGATGATTGCCGCTAAAAAGATATGCGTGATGAGAATGAAGAAATAGATATATCGGATAGTGCCTTCACCTCCGAATTTTGTATCACCTGCTAATAAGTGATGTGCGATATAGGATACAAGAAAGAAGATAGACAATACCATGGCTGTCATCATCAATCGCTTATGCCATTCGTAACTTTTACGTTTTACTGCAATTAATGCAGCTACCAGCAATACGCTAACAGTTGAATTGATAATGGCGTTGATACGGGCAAATACATGCACGTCAAAATCTACTTTTATATTCAGGTTAAGTTTACCCAATGCAACTACTGCTGCAAAAACTACCACGGAGAAAATACCTATCAGCCATCCGGCCTTCTTATCATTCTTTGTAAGGATCGCCTTTAACATACTATGCTATATTTTTTAATTTACGTCTTCTATTCACAAATAAGAAGAGTGCTACAGATACTATCACTATAATAAAAATCGGCCACAATTGTTTAAGGGCTGTAAAAATAGCGGATGGTTTTTTTCTGTCTTTTTCCAAAGATAGGAATACGATATCCTGTGATAATTTAAGCAACTGCATTGAATCGAGTCCATTGTAATAGCCTCTTACTATTCTGTCTTTATCGATTAAAACAAATTTGGGAGAGTGGTCGAACAGTGTATCCTTTCCATTTCCGTCGATGATACCAAGTTTCATTTCGTTTATTCCGAAATCGTAGATCTTCTGTTTATCACCGGTGAGTAGCCACCAGGTGTCGTGGTCTACACCATATTTATCGGCGAATGCTTTTATTACAGGAACAGAATCTCTTTCAGGATCGATACTGAATGAAAGGAATTGCACTAACGGTGTATCGATAACCTTACGTGGATCGGTAGAATGCATCATGGTTTGGAGACGTCTCATACTTCTTGTCATGCCCGGACAAATACTTGGACAATGAGTAAAAAAGAAATCGACTACCAGTACTTTATTTTTTATTTGATCCAGTTCAACTTTCTTTCCGAGTTGATTGGTGAGTTCAATATTCGAAACACGATGCCAAAGGGTATCTGTAAATCGTTTTCCATCGACCACTTTTTCAATGGTGGAATCATAATAAAAACGTTTTGGCATTTGTACGGCATTATCGCTATAGCCTTTCACCAAAAGATAGCTTATGATTGGTAGAAGTGCTGCGAGACCTAATGCCATTATAGCTTTTGTATTCACTGCTAAAATTTGAGCCACAAAGGTAAACTATACTGAATGATGCTGATGGTTTACTGCATAAAAAAAGCCATCTGTTTTACAGATGGCTTAGTATCGTATAATAAGGGAAATTAATGCAATTTTTCCTGCTTTACACCTTCAGCTGCTGGTTTCTCGCTATGTTCTTCATGCTCAGCTGGCTTTGGATTAGTAGGCTTTACATTTGTTTGCTCAGCATGGTGCCTGTCGTAAGTATTCCTCAGGTCCTTATAGCTATTACCATCCCACATAAAGGCGGCGATAAACCAAACGAAGAGGAACAAAGGCACTACAATGGTCATGATCATATTCCTTATTTCATCACCCAGGTGCATGAATATGGAAACGATATAGAATGCTTTTGCTAATGAGAGGATTACGATCACTCCTTTGATTGCCAGTACAAGGTTTACACTATGATCTGGGTTCTTATGCATGAAGAAGATGATATAACCCAGGGCTAATTCAATAATTGTAATCACACTCAGGATCACAGTCGTTTTGATGATCTTACGAACTACCGATTTGGTATCGTGGTGTTCTGGTGCGAAAGTGATCTCGGATGACATTGATTGATGTTCCATAAATCTATAATAAGTTTTTTACGCCATTAATTGATTAGAGCAGATAAAAGCAAAGGAATACGAATACCCAAACCAGATCCACAAAGTGCCAGTACAATCCAGCTTTTTCAATCATCAGGTAGTGACCACGTTGGTCGAACTTACCCTGGATAGTCATAATCAGCATAATGATATTGATGATAACACCAGAGAATACGTGGAAACCATGGAAACCAGTGATGGTGAAAAAGAAGTTGGAGAAGTTCGTAGAAGGAACAGATCCATCAGCATTCAGGAAGTGACTACCTGCATAAACAGGAATCTTACCCCACCATGCACCTTCATGGAAAAGATGTGTCCACTCCCAGGCCTGACAACCTAAGAAAGCGAATCCACCAACTATTGTCCATGCTAACCATTTGATAACTCCCTTACGGTTCATATTATGTCCTTCATGAACAGCGAGTACCATTGTAACGGAACTCACGATCAGAATGAAGGTCATCAAGCTCACAAACACCAATGGTAAACCATCGCCGAGGAAAGGGGCAGACTGGAATACGTGGTTAGGGTCAGGCCATCCATTACTACTCATCCGCACGGTACCGTACGCAATAAGGAAGGCGCCGAAAGTGAACGCGTCACTCATCAAAAAATACCACATCATCAGTTTTCCGTACTCTATGTTGAAGGGGCTTTTACCACCACTCCACCATTTGGTATTTGCAGCTACTGCTTGTGCCATGTTACTGTTTTAAAGGTTCTGTTTATGTCTAATTAATAAATAGCGCTCTACATTTTCAATAAAAAGAAAACGAATAGATAGATCCATAAGAAATCTACAAAATGCCAATAGGTTGTCATCACTTCTACCGGCACCGGATTATAGCTTCTTATTTTTCCGCTATACGATTTCAGGAACATCACTATCAGGGCAACTATTCCTCCCAATACATGGAGAATATGTAATCCGAAAATGATGTAGAGGAACTGTCCTGCACCCGATCCTTCCATTTTTATCCCTGAATTATATAACTCCTTAAAGCCATACAATTGGAAAACAATGAAAGCGATAGCAAGCACCACTGTTACTGTCATCAATGACCGGTAACGGGGTCTGTTCCTTTCCTTGAATGCTTTTTCTGCCAGCTGTATGGTTACACTGCTTAGCAGGATAGCACCCGTTGAATAATAAAAGAGCTTCGGCAGGCTGATATTGATCCAGCCCGGCATACTGCCTTTTACGATGTAAGCGCTGGTTAAACCGGCGAACATCATGATGATACTGGCAAGAGCTACCCAAAGGGTGAACTTATGCGGATGTATCTTTTTTCGTTGCGAACCCACTGAATCTGTCATCACTTATGTTGTTTAAATCTTACCAAATCTTGTCGGCTAATAAAGCCAGTAAAACAATCGGCAGGTAAAAATAACTGGCGAACATCACTCTTCTCGCAGCTTTCCTTTCCATATCCCTGAACAATTTCACACAGAACCAAACCATGAAAAGATTAGCTACCAGCACTACAAAGAAACTTACCCAACCACTCATTCCTACCCAGAAAGGCAATACGCCAACAGGTATCAATATCAGCGAATAGATCACTGATTGAATTGCGGAATATTTGGTTGGACCTTCCACACTCGGCATCAGTTTGAAACCGGCATTGGAATAATCCTTATGCGCTACCCAGGCAATAGCCCAGAAATGGGGGAACTGCCAAAAGAACTGGAGAGCGAATAAGACCCAACCACCTGCACTGATATCGTCGTTACCTGCAGCCCATCCAATTAAGCAAGGCAATGCACCGGGAATGGCACCTACCAATACTGAAATGGCGCTCACTTTTTTCAATGGCGTATACATATAGGCGTATACAAACCAACTGAAAAGTGAAATGGCGGCAGACAATCCGTTGAAGTAATGCCACATGATGAACATTCCAACCACCAGCATAATGGCAGCAGCAATTCCTGCTTCCCTTACACTCATACGCCCTGCAGCGAGAGGTCTGTTGGCGGTACGCTTCATCTGCGCATCGGTATCCTTCTCCGCAATCTCGTTCACAGCATTGGCACTTCCGGTAATCAACAACCCACCTGTAAAGATGAGGATGATCATTGACCAGTCATATGCCACCACCTTCGGAGCCAGCAGATAACTGATCACCGCCGAAAAAGCCACCATGAAACTAAGGCTGAACTTTATCAGTAAGCGATAGTCTTGTACTTTACCAGCAATATTTAAAGAGCTTCTTGACATCACATTATCCATCTCAATTTTATAATTCACGTTGCAAGTCCGGAAGTCGGAAAGTCCGAAAGACCGGAAGTAGGAAGAATCTCCGAAAATCGGAGTCTTCCTATGGAACCTATTGAACATCTTGAACCTATCGAACCCCCTGACTTTCGATTAGTGGGGTGTAGTTTCGTCCGGCCCAATCGGCTCATTCTGCGGAATGAAATCTCTTCCATCCTTAGAATAATCATATGCCCAACGGTGTACTTCTGGAATTTCGCCAGGCCAGTTACCGTGACCAGGACGAATTGGAGTAGTCCACTCGAGTGTATTTGATTCCCATGGGTTCTGTGTGGTTACTTTTCTTCCTTTCCAGATAGAGTAGAAGAAGTTAAACACAAACAATATCTGAACAGCGAATACGATCATGGCAACAGTAGAGATGAATTTGTTCAGCTCAGCGAATTGCTTGAAAGATTCCCAGTTGCTATAGTCCATATAACGACGTGGCATACCCGCCAAACCTTCGTAGTGCATTGGCCAGAAGATCAGGTAAGCACCAGCCAGCGTAACCCAGAAGTGGATATACGCCATGGTGTTATTAAGATAGCGGCCGTACATTTTTGGATACCAATGGTAGATACCAGCGAACATTCCGAAGAAGGCACTCACACCCATTACGATGTGGAAGTGGGCAATTACGAAATAGGTATCGTGCAATGTGATATCCAGTGTGGAATTACCGAGGAAGATACCTGTTAAACCACCAGAGATGAACAAGCTTACAAAACCAAGAGCGAAAAGCATACCCGGTGTGAAGCGGATATTTGCGCGCCATAATGTAGTAAGCCAGTTAAATACTTTGATAGCTGATGGAACCGCAATCAACAGGGTGAGCAACACGAATACCGATCCGAGGAAAGGATTCAATCCGGTTACAAACATGTGGTGCGCCCATACCAGGAAGGCCAGTATAGCGATAGCGAACAGCGAACCCACCATGGCCATATAGCCGAAGATTGGTTTGCGTGAGTTCACCGACAATATCTCAGAAGCCATACCCATGGCTGGTAACAAGATGATATATACTTCAGGGTGACCGAGGAACCAGAACAAGTGCTGGAACAGAATGGCGCTACCACCTTCATGATCCATTGGTCCTACACCAGAAATGAAAATGTCGGAAAGATAGAAGCTGGTACCGGCATGACGATCGAACAGCAACAGGATGAAACCTGATAACAAAACCGGGAATGACAATACCCCTAATACCGCAGTGAAGAACAAAGCCCAGATTGTCAAAGGCAAACGGGTCATGCTCATACCTTTTGTACGCATGTTCAATACGGTAGAGATATAGTTAAGACCACCTAACAATGACGATACCACGAATAAAGCCATGGCGGTGATCCACAAGTCCATACCCACTTTAGAACCCGGCGACGCTTCACCCAAGGCACTTAATGGCGGATAGGCTGTCCAACCACCACTAAAAGGACCTGTTTGAACGAAGAGGGAAGATATCATTACGATACTGGCGCCGAAGAAGAACCAGTAAGAAAGCATATTAAGGAAAGGAGAGGCCATGTCGCGCGCACCGATCTGCAACGGAATAAGGAAATTGGCGAAGGTTCCGCTCAATCCTCCTGTCAACACGAAGAATACCAGAACGGTACCGTGCATGGTAACAAGGGCGTAATAGTTTTCAGCAGAAATACGTCCGCCTTTTGCCCAACGACCCAAAATGTCTTCCAGGAAAGGGAAGCTTTGGTCGGGATAACCTAATTGCAAACGGAACAGTACCGACATCAAACCACCAATTAATGCCCAGATCATTCCTGAAATCAGGAACTGCTTGGCAATGGTTTTGTGGTCCATGCTGAATACATATTTCGAAATGAAAGTCTCTTTGTGATGATGCACATGGTGTTCATCATGATGTGCATCATGTGAGATAACTTCCGAATGACCATGCAATGCTGCTTCGTGGCTCATGCTTTTATTTTTAGATAGTCGAAAAAATGTTTGTACGGAAACTTATTATTTACGGATCAGCAAAGCTGTTGCTTTTGCTGTTGTGTCGGCTGCTGCTGGTTCTGCTTTTGGAGTGATAGCAGAATAAGCGGCTTTCTGCTGTGCTCTCCATAAAACGAAATCAGCTTGTGTAACCACTTTGATAATTCCTTTCATTGAATAGTGCCCGTTGCCACACATCTGGTCGCAGGCTATTTCATATTCAAATTCAGGATTACCTGTGATCTTCTTCATTTCTTCCGTTGTGTACAATGGTGTAAACCATAATGTAGTGGGTGTTCCTGGAACAGCGTCCATCTTCAAACGGAAGTGAGGCAGACCAACGTCGTGTATAACGTCGCGGGAATTGATGATGAGTTTCAAAGGTGTTCCTTTTGCAACAACCATTGTTTGAGAAAGTACAACGTCGTCGTGAGATGCAGGGTCTTCCCAGATCAATCCGAGTTCATTGCTGTTTTGCTCATCGATATTTCTGAAATATTTTTTACCGAAAGTGTTGTCTTTACCTGGGTAGCGGAAAATCCAACCGAATTGTTTACCGGTTACTTCCACTCTCATGGCGTTATCAGGTGCTTCGCCAGTTATCTGGAACCAATAGAAGATACCGAAACCCACCAGGATACAAAGAGTGATGGCAGGAACAGTTGTCCAGATGATTTCAAGCTTTGTGCTATGCGCAAAGAAGAAAGCTTTCTTTTTTGGATTGTGCTGATATTTATAAGCAAACCAGAAAAGGAGAATTTGGGTAAGGAAGAATACGATTCCTGTGATGATGATGGTGATCCACAACATCAAATCGATTTTCTCTCCGTGTTCTGAAGCCGATGGGAAAGGCAATAAAGTCTTCTTGTAGAAGAGTTCATTACAATACCAAACGCCGATAAGTCCTACTACCAGGAAAACGATCATGAGGAAACCGTTGATGCGGTTGCTCTGCTCCATCGATTTCTTCTCTCCTTTCAGCACAGAAACATACTCGCTGGCTTTAGCAATTTGGAAAGTGATGAGGAACCCCAGCACTAAAATGGCCACCAGAAAAATTGCAGTTGTTGTCATGATTATTCAAATAGTGTTATACAATCCAAACAAAAATCTCTCTCTAAATTGATTCACGTAACCCGATTACAAATCAGGTATGGTGAATGATACTTTCTTTTACAAACGGGTGGTTCTTTGAAATCAATGGATTTTTAGCCAAAGCATTTCCAGTTACGAACAGAATCACACCTACAAAACCAGCGGCTACTCCGAAATCGAGCCATCCCAGTTCTACATGCTCACTCAATACGCTGGCGAAGATCATTTGATAGAAATCGAGCCAGTGACCGAAGATGATAACTACCGCCATGATGGTGATAGTGGTGAAATTCCTCTTAGAACCTCTTCTCATTAATATTAACAACGGCGCAAGGAAATTGATTATAAACTGGAACCAAAATATTCCACTATAAGTTCCTGTTTCATGATCTGTGCTTATTCTCGATCTAAAGTAAACAGTTTCTTCTGGAATGTTGGCGTACCAGATCAACATGTACTGGCTGAACCACAAATAGGTCCAGAATACAGAGAATGCAAACATGAACTTACCGATATCATGAAGGTGTTCTTCGTTGGTGAACTCCAGATATCCCTTATTCTTAAGATATACTACGAATAAAGCAATCAGTGCTATACCAGCCACCCAGCTACTGGCGAATGTGTACCAGCTATACATGGTGCTGTACCAGTGTGGATCGATGCTCATCAACCACAACCAGGGAACAGTTGACATTACTGTTAAAGCGAACCATACGATATATAAAGCCGCAGATACAGTGTTATTCCAGATATATTTACGACGGGCTTCCGCATTTGGTAAAGGATTATTGTCGATAGACAATGACAGCTTACGCATGCGGTATCCCAAAAACCACCATAATGCTACAGTAAGGATGGTCCAGATTGAAAAGAATTTGATATTGAGGAATGGCTCTTTACCTTGAAGGATCTCGGTTTTGTGATGTACATCTCCGGTACCATACACAAAGAATCCCAATACAATTGCCAGCAACCCAATGCCCATCAGCGCCAGTGACCAGGTTCTGTATCTTTTTGGTATCTCAAAAAATTCTTTAATAGCCATTATCTGAAATTTATAAAATTCGTGATCGGGTTAATTATTTCTTTACAGTGGTATCAGCAGCAGCGGCAGGTGCAGCAGCTACCGGAGCAGCAGGCTTTTGCTTGCTCCTTATATAATGAATAACCATCCAGCGCTGGGTAGTGTTAAGCTGTGAAGCATACCCACCCATCAGGTTCTTACCATAACTGATAGAATAGAACATCTGTCCATCAGGCATATTCACCACAATAGGATCCGTTGCCAGTGCTCTTGGTGCAGCACTATAAGGACCTTTTCCATCATTATATAAAGGACCGTTACCATCCAGTTTTGTACCATGGCAGATACCACAGTTAACGAGGTAAAGGCGTTCAGCTTCTTTTGTTTGAACAGCATCCAATGCAGGTAATGGGTTCTGCACCTGACGGGAAGCAATATAGTTTGTGGAATCGCCCACCTTATCCATTTCAATACTGAAAGGGAATAATTCTCCTCTCTTTATTGTGCCTTTTACAGGAGTAGCGTTATAGAAAATTCCCTGTGCTTTCAGTGTGTCGGTGTTTGAATACGTCTCAATAGCACGGCTATACATCATATCGGGCATGTATACGCTATTGGGCTTTGTTTTATCCCTGCCGCAACTGAACAGTATCACCGAAGCAATGGCAACAGAAAGGATGGCTGTTTTTTTCATCGTGAAATAGTATTGATTAACAGGTTGGCTGTTCTTTTTTGACTTCTTATTATTTCGATTCAAACATTTTCTTGTCTTTGTCATAAGTGCCCAGCCACCAGCCGGTTTCGGCTTGCTGTACATTCACTTCAATGGCGCCTGCATTGTTAAGGAAGCCACTCACTTCACCTTCATTGGTTTTTGG
Source organism: Chitinophagaceae bacterium (assembly GCA_016721085.1). Taxonomy (GTDB): domain Bacteria; phylum Bacteroidota; class Bacteroidia; order Chitinophagales; family Chitinophagaceae; genus Endoryza. The sequence continues at coordinate 137,722 of JADKJI010000002.1, read as the reverse complement.
AGTGCACTCGATAGCCATAACAAACAAGTCGTCGGTAGCTCTTTCATGGAAATGGTGTTTTTTCACGAAAGGAGCCAATTGGCAGAGATAACAAAAGGTAAGTACCATACCTACGCAGGCGCAGAGTACGGTGAACTCGAACATGATAGGTACCCATGCTGGTAAAGCAAAATGGGGTTTACCACCAATGTTCAAAGGCCAGTCTTTCGTAAATACCCATGTCATAAAACTCAGTGCCGTAGTCGTTCCGAAGATAGCGTAGATAAAGCCCGCAGTGTGGATGCTGGTATCGCGAAGACCCATTACTTTATCCAGTCCATGGATAGGGAAGGGAGTATACACGTCGTGCAGCTTATATCCTGCCTTGCGTACTTTTTTTACGGCGTCAAACAAAACCGCTTCTTCCGTAAAACTTCCTACTACAAATTTTTTTTCTGCCATATAGCTTGATTCAGTAGTTGCTAAAATTGATTAATGATGGTGTGATACTTCCTTGTAGAAAGTTTCTGCACTCTCCTCTTCTATCGGCTCCATTGCTGGTTTGAAATCCTCACCAGATTTCTTCAGGATATGCTTGATCTCAGCCAAAGCAATAACCGGGAAGAATTTAGAGAAGAGGAAATAACAAGTAAAGAAGAGACCGAAAGTTCCGAGATAGAATCCAACTTCATAGATGGAAGGACTATAATAAGTACTCCAGCTACTTGGCAGGTAATCGCGGTATACAGATGTTACGATAATCACGAAACGCTCGAACCACATACCGATATTCACAAGAATACTCATGAAGAAGGTAAGGCCGATATTCCTTCTCAGTTTGCGGAACCAGAAGATCTGTGGAGACAATACGTTACATCCCATCATCAGATAGTAGCTCCATCCATATGGACTGAACAAGTCGAGACGGTTATGCATGAATGCCCAGCTTTCATATTTGTTCATACCATACCAGGCAATGAACAACTCAGTGAGATAAGCGATACCCACGATAGAACCAGTGAGTACGATAACCTTATTCATCACTTCAATATGTTCGATGGTGATATATTCTTCAAGTTTCAACACTTTACGGGTAACCAACAAAAGCGTTTGCACCATGGCGAAACCTGAGAAGATGGCACCTGCAACGAAATATGGTGGGAAGATGGTAGTATGCCAACCCGGAACAATAGAGGTGGCGAAGTCGAAAGATACCACCGTGTGAACCGACAATACCAGTGGGGTACTTAAACCGGCCAACACTAACGATAAACTTTCATGACGCTGCCAGTGCTTGGTAGAACCTGTCCAACCAAACGATAACAGACCATACATATATTTTCTCCATTTCAATTTGGCACGGTCACGAACAGTGGCCAGATCTGGAATAAGACCAGAGTACCAGAACAATAATGAAACGGTGAAGTAAGTAGAGATCGCGAATACGTCCCATAACAATGGTGAGTTGAAGTTCACCCATAAAGGACCACGTGTATTTGGATAAGGAAGTACGAAGAACGCCATCCACACACGACCCATGTGCCAGATCGGGAACTGACCGGCGCACATTACCGCGAAGATGGTCATGGCTTCTGCTGCACGGTTCACCCCTGTTCTCCATCCCTGACGGAAGAGCAAGAGGATGGCAGAGATCAGGGTTCCGGCGTGACCGATACCCACCCACCAAACGAAGTTGGTGATATCCCAACCCCAACCGATGGTCTTATTCAGGTTCCACTCTCCTACTCCGTAAGTTACCTCACGATATACTGAGTAAACCCCGAACAATAACAGGGCCACGGAAACCAAAAAGCCGATCCACCAAAGTTTCGAGGGTGGTCCTTCAATAGGACGCACAATGTCTTCAGTAACCTGGTGGTAATCTTTTTTTCCTTCCACCAATGGAGGCCTTACATTCGATTCGTACTTTAATAATGCCATATTTGAAGCTTTGAGCTGTTGGCGTTGGGTGCTTACCGATCGTTACCAGCTTTTTTTATACTTAGGTCAACGTTTCAATCAATCTTTCGCTTAGTGCTTTTCAGCAGCAGCGGGTTCCTTCTTTCCTTCTGTTTCAGGAACATTGTCTTCAGTGTGATGAACTGCAGAAAGTTTTTCTACATTTCTAACCTTAGCGAGATAGCTCACATTCGGCATCACGTGAATTTGCTCAAGGGCAAAGAAGATACGCTCGTTATTCTCTGCTCTCACTTTGCTGATCTCACTCTTAGAATTATTCGCATTACCGAATACGATAGCATCTGAAGGACAAGCTTGCTGACAAGCCGTCTTAACATCAGTATCTTCCAGAGTGCGGTTATCTTTCTTCGCTTTCAGTTTACCTTCTTGCAGACGTTGGATACAGAAAGAACATTTTTCGATTACACCACGGCTTCTTACAGTAACATCTGGATTCAATACCATACGGCTCAATGAATCGTTCATCATGAACACAGCATCATCGAGTTTACCAACACCTGAAGTCAATTGGTTATCTGCGAAGCTATCAGCACCAGTGTAATCGAGCCAGTTAAAGCGACGAACTTTGAAAGGACAGTTGTTTGCGCAATAACGAGTACCGATACAACGGTTATAAGTCATTTGGTTCAAACCTTCACTGCTATGGTTTGTGGCAGCCACCGGACAAACGTTCTCACAAGGAGCGTTATCGCAATGCTGACAAATCATTGGCTGGAAGATAGTTTGGATGCTATCTGAATCGTGAACATCTCCGCTGAAATAACGGTCGATACGCATCCAATGCATTTCATGGAAACGAAGTACTTCGCTCTTACCAACAACAGGAACGTTGTTTTCAGCAGTACAAGCCACGCTACAAGCACCGCAACCGATACAACTGTTAAGGTCGATGCTCATTCCCCATTTGATACCCGGACGATCATATGTTGGATACAGGGTTCCTTCTTTTGTATAATTCTCTATGCCACCATATTTACCAATCTCTTCTTCTCTTTCTTCAATGATGAGCTTTGGATTCTTCTTGTAATCGTTAAGGGTAACTTCTTTGATCACCTCATGACGACCTTCGTAACTGCTATGCGTTTGTGTTTGTGCAACTGGAGTCTTCTCGCCATCCCATTTCTCAAATTCTACATCAGCAGTTGACCAATCAACTGTTGTTCCGTTATAACTGAGGAATGGATAAGCATTCTGTCCAACACCATTTGCAGCACGACCCGATTTTTCGCTACGACCGTAACCGATAGCGATAGCCAGAGTATTAGACTGCATACCTGGTACAATCAGAACAGGTAATTTGTATGCTTTCTTATTGATAGTGAAATTCAGCAATGGCTTATCCATCACCACTTCATACTTATCAGCTTGATGTGCATCTGAAATATCAATACCCAATTCAGTTTTACCGAATTGTGGAGATACCATTATATAGTTATCCCAGGTAGCTTTTGTAATTGGATCTGGTAACTCTTGCAACCAAGGGTTGTTTGCTTGCTTACCATCACCAAGGCTAACTTTTTGATAAACTACCAATTCATTCTTGCTTGCTTTCTTAAGTGCATTGGCAGCAGTAACAGCGGCAGCAACAGCAGCTCCGTTGAAAGCGGCACCTGCAACAGCGGCTGGAGTTTCTACCACACCATCTTGCAAGGCCTTATTGTAAGCAGTTGGGCTACCGAGTTTAGTAGTCCAGTTATTTTTGAAATATGTATCGAATGTAACCGCACTTCCACTCCATTTCAACAGGCTGTCCTGGAACTGGCGTGTTTTGAAAAGAGGGTTGATAGTTGGTTGCAACATGGTGATGAAACCAGCTTTTGGTTCTGCATCTCCCCAGCTTTCAAGGAAGTGGTGAGAAGGAACGATGTATTTGCAGCTTTCAGCAGTTTCATCGAGACGTTCGTTGAGGGAAACAGAGAGTTTCACTTTCTTAACGCCATCAGTGAATGCTTTTGCATTGTAATATTCGTATGCAGGGTTAACACCGTAAACGATAAGAGCGCCTACTTTACCACCATTCATATCTGCAACCAATGTTTCCATATCGGCATCAACACCCTGGTGTGTTTGAATTGGAGAAGCGAAGTTGATAGTAGTTCCGTTAGCACCGATTGCTTCGTTGATAGCGTTCACTACAATCTGAACATCTTTATTAGTACTTCCTGATACTACAAGACCCTTGCCTTTGTTTTCGTTAAGGGCTTTAGCAGCAGCTTCAATTCCTGCTTTCAGTTTACCATCTACACCAGCAGCACCTTGTCCTTGTATAGCAGACAAAAGCGCGGTAGCAACAGTACCTGCAGCAGATGGAAGGTGAGTATATCTTTCATCAGAGTTTGCACCTGACAGACTCAGCATACTTTCAAATTGGAAGTGCTTGCTGATTTCAGGATTCTTCTGGTTAACCTTGCGGCCAACAGCGTATTGCTTGGTGAATTCAACTGGAGATAACCAGGTTCCGAGGAAATCGGCACCCAGACTCACAATCACTTTTGCATTATCGAAATGGTAAGAAGGAATAACTTTTTTGCCGTAAGTAGCTTCGTTGGCAAGTAATAAGGCGTTGTAAGAAACAGCGTCAAACTGAACATGCTTGCTGCCTGGATATTTAGCCAGGAATTCAGCAATAACTTGCTTTGTTGTTGGAGAAGAGATAGTACCGGTCAACAGAACAACCGATCCACCGGCCAATCCAGCGAGGATATCTTTATCTGCTGCTTCCATGCTGATAGCTGTGCGGCTATCACCACTCAACATCATAGGAGCATGTAAACGAGCAGTATCGTACAGGTCAAGAACAGAAGCTTGAATACGGGCAGATGTACCACCACGGCTGAAAGAAGAAAGGGTATTACCTTCCAACTTAATAGGACGACCGTCTCTTACTTTAGCTACAACTGGAATGGCTTCACCACCACTTACATAGGTAGTAGCATAATAATCAGCTACACCAGGTACGAGGTCTTGTGGCTTATTAAGATAAGGAATGGCTTTTCTTACCGGAGTTTCGCAACTGGCAGCAGCCATTGCTGCAGCAGTACTAAATCCCAGGTACTTCAGAAAATCACGACGTGAAGCAGGTGTTTCTGTAAAACTTTTACCATCGCCGCTTTCAAAAGGCAGTTCTTCGCGAAACTCATCAGCAGCCAATTTCTTATGTGCTTCCGTGTCGTTTAGCTCTGTAAAACTTTGCCAGTATTTTTTCTTAGCCATTATGTCGATTTGAAAATTTGAAAATTTGAAAATTTGAAAATGTAGCATGTGCATACATTCTCTGAAATGCTACTACTATTAATAGTGACATTTTTGACATTCCAGTCCACCGATATCATTTACCGTTACACTGTCACGTTTCTTTTCCTTGATTTCCTGATGGAACTTCTCATAGATGCTGTAAAACTTGTTACCGTTTCCTTTTTCATCGTTGAAGTCCACTTTACTTTCCCTGTGACAGTTCACGCACCAGCCCATGCTGAGTTCAGAGAACTGAGATACAACATCCATATTAGTTACTTCTCCATGACAGGTTTGACATTGTACTTTACCTGCTTTTGTATGTTGAGAGTGGTTAAAATAAACATGGTCAGGAAGGTTATGGATACGAACCCATTCGATAGGTTTGCCAGCACCAGTATATTTCTTAGCGATTGTGTCCCAACCAGCAGCTGCATATAATTTAGCGATCTCTTCAGTACCATTTACTTCGGTTCCATCTTCACGGTATAAAGGACCTGCAGAGCCAGTGTACTGACCGATAGCCTGGTGACAGTTCATACAAACATTCACAGAAGGTATGTTGGCATGCTTTCCTTCGTAAGCACCACCGTGGCAATACAGACAGTTGATCTGGTTTTGTCCCGCGTGTACTTTATGAGAATAGAAAATCGGTTGTTCTGGTATATAATCTTTCTCACGACCCATTCCGATACCCCATCTTACCAGGAAGAAACCGGCGATAACGAATAACACCAGCGACAGCATGGCGATATAGGCTTTGTTCTTATAGAATGCTATAGGTTCAGAAGAAGGAATACCATCTTTATCATCAGCGAGTTTGCGGAGGTTGCTGTTAACACCTAATAATATAAGGGCGATAACGGCAAGGATCAAAGTCAGAATTCCATAGAGGAGTGAGTTATCTGATTCAACAACTGGCTGACCTGCAGTTGCCGTAGGCGTTTGAGCGTCTTTAACAGCTGTTTCAACATAAGCCAATATCGCATCAATATCCTTATCATTTATTGCACCTTCAAAAACAGTCATGGCTACTGGGCTCCAATCCTTCATTTTCACAGCATAGGGATCTCCTGTAGCTACAGCCTTGTTCCAGTTTTTGATCCAGGTATACAGCAATTCCTTGCTTGGCCACCTTGATTCAACACCGCCCAATGCCGGACCAGTTCCAGCTTTTAATGGATTATGACAGGCCGCACAGTTTGCTTTAAACAGCGCTTTTCCGTCCTGAGCCAGGGCACTAGAAGTCGTAAATAAGAGAGAAAAAAATAATACTGGAAATAGAATGCGTTTGGCAATAGTTCGATGTTCGCTCATACCAGTTGAATATGATGAAATTATGTGGAAAAATTTCCTGAGTTGGCTGCAAAAATAAGTCAGGATTTTAACAAATAGTCAACACGTTTAAAATTTTTTTAAGCCAGTCTGGGCGCGGGTTTCAGCCTAATTTTCAATTATTTTTGGATGTTGTGAATACTATATGTCATGTTTTTGTAAACATGTGAGTAAAATTCATGTCAGGGCTTTCCATTAGATGGTTAAATGGAAATTTTACCACACTTTTGCGCCCATGTTCGACAGATTGAAACAGAAATGGAATGTAAATGGATGGCAATTGGCGCTAATCCTTGTCACCTTTGCATTGGGCGGAAGCTGCTGCGGCTACCTCGGCCGCAGAATTCTGAATCTGTTCGAAATCGAGGAATCCCTGCTCCGCATTCCATTATATATAGTACTGATCACCCTTCTCTGGCCGGTTTGTGTTTTGGTGATAAGCATTCCTTTGGGTCAGTTTCCTTTTTTCAGGGCGTATTTGAAGAGGGTTTTTAGGTTTTTTGGACCTAAGTCTTAATGGCCTAAGGCTCAAGGCTTAAGGCCTAAAGCTTAACCTGAGAACAACTACAAATTCTAGTTAATTACAAGAAACTTATTTGAGAACTGAATTATCGGGTAAATTCCTGAATAAAGCTTTGGGCCTTAGGCTTTAAGCCCTAAGCATAAACCGAGAACAACAACAAATTCTTTTGAATTACGAGGTTCTTTTTTGAAAACTAATTTTTGGGTAGAACTCCTAAATAAAGCATTAGGCCTTAGGGCTTTAGCTTTGAGCTTTACTCACAAATCTCCGTACGGATTCCGAATTAAAGCCTTGGGCCTTAGGCCTTAAGCCTTTAGCTAAAAAAAAGCAACGTCTTTCAACGAAAAAGCCACAGTTTTGCACCACCATGAAGCACCATGTAGCCATTTTCGCCTCCGGAGCCGGAAGTAATGCCGGGAAAATAATTGAATATCTGAAAGGGCATCAACAGATCAGCGTTTCTCTGATAGTTTGCAACAAACCGGGGGCTGGTGTGCTGTCGATTGCTGAAAAGGCGGGTATCCCGACTCTGATGATTGAAAAGGAGCCCTTTTTCAGAGGCAATGCCTATCTCGATGAATTAAAAGCTCATCATATCGATTTCATCATACTGGCTGGATTTCTTTGGAAGATACCAGCTGCATTGGTAAAAGCCTTCCCTTCAAAAATCATCAATATACATCCAGCACTATTGCCGAAATATGGGGGTAAGGGGATGTATGGATCGCATGTTCATGAAGCGGTGATAGCGAATAAGGAAAAGGAAAGCGGAATCACTATTCATTATGTTGATGAACAGTATGATCATGGGTCCACTATTTTCCAGGCATATTGCAGTATTGGCCCTGATGATACCCCTGATTCACTGGCCACCAAGATACACGCCTTGGAACACCAGCATTTTCCAAGAGTTGCTACAGAAACCATTTTACTGCAAAATCGACGTTAAATGCGGCTATTAAGGCAGTAGCTTCGCATAATTGGTTGTAATATCACGGCCTAATTTATACTTTTCACTTTTTTTGAAACATAGTCTGCTTTTTTCCGCACTGCTTTCATTTCTATTTTTACCAGCCATGGCACAGGTAAGGGTAAGCGGGCGCGTATATGATGTTACCCAGAAAAAACCATTGGAAGCAGTCAGTGTCCTTTGTTCCGGAGGAAATGGAACTATCACGGATGTAAACGGCCGATATACAATAGTGGTGGCGGAGCGCGATTCCATCTGGTTTTCTTATTTAGGCAAACCCACTCCTAAATTTCCGGTTTCAGCAATAGCGAATCTTCAGAATTTTGAGATATCCCTTCATGTAAATATCAGCGATCTGAGGCAGATAACAGTAATGCCCCGCAATTACCGGGTCGATTCCATCCAGAACCGATTGGATTATGCAAAGGCCTTCAATTTCCACCGGCCAAATATCGAGAGCTTGACATCGGTAAGTCCTTCTGGCGGCGTGGGATTAGATATAAATGAGTTCATCCGCATGTTCCAGTTCCGAAAAAACCGAAGGATGGAAGCTTTCCAGGAAAGATTGCTGAGGGAAGAGACAGAGAAATATATCGATCACCGGTTCAGTAGGGCGGTTATCATTCGACTCACGCAACTAAAGGGTGCCGATCTGGATTCCTTTATAAGGTGGTACCGTCCGAAGGTGGAGTTTGTTGAGATAGCAACGGATTATGAGTTACAGGCTTATATTAAGAGGTGTTATTTTCAGTTCAAGAGGTTTAAGTTATTGATGGGGGAGATGAAGAAAGAGGGGGAAGAGTGATTTTGCGGATGTCATCCTACCCCCCGGATGGCATCCTGGGTATAGCGTGCCCTCCGGGGGGTAGGATGGCATCCGCAGTTGTAAAACACAACTCCCACTCTACAACTTTACTTATCCACCTACCCCTTTATAAAATTTCCCCAGCTCGTTTTTCATTTCTATCTTTCTATCTATAACCAATTTACCTGCCATGAGCCAATTTACCCATTTCTCCTCCAGAGTAATGACCGCTGTATTACTCCTGTTTGTTTTACAAGTCAATTCACAGAACAATTATCCGGTATTGCAGCCAGCAGCTCCGGCAGCAGCAGGTGTATCGGCAGAAAGATTGAATCGCATCGACCAAAACATAAACGAATGGATAAAAGACGGACGATTAAATGGTGCCACTGCATTAATAGCACGCAATGGCAAAATCGTTTATCATAAGGCTTTTGGCTATGATGATCCCGCAAAATCGAAAGCTATCCAGGTTAGTTCAATCTATCGTATAGCTTCACAAACAAAAGCAATTACCAGTGTTGCTGTGATGATGCTGTATGAAGAAGGAAAGTTCTTGTTAGATGAACCCATTTCAAAATACATACCCGAATTTGCCAAACCTACAGTTCTTGACAAGTTCAATCCTGCAGACACCTCTTATACCACCGTACCGGCAAAATCGGAGATTACCATTCGTCAACTCCTTACACATACTTCCGGAATAGCTTATGCGCAAATTGGCAGCAGAGAGTCAAATGCCATTTACGGAAAGGCAGGAGTAACAGCAGGCATAGGTGTACCTGCAGGTAAATTATTGGCAACAGACATGAAGATACTAGCTAAACTTCCCCTCATGCATCAACCTGGTGAACGATTCACTTACGGATTGAACACCGATGTATTGGGCTATTTGGTAGAAGTGATTTCAGGCATGAGTCTGGATGCTTTCTTCCGCAAAAGAATTTTCGAACCATTGGGAATGAATGATACTTATTTCTATGTGCCAGCAGCGAAACACAACAGAGTTGTTACTTTATATGAAGAGAACGACAGAAAGCTGGCACCCGCTCCAAAGGAAGTAATTCAGAATGGCATTTTTGTTACTGATTATCCTAAAATGAACGGTACTTATTATTCAGGTGGTGCCGGATTATCATCTACCGTTCTGGACTATGCTATTTTCTTACAGATGATGCTGAATGGTGGAACTTATAATGGCAAACGGATATTAGCGCGTAATACCGTACGTATGATGACGATGAACCAGATCGGTAACCTCGATCTGGGTGGCAATAAATTCGGTTTGGGATTCGGTATCACAACCGAAGCTGGTAGTGCCGAAATTCCAACACAAGCAGGGACCTTCGATTGGGGTGGTGCCTTCTCCACTACCTATTGGGTGGACCCGAAAGAAAAGATTGTGGGCTTATTATTCCGCCAGCTTTGGAAAACATCTCATGGGGAGGCGCAGGATAAGTTTAAGGTGCTGGTATACCAGGCGGTTGAATAATTTTCTGATTGTAATTTACAAGGGGAGATGCCATCCTACCCCCGGATGGCATCCTGGGGGGTGGATGTCATCCGGGGTATAGGATGTCATCCGGGGGTAAGATGACATCTCCAAACCTTATCTATGAGCCAAATACACAACGAATTCAAAAAAGAATTCCAACTAGAACGCCTCATCCTTTTCAGCGATGCCGTTTTCGCTATCGCTATCACCCTACTCGTTATAGAAATCAAAATACCTGAACTACATGATGGTCCAGTTTCAGATAAGGCTATCCTTAAAGAACTCGCCCACCTCATCCCAAAATTCATCGGCTTCATCGTCAGCTTCATTTTAATCGGCCTCTACTGGACCATCCATCATCGCCTTTTCGGCTATGTTGCCAACTTCGATAAAAAGTTACTAGGCCTCAACCTGCTGTTCCTTTTTTTTATTGTACTCATGCCGTTTAGCACTGGACTATATGGCGAATACGCAGGACCACAACTTTTCAGGGAGCAACTAAAAGTTCCCATGACCTTTTATGTATTGAATGTATTCTTCGTTGGTATCACCAATTATTTCATGTGGAAGCATATAAGTAATCCAGAAAAACAATTGATAGAGCCTAATGCCAATAAGGAAGAGATGGCATTGGCTCGTCTCCGTTCCTGGATTGTGCCCACCTGCTTTCTATTAATGCTACCAGTAGCGTATCTGTTCAGAGTGGAAGCAGCAGTTTATGTACCTTTCCTTATACCAATTTCAATACGCATACTTAGCAAACGAATTTCTAAGAAAAAAATAAAGCCCGCATCAAAATGAAAAAATCACTTCTGGCAATCACACTTTTATTCCTCTGCATTTTTTCAGCTACGGCCCAAAACGACACACTGCCCGCCTTCGTTAGGGATAGTATCGATACCTATGTTCAAAAAGCACTGGCAGACTGGAAAATTCCTGGAGTAAGTGTAGCTATCGTAAAAAACGGAAAAGTGGTTTTTATTAAAGGCTATGGAGTTGTTGAAAAAGGAAGCACTGAAAAAGTAGATGAGAACACGCTCTTCATGATCGGTTCCAATTCAAAAGCATTTACAGCAACTGCTGTTGCCATGTTGGATGCTGAAAAGAAATTATCTCTCGACGATAAGGTGCAAAAATGGTTGCCATGGTTCAATCTATACGACCCATGGGTGGCAAAAGAAGCGAACCTGCGCGACCTGCTTTGCCACAGATTAGGATTTGAAACCTTCCAGGGCGATTTCATGTACTTCGATTCCGATCTTTCAAAAGAAGAAGTGTTTGCCAAATTCGCCAAGGTAAAACCTGCTCATAGTTTCCGTAGTACATGGGGTTATACAAACGCTGCCTTTGGTGTTGCTGGTGAGGTGGTAGCAAAAGCCAGTGGTTCTACCTGGGCTGATTATATTACAAAAAACATCTTCCTTCCACTAGGAATGAATCGTACCAGAGCTTTGTCGGTAGATATAACTTCAGCTACAAACAGGGCATCGGCACACACCGTTCAGAATGGCGAGTTGAAAAAGATTGCTTATGGTAATATCGATAATATAGCACCAGCTGGAAGTATCAGCTCTTCTGCCAGCGACCTCACCCATTGGGTAATGGCACAACTGAACAATGGTAAATATGAAGATAAACAAGTGATTCCTGCAAGCGCTATCAACCAAACAAGATTGCCTCATTCCATTCTTGGTAATGGTGGCACATTATATAATAAAGGCCACTTCGCATTATATGGCCTTGGATGGTTCCTTGAAGAATATAGCGGTCGTAAGATAGTTTCGCATACTGGTGGAGTTAATGGATTCGTTACGAGCGTAACACTGATTCCGGAAGAAAAGACAGGCATAATCGTTCTGACCAATACCGACCACAACTCTTTTTACGAAGCCCTTAAATGGGAGATCATGGATGCCTACTTGGGCAACCAATATCGCAACTACAGCAAAGCTTATCTTGGTTTTTCGAATAACCAGGAAAAAAGCGAAGCTAACTGGGAGAAGAAAAAGAGAGATACTATTGCTCTGAACCCCGCCCCATCATTACCATTAACAAGTTTCGCAGGAAATTATGTGCACGATATCTATGGCAAAATGACGATCCAATTAGAGAATGGCAAACTGATCATGCGCTTTGAACATCATAAAGGCCGCTATGGAACACTTGAGCCATTAGGCGCTAACCGTTTCCTCTGTACTTTCAGCGATCCTTTATATGGTGTGAAAGTATTCCCATTCGCGATAGAGAATGGCAAAGTAGCTGCTGTTACTGTGACTGTGGCCGATTTTGTTGAGAACACTCCTTATGAATTCAAAAAAGTAAAATAACCTTAGAATATGGATTCCACTACTTTGGGTATCGGTACCCGGTTACAACACACACATTATGGTCCCGGTGTAATAGTTGGCATTCGCTATGCCACTTACCTTATCTCTTTCATCAATCACGGTATAAAAGAAATCGAGAAAACGGATACGGGGCTGGATGAAATTATCCCTGAAAATGTTTCGGTAGAAATAGAAACCAGCAGTGAAATCGAAGCCTCACTATTGAAAATCCTCCGTTTATGGGGAGGTATTACTGAAAAAGTGCCCTTAGGCGATCGCTGGACAGGTGGTACGCTCCTACTACAACCAGCAGATAAAACTCAAAAACCAAAAGAGATTCCCATTGAAGATTTCTTCCACAAGATTGTAATGCTCCGCGACCGCCTCCGCGTACTGGAACAAAATATCAATAGCAACAAGACACTTAGTGATGAGGAGAAAGTGAATATTCAGCAGTACATCACGCGATGCTATGGCTCACTAACTACATTTAATGTGTTGTTTAGGAATAAGGAGCAGTGGTTTGTTGGAGAGAAGGTTTGAGTAGAGTTCCAGAGGTTCCATTGAGTTCCAGAGGGTTGACTAGTTGGCAAGTTTAAGAGTTTAATGGTTTTATAACCGCAGAGGCGCGGAGACGCAGGGAATTTCTCTGCGTCTTCGCGCCTCTGCGGTTATAAAACACAAATTTGAATAAAGCCCATTACTAGTAGACCCTTTGGAACCCCTCCAACGACTGGAACCTATTGAACATACCATCTAAAATCATAACCCCCATTGTCCCAAATCATAGTTTAACGAGGTACTATAAACCTAACTTGAAACAGTTAAAAACCGATTGCTTAACTGTAAACTCAAGTAAAATGAAAAAATGGTTACTTTCCCTGCTTTCCCTTTGGATAGTGAACGCAGGATTTGCCCAGGCATGGGCTAAGCAATATGATCATGTGGATGAATGCACTTGCGGCCTCTCACTGGTTGGTAAAGGAAACAAACATGGATTTGTAGACAAGAACGGAAAAGTAGTAGTTCCGCTTATATATGATGAAGCACTGACTTTTTCGGATGGATTAGCTGCCGTAATGCAAAACAATAAATGGGGTTATTTAGACAGTACCGGTAAAGTGATTGTCGAACTCCAATATTCTGAAGCTATGTCTTTCCATAATGGAATGGCAGTAGTAGTAAAAGCTGGTAACTATGGCTTTATCAACGAAAAAGGTACTGTTGTAATACCATTTGAATTCGGAGGTGCCAGAGGCTTTTCAGCCGATGGATTAGCTCCCGTTATGAATGCTAAAGGCAAATGGGGTTATATCGATAAAAAAGGTAAAGTTGTTATTCCTTTCAAATATGGATTTGCCGATGAATTTGTTGAAGGAGTTGCCCGTGTAATGGAAGGAAGTGAAATGATTCACATTGATGTGAGTGGGAAAAAAGTGGCAGAGAATTAATAATTGAAAGTCAAAAGTAAAAAGTCAAAAAGTTGAAAGTCGGAGAGCAGAATACTAATCTTACTCTCCGACTTTCAACTTTTTGACTTTTTAATTTTGACTTTTGACTTTATACTTTTTACTTCTTCGGACACGTATTCATTCCCACCAAAGTATACAAAGGACAGAAGCTTATCAAAGATGTCAGAGCAAATACTCCACCCAACACCACGAGAACAATACCTAATGTTCCGGTAACAACGCCTCCGAAATAGAGATATGCAAATACAGCAGCTAATAATAAGCGGATGATACGATCGGCAGAGCCCATGTTCTTTTTCATAATAGTTTGTTTTTAGTTAACTGAGAAATTGAATAAGTTTTACAATCGCTATAACCAACACGATGCAGCTGAGGCAGACAATCAATAATTTTAATGCCTTTGATCGCATGTGGTTGAATTGATAGGGTAAAACTAAACTTCTCTGCCGGGGCATTTGGTGACTAGAATCACCACCTTCAAATAATTTCAATTCCATCTGAAGTTTGCCGCACTTTACCCTCTTGCTCAAGACGTTTCAAGACCCCTGGTAACCACTTCCCCTACGGTGCCCAGCTCAGCGGCAATTTGACGATGTTTAATTTGAAGAACTTTTTCTCCTTTAAGCTTTGTTTTTTCTAGTAGATAATTATAAACACGCTGGTCTAATCGGTTAAACAGCAGATGATTGATGGTGTCGAGCAATTCACTGTAACGTTGATTATACTGTTGATAAAAAAGCTGATTGATAGGAGGATATTCACGAACCCAGCGTGCTACTTTTTCAACTGGCAATAACATCACCAGACTATCTTCCTCCGTTTGGGCATTTATACGGCTGGGTTCATTTTTCAATGATGCTGAAAACGACATCACACAACTCTCCTTCGGCTCTATATAATACAATAGCAATTCCTTCTCTTCGAAATGCGCTACCACTTTCACAACACCGGTTAACACAATCGGAATCACTTTCACATACTGTCCTTCCCTTAATATTTCAGTGCCTGCAGGTATTTCCATCAGAGTGGCATGCTCCGCCATTTCCTGCTGTAATTCTGAGCTGAAACCTGGTAGGTATTGTTGTACTTGTTGAAAAGAAATAGACATATATAATTTTATTCTTTAGTAGGAAAATTTGAGTAATGGTACATGCCTATATTATTGGACTTTCAGGAAATAATAATTTGTAAGTATATCTGAGACTTCAATCTCTTGTTCACAAGATTGCGACAATGCTTTTAAGAAGGTCATAAGTTCTGTAAGGTCATATTCTGCTCGAAGGAGATCAAAATTATCTATGCCCTCTTTAAATTCAAATGCAATTTTTTGATCAGCTTCAATATACTTAATTGCTGTTATATCAGTTTATTCATTTCCATTAACCTATAATCATTAAAAACTGTTTTGTTTGTAAATGAAACGGTTTCTGGCTTATATTAGAAGTGATAAGCCCGATAACAATTAAAGATATAAAGTAGCAAATCGTTATTGTCATCAATGAATAAGATGGATCCCTTTAAAAACGCCAATAATAAAATATATAATAACTCGCGGTTAGTAATTGGCCTATTTCTTTTTTTAAGAATAAAAGACCCCTTCAATTTAGCCTTATGAAGAAAGTAATAAATAATTGTAGTTAGTAAAATAAATGATAATGAAATGAGCCTATACCCATTTTTTGATAGTAAGCCTTCTTCACCAATATACAAAGCTTAAAAGGCAGAACAGGAAATACTTGGGTTTGAATAATTTCATTTAGGTTACCTATTTCAATCACCTTAGATTTCTTTCAACTCGAATATTCAACTAAATGGGTATCCCTGCAGATTGAAGCTTCTTTTCCAAATAAATCACTCCTTCGAGAGGATTATGATAATAAGCATCCCTTTCAGTAAAACCATACGTTTTATAGAGACTGATAGCTGCTTGTAATTTAGGCAAGGTATCTAACACCATTGTTTTATGCCCTTTTGCCCTTGCTTCTTCCAATATCAATTCCACCAAAGCTCTTCCAATTCCATATTTCCTGAAAGCTGGTTTCACATACAATCGTTTCATCTCACAAACAGCATTTTCTGCTAATGGCAATAAACCGATACAGCCAGCCACTTCATTATTATAATACGCCAACCAAAGTCCGGCCGACTTTCCTCCATATTTGATCAAGGGGTTCTCTAATTCCTTCTCAAAAGATTGGAAACAGATATTTTCATCCAATTCCGCTTCATAGTCGCGGAACAGTTGCCTGATGATTTCCAATTCAGGTCCTTCTTCGTTAACAAGAACAATTTTCAGCATCTGCGGTAGCTTTCTTAAATTTAATGCCATTTCCCTTCCATTTACAAATTCCAACATGAAAATTTTAGCACTCACTTGCGCCAGTTTAATGATATCTGCCTCCGTTTGGGCTCAATCCGCTTCAAAAATACACTCAAAAGCCATTTTGATTGATTCTCATAACGATTTCCCTACCACTGGAATCGATAAAGGACTAGCTTTTGACCAGGCACTGAAAGGTAAAACCTATTCAGATTTGGACAGAATGAAGCAAGGGGGTGTCGATATCCAGATATTCTCCATCTGGTGCGATGGTGTGAAAGTGAATCCTTATGCATGGGCTAACCAGGAAATTGACTCTGTTTATGCCTGGACCGCCAGAAACCCGAAGAAGATGATGATGGTTTATAACTCATCCGACCTCCAAAAAGCAGTTAAACAGAAAAAGCTAGGTGCCATGCTTGGCGTTGAAGGGGGACATATGATAGAAAACGATCTCGGCAAACTCGAAGCATTATATAAAAGAGGTGCAAGATATATGACGCTCACCTGGAACAATTCCACTGAATGGGCCACTTCTGCCATGGAAGAAAGCAGTACGGTTCCAAACGAAAGAATGATGCGTGAAAGAAAAAAAGGCTTGACTGATTTTGGCAAAGACGTTGTAAGGAAAATGAATCAATTGGGAATGCTGGTCGATCTTAGCCATGTTGGCGAACAAACCTTCTGGGATGCTATTGCCACCACAACTAAACCCGTATTGGTTTCTCACAGCTGCTCTTATACTCTATGTCCTGTTTTCAGAAACCTGAAAGATGACCAGATAAAAGCGGTAGGAAAAAATGGGGGTGTTATTCATCTGAATTTCTTCTCTGGTTTTGTCGATTCCATGTTTTTCAAACGAAATACCTCATTCAATGAGAAACATAAAGCCGAAAGGGATTCAGTATTGAAAACAGTTACTGACCCCTATTTCGCAGACACCTATCTCTTTGAAAAATATCCTGATGAAGTGAATAGTCTTCGTCCACCAATGTCCATGCTGATCGACCATCTTGATTATATCGTAAAGCTAATCGGTGTTGATCATGTTGGATTAGGATCCGACTTCGACGGCATCAATTCATCCCCAAAAGAATTGGATGATGTAACAAATTATCCATTGATAACAGAAGAATTGGTAAAAAGAGGCTATTCCAAAAAAGACATTGAGAAAATTCTTGGAGGTAACTTCATCCGTTTGCTAAAAGCGAATGAGGTTAAATAACTTTCCAGGATTGACTTAATCCTAATCCAAAGCGAATGGTATAGTTACCGGCTTTCATTTTTTTTACTGAGTTCATACTACAGTTATTAAAAGAATAAAATGTCTATAGTAATTTAGCTTCTTCCGTATTTTATAATTTACTGGAAACTTAATACAAATATCTTTTTATGGATATGTTTACTGGCAAACTAAGCTTTAAGAAAAGATTGCTTCGCTTCATACTGTTTGTAATTATCGGCTTCATTTGTGCATTCTTATACGACAGGTTCTTCAAATAAACTTCTATGAAAAAAATTCAGCTACTACTCTTCATATTAATCCCTGCTGTTTTATTCTCACAAAATGATAAAGAACTGGCAGAAACAAACAATGTCATAAGAAAGGCTTTCAACGAAAAAAACGCCTACGCTACCGTAGCTTTCGTTGAACAACGCTGGAGACTAGCCGGCAATAAAGGTTTTGATGAAAGCATTTTTTATGTGGAAGACATTCTAAAAAAAGCAGGCTATGTAAATGAAGCCGTTGCTACTACAAAGAATAGGCTTACTTATAGAATTGAAAGGCGTCCATTAAAGCGTCCCTCATGGGAACCAGTTGATGCCATAGTTGAGATTGTAGGCGATCCCGTTCCTCTGCTGAGTTTCAAAACAAATAGAAACATGCTGGCCATCAATTCAGGCAATACCCCTCCTGAAGGCATTGAAGCAGATCTGGTTTATGCAGAGAAAACCACCAAAGAAGCACTGGAAAGCCTTGACCTGAAAGGGAAATTGCTATTTGCAGATCAAGGCGTTGGACAAGTACATCGCATTGCAGTCCAAAAGGGCGCTATCGGCGCTTTAGGGTATTCCTTGCCAGGTTATCTGAAACCTACAAAGCATACCAATTCCATACAATTCACTGGCATTAGCTATAGTGATAGTCTATCAAAAACATTCGGCATATTACTATCGACTGCCGCGAAAGACAGATTGAAAGCCGCTTTACTGAAAGGCCCTGTTCGCTTACGTATCAAAACAGTTGCCACTTTCAGGACATCAGACGAACTGACTATTATAGCAGATATAAAAGGAAATAGTCAGCCCGATGAACGGTTTGTATTTTCTGCGCATGTACAGGAACCTGGCGCCAACGATAACGCAACCGGCGTTGGTACGCTTGCAGAAATGGCAAGGACTGCAGCAGAACTAATCAGTAAAGGAAAACTGAATCCAAAAAGAAGCATCAGCTTTTTATGGGGTGATGAGATTGTATCAACCCGTCGATATGTTACAGAAGATAAAGAAAGAGCCAAGGGTATACTTTGGGGAATGAGTCTTGATATGGTAGGTGAAGATGTTAAGAAGACAGGGGGAAGTTTCCTTATCGAAAAAATGCCTGATCCTTCAGCTGTTTGGACCCGAGGAGAAGAAAAACATACCGAATGGGGTGGCGGTGTTCTGAAAGAAAAAGATATTGTTCCTCATTATTTCAATGACTTCATATTGAACCGTTGTTTAGACCAGGCAAAAACCAATGGCTGGATTGTAAAGACGAATCCTTTCGAAGGAGGTTCTGATCATACCCCTTTTTTACAAGCGAATATTCCTGGATTATTGATGTGGCATTTCACCGATGAATTCTATCATACCGATGGCGACCGTTTGGAAAACGTATCAGCATGGGAAATGAAGAATGTGGGTGTGTCTGCATTAGTTGCCGCTATTACACTCACTTCTTCCAGTGAAAAAACAGCGCTTTTCCTTGTTGAAGAATTAAAAGTTAGCGCCTTCAAAAGATTGGAAGTTGAAATGAAACTCAGTCAGGATGCAATAAAAAATGGGGGGTCAAAAGAAAAAGAATCACATATCCTCGAAACATGGAGCAATTATTATTTTGGAGCATTAGCTAAGATGAACAACCTGATTCCCGGTGGCTTCACTCCGAAACTGGAAGCGGCCATTCAAGCAGCTCAAAAACAGGTTTCAGAGAAATCTGAGCAATTAATCAAGGCATTATAAATAGGAATTCTTCCGTCAAAATAATACAATAACCGCAGAGACGCGGAGGCGCAGAGATGTATTCCCCGCGCCTCTCTGCGGTAAAATGTATTTGTCGAGTATTAACAGCAAGTAAAAAGAAATCTGTCCCCACGTTAAGATAAAAAACAGGACGATGACCTAACCGACGGTGGAATCCATTATTTTAGAGTATGAAAAAAATCCTTCTCCTGCTGCTATTGCCATTGCAGCTGTTGGCTCAGCCATTGTCAAAATCAACGATCGCCCGTTGGGAACAACAGGCTAAGAAAGTCACCATCATTCGCGATAATTGGGGTATACCCCATATCTACGGAAAATCGGATGCCGATGCCGTTTTTGGATTGATGTACGCTCAGTGTGAAGATGATTTCAACAGGGTGGAGATGAACTATGTTGAGAAACTGGGCAGGATGGCTGAAGTAAAAGGAGAATCGGAGTTCTATGAAGATCTGCTGATTCGGATGATCATAGATTCAACAGAAGCCAAGAATGATTATAAGAATGCACCAGCCTGGTTGAAAAAACTTTGCAACGCATTCGCTGATGGCATGAACTATTATCTGTACAAACACCCGGAAGTTCGTCCGGCATTGTTACAACACTTTGAACCCTGGTATCCTTTACTATGGACCGATGGAAGTATTGGAGCCATCAGTACAGCCGACTTAACCACTGCTGATCTGGCAAAACTCTATGGCAATTCCAGCAATTCAATCGCCTATCAGGAAAAGAAAAAAATTGGTGAAGAAGAAGGAATACTAACTGGTTCAAATGGATTTGCTTTCGCACCAAAAATTACTGAATCGGGTAATGCCATATTATATATCAATCCCCATGTTACTTTTTATTTCCGTCCTGAAGTACATATGGTTAGTGAAGAAGGATTGAATGCTTATGGTGCAGTAACCTGGGGACAGTTCTTCGTTTATCAGGGATTCAATGAAAACTGCGGATGGATGCATACATCCTGTTATATAGATGCTGCAGATACTTACATAGAAAAATTAGAAAAGACTGATAAGGGTTGGACCTATCAATATGATAATACAACTAAGAAAGCCATCCAGAAAGATATAGCTATCAGTTATAAGAAGGGCGGAAGTATAGAAACAAAAACCATCCAGGCTATATTCACACAGCATGGACCGATAATGGCAAAACGGAATGGTCAGTTCTTAAGTATGAAAGCGGATAACCGTATCATGAACGGATTGATACAATGCTGGCAACGAACAAAAGCTAATGGCTTTGAAGCTTTCAAGAAAACAATGGCATTGAATGGTAACATTTCGAATAACACTGTTTATGCTGATGCCAATGGAACCATTGCCTATTGGCATGGAAACCGTATTCCAAAACGTGATCCTTCTATTGACTGGACCAAACCGGTAGACGGATCCACATCTGCAACTGAATGGAAAGGATTACATGCAGTGGATGAAACTGTTCACATATACAATCCTGAAAACGGATGGGTGCAGAACTGTAATTCCACTCCATTTACAGCAGCAGGAATATATAGTCCTAAGCCAGCTGATTATCCTAAATACATGGCACCTGACCCTGAAAATTTCAGAGGTTTAAATGCAGTGCGTGTATTAAATAGTGAGAAAGCGTATACAATTGATAAGGTTATAAAAGCAGGATATGATAACTATCTAACAGCGTTTGAAGTATTGATTCCTTCGCTCGTAGCATCTTTCGAAAAAAATGTAAAACCAACAGATAGCATCTATGCATACCTTGTTGGGCCGATAGCTATATTGAAGAATTGGGATTTCCGTTGCAATGAGAATTCTATAGCAACTACTTTGGCTATTGAGTGGGGACAGCGTATCTTACCTGCTATGTTCCGTACTAAGATGATTGATGATGAAGAAGATGGTGTAGTTGAAAAATCAAAACGATTTGCAGAGACTGCCACTCCTGAAATATTACTACCCCCTTTATTAACGACTATAAAAGATCTGGAAAAGAAATTCGGTCGCTGGCAATTACCATGGGGAGAAATCAATCGCTTCCAAAGGATATCTAATGCAATTGACAATAAGTTTGATGATAGTCAACCAAGCATTCCTGTCGGATTTGTTTCATCCACATGGGGCATGTTGCCTTCTTATACAAGCCGCCCTTATCCAGGAACTGTAAAAAGATATGGAATGAACGGTAACAGTTTCATTTGTGCAGTAGAATTTGGAAAGAAGATAAAAGCAAAGTCATTGCTGGCGGGTGGAGAAAGTGGCGATCCTAAATCACCACACTTCTTCGACCAGTCAGTTATGTACAGTAAAGGTCAATTCAAAGACGTATTATTCTATAAGGAAGATGTTTTGAAGCATGTAGAGAAGACATATCATCCGGGAGAATAACTGAATTCAATAAAATACCAAAACAACTAGCTATGAACAGGAGAAATTTCTTACGTAATAGTTCATTGACAGGATTATCAATAACGGCTTTGACATTTGCGGCTTGTAATGAAACGCCCAAAGAAAAGTTTACTACTGTTTCCGACAAACCCGAAACAGATAGTTTCGAATTGAATGAAGCAACAATAGATGCATTGCAGGAAAAGATGAAAACCGGTGCATTGACATCCCAATCTATAACGCAAGCATATCTCGATCGTATCAACAAGATTGATAAGGCTGGCCCTAAGCTGAATGCAGTAATAGAAGTGAATCCTGATGCCATCAGTATTGCTATGGCTATGGATGCTGAAAGAAAATCAGGTAAAGTAAGAGGACCATTACATGGTATTCCGGTACTCATAAAAGACAATATTGATACTGGAGATAAGATGATGACAACGGCAGGTGCTTTGGCGCTTACTGGAAATATTGCTTCGAAAGATGCTTTCATAGTAGCTAAACTCAGGGAAGCCGGTGCTGTATTATTAGGAAAAACGAATTTGAGTGAGTGGGCGAATTATCGTTCTACAAGTTCATCATCGGGCTGGAGCAGTAGAGGTGGGCAAACAAAGATGCCGTATGTATTAGATCATAATCCTTGTGGCTCCAGTTCCGGAACAGGAGTAGCCGTTGCTGCTAATCTATGTGCTGTTGCTATTGGTACGGAAACTGATGGATCTATTACTTGTCCGGCTTCTGTAAATGGTGTTGTTGGCATAAAACCAACTGTTGGATTATTAAGTCGCACAGGTATCATTCCTATATCATCCACTCAGGATACTGCTGGTCCACTGGCAAGAACAGTAAAAGATGCTGCTATCTTTCTCGGAGCATTGGCGGGTATAGATGAGAAAGATGCGGTTACTGCTAATAGCAAGGACAAGGCAGCAACAGATTATACAAAATATCTTGACGCAAACGGGTTAAAGGGTAAAAGGATTGGTGTTGACTTGAAAAAGAAAAGCAAGAACCAGTTCATCAATCGGTTACTGGAAAAGAATATTGAAATCTTAAAAGCACAGGGGGCATCGATTGTAGATATTGAATTTGTAGATAAGATCAATGAATTAGGGAGTTACGAAGGCACCATTTTCAGAAATGAATTCAAAGCGGGCTTAAATGCTTATCTGGCAGGAACAAATCATAAGATAAAGACATTGCAGGATGTGATAACTTTTAATCTGCAGAATGAAGATAAAGCCATGCCTTATTTCAAGCAGGAATTATTAGAAGCGAGTGAAAAGAGCAAGGGTTTAGCAGATAAGGATTATTTGGAAGCTTTGGCAAAGGGAAGAGATGTATCAAGAAAAATAATAGACGATCTGATTGCTACAAACAAATTGGATGCAATCGCGGGTATTACAATGGGTCCTTCCTGCAGTATTGATGTTATGTATGGTGACCGATGGGGAGATGATTTCTTGACACAGCCGGCGGCGATGTCGGGGTATCCGCATATTACTGTTCCGGGAGGATGGGTATATGATTTACCGGTAGGGTTTTCGTTTTTTGCCGGGGCCTATAAGGAGGGCGAGTTGATTGCGATAGCGTATGCGTATGAGCAGGCGACAAAGAATAGGAAGGTGCCTGGGTTTAAGAAAGCGTTTTTGGATTAGGGGGCCTTTGCGGATGCCATCCTACCCCCCGGATGTCATCCTGGGTGCCATCCACCCCCCAGGATGACATCCGGGGGGTAGGATGGCATCCGCAATTGTAAAAAACAACTAGTAACAAACAATATGTTTACAAAACTTATCCTCTTTTTGCTTTTTCCAGCTTGTTTGTTCGCTCAAACACTCCCAGATTCAACAGCCAAAAAGATTGACCGCATTTTCAGCAACTACAACTCTAAAACACCCGGGGCTGCCGTTGCCATAATCCAAAACGGACAATTGGTTTTTAAAAACGGATATGGGACCGCTAACCTTGAATATGATATTCCGATTACCTCTTCTACAATATTCCATATTGCTTCCCTTTCAAAACAGGTGGTTGCATTCAGTATCCTGTTACTTGAGAAGGAAGGAAAGCTATCCTTAACCGATGATATCAGGAAATATCTGGATTATGTACCTGATTTCGGCAAAAAAATTACTATTCAACATCTGATAAATCATACCAGCGGTCTTCGCGATCAATGGCAGTTATTAGCAATTGCAGGTTGGCAATTAGATGATGTCATAACTCAAGACCAGGTAATCAAACTGGTGTCGACTCAAAAAGAATTGAATTTTACTCCTGGCGAACAGTATATGTACTGTAATACCGGCTATACCTTGCTGGGTGAAATTGTAAAGAAAATAAGCGGTATGTCATTGCGTGAATATTGCAATAAGAACATCTTCCTTCCGCTGGGAATGAGTAATACCCATTTTCACGATAACTACCAGGAACTCGTAAAGAACCGAGCTTATTCCTATTATCCAGGTCCAAAAAATGTTTTCAGGCATAGTGTATTAAGCTATTCCACTGTTGGAGCAACTAGCTTATTCACTACAGTAGAAGATGAAGCAAAATGGTTACTCAATTTCGAAACTGGTCAAGTGGGAGGGAAAGACCTAATTAATAAAATGTTCTCAACTGGCATACTAAATGATAACAAGAAACTGGATTATGCTTTTGGCTTAGCAGTTAATGAGTATAAAGGGTATAAGCAAATCAGTCATGGCGGAGCTGATGCGGGTTATAGAACGTATTTGAGCTATTATCCCGAAGCGAAAACCGGCATTATTATATTCAGCAACCTCGCAACTATTTCCACCGGTTTTTTAAACAGCTTGATCGCCGACGTATTACTTCCGAAAAAAGAGTTAGCAATAAAAGAGGAAAAGAGAGAAAAAGCAGATAGCACCATATTAAAAAAACTGGTTGGGGACTATTATGCCTATAATGGAGAACGAATCGGATTTAGTTTTAGCAAAGGAAAATTTCTTGTTACAATAAACTCCCAACCAAACACTGCGAGTAATCAAACACTTTTTAAGGTTGATGACAACACTTACGAAATAACAGGCCTTACTTTTCATTTTACAGATTTAAATGGGAAAGAAATGGTAAATGAATTCGTAATTGAAAATGCTA
Organism: Chitinophagaceae bacterium; assembly: GCA_016721085.1. Taxonomy (GTDB): domain Bacteria; phylum Bacteroidota; class Bacteroidia; order Chitinophagales; family Chitinophagaceae; genus Endoryza. The sequence goes on along the minus strand of JADKJI010000002.1, from coordinate 112,544 downwards.
TTGGCAGGCAAACCTATTATAGACAGCCCAAAGCACCAATTGCTCTGAATCCAAAAGAATACATTGGGAAATACTATAATGATGAAACCGAATCTTATTATTCAATTGAACAAGTAAAAGATACACTAACCTTACAACACAGGAAACACTCAGATTTCAAATTAATAAGAATAGCACCTGACCAATTCAAAAATGATACCTGGTGGATGGACCATATTCGATTTATCAGAAATAAGAAGGGGATTGTTACTGGTTTTGAGGTAAATAGTGGCAGGGTTCAGCATTTACTGTTCAGGAAAATAAAATAGCGAAATTCGAGATGTCATCTTACCCCCAAGATGTCATCTTGGGGGTAAGATGACATCTCCCCTTGTAAAATACAACTAGTATGAAACAAATCTTATTTCTATTCTTACCAATTTTCGCAACTGCTCAATCCAACTTACAAGTTCGATTAGACTCCCTCATTCAATCCCAAAAAGATTTCAGCGGCGTTGTTCTGGTAGCAGAAAAGGGGACCCTGTTTATTACAAATCATTCGGCTATCGAGAATTTGCACAAAAGTTCCTCTCGAAAAAACTGACATATTTGAACTGGCATCAGTATCAAAACAGTTTACCGCCATGATCATAATGATGCTAAAAGATAAAGGCAAATTGGGTTTTGATGATCTGGTAGAAAAATATCTCAACATCCCTTATAAAGGAATAACAATTCGTCAACTGCTAACCCATACCAGTGGGCTCCCCGACTATCAGGCAGTGATGGATAGTTACTGGGATAAATCTAAGGTGGCCAATAACAACGATATCATTGCCTACCTGAATAAATATGCTCCTCTATCCCAATTTGAACCAGGCACAAAATATGAATACAGCAATACTGGCTACGTTTTATTAGCGAGCATTGCTGAAAAGCATCAGGAAAAGATTTTATTGCAATATGCAGGAGTGGATTTTCAAACCACTTCAAATGCAAAACACAGATATCAGATCCTTATCTGAAAAAGCTGCAATAAAGAATTTCGCAATTGGACATATAATGGTTTCTGAAAGAAAAGAATATGTAAGAGCCGATTCATTCCCTTCCTCCAATTATACTATCTGGTTGGGAAATCGTAAAGGACCCGGAAGAATCAGCTCTACAGCATCTGATTTATTGAAGTGGGATCAGGCATTATATACAGGTAGATTAGTTAGTGCTAACACTCTTGAAGAAGCATTCAGTTCCCAGAGATTAAAAGATGGTACTTTTTCTCATTATGGCTTTGGTTGGGATCTTCCAGACAATACCTATTACGGCAGAATTGTAATGCATAATGGAGATAATCCAGGTTATAAAACGCAAATAATCCGGAATATCGGGAAGAATAAAACAATTATCATACTATGCAATAATGCACATGCCAATTTTCAAAATATCATAACCAAAGCAGAAGAGATTTGTTGGCATTGAACTAGTGCTGGCAACTAATAAATATTACTTCTTGACTGCTTCCGTAATATGATACTCCTGAATAAGTGCAGGATTTTCCGGTGAAAGGGTGAAATAGATCTCGATATTTGCTTTTTCACCTTCAATTATAAACGATCCGCGAAGTTGATTCTCGGCTTTCACTTGATGTACGCCCTTTATATTTCCAGCTTTCAAATAAAGCTCTTGTGCGTATTTCTTTAGTGTATCAATCGGATAATCCGGAAAGAAGTTCTCTGCAAATATGCCAGATTGCTCAGCACTTTTCCAATCTGGTAATAACTTCACTAATTCATTCTTTCTTTTTTCCAATATCGCTGATGAAGGAAGCTCTCTAGGTTTCAATTGAGCAAGTTTAATGAGAGTATCAAGTACCTGCATATTCACTTGTCCAACATTTGCATAAGTGCGATTGGCAAATGCCACTACACCGATACCATAATCAGGAAGTATACGCCACTGGCTTCCAAACCCAGGTAGGCCTCCACTGTGTGAAATGTATTCTCTGCCATCACAATCGCGCATCCAACCCAGTCCATAACAATAGGCGCTTACTACTGGACAAGATCTTCCATCTGTATACTTGTAATTCACATTCATTCCATTAACACGCCAGGGATGATGCATTTCGCGAACAGAACTTCTTTTAACAGGTCCGTTGTCGGGAGCATTCGAAGGAGGCCATGAAGAAAGATGCAGCGCCATATATTTACTGAACTCATCAATGGAACTTATCATTCCTCCCATAGCACCCCAGGAACCATCGGCCTTATCATGTAACAATGTTTCTTCATTCCATGTTTCATTCAACCAGCGATAGCCATGAGCTAATTTATCCGGAGCAATATTAGCATATTCCCATTCGGAAGTTTTCATTCCTAATGGCTCCCAAATACTTTCTTTAATATACTGTTGATAGGGTTTGCCAGAAACTACCGTCACTATCCTGCCTAACAATGCAAAACCAAGATTACTATATTCGAATTCTATGCCTGGAGGATTAGAAAATGACACTTGCTTTTCAAGAAGAGCTACTAACTCATCATCTGAATCAGCCAATTGTCTATCGCCCCATGGATTATCTTCCGGAAAACCTGCACCATGAGTTAATAAATGACGGATTGTTATTAATGGAGCATCCGATGTTGGATACTTCAATTTTTTCATTGCAGGAATATAGTTTTCTGCAGGCTCATCGAGCTGTAGCTTTCCTTCATCCCTCAACTTTAATATAGCCATTGCGGTAAAACTTTTGCTCATTGATGCAATGCGGAATAAGGAAGAAGAAGTAACGGGGATTTTTTTAGCGATATCTGTATATCCAAAATTGCCGGTATAGACTAACTGTCCATCGACGACAATTCCAAAAGCCAGACCAGGGAAATGATTTTTAATAGCTGTTGCTTTAAACAAGCTATCTATTATGGGAGCGGCATTCTTAATTCTTTCTAATCGATTTGCATCAGTAAAACCGGCTGCTTTGAAATTACTGTCATAAGTAGTTATCGAGGTATCTTTTGTACTAGTTGCAGGAGAACAGGAATATAGAAATCCACAGATACATATGGATGCAATTATCAGTTTCAAAGCAGAAGTTTTATGTGTTATCGATATTTGAAATCAGTGACGAGTCTGGCGGGTTAAGGATAGCTATCTGAAGTTATGTATTTCCATCATCATACAGAATAATTAGTTTATATTAGTAGTCATTGAAATCGTATTAATATGAAAAAAGTCACTCTTATTGCCTTATTGGTAGTGGTATCATCTTTTGCTATTTCCCAATCACAATTTGGGATACAGTTATATAGTCTCCGTGACCAGTTTAAAAAGGATATACCAGGCACATTAGCTTTTATCCAAAAAACAGGAATCAGGTATGTTGAAGGTGGCGATTCCTATGGAATGCCGGGTCCTGAATTCAGGAACTTACTGGCTAAAAATAAGATTAGCGTTGTGAGTATTGGAGCGGATTATAATGAATTAGATACCTCCATTGCTGCAGTTGCAGAAAAAGCGAAAGCCTATGGTGCAAAGTTCGTGGTTTGTTTTTGGATACCACACAAAGGGGAACAACTTACAAAAGAAGAAGCAGATAAAGCAATTCTGGTCTTCAACAAAGCCGGAAAGCAATTAGCTGCAAAAGGATTAAAACTTTGTTACCATCCGCATGGATTCGAATTTGATAAAATAGGTGAAGGAACAGTGTTTGATTATCTTTTAAAAAAATCAAATCCAGCTTATATCAATTTTGAGATGGATGTATTCTGGATAAAGCAACCCGGGCAGGATCCTGTAACACTTCTAAAAAAATATCCGGGCAGATTTAAGCTTATGCATTTAAAAGACAGAGCTAAGGGAACACCTGGTAGTGTAAACGGTCAGGCCGATGTTGAAAGCAACTGTACATTGGGAATAGGAGATATTGATATTGCTGAAATTGTACGTATAGGGAGAAAGCAGAAAGTGGCTTATATGTTTATTGAAGATGAGTCGTCGAGATCTGTGGAGCAAGTCCCGGTGAGTTGGGCGTTTTTAAAATCGATTCGATAGGAGATGTCATCTTACCCCCAGGATGCCATCCGGGGGTAGGATGGCATCCCTAGTTGTAAAACACAACTTGTGTCCCACTACTAAACCTACTTTAGCATTCGCATAACCGTTATAGCTTTGAGGTCTAAAAAATTTAGACCTTATGCCAATAAATAAGAAATATCAGGCGCCATTCGAAAGTGGAAAGTACTATCACGTCTATAACAGGGCTCATTCCAAACTCCAATTGTTCCAGGCCACTCAAGATTACAATAGATTCCTTTTTAAGACGGAAGAGTATCTATCGAAATATGTAGACTTCTTTTCCTACAACCTTATACCTAATCACTTCCATTTTTTCTTACAGGTTAAAGAAATAGATGAAGCAGTAAAAAAATTGGAGTTTGATACTGTTGATGAATTCCTGACTGAAGCTTTAAGAAGTCTATTTATTTCACATACGGGATGGATGAATATAAAATACGAAAGGCATGGCGGACTTTTCAGTTCACCTTTTAAAGATATCGAAGTTGTAGATGAAGAGTATATGAAAAGGATGGTATTGTATACTAACTGGAATCATGTACACCATGGCTTAACTAATAAACTGGAGGACTATCCCTACAGCTCTTACCAGGATTTCCTACATAATTTACCCACAATCATTAATAAAGAAAAAGTGTTTCAACTTTTTGGAGGAAAAGAGAACTTTTTCAAGGAACATCAAGCGCAGTTATCGCATTATACCGAATTTAAATTCAGTATTGAGTGATATTTCAGGATGTCATCCTACCCCCCGGATGTCATCTTGGGTATAGGATGCCATCCACCCCCCAGGATGGCATCCGGGGGGTAGGATGGCATCCGTAGTTGTAAAACACAACCCCCTAATACTCCACCAATTTCTTCACCACATCCCCTAACCTCGACTTCGCCATAAAATTCCTTTCCAACTCCAAATTAAATGGTATCGGCGTATCTAAAGAAGCACATCGCATAACCGGTGCATCTAATTTCTCAAAACAATGCTCGCCTATCCAGGCAGCTATCTCTCCCCCTATTCCACCAGTCAATGTATCCTCGTGCAATAAAATCACCTTTCCCGTTGCTGTAACTGCCTTACGAATTGCATCATAATCCAATGGCGCCAAGGTTCGCAAATCCAATATATATATGGAATGCTCAGGATGCGACACAGCATACTCCTTTGCCCAATGAACCCCACTTCCGTAAGTTATAATTGTAATATCCTCTCCTTCCTGCTCAATACGAGCCTTCCCAATTTCAATTTCATAATAATCCGAAGGAACTGGACCGCTTATACTTCTATACAATGCCTTATGCTCGAAAAACAAAACCGGATTCGGATCATTGATCGCTGCTATCATCAAACCCTTTGCATCTTCAGGAGTGGAAGGGTATACCACTTTCAATCCCGGTACATGGGTAAACCAAGCTTCATTACTTTGACTATGAAATGGACCCGCTCCTACTCCACCACCCGTTGGCATACGAATCACCACATCGGCATTTTGTCCCCACCGATAATATATCTTGGCTAGATTGTTTACTATCTGGTTGAACCCTACAGTTACGAAATCAGCAAACTGCATTTCCATCATACTCTTATACCCTTCAAGACTCAATCCCAATGCTGCTCCCACAATAGCACTTTCACATAAAGGAGTATTCCTTACCCGCTCCTTTCCAAACTCTGCAACAAATCCTTCAGTAATCTTAAATGCACCACCGTACTCTGCAATATCTTGTCCCATCAATATCAGATTAGGATGCTGTTGCATTGATTGCCTAAGTCCTTCACTGATGGCATCGATAATCCTTTTTTCAGTAGCTCCTTCTTTTGAATAGTTACGTAACACTTCAACATTCCTACGCTCATCTTTCGCAAATACATCAGACAGTTCTTCTTCAGTATCTGCAATCACTTCTGCCGTATCAAAACCTAAGGCTAATTCACTTTCGATCTTTTCCTTGAATTCAGCTCGAATATTTTCTATAGAAACATCTGTAAGTAAATTCTGCGAGATGAGATACTTTTCAAAATTGGCTACAGGATCTTTCTGGTCCCATATCTCAAATAAATGCTTGGGAACATACTTAGTACCACTCGCTTCTTCATGTCCTCTCATCCGAAATGTCATACACTCAATGAAATAAGGCTTCTGATGTTCTATACAATATTGCCTAACACCTTTGATGGTATCATAAACAGTAAGAAGATTGTTGCCATCAATTTTCACTCCCTGCATACCATAACCAATAGCTTTTTCAACAAGACTATCACAACGGTATTGTTCATTAACCGGAGTGCTTAATCCATATCCGTTATTTTCGATTACAAATATTACAGGCAGATCCCACACTGCAGCGGTATTCAACGCTTCATGAAAATCTCCTTCACTGGTTCCACCATCGCCACTGAAAGCGAGTGCTACCTTATTATCTTTTCGAAGTTTATTTGCTAAGGCTATTCCGTCGGCTATAGCCAGTTGTGGGCCAAGGTGAGAAATCATGCCACAAATATGATGCTCGCGAGTACCGAAATGGAAGCTTCTTTCCCTTGCCTTACTATATCCTTCCCTGGCTCCCTGCCATTGCTGGAACAATCTGTATAATGGCATATTTCGAGTAGTGAAAACACCGAGGTTCCGGTGTAAAGGCATTATCCATTCGTCTTCTTCTAAAGCTAAAGCAGCACCTACCGCAATCGCTTCCTGACCAATGCCACTAAACCATTTACTTATTTTACCCTGACGAAGCAAGACAAGCATCTTCTCTTCAATCATCCGGGGCCAAAGCAAGTGGCGATAAAATTGCAGCAATTGCTCATCAGATAAATCTTTTCTTTCGAATAACATAAGTACAATGGATAATTAGTACCTAAAGATAAAGTAAAATGAATAAGAAGGAAATAGCTATATTATTCTACAGCTTTGCCTTTTTGATTGTTATCTTCCTTATACAAAACCGAAGTAACCACCGAAAGCAATAGGCTGAATAAAAGCGCCCACCAGAATCCATCAACACTGAATCCATCAAGTAATTTATCTGCAAGCAGAATAATACCCGCATTAATTACAAAAAGAAACAGACCGAATGTAATTAGAGTTATTGGAAGGGTTAGAATAATAAAAATTGGCTTTACAATAGCATTCAATATTGCCAACACAACAGCCAATGCAATAGCTGTCCAGAAATCTATCACATGAATACCTGAGAGTATCTTAGATAATCCATAGGCGATGATAGAAGTGACTATGATGCGCATAATGAATTTCATACCGAGAATTTTAGTACAAGTTACTGCATTGCAACTGATGCTCCATCAAATTACAACCAATTCATAAAACTCTTCCGGCTTCAGGTATTTGCGGGAAAGCTCTTGTAATTCTTCTGCAGATACGGTTTTTATCACATCAAGACTTCTATAAAAATAATCTTCGTCGAGTTTGTTAAGTATCAGGTTTCTCCATCTGGCTATTACCTGGAAGGGACCATCCAGATCGCCTAAAATGGTTCCAATCATATAGTTGCGAACAATCTGTAATTCCTCTTCATCAATGGGTTCCTCACGCAGTAATTCCATTTCCTTATATACTTCATCAATGGTAGCCTGACTCACATCTCGTCCTGCTTCTGTACTAATCATCCATCCACTCTCGTGAATATGATTCATTAGATAACTATATATACCATAAGTATAGCCTTTATCTTCCCTGATATTGGCCATAAGCCTTGATCCGAAAAATCCACCAAACACATTGTTCAATACCATCGCTTTCATGAAATCGGGGTGATGTCTGTTGGGGAAGGGGCGAGCAATTCTTATTGCTGCCTGCACTCCATTCGGATCGATAGTTACTAAAGATTTCTGCTCGAAAGATGGTGTTACAATATGACTTTTCTCTGTACTATGTAAACGGTGCGATTGCCATGGCAACTGTCCGAATGTTTTTTCAATTTCAGCAGGCAGATCATCTGGAATCCTTCCCGCAATAAAAACGATACAATGCCCATTTTTATAATGTGCATCATAAAACGACCGCATATCCTCACACAACAACTGATCATAATCTTCCGGCATATTATATTTTCCATAAGGGTGCGCTTCACCAAACAATCGCGCATCAATAAGTCTGCCTGCAACAAAATCACTTTTTTGCAAGCCAACTTTCAAACGCTGCTTAGAGTTCTGTACATAAGTATCTCTTTCCTCTTGTGGGAAGGTAGCGTCTGTAAATAATTCTGCAACAGCTGGAAGCAGGTTGTTTACATGTTTTGATAAACAATGTAGAGTTACTTCAGCAGTTTCGGTATAACAACTTCTGTTCAAATAAGCACCATAGTATTCAAAATGCTCATTTATCTCAAAGGCATTACGTGAAGTTGTACCATTTTTCAAAAGATAATTGGTGGATGCCGCAACTGTCTTTTTTTCTTCATACCAATTTCCAGCAAAAAACACCCAATTGATCTGCAGGGTATCTTCTGTTCCCATATTCACCATATAAACTTCAACACCATTCTCGAGAATCATTTTCTCGCATGGAGGCACTTTAATGGAAAAATTAACTGGTTCTGTTATTGGAGGAGCAATGGTTCTATTTAGCATGAATCTATTTAATCGTTTCTACAATTGTTTGAACTGACATTGACTTCAATATCGTAAGACTGAATTCTGATTAACTTAAACTTTCAGAGCTAATCAAAGACTACTGAAATAACAAAGCGTATTTGAATTATTTACAGCAAAAATCTTACGGCTATATTGAAGAATATCCTCCGCTGTTATGGCAAAGTATTTCTCACGGTCTGAATGGAACAGGGCAGCATCTCCTAAAAGTTCATAAAAAGCCAGACTATTAGCACGCGCCATTACGCTCATATCTTCAAAGGCAATAGCGGCTTCTGTCTTATTCTTGATTTTAGTGAGTTCTTTTTCGCTTATGCCATCCTGTTTTAATTTCTCGATTATTTCATCAACAGCCTTTTCAGCTTCTGTCATAGTAACTCCTTTTACCAGTTTCCCTTCAATGGTAAGCAGTCCATGATCAACGGTACCCATATGATAGCATTCAATGCCACTGAAAAGTTTTTTCTCCTTTACCAGTGTTTGGTATAAGCGGCTGGAACCTCCACCACCTAGCACTTCTGTAATTAAGTCGGCAGCAAAATATCCTTTCTCGAGCCGGCTTTCCATATGCCAGCATTTATAAAAAGCATCTAATGGAACTGCAGCCGTCACTTCCATCCTGCGCGCTTCCTTTTGGGTTGGTTCTGGTGCAATATTTCGCACATATTTTTCTCCGGCTGGAATATCACCAAACCATTTTTCAGCAAGTCTTTTTACTTCCTCCAATTTCACTTGTCCCGCTACAACTAAAATAGCATTGGACGGAGTATAATGCTTGAAGAAGAATGCTTTCACATCTTCCAATGTAGCATTTTCAATATGCGATAAGTCCTTTCCAATAGTGAGCCAGCGGTAGGGGTGTTCTTTATACGCCATTTCCCTCATCTTAAACCATACATCGCCATAGGGTTTATTGAGGTAATGTTCCTTGAATTCCTCGCTCACCACTTTTCTCTGCACTTCAAGGGTTTTATCATTGAAGTCAAGTGAAAGCATACGGTCACTTTCCATCCAAAATGCTGTTTCCAGGTTTTCTGAAGGAAGCTGTATATAGTAATTGGTGAGGTCGGCGCTGGTGTAGGCATTGTTTTCACCTCCTGCCATTTGCAGGGGTGTTTCGAAGTCGGGGACGTTGATAGAACCGCCAAACATCAGGTGTTCGAAAAGATGGGCGAACCCTGTTTTCTCGGGATTTTCATCTTTTGAGCCTACATCATAAAGTACGTTCACCACGGCCATCGGCGTGGAAGGGTCCTCATTTACAACAACACGTAGCCCATTCGGCAAGGTGAATTTTTCCAGTTGAATCATTAAGTAAGTTTTCGGGAGCAAATTAACGACAAAGTGGGGGAAAACTCTAAGATGTTCAAAAGGTTCAATAGGTTCGAAAAGTTCCAGAGGAGTTTAAAGTTTAAGGGTTTAAGGTTTAATGTTCCTATGTGTTACAGCGAGAGTATGTTCAAAAAGTTCAAGAAGTTCAAGATGTTCCAGAGGGCAGATGCTCAAAACCCACGCTAAGGTGCGTGTCTTCACGCACCTCTGGTTAAATTAGAGGCAACTCCATAAAATCAGCATTAATATTCTTGCCGGACTCCTCCGAGTATAAAATTGGAGTTGCTTCGCGCAGCGCCACTTCCCCGGAGTACAGCGTGAAAAAGGCTACTTCCTAGTATTTGTATTCGCCCTGGGCTTTGGGCCTTTAGCCTTAGGCAAAGTCTCAATTCATTATACTCTTCACCTTCAACGTCAACAACACCGGACCATCCTCCCTTAACACCAGCACTTTCAACTTCCCACCCGGAGTTTGCAATAAAGCCTTATACGCCTGAATATTACTGGTGAAATTGTTCTCAACCGCTAATACTATATCTCCAGGTTTGAAACCGGCTTCCATGGCTGGCGATTCAGGCATCACATCCACAATCCTTATCTCCCCATCAATAACATACATTCCCAACCCAGTATACGAATAATCGAAAGGGTCATGGAAATGAGAGTTCGGCATAAGATATATATCTCTACGGTCGTAATTCAGAATTACATTGAACCGACGCAACAAATCATTCCCTATCAATCCACCGAGATATGGATAGGATGTTACATTAAACTCATCTTCAAATATAAAAGTAGGTACGTTCTTAAACTTATAAGGCCCTATTCGTACCTGCTTCACTACCCCCTGCTTCATGGAGGCTTTACCTCCCAATCCCTCAGCCTGTGTAGCATACCAACGCTTTTTGGTATTAACAAACAAGCTGTCATTTACAAAATCGCTCGACAACAATAGGCACATACCAGCTCCAGTATCAAAATAATATCGGTGCAGCATTTCTTTGGCATCCCTAACAGTAGTATTAACAATCGGCAGGTTTACCAGAATGGGCTTAATGAGAAATCCTCCACGGGGATATTTGAATGTCCCTTTGCTATATACATATATCTTGGAACTATCATAGTCTATCTTAACGATGTATCTCGATAGAAAAGCATATCCCATAATGCCATCTATCTTTTCACCATAAGAACTGGTGAGTACATCATAATCGTTAATATGGAAATTGAGGCTATCCATTTTCAATCCGGGAATCTCCAAACTATTATTGTATGCAAATCGCACCTGCCTGATACCTGCAATTCCTCTGATAGTCCTGTCACTCATTTCAGTCTTCAGGTTCAGCCTTAAAGTAGTCATTGAATCAAGCGAAATACCGCCACTTCCTGTATCCAGAATGAAGTTCAGGGTATCTTTATAATTATTCAGATGGGCTTTAAATGTTATAATTCCTCCTGTAAGTAATCGGAATGAGAATTTAGTGATCAGCCTGGAAGGTGGTGGCACAAATTCTTCCTGAGCCTTAAGGCCTTTCCCCAAAAGGAGCAGCAGAATTGGGAATAACCAGCTTTTTGACATGCAATCGATTTATACAACAGCTTGGATAATAGGCAATACGTAATTAAATGACAGCCCGTTTCAAAAATGGCTGCTTTTATACAATTAAATTAGTTCTTCCACCCCTATTTTCCTAACCACCTATAATAAACAAATGCACAAGCCAATAAATCCTTTCCTATTTTTGCCTTTCAATTTTAAGTATGAACCTCCAGCAATTATACGACCGTGCCCTTCAATTCGAGTTTCTTTCTGCTGAAGAAGGCCAATTCCTTTTTCAACATGCTCCCCTTACTGAGCTGATGTTTGTTGCTAATGAACTGCGAAAAAAACAGGTTCCTCACGGAAAAGTTACCTGGCAGATAGATCGTAACGTGAATACGACAAATGTGTGCATCGCCAATTGTAAGTTCTGTAATTTCTATAGAATTCCCGGTCATGCAGAAGCCTATATAACTGATATCGATACCTACAAAAAGAAGATTGAAGAAACGATTCGCTGGGGAGGCGACCAGTTACTACTCCAGGGCGGCCATCACCCTGAATTGGGGCTAGCCTTTTACACCGATCTGTTTAAGCAGTTAAAAGACCTCTACCCTACCATTAAATTACATACCCTCGGACCACCCGAAGTAGCCCATATCACTAAACTGGAAAAATCCACCCACCGTGAAGTACTGAAAGCGCTGAAAGCTTCGGGATTGGATAGCTTACCAGGTGCAGGTGCTGAAATTCTTGTAGACAGGGTTCGCCGTCTTATTTCAAAAGGAAAGTGTGGAGCTCAGGAATGGTTAGATATAATGCAAGAAGCTCACCAACAACATATTACAACATCTGCCACCATGATGTTTGGTCATGTTGAAACCCTGGAAGAACGTTTTGAACACCTCATAAAAATCAGGGAGGTTCAAAGCCGCAAGCCTGCTGATGCAAAAGGATTCCTGGCCTTTATCCCCTGGACCTTCCAGGATGCCGATACTTTATTGGCTCGCATCAGAGGCGTTCACAACCTGACTACTCCAGACGAATATATAAGAATGATTGCCATCAGCCGTATCATGTTGCCTAATGTCAAAAACATTCAGGCATCCTGGCTTACTGTTGGAAAGCAGACCGCCCAGATCTGTCTTCATGCCGGCGCCAACGACTTCGGAAGTATAATGCTGGAAGAAAATGTGGTGAGTGCCGCTGGTGCCCCACACCGATTCACCTACAAATCTATCCAGGAAGCTATTGCTGAAGCCGGCTTCGAACCCCAGCTCCGTAACCAGCAGTATGAGTGGCGAGAACTGCCACAAGTAATTGAAGAGCAGACCATTACTTACTAACTTATCAGGTTCTGATTTCTTTTACCGCAGAGACGCGGAGACGCAGGGAGAAATTCCTCTGCGTCTCCGCGCCTCTGCGGTGAAATAAATTTGCATTCCCTATGGAACCTATTGAATTTTTTGAACTTTAAAATAAGGCATCCATGATATTACAAGTATTCTTTTCGACTTCCCTTTATAACCGGGAAGTCGGGAAGAATATTTGTGATTTGAAGAGGCCCTCATTAAAAAGGTGCGTGAAGACACGCACCTTAGCGCCTCGGCCGGAACATCTTGAACCTATTGAACTTCTCGAACATACTCACGCTGTAACACTTAAGAACCTTAAACCCTTAAACTCTTAAACTTTAAACCCCTTTGGAACTTCTGGAACTTTTTGAACATCTCCGACCTCTAAGTTTACCCTTAGTAAATCAAAATACTTACCCCCATATCCAATATAACACCCTGCCCAGTAGTTTATTACAAGCATCATTTTCCTTTTCGAAAAACCATGAACACCCCTTTCCGAAAGATATTTCGAATGGCCATCATTATTGTGGCAGGTATACTCCTGTTCAATTTTTTTGGCTACACCTTAAGCGACCGCAAATCACGGGAAAACGAAGAACTGGTAAAAGTTACAGATAAAGCTGCCCAACAGCTTACCCTGAGCCAGATGATTGTAAAATCCTCCCTGATATTTATAGATGGTCAGCTGAATGAATCTGATGCTAACCAATTAAGACAAGAGTTGGAAAATGACATTTCAGTATTCACTTCGAACAACAATATACTTGAAAGAAAAATTCGTCTTACCCGCATTCCCGTTACATTGAATACGCTGGAGGCAAAAAGACTCTTTAATAATGCCCAATTTCATCTAAAAAGCATCATTGCAGTTACAAAAGAAGTAGCACAATCCGATAGTGATTTGGTTCGACTGAATGGTGCTCTTTACAAACGCGAATTATTACAGAATGAAAAGAAACTCAGACCTATACTTAATGATCTTTCTGTTTCCCTGAAAAAAGTATTGGATGAAAAGATAGCAGAAGGCGACACCATCAATACAAGTAAGTTCATTTCGTTGGTAGTTGCATTGATCTGTCTCATACTTCTTGTTATTGAACCTCTATTCCGCAGTGGCCGAAAAAACTTCGATGCTCTTCAGAAAGCCAGAAATGAACTGTTACAGGAAAAGCAATACCTCGCATCGATTCTTAATACACAAACGAATTATGTAATCCGGATAGACCAGGCAGGTAATTTTACTTTTGCCAATCCTGAATTCCTGAGAACATTCGGACATGAAGAATCCTCTTTACTTCATACCCCGTTCTATGCTACCATTCTCACAAAAGATATTCCTAAATGCCAAAAAGTAGCTGATGCCTGCTGGGCCAATCCCGGACAGATATTCAAACTACTTATAAAGAAACCAGTTTTGCAAAGCAAAGAATTGCTTTGGACCGAATGGGAGTTCCTGGCTCTTCGAAATGAACAGGATGTTTATGAAATACAAGGTATAGGTACTAATGTAACCGACAGGGTAATTGCGGAATTACAAAAAGAAGAAGCTATTCATACGTCTTCCTATGCCATGACCTATGCGCGCATGGGTAATTGGAAACTCAATCTGCATACTGGTGAATTGCATTTGAGTGCTGAGTTACTAGCCTTATTGGAAGCTCCTCCCGGAACAAGCCTGGATACGACTACTGAAAAATATGTTCAGCAATATGTTTATGAAGAAGATCGTGAAAAGTTAGCCAAACTATTCAAAGAAGCTTTTGCAAGCAGAAATGAAAAAGATAAAGAATCCAGCTTCTCTTACAGAATCCTAACCAGCCAAGGCAATCTTCGTTATCTGTCATTGAAAGGAAAAATTATTGACGACACCTATGCATTCGGTATTGCGCAAGATATTACTTCACAGAAAGAATCAGAAAGCGCCTTACAGAATAGTGAAATAAAATTCCGTCTATTAGCTGAACACTCTGAAGACATCATTACGGTAAATGGGGTCGATGGTATGTTGCATTATGTTTCCCCATCAGTATATAAGGTGTTGGGATATCGTCCCGATGAAGTTGAAGGAATGAATATATATTCTTTTGTTCATCCTGAAGATATTTCAAAATTCTCTCCAACAGAAACAAGTCAGCCATTAGAAGTGGTGGAGTTTGTCACCATTCGTTACAGGATGAGGAAAAAGAATGAGGATTATATTTGGTTAGAAACCATCATAAAACCCGTTCTGGAAAAAAATGAAGTGGTGAAACTCATTTGCACTTCAAGGAATATCACTGAAAGAAGGATGGCAGAAGCGGAAAGAGAGCAGTTGTTGGCGGAAGTAAAACAATCGGAAGAATTGCTTCGTACTGTAATTGATTCAACACCAGATTGGATTTTCATAAAAGATCTGGGTCACCGCTATTTATTGGTTAACCAGTCCTTTGCTAATGCTGCAGAGAAATCTCCTTCCGATTTTGTTGGAAGAAATGATATAGAAGTTGGATTTGACGAATCCATCGTAAAAGGTGATCGGGAAAAAGGTATTCGTGGTTTCTGGGAAGATGACAGGGAGGTTGTAAGAACAGGTAAAACAAAATTCATTCAGGAAGAATACAATTTGCTGAATGGAAAGCAACAGGTATTTAGCACGGTAAAAGTACCGCTACAAGATACCGATGGCTATGTTTGGGGGGTATTGGGATTTGCCCATAATATCACCGAGATGAAAAAGGTGGAAGAACATCTTCAGAGAAAAGACCTTTTGCTGCAAGCGGTTTCTGAAGCAACACACCAGTTGATCAGTAATAACAACCTCGACGATGCTATCGGCGAATCGATACAATTGCTGGGCATTAAGATGCATGTAGATGAAGTGAAAGTGTTTACCAATGAGTTTGATGAACAACAAAAAGAATGGAAGAGCAGCCATATGCTGGAATGGAAAGGGGATACTGGGGAAATGAGTTATCACAACCCTTACTTACAGAAAATTACATCCAATAAGCTGAATCCATTATTTGAGGTACTAAGAACTGATGAGATATTCCATCATCACACAAGGGAGATAGATCAGCATATAATGACATCGGGCATTGTGGACCCATCTGTAAAATCAATTGTAGCTGTACCAATCTTCACACTGCATCGCTTCTGGGGTTTTGTGATGTTCTGTCAAAAAGATAATGAACGCGAGTGGACCCTTACCGAATTCTCGATACTACAATCATTTGCCACTACACTTGCTGCGGCCATTGAAAGAAAGCAGATGGAGCAGGAATTGGTTCAGGCAAAAGATATGGCCGAATCTGCCAGTAAAGCTAAGAGTGAATTCATGGCAAATATGAGTCATGAGTTAAGGACACCTATGAACGGTATTATTGGATTCACTGACCTGGTTTTAACTACAGAGTTACAGAGATCCCAAAGGGAATATCTGCAAAATGTAAAGAAATCGGCCTATGGATTACTTAATATAATAAATGACATTCTCGACTTCTCAAAAATTGAAGCAGGCAAACTATTTATAGATGATATTCCATTCCGCTTAGATGAATTGGTAGAAGAAACAGTAGACCTCTTAAACGTAAAAAGCTTTGAGAAGAATCTGGAGATGATTTGTTGTATCGATCCGCAACTACCATCAAGATTTAATGGAGATGCTGTAAGAATCAGGCAAATACTGGTGAACCTTGTTGGCAACGCCATTAAATTCACACAGAAGGGAGAAATAATAATTACAGTGAATATTTGTGGTGGTATATATCAGAAAGATGCCAAATCTTACCTAGATATAGAAATTGCAGTAAAAGATACCGGAATAGGTATATCAAAGGAAAAGATCAAGAAAGTTTTTGAAAGTTTTACGCAAGCCGATTCCTCTACTACAAGAAAATATGGCGGTACTGGTTTGGGACTTACCATCTCAAAAAATCTGGCAGACCTTATGAAAGGCTCCCTTACAGTAAGTAGTGATTTTGGAATGGGTAGTACATTCAAATTACAATTGCCACTAGAAGTACTCGATGCTCAACCACAACTAATGATTGAGCCTGGATTTGATAATTTCGATGTTCTGGTTGTTGAAGATAATTCCTATAACAGAAAATGGATAAAAGATATACTCACCTATTTCCATATAAACACACTGGAAGCTGGCACTGCAAGAGAAGCTTCAATGATACTGGAAAATGCAGAAAGAAATAATAAGCTACCAAGGTTAATAATATCTGACCAGCATATGCCTGGTGATAGTGGTATTGAATTTATTAAGATGGTACGCTCAAATCCAAGACTGTCTGGCATACCAGCTACCCTTATGCTATCATCAATAGAAAAAAATCTTTACCAGAATGAAGCAGAAAAGCTGGGCGTTAGTCACTTACTGACAAAACCAGTTAAGCTATATGAGGTGTATAGTTTATTATGTTCAATTACTGCCGGTCACAGTTTACGAGAAGAAGAAATTGCCAATAAACCGTCTATTGAAAAAATTGCCGATGCTGTTACCATCATGGTAGTGGAAGATGATCCAATAAACATGATGCTTATTACAGAGGTACTACGGAAGATGGGCTTCGATATATTAAGGGCTACAAATGGAAAACAGGCTCTTGAAGTTTTGCCTCAATACGATCCCGTGCTCATCTTTATGGATGTAAACATGCCTGAAATGGATGGATTTACCACCACCCGACAAATCAGGAAACTGGCAGCTCCTCATGGCAATATCCCAATCATTGCCCTTACGGCCGATGCTATGCAGGGCGATCGTGAAAAATGTTTAGAAGCCGGTATGAACGACTATGTAACAAAACCTTTCCGTATCGAAGAAATTGAAGAAGTACTAAAGAAAAGAATGCTTCTTGTTTGATGAATTTATTCCAGTAGCACTTTAGTTGTTAAAATGTTAAAACACCACTGTTGGCAAGCATTTTTGCCGTTATAAACAGTCCTTTACAACGATTCAAGCCTTTACTACATCTTATTGCTGTAAAACCAGGTGTAAATGAAAAGAACAAGTAACGCTTCGCTGATAGTTTGTATCATCATGGATCTTTTGGGATATGCTACTTATGCTATTCCAGGTTTTGGTGAAATAGGCGATATTATTTGGGCTCCTGTATCTGCTGTAGTCTTCTATAGAATGTTCGGTGGCTGGAGAGGAGCATTTGGTGGCGTCTTCAACTTTGTAGAAGAGATCCTGCCTGGCATGGACTTTATACCCTCATTCACATTGATGTGGGTATGGATGTATTCAAAAAACATGCGAAGTGCTGAAAAGCAGAATGAATACCTTCCAATAAATACTTATCAGAGTTTTAAAAGATAATTTAGTTCTGATTATTTACTTTCTACCCAATCACAAAGCGGTAACCAATTCCCTTTATGGTGATGATCTCCAAACTATCGTCTTCTTTAAGATAGCTGCGTAGTTTAGTGATGTATACATCTAGGTTACGGGAGTTGAAAAAAGAGTCGTTTCCCCATAAAAGATTGAGAATATCTTTCCTGTCTATAATCTTATCACGATTTTCGTAAAGTAGTTTCAACAACTCTGCTTCCCTGAATGATAATTTTTTCTCTTCCAGTTTGCCAGCCAGGGTTTGACGATTTGGATGAAAGGTATAACTGCCAATGCTTAGAAGTTCTGTTACACCGGGTTTCTTTCCCTCTACCTTATATCTTAAAGCATTTTCAACCCTAACAATCAGTTCTTCCATACTGAAGGGCTTCCTTATATAATCATTGGCACCGGTAGTGAAGCCTTTAACAAGATCACTAGTTTGAGTTTTAGCAGTAAGAAAAATAATAGGCACTTGTGGGTTAAGTTGGCGAATTTCTTCTGCAATTGTGAATCCATCTTTATTCGGAAGCATTACATCCAACACACAGATATCAGGAACAATTCGTTTGAAGGTTGGAACAGCCAGTGCACCATCACTTTCCATCACCACTTCATAATCGCGACTTTCAAGACTTTCTTTTACAATCTTGCCTAAAAAAACCTCGTCTTCCACATATAAAATCTTAATTCGACTCATTTATTGCTTTTTTATGTGGTGCTATTCCTTTTAAAAAACGAGTTGCTCCCGCTTGCCACAGATTTGTTTTCATCAAACTGTACTACGTCAGAACTTTTGTAAGGTATGTTTACTGTAAAGGTACTGCCTTCACCTTTCGCACTTTTTACTTCTATAAAACCCTGATGCTGACGAACGATATGATTCACATAACTCAATCCAAGTCCATACCCTTTTATATTATGTCTGTCCCCTCCGGGTATCCTGAAGAATTTCTCAAATATCTTATTCCTGTATTCATCAGCTATTCCCATTCCTTTATCACTAACCTGAAGAGAAATATGTTCTTTATGAGAAGTGAGCAAAATTGATATTTCAGGATTTCCAGTGCTGTACTTAAGGGCATTGTCGAGAAGGTTATAGACAACACTGCTGATATGAAGTTTATCTGCTTCGATGATGAATTTCTCGCCAATACTTTCAACCGAAACATTAGCATGTTGCTTTTCAAATTGCAGCTTCATAGAAGAAACCACTTCGTTGGTAAGCTGTAATACATCCACATTCTCCTTTTGGAGGGTGATTGCTTTATTTTCAAATAAGGATAATTTCAAAACCTTATCAACCAATAATCCCAACCTATGAATTTCTGAAGAAGAAATATCGAGATACTCTTTTGTACGTTCAGGATCTTTTAAAGCATTAAAGTTTTTCAATGCTTCAATAGCTACACCAACTGTTGCAATAGGTGTTTTTAATTCGTGAGTGATATTACTAACGAATTCATTCTTCTGCTCAGCTAAACGTCGCTGCTGGATAAGGTTTCTATACAGGACGAGGAAAGAGATAAGAGTGATGCCAACAAGGAATATAGAAACCAGTATGGGTTGCAATAATTTCCTGAATAAATATGATGTTGTTTGTTGAAGGGATAAAGAAAAAGTTAGCGGTTTAAAAAATCCTACGGTTACTTCGTTGCCATTGGTCATTCCCTGTGCCTCAATGTCATCTGTAAATTTGGCTTCCCTTCTTGATATGGTAAACGGCAGATCAATCTTCTCAATCTTTAATAATTTCTCATACCGGGTACTGATTTCTTTTATAGTCAATGAGTCTTGAAGGGAGTCCACACCCTGAAGTACCTGTATCAATCCTGTACTGCCAGGCTTTTTAAAAAACTGAACAGTTTGCTTTACAGAATCAATATCGATGGGCATACCTTCCGCAAGTCTGACACCCTCAGCATTTTCCCTGTTTACTGTAATCATTACAGCCCCTTTAGTACCAATGAAATTTGTGGTATCTAACTCCACCCTTCTTCTAATAGCATTCATCATTCCGAGCGGGTTACTATTACTGGTAACCCTTATCTTGATATTTGAATCGAGTTCAATCTTTTCCAATTGCACCTGGTTGACTGCATCCCTGAATAAAACATTCGTTCGCAGCTGTAAAAGTTTTTTTTCTTCCTTATAATTCTTGATCAACCAATAAGATTGGAAAGCACCAACAGCAATGATGGCGAATACCATCAGGAAGAGTGTAATATGTAAGCGGCGCTGACTCATGGATTGTAAAAGTAGTACATGCAATCAAAAAGCTACCGGCGCCTTAACCTTAATTAACATTAAATCCAGTTGCATTAACCTGTAGAGAAAGCCCTGTACTTTAACTTTGGTGAAAACAAACTGAAATGATGAAGTTATTTGCAATCACACTATTGGCTACAGGGGCACTATTCAGCGCTACGGCCCAACAAACCCAAGGGAAAGTAGTTTTTGAGCGCACGGTACAGATGCAGATCCGTATTGCCACGAATGACGGTGGGAATGATGAAGCTATTCAGAACATGCTGCCAAAAACAAGAAAAGACAAATTTGAACTCTCTTTTGCCAATAATACTACAATTTGGAAACAGATGGAAGAAGAGCCACAGGACGATATGGGGAGTGGACAGGCAGTTGGTGGAATGCAGATTAGAATGATTGGCGCAGGTAGTGATGATGTATTGTATAGTCAGCTCGAAACAACAAGAAAAGTGGAACTGCGCGAATTAGGAACAAAAAAGTTCATAGTGGAAGACAGCATCAAGCCTATGAACTGGAAGCTGAGTGAGGAAACTAAGACCATTTTAGGGCATCTGTGCCGTAAAGCTACCAGCCAAAAGATTGGGACCCGTATGATGATGAATATGGACAATGGGAAAATGGAAAGAAAGGAAATAGCCGACACCTCTTATATAATAGCCTGGTTTGCCAGTGATATTCCTGTTAGCAGCGGACCTGCTGAATATCAGGCACAACTGCCTGGAATGATCCTGGAACTGGATATTAATAATGGTAAAACCATCTACCAGGCATTGGAAATCAGTCCAAAAGTGGATATAGCCTCTATAAAGGAGCCAAAAGGGGCTAAAAAGCTAACACCAGCTGAATTCAATAAGGAAAGGGACAAGATGTTTGAGGAAATGGGAAGGAATAACGGCGGTCCTGGAAGAACCATACGTATCAGCAACTAAAAACAGAAGACCCGAAAAAACCGGTTGACCCGGCTTGCAGATATTGAAAGGAGACAGGTATGTGGAATTCCACAATCCTGTCTCTTTTTAATTTTAAGAACGTCAATAACCTCCAAACTTGCCATATATCAGCTCATTACGGATTTCTGCAAAAGTTTTTTTTGAAAATTTTTCATCTTTTTTGGCGTTATAATTAATTGATAAGCAGTATTAATACCGTATATATCGTAAATCTACGAACTGCGGAAAACCACAATTACCTTGCATTTTTTAAAAATTCACTATACGTTTACCCTGTTGATCGCAGTTAATTATTTCCAACTCCAATATCGTATGTAACACCTCGCATCGCTATCCTGAAAAACCATTCGTACTTTTTTCTTTACCCTTTGAAATTTAAGTTATGCAAACGAATGGTACCCTGTTCACAGCCGTTAAAGGCATTTTATCTTCTTTATTAATTTCTGTTGCCTTCCTGGCACAAGCTCAGCCTGATTATCAGTTCTCAAACCCAAGTTTAGAAAGTGGTTCAGCTCTTCAAGCTGGCGCTGTTTACCGTTTCCCAAATGTTAAGACAGGTTTTGATGCATTGGTAACTATCTCTACCGTTATGCCTGGAATTACTCTTACAAACATCGACCGTACAATTGATGGTTTTCAGGAAGCCTTCCAACCTCAGTATACTATCAATGCATCCACTAACGCATATGCTGAATTTACTATCAGCTTCGTTTCTGCAGGTACAAATACCGTAGTAGCACAACCTAAGATGGATGCATCAGGTTTGGATATCGATGGTCAGTTGGCCAAGAACGGTAGCAAACTTTATGAGTTCAACCGTATCGATATGGGTGGTGGTGTTGTAGACTTCGACTTATTAGGAGGCGAATTAATGATTAGCAACCAAGGCACCGCCTTTACCGCTACTAATAGCACTGGAGTATTATTTGGTGCTTCTGTAGATACAGCCGCATACGAAGTTATGTTTACTGTAATGAAGAACAATGTTAGTTCTTTTACATACCGTGTAGGGGCTAATAACCTTACAACTGCAAACAGCACACGTTATGCAAGCATGTACTTCATGCGCTTTGCTTATCAGAATTCTATTCTTGCTGCTCCAGCTCTGAAAGATTTCAAAGGTGTTAAACGTAACAATACCGTTGATCTGAACTTCACACTTACTCAAATCAACGATGTACGTTCGGTTGTAATCGAGAAAGCTTCAAACCCTTCAGCCTTCGGTTCTGTAGGAATTGTTTGGACAAGCAATGAAATGAACAAAAGCAGTTTCACTTTCACTGACAATAACTTCAGCACAACCAGCTACTATCGTCTTAAGATGGTTACTGTAAGTGGAGCCGTTCAATACAGCAATGTATTAGTGATTCGTGCAGGTGAAGCAGTAAATAATAACTTTAAAGTTTACCCTAGTGTTATCAGCAGCACTGCAACGGTTTCTGTTTCTGCTACAAAAAATCAGCAAGCTACTTTACAACTGATCGATCTTAATGGTCGTATGGTTAGCAGCCAAACAATGCAACTGCAACAAGGAAGTAACAACCTTTCAATTACTAAGCCAGGTAATATCACTTCAGGTAACTATATAGCCGTTATCAAAGTTGATGATAGTCTTCAGTCACAAAAAATCATGATTAACTAAAAATATTTTTTCGATTACCAGTCGCTAGTTCCCAGGGTTTTGATTATTACAAAAACAAGAACCGCAGCAAATGCTGCGGTTTTCTGTTTTATATGAACACTTGTTAGCCAGTTAAAATAATTGAACTTGCTGCTAAATTTCATTGCAGAAAATGCTGTTCCAAGCCCTATAACAACATAAAAACTGATTTTAATCAGATATAAAGCCAGTCAAAAACTGATAGTGGTTGGCAGCGACCTGATTTTGGTTCAGGGCGTTCAGCGAACCGCATTACTGACTTACCTTGTATCCTGATAAATATTTTTTTATGGAAAATTCCCAAACTGCCAAATCAATATATTCTTTCAACAACCTCTCAACTGGTATGAACAAGAAAGATCTGCTAGACCTGATGGTCAAAAATCCTACCGAATTCACACAAGAACATTTCATGGAACTGGTAGGCAAAAAAGGAGACGAAGCTATCACATTTGAAGACCTCCGCGATAATATCCGCCGCATCTACGACATGAATGAAGCCTCCCTTCATAAAGAATCGGATGGCAATCATGGATCGCTTGCATGGTTCAATCGTCGTAAACAAAAAAAGAGGTACAACAAATTCTATCACCGCATAAAAGCCGACCAACGCTTTAACCTGAATTCAAAAACTGTTGTGGCTGAAGGTGATTCATGGTTCTGTTATCCCCTATATGTAAAAGATATCAACGATTGGTTACAGGAAAATAAAGCAATCAACCTATACTCAATGGCATCTGCCGGCGACTGGATGGCGAATATGATATATGAAGGTAAATACATCGAACAATTGTCGCTTATTGAACCCGATGTATTCCTTATCAGTGCAGGAGGAAATGATTTCTGCGGAAGTCTTCGCCTCTCTTATATGCTGAATAAACCTGAAATGCATATCAATCATGATACAGAATTGCATATCGAGAAACTGATCAACGACCGTTTCCATGCATTTATCTGGACGTTGAAAACTCAATATTGGGTTTTGTTCGAAGGATTGAAAGCTTCACACAAGTTCGAAGATATGCTGGTGATAACTCAGGGTTATGACTATGCATTGCCTAATCCCAAAAAAGTACAGAGCTGGTCAAATCCTATTCAAGCAGTAATTAATCTACTCTCTAATACTGGAAACTGGTTAAGCGAACCTCTCTTATTGAAAGGAGTATCTGATGAAGCTACACAGCAGGCAGCAATGCGCTATTTCATTGATAAAGTGAATGAGATGTTCATTGAGCTCGCTGAATTCAAAGATGCTGATGGCAGCTATCGTTTCCCAAATGTATTCCATATCGATTGCCGTAATGTAGCAGAACGTCCAGATGATTGGTTCGATGAGATTCATCTCAAATCAAAAGGCTATCGCATCATTGCTCAAGCATATGAAGAAGTGATTTTCAGGAAACAAAAGAAAAATGAAAAAGTAGTAAAAGCAGCCGACCTGCGTCTGGTAGCTTTTGCTTCCATGGGAGCTATATAAGGAACCAAACCCCTGTTATATAAGGGAAGCGTTGGGAATCAGTTTTTGCCTTTATCACGAATAGTGATAGAAAGTTTCATCGAGGCAAACTTATTCTCAGCGCTTTTCGCTGTTTTACCCAGAACATCAAAGTCACCATTAAGGTCGGTAAAGCTCTGCACCCAGGTAAGCAATGGTTTGTCTTCTACCTTGCCCAGAAACCCACCTACAATTCCTGCCAGTTCAAAAACCAGACTACTGATATTGGTTACAGTACCTGCCTTTTTTAGAAGGGTAGCCAATTCATCGGCTAGTCCCTGGAATTTCTTATCGGCCTTTACATCTGCCATTATCTTGGCCACATCTCTGAGCGATTGTTTGCTTTTTATAAGGGAAGAGAATACATGAATCTGTGAAGGTCCTTCGGCAGTGCTATTCGCCTTCTGCTTCCAGGAGAATAAGGTTCTGTCGAGCGACAACTTATAATTATCATCCACTTTCTCAAAACCGTTGAGGTCAATGGTGATTGGAGTAGTGCCTACATCAGACAATATCATATTGATGAAATACACTTTTGCCAGTCCGGGAAAGGGAAACACTTTTGGTGTTTTATTATCGATGATAACTACATCAGATAATCGCACTTCTATACCGGTGATGTCTTTTGAAGTTGGGATTTGCCCGGTTTTTACTTTCGCGTGCCTTTTAGAAACAAAAGCTTCCTGGAAGTTATGCTCTTCCGTTTGCAGATTTTGAAGGAAATCGATCATTGGATAGGTTGATGGTTGGTCTAATTTACGGAAAAGTTATATGTTGAAAGTTGTTATCAAATCAATAGTTATATTAATTATTATTTTATAACCGCAGAGACGCGGAGACGCAGAGGAATTCCTCCCTGCGCCTCCGCAGTAAACTGTATTGGCTGTTCATTCCCAAATTCTCAAATCATCAAATTTTCAAATTACCTCCTCGCTATCATCCTCACCCCCTGCACAGCCCCAGCTCCTCCCCCAGTCTTATTCAAACTATACGTAAAACTCAACAGGAAAAACCGACGCAGGTTACGCTGACGTACATCCTCTACGTAGTTCTGATTACTGGTTCTTGAAATACCGAGATTCTTATCTAGCAAATCGTAAGCCTTTATCTTCAACTCACCTCTGTTGAATTTCAGGAATTGCTTGCTGATACTCGCATTCCAGAATGGCACTTTGGCATTGAAACCATCTGCCAATTGGTTATTGACCGTATATGTGAAATCGGTAGAGAAGAAAAAGTTCTTGGGTAATTGCCAGTCGATATTGCTTTCATAACGCTGCGACAGATATTTCGCATCACGAGCAGAAGATAAACTATAGTTCGTCTTATTATAATTTACTCCGGCACTAACACTAAGACTAACCTTGTCACCTATACCCATATCTAACCTTACATCGGGACCAGCACTGAATGTATTACTGGTATTCATCACCGAATTAACAAACTGCTTATTGATAAAATAACCGGCATTACTGCTAATATTGATAGTTCCATTTATAGCCCTGAACGGAAACCCAATACTTATATCCCCATTCAGGTTATATATGCCATCCACATTCACAGGACGGGTTGTTTTTACTTGTCCAACAAACTGATCGGCATTTACAATCTTGTTATCGGTGCGAAGTAAATTCAGGAATAAGAATAGGTTCTTATTACGGAACGGGTTGATACTTGAAAACTGAACACGCATTGCCTGTGTGAATTCCTGTTTCAGGTCGGGATTACCGATTCTTATATTCAATGGGTTACTATTATCCGGTACAGGTTGTAATTGAGAAGCAGATGGCGCATTAGTATTAGTGGAATAATTCAGCACCAGATTACGATAACGAGTGAAATTATACTGGAACCTTGCCGTAGGTAATATGTTATGGAACGATTTCTGAATAACAGAATCCTTTGTGCCTGCTATGATGGTGCCTTTCAGATTGGCTTCCTGCCAGTTGGCTCCGAATGCATAATTGTATTTCTTCTTCTGGGTACGGAAACGCCATCCCACCTGGGTATAATCGTACTTATTATTAAAATCACTGGTGAGAAAGGCATTGGGTTTATCGTATTTGCCGCTATTTCTGTCAAGGTCAAATGTTTCTTTTGAAGCTTTACTTACAGTATTACTTTTCGAAATGCTGAATTCCATCAATGATTTCTTGAAGATCGGTTCTGTATAGGCAGCTCTTGCAGTATATCCCTGTAGATTCCCTTCATTCGTAAATCGCTGGTCTATAGAATCGGTGCGAAGCAAAACATTAGAGATATGATTATAATACTTGTTTACTGAAGAAAGTGTGCCTTCACCATCACTATTATTAAAGGTATTCTGTAAGCTCAGAGAGAAAGTCCTTCCACGACGACGAAATTTCTTTCTATATAAGAAATCATTCCTGAAATTAAACCCCTTTGAATTAGTTAGATTACGACTAAAGCCATCAACACTTCTTTGTCCGATATCTGATAGATTTTCATAATCAGAATAGGAACTATTCTTAGCTTCCTGATAACCAAATGAAGGAGAAATTCGGATTGAATTAAAGGAGTCGATTATAATATCTGCATTAAGATTAAGTCTGTGACTGGATGTTATATTATCGGTAAACTGATTCTGATTATAGAAGTAAGAAGAATCGGGCAGGAAATAATTCCGTGAAGTATGCGTCTCCCTTTCCGGGTTCAACCAGCTATAGAAATAGTTACTCTGGAAATCAGTCTTCTTTCCAATAATATTATTGTAGTTGATACCCCCTGCCCTGTTTGTATTGATACCATTTGAATTACCACCAATACCGCCCATTCCGCCGGCTTCATCGCTATTAATAGAAATATTCACATTACCGCCACTTCCTCCTTGCATCAAGCGATTCATTTCTCCGGTAAAATTCAGCATATCAAAAAAGGAGAACCCTTCAGCATTATTATTATTACCCATTCCTATTACTGATAACTGGCGGGCGCCTTTAAATGAATTCAGGTTAAACCTTCCTTCGTAACGGTCGTTGGTACCCGCTCCTGCCATTACCTTTCCGAAGATGCCCTTTTTCTTATCCTTTTTCAGTTTCAGGTTGATGGTCTTCTCGCTATTCCCATCATCAAAACCTGTAAGTTGTGCCTGTTCACTTTGCTTATCATAGACCTGTACCTTATCAACGGCATCGGCCGGTAGGTTTCTGGTAGCAATTTTAGGGTCATTTCCAAAGAACTCTTTCCCATCAACCAATACCTTACCTACTTTCTCTCCTTGTGCTTTCACAGTACCGTCTTTCTCCACTTTTACACCAGGAAGTTTCTTTAATAGGTCTTCTACAGACGCATTAGGGGGCGTCTTAAAGGAGCCTGCATTATATTGTATAGTATCAGCAATCATCGTTACTGGTGGTGCCTCTGCAGTAACCACCACTTCCTCCAGTACCTTGGCTTTATCGTAAACTGTGATAGAAGCCAGATCCACTTCTTTCTTGTTTTCGGTGATGGAGAAAAAGCGGACGCTATTGTGATAATTGATATGTGTTATCAGCAGCCTGAAATCTCCTGTCGGAAGCCCTCTTAACTCAAAACGCCCCTGGTTATCGGTCATGGAAAATGATACGAGGGAAGAATCCTGACGCTTCATTAGCGTGATAGTAGCACCAGCTACCGGCTGATGAGCTATTGTATCCATGAGCTGTCCTTTCACCACTCCATTTTTTTGGGCGGCTACACTAAGGGAAACTATAATCAGGAGGGAAAAGAGGAAAATTTGCTTCATGCCATGGATTTTTCTTGCGTTATGAAGCACGAAAATATCCATTACCTATTTGAAAACAGGTTAAGCAGGCTATGTTTAATGTTAATAAAGGTTAATGCTTTGGGCCTATCTGCCCATATTAGCCAGAGAGGAGTTGTCAACTGCATCCTTATCAAACACTTTCAAGAGAATTTTCCATTCCTGCCCCTGCTGCTGTAATACGAGTTCAACTTTTAATTGCTGCCACTGTCCATTGGAAGGAAGCAACTGGAAAGCCACCGTATTTGATTTCCTTTCAGCAACTGGCATTTCATAATTACCACTAAGGATGAAGGGGGGAAGGCCGTTTATTTTAACAATGGTATTCTTTATATGATTGAATAATTCCCGGAACTTTTCTTTTGATTGGTTGAAATCATCTGAAGAATACAATGCTGTTTTCCAGCTATACTGTTCCTTCTCTGGTAATCCCTGTAAACTGATAATACCAGGAGCGGCGCCGGGTATTTCAATGGTAGTCTTATATTCTGAATAGGTACCCTTCGCACCAATCTTTTCTCCCTTTATATTTTGGAACTTATTGGGATAATCTTCAATCACCCGCTGCAGTGCCGAGTTGGTGTAGTTACTAAAAACTCCCTGGCCGTTAGCCGACCATACCGCGAGGCATAGTAAAAAGACGAAAGTGCTTTTCATATGAAGGGATTTTAATAAAACTATAAAATTTAACCCCGGTATGCAATAGGAAAAATACTTTGTAGGTTTAACTACAATAAAATACTTAGTCGTTCGTTGTTATTATTCATAAACCTTAATCTCTTTAAAACCAATATCTATGCAAAAGAATGCCATGTATTTCGATACCCACCGCACTAAAATATCTAAGGACCTTTATCGCCCTTCTTCCAATTTAGTTCGCTTTTTTAAGACTATTATGGCTGTAGTTATGCTCGGAGAATCTCCGATTAGCCAAACGAGTATTAACAGGAGGAAGATGCATTAAGGCCCCCGACTCTCCGCCGCGTCGGAGTGGCTAGGTCAATCATTTTTATTATATTTTCAGTTCATTAGTTATAAAGAGAAAGCCGATAGTATTAAACTATCGGCTTTCTCTTTTATAGGTATTATAAACCGTAATTAACAATTCTAGCTATCCTGTGTATCCCAATATCCTTTCACATCAAGGTCCTGTATTGGTCGCGCAGCGACCTTCTGCGTCTATACGTGAAAAATACAGTAACCGCAGAGACGCGGAGGCGCAGGGATGTATTCCCTGCGCCTCCGCGTCTCTGCGGTAAAATGTATTTGTATTGCTTGAGTTTATAGCACAAGCCGGTCCAATCACCCGAGGATGCGAATTACTGTCCACCCGGACCAACAGCCCTCATCGTTCTCTGCATCTGCCTTTCCATACCAGGTCCCATATTCGGCATACCGGTTTGTTGACGTTGACCTTTGCTCAGATTGTATGTGAAGGTGAGAAGGAAATATCTTTTGATAACCAGTTGACGGGTATCTTCGATATAGTTATCACCAACGTTACGGGCAATCGCCTGATTCTGATTCAGCAAGTCATTAACAGACACTTTCAATTCTCCATTCTTCTTCTTGAATAACTGATGAGCGATGCTTGCATTCCACATTGGAATGGTTTGGTTGAAACCTGCTCCACGACCGGTATTGATATAATAATCAAAGTCAGTAGCGAATACCCAGTTCTTCAATCCCATGTAGCTTATATCAGCTGAATAGGTCTGTGTGTAATACTTCTGATTCTGATTAGGACGCAGTGTATAGGCCACATCGTTATACGCTATGCTTGCATTGATACCCAGGTTTGCCTTTTGTTTCAAATCAAAATTGATTCCGACTGTTTGGGTAATAGAGAAATTCTTTGTGATATTCTTTGCAAAATTGGTTGCTGCAAATCGGTTGGTATCAACCAGACTTACATCCTTCTTATAACGAATCACGTTATTGAAGTTGAAATTGCTTCCTTTCATATTCCTTAATGGCAATCCAAGTGTAATGAAAGAAGATGCGTTATATGCACCATTCAGATTTTCCGGGCGAATAGTTTGTACCGGACCATTGATAGAAATCGTATTTACGATCTTATTGGTGGTATTGCTAAAACTCAGGTTAGCATTCAGATATTTGAAAGAAGCCATATTGAAAGTGCTATAGCTCAAATTGGCATTATTCGTAAATTCCTGTTTCAAAGCTGGATTACCTGTTACAATCTGTAGTGGATTGGAAACATCCGGAACGTCTTGTAATTGAGTTACACTAGGCTGATTGGTTCTACCATTATAACGGAAACGAAGGTTCTTGCCTTGTTTGAATGTATACTGGAAGCTTGCCTGTGGGAAGAAATTAGTGTAAGTGGCTTTATAGGTTGTGTCTTTAGGTCCTAATGCTCTCTTACTACGACTTTCAATAGAGGATTGCTCAATAGCGCCTCCAATTTGCCAGTTATACATCTTGGTTTGAACCCGGAAGTTCATACCCGCACGACTAGCTATGAAATCATTCTCAAAGAAATTGGTTTGGGCCAGATTTAATTGATCGTATTTGCCATTTGAACTATTGTAATCATACACTTTTCTGTCTGAAGTACTATTCCTGTTTGTGTAGGCATAGTTTACTTCAAGCAACTTATTCTTACCAAATGGTTCGGTATAAGAAGCACTTACTACATTATTAGCACTCTTTGTTTCCTGTTCAGAAACCAGGTCCTGATTACGGAAGAAGTTTATAGATCCATCAGAATTATAATAAGTGAATGGAGAAAGGTTCTGTCCGTTTCCTGTGCTATTATTTATAGAGTTATTATACCCTAAAGTAAATGTCCTACCAATCTTTCCGAATTTATGGCGGAACAAGATATTGTTATTTAAACCATAGCCATCTCTTACATTATCGTTCCTTGTAGAACCGGTAATTCCGAGGAAATCACCAGCACCTGTATGTGCCATGGTGAAACTGGTATCATAACTATGAGATTCAGAATTCTGTTTTGTGAAATTAGATGTCAGCAATATGGAGTTCATTGAATCGATTTCATACTGCACACGTATGTTGAACCGATGGTTGCGGTTCATGGAGGTAGATTGAGACTCTGAACTTTGTTCTGCTGTAGAATCTGATGTATAGAAAGTTTGACGAAGACTGCTTCTTTCGTTACGGGTATTGGTTTGAGAGAAGAAATAACTACCCTGAACATCCACTTTTCCATTGAACTTGTTGGAGTAGTTCAAACCTGCATTAGTAGCTCTGTTTATACCCGCCTGGGCATTACCACCAAAGCTTCCTACATTGAAGCCGCCGCCGCCACCACCGCCACCGCCGAAACCAGCACCACCACCCATTCCACCACCACCACGGGAACCGAAGCCACCCATAGAACTCACGATATCATTAAAAGAGAATGTGCGCTTATTGATATTATTAGAACCGGCGAGTATTGAAATACGGTTATCACCATTGAATTTATTAAAGCTAAGGCTGGTTTCGTAACGATCATCGGTACCATAACCACCCATTATTCTTCCGAAATACCCCTTACGTTTATCCTTTTTCAGTTTGATATTGATAGTTTTTGAACGACTACCATCATCAATCTTGGTGAATTTGGCCTGATCGCTCATATCATCAAAAACCTGAATAGATTCGATCATATCAGCGGTGATATTCTTGGTAGCCAGTTTTGGATCGGTACCGAAGAACTCTTTACCATCTACATATACTTTCTGAACGTTTTCGCCCTGGGCTACTACGTTTCCGTCTTTATCCACTTGAACACCTGGCAG
This sequence comes from Chitinophagaceae bacterium, assembly GCA_016721085.1. Taxonomy (GTDB): domain Bacteria; phylum Bacteroidota; class Bacteroidia; order Chitinophagales; family Chitinophagaceae; genus Endoryza. The sequence continues at coordinate 80,420 of JADKJI010000002.1, read as the reverse complement.
TTTTTTGAGGATATCTTCTGCGTTGGCATTGGGTTTTACTTTAAAGGCGCTGGCGCGGAACTCCACGGTATCCTTCTTCACTTGAATCGGGGGACCTTCCACTACCACTTCCTGCAGGGTCGTTCCTTTACGGAGCATGTATACGCTGTTAAGGTTCACTTCAGGGAAGGCAGCTGAAATCATGAAGTTCTTGGAATAGTTGTCAAACCCTTGGAAACTAACGAGTAAGCGATACAATCCGGCTTCCAGATCACCGATTTCGAATTCTCCTTTGGCATTTGCCACCTTAAAAGAAACAACGGAAGAGTCTTTGGGATTCATTACAGTCACCGTGGCACCAGCCATTGGTTCCTTATTTACTGAATCCACCAGTTTACCTTTTATAGTACCGGTAATTTTCTTCTGGGCCGAGGCAGTGATAACACCTCCTAACAACAAGAGGCTCAATATCAAATAGATTTTTCTCATATAAATGTTCTAAGCGTGAAACTACCTTAATATGACGCCGTAAAAAGGAGAAACTTGTACGAAAGGTTAAAATAGTAAGTGGGAGGACTGGAAGTTTTTCAATTGCTGGTTCTGAGGTGGTGGTTAGCTTTTGTTTGAAGGACTCCGACCTAAAACGGATGACACAGTATAACAAAACTTGCTCACAAATTCCTTCCGCGGAGACGCCGAGTGCGCAGGGGTGCCTTATTTCGAGTAAGTCAACCTCCAGGATGACTTCCTCGAAGGTTGATATCTCAATTGAGGTTATCTCCGGAGATGTCATCCTCCATGAGTTTATTCACCAAAAAAATTCAGATGTGGGTTTGTTGGTGCTTGGGGTAATATCCGTGAAACGGGGTTTTTTTCATCAAAAAATATTGAAAAACAAAGGGCCGACATTTTGGTCACCGGTAATGTGGGGTGGTGGTTTGGGGTGGGTGTTGTGGGCCATTTGCCTTCGGGGGCGAAGCCGCCCTCTGGAACTTCTTAACCCTATTGAACCTATGGAACCACCCAACAAAATCTAACTGAAGAGATACTCCACATCCTCCCTGCTCAAACTCTTCACAAACCCTTCGTCATCCGTAATCAGATCTCTCGCCAATATTCGCTTCTTCTCCTGCAACTGCATGATCTTATCTTCAATAGTGTCTTTACAGATCATACGGTATGCAAAGATGCTCTTCGTCTGTCCAATACGGTGGGTACGGTCAATGGCTTGTTGCTCCACCGCAGGATTCCACCAGGGGTCTACAATATATACATAGTCGGCAGCGGTGAGGTTGAGACCCACACCACCCGCCTTGAGGGAGATCAGGAATACACGGCATTTCTCATCATTCTGGAATCGCTGGATGGCTTTCTCCCTGTCAATGGCAGTTGTACTTCCATCGAAATATTCGAAATCCACTTCCAGTTCTTTCAGCTTCTCTTTTATCAGTGCCAGCATACCGAGGAACTGCGAGAAGATAAGCGCCTTATGGTTACTGATGTTTTCAGTGATTTCACGACCAATCTCTTCCAGCTTGATAGAATGGTTCGGGAATTTCTCCGTCTCGTTCATGATGGATGGAGAATCACAGATCTGACGCAGCTTCATCAATCCTTGTAAGATGGTGAGCTGCGATTTCTGGATACCGTTCGATTCAATGGTACCTAGAATCTTATCACGGAAATCGTTGCGGTAAGCATCATATATATTACGCTGCTCTTCCTGCATTTCGCAGAACAATATCGTTTCCATCTTCTCCGGAAGATCTTTGGCCACCTGCTCTTTTGTTCTGCGCAGGATGAATGGGAACAATAATTTACGGAGATGATCCTTTCTATCGGCTTCCCCGAACTTATCGATAGGTATCGCAAATTCCTGACGGAAGAATTCCATACTACCGAGCATACCCGGATTCAGGAAGTTCATCTGCGCAAAAATATCAAAAGTGTTATTCTGCAATGGCGTACCGCTCATGCATATCTTATGCTTCGCATTCAACAATGAAGCGGCTTTAGTCACTTTGCTCGATGGATTCTTGATTGCCTGAGATTCATCTAATACCACATAATCCAGTGGTAATTCCACCATTAGTTTAATATCGCTTCTCAACGTACCGTAAGTTGTGATCACTACATTGTACTGCAGGAAATGATCCTTCAATCTGGTACGTTCACCGCCATGATGGATATGATATGTGAGTGCAGGAGTGAACTTCTTGATTTCATTCTCCCAGTTGAACATCAGTGTGGTTGGACAAACAACTAATGCCTGCAACTTACCATGCTGTTCTTTATAATAGTGGAGATAAGATAATGCCTGAACGGTTTTACCAAGACCCATGTCATCGGCCAAAATACCACCCCAACCTATTTCAGCGAGATAGTTCAGCCAATGGAAACCATGTTCCTGATAAGGACGAAGGATATGCGCCAGATGTTTGGGCACTTCAATTTCCTTTATCTTATTAAAACCTCTTAGTTGTTCGTATTTCTCTTCCAGCTTCACCACTAATTCTTCTTCACTCCTGTTCTCATACAGCTCATCTATCACACTCATGTGATATTTCGAAAGCTTCAACTGGTTTTGCTTTCCTTCACCTACACGGAACAGTAAGGAATATTTCTTGATCCACTCTTCTGGTAATATACCGAGAGTACCATCTTCTAATGGAACGAATTGCTGGCGATTGGCCAAAGCCTTCTTTACATCTGCGATAGTCACTTTCTGGTCGCCGAATACTATATCTACACGCGCATCAAACCAATCCGTATTACTTGAGATGTGGATCTTGGTCTGCGGCTTGGCTGTATTGAAACGGAAATTCTTTAATGCATCATGTCCGAATACCGGCACTTTCATATCACGCATGGCATCCACAAAAAGGAAGAACCAGTTATTACGCAATACATCGGCACCTTTTAATGCCAGTTGATGGGCACCGTCGGGACGGATGAAATTGGAATGCAAAGCTTCCAACTTGTTCATGAACTGGTTTTCTTTCTCGCGGTCACGATGCACCACCATTACCTTATCTCTGTCAGGAATGATGAGTTCATCCTTACCACCGGGTTTTGTTTCATACCCTTTATAAGAGAATAAAGGTTGGAAAACAAGGTAATCCCCTTTTTCCTGTAGCACTACCCTCTTCTCCGGATCACCATCTTTTATTTCGCTAACCAATGCCTGATCAAAGGTCACATTATATTCTCGCGAAAGCGGGATAACGAATTTTTGCAGTTGCTCGGGCCATTCAGTTTTATTGAAGACCATTTTTCCTTTTACATGAAACTTCATCACCAGATTCACATCTTCCACTTTCTGCCACAGATAACTATTCTCATTATAGAAGAATAATAGGCTGCTATCGATTTCATTATCGGTAACGGATACATCCTGTCCGTTCAATTTCACTCTGCATTCTATTTCAAAGCTGTTCTTTACCTGGCTAACATTGAAATAAGGCACAATCAGGTCTGTAACCATTCCCAATGTGCGCATGTTCTCCGTCTTGAAAGGCTTTTTATTATTGAGATAGAAAACAAATGGATTAGTAGAAGCTTCCGCAAAGAATTTCTTCAGCTTTGGATGGAGATAATCCACCATCAATTGCTTGGTATCTTCCGGCAAATCATCTTCTTCATGATGAATGATATTTTCCCAGATACCACTGAAAGGTGAATTTCGGTTAAGGTATTTCGTGATTTCGGTTTCATTCATTTTCCTCAGGGCAGGAATCAGCAATTGATCTGATTCGCTATAACCTTCGGGACTTATGAACTTACTAAGATCAAGTTTCTCTACTTTCCCGACAAAAGCGGTATCGTCATCATTCGATTCACCGGTAACAGCCTCCACAGAGAAGCCTGGGTATCCGGCAAAATTAAAATTGAAAACAGCACCAACCCGTGGACGGTTACCTGGAACCAGTCTTTCTTCTACAGGAGCCACCTCTTCTTCTGCAACTGGGTTGATAGATGGAATTTCCCTTCTCTTATTCACTTCCTGAGGAGACACTCTCTTGATCTTCATATCGAGTACACGCAAGAAGGGCTTTCCTTCCTTATAAGTGAATTCGAATTTGCCGGAAAGATCATCGTTCAGGGAATAGCCATAGGCTTCGAGCAATTTATTCTTTTCCTTATCCCAGTTACGGATAGTATCGAAATAATAGGGACCGTATCCATTTAATAGTTGAAGGAAAACGATCACTTTTGGTAAGCAGAGAGGATGTAATTCATCGGGATAGCTGCAACTGGTATCAAAATTCTTTTCCTCATTCTTCCTAATCACTACCGGATATACTTCTCCGTTAATGTCCACTTTTGCCTTTACTACTTCATCTTTTGCATAATCAACATTCGCCTTTTGGGTGCGCAGATAGGTTTCTGCTTCCAGCAATGTTTCGGGGGAGCAAAGCAACCGGATCGTCTTAAGATCGATATACTTCATCTTTATCACCGTATGCGTCTGGTTATATACAACATCTTCCGACTTCAGCATATTACGGTCAATCATCTCCTGAAGCTGTATAAGTGCCGCGGCTTCATGGCGGCAGATATCGCCCAGGTTATAGGGGCAGGCACAACGAAGCGACATCAAGGAAAAAAGTTGAGATAGTAAAGACATTACTATTATATTTCAAATTAATTTAGTGGTATGAGGCCTATATTACTATTAACCGCCGGAGTCCTTTTATTAGCCGCTTGTGGCTCAAATCCTACTAACAAAAAAGAAGGTGCCCTCACCGCCCTTCAAACGAAAACCCCTCCCAAATTGGATGGCATTGCTGATGATGAATGCTGGAAAACCGCTCCTTCGCACCTGATGTACCATCTTTGGATAGGAAAACTGCCCCATGCCATGGATTATATGGGCAAATACCGCGTTTGCTGGGATAGTCAATACCTGTATGTTTTGGCTGATATTTATGATGATTCCCTGACTGACACTCATGCCGATGGACTTGACCGTTTCTGGGATGACGATTGCCTTGAGATTTTTGTGGATGAAAACGCCTCGGGAGGTGATCACCAATTCAATAATTCCGCTTTTGCCTATCATATTTCGCTAGATGGAAAGATTGTAGATACTGGGATTGATAGTACTGCCCATTATGTAAACGACCATGGGATAGTGGCGATACACCAGGAGGGTAAATTGACTACCTGGGAAGTGGCGCTAAAACTCTATCCGGATACCTATAAGGATTCTGCGGTGAATATGCCAGTTACTCTGGCTTCTGGCAAAGTAATTGGTTTTATGATTGCTTATAACGACAACGACAAAAGCAAGGAACGGGAAAATATGATGGGAAGCGTGGAAATAAAACCAAACCCGGACAAGAACAGGGGCTGGATTGATGCCAGTGTGTTTGAAAAATTAACCCTTACCGAAAAATAAAATAATTCTAAAAAAACCTTAACAGGCATTGGTACAGGCTTTGCCCTTTATACCTTTGCCTCCAATCACCTCTAATTTCTTTATATGCTACGTCGTACCATTTTTGCCCTCCTGGCTATTTTAGTTTTTATACCTGCTTTTTCACAGAAGCTGAAAAAAGCTGATAAAGTAGTTCTTGCGAATCTGCAATCACATGTAAAATTCCTTTCAGACGATAAACTGGAAGGAAGAAGAGCTGGAACTGCTGGCGAAAAACTGGCCAATGATTATATAGTTTCCCAATTCACTGCTATCGGTCTGCAACCCAAAGGAAGCGAAGGTTGGTTACAGGCTTTCGATATCAGTGATGGTAAACAAATAAATCCTACTACCCATCTTCTCATTAACAACTACGACCTGAAACTGGAATCGGAATATTTCCCTCTTAATATCAGTGCGAATAAAAGTACTGAAGCAGCTGTTTCCATTGCCCTGGCAGAAAAAGGAGTGCCCTGGTTTGTGGATTTAAAAGATGTAATTGATGAGAATAAGGATAATCCGCACTTCGATCTTCCTGAAGCCATCAAAGCAAAAGCTATCAAGGCTGCCGAAAAAGGAGCCAGTGCCTATATCGTTTACAATACAACAGGAGTGGCCGATAATATCAAGTTCTCTCCAAAAGAACGTACTGAAACAGTAAGCATTCCTGTCCTTTACGTTACTGAATCCGCAAGGAAAAAATATCTGAATGATCCTCAGGCAAATCTCGATATCAAACTGAAAGTGGATATCGGAGAAAAGAAAAGAACTGGACATAACGTTGCCGGATATCTTGATAATGGTGCTGCCAACACCGTGGTAATCGGTGCACACTACGACCATCTTGGTTATGGTGAAGATGGTAACTCTATGTTACGTACAGGAGAAAAACTAATTCATAATGGAGCTGATGATAATGCAAGTGGTACTGCTGCCATGATTGAACTGGCCCGTTTAATGAAAGCATCCAAAGACAAAAAGAATAACTATCTCTTCCTGGCTTTTTCTGCTGAAGAACTGGGATTGAATGGTTCCAAATATTTCGCCGATCATCCAACAATCGATCTGGCAAAAACAACCTACATGATCAATATGGATATGGTGGGTCGTTTAAATGATAGCACCAAAGTATTGACCGTTGGTGGATATGGTACTTCACCCTGGTGGGGCAGCTATTTCGCCAGCAATAAAAGCAATAAATATTTCACTCTTAAGTTCGATTCAAGCGGTACAGGACCAAGTGACCATACTTCTTTCTACCGCAAAGATATACCCGTATTATTCTTCTTCACAGGATTACATGGCGACTATCACCGTCCTTCAGACGATTTCGATAAGATCAACTATGTAGGCGAAGTGATGATCATAAAGCTGGTAGGTGAAATCATCAAATCCACTTCACAACAAGACAAACTTGCTTTCACAAAAACACGTGAAACACAAACCACCACTTCTGCACGCTTCAGTGTAAGTATGGGTATAATGCCCGATTATACTTATGCTGGTATCGGCGTTCATGTAGATGGTGTTACTGATGGAAGACCTGCTCAAAAAGCTGGTATCCAGAAGGGTGATGTATTGATTCAATTAGGCGATCACCCCATTGGAACTGTTGAAGCCTATATGCAGGCATTAGGCAAATTCAAGAAAGGTGATAAAGCTAAAGTGAAATATAAGAGAGGCGAAGCTGTTACTGAAACAGAAGTACAGTTCTAACCAAAACTTGCCGATATTGTAAGTATATGGCCACGATGAAACTGAAACTGGACTTTGATGACCTGGCGGAGGAATTCTTCGAGGATACCATTCTGCTTGGATTAGTAGCTCCCATCAAAGACTATCAGTTCTGCTGGCATCTGAATCACTTGTTACGGTACGATTTCCGGATCAATAATGATATTGAAATCCAACTTTTCAAAAAACAACGACAGTATTATTTCGGCATCTATCAGTATAGTCAACCAAACAGTAGTCTTTGTCACTACATCTATAATAACCAATTCGACGGCGAATACCTGCTACCAGAATTCAAGCATCTCGATTTCCTATGGCTACTCAAAGGCGACGCAGTAGCTCCCGAATTTCTTCAAGACCTCATCCAAACCCTTCGCAGCATTAATGGAGTGCAGTTGGTGATGGAGTTGACGGGGGAGAAGATAAAGAATAAGGGGCATCTCATTTTCTGAGTCTTTGGAATGATGGGAATTTGAATGAGGAAATTTGAAAATTTGAAAATTAACAGCCAATACAATTACATTTATATTGAATGTATAGTTGTTTACTAATTTTTCATTTTCACATTTTTGATTCTCCTTATTTTATTATTCCTTTCCAATAAAGACTCATTTTCAAATTCCCAAATTTTCAAATTTTCAAATTACCTCTCATGTGGCAAACACTCTCAAATTCCCTCTACCGCAAATTCACCTTCACCAACTTCTCCGAAGCTTTTGCCTTTATGACAAGAGTAGCGATTGAAGCTGAGAAGATGGATCATCATCCTAAGTGGACCAATGTTTGGAATACTGTGGAGATATGGCTCAATACGCATGATGCGGGAGACATAGTAACGGAAAAAGATCATCAATTGGCTAAACGCATTGATGCGTTGATAGCTAATAAATGATCTTTTTTAGAATGAGGTCAGGGTGTAATAATTACTGACTTATCTGCTGCTGCTTTCATCTGTCCAATAGGTGAAGCAAAAGCTTCGAGGCCATTGGCTTTTAAAATTGCCTGTACTTCTGAAAGGGCAGATGGAGATACAGAAATCAATAAGCCACCGTTTGTTTGAGGGTCGGGTAATAAAGTGAAAGCTTCCATCACATTCACTCCTTTCTCAAATTTCACCTGGGCACTATAACTGTTCCAGTTTCTGGTAGTAGCATCCGGGAATATCTTCTGGGCAATATAATCACGCACCCCATCAGCAACTGGTAAACCCGCATAACTGATTTCAGCTGTGAGTCCACTTCCTGCTGCCATTTCCATAACATGACCTAATAATCCGAAACCGGTTACATCGGTCATGGCATTCACCCCTTTTACTTCTCCCAGTATTCCTCCAATACTATTAAGCGTGGAAAGCTGCGTTATCAATGCAGTGCGATGCTCTTCTTTCAAATGACCTCTTTTACCTGCAGTAGAAAGGATACCTACTCCTAATGGTTTTGTAAGAAGTAAATAATCACCTTCTTTAGCAGTATCATTCTTCTTGATATTCTCAATATTTACAATGCCGGTTACTGCTAATCCGAATATAGGTTCGGGAGAATCGATACTATGTCCACCAGCTAATGGAATGCCAGCCAGTATGCATGATTTCCTTCCCCCTTCAATAACCTGACGGGCAACCGAAGCGGATAGTTTATCTACAGGCCAGCCAAGTATAGCAATCGCCATCAATGGCTTTCCTCCCATTGCATAGATATCGCTGATGGCATTTGCTGCAGCAATACGACCGAAATCAAATGGATCATCTACTATCGGCATGAAGAAATCGGTAGTGCTTATTACAGCAGTGCCATTACCCAAATCATAAACTGCGGCATCATCACGACTGCTATTCCCCACTAACAATTTATCCTCGTCGGGCATTGCTAAACTTCCTTCCAATATCTCTTCCAGCACTTTTGGAGAAATCTTACAGCCGCATCCTCCACCATGGGAGTATTTCGTCAATCTTATCGGTTCGTTTGCTTCACTCATGATTCTTATTATTTTGAAAGGAGTATTTGTGCGTTCGCCTCAGCATTAACCTCGCTGCAGAGCGTTACATGTAAAAGTTCGTTTAATCGTTCCCGATTGTTAAGTCCTTTGGTATACCATTTGTCGTAATACTTCAGGAGGATGCGGAAGCTTCCTTCCAGATCTCCATCCTGTAGCATTTGCAGACTTGTCTTCGTTTCTAATGGCCCTAATCTCTTTTGTATTCTCTGAATTGCATCCATCATTCGTTGCTTATCAAGAACACCATATTCTTTTACTATATGTTTCAATCGTTCTTCAAATGGAATATCTATGAACCGTACTTCACTTTGACGCATTCGGGTCCAGAATACAGGAGGAATGTTAACTAATCCGATACGTTGACTTTCATCTTCCAACCAAATTGGTTCTTGTTTTGACAAATCAGATTGGTTGGTCTTTGTTATCCTGTCAATTTCCAATCCCAATAAATTTTCAAACATTTCCTGAGTTGGTTGTTCGGGCATTCCGATACTTCCAAAAGCAGATCCCTTATGTTTAGCCAATCCTTCCAAATCAATAACGGGTTGTCCTGCCTTCTTTAGAGCCTCAAGAACATAGGTCTTACCAGAACCTGTATATCCACCCAAAATCTTATAGGGATTGGGTTGCGAATACTTCTCAATCACCCAATGTCTGAATTTCTTATATCCACCTACCAGCGTATATACCTTAAAGCCATATAGGTCCAATAACCAGGCTACTCCGGCTGAGCGCATGCCGCCGCGCCAGCAGTGAACGAGGATAGTCCGAGGGGCGGAAGTCTCGGAGAGAGTCGGGAAGTCCGGAAGTCCGGAAGTCGGAGAGAGAGTCGGGAAGTCCGGAAGTCCGGAAGTCCGTGGCCCCTGAGTATTTATATCACTCTTCTTATTAAGGAAAGCTTCTAAATTATTAGTCTCTTCATCATTCAATCTTTCGGACTTTCGGTCTTCCTGACTTCCGGACTCACTTCCCGACTTCCGGACTTCCCGACTTTCCGACTTTTTACTATGCCCTCAACCTCCTCCACCATTCTCCTCATCTCCCCCCAAAATAATCCAACCCAATCTTTATGGCTGCCTGACGGCTTTGTTGTTTGTAGGCTGTTCCTACTACTTTCCTTTCTTCATCAGTAAACAATGGCAGACTATAGGCACCGGGTATATGGGCATGCTTGAATTCTCCGGGGCTACGTACATCCAGAACAGGATGCTTAGCGGCCAGGGCCAGGAATTCGTTTATGCCAAGTTTTTGTATTGCCATTGCTGATAGTAAGCAAAATTAAAAAACCGCTGCAGGATACAGCGGTTTTTTCAAATATCATTTCAATTGTTTTATCCGTTCATTGATGCCAGGAACTCTTCGTTGCTCTTTGTTCCGCGCATACGCTTCAACAATTCACTCATCGCTTCCTCAGTATTCATATCGTTGAGATAAACACGGAGAAGGTTCATACGCTGCAATACATCCCTTTCTAATAACAGGTCATCACGACGGGTTGAAGAAGCTACCAGGTCGATAGCAGGGAACACACGACGATTCGCCAAACGACGATCGAGTTGTAATTCCATATTACCAGTACCCTTGAATTCTTCAAAGATCACTTCATCCATTTTTGAACCTGTATCGATAAGAGCCGTTGCAAGGATTGTGAGTGAACCACCATTCTCAATTTTACGGGCAGCACCAAAGAACTGTTTTGGTTTCTGCATGGCGTTTGCTTCCACACCACCACTTAATACCTTACCACTTGCAGGGGCAACAGTATTATGGGCACGGGCCAAACGAGTGATTGAATCTAACAATATCACCACATCATGTCCGCACTCCACCAAACGTTTTGCTTTTTGCAAGGCGATGGTTGATACCTTAACGTGTTTTTCAGCTGGTTCATCGAAGGTAGAAGCGATAACTTCCGCTTTTACACTTCTTTCCATATCGGTAACCTCCTCTGGACGCTCATCTACCAGAACTACCATCAGATAACATTCCGGATGATTCTCTGCAATGGCATTGGCCACTTCCTTCAACAAAACAGTTTTACCTGTTTTTGGCTGGGAAACAATCAATCCACGCTGTCCTTTACCAATTGGGGTAAAAAGATCCATAATACGGGTGCTATATCCTGATGGAGTAGTGAACAGGTTTAGCTTTTCAAAAGGGAATAACGGTGTGAGGTAGTCGAAAGGAACGCGGTCGCGCACATCTTCCGGACCTTTACCATTGATGGTTTCCACTTTCAATAAAGCGAAATATTTTTCACCTTCTTTCGGAGGACGAACGGCACCATGTACAGTGTCGCCAGTCTTTAATCCGAATAATTTTATTTGAGAAGGAGATACATATACGTCATCGGGAGAAGAGAGATAGTTATAATCGGAAGAGCGAAGGAAACCGTAGCCATCAGGCATCATTTCCAAAACACCTTCTCCGAGAATGATACCATCGAATTCAATATTGAAAACCGGTTCGCGGCGTTGTGGGAAATTCCTTTGAGGAATATTGCCTCCGGGCTGTTGTTGTTGTGGTGCAGGTTCTGAAAAAGTTTCAGGCCCTTGCGGAGCTTGTTGCTCCTGTTGTGCTTCCTGACTTATTTGTTGAGGCTGGTCTGTTTGGTTAATGGAATTATTATCATCCTCATCTACCATTGCAGGCTGCTCTTCTTCATCAGCTTTCTTACGTCCTTTTTTTACGATTGGTGGAGCAGCTGCTTTTTCAGCTACAACGCGCTTTTTAGGTAATTCCTTCTTGATCTCCTTTTTACCCTTCTCTTCATCGCCACTCATTACATCAGCTTCTTCAGTTGAATTGGATGTAGTGGTTTTGATGATTCTTTTCTTCTTGTTCTTATCATCACCTGAAGCAGATTTTTCAGCACTTGCCATTACAGCCTGCTTGTCGAGGATCTTGTAAACAAGTTCCTGCTTATCCATCTTCTTGGTGTGGGGTATCTTTAATTGCTCAGCTATATCGAGCAATTCAGGAACGAGCATGTCGTTCAGTTGGAGAATATCGTACATAAAAAAACTTGAGAGTTTAACACTTGATCAGCTACCAATCTTACGTGTGAAAAATGTTTGACTTGAGATAATGTTGAACGGAATGAGAAAAACTGATGAGTCTGAGAGATATACGGCTTTACTTATCAGCCAAATTCCGCTACAATATTACATGAAATTTGGAAAAAACAAAAATTTTAGCCGAAACCCTCTTCCAACGGGCATTTTCAAAGAAAACAAGTCGCTTTGTTTAAGATGCATTATTGGGCAGAAAAGGGATATTTAAGCAGTTTACCTTCGCTATATACGGGTAATACATTAGCTACATCGGGAGTCAAACAGAACCTGATATCCTCAATAAGGCCAAAACGGTCTACCAACCTGTGATAATGCGTAAGGGATGGAGCGAATTCAAGTAATCGGTCCTTTTGCTGTTCATACAACAAAGAAGCAGTTACAGAACTATCACAGTGAATGGTAAAAGCCTCTTTCACTCTGCTTATTACAGCACCAGCAAAAAGAGTGTCTTCAATATTGTATCGGTCTTTCCATCCAGCACAGCCCAGCACTACATTCTTTTTCTGTTCTAGCAGATAATCACAAACTGCACTAAGGTTAGGGAAAGAACCTGTAATAATTGTATCGGCACCATTCTCTAATGCCATGTATAAAAGACGGGTGCCATTGGTGGTGGTAAGAACCAGATTCTTTCCTCCAATAAACTCAGGACTATATTCCAGAGGGGAATTGCCATGTGATAAGCCATCAGCAATCTTACCGTCACGTTCTCCGGCAGCAATACCTCCAATCTGCTCACTTATAGAAATTGCCTTAGGAACTGTATCAACAGGAATCACAGCCATTGCGCCATTCTTTAGAGCAGAAGCGATTGTTGATGTGGCTCGGAAAACATCTATGATAACTACAATTGCATTATTGAGATCGTATAAATGCAATAATGCAGGACTGATACAGGTATGTAAAGTGGGTTTAGTAACCATCGTGTTGCAATTTACTGCAACACCTGTTGCCATTGATTGGATTCGGCAAAATCTTTTATCATTTTATTCCTTTTCTCCAGCATTCGTTTAAGATATCCTGTCAAATAGACCTTATTGAATATACGGCCTATGATTCCGTATGGAGATTCGAATTGAAAAAGATCAATAAGGATGGTGCCATTCTCTATTTCCTTGAAGTGATGTTCATGTTTCATTGCCTTGAAATCTCCTTCCACCATTTCATCTGTAAAATGTACCGGAGATTGCATTTCTGTGATGCGAACCTTCATCATTCTTGTCTTCCACAAATGATGTGCCTTCCAGGTAACCGTTTCATTCAGGTTGATCAATCCACTGACGGTACCGGCAATAGCCTCCTCCTTATGGTTGGTCATTGATTTCTTATGTAGCTGGATGCTACGGCTAAGGTCGAACACCTTTTTAGCCGGAGCAGCAATGAAAGTGGTTAAATGAATGGTCGGCATGCCGTTGGGAGTTTCCCTTTTCATTCAAAAATCATGCAAAAGGGAACTTAACCACTTTTGCTTTTAGAGATTTATCCCTTACAGCAATGAATATCTCGGTATCAAGATTGGCATGGGCAATGTCTACATATCCCATTCCCACAGCCTTTTGCAGAGAAGGTGCCTGGGTTCCCGAGGTCACAAAACCTATCTTTTTACCGTTGGCATCAACTATTTCGTAATGATGACGGGGAATACCTTTATCGACCATTTCGAAACCTACCAGCTTACGGGTGATTCCGGCGGCTTTCTGCTTGGAAAGAATATCGCTGGCAGTGAACGGCTTGCTGAATTTGGTAATCCAGCCCAATCCGGCTTCCAATGGGGAAGTAGTATCATCTATATCGTTACCATATAAGCAATAGCCCATTTCCAGTCGCAGTGTATCTCTGGCTCCTAATCCGATAGGCTTGATGCCATTGGTGGCACCAGCAGCGAATATGGCATCCCATATTTTAGAAGCATCATCTCCTTTATCTTCAAAATAGATTTCTACCCCACCGGCTCCTGTATAACCTGTAGCACTCACCAATACATTTTCTACGCCTGCAAATACACCTTTTGTGAAAGTGTAATATTTCAGGTTGAGTATATCCATTGAAGTTAGTGACTGCAATATCTTAGTAGCAGCGGGACCCTGGATAGCCAGCAAACAAGTTTTATCAGAGATATTATGCATTTCTACATTTGCCGTATTGTGTTGTTGAATCCAGTTCCAATCTTTTTCTATATTGGAAGCATTCACTACAAGCATGTATACTTTATTGGGTTCAACGCAATACACTAACAGGTCATCCACAATTCCACCTTGCGCATTTGGTAAACAGCTATACTGTGCCTGTCCGGCTATTAGCTTTGAAGCATCATTACTCGTAACACGCTGAATAAGATCTAGGGCATCAGCACCTTTCAGTATGAATTCCCCCATATGGCTCACATCAAACACACCGGCATTCTTTCGTACGGCTGTATGTTCATCATTTATACCAGTATAACTGATAGGCATATTATAACCAGCGAAAGGAGCCATTTTAGCGCCAAGAGCAATGTGCTTTTCTGTGAAGGGGGTATTTTTCATTTCTGAATTTTTATGCGTGAAAGGTGTCTGGGTTGCAAATGTAAGAGGATAATTATTTTCAATCATAAATATTGAGGATTCGGATAAAGAAATCTCAGAATACCTCCATCTTTCATACAACACAAAAAAAGAGCCCCGATTATCGGGACCCTTTGTTCCAACTTCAACCCCGCCTACGGCCACCTTCGTGGAGAGGCGGCGGGTATTTATTGTTGGAATAACCTTCCGAAGAAGTATAAGGAGGTTTGGAAAACTGAATTGCGCTTTGTACTTGCTCCATCTGAACTTTCTGTGTCTTCTGAATCATCTGAAGTACTTTCTACAGCAGTTATTTTTGTTGTAGAAACTTTTGTAGCGTTAACAGTTGTATCAACCTTTATTGTTGTTGTATCGGTCTTCTCTTTTCCTTTATAACGATAGCCTGGCTTTGAGTTTTTAACCGTATCCACTACAGTCTCATTCTTCTCATTATACTCATCTACGGCATTTTTGTCGGAAGCACTTTCAACCACTTTATAACGGCCTCTTTTCAGTTCATCAGCATCCAGCCTGCTGGTTCTTACTAATCCGTTTTCAGGTGTCATGATATATTCCTTGTTGGATTGCCAGTCGTAACTATTGTTCCAGTCCTGGTTATTATCAATATTCCAACCGCGGCGGTTATTGAAGTTTACAGTGAACCAATCATATTCAGAAACCTTTTGACCTAATTGTATTTTCTTTCCAACAGGTATTTCAATCACAATCATCACTTGCTGATTGCGGAAGCGGTCTTCACTGCTGATAGCAAAACGTTCAGGTAATAAAAGGAAACTATCTTTCTGATTTATATCGAAGCGAATCCTTTCAGCTAAGTTGCGAGCCTTATCTTGTGTATTACCACGGCTGAGTCTTACTTTAGTTACATGGTAGTTGTCGTCAGGACTCTTCACCAAATTCACACGAACGGTATTCAGCATTAAAGTATCCTGGTTTACACCATACACTGGCCAATCTCCATCCCATTCAACACCCAACCATTCGCTATTATAGTATTTAATATTGCTATTGGTTACATCTACATAAAGCTTACCTGTTGCGGGTTGTGTAATGCTATATGGTTCTTCGATAGCACTTCTTGTTTTATAATTGCGGGCGAACATGCCGGCCAATGTGATAACACATATCAAACCAACGATCCATAATGTTCCGAATACGAATCCGAGATAATGTTTCTTTGAACGCACGCCCATTATTCTACGTACCAGCCATGTGATCAATGCAATCAATGGTATTCCCAAGAACAGTACAAGTGTAGCCCATGCTAACAGGTTTTGTCCGAAACCTTCAAGGAAGAAATCCTTAATAGGGAAGGCGAAGAAGCCTGCAAACAGTAATCCTATCAATACTCCGAATAAGGATAATGCTATGATACCTGCAATGAAAAGGAAGAAGGCCTTGAACAATACTGCAATCACATGACCTATACCACTTCCCGCACTTCTTGCAACAGGTCCTGCTTCGTAAGTAAAGTTTCGCGCTTGTGTTCCAGCTGTCTGACCAAAGTCTTTTGCCTTTTCACCGAACTCTTTTGCTGATTCTTTCACTTCGGAACCCCATTTTTCAGCTTTTGTCTTAAAAGACTCCAGATCTTCCTTTACTGTATTACGGATAGAGTTCAGGTCGATGCGTTCTCCTTTCATTTCCAGTTTCTCAGCAGCTGTAGTAGCTACAGGAACTGCGATCCATAAGATGATATAGGCTATGAAGAGGGTGCTGCTTAATGAACCTGTTATGATTTTTGGTCCCATCCAAATATCCCAATGATTCCAGAAGAAATTAAGGGGACCAGATATCAAACCTACTATCAAAGGCAAAGCGAAAATGAGACGAGGAATCCAGGTGTCAATATTAAAATAGGCAGCCAATCCACCGCACACACCACTAATCACTTTATCATCTGAACTACGGTATAATCTTTTAGTGATATTAGTTTGCAGTGATTGAGAGGGTACAATGATCCACAGCAGGATATATACCCAGAAGAGGGCACCGAAGAGGATTACAAAAACGATCCTCATAACTACAGGGTCAATACCGAAATAGTTAGCGAGACCACTACATACACCGCCTATGATCTTATCGTCGGCGTTACGGATGAAACGGCCACGGGTGTTAGATGTATAGTTATAAGAGGAATAGGTTTGTTGAGACGAACCTGTTGAACCGGATGATTGGCTGGAACTTTTTGTAGAAGCTCCTGCAGTAGCACCACTATCGGTATCTGCTGCATCAAAATCTTCCGGGCGACCCATACCTGCGATAACTGCATTTACATCGGCATCAGTGATACAGGTTGTACCCTTGCTGAGGCGTTCAGAAAACAGTTCGGCGATACGGCCTTCTATGTCGTTGATGATTTCATCGCGGCCTTCTTCGTTGGCGAAATACCGTCGAAGGCTTTCGATGTATTGTTTCAGGATGTCATAAGCAGTTTCTTCGATTGGAACTACCCTGCCCTGAAAATTTATATTTATAACCTTTTTCATTGTCATGATATTTGAAGGTTGAAGTGTTAGAGGTTGGTTGGTGGTGGTGAATCAGGAAATATTGGATTGTTGATAGCGGTAACTGTAGATACCAGTGATTCTCTTTTTGAAGCCAGGGCATTTACTGCGTTGGCTAGTTCGTTCCAGGTAGCTTCCAGTTCGCTATAAAATGCCTGGCCCTTTGCTGTTAGGGAGAAGTACTTGCGGGGCGGCCCGGAGTTACTTTCTACCCAGCGGTAAGTGAGCATGTCGGCGTTTTTGAGGCGGGTCAGGAGTGGGTAGAGGGTGCCTTCCAGGATTTGGAGGTTAGCCCCGCGCATCTCCTCAACGATATCACTGGGGTAGGCTTCTCCCCGACGGATGATCGAGAGGATGCAGAACTCCAGGATTCCCTTTCGCATCTGGCTTTGTGTGTTCTCAATATTCATAATTGCTATTTTTAGGACCGGGGGTTGTAGCGAGTGACAGGTTGGAGGGGGATAAGGTTTGTTTTGATTTTCCCACCTGCCTCTGGCCACTTCCCACCGGTGAATTATCATTGACAACACAAAGATAAGGGTAATTAGATGTACTATGCAACACCAAGTACCATTTTTTTAAAGGTAATAAACTAAGAAAGCTAATGGTTGTTGCGTGAAATGCAGTACTGTAGAGGGTTTTGGGGGAATTTGGGGTTTGGAGAAAAGGGAAGATTGTATGAGTGGTTTTATTTGTGGATGAGTGGGGGTTGTTTTTTACAACCCGAGATGTCATCTTACCCCCAAGATGACATCTTGGGGGAGGATGACATCTCGGTTAGAAATTTGTAGATTTACGCCATAACCATGAAACTCAACACCAACTACTGCCTGCTTACTATTATTATACTAGTCCAGGCCTGCTCACCAAGCTACAACCGCTATATCTCAAATTATCAACTGGATACCCCTAATCCAGCCCCCGATTACTCCAACCCCTATTTCTGGGCAGCATTGCCTAATAAACATGATCCAGCCGATAGTATCCCAAAACCCCTACAGGATCAATACCACTTTGACTCTACCGTAGACGTATTCTTCCTCCACCCAACAACATATACAGATACCAAGGCCCAGCCTTGGAATGCCAGCATAGACGATGCCGCTCTAAATGCAAAAACAGATTATTCTACCATTCTTTTCCAGGCAAGCACATTCAATGAATACCGACTGTTCGCACCTCGATACAGACAGGCTCATATACGATCTTACTTTACTACCGATACCGTTCATGCCCTCGAAGCATTTGATCTTGCCTATGAAGACATAAAAAAAGCCTTCCAATATTATTTAGATCACGAAAACAATGGCCACCCTATCATAATTGCCTCACATAGTCAGGGTACTACCCATGCACTAAGACTATTGAAAGAATTCTTCGACGGTACCCCTTTACAGAAAAACTGGTGAGTGCTTATCTGGTGGGTATGTATATACCAAGAGACCAATTTAAACAGCTTACCATTTGCAATTCACCAGAACAAAGCAATTGCTTTTGCGGATGGAGAACCTATCAGGTGAACTTCATTCCACCCTTTGTTGAGAAGGAAAAAACAACTAGCTGGGTTACGAATCCAATCAGTTGGACAACAGATACAACAGCTATTTCAAGAAATAGCAACTCCTCTTCTATCCTGAAAAATTTCAATAAGGAAGTTGATAATGTAGCAGGCGGGCAAATTCATAATGGTATACTTTGGACAAGTAAGCCCAAATTTCCAGGTAGCTTTTTATTCCGAACAAAAAATTACCATATAGGAGATATCAATCTGTATTATTACAGTATCAGAGAGAATATAAGGCAAAGGGTAGCGAATTATAAAAGCAATAACTGATCACTTTAATGGATGATTCCGGAGTACATACTATCGCATCTTCTACTATTGTAGTCATTCCGGCATACAATGAAGGCACAATACTAAACACGATTGTCAACTCCTTATTGAATAAGAAGTATAAAGTGATAGTGGTCGATGATGGATCAAACCCTTCATTGCAAAATCAGCTACAAACATCTTCCATCTATTATCTACGTCACAAAACGAATTTGGGCCAAGGTGCGGCTTTGCAAACCGGATTTGATTTTGCGAAAAGTCTTCATCCAAAATACATAGTCAGTTTTGATGCAGATGGCCAGCATGAATAAACGATATCGAAGCCTTGCAAACCCTTAAAAGGCAGGCAGATATAACCCTTGGTCCCTTTTCTTTCAGACACCCTTCCCAGATACCTTTATCCAAAAAATTTGTTCTTTACTTAGCAAGAGTCATCAATTTCCTGTTTACAGGTATGCTATTGAGCGATGCTCATAATGGACTGAGAGCTTTACAATTCTCTTTACAGAAAATCCGGCTTACTGAAAACCGAATGGCACACGCCTCTGAACTTTTGTTTGAAATAAAAAGTAGTGGGCTTCGGTACACGGAAGTACCTGTAACCATCCATTACAGTGATTACTCAAAAGAAAAAGGACAATCGGCCTGGCAGGGCATTCAAATAGTATTTGATTTAGTTTTACATAAACTTTTTAAATGAGCGGCATACAAATAGTTTTACTTACAGGAGTAGCTTTCATTGGCCTATATCTGATTATAAGGCTTAAGAAAAAAGTACTTGATCTTGTATTTCTGCTTGCACTTGTTGCAGCGGCCATAGTATTTATCCTTTGGCCCGACCTTACCAATACCATTGCGAATAAACTGGGTGTAGGCCGTGGTGCCGATCTTGTATTCTATACCAGCATCCTCATATTCTGGTTTGTGCTATTAAAGCTGTACCTGAGAATACGCCAATTGGAAAAGTCTTTCACACAGATTATAAGAGATCAGGCACTTAAAAACGCAACTATGCCTGATAGTGAGAATATGTCATCAACCAATAAATAGTTCTTTTCATCCACCCACTTGCTGTACTGCCGCAATATCTTCCTTACTGATATCTACTATTGCATAGCGGGTTACAGCATTGATCATCACTTCGTCGAGGATATCGACAGTATTCCTGTAACTGGACATATCACCCGGCTTTATGATTAACATCAGGTCATCTCGCTTCTTACCAGCCAGATCCATTGCGGCTTGTTTCTCCCGAATAACAGATCCAATTCCGCCCCTTAAAGAATAAGAAGTAAAGCCATACTGATGGTTTATAAGGGCTTCTTCCAGATTACCGTGATAATAAAAAATCTTATCACCAGCTATCGGACAAATCGTAAGAGCAGCACTTTTCCCAAGTGGCATTTCATCACCTCCCTTAGGCATAACCAGCTTCATAGCAGTGGGCTTAGACATATTAGTGGTGAATATGAAGAAAGTGATAAGAAGAAATCCAAGGTCAACCATTGGTGTGAGGTCTACCCGGGTTGACAATTTCTTAGATTTAGCAACACCAGGTAAATGTCCTTGTGCTGCAGCTGTGTTTATTTCTGCCATAAGTAGTGTTTAGGTATAAGATTCAAAGAGGAGTAATTTCCACAGGGCAAATCAGCAACAGGCTTGACGCCGGTCATACTTCCGCTTTAATAGCAGTAATAACTTTAGGTAGTTAAAAAACCAATCATGAAAACACTGATTGTGCCCACCGATTTTTCACCCGTATCTCTCAATGCAATGAATTATGCAGCTGAGATGGCCAAGTCATTAGAGGCCAGTATGCTGCTTGTACATATATTCCAGGTTCCTGTAACTTTTACTGAAGTACCTGTTGCAGCTGTTCCAGTTGAAGAGATGAGAAGCAGTAGTGAAGCGAAGTTGAACGAAATGAAAAAAGCTGCTGAGCATATTACTTCAGGAGCCGTGAAAGTATATACCGAAGCAAGAATGGGTGATACTATTGAAGAACTGAAAGATTTATGTGAAGCCATTCAACCACTAGCTATTGTCATGGGTACTCATGGTAATAGTGGCTTGGAACGACTCATAATGGGAAGTACTACACTTACAGCCATCAAGCATCTTACCTGGCCAGTGATTGCGATTCCTCCCGGTACCGTTTTCAAGAATATCAAGAAAATTGGATTGGCCTGCGATTTCAGGGATGTAGTGAATTCGACTCCGGTAACAGATATAAAAAAGATAGTGAAAGAAATGAATGCCGATTTGCATATCCTTAATGTGGATTATAATCAGCAGCGTTTCAACCAGAATACTCCATTAGAATCAGCCTATCTCGAAACGATGCTGGAAGATGTTAGTCCGCAATACCATTTCATCAACAAACCAGATGTTGTTGAAGGCATTAACGAGTTTGCCGATTCCAATAATCTTGACCTGTTAATGGTAGTACCTAAAAAACACAAACTACTGGAAAGTATATTCCATAAAAGCAGTAGTGCTGGATTAATCACTCACTCGCATATACCCGTATTATCGATACATGAATAATGATATCAATCAATTTCCCCGTTTCCCTTGATTTTGCTTTAGCGTGTTGAAAGGGATAACGGGGATTTTTTATTATTCCGGTAGATATTTTCCTACCTTTAAACGCCTTATCCTTAACCCATTTTGTTTAATAAAGAGAGCATCCATATGCAGCGTTCAGTAATAACAGGTACCGGCTCATTCATACCTTCCACTATTCAACGTAACGAAGATTTCGCAAATCATCTTTTTTACGGCGAAAATCATATTGCCTTAGATACACCACCACAGGTAATTGTAGATAAGTTCAAACAGATTACCGGTATTTCAGAACGCCGGTATGCCGACCCACAACAAACCACTTCAGACATTGCCGCAATTGCAGCAAAAGCCGCCATATTAGACAGTGGCATTGATCCGGAAACCCTCGATCAAATTATTCTTGCCCATAATTTCGGCGACGTTATTAATAACACTATTCAGTCAGACGCAGTCCCTTCTTTAGCAAGCAGGGTTAAGCACGCTCTTGGAATCAAAAGTCCAAACTGTATAGCCTACGATATCCTTTTTGGCTGTCCGGGTTGGGTGCAGGGAATGATACAAGCAGATGCCTATTTCAAAGCGGGCATTGCAAAGAAAGCACTGGTGATTGGCGCAGAAACCCTCTCAAGGGTTATTGACCAATACGACCGCGACAGCATGATTTTTTCAGACGGAGCAGGTGCTTGTATTCTCGAATACAAAGAAACAGGTGAGAATGGAAAAGGAATCATGGGTGCAAGTGTACAAACCCATAGCATAGACGAAGCATACTATATCAACATGGGAAAATCCTATCATCCGGAAGGAGATGAAAGGGTTCGCTATATCCATATGAAAGGAAGAAAAGTGTATGAATACGCTATGCGTTATGTACCTGCGGCTATGAAGGATTGTCTCGATAAAAGCGGCGTTGCTATCACCGATCTAAAAAAAGTATTCCTTCACCAGGCCAATGAGAAAATGGATGAAGGGATTATCAAAGGCTTATATAAACTCTACGGACAAAATACTACTCCCGAACATATCATGCCAATGAGTATCCAATGGTTAGGAAATAGTTCTGTTGCAACAGTTCCTACATTATACGACCTGGTAACTCATGGTCAGATAGACCCGCATAGTTTGCACGAAGGAGATGTGTTATTATTCGCTTCGGTTGGTGCCGGGATGAATATCAATGCCGTCTGCTATCGATATTAGAACCATTTACGTTTCTTGAAAATATAAATCATTGCTGCTGGAATTATGAGCATCAATCCTACTGCTATCCAAAAACCGTATTGGTTATGCAGGTAGGGGATGGTTTCAAAATTCATTCCGAATATACCTCCTATTACTGTAGCGGGAGCCAGTAAGCAGGTTACAATGGCCATCAGCTTCATCACTTCATTCAAGCGAAGGTTAACATTGTTGAGGTAGAGATCTTGCATACTCATCATCATATCACGATAGTTCTCTGAGAGATCGTGCGCTTGTACAATATGATCATAAACGTCTTTGAAGTATTTAGTGGTCCGTTCATTCAATAAGTCGCTTTCGCTTCTGATGATACCATTCACAAGATCTCGTACAGGAGCAATATTCCTTTTCAATACGATCATCTCTTTTTTCAACTGGTTTATTTTCGCGAGACTTCTTTTATTACTGCTTCTTACCACTTCTTCTTCCACCGCTTCAATCTGCTCCCCCAATTTTTCCATCACCAAAAAATAATTATCGACAATCATATCGATCATTGAATACAAAAGATAATCGGCACTTCGCTGACGTATCTGGCTCTTGGGTGTCTTTAATTTATGGCGTAAGGGATCAAATACATCCCTGCTGGCATCTTCCTGAAAACTGATAACATAATCAGGTCCTAATACAAGACTTATCTGTTCTGTTTCCACCGTTTTTTTCTGCTCATTAAAATAGAGCATATTTAAAATACAGAATAAGACTCCTTCCACTTCATCCATCTTAGGCCGTTGTCCAACACTCAATATATCTTCCTGTATCAAAAGGTGGATTCCATAATGATTAGATATTGATTCTACATCCACTTTGCGCAATCCATCAACATTTATCCAGCTGTTACGGTTACTATTTTTATAAGGAAAACATTCCTCGGTATTCTTCATCTGCCGCTCTTCTATAATATCGGCATTATAGTCATAAACGAAAACATGCACTTCATCTGGTTCAATTCTTTCAGGTGCGGCGGTAGGATTCACCTGAAGTATCTCTTTGGTACGATCTGTTCCAAATAGGTTGGGGAGATAGAGGTATCTCAGGTATTTTTCAGGATGCAGCTTTACATTCATGCTGGTAAGTTAGGAAAAAATGAATTTCGAATTGAACTGGCTTTATCCAAATTACATTAGATTCGTCTGGAAAACTATAAATCATGATAGCATTCCGATATATAAGACTGGTTTTGTTGGTTTTGCTGGTAGGTGCTGCCAGTAATGTGCATTCCGCTGCACCTCCAAAGGAATTTTATCAGATAACAGTCTATCACTTCGCAACTGCCAGCCAGGAAGCGACTTTAGATACTTATCTGGAAAAGGCCCTATTACCTGCTTTGCACCGGAATGGCAGCAAATCTGTTGGGGTATTCAAGCCAATAGCCAATGATACAGCAAAAGACAAGATCATCTATATCATTGCCGCCTTCAGCAAATGGGAGCAACTGAAAAGCTTCCCTGCTTCCCTTCAAAACGACAAAGCTTATCAGGCCGCAGGTAAGGATTATCTCGATGCCAAATATGATAATGCCCCTTATCAAAGAATGGAGTCAATTGTTCTGGAAGCTTTCAGGATGGCTACTGTAATGAACCTGCCCAAATTGAAAAGTCCCAAGGCAGAACATGTATATGAATTAAGAAGCTATGAAAGCCCTACTGAAAAGTATTATATCAGTAAAGTAAAGATGTTCAACGAAGGTGGTGAAGTAGCCTTATTCAAGCGTCTCAACTTCAACGCTGTCTTTTATGCAGATGTATTAGTGGGAAGCCGCATGCCCAACCTGATGTATCTGACCTGTTTTGAAAATATGGACGACAGGACCCAACATTGGAAAGATTTTGTTGACTCACCGGAATGGAAGAAGTTGATTGCAATGGATGAGTATAAGAATAATGTGAATAAGGCAGATATCATTTTAATGAAGGCGGCTTCATATTCAGACTATTAAAAAAGGGACCCGAAATTCGGATCCCTCTCCTTATTTATTCATAACACTTACTACATAGGGCCATCTTTATTTTGCAGGTGCAGGCATTGGATTATTACTGTTCCAAATGTCTTTATACATTTTCCACTGGCCATTCTCCTGTTTCCATATAACAATGAATTTACCATTATCCAATACCATTCCCTTATCAGCTTCTACCTGGAATTCACCAGTTTCAATTACATAAGGATCTGCAGCCGAAACTTCTTTTGTTGTCAATTGAATTTTTCGGATACCCATAGTATAGCCACCTCTGAAGAAAGCACCAATGGCCGTTGAGCCACACATTTGCGGAGCGTTTGGCGGATTGATACAAGCATCAGAAGTATATCTTGCTACAAAGGCAGCAGAATCGTTGGTAACCCAACTTGATCCGAAGATTGCATTACTGGCTGCAATAGCGGCTTTAGCAGAATCAAGATTAATTCCAGATGCAGTAGCTGCAGCTTCAGGTTTTACTTCAGCCGATGTACAGGCTTGCAGACTTAGAATAGCAATCAGGGCAATAGTTAGATACTTCATGTTGTTTATAGGTTTTGCCAAATCTACCCTTACCTATACACAAAAAAAATACCCTCTGGAGGGTATTTATAGCTTTTATGGTCTTTTTCCATTATAGTTTTTCGAATAAGCGGCGAAGTTTGTCGCGGGTCATTATCTTTTCCCAATCCTTACCAAGGGCATTCTCCCACAAAGGCTTCAATCCCATACTCACATCCATCATCTTCTCAAAATCTGCATCAGACAAGCCTTTACAGATACCGGTTGGAATTTCAATATTGTTCTTCTCTACCATGTATTTGAATTCTTTCACACCTGCAGGGTAATATTCTTCCAGATGATTCATCACAATACAGTTACCGATACCATGCTTTGTACCTAACAGATAGCTTAATCCATAGCTCACAGCATGTGCTACTCCTACTTGCGAATAAGCGATACTCATTCCACCTGCATAGCTGGCCATCATCAGCATTTCATCGCTTTCTGCATCCCAATGATCTCTTTCAACATATACTTTCTGGCAAAGCTGAAGCGCTTTTTCGCCATAACTCTTACTAAACTCATTAAGGAAGGTACCTTCCAAACTTTCAATACAATGGATATAACAATCCATTCCTGTATAGAATCGTTGGTTTATCGGTGCATCGGCAGTTAACTCCGGATCAAGTACTATCTGGTCGAATGGAGTGAAATCTGAATTCATACCCAGCTTACGGGTTGGACCAGTAAGTACCGTTGTACGGGATACTTCTGCACCTGTTCCGCTCAATGTTGGGATACCGGCTTTATACACTCCGGGTACTTTCACCAGGTCCCAGCCCTGATAATCGGCACTACTACCGGGATTGGTCATCATCAAGCCAACAGCTTTTGCCAGATCCATGGTACTACCACCACCGATACCAATGACACCGCTAACAGTTCCAAATTCATCCTTCAGCTGTTTTGCCAAAGCATCCACCTGTGTTGTTTTTGGTTCGTAGGTAACATCGGCAAAAACGATCTTATCCTTTCCTCTGAGTGGAATTCTGCTGGCCAAAGGTTTGCCATTGAAGAAGTGATCCACTAAGAATATCATGGGTGCATCCCCTTTGCGCTGGGGAGCTAATATTTCATCGAGTTGATTGAAAGAGCCACGGCCATACACCACATAGCTCACCATCTTAAAATTCCTGAATTTCATAATTGTATTTTTTCTTCCGAAGCATGAATACGCCTTCTCCGGAAATTATCCTGCAAACCTACTTCACATTTATTTAATTACAAATAGTTACCAGATGGACTTCATTTGCCATACATAAAGCTCCTTACAGAGGGTTTTTCCGCCTCTGCTGAACAACTGTATCTTGTTATCGTTCTTATCCGGGAATAACTGAGCCGTTAGTACCGCTTCCCCATCATTCACAAATACTTCTACAATACTTTGGTCAAAAAAGACCTTTAGTTTTATCTCTTTGGATGTTGAAGGAAGAATGGTTTCATATCTGTTCAGGGCAGCGAACCGTTCGCTGAAGGATTGATTGGCTGTTTTACTTCTATCGATATAAACTTTATTTGTAGAAGGGTCGTAGCCAATTTCAATATGATGTCCATTTCCGGCTGCTAATTGAAGTCCGAATGAAGTACTGGTTCCTTTTTCAAACTTTACATCAATTCCCATTTGCTGAGAACTGAAAGAAATCTGCTTTTCGCCGTCAACAATTATATTCCTTCCCTCATGTCCTAATCCTTTGATAGATGACAATGCAGGAACTGGTGTTTGAATCAATATCCATTGTCCGTTGATTTTCTTTACACTTAATTGCCTTGAAATGGACATCACGCTTTTCCAGGGACTTGTTGGTAGGGCATTAGCGTAATTCCAGTTATTGGCCCAACCAATGCTTACTGGAGTTGAACCAGGAGGAAGATTATTGTACACAATAGCAGCGTAATAATCAGGGCCATAATCGGGGCGGAATATTTTGGAAGGATCATTTTCGTTTTTAAAAGTAATGCCATCAAATTCACCAACGAAGTATTGCATATAAGGAGCGGGAGAATGCATGAATACCCATTTCTTCTTTCCGGGTTCTCCAACAATTGGCACCTGAAACAAATCGGGACATTCCCAAATTCCTGTTGTATCTCCAGCTGGACCGAAATGACTCATCAAAGTCCATTCTTTTAAATTACGGGATGTATAGAACTGAACTTGTTTTTCAATGGGGAGCATCACTGCCATTATCCATTTATTCTGAGGAGCATACCAGAATACTTTCGGATCGCGGAAATCTCTTTTCTTCAAATCCAGCACTGGATTCTTGTCATACTTTGTCCAGCTACGCCCATGATCCAAACTATATGCTAAATGTTGTGATTGGTTTACTCCTTCTATATGTCCTGTATATACTGCCACCATTGGAATTTTCCCATCCTTACCAAAGCCGCTTGAGTTGAATGAATCGACAACGCAGGAACCAGAGAATATCATCACTTCTTTTCCTTCTTCAATTGCCAACGGCAGGTGTTCCCAATGAACAAGATCTTTACTAACAGCGTGCGCCCAGCTCATATGTCCCCAGTAATTTGCCATTGGATTATGCTGTGCAAAAA
Source organism: Chitinophagaceae bacterium (assembly GCA_016721085.1). GTDB lineage: Bacteria > Bacteroidota > Bacteroidia > Chitinophagales > Chitinophagaceae > Endoryza. The sequence continues at coordinate 52,430 of JADKJI010000002.1, read as the reverse complement.
GATGATACTCACCATCGAAGTATACCAATCCATTCGGGTCGTTGATCCAATGTAATGGGGTACTGTAGTGGAATTGGGGGCGCCAGGTTTCGTGGTAGAGTTTGGTCTGTGAGAAAGAAAGAGTGAAATGATTTCATTTTTCCAGAAGAGACTGGGAATTTCATGGTTGTTGTTTTTGGTATAATCAATTTGTTTTTTACCGCAGAAAATCAGGAGAGGCAGAGAAACTCCTGCGTCTCCGCGTCTCTGCGGTTATAAAATTCTAGTCTTTAACCAACTTCTTCTCCAACTCCTCCAACGAAACCCCCTTCGTTTCCGGAACCTTCATCAGCACCCATATCAATTGCAGCACCATCATTCCGGCGAAGAAGACAAATATTTTCCATGGCTCATCTTTCAATACACCTTTATCCTTATCGAGGAAATATGGAGTGATTAATGTGATGACGGCCGCAAACACCCAATGCACACTGGCGCCGAACGATTGTCCCATGGCCCTTATCTTATTGGGGAATATCTCTGAAATAAATACCCATATCACTGCACCTTGTCCTATGGCATGAGATGCAATAAACAACAAAAGGAAAGTCAATAATAAATTAGGAGGTGCTGATGTTTTAAAGGCCCATGCAACTGCAGAAAGACTTATGATATATCCTAATGAACCAAGAAGCAACAATGTTTTTCTTCCAAGTCTGTCGATAAGATAAACACCTACAAAAGTGAAAATAAGGTTAGTGCCACCAATGGCGATGGAGTTCGCCAAGGAATCCTGTTTTGCTAATCCGGCTCGTTCCAGTATTTCCGGAGCATAATACAAAATGAAGTTGATGCCCGATAATTGGTTAAAGCAAGCTACCCAGAAGGCGAGCCAGAAGATAGATGAATATTTTTTATTGAAGATTGATGAAGATGCTCCGGAGGCGGCATCATGCTGATTTGCTTTAAGAATCGTATTCACTTCAGCATCTACATCGGCTATGCCTATCAGTGATAATACTTTTTTGGCACCGACAAGATCATTCTTTTTAGTAATCAGCCAACGGGGACTTTCAGGGACTACAAACACAAGCAGGGTATATATAATGGATGGGATGGCGAGTACTCCCAGCATCCATCTCCAATCGTCGGCTCCGCCAAAACCTGCCAGGAAATAGTTCGACAAGAAAGCTATTAATATTCCGAACACTATATTGAACTGGTACATGGCCACTAATCTTCCACGCATGGCCGGAGTGGAGATTTCAGAAATATAGGTGGGTGCTACAACGGATGAAACACCAATTCCAATTCCTCCTATAAATCTGAAAATCGAGAAGATATAGGGATTAGGTGCCAATGCAGTACCGAAGGCGGAAAGAGTATAGAGGATACCAATCCACAGAAGAACTTTCTTTCTTCCGAAAATCTGTGTGGGAATACCACCGAATAAGGCCCCTGCCAATGTACCCCATAAGGCCATCGACATAATAAAAAACCCATGGAACCAGGGAGATAAGTCTTTTGTCCAAAGCTCCTTGATAGGAAGATTAGCACCAGATATCACTACTGTATCGAAGCCGAAGATAAAACCAGCGAGAGCTGCTACCATCGACCAAAGGAAAAGCCTGTTCTTGTTCATAAGCAATCGTTCTTTACTGTAGAAAGATACTTAAATCTGGCTAATTACTGATGACTATGCTCTAAAGAAAATAACTACCTCATTAATCTTGTACTCTTTAAAATAAGGGCTATTTTGGAGCTTACGTAAAACAATACCTTCTGTAATTTCTTTCTTTATGCCAAAGAAGACCCAATCGTTACCATTAAACGGACTATCGTTTGAAGATTTTATAAGCTATGCTGTGCATGCTTGTAGCGAACTGGATTGGGCCACTACCTATTTATCTGAATCAGGAGTTCGTATGGAGACGAGCGCTTCATTTAAGAAAAATACCAATGGAGAAATTATTACCATTACTGAAAAAGACGGTAACGCAAATATAGTTAGTGAAAGCATTGGAGCTGTGATAACCGATTTTGGAAATAACCGGAAAAACATTGAAACGTTTATAGAAAAAATAAAACAGGTAAGAAAAGAGTTGCCTCCCGATCAGCATGCAATTATTAAGGAGCGAATGGCAGAGTTAATGAAACGAGGAGATGAGGATGAGTTAAACCCTTCTTCTCAAGCAGCAAAAGAGGTTGAAAAATGGTGGAGCATCTTTATTCCTAAAAAAGACTTCTTTATTACGCCTCTCATTATCGACATCAATGTGCTTCTATTTATTTTGATGGTTATTACCAGCAAAAAAGCGGAAACCATCATGCTGCCCGATAATGAATCACTAATTGCATGGGGAGCCAATTTCAAACCCTATACTCTTGATGGTCAATGGTGGCGCCTATTCACTTCCATTTTCGAACATATTGGCATCATCCATTTGGTCATGAATATGTATGCCCTGCTTTATGCCGGTATCTTTCTTGAACCATTGTTGGGCAAGCTCAGGTTCACAACAGCTTATATAGTTACTGGCCTTTTCGCAAGTCTTGCCAGTTTATGGTGGCACGATAGCAGCGTAGGAGCCGGAGCATCTGGAGCTATATTTGGAATGTATGGAGTTTTTCTGGCCCTGCTGCTTACCAACCTGATTGAAAAAACCGTTCGCCAGCAACTATTGAAAAGCATCGGCATCTTTGTTGTTTTGAATGTAGTGATTGGTGTTAGCTCAGGATTTGTAGATAATGCAGCCCATTTAGGCGGATTGATATCAGGATTCCTGATTGGATTCATATTGTATTATTCACTTCTTCAGCCATTTAATAAAATAAGGGAAGCAGTTGTTTGTCTGTTTTTAATAATTGCAATTGGAGCAGCAAGTTTTGTTCTGATACCTCGAATCAATAATCCGATTGGCAGTTACATGAAAATTATGGATGAATTTGGCAAGGCTGAAGAGAATGCCATTGCAGTTTATGCTTTACCCGATAGTACTTCCGCTTCTGTACTGATCAACGAATACAGCACGGTTTCCATACCCGCCTGGGAGAGTTGTGAAAAAAGTCTAGCCAAAATAGATGTTAAAGCACTCCCCGAACCGCTTCAAAAAAGAGTGGAGCTTCTAAAAGAATATACAATGGCCCGGAAAAAGGAAGCCCTTCTTAGAAAAAAATCACTGGAAGAAAATTCCAACCTCTATACCAATGAAATAAATGAATTGGAAGCCAAAATCAATGGCTTATTGAAACAACTATCAAACGAATAATCGGGTTAGTCTATAATAGTTTGCTGGCTTTCTCCAGGTCTGCAGGCGTATCAATTTCAACACCCATATAATCCACCACTATCATTCGAAGAGGAATACCATATTCCAGATAGCGAAGACATTCCACCCTTTCAGCAGCTTCGAGCGGAGTTACAGGCCATTCCGTGAATTGCATAAGGGCTTCCTTGCGAAAAGCGTATACACCTATATGTTCGTAATAGGTTACAGGCACAGCTTTATCTCTGGGATAGGGAATTACAGAACGGCTAAAAAAGAGGGAATTCCAGTTCTTATCTACAGCAACTTTTACAAAATTAGGGTCGTCAATCTCTTCCTGTTTCGTAAGCACTTGCATCATGGAAGCTACTTTCACCGAATTGTCATTAAAAGTTTCTAATAACCTGCTTAATGGCTCTTTCTTTATAAAGGGGGTATCTCCCTGAACATTCAGTATCAGCTCAACATCCATCTTTGCGACGGCTTCTGCTATTCGGTCACTGCCGCTTTCATGCTCTTTTACACTCATCACAGCATTACCACCGTGAGAAGTGATTTCATTGAATATGACATCGCTATCGGTAACTACCCATACTTCATCAAACAATCCGGTAGCAACAGTATTATCATAGGTATGGCGGATAACTGTTTTATCACCTAACAACTGCATCAATTTTGCGGGAAACCGGGTGGCAGCATAGCGAGCCGGAATCATTGCAACAACTTTACCCATATCAATAATTAAAAATCAAAAGTAATAAAGAAGAGGCGTCAGCGGGTATAATATTCACGAAGTAAATGTCCAATTTTCATTGTAACGGATCTGCCATCGGAGGTACCACTATTACAAAGCACCAATATTCCAATATTCTTTTCGGGTATCAATTCAATATAACTACTGTATAATGGTGCGCGCCCATTCATAAAGGCAATATTGAATTGGTTCCATTTGAGATTCGCCCATCCAATGCTGTAAAAGGGCTGGCTAAACAATAAAGACTTTGTTACATCACTATCAATCAGACTCTTTTGCTTTTGCAATGCCAGCAAATACTGTTGAACAAAACTTATATAATCGGGCATATTGATATTGATATTCCTGCCGGAGCAATGGGTATAAAGAACTGTCCCCAATAATCTTCCCGATGACTGGTTAAATTATAATAATTATCCCAGTGTCCCCAGGGCTGTGTAGAATCTTTAGCTGCTGGAAATCCAAATTGTATATCAAGTTTCAAAGGCTTGCTTACATACTCATCCACGAGTTTCTCCCAGGATTTTTTCCCTGCTTTTTCAAGCATGGCCGCTGCAACCACCATACCGGCCAATGAGTAGCTGGCATCTGTAATACTATCAAGGATAAGCTTGGGTTTTTTTTCAGCATCGAAGTTACAAGCCAATCCCTGCTGCTCAGGCGTACCCGGCAAAGAATGGATTTCTTTATCGCCCGACTGTTCCATAAACTCTGGTAAGCCGGCTCTTTGCGACAATAGTTGACGAAGGGTAATCCTGTTGTAAATCTTCATAATCTTCCCATCCAACTGAGGGAAAATCTGCACAATGGTACTGTTCCAGGATATCTTTCCTTCCTTTACCATTCTTGCAGCAATAAAAGAGTTGAAAACAGATGTGGCAGTTCCAATCTGAAAACGGTTCGACCACCTTACAGGATCCTTTGTTTTCAACTTCTTGTTTCCAACACAACCTGTATCAATAAGCTTATCACTACTAAACACAGCATATACTAATCCCGGTACATTCCTGTATTTACGCATGGAATCAACCTCCTTGATATGCGCCTGCGCAGTAACAAGGTTATATATAAAAACACAAATAACTAAAGCAACAATTTTCTTCATTTAGGAAGGCGTTTAAATCATGGAGGACCGGCACAATTTCTTTAATAGTCAGTCTTTACGGTTTTGTTAAATGGCAATTTCAATTGAAATATCACATCTTCATCGGGTTTACCCTCTAAAACATCGAGACCGTAACGAACTTTTGTTATGTCATCGTACACAAAGGTTCCTAATAATCTGTCCCAGATAGAAAAAATGTTTCCAAAATTAGTATCTGTCCAGGGTCTTTCAACGTGATGATGGAATTTATGGACGTTAGGTGTTACAAAAATCCAGCTCAGGGGTTTTTCCAGCCAGGCAGGCAATGAAATATTGGCATGTGTAAGATAAGTGAACACTACGTTTACAAACCTGAAGATAAAATAAAAAGCAACAGGAGCACCAGTAAGAAATACCGCAACCAATGCAAACATTTCCCTCAGAAACCAATCGCCCGGATGATGTCGGGTGCCCGTAGTTACATCAACATGCGTATCACTATGGTGTACCATATGGAATTTCCAGAACCACTTGAATCGATGTAAAACGTAATGGGAACAATACATGCCGATAAAATCCAATAAAAGTAAACATACAATCAGTTGTACCCAAAGCGGCATTTCAATCCAATAGATCAATCCAATCTTATGTTCCTGAATAAGCAAATACGCGCCTGCTGTTATGATGCCTATTGCAATATTCACAATGGCGGTTGTTATAAGAAATGAAAGGTTTACACCGGCATGTCGCTTCCTGTTATACTTGAAGGAGAAATTAGGTAAAACGTTTTCGAGAAGTCCAAAAATCAACATCCAAAAGGCAATCCACATCAGTAAATGCCAGGGCTTTGCATGTTCAAATAAAGAGACGAATTTTTCCATAATAGCAAGCTGTTGAGGAGTGTAATTTACAGCGAATTTTCCTGAATGTCGGGCCTTGTGGGAAGCTCTTTCATTTCATGACCGCATTCAAAACATTTGTATATGTATGAAACCGGAACAGCATAGGATCCAAACGCCCAGGAAAGAATGCTGCTCAGCCAGTTGATGGCCTTTTTAGTTTCTACTACACTCTGTAAAGCTGGAGCCCCACATTTTGGACAAGGAAATGATTTCAGATAGGCAGCATCCAGTTCTGCCATTAAACTTTTTGCTCGCATCAGGTCTTCGTCATGAACCATCAGCTTTATTCCTCCAATAGCATTACTCCGCATCGGGTCGATGGTAACTGTATCCTCATCCTGCAGATAAGCTTTTATGCCTTCTTCTTCCAATTGCTGAAGGCGCATATTGGCTGTCATGTAATTATCGTAAGATTCCAGTAAGATAAACGGCATAAAAAAAGGACGCTTTTGCGTCCTTAAAAGTATACAATAATATCTTAGTTCTTAACTATTCAACATCAGTGGCATCACCAGCATCAGCAACTCCTCATTTTCGTCCTGATCAGTTGGCTTTATAATACCAGCTTTGGTTGGAGTAGATAATTCCATATTGATTTCATCACTATCTGCACCATTCAGCATCTCAATCAGGAATTTTGCATTGAAAGCAATCTGAAGATCTTCTCCATTATACTGGCACTTCATTCTTTCATTTCCTTCAAAACTGAAGTCCACATCCTGGGCAGCCAATTGCAATTCGCTTCCGCTTATATTCAATACCACCTGGTTGGTGCTCTTATTACTGAAAATGCTCACACGACGTAATGCACTCTGGAAATCAGCTTTACCAACGGTAAGTTTATATGGATTGTCTGTTGGGATCACCACTTTATAATCAGGGAAACGGGCATCTATCAAACGACAACTCAATTGTGTAGTTCCGTGTTGTACAAACAGGTGATTACCGTTGTAACTCACTGTTAATTCATCCTCATTCACCGGCATTGATGATTTCAATAATGTCAATGGTTTCTTTGGTACAATCATTGAACCCGCCTTTGGACAGCTAACATCTTTTCTCTTATATCTCACCAAACGATGTGCATCAGTAGCCACGAATTGCAATCCTTTTTTATCCAATTCAAAGAATACACCTGTCATAGCTGGACGCAGGTCATCATTACTAACTGCAAACAATGTTTTGTTGATAGCAGTAACGAGGGCTGAAGAAGTCATTGTGAAAGAAGTAGTATCGTCTGCAGCTGGTTCTTTTGGAAAATTATCCGGATTCTCACCCATCACTTTATACTTACCATTATCGCTGGTAATTTCAACTCCGAAGTTCTTATCGATATTGAAAGTAAGTGGTTGGTCTGGCAAATTCTTCAATGAATCCATCAGGATCTTAGCCGGAATACAAACACGGCCGCTATCTTTCGCTTCAACATCCAATGATATCTTCATCACTGTTTCCAGATCGGTAGCTACCACGGTCAATTTTCCTTTTTCAACTTCAAAAAGGAAATCTTCCAGGATAGGGAGTACGGTATTGGCATTGATTACCCCACTTATCTGCTGTAATTGCTTCAACAAAGCCGAAGACGAAACGATAAACTTCATAAACAGGATTGAAAATTTGAAAAGATCGAAGAATGTGGCGAAACTACTGATTTTTAGTAAATAGCAATGCCCTGTTAGGCAAAAGTGGATTACTTGTGAAGTGATGAAGTAGTAAACAGCCTGTTTGCTTAGCCAATTGGCTAAAACCTGCATTACCAGCCCTATTTCGATACTTTTTAAGGGTATTTGGCGTTTGCTATCTCAGGCCTGTTGGCCCTAATCCACGCCCGCTGAAAACGAAAGCTAAAACCCAATTTCTTGTCTATGAAGAATCTCATTTGCGCGATGGTTGCCATGGCAGCTATAGCATCCACTTCAGCACAACAATCTACTTTCAACCAGAATTCATCTCGTAGCAATAATGCTAAAATGGCCATTCCTTCGAGCGATTGGTCTTTCGGCCTTACTACAGGTGCCTCTTTTGGCCTGAAGAACAATGAAAAAAACCTTTTCAGGGGAAATAGTGTGGCTACCAAGTTTACAGGTGGTTACCAATTTGGAGCTGTAGGACTGGGTTTTACTGGTGGTTGGGCACCAGGCAGTATCAGCCAGACAGGTATCAACCAATTTCTTACAGATAGAAAATTACAGCAAGGGCAGGTGCAAGTAAGTACCAGCAACCCTTTCAATAGCTATTTTTTGCTGGGACCCAATTTTAAACTGGGAAATAAGGTTTCCCTTCTTGGCCAGCTTCACGGAGGTTTCTTCCTGAATAACCCAGGCGCAGTGAACATTCTGCAAAATGGGGTTACAAGACCTGTTTACCGTTTTGAAGGAGGAAGTAAGAATTTTGCTCCCGGACTCTCAACCTCTTTACAATTAGCTTATCCGATCAATAAAAGCACCCGATTCCTGATAAATACCGATTACCTGTACTCATCTTCAACCATTAGGGTATTGGATCCGGGTATTGGAATTGATGTGCCAACAGAACAAAAAAGAAACCTGCAGTTATTCACTGCCGGAGTGGGTATTGTAAAACTCCTTTCATCAAGAGATCATGCAAGTGGAATGGCTACAGGTAAAAGAGGAAGAGAAACTGGAAGTGGAATGGCCACGGGGCGAAGGAACTCGGTAGCAGCACCAAGAGAAGAACAAACCGGACAATCAACAGGTAGAATACTTCCTGTTTCACCAGCAAGCGTAAGCGATATTATATCGCCAAGGGATCCTGCTTCAGGACTTCCAACCGGAAAAAGATCCAATATAACAATAGATGAAGGTGGCGTACATCGTACCAACCAAAGCTGTGGTCCGGTAACCCAAAAAATAACTCGCCCCGATGGAAGTACAGAAGAAATGACATTCAGTTGTCCGGATGATGCAGCAGCATATAGAAGCATCAACGGCATCAATAATAGTATGCCCAACAGGATTTCAATGAACGTTACGGTCCCTAAACAAACCCAGGGGGCAACATTTGGAGAAAAGGTAAATGCAGGGCTACATGCTGCAGGCAGCGCTATTTCGCAGGGAACAAACGCTCCGAAACAAACACAAGGCGCAACGTTCGGAGAGAAAGTGAATGCAGGATTGCATGCGGCAGGTAGTGCTTTATCACAAGGAGCTTCATTGATGGTGATTTCAGGAAACATTTCCTGGAAATCAGCAGATGGGGGAACAGGGATAGTTACAAATAACTCCGTTTCATCGGTATCCAAAACAAAAGGCCTTAGTGGCGGTGGTAGTGGTGCAGCAGCGGCATCATACGCAGCTACTGGATTTGTGATTAACAATGGGAATAGCGGTAATGGAATCGTAACCACTCTTTACGCCAGGGAAACCGGCTCAGGAATGGCCACAGGAAAAAGAGGCAGGGAGACAGGATCTGGCATGGCTACAGGAAGAAGACAATACCAGCCAATATTTAATGAAGGAAATGGCGGCTCATCCGTTTGTAATCCATGCGTTGCAGCAGTAACAGTGAACCCTCTTTATCAGGGCAATAATAATACAGGTTCAAATCCTTTGAATAAAGACAAAAAACAAACTACCGAAACCGATAATGATTGTGGCGGGTTAGTTGGAATGCTTGTTTACCTGATGGATATCGATAGTCGATCCATTCTGGCGCAAACAACAACCACTGCCTGTGGCGACTTCTGGTTTGCCAATGTACCTCAGGGTAATTATATAGTGAAAGTTGCAGGTGAAGTGGTTGCAAAGAAACAATATGATATTGTGCTGGGTAACGAAGGTGGAGCAAAAGATGTTGCCGGTTCTATTCTGGCAAGTGCAGACAATTGGACATTACGAATAAACAGCAGCAGCACGGGTGCTGCATCACGGATAAATACCAGTCGCTCCAATATAAAAAGCATTGTAGTGATTGCCGGCGATACAGACGGTGATGGTACATTCGAAGCATTACGAGCCAATGCAACTTTCTCTGATGGCAGCACTTCAGATATCACATCAAAATGCATCATCAACACTTCCCGTTCCAATATCAAACAGATTACCATTCCATTTGATGGAGGAAGTACCAACCCTACAAATAAAACTATAAATACTTCCAGGTCTAATATCAAACATGCTTCTATTTCAATTGGAGATTTAGATGGAGATGGAACTACAAAATTCAACGCCTCCACCACATTAAATGATGGAAGTACAAAAGACATATCCAACAACACAGCTATAATTGCACATTCCAATGTTGTTCAGTTCCAGATCAATACTGAAGACAGCGATGGCGATGGACATTCAGATCTTATCTGGAGTCCTCGTTCAAATATAAACGATGCATCAGCTACTTCACGCAAAGGTTGGGATGGTACTGTAAAAGGATTATCTGCCACAACCGCCGATTTGGATGGTGATGGTTCACCAGAAATTATCATTGGCAATACCCTTGAAAGTAAAAATGGTGCTTTGGCACAGGGTGCTTCCTTATTGGGAGGGGCTTTGCCAGGTGGCTCGGTAATATCTGCCAGGGTAGCAGGTGGACCTATCGGGGGAATCATTGTAAAAGGTGGTAAAAACCCGGGAGGGCAAATGCGAACAACATCCACTAATGAATTCGGTGAATTTGAATTTACAGGATGGGAAGCAGGTTCTTACAAGATTGAAGCAAGTCAAACTATCTATATCAACGACGAAACCATAGTAACTGCAATAGATGAAGAAGAAGATGGTGCTGCTAGCAGAAAAGGATGGGATGGCACAGTTAAAGGCGGATCCAGAACTACCCAATCAGCTACATTCGGCGAAAAAGTAAATGCGGGTATTACAAACGATAATAATAGTAATACCGTAAGAGCACAAAATAACAATACGGTAAGAAGTAACCGTACCGACCAGCATTTTATAGAATTCGATGAAAATGGTGATGGTAGTTTTGAATCATCCATAATAAATTTCAATAGTGAAGTAGGTAGTTTCTCGATTGGAGAACCTGGAATGCCAAAGGACAAGAAAAAAGCTACCTCGGGAATAAAAGACACTATAAAAACCCAGGTGAGAAAATCAAACTCAGGTAATAGTGGGAATGCTATCCCCATAAAATGGATGGCGCCGGAAGTATTGAGACAAACAACCCATGTAAGTGGAGATCCACATGTAGATATAAAAGATGGCACAAGGTTGATATTTGGAAATAATGAAGACGATGCCATTGACAAATCAAACTGGCGCAGCAAAGAGGTGACTGTTAAACCCATACGCTGTGCCGATGGCACCTGTAGTATTATAACTGCAAAACCAGAAGACTTCTCTTCTACCAGCCAGAAAAAAATAGCAGATATAATTGCCACTCCAATACAGAATGCAGAAGTATTGCTTGTATCGGATAATGGAACTGTGTACAAAAGAACAACAGACCAAAACGGTATCATATCTCTAAACGGTTTGCCTCCGGGTGTGCCAATAAGGATGCTTCTCAACGTTACTGTACCAGGTGATGAAGACATTATAGTAACCTTCACCACAGATGCACAAGGCAGTAGCATCAGCAATGTATTAAAGACAAAACACGACACGGCAAAAAACAGTGTAGGAAACATCCGTTAAATACTATGCGTTTCGGGGAACTGAAGTTTCTGTTTACATTCGCAGGATGTTATACAAGAAGCAACTCTCCAAAGAACAGGCCCTGCAAAAAGCCAAGCACTATTGTGGCTATCAGGAGCGTAGTCACTATGAAGTGAGGGAGAAGTTGTATGCACTTGGAATGCATAAGCAGCAAGTAGAAGAATTGATTTCACAATTGATTGAAGAGAATTACCTGAATGAAGAACGCTTTGCCATCGAATTCGCCGGAGGAAAATTCCGGATGAAACAATGGGGAAGGGTAAAGATAAAATATGAACTGAAGCAGAAAAAGGTAAGCGAATACTGTATCAAGAAAGCTCTCAAACAAATCGATGAAGACGATTATCTGAAATCGTTGAATACTTTAGCTAAGAAAAAATGGAATAGTATAAAAGGTGATGGCGTAAACCATTTTGTTAAAATGAGTAAGACTACCACATATCTAATGCAAAAGGGATTTGAGACTGATCTAATTCAAGCCTCAATCGCATCATTGAGAAAAGAAGAATAAGGTTCTAATGGTTTTTCCTAATCAAAGCAGGATTCTTACAGCATAGGGATTTATTATATTTGCCAAAAAGCATAGATGAAAAGGTTAAGGCGCTGGCTATTGGTTGTATTGGTACTGGTTATATCCCTTCTTGTACTGGCTTTCGTTTTTATCTCCCCCATAACCAAATATCTCATTGAGAAATATGATGTAACCTATACTGGCCGTCAGATAACCATGGATAAGCTATTCCTGAACTTCTTCACAGGAAATGCTTCAATAAAAGGATTTACTTTATACGAAAAAGATGGAAAGACTCCCTTCTTCAAATGTGGTGAAGTATCAGTTTCCATAAAACTTCGAAAAATACTTTCAGGCGAATATGATATCAGGCATTTCACTGCTGAAAGCCCTGAAATAACTATCGTACAAAAAGGAGAACATTATAATTATGATGATTTCCTAGATAAAATAATGGGACCAGCGGATACCACTACAAAAAAATCGAACGCTGAGCCCTTACATCTTTATATAAACAATATCGCAATAAAGAACTTTTCTGTCACCTACACCAATACACTTCCCTATAACACTGTAAAACTTCAAAAAGGCAACTGTACCATTGAAAAGATAGCCTGGAATGATCCGGTTTATAATATAGGATTGGATTTTGGAGTAGCAACTGGTGGAGAAATAAAATCTAAAACAAACTACAATAGCAAAAACGGAGCCTTTAAGCTGGCATTAGATGTAAATCGTTTCAATATAGCTCCGCTGCATATCTACCTGAAAGACTATATGAAAGTAAATAGTCTTAATGGCGCTTTCAGTACTTCTTTAAACATAGCTGGTAATAGTAATAACCCCACTGCCATAGCAGCCGGTGGTAATTTGTCGCTCGACACCTTCACAATCGTAGATAATACCAATGAAAAGCTGATGGCCTGTCAGCGTTTTGAAATTAAAGTGGATAGCATAAACACTGAAAAAAGTTTATACGATTTCAGCACCATCACTTTGCAGCGGCCTTATGTAAAATTCGCTATGTACGATGATGGCTTTAATTACGAAAGATTGATGACAAGTCCGGCAGCTGCTTCTGGTGTCAGCGACAGCAGTACTTCTTACGCCAATGTATTTGAAATGACGGCGAGTTATATAGACGAGTTGGTAAAGAACTATGTCATCAATAGCTATAATGCAGATAAATTACTGGTTACAGGCGGCACCGTTGTATTCACGGATTATACATTAGAAGATAAATTTCAGTATGTACTGGATTCACTCAATCTATTAAGCGACCGCATCAACAGCAATAACAGTCGTATAGCATTTGAAGCTTCTTCTTTATTGAATCGCTCAGGGGCAATGAAAGGTAGTTTGTATATGAACCCAGCAAATCTGAAAGATCTTGAAATGGATATTGCCGTATCACATTTACTGGTTTCTGATTTCAATCCCTATTCAAAATATTATGTAGCCACCCCTTTCCTTGATGGTGATGCCTTCTACACCAATAAAACTACCATCCGAAACAGAAAACTGGATAACCAGAACCAATTGGATGTATACAAGATAAAAGCAGGAAAAAAAGTAAAGAACAGCACTGCCATGAATATTCCCGTTAAACTTGCCGTTTCATTACTAAAAGATGTGAAAGGGGATATACATCTTAAGATTCCAGTTACCGGAAGTCTTGATGACCCTAAATTCAAATGGGGTAAAGTGGTTTGGCAGGTCTTCAAAAACCTGATGGTGAAAGCCGCTTCAGCTCCTTTTAATCTTTTAGCCGGAAAATTCGGTGGCGCTGAAAACGATTACAAGGAAATTGTTTTCTCATACGAACTACAATCACTCACAGCAAAACAGGAAGCGCAATTAGAAAAACTGGTTCAGCTTCTACAAAAAGAAGAGGAAGTGAAACTGGAACTGGTCCCAATGCTGAACCAACAAGACGAAACGGAATATGTTGCTGCTCAGATGGCCCGTCGTGAGTTTCTTAACATGGCCGATACTTCAGTATTAAATCCAGAACAACAAAAATTAGTGGATGGACTTTCTCTGAAAGATTCTGCCTTCGATGCCTTCCTGGATAAAAAAATTGGAAACACAAGACTACAGTCGGCTCAAGATAAATGCATACAATTTATAGGCACAGAAAAGATCGCTGCAAGAGTTGCCTTGCGTCATCAGAGAAGAAGACAGGCTATTACTGATTTCTTTGTGAAAACAAAAGGCATTGCTGCTGATAGAATCTATTTCACCGAATACAAGGGACCTGATCCTCTTTCAAGAAATGAGCCTCCAAAATATCTGGTAAATGTTTCAATGCCGGGAGAAGACAAGGTTACAGAAGAGAAAGAGCCGGTTAAACAGTAAGAATTACTATTCAACCGGCTCCGTTTCTATCTATGAGATATAATTAAGATTTCTTTGGCTCGAGTAATTTGAAGAACTGATCCAACTGAGGAAGGATCACGATTCTTGTTCTGCGATTCAATGCTTTATTAGTCTTATCAGTATTCTCTGCAACTGGTTTGTATTCACCACGACCAGCAGCAGCCATTTTCGCAGGATCCAATCCATATTTCTTCTGCAATATCCTTACAACTGAAGTAGCGCGTTTAACACTAAGGTCCCAGTTATCAACCAACTGTCCATTACTATACGCTACATTATCAGTATGACCTTCCACCATGAATTCGATATCTGGTTGTGCTTTCAATACCTGCGCCACTTTACCTAATACTTCATTGGCTTTATCAGTCACTTCATATTTTCCGCTTTTGAAAAGAAGCTTATCTGAAATATCTACATATACAACTCCTTTATCAACTTTAACATTGATATCATCATCTTCCAAATTACCAATGGCACCTTTAAGGTTCATCACCAATGCCATATTCAATGAATCTTTTCTGGCCATTGATTCCTGCAAGGTTTGTATATAGGCATCTTTAGCACCGATATTCTCCAATGATTTCTTGATATTATCGGCCTGTGAAGAAGAAATTACAGATAGGTCTTGCAATTGCTTCAAGGCCTGTGTATTGTTTTCTTTTACAAAAGCCAGTTGTTTATTCAATCCATCTATTTCAGCTTGCAAACCGGTATTCTTTCTGTTCAATTCAATTCTGTCGTCGGTGCAGGCTTTTAATTCATCTTGTAATTTGCTGTAAGTAGCATTCAATTGCTCATACTTTACCAATGCACTTGCTTGTTCTGCTTTAAATTTCTTGGTGCTTACACAAGAAGCTAACAGGCTGATAGCTAAAACTCCTGTAGCTATAATACTTGTCTTCATATCAGTTGTTTTTAAGTTTTTCAGGTTTGATGAAATTTTTCCGATTGTAAAGTTACCCCCTATCATTCATTTACAACCCTCTTTACATTTAAAATGAAGTAAAAAAATGATGTAAAACAACTTGTGCGTTTATTCAATCGTTTGTTTTAGATGACGCAGATCCCCTTCCGGGTTAGATCCTTCGAATTCCGCAAAAAACGAAATGATTTTTTTTATATCAGCCTCTTCATCCGTACTGGCAAAGAAAGGTTCCCCGAACACCATTTCTTTCTTACCAAAATCCAGGCCAACCATCAGTATGGGAATATTAGCGTTTCGGGCAATATGATAGAAGCCGGTTCTTAGTTTATCCACTCGCTTGCGGGTTCCTTCGGGCGACATACCCAATAAAAAAGACTCATGGGCATTAATCATATTCACCACTTGTTCTACCATTCCCTGCGAACTGAACCGGTCAACCGGTACCCCTCCCAATGCTTTGAACAACCATCCAAAGGGGCCGTCAAACAATTCCTTCTTACCTAAAAATTTTGCATCATTAATCCCCAGCATAGCTCTTGATGAAAAGCCAACCAATATATCCTTCCAGCTGGTATGAGGAGCGACAATCATGACCATTTTCTTGTATTCCCGGGGGAAGGTCCCACGAAAATGCCAACCGGTTATCTTCCAGTACATTTTCCAAAGCAATCGTAGCATAATTCTAAGGTAGCGATTTTATGTACTTTATATCTATCGGTATTTATCTACCTTTCCAAAAAGATTCACTATGCGACTGCTATTCATTGTCCTTCTATCCATTGCTACTATTAACTCCTTCTCACAAAACCTGAAATCGGGTGGTGTATTGAAACCCGAACAGGCTAATATGGATATCAGGCATTATACCCTTTCCCTGAATGTAGATCCTGAAGCAAAAACAATTGATGGTTACACAGAGATATCATTGATACTCGCTCAACCCGCCAATGTTTTACTTTTTGATCTATGGCATGGATATACAGTAAAGCAAATACTGGTGAATAACAAAGTGCAGGCCTTCGGTTTTGACAAGGATATGATAACTATAACAGGAGCTTCACCCTTTCCAGCAGGGAAATTGCTGGTTAAGATAATATATGGAGGAAAGCCAGGTGTTGCAGAACGTGCCCCATGGACCGGCGGCATACAGTGGGAGAAAGACGGACAAGGACATCCCTGGATTGCCACTACTTGTCAGGGCGAAGGTGCCAAGATATTCTTCCCTTGTAAAGACCATCCCAGTGATGAGCCAAATGAAGGAGCTGATATGTTCATCACTGTTCCAAAAGGATTAGTGGCAACTGGCCCAGGATTATTAGTTGGAACTACCACTAAGAAGAACCTGAGCACTTATCATTGGAAAACAAATTATACCATCAGCAACTATTGTCTGGTGTTCAATATCGGAAACTATGTGAAAGTGACCCGTGAGTATACAAGTGTTCTCGGAAATAAGATACCGATGGAATTCTATGTGTTGGAAGAGCATAAGGATAAAGCCCCTCATTTATTAGAGATGATGGAACGCACCTGCCATATTTTAGAGAAATACTTTGGAGAATATCCTTGGGCCAAGGAAAGAATAGCACTTTGTGAAACGCCGCACCTCGGAATGGAACATCAAACCAATGTGGCTTATGGAAACAAATTCAACTATACAAAAGTGGGTGGTGAAGATTTCGATTGGTTGATGAATCATGAATTCGGTCACGAATGGTGGGCGAACAAAGTTTCGAATAAGGATTGGGCGCATATGTGGATTCAGGAAGGTATCTGTACTTATGGCGATAACCTTTACTATCGTGAAATGGAGGGAGAAGCCTCTTACATGAAACATATGCAGCAAATAGGAAGATCACAAAACAGTCCTATCCCGATTGTAAGAGGAGAACAAGTGGATTCAGATAGCGCTTATCAGGGACCCATCTATGGCAAAGGCGCTTTCTTCCTTCACACTGTTCGCTATGTAATTGGTGATGATATCTTCTTCCCAACATTAAAAAAACTGGCAACCGATCCGCAATACACGTATGATAATATGGTCACCACTGCCGATGTAGAAAAACTTTTCAGCACTGCTTCAGGCAAGAATCTGAAACCCTTATTCGATTTCTATCTCTATACAGCAAATAAAATGGAAATACGAATGCATCAAACGGGTGACGATAAATATCTGGTACAGGTATTAAATATGGATATGCCATTGCCACTTGATGTAAAAACCGATTCTGGCATTCTAAAGATCACAACAAGCAAAAAAGGAACCGTAGTAACAAGCAAAACATTACCTGAGATAGACCCCAGCTTTTTCTATCTCAAAAAAGTGATTATTGAATGATGAGAAGTATTTGCCTTTTGGTTTTATTATTTGTTTCTATTGCTGGAATAGGACAGGTGAAGATCCATGCCCATAATGATTATGATAATGCCCGTCCGCTTTGGAATGCGCTCGACAACAAAGTGGCATCCATAGAAGCCGATGTGGTATTAGCAAGAGGTTCATTGATCGTTACCCATTCGGAGAAAGAAACCAGAAGGAAAAAATCGCTTTCTGTACTTTATCTGGATCCCATCATAGCATTATTTGAAAAGAACAACGGGCAGATTTCTCCCGACAATGATTATAAGATTGCTTTGATGATCGATATAAAACAGAAGCCGGCAGAAGTGTTGCAGGAATTAATTAAGCTGGTAGAACCTTTCCGAAAAGTCTTCGATCGCTCAATAAATCCAAAAGCAGTTCAACTAATCATCAGTGGCGACAGGGGTCCATCAACAGAATGGAAAAATTATCCTTCTTATATCTATTTTGATGGAAGGCCGAGTGAAACCTACGAAAAAGAAGCGCTCGATAAGATTGCATTGATCAGCGATAATTACTTCAATTATCTGAAATTCCGTAACAATGCTGGTGATAGTGTATTGATAACTGCAGTTATCCAAAAGGCGCATGCCCTGCAAAAGCCTTTTCGTTTTTGGGGAGCTCCAGATACAGAGAATGTATGGCAGTTATTAAAGAGTTGTGGTATTGATTTTTTAAATACGGATAAGTTGGAGGAGTGCCGCAAATATATTGAGAGTACCAGGTTGTAGAATTTTCACCGCAGAGACGCAGGGACGCGGAGATACTCTGCGTCCCTGCGTCTCTGCGGTGAAATAGTTGTAAAAGTTGAGGAATTCACCAAAAACTAATGAAGGAATTTTTATAGGTTGACATCTCCCGGGATGTCAACCTCCAGGATGTCATCTCCCAGGTTGACTTCCGGGAGGTTGACTTCTCGAAAATATTTTCCCGTTTCACCGCTTTCCCGGCAACTGTATTTGTATTGGAGCGAAGCGACCCTTTGCCCCTTAAATTGTACTCCTTTGCGCCTTTGCGTGAAAACTCTTACGGTTAATACATTCCTTCCAAATTTCCAGTAATTTACACCTACCAACAACGCCTGCATATGAAGAAGCTCCTACTCGCCATCTCCCTGCTCACTATTTACATTGCTGCCTGTAACGAACCAGCCCCGAAAACCGCGGCGGTACCCAAAGCAGTCTTAGTGCCTTCCGAAAAATTCTACTTCAACTCCTTCGTGGATTGTAATATGGCCGAAGCCTGGATAGGAGATACCTTCAGGATATTCCCCGGCAAATACGGAGAAGATCCGGTTTGGGGTTATTCCAATGAACTTGAGTTTGCCGATGGCAAAAATGCCGACGAAGCCTTCCTCCGCAAAATGGAGGAGTTCACCGATCCCAAAATGCCACCGAATGTGGCTCCTGGTAAAGAAGGATTGCACGGGGCGGTTTGGTTTGAAACCGTATATCAGGATTCAAAAGATAATACCGGCAAAACACTTTACGCTGTCTATCATAATGAAAACTATCCTGAAACCCTCCCTTATGATTCAGCTACAGGCAAAGGTTATATCGATTATTTATGGCCAGAAGGTTTAACCGGACCAAAATCCCCTGCCGCTGTTTGTCGTATCGGTATTATGAAATCAACCGATGGTGGACATAGCTGGGAGAATAAAGGACTTTTCCTGGAAGACCTTCAACCAAGGTTCATCCTGAAACCACATAACACATCAAAAACATTTGCTGGTGGCGTGGGAGACCCATCTGCCGTGGCTAGTGGCGAATACCTGTATCTTTTTTATGGGGAATATGGATTTCCGGGGGTGTATGATTCCGCTTCTTATGATCCTGCAAAAGAATGGGCAGGACAATGTATCAGTATAGCACGCATCAAACTAACTGATCTTGATAATCCTGAAGGAAAAGCTCAGCGCTGGGATGGAAAAGGATTCAATGCCGCTTATAACGGAGTTGGGGCACCTGTAACATCGCTTCAGCTATCGATTGCTGAAGGTGGAGGTGCCGCTTCTTCCCCAGGAGGTGGATTTCGCTGGGGGCCATCCGTTAGTTGGAATACTTATCTGCAACAATGGGTGATGCTGATGGGTAATGTAACTGGTTCATCATGGAAAGGAAGTAAGGTATTTATCTCATTCAATCCAAACGCAGATCTGGGCAAAGATGATAATTCACAACAATGGAGTAAACCACAGTTGTTAATAGATAAACCTGGTCACACAATTTGGTATCCTTCGAAAAATAATGTTGAAACGTAAATTTGGTAGCTACAAAAGGATAAAAACACTTTTTTAAATACGATATAACAAATTAACTGTTCCTGCGTTCGGGGCGCTTTCTACACCAAAGCACTTATCCCCTTCTATATAAACCGTATATAAAGCGAAAAAGTCAGTTTTTTCACTGATGTAAGTCAGCATTGGCTACGTTATATTCTTAAATATTTACATAAGCAAAGAATCCAAATATCCAGTAACCCTAAAATCCGTTATATGAAAAACGTCCCTTTCAGCAATTGCTTTAGCCCAGTCGTATCCCAATTGGAAAACAACAGCAGTCAATGGCTTGGTAGACTTCCTTCGTCTCCTGGTGAAATAATGGTAGGACAAACATTCTATACTCCATCATCTGGAAAAGTAGGTTCAATAAATGTCTATTCAGAAATGATTCAAAATAATGGACATGTCACCATAACTGTTCATCAGTTTGATGAATTATTACATCAATGGGGGCCAATTCTCGGAACAGCTGTGCTGGATGTAAAAAAACAATCGCATCCCGACTGGTTACAATTTGAAATTCCAGAAGTAAAATTGGAAAAGAATACATGCTATGGCTTTAGGTTAAAGAGTGATGACGCATTAGTAGCAGTGAGTGAAGTAGCATGGGGCAATAATAATAAAGGCTTGAAAGGAGAAGAGTGGAGTGCAAAAAATAATGAAGCTGATGGACATTACTATAATTTCTTCAGTCTCGTGTTCCAAGTAGGATTACGTGCTTGATTTAAGTGTAGTCTAATATGAAGGATATCCTGCATCACAAGATGCAGGATTCTTTTTTTGGGGCCATCCTTAAAATACAAAACCCCGCTTATGCAGGGTTTTATATTCTTCAGTCAACAAAACAGGAACAAAAAATTAAAAGATTCTCAATGGAAAGTGGATTTCTTAGATTTCAGTGTCATTCTTCATGCACTTATCAAATCTATTGCATAAATAATGCCCATTAAGTTTCAAAACACTAATATATAGGTAAATAGGTGCAATGAAGGAATACACTTAGGTAATTATACCTATTTGCATGTTTTTATGATAATTATAAAGAGAATTTTTAAGAGGAGGTGTTTAACGTTTGATGGCGAATTTATCACCGGGTAGCAAAACCGAAATCACAATCGATTGGGCCCCAAGATATCCCTCATTCACCTTTCTTTCTTTCGGATTTGAAAATAATATCACCTGGCTTTCCCCAGTTACTCTAGCCTTTCCTTTATTCACAATAATTGCAGTTGATTCATTGATGCCAATACATTGATAAGCGGGATAATCCATCACTGCAGTAAGCATTCTGTTATACCGGCTTCTCACCACAAAGTGCTGGTCAATAATTACAGAATCGAGTAGCCCTAAGCCTTCTTTTACTTCAAGGTTCCCAGTATATATTTCCCTGAAAGTAGCAGTGTATTCTTTATCTCTTGTACTATTGCCAGTGATCATCTTTTCACTCATTACTGATGCACCGGCACTTGTTCCGGCAATCAATGCGCCATTGTAGTAAGATTGTTTGATAATTTGTTTAACCGATGTGCCTTTTATGAGATTCATAAACCTATCCTGATCACCACCACCCAAATAAATTATTTTAGCCTTCTTTAAAGAATCTAATGTTAGTGGATTATGGATGGTAGCAGAGTCTATATTAATACAATCCTGTCCGGTTAACTTCTTAAACACATCGTTAGTATAAAGAAATGCGCTATCCCAGGTACTTGCCAATGTAACGGCCGCAATCATATCACCCTTCTTCCATCCGGCAGTTGTAAGGATTTCTCTTCTAAGACTATCAGAAATATCTCCTCCTCCAATTATAAATAAAGTGCCTTTGGGAATCTTTGAAGTGGTTTGTGCTTTTGAAGAAGAATAGACAACCATCAACAATAATAGTGTACAAACTATTCGAGTCATACAAGAATCACATTTATTTAATTAGCAACTTATGGAATTTCTCAAGCTCTGTTACTTCAATGGGAGAAAGTGTTTCATTATTCTTAAACTTATTAAGAAAGAAAAGCACTCTTTTATGTTGGGGATACTTGGCAAGAATAGCATCGATCATAGCACCTACCTTTTCATCCGGATTGAAAAAAGGTTTAATAGCAGGTGGTGCCGATTTAAATCGGGTGGGTCGTTTCAATATTACAGCTTCAAGAGTAGCTAATTTACCGGGAGCGATGGTGCCAATCTTGGTAGCCTTCTTAAAAAGACCTTCCAATTGCTTTTTACTTAATCCACCCCGCTCTTCATATTGAAACGACAAGCTTTGTACGAATGTGGAAGAAGGTTGGGCTTCCAAAAGGGCCTCTAAAATATCTTTTACGATATCTACATCTGGTTTTTTACGCTGGATCATACTTTATACTGAGCGTTGAAAGTATGAAAAATACCAGTGATGCAGAAGATTAACTTAATGAAGATAAATAATGCGAGAAAATACATTTTACCGCAGAGGGGCGACCAATACAGGACCTTGATGTGAAAGGATAATTGGGATACACAGGATAGGCTTGCCGCTAAATGCTTCAACACGATTGGATTATTTCAAGTGAGAGACGCGGATGCGCAGGGAATACTTCTCTGCGTCTCCGCGTCTCTGCGGTTATTGTATTCGCAGCTATCAATAGCAGGACCCCTTTCCGCTGAGGTGCGTGTCTTCACGCACCTCAAGTGAAAAAGAAAAAGCGCTCTCCGAAGAGAACGCCTTTCTTTCTTAACCTCTAACAAATCATCATTATTCAATCACCAGAGAACGAGTCATTTTAACATTGTTACCAGAAACTACCAGGTAATAAACACCTGCTTTTGTACCGGCTGGCAATTGCACGCTTTGTGAACTGCGACCACCACTATAAACCATTGATTGGTTATAAACTTGCTGGCCATTAGCGCTATACAATTGAACTGCGTAGTTACCAGAAGCGAGGTTAGCAACCTGTACAGCAACTTGTGAACCTTTAACCGGGTTAGGATATACTGTAAGATCAGCAGCTGCAGTTGCATTTTCAATAACCGCTTTTACAACAGCACTGTAAGCAACCTTACCATCCATATCTACACTCTTAATACGATAGAAATTAACAGAACCACGAGCCGTAACATCAGTTACTGAGTAAGCATTTACACCAGTAGCATTTTTTGCAGATACATTAGCAACGCTTGTAAAATGTTGTGCATCTTCAGAACGCTCAACTTCATATTGCTTAACGTTTATTTCAGTATAGCTAGTCCAATCGATTTGTACAGCCTTACCTTTTGCAGTTGCATTTACAGTACCGAATGTTACAGGAAGACTTCCATTATAAGGAGCCAAAGCCATCCACGCTGCTGCATCATTAGCTGCAAATGTAGAACTGCTGGCAGTTTTAGCGTAAGCTACCTTAATGGCATCAATCGATGCTGCTGAAGCAGCTGAATTTTGAGTAAACATTACAGTATTCAAAGTATTTGCAAGATCTGTACCTGTAGTGATAGATGCTGCTGCTGATGTAACAAGTGGAGCACTTGAAGAAATAACAGGATTTACAAAAAGATACATCTTGTCATTATTAGAACCTGAAGCATAAACATATTTAATTACGATCAGATAAGTTGTACCGAATGTAAAATCTGTTGTTGAAAATGTAGCATTTGTAGTACTTGCTTTGCTGATACCGAATTTCAAGTTGTTTGCACCAGAACCATTATTACCTATGAAGAAATTCATATAAGAATTACTTCCAGAGTTTGATAACGATAATACGGTACGAGTGCTTGAGTTCGCAGTTACTGTATTGGCAGCTGCAGCAACTCTTACAACAAACGACATGTAAATAACATTGTTTGCAGTAGTAGCTACCGTTTGACTACTAAGGAAAGCCTTATAAGGATCATCCATAAAAGTAGCGTTAGCAAGTGTTACATATTCTGAACCGCTATTATAGTCTGTATATAATAAAGGACTAGCATTTGCTACTTGAACATATCCTGAACCATTGGGGCTTGTCCAACCACCATTTGCTGATGTCAGATTACCAGTTGTAAGTCCAGAAAATTTTCATTGATTAACAAACCACTGGTTTGTGAAAAAATCTGTGAAGAAAGAAGAATCGAAAGTGTAAGAGTAAATATTGTTTTCATGAGTACGATGTTTGGTACAGTAATTTCAATACCGATGCCAACTTTTAATCGATTGATTAACAACCAATAAGAAACTTTGGCATACCAAAATCGTTCCCTCCATGGGAATGACTATACCTATTTGAAACAAGAAATCAATTTGGGAATGGCGGGCTAGGGTTAACTGTATAGCGGTGTAAGGGTTCCAGATGTTCAATAGGTTCCAGAAGTTCAAAAGGGCCTACAAATAGTAAACCCTTTGCGTAAATATTTCTGCGCTTCTTGCTGGTTATCGTTTTTGTGCTTGAATATTTTTCACCGCAGAGACGCAGGGACGCGGAGGCGCAGGGGCTTTTCTCTGCGTCTCCGCGTCTCCGCGGTAAAAATTTTCAAAACCCTGAAACTTTTCCCCGACTTCAACCCGCAACCAGCAACATTATTTTTTCATCTTCCTTTTGTATCTTCAACCCCTTTAGCCAAAACGATTGCTTTACCAAAATTGCTGCTCTAATGTACCAGTCTACCCCCTGGATCAGTTTCTATTTCAAGAAAAGGAAAGTCCTGATGATATATATCTCCGACAACCGATAAACGGTGAATGGATTACCTGGACCTGGGCTCAGGCCGCTGATGAAAGTCGCCGAATTGCTGCCATGCTATTAAGTAATGGACTTAAAGCAAATGATCATATCGCCATCCTATCTAAAAACTGTGCTCATTGGGTGATGGCCGATCTGGCCATCATGATGATCGGAGCTGTTTCTATCCCTATCTACCCTACCCTTTCGTCTTCCAGCATCCAACCCATATTGGAACACAGCGAAACAAAAGCCATCTTCATTGGAAAGCTTGATAACTATAAGGAACAACAAAATGGTATTCCTTCCTCTGTACAAAGATTCGGAACAAAAACATATGACACCAGTACTGGAAATGACTGGGAAGATCTGATTGCAAAGCATAATCCCATTACAGATATATATAAATGGAAGCCTGAAGAATTAATCACCATAATTTATACATCCGGAACTACTGGTAAACCCAAAGGAGTTATGCATAGTGCTGGTACCATTGGTATTGTTTTAAAAACAGTTGTATCAGAGCTTAAACTAAACAAAGGCATACGCCTCTTTTCTTATCTACCACTTAGCCATATTGCTGAAAGACTTGCAGTAGAAATGAATAGTTTCTATAGCAAAGGAACCATTTCATTTTCTGAATCATTGGAGCTATTTGCAAAGAATCTTTCCGATACCCAACCCGATGTATTTTTTGCAGTACCAAGAATATGGGCAAAATTCCAGGAAGGCATCCTTAAGAAAATGCCTGATAAGAAGCTGAACACCTTATTGAAAATACCCATCATAAATTCATTGGTACGAAATGGTATCAAGAAAAAATTAGGCCTTTCTAGAGCTACTCATATATTAAGTGCCGCTGCTCCCATTTCTGCTGATCTTCAAAAATGGTTCGACAAACTTGGTATTAATATACTGCAGGTATATGGCATGTCGGAAGACTGCGTATATGCTCATTTCAATAAGATTGGCGAAAACAGATTCGGTACTGTTGGAAAGCCATTACCTGGATTATCAGTTAAATTCAGTGCAGAAGGAGAAATCTGCGTAAAGAGTCCCGGTAACTTTTCAGGATATTTCAAAGAACCCGAACTTACAGCAGAAGTATTTGATGAAGAAGGATATTTCAAAACAGGTGATAAAGGCCAATATGATAAAGATGGTTATTTAACTATAACAGGTCGTGTAAAAGACCAGTTCAAGACAGACAAAGGAAAATACATTTCACCTGCCCCTATTGAATTGAAATTATTAGAGAATAAAGACATAGAGCAGGTATGTGTTGTGGGAATGGGAATACCGATGCCGATTGCACTTATCACTTTGTCACAGTTAGGAAAATCAAAAACTAAAGAAGAAATCATTAATAGTCTTTCAGAAACGCTCAAACAAGTCAATCCGGACTTAGAAGCATATGAAAGGGTTACAAGAGCTATAATACTCAAAGAAGACTGGACCATAGAAAATGGATTGCTCACTCCAACAATGAAAGTGAAACGAAATGAAGTGGAAAAAGGAAAACTTCCTTTTTATCCAGATTGGTATAAAGTAAAGGATATTGTTCAATGGGAATAAAGCCCTAACCATTACCACTCATTTGTCAAGTTCCTCTTCTAAATTATCACAGTCATCGCCAATTTGATATTTCAGGCTATATTAGTCGTTTACAATAATGCACTATGGCCAGAAAAAGAGTACAGTCGCTGCTATTCCTTTTATTATGTTTTTTTATAAGCTATTCTCAACAGGTTCTTCCTTATAAGAATAAGGCATTACCTGTTTCAGAGAGAGTAAAGGATCTTTTAAGCAGGATGACTGCCGAAGAGAAATTCTGGCAATTATTCATGATACCAGGTGATCTGGATCCTGCTCATCCCGACAAATATATCAATGGATGCTTTGGTTTTCAGGTAAGTGCTGGATCGGGCACAGATGCTGGAGGTCAAATATTAACATACAATACATCCGCTTCTGCTCTTCAATTGGCAAAGAAAATTAATGCCATTCAAAAATATTTTGTTGAGAAGTCGCGTCTGGGTATTCCAATCATAGCATTTGACGAAGCACTTCATGGACTTTTAAGAGGAGGAGCTACTGCTTTCCCTCAATCCATTGCTCTCGCTGCCAGTTTCGATACCACCCTTATGCGGGAAGTAGCTGCCACTATTGCCACAGAAGTTAAGATGAGAGGGATACGCGATATTTTATCTCCTGTCATCAATATAGCCAGTGATGTTCGTTGGGGAAGAACAGAAGAAACCTATGGCGAAGATCCCTTTTTAAGTGCTGCTATGGGCGTAGCCTTCATAAAAGCATTTGAATCGAGAGGAATCATAACTACACCCAAACATTTCCTTGCCAATGTGGGTGATGGAGGAAGAGATAGTTATCCTATACATGCCAATGAAAGATTATTACGGGAAATCTATCTTCCTCCATTTGAATCAGTATTTAAAGATGGTGGAGCAAGGTCTGTAATGACTGCTTATAATTCCATTGATGGTACTGCTTCTTCAGCAAACAAATGGTTATTGGAAACATTATTAAAAAAAGAATGGGGGTTTGATGGATTTGTTATTTCGGATGCCAATGCCGTTGGTGGTTCAGTGGTGCTTCATAAAACTGCAGCCGACTATCCTGAAAGTGGTCGCCAGGCTATTACAGGTGGATTAGATGTAATCTTCCAGACAGATTACGAACATCACAAACTTTTCCAGCCACCATTTTTAGATGGAAGAATTGATAGCAACAGAATTAATGATGCTGTTGCGAGAGTGCTGAAAGCAAAATTCGATCTGGGACTTTTTGAAAATCCGTATATAGATGAGAACGAAGTAAACTCAGTAAGAACAGATCCAAAAATCATTGCAAAAAAAGCGGCTCTCGAATCCATTGTTT
The DNA here is from genome assembly GCA_016721085.1 of Chitinophagaceae bacterium. Lineage (GTDB taxonomy): Bacteria > Bacteroidota > Bacteroidia > Chitinophagales > Chitinophagaceae > Endoryza. The sequence goes on along the minus strand of JADKJI010000002.1, from coordinate 24,783 downwards.
TATTAAAAAATCAAAATGGATTATTGCCTATTTCGAAAAAAACAAAAACAATAGCACTTATTGGAGAAGAAATAACAAAAGCCAGATTAGGTGGATATAGCGGACCGGGCAATCAACCCATAAGCATACTTAAAGGAATAGAAGAGAAAGTGGCAGGTAAAACAAAAATCATTTATGCAAAGGGGGTTGGAGTAAATAAAAAAGAATATGATATTATTTCTTCGGCCTATCTATCTTCTGATGATGGAAAGAAAGGGTTAGCAGCCTCTTATTATAGTAATATAGATTTTAGTGGCGAGCCAGTTGTAAAAAGAATTGATGAGCAGATTAATTTTCACTGGACACTATTCCCTCCTGATTCAAAACTGACTTCCGATTTTTATTCTGCCCAATGGAAGGGATTTTTAAAATCCCCTGTTACTGGAAAATTCAAGATTGGATTAGAAGGTAATCAAGGTTTTCGTTTATACATAAATGATAAGATCGTTATTGATGCATGGAATAAACAAACTTATGCCACTCATCTTACCGACTTTTTATTTGAAAAAGGTAAATCCTATTCCATCCGAATAGATTTTTATGAACCCAATGGCAATAATGCCACTGTCAAACTAATCTGGAATGCTACTGTAAAAGATGATTATCAACAACGATTACAAGAAGCATTGGCCGCCGCTCGTCAATCAGATGTAGTTGTTATTGCAGCCGGAATACACGAAGGTGAATTCCAGGATCGTGCCTATTTATCATTACCTGGCGATCAGGAAGCCATCATTCAGGCAGTAGCTGCCACTGGTAAACCTGTGGTAGTTCTATTAGTTGGTGGAAGCGCCATCACTATGGATAAATGGATCAACAAAGTGGGTGCCATTGCTGATATATGGTATCCTGGTGAAGAAGGCGGAAGGGCGGTTGCAGATGTTTTATTTGGGGATTATAATCCTGCTGGAAGGTTACCCATCACATTCCCTGTTCATGAAGCGCAACTTCCATTGGTCTATAATCACAAACCAACAGGTCGTGGTGATGATTACCACAACCTGAGTGGATTGCCATTATTCCCATTCGGATACGGATTAAGTTACACAAGCTTTGCTTATAGCGATATTTCATTAAGCAGCTCAAGTATTGGCGCAGGTGAAAAAGTGAGTGTAAGCTGTACCATAAAAAATACAGGTAAATATGCCGGTGATGAAGTGGTACAATTGTATTTGCGTGATGAATTGGCAACGGTATCAAGGCCAGTGATGGAGTTGAAGGGATTCCAGAGGGTTTCTTTACAACCAGGCGAAGAAAAGCGGGTGACCTTCACTATAACTGATAAACAGTTGATGTTTTTAGATGCGGATATGAAAAAGATATTGGAGCCGGGGGATGTGAGGGTTATGATAGGGGCTTCTTCAATGGATTTGAGGGTGAAGGCAACTTTGAAAGTTAAGTAAATCGAGATGCCATCCTACCCCCAGATGATGAGCATCCTGGGGGTAAGATGACATCTCCAGTTGTAAAATACAACCAAAATAAAAAGCCACCCTGTTACCAGAATGGCTTCTTTTTTATTTAACCCTAAACTAATTCTTAATAAAAGTTGCACCCCTAACTAACTTGCCTGGTACTTGTACCTTATAAGTTCCATTTGCAAGTGAGCTGATGGGAACTGAAATAATATTTACTCCTTTCACACAATCAACTTGTTTCGATAACACTTTAACTCCAGCAATACTTAAAATCTGGATTTCAGCTTTTCCGGCAGATTCAGCCGTAAACTCAATAGAAACATAATCAGATGCAGGATTAGGATATATATGAATTGATTTATTGATAGTATTCAATCCTAATTTGACGACTATTGAATAATTAGCTTTATTATCAATATCTACACATTTTAACCTGTAAAATACCATGCCACTTAAAGAAGCAGCATCTGTAAAACTATAATTACGAATGTTATTGCTGTTCCCTGCAGCCTCAACATGGCCTATAGGGAGGAAATGTGTTCCATCAATGGATCTTTCAATAATAAAGTAATCATTCCTGCTTTCAGTTGCTGTAGCCCAATAAAGCACATTCTTAGCATCTGCAGCAATAGCTTTAAAATATATGAATTTAAGTGCCAAAGAAGCGTTGGCATTTGCCAATGTAAATAAGCCCATCTGAGACACTGTACTTGCTTGAACAAAATCTGACCCTATATTTACTGTACTACCCGATTCGAGAGACCATACATTACCTCCATCTGTACTACCAAACAATGCTAAATCAATTTCTGGAATAGAGTTGATTTCAGGTTGGAAATAAGCAAATTTGACAGTTGCATTTAACCCGCTATTATTAGTAGGAGTAATATCAAAATACTGATAAACCGAAGGGCCATGATTTTGATGCCCGCGTTTTATAACAGTACTCCCTAAATTAGAAGCGCTCGATATTGTAAATCCAAGATTGCCAGGATTTACAGATGATGGCGCATTGAGGGTATTCACAATTTGAATATATCCTCCACTTTGTCCAGTAATATGAAGAGCATTTGTTTCGCCAGTTAAAGAGCCGGTACTACCAAGATCAATATTAAAAGCGTTGAGGAAAATACTATCCCCGCTTTGCAAATCAACTACTCCAGAAACACCAATGTGCTGGTTTAACTGGAATCCATTTGCCGATTTATTTAATACAAGATTTGTAAAAGTTGTGCTGGTGGAACCCGCAATAAATGAACTTGAGGTACTTCCATTTCCAGAAAAAATAACAGAAGAAAGATCTGGAGTGAAAGTGCCATTATTAGTGAATCCGGCATTCATTATAACTAATTTGGCCGCGCCATTAGCTACTAAATTACCACCAGAGGTAATTTTAATGCCTTGGGCTGCTAAAAGGCCTGGTAGCACTATTAATAGTGCTATCAATAGCCGTTTTATTTTTATATAGTGTGTATACATAAAATCTTTATTTAGGATGATAAATTGATTCTAACAGTAAAACGAACTGATAGAAAAGATTTCAGTAATTCACTATTTAGTAAATACTCCATGACTACCGATTCCATCAATCTGATAGTGGAAATCAAGAAACATTACTCCTGCATTACCTACATAAGTATCTGAAGCATTTGAAGCATCTCCATTACGCCATATGCGACATATCAATACGCTGGATATTGTCTTTCCAGTTCCTGAAATACCAGCATTACCGGTAGTAAGACTTTGAATTAAATGAGTATTTGCTGTAAACGGAGCAGAGCTTACTACTGTATTAGTTGTTATAGCCGGAAAAGCCTCTGGTGTTGAGGAATTATAATTCACCCAACTATATTCAAAGTTCCATTGCACATTCCCTGAAGCTGCTGTGGACTTTGGTGTCCAATGTAAATGCGGATAAATAGTAGTGCCCTCTTTATAACCATGAGGTAGCTGTACTGTAAAAGACATGCTTTCCACGCCTGAATTATCCCTGAAATACCAAATTTGGGGGCCAGCACTTCCACTTAAATAGTCTAATTGAGCAGCATTACTTCCATTATCTAATACAACACGTAAATCATCCCATACACCTGCAGTACCTTCAAATGCAATATGACCATCTGCTTCAACAACTAATTGATTGGTACCATCGCCTATTTTTGTAACTCCTGCATCAGAAATATTCATCCTGGAAACATTATTTGTCTTAAAAACAAGAGCTTTTGCATCTGTTGTACCAATAAAATCTGTACCAGGAGTGGTGCCTGCATTACCTGCAACTTTCCACTCTGTGCCTGTTACTAATAATTTGGACCATGTTGGAGATCCTGTAGTGCCTGAATTATAATAGAACCCAACACCTCCAGACAAGGCTGCATTTGTATTGTATACCAATAAGCTATGAGCAGGTGTTGCAATAGTTACAGCATCAGTTAGCGAAGAGAGGCTAATTCTTGGTATCAATAACCCTTTGTTAGCACTTGTTACATCCAGCATTGCTGATCCATCAGGATTATTTCCAGTCGAATTGATTGCTATGTTTTGTGAAAATGAATTGAGTGAAATGAAGATGATGGCTAATCCGGATAGAATTCCCCGGGAAATTGGTTTGCTTTCCATAAAAGATATTTTTAGGGTGAAAAGGACTGGAATTCTAGACAATCTCTATTTAAGTAATTGTTTAGAATTAATAAAGTTGGAAAATGCACGACACATTATATATGATTCCTATCATGGGAATTCAAGTAGTTTTAGCAAATAAATAATATCATTTACTTACTTAAGGGGTAATGCATGTAGTAAAATAACCTAAACATCAGTATATCCTTAAATGGGATTATAAACAATTGGAGATGTCATCTTACCCCCAAGATGACATCTTGGGGGTAAGATGACATCTCCAATTGTAAAATACATTTGTAAATTACAAACCTATGTCCGCCACACTCAACACAACCAAGCCAAGAATCGCTTCCATCGATTTCCTGAGAGGTCTCATCATGGTCATAATGGCCCTGGACCACACCCGCGACTATTTCCATATCGGTGCCATGACCTCCACTCCCACCGACCTTAGCACTACCACCCCCCTCCTGTTTTTTACAAGATGGATCACGCATTTCTGTGCGCCACTCTTTCTTTTTCTATCAGGAATCTCTGCCTTCCTCAATGGACAAAACAAAACAAAAAAAGAGCTCAGCATCTTCCTTATAAAAAGAGGATTCTTCCTGATTGTTTTTGAAATAGTAGTGATGAATCTCATCCTTACTTTTAACCCAGCCTATAATATCATTTTCTTAATAACACTCTGGGCCTTCGGATGGAGTATGGTGATATTAGGACTGTTGATTCGTACCAATGCCATCACAATTGCTATTATTGGAACCATCCTTTTTTTCGGACATAACCTTCTTGATAAAATTGTATTGGACCCGAACAGCATATCAACTGCTATCATAAATATTCTTCTCACATCAAAAGGAAATGCATTTCCCATCGGAGGTGGACATATTATATTAGTTGGTTATACTATCCTGCCATGGGCAAGTATTATGCTTCTAGGATATAGCTTTGGTCAACTATTCTCCAATACTATAGAGGCTCAAAAGAGACAACGTTTTTTCCTGATTGCAGGTTTAGGAATCATTACCTACTTTCTATTGATGCGTAGTATTAATATGTACGGAGATCCAAATCCATGGGCTACTCAAAAAAACAGTCTTTTTACATTCCTATCCTTTTTCAATTTAACTAAAACACCTCCTTCCCTGCTGTTTGGTTGCATGACCATTGGGCCAGGATTAATTGTGCTTTCTTTCAGTGAAAACCTGAAAAATAAATTCTCTCAAATAATCATGGTCTATGGTAAAGCCCCCTTATTTTATTTTGCCGGGCATTTTCTATTGCTGCATCTTATGCTAGTCATTTTCTTTTATGCAACCGGACATACCAATTCTCAAATAGTAGATTCCGAATCACCGTTCCTCTTCCGACCTACAGCATTTGGTTTCTCCCTTAGGTATGTTTATTTGTTATGGATAGCTGTTGTGATTATAATGTACTACCCCTGTAAGTGGTTTTATAATTACAAGAAATCGCACAATAGTTGGTGGTTGAAGTATATGTAATCCCTTCTTGGATGTTCTCATCCAACGCATCGAATGCAAATCGAGTTGCCACCTTTCAAATAAAAATATTTGTCCGGCGAAAGAAATTTCCCATCTTTGACGCATCAAGCTACGAATTATGATTTGCTAATTCGAGCTCTTCGCCAACCAAGAGCTCAATCCCACACGAAGATTTTTCTTACCATCACCGGTCAATAACCGGTATATCATTACTATTTTTTTGTACCAATTGATTCTATTTGCCGAGCAGGCTTTTATTCAATTGTAATTCTATTTATATATCATGACAACGGCTAATAACTATTCTTTTAAAAATATATTCACCCTTATAAAACAGGCACTTAAGGGGGAAGAACACGATTACACAAAGGGCTCGCTGCGAACCGCCATATTGCTTCTCGCCATTCCAATGATTCTTGAATTAAGCCTTGAATCGGTTTTTGCAGTGGTGGATATGTACTTTGTAGGTCATCTTCCAAATAGCCAGAACGCGGTAGCTACTGTTGGATTAACCGAATCGGTAATTTCAATAGTCTATTCTGTTGCCATTGGACTTAGTACTGCGGCTACAGCAATGGTAGCTCGTCGTATTGGTGAGAAAAATCCAGATGCAGCAGCCAAAGCCGGTGCTCAAGCGATTTTATTATCATTATTGATAACTGTAATCATCAGTGCCTTTGGAGTTTATTTCGCTCCCGATATTTTACGTCTTATGGGTGCACAGCCCGATGTGGTTCGCGATGGAACATCTTTCACTAGAATCCTTTTAGGAGGAAGTGTTGTCATCATACTCATATTCTTAATCAATGGAATATTCAGAGGGGCGGGAAATGCAGCAATGGCTATGCGCAGCTTGTGGCTGGCAAGTATTATCAATATCATCTTATGTCCAATATTCATTTATGGGGTGGGAAGTTGGGATGGATATGGATTAGAAGGGGCCGCAATTGCAACTACTATAGGAAGGGGCATCGGTGTAATATACCAATGCTATCATTTATTCAAAGGCGATAATACCATCCTTTTGAAGAAATCACATTTTGCTTTTGACTTTCCTTTAATCAAATCCCTTGTAAAAGTAGCCTGGCCTGCCACTTTACAATTCCTGATTGGTTCTGGTAGCTGGATAGTTTTGGCCTATATCGTATCCACAACGGGTGGTACTATCGCTTCAGCAGGCTATCAGGTTGCTATAAGGAATGTGGTATTCTTCATTCTTCCAGCCTGGGGTATGAGTAATGCTGCGGCAACATTAGTTGGACAAAACCTGGGGGCAGGTCAGCCCGACAGGGCTGCAGAAAGCGTACTTCTCACAGCAAAATACAATGCCATATTCATGAGCTTTGTAACCCTGCTTTTTGTGGTTTTCGCGATGCCAATTATCAAGATTTTCACGAATGATCCGGCAGTTCAGGAAGTAGGTGCATTAGCCCTTCGTATTATAGGAACCGGCTATATCTTTTATGGAATCGGAATGGTTATGATTCAGGCGCTGAATGGAGCTGGGGATACCAAAACACCCACCTGGATCAATCTTATCTGCTTTTGGTTTTTCCAGATTCCACTAGCCTGGATATTGGCAAAAACCTTGGGATGGGGACCGGTAGGGGCGTTCATAGCTATTCCAGTGGCAGAGACTGTTATTGCTGCTGCAGGCTATTGGCTATTCAAAAAGGGTAAATGGAAAAAAACCATTATCTGATAATTATTACTGGTATGCCGGGGCGTTTTATACTACTGGCATACCAGTAATTTTCATTCGAAGCCTGAATACATTTCATTAATTCCTAAATTACAGCATGGTACAAATCCCAAATAATGCAATAAGACAGGTACTGTTCCTTTTGCTGATACTGATATTAGCAGCTGTACTCTTCTTTCAGCTTCAAACATTTATTCCTGCTTTATTAGGAGCCTATACTTTGTACGCCATCCTCAGAAGATGGATGTTACTGTTACATGAAAAATATAAATGGAAACAAGGATTGGCCGCTGCTACCCTTATGTTATCGTCGTTTATAATAATACTGTTGCCGATCTTTTTATTAGCGAATATGATGACATCAAAAATCAGTTTCGCTGTGCAGCATTCATCTCAAGTATTGACAGCCATTCAGAAGTTTGTCCATAAGTATGAGATTGAGTATGGAATAGAATTGATGAGTCAAAGTAATATTGCTAAACTATCAGCGTGGGGAGCGAATTCATTACCCGGCTTACTTGGTGCTACCATAAGTACAATTACAACAATTGCCGTGATGTACTTCATACTTTTCTTCATGCTAACACAGGGAAGGAAAATGGAAGCTGGCTTTTATGAAAAAGTTCCATTAAAGGATGAGAATGTAATGCTGCTTAGAAAAGAATTAAACAGCCTGGTATATTCAAATGCACTTGGTATTCCTTTAATAGCAATTATTCAGGGTGTAGTAGGTTTAATCGGATATCTCGCATTAGGAGTAAAAGAACCCGTGTTCTGGTTTGTTGTAACCTGTATTGCTGCCATGTTACCAATATTAGGAGCAGCACTTGCTTATATACCATTAGCATTATTATTCTTTGCGAATGATGATAGTACCAGAGGTGTATTAATGTTGATTTTCGGATTCGGAATCATTGGTACGGTAGACAATTTCTTCAGGTTCTGGTTGCAGAAAAAAATAGGAGATGTACATCCGCTAATAACCATCTTCGGTGTAATTATAGGGGTAAACCTCTTCGGGTTTATCGGGCTTATCTTCGGACCAATACTAATATCATTGTTCCTTTTGCTTATACGTATTTATGCGAATGAGTTTGGGACAAGTGCTAAGCCGAAGTAGGCGGGGTGCTTGATGCTAAATGCATTTTACACGAAATATTTTTCTCGCAAAGTCGCAAAGGAGGGATCTTTCTAGCGTAAGTTTCAATAATTAATTTAAGAGGCAAAGGTCGCTTCGCTCCAATACAATAACCGGGAAGGCGGGAAGTGGTTTTATTTCAGATGTCATCTCCCGAGATGTCATCTCGGGAGATGACATCTGAAGAGGGTTTTCCCATTTTTTTTGATGTTTACCTCACCTATTACAACTTCTTCGCGAAGCCTATGTATCTTATCTTCTCCTTCTATAATGGATTTTCTATGTGAACCTATGTTCCTATGTGCCTATGTGTTCGGCTGTTTGTTCGAATTGAATACACTTGCCGGGAAAGCGGTGAAACGGGAAAAGTTTTTTTTGTTTCGGGTTACGAGTTGCGGGTTTTGACTAGTTAGTAAACCCCTTGAATGTAGGGCTCCAACTTAAAACGTATAACTTACAACATATAACTAATAACGTACAACTTACACTTACTCCTCTGTAGTCGAAACCCTACACATCGAAAATTTACTAAGCATTAGTACTCAATTAATAAGAAACCATCTACTTACACAATAAATTTTTTACTTAGTAAAGCTTGCAGTATTAAATTTTCGATAATATTTTCGATATGTCGTCGTTTAAGAGACGTACACGCATCGATCCTAGAAAAACCCTTTGAAATGATTCGCCCATTAAAATCCGTTACTACCGGGAGTCTGGTATTATTACTATTAACAGCTCCGGTCCTTATCTCCGGCACGCGTTCTTCCATAAAGGAAGAAACCCCTGCGATAAATACTACTACAACCTTATCCCCTGCAGCAAAATCTAGCAAACAACTTGTCCATGAGGAAGCAATGGTCATATATGATAGTATGAACCTTAAACGCTTCGGATTGAGTGAAAAAGCTTTCCAGTTCGCTTGGCAAGGTTATAAATACTTGCTTGAAAAAGGCAGGATATCTAATACTGATGTTCTTTCCATTTGCGACTTCAGTCAAAGTTCAAGACGTAAACGCCTTTATATAATAGATGTTCAGGAAATGAAAGTGTTAGTGAATACATATGTAGCTCATGGCCGAAACAGCGGTGGTGAATATGCAAGATCTTTCTCTAACAATCCCGAATCACACAAAAGCAGTCTTGGTTTTTACATAACCCGCAGCACTTATTGGGGCGGACATGGATTAGCACTGAATATTGATGGAGTAGAAAGAGGAATTAATGATAAGGCTGATAGAAGAAATATAGTTGTTCATGGTTCACAATATGTAGGTTCCAACTTCCTTCGTAATAATAAATTCAATGGAAGAAGTTATGGTTGTCCTGCAGTACCAGCAAAAGACACTGACAAAGTCATAAATACTATTAAGGATGGTTCTTGTTTGTTCATCTATCATCCTACAAAACGCTATCTGCAACAGTCCAAAATATTAAACGGCTAGGTTGGACGTAAACTTCAGATGGTTTGAAGGTAGAAAGCTCATTTTAGGTTCGTACCCTATGTGAGCTTTTCTTTTTTTTACTGGGATTGGTTTGATTTGTGGGATTGGGTGAGATGGAATACAAATACAGTTGCCGGGAAAGCGGTGAAACGGGAAAAAACTATTTCGAGAAGTCAACCTCCAGGAAGTCAACCTGGGAGATGTCATCCTGGAGGTTGACATCCCGGGAGATGTCAACCTATTAATATTCCCTCATTACTTTTTGGTGTTTTCCTCATCTATTACAACTTCTTAGCGAAGCCTATGTATCCTTAACTGGGATTGCTTTGATTTATAGGATTTGGTGGGATTGAATACACGTATAACTTCCCACTTACAACTTCTCCTTGTGTTTAACAACCCAACGCCTCCTCACTCCCAAACTTTTTCCTACCTTAAAGTATGGTTTCAAATAACATACTATTTCTGGATATAGAGACAGTTCCCCAACATCCATCTTTTGATTTGGTTCCAAACGATTGGAAAGATTTATGGACAAAAAAAGCTGAAGCTCTTTTGCGCAATCGTGAACTGGAAACTGTAGAAAGTATTTATAGTCGTGCTGGCATCTATGCTGAATTTGGAAAAATAATTTGCATTAGCTGCGGTGTCATTATGGGTTCGGGCGATAATAAGAGAATCATTATTAAATCGTTTTATGGGGAAGAAGAGAAAGTGATTCTGCAAGATTTTGCTGAAATGCTCCGAAAATGGGCTGTTGATTCCAACAAATTCCTTTGTGCCCATAATGGTAAGGAATTTGATTTTCCTTATTGCTGTCGCCGTATGATCATCAACGGCATACCTATCCCTTCCATCTTGAATACTGCAGGCAAGAAACCCTGGGAAGTGACACATATCGATACCATGGAACTTTGGAAATTTGGCGATTTCAAAAGTTATACGTCACTTAATCTTTTAGCACATACTCTCGGAATCCCAACCCCAAAAGATGATATCGATGGAAGTATGGTAGGAGATGTATATTGGAAAGAAAAAAATCTTGAACGAATAGCCACATATTGCCAGAAAGATGTTGTGACAGCTGCACAAGTATATTTGAGAATTATTGGGGAGTCTTTGATAAAAGCGGAGAATATTGAAGTTAAGTAGGTTCAAAAAGTTAAATAAGTTCAAGAAGTTCCAGAGGGTGCACTAGGTGGTAAGTTTAAGAGATTATAGTTACAAGATATGGGACATGTTGAAGTTGGTGCTTGAATAGTAAATGATGCTAAGGCATATTAATTAATAACTTTTGCCAATTAATCAAAAGGATCGACCTGAAAACTTATGGAACTAATGGAACCTATGGAACTTTTTAAACATTATCTATTTTATAACCTAAACTTTTGATTATGTCCCGAACCAACTACTCCTCCGGCGCCAAATGGGAAGCCATTGTAGGCTATAGCCGCGCAGTTAAAGTAGGAAATACCATTGAAGTAACAGGTACTGTTGCTGTGGATGACGACAGCAAACTCGTTGGAGGAAATGATGCCTATGAACAGACGAAATACATATTGCAAAAAATAGAAAAAGTATTAGAAAGAGCTGGTGCCACAATGAAAGATGTAGTCAGAACCAGAATGTTTGTAACAGATATCAGCAGATGGGAAGAATATGGAAAAGCACATGGAGAAGTATTTGCCGTTATAAGACCTTGTACAAGTATGATTGAAGTGAAGGGACTGATTGATAAGGATTATTTGATTGAGATTGAAGCAACAGCTGTAGTAATTTGAGAATGAGGGAATTTGAAAATTTGAAAATTATTTGACAATCAGTTTACTCCCTAATTTGAGTCTTAAACCTACAGAACCCTTAAACCCTTGAACTATTAAACCCTTAAACCCAAAACCCCTCTGGAACATCTTAAACTTCTTGAACTTTAAATTAAACCTTCCCTACTGTGGATATAGAACAACTCCAATCCTACTGCCTCTCAAAAGAAAATGTAGAAGAAACACTTCCTTTCGGCCCCGATACACTTGTGTATAAAGTGAATGGAAAAATCTTTCTGCTATGTTCATTAGATTCAGAGGAATTCCGTTTCAATGTAAAATGCGATCCTGAAAAAGCGTTGGAATTAAGGGAACAATACCCATGTGTGCTGCCGGGTTACCATATGAATAAAAAGCACTGGAATACGATAATACCTGATCATACTGTTACGAATAAACTATTGAAAGAATGGATTGATCATTCGTATGAGTTGGTGGTGGGGAAGAAAGGAACAAAAAGGAGCGGCAAGTAGTAGTAAGTGGTAAGTTTTAAGTTGTACGTTTTAAGTTGGAGTCCTAATTAAAAGAGAGCCACACTACCCAACTCCCCACCCCTTACCCTTTCCGCAACATTCAACCACAAATCCAACTCAAATAAAACTCAGTTAAACAGCCGAACACATAGGCACATAGGCCAAATAGAAAATCCTTTAGAGGAAAAGGGGTAATTTTGGTGTCCCCTCCAGATGACACTCGAGATGACATCGGATTCTTCCTTACTGCGTCTGTTGCGGGGCGCCTTAAAATAATTATGGAACTTGCGCTTGAAAAGCCTTTGCATTTGCGGACACTCGCAGTTTCAAATTACCTAATCTTCAAATTTTCAAATTTAAAGGTACTTATCTCCCTTATTCCTCTTCACCTCCGCCACATACTCCTTTATTTCTTGTTCCTTATCTCTCTTGCAAATCAGCAATACATCTTCAGTATCCACCACAATAAAATCTTCCATTCCCTGAAGAACAAGAAGCTTATCATTCTGGTTGTGGATCATACAACGATGTGAATCGAATACGATGATATTCTCTCCTGCTACTGCATTACCCAAATAATCCTTTTCAAGATTTTCATAGGCACTGTTCCAGGTACCGAGGTCGCTCCATCCGAATGAAGAAGGGATTACGTAAACATTATCGGCTTTTTCCATCACCCCAAAGTCGATGGATATATTGGTACATTGTGGATAGATCTCATTGATGGCCTGTATTTCATCAGGCGTATTGAACTTATCCATTTCCGCCGAAAAAACATCATACATCTCCGGCATATACTTTTCAAAAGCGGTAATAATATTCTTCACCTGCCAGATGAATATACCGGCATTCCACAAAAACTCTCCACTTGAAATGAATGCCTTCGCTAATTCCAGATTCGGCTTTTCTGTAAAGGTCTTTACCTTGAAAACATTATCTGATACCGCATGTTGCTCATACTGTATATAACCATATCCAGTATTTGGATACGTTGGCTTAATTCCCAAAGTGATGAAAGCATTATGCTTATTTACAAATGATAAGGCTTCCAAACTAACTTTCTTATAGGCAATAGTATCCAGTATCAGGTGATCGGAAGGCGCTATGATCAGCGATGCCATCGGATCCTGTTGCATCAGTTTGAAAGAAATATAAGCAATACAAGGAGCAGTGTTCTTTCTTGATGGCTCTCCCAATATGTTCTGCAAAGGAATATCCGGCAATTGCTTCTTTACGATATTGATATACTCGTTAGAAGTAACTACATATATATTTTCAGCAGGTATGAAAGACGCAAACCTTTCATACGTTGATTGAATCAGTGTTTTACCAGTATTGAGAATGTCAAGAAACTGCTTCGGGAAATTAGTCCTGCTCATCGGCCAAAACCGGCTGCCGATACCTCCTGCCATGATGGCGACGTAGTGGTGTTTGTTCATTTCAAATTATGTTGGCCTTAAAGTTTAAGGGTTCCAGATGTTCAAGGTAAGGTTTCCGTAAATCAAAATTTACTATAAACTGATTAAAGGTTTATTATTCATTTGAATGTACCACAAAAAAAACTTTTGAACCTTACTGAAAACAAAAACCTATTGAACTGTATACGTTTTTAAATTAATCCCTCTCTTATCAGATCATGCAAATGCACAAAACCCATATACTTCCCTCCTTCCAATACCACCAGCTGGCTGATATCGTTTTTGCGGAGGCGGTCGAGGGCTTCAACGGCTAACGATTCGGGACCGATGCTTTTTGGGGTGGAGGTCATGATATCGGTAGCAATAACGCCTTCGAGAGAATTGTTTTTTTCCAGCATCCGGCGAAGGTCGCCATCCGTGATAATGCCCAGTAATTCATTATCATCGTTCACAACTGCTGTTACACCCATCCGCTTCTTCGATATCTCCACAATCACTTCCTTCAATGTAGATGTAGCACTCACTTTCGGCTTTTCATTCTGAATATACAGGTCGGCAACCCTCAGGTACAACTTCTTTCCTAATGCACCACCAGGGTGGAATTTGGCGAAATCTTCTGTTCCAAAGCCTTTCAATTCCATCATTACAACCGCCAATGCATCTCCCATTACCAGTTGAGCGGTGGTGCTGGAAGTGGGGGCCAGGTTATTTGGACAGGCTTCCTGCGAAACCGTGGTATTGAGTATGATGTCTGAATTCTTAGCCAGAAAAGAAGCTGTGTTCCCCACCATGGCAATCAGGGTATTGCCGAAGTTTCTGATTAGCGGAACCAACACTTTTATCTCAGGACTTTCTCCACTTTTACTTATAACCATCACAATATCATCCTGTTGCACCATTCCCAGGTCTCCATGGATGGCATCGGCCGCATGCATGAAAATGGCAGGAGTGCCGGTTGAATTGAGGGTCGCTACGATTTTTTGGGCTATCACCGCACTCTTGCCTATACCGCTGATTACCAGTCGGCCCTTGCAGGCAAAAACCTGTTCGGCAGCTTTTACAAAGTCGTCGTTGATATATTCGGCTAGCTGCGCAATGGCGCCGGCTTCTAACTTTACGGTGCGTAAAGCCAATTCCTGTATTGAAGTGGCATTCATGATAAGGCGCAAATTTAGTCGTTTTGAACCGCTACACCCCTTCCGTACACCACTTTTTTAACAAATAAGCCTCCCAAAACAGGCTGTTTTTTAGTACCTTCGCCATCCTCCAAAAAATCGGGTTATTATTAAAAAACCCGCTTTCTACACCCTTCATAAGTGTAAATTAGTTCAGACCGGTTCCCGCTTTTTTGGTATCTTAAGAGTCACTCTTTTGTGAGAAGGAAATTATAGCGCATGGCAACAAAAACTAAATCAGCAGCTAAAGCACCTAAAAAGGCCGCAGCTACTAAGTCAACGAATACGATCAGCAGTGCAAAACTGCATGAAGCTCTCCAGGAACATTTTGGATTTGATTCATTTAAAGGGAACCAGGAAGCCATCATACAGGATGTGCTGGCCGGAAAAGATACTTTCGTCATAAAGCCTACCGGTGGCGGTAAAAGCCTTTGCTACCAATTACCCGCAATCATGAGCGAAGGGGTAGCGATAATCGTTAGTCCGCTTATCGCTTTGATGAAAAATCAGGTGGACCTGGTTCGTGGTTTCAGCAACAGGGACGAAATTGCCCACTTCCTCAACTCTACCCTCAATAAGAAAGAGATTAAGGAAGTTCATGATGATTTGCTGGCAGGACATACAAAAATGCTCTATGTAGCTCCTGAAACCCTTACCAAACAGGAAAATCTCGATTTCTTCTCAGACCTCAAGCTTTCTTTTTTCGCAGTTGATGAGGCACATTGTATTTCAGAATGGGGACATGATTTCCGTCCTGAATACCGCCGCCTGAAAGAGATGATGACCCAGATAAATCCAGACATTCCTATCATCGCCCTTACGGCTACGGCTACGCCAAAAGTTCAGCAAGACATAGTTGATAACCTCGGTCTCCGTGAACCGAAAATATATATCTCTTCTTTTAACAGGCCCAACCTCTATTACGAGATACTGCCTAAGATCAAGAAGAGTCAGACCGATGAGACCATCGTACGCTTCATTAAGGGTATGAAAACGAAAAGTGGTATCATCTATACCCTCAACCGTAAGACGACGGAAGAATTAGCCGATATATTGATGGCTAACGGTATCAAAGCCGTTGCTTATCATGCCGGTCTCGACAGTAAACTTCGTGCAGAACGTCAGGACTTGTTCCTGAATGAAGATGTACAGGTGATTTGTGCTACCATCGCTTTCGGTATGGGTATCGACAAACCCGATATCCGTTTCGTGATACATTATAATATTCCGAAATCTATCGAGAACTATTACCAGGAAACCGGAAGAGCCGGTCGTGATGGCCTCGAAGGAAAATGTGTACTGCATTATTCCCATAAGGATGTTTCCAAACTGGAACACCTCATGCGCGATAAGCCTTTAAGTGAACGTGAAGTTGGTGCGCAACTTATCAATGAAACAGTGGCTTTCGCTGAAACAGGTGTTTGTCGCCGTAAGGTATTGATGAGTTATTTCGGAGAAACCTATCCCGATGAAAATTGTGGTGCCTGCGATAACTGTCTGCATCCAAAAGAAAAGGAAGAAGCAAAAGAAAATGTGGTGAAAGCGTTGAAGGCTATCAAGGGTCTCGACGAACGTTTCGCAACAGATTATGTGGTGAATGTTATCATCGGACGACTAACTCCTGCTATAGCAATGTATCGCCACGAAGGACTGGCAGAGTTTGGTATTGGAAAGGATCAACCCGACCATTACTGGAGTTCATTGATCCGTCAGATGATTCTTGAAAACTTGCTGAGCAAGGATATTGAAGAATATGGTGTACTGAAAATCAGCAAAGGCGGACTGGCCTTCATGAAGAAGCCAAAGAGCTTCATGGTGGTATTGAATAATCTTTACGACGAAGCTAATGCCGATGATGAAGAAGGACCAGAGAATACTGGTGGCGGAACAGCTGTTGATGAGAAATTATTCGAGATGCTGAAGGAATTGCGTCAGAAAGAAGCGAAGAAGAAATCTTTACCTCCTTTTGTGATTTTCCTTGAAACCTCTTTGCAGGATATGGCTACGCTTTATCCTACCTCACTTACGGATCTAGAGAAATGTTCTGGTGTAAGCAAGGGCAAATCGATTCGTTATGGTAAGCCATTTGTAGAATTGATTACAAAATATGTTGAAGAGAATGAGATTGTGAAGCCGGATGATTTTGTAATGAAGAGCGTAGTGAACAAGAGCGGTAATAAAGTTTATATTATTCAACAGACCGATAAGAAAATTCCGCTGGAAACAATCGCCAAGAATAAAAGCTGGCGTATGGATGAGATGCTGGAAGAGATGGAAACGATTGCCGCAAGCGGTACCCGTTTAAATCTCGACTACGCCATCGATGAAATGTTGGATGAAGATGAGCAACAGGATATTCTTGATTACTTCAAAGGTTGCGAAACTTCTTCTTTACAAGTAGCACAGGAAGAACTGGCCGATGGTAATTTCAATTGGGAACAGTTGAAGATTATGAGGATTAAGTTTCTTGGCCAATATGGGATGTAAGAAAGTAGGGGAGGTTATTGGGGTTCCAGGAGTTCCAAATGTTTAATAAGTTCCAGAGGGGGAACCCTATTGATTAAAATAGAAGTTTAGTTCTGTTTCAATATTCATCATATCTACTTGCTGGGGTGCTTTTATTCCATTAAATAAAAGTATACCGCCGATATCATTTATTTTATCAAGATCGATAATAGTTACAGACTTGTCGTTCTTGATGAATTTGAGATATCGGGCCTTACTGGTTTCTGCAATTTTCAATTTAGGCCATTGCGATGCGAGCGTATTACGTGCATTACGCATCTGAAAGAAATTATCGTGTTCCAGATTTTCAAAAACAAGGGGCTTATTTAGCTCTTTTATCTTTAATCGTTGCAGTGAATCTGGATGGAAGAAAACAACAACACTACCTTGAAGTGATAGTGTATCCTGATATGTTGAACCAGGCTTTTTAATGGTTTGAATAACTGCCTTTTCTGTTTCTTTCTTCTCTTCTTTTTCAGCAGGTTCTATACAACCACAGTAGCCCATTCCCGCCAAGATAAGCAGGAAGGGCCAGTACTGGGCAAATCTTAAATCTCGAAAAGAATTCATAATGGAATACGTTGCTAATTCTATAATAATCTATTCCATTAATTTATTAAAATAATATTGGATGATTCCTGCTTCATTTACCACAGACGGGTAATATTGAATCCTATCAGGAACTGACCACCTTTCACTTTTGTACCTGCTGCATCTTTTGTATAATTAAATGGAGCATAGGTATTATACATATTGTTCTGCTGTGGATTCAGGTTGTAATAGTTTGTGAAGAATAGTTGGAAACTATGTCCACTTGTATAGAACTCAAATCCTACTGCCGTACTTGGTGCAGGGTTATGGGTATTGTGTTTAGTAATGGGTTGGTTATAATCAAACATCAGAGATGTTTTCTGTGTAATCTTATACCTTCCAGATAAAGCAACAGCAAAGTGATTATGCTTCATGTTAGCGAAGGTTTCTTTACCAGTACTATCATTTTTGGTATAAAATCCTTCAACAGAGTTCTGGTGAGATATGCTTGGTGCCACTTGCAGTGAAAACTTCTCGCTGAATTTACGGGCAATGATAATCTGATTGAAGAAAGAGAATCGTTGAGTAAAATATTTGAACAAGCTATTGTCAACATTTTTACGTGTGTCTACAGCAGCATTTCCATAATATGATATACTCACAGGAACTGATCCGGTAGTTGTTTGGGTAATCAAGGCATATTTAGCACTTGCATCCCAAAGGATATTACGTTTAGTGATACCGATACCGATATTCAGTCTCTTTATTGGAGTATAACTGGCTCCCAGACGGATATTTGAAGGGGAGAAGAATCCCCAGAATTCTTTATATCCACCTTTTACAGATCCGAAGCGGTGCTGGATATCCATTTCAAATAATCCTTTTACAGGAACTATTACTGATTGGTTATCGATTATCCATACGCTTTGGAAGGTGTTCTTAACAGGTTTTGCTTTAACGGGTGCAGGCTTTTCTTCCTGGGCAGCCGCAGTGCTGTCTTGGGCCATTGTTGCAAAGCTGTTAAAGCATAAGCTGATTACAGCGAGAGCTTGAATGGCTTGTCTATTTATCAGGTAGTTAATACGTTTCATTTGGTTTGTTTAAGGTCTCTTAATTATTAGGGGCTCCATTCCTGATCCAGTCATAGATCTTCTGGCGTTGCACAGCTGAAGGAATATAAATCCTCATCTCACCATTGATCATCTGATAGATAGTGCTTTGTTTTGGCACCAGTACATTTACAAAACCACCTCCTACTATCTGGTTATAAGAAATGTCAGCAGACATATAAGGCTTGTGACCACCTACTTCATGACAACCTGCTTTTGCACAATTCTCGGCTACATATGGTTGTATGTCGGTCTTGAAACTTACTGGCAAAGGAGGGCCATCTGGATCGGCTACAGTTTCTGGATAAATGATATCCTTATAACATCCTGTTAAACCAGTCATAAGGACCGCTAACAGTAAAACAATATTTATGGTAATTTTTTTCATCTTATAGTTATTAGGACCAGTAATTATTTGTTATTGAAGTTCATGTTACATTCAACGTTGATGATATCGGCAACGTTTGTGCTGGCTACACTAAAGTCTCTGCAGTTAAATTGGAATTTAAATTGCAGCCCGAATACTTTATATGTTGTAGCTGTACCTGCACCAATAACGGAAGGTGGAACGAATTTCAATTTACCCACTATAGATTGTGTAACTAATGCTGCGCCTGGTCCTTTCCAATAAGGTTAGCGGTAACAAGATAGTCGGCGCTATATGGGTCAAATTCTATTTTAGTTGTTTTTATACGAGCAATATTTGCTTCAGTAAGGTTTTGTGTACCTGCAACAATGGCGGTAGTACCCATAGTAGATAAGTAGCAACCTCCATCACGTCCAGGTTCTCCTGTATTAGACTGGTTGATCTGAACATATCCGTTGAAGTAAGAATTTTCAGGATGCGCTTCATCAAAAGCCCATGAGCTGTCTTTTAATGGTTGTCCTGTTACAGCATAAGCTAGTTGTTTAGCAGCATTCACATCATGAACACCGAATTGGTTAAAACGACCGGTAAGCAAACCTGCTGCTCCCAGATAGTTAGTAGACCACATTACGTTTGAGTGTGCTTTATCTAATTTCCACATGCTGGTATCTCCAACTGTCATTGTACCTGGTTTCAACACGGCAACACCGCGTGGATATACATAATCATTAGATGCTGGGGGAGGAACTTCTACGTCCTTATTAGTACAACTGGTTATGTAAGCAGAAACAGAAACGAGTAGTACTACGACTAAAAAAAGTTTATTTGCAAGAACCTTCATAAAAAAAGAATTAGGTGAGAGATTAGATTGATTTCTTGATGTAAAAGTATAAAGCATGTTAACGTTTAAACATAGACATCCGTCAAAGGCTCCTATGAGAGTAATCATAGTTTAGACATCATTTAAATCAGACAGGTTTTTTTGAGGCGAATTTTCCCATTTTCTATTACCCGATCAATCAAAAAATTTGAATTACAAAAACGAAGAAGGCATTTGAAGTGCTGTATTAAATGATTGATTTACTAAAAGTTATAAGCAATATTCAGAATGGAGTCTGGTTCCTGGCCGGTGAATATTTTTCAGATATGCAGAAAAAGAAATCGCATTTTTTTGATTGCGGTCAATCAATAAAAGCAACAGGAACCAGGTGGAATCGATTACAAATTGAGATAATGATTATGACGCAGGTCATATATCGATAGCTAAACATCGGTGTTTGAGCATGGATGTTGAAGTGAATTTTTCCTTTCTAGGATTTTTTATTTCGGGAGAAAATCAAAAACAAAGTAGTTGCAAACAAAACTGTGAAGCAGTTTAAAAGGATACTATAAAAATATAGTTGCGTAGAATTAGTAACCACTGCTTTTTCTGCCTCTCCATTTATATATAGATAAATAAAGAAGAGAAATATAAAGAAGAATACGAGGCTATGAAGTAAAACCAGAATAGGTTTTGATTTCAGGAAAGGGAGCCAGAAAATCAATCCGGCATAAGCCCAGATAATATAATATCTATTATCTCCTATAAACAGATTAGAGAAATGGAATCCATCCTGATTGCTTACTTGCTGATAGACTTTCATTCCTACATAAAGCAAAACAGCAAGGGCATAACCAAAGCTAAGATGGTTGGGTATTTGTTTCAGGAAAGAGTATTTGCTCGATTGCAGCTGGCTTTTGTAAGCCATTACCAGGAAATAGATCAGTGGGAAACCGGCAAAAAAAGCAATCAGTTCCAGTTTTTCGAGATACGCGAAGAAATCGTTCATGAATCCAACCTTTGAGTGATAAAAGTAAAGGGAATAAAGCAATTGATGAACAGGAATGAGGCGGGATTATATAATATTCTTTCAATAAAAAAAGCTTCATAATATATTGAAATCCAAAGTATTAATAGATAACCTAATAACAATCGGCCATCATTTTCAAATTTTCAAATCATCAAATTTTCAAATTCCCCCATGTTCCCTTATTTTTGCACCCCTGCTAAAGTATTAAGATAGAGGCAGTAAGTATATAGATGGTGCGGTAGCTCAGTCGGTAGAGCAAAGGACTGAAAATCCTTGTGTCGGCGGTTCGATCCCGCCCCACACCACGGAAGGACTCACAGAGATGTGGGTCCTTTTTTTTGGGGTGATAACCGGGAAGGCGGGAAGGTTTTATTTTCAGGATGTCAACCTCCGAGATGTCATCTCGGGAGATGACATCTCCTGAGGGTTTTCTCATTTTTTTAGTGAAATCATCATATTATACAACCTCTCTTTCACCAGGCATATGTATTCTATCAATCCTTATAAAAAGGACTTCTCTATGTGAACCTATGTGCCTATGTGTTCGGCTGTTTAACTGGGTTTGAATACAGTTGCCGGTGAAACGGAAAAGCGGGAATAGGTTTGTTGGTTGCGGATTTTGATTAGTTTTCAAGACTCTTACAGTACGGACTCAAACTTACAACGTATAACTTATCACGTACAACTTCTTCCCTATCTTTATTCCCGCGTCAACACCAAACCAACACTAATGGCTACTGCAACTGCTAACAGCAACCAACGACTCTATTCCCTTGATGCGCTGAGAGGTTTTGATATGTTCTGGATTATGGGAGCTGAGGAAATCTTTCATACCTTATATAAGGCTACTGGTAATTCCTTCCTCGGAACAATAGCGGAAGAACTGACGCACCCCGCCTGGAATGGATTTCACTTCTACGATCTAATATTCCCCTTGTTCTTGTTTATGGCTGGAGTGGCAACTCCTTTCTCTGTGGGACGTGATATTGAAAAAGGAAAATCAAAACAACAACTGCTTTGGCGTGTCATAAAAAGAGGATTGATATTGGTGCTGCTGGGTATCATTGCCAACAACGGACTGGAGATAAAACCAATTGCTGAAATACGTTTCGGAAGTGTGCTGGGAAGAATTGGTCTGGCTTATATGTTTGCCAATATCATTTATATCTATACCAAAGAACTGGGACAATTGATATGGTTCGGTGCTATTCTAATCGGCTACTGGCTTCTGATGAAATTCACTTCCGCACCAGGATTTCCAGCTGGAGATCTGACCATGGAAGGAAATATCGTATCCTATTTCGACAGATTATTTCTTCCAGGAAAACTGTATCTCGATATCCATGATCCGGAAGGATTGCTTTCTACTGTTCCTGCAATCAGCACGGGCTTATTAGGAATATTAACTGGTAACTTTTTGAAGAGAGAAGGAATAGCTCCTGCAAAAAAAGCATTGAGAATGGGTATCATAGGTATAGCATTTGTTGCCTTTGCCCATCTTTGGGAACTAGACTTCCCAATCAATAAAAATCTTTGGACCAGCTCCTTTGTATTGAATGCCGGAGGCTATAGTCTGATACTTCTTTCCATTTTCTATTATATCATCGATGTATTAGGCTATCAGAAATGGGCTTTCTTCTTCAAAGTAATCGGTATGAACTCGATACTGATATATATGTCGGGCCATTTTATTGATTGGGGATATACTACCAATGCCTTTTTCAAATGGCTGGGACAATTAGCCGGCGATCCATTCAATGCTGTGATAATGGCGGTTTGTTATGTGCTGGTAAAGTGGGTGTTCCTTTATTTTATGTATAAGAAGAAGGTGTTTTTGAGAGTTTGAGTTTTTTTACCGCAGAGACGCGAAGACGCAGGGAATGCTTGAGGCGGATCAATTAGAGTTCCGAACTTTTTGAAAGTTCGGAACTCTAATTGATCCGCCTCTGCGTCTCTGCGGTAAAAATTGCCAAAATTAAAAAAGGCCAACTATTCGTCAGCCCTATGGAACTTATTGAACCTATTGAACATAACAGCTATCGTTTAGCTTCTCCCCCCTGTTCCATCTGCGCAATAATCTTATTCACCTCCGTTTCGGTGGCACGTAATTTAGATTGACACAAGGTTATTAACTCTGAAGCCCTTTTCACTTTCTCCGCTAACACATCTACTGTTACGGCTTCGTTCTCTATATCTTTTGCAATTTGGGCGAGCTCTTTATAGGCTGCCTCATAGGTTAAAGCTTTTTCCATCATTCTCTTTTTTTGTTGTTACTGCTGCATTGATTATTTCCTTCTCCATCACCACTTCAATTTCATCGCCTTTTTCTAGTTTACGGCCAGATGATACAATACTGCCTTTATGTTTTATGATAGCGAATCCTTTCTTCAATATGTTATCGGGTGCCATCAGCTGCATCAGTGATATATAATGCCCAAGATACCCCTTTTGATTTTTTAAAAGGTTAGTGGTGTACGATTTTAATATCTCCACTTTACTTTCAAGGTCTTTACTGCGTTGGTAGAACATCACTTTCGGGATATGAGTCAGTTTTGATCCAGCTTGTTGCAATAAGGTGTGTTGAGTGTATAATATCTCTCTCGTCTTATGAATGAGTGCTGAATTATAATTTGAAATGATATCCCTCTTATTTATGAGATAGGTACGTGAACGGTTTGTAAGTATGGTATTTAGTTGATGAATTCGTTCTGTATTAGAAGCAAGTAATTGCTGCGACTTGATGATGATTCTTTTTTGGAACAACAAAATCATATCCTCAAACTTCTTATTATGGGCAATGATAAATTCTGCAGCTTTAGTTGGAGTTTTAGTTGCTGTATGTGCCATCAGGTCGGCAATGGTTTCATTTTTCTGGTGACCGATACCTGTAATTACTGGAATAGGGAATCTGGCAATAGCTCTTCCTATATTATAGTTATCAAAAATCAGGAAATCGGTTTGAGCGCCACCTCCTCTGTTAATCACCACCACATCGTAGGGTATATTGGAATGAAAAACACCAATAAGAGTATTCAGGAATTCCTGGGCATAAGCTTCATTCTGAACAGTTGTATGATAGTCATCGATCTCAAAAAGATAGCCGTAGGGATTGTTTACTAAGCTATGTTTAAAGTCTTCATTACCTGCAGATGTTTTTGACGATACCACCGCAATTTTCTTTATCACTGATGGTAATGGAAGCTTGCTGTTACGGGTGATATATTGTTCCCCGATCTTTTCTATCACTCCTTCATTTTCATTTACCAGTCGTTCAAGCGTTTCGCGACGACGTTTCTCGAGTAATCCGAGAGTGAAATTGCTATCAATATCCACCACTTCGAGTGAAAGTCCATATACTTTATGGAAGACCACTTTCACATTCACCAGCACGTTTATATTATTTGTGAATTGCTGTCCAGTGGCGGCTTCGAATGCTTTTATACGTAATGACCCATTGCCCCAGGCCTTACCGGCTACTTTGGCGATCATTTCTGTTCCGGCGGGGTCTTTTTCAACCAGATCGAAGTAGTGGTAGCTGCTTCTTTCTTTAAAGCTATGATTGGTGATATCGGCAACAATCCAAAAGCTGCGGTCCTGGAAATTCTTACGGATGGTGTCCTCAATAAGGGCATTTAGTTCTGATAAACGTATATGTTGGGATGTTGA
>JADKJI010000001.1 GCA_016721085.1 Chitinophagaceae bacterium | reverse complement strand
TTGAGGCTAATGCATCTAACACTTCTCTCTGAAAGCCAGATTCGCCTAATTCAAGTGTATCGAATTGACGATGCAGATCCACCAGCATGGCACTAAGTGTGCGAAGTTGCTCCAGATTGACAGGAGTATCGTTTACAAAGGCGCGAGATTTCCCATTGGTGCCAATCTCCCTTCGTATAACCAGTTCATCTTCCATATCCAGATCCTGCTCCTTCATGAACTCCTTAATCGATTTCCTTCCATCAGTAGCAAAACTACCTTCCACCACGCATTTCTTCTCCCGGTTCAGTAATACTGAGGTATCAGCCCTATCTCCTAATATAAGTGATAAGGCACCCATCAAAATAGATTTACCAGCACCGGTTTCACCCGTGATGATATTAAGGTGACCGCTGAAATTGATTTCCAGCGAATCTATGATGGCATAATTCTGAATGTTGATTTTCTTGAGCATAAAATAAATAGCTGGCACAAATTAATTAATCCTAGTATTCCCTGAGCTGAAAATTGCCCACAACCTATTGTTCCTTACAACGGGCTAATCCGGCCTTGGCTTTTTGGTCTAAAGAATTCTTATAGTCATGATCTTTCATATCCAATACCCTTTGGTACCATACAATGGCAGTTACCTTTTCTCCTTTAGTTTCAAAGATATTTCCGATATGGAGGGCCGCTCTTGCAGCATAGTATTCCTTTCTGGTTTCCCCAAGCCTGATTGCTTGTTTATAAAAATCAACGGCATCATCTTTAAGGCCTATATCATCATAAATCCGGCCGGCTCTATAGCAGAATTCAACGCGATCTTGCGGTTGCGAAAAACTCAGGTAGGTTTTCCCATGTAACAAGCGCATGGCTTCTTTATAGTAGCCCCCATCACTTAAGAGGCGCGACTGCAATAAAACAGGGTTTGG
This sequence comes from Chitinophagaceae bacterium, assembly GCA_016721085.1. Classification (GTDB taxonomy): domain Bacteria; phylum Bacteroidota; class Bacteroidia; order Chitinophagales; family Chitinophagaceae; genus Endoryza. The sequence continues at coordinate 141,121 of JADKJI010000001.1, read as the reverse complement.
CCAAACGCCAGATTGTGCTTCTTTCAGCGCCTGTTTATCAGCTTCAGTATCTCCCGACCCTTTTAATGAAATATCTCTTCTGGCTTTATCAGCTTTCTCCTGTTGCCCTTCCAGATAATAGTGCCAGCTGATTTTTTGCAGAGCATCTTTTACATAAAATTTGCCCTTGAACTGAGAAATGAATCGTTCCAGATAAGCAACCCCTGCCGGATCGAGGTGATTGGTTTTAGCATACCCCATTTCCAAATCCCAAACAGGTGTCTGGAAATAATAAGCAGCCATATTCCTTTCACTGATTATTTTTTCCGCTGTGGCGGACTGGTGGTTATTCAGATTAAGATTTACAGCGAGATATGCAAAAAGATGGTTGTTAACAAGATCAAGATGTTGATCTTTTATAAAAGCAAATACGCCTTCTTTGTCGTTTTCAATATAGAATTTAAGATAACAGTAATAGAAGATAGCTTCTTCCCTGTATAATTTTGACCATTCATCTGTTCTTGCCAACGTTGTCTTCAATTGATTCATACCATCCTTAATAGTGCCTTTTATGCCCAGTAGATTACTCAGCCATTTATAGCCATCAGGAATAGTGCCGGCCGCAACTTGCATAGCGCCTCTGTAAAATTGATTCGGATAGAAATCTGGAAATGAGGATTGGTTTTGCTTGAACTGTACAAAAGAGCGGCGGAAGGTCCAGCCAGCATCCCAGTTATGTCCAAACTTCACCTGAATGGCGGCCCACTGAAAATGGATGATGGCTTTTGTAAAAAGAAATAATGGGGAGGAACTGGGTCCTTCATCCAATTTATCCAATCTATCTTCTACCCTTGCCGACATCTTTTTATAAAACGCCGGATCTTCATTAAAGAATAAGGTAAAGAAATCGATATAGTTTTCGAGATAATAAGGAATCAGGTTATCGGGGTGTTTCGCCTTTTCAATATCGAGTAACTGTTGTCCTTTTACAAACTTCCATTGAATGATTTCCTTATAAGCTTGCTGACAATCGGCATTAAAGTCAAATACCTTCTCAGCAAACAACAGCCCCCCATTCAATAATAACAATAGCAGCAGAAAACTATATTTCCGAACTATGCTCTTACCCCCACAAATGGAAACTGAAATACTCATTCGATGCAATTTAAGGAAATGCGGGAGGCTCAAGGCCTAAGGCTTAAAGCCTAAAGCTAAAGCTTATTTTATAATCCGTACTCTGTTTTAGCCTTCGAACAGGTCTACCGTAAATCACAAGAACTCTCGGGTTGTTTACTGAATAAGCCTTAAGCTCTAGGCCTTAGGCTTTAAGCTACCCACCCCCACCCCCCCCAAAAACCAAAAAAAAAAAGGCGCCCAAAACTGAGCGCCTCTATAAAAATCTAAAATTTTCCTTATTTGATTTCGATGCTATCGAACAAATCGCGGTCAACCAGGATACGACCACAGTTTTCGCAAACGATGATCTTCTTACGTTGACGGATTTCGCTTTGACGCTGAGGAGGAATAGCATTGAAGCAACCACCGCAGGCATCCCTTTCAACAGGAACTACTGACAAACCGTTTCTATAGTTAGTACGGATACGGTTGAAAGAGTGCAATAAGCGCTCTTCCACTTTTTCACGTGCTTCAGAAGACAGTTTGCTGAAGTGTTTTTCTTCTTTTTCAGTAGAAGCGATGATCTTTTCCAGTTCACCCTTCTTGGTATTCAATACGCCTTCTTTAGCGGCAATATTCTTCTTTGCTTTTTCAAGGATAACTACTTTCTCACCGATCTCTTCGTTGGCATCCTTGATATGCTTTTCAGCCAGTTTCATTTCCAACTGTTGCATCTCCATTTCTTTGGTGATGGCTTCAAACTCACGGCTGTTTTTTACATTCTCTGTCTGCTTTTCGTATTTCTTCACTAAAGCTTCAGCATCCTTTATGATATTCTTCTTTGTGTTGATGAATTCCTGGATACCGTTGATTTCTTCTTCAATACGTGTTTGACGAGCATGCAATCCCTGGATCTCATCTTCGAGATCACTTACTTCCATAGGAAGTTCTCCTTTGAGGATCTGGATCTCATCAATCTTAGATTCAATTTTCTGGAGGGACACTACCGAGGAGAGTTTTTCTTCTACGGAGTAATCTTTAAGTGTACTCATAGTTTAGAAATAATAATAAACCGGGTTAGTTTTTTGATCCGATTTAAGGACGGCAAAGGTAGGGAATTTTTGCTGCAAAACTTCAGCCAGCAGGTCTACTGTGTACTGTTCGCTTTCAAAATGGCCAATATCACAAAGGAGTAGCCTTCCTTCGGGGTCGAAAAATTCATGATATTTCAGATCGGCGGTTACATAAGCGTCACATTTGGCAGCTAATGAATTGGAAATCAAGAAACTACCTGCCCCGCCGCAAATGGCAACCGTTTTTATGGGTTTGCCACTCAATGCCGTGTGCCGTATCAGCTCCAATTTGAACTGTTTTTTCAATATAGCCAGAAACTCCTTTTCAGGCATTGCTTCTTCAAATTCACCAACCAGCCCTGAACCGATTCCAGCATGGGTATTATCAAGCGAAACAATATCATATGCTACTTCTTCATAGGGATGTGAACTAACCAAAGCCTGAACCAAGGCTGCCTGGATATATGCCGGGAAAATTACTTCCACCTTGATTTCTTGCTCCTTATGCCTTTCGCCTTGTTTTCCAACAAAAGGGTTCGTGTTTTCACCGGCAGTGAATGTTCCTGTTCCTTCCACAGCAAAACTGCATTCAGTGTAATTGCCAATCGATCCGGCACCAGCAGCAAAAAGAGCATTCTTTACATTCTCAGCATGGGCTATTGGAACAAAGGTGTACAGTTTTTTAAGTACCTGATCCTTTGGTAATAACACATGAGTGTTTTGCAATCCCAATGTTTTGGCTATTCTCCCATTAACTCCTTCAATCACATTATCCAGATTAGTATGAATAGCATAGATAGCAATATCGTTTTTCAAGGCTGCTATGATGGTTCTTTCAACATAGTTTTTCCCATTAATCTTTTTCAATCCCTTGAAAATGATGGGGTGATGAGCAACAATGAGATTGCATTTTTTTGCAATCGCTTCATCAATTACCGACTCAATGGTATCCAGGGTACATAAAACGCCAGTGCATTCCCAGTGGGCACTACCAATAAGAAGCCCTGCATTATCATACTGCTCCTGAAGCACAGGAGGGGCTATTTTTTCCAAAACTGATATGATTGCTTCAATTTTCATTTACTAAAGATAAAAAGGCAATGGCAACTTCATTGCAAAAAACTATTTCGGGTATGGAATTTATTGGTGTAACTTATGAGTCCTCCGTTCCCCTGATGCTCCCTATTCCGGCATTGTTCACCATATAAACTTGCCGCACATGAAAAAGTTACTCTTTGTACTCCCTGCACTTTTTTTCTTTTCTTTCAGTACTAACGAAGAAGGATTAAGTAAAAAAGAGAAAAAAACAGCTATCACATATCTGGAACAAACCAGAGCAGATCTTGAAAGTTTGATTTCGGGATTATCCGAAGATCAGTTCAATTACAAGCCCTCAGATGACCGATGGTCGGTGAAGGAATGCCTTCAACACATCGCTATGTCGGAAGATGGATTATGGAAACTTTGCGATGGCACATTAAAAGCCGCTGCAAATCCAGACAAAAGAGCTGAGATAAAAATGACGGATGATCAACTGATAACAGCGCTAACAGACAGAAGCCATAAGGTAAAGACTTCTGCAGAACTGACCCCTTCCTCCACAAGCAGCACAACAGCATTAGATGCCTTATATGCATTCAGGGCTTCCAGGGAGAAACTTATCCGTTATGTAAAGGGAACAAAAGACGATATGAGAAATCATGTTGCTCAAACTCCTGTAGGAATGTTAGACAGTTATCAACTAGTCTTGATGATCGGAGCTCACAGCAACCGTCATACGCAGCAGATTTCGGAAGTAATGGCGGACCCAGGATTTCCTAAAAAATAAAAAGCTGGTTGTTGGTCATCCCGGCATCAACCCCGTAAGGTTGGGCCGGGATGCTGCGACCAGTTTTTATCTTATTGCAACCACTTCTCTTCCCGAACTAATTTACCATTAGTGGTAACTCCTTCCAGAACAAGGTGTACTTTTTTTGCATAATCGTTATTGAAAAAACGAATAACATATTTATTACTTCCCTCTTCAGGCTCAATAGATGGCTGCCATAGCAAGGTTATCCTTCTGTCTGGTAAAGCTCTTGCTGCTGCGCTCGATTCATAATCTGGTGTGAAATATTCTTTCACAGGCGAGTATCCGGGATATGAAAAAGATTTCAGGTAAGAATAGCCCAGATCCTTTCTATCACCGGGCTTTCGGGTATATACAGCAATAGCCTGGGATGTTCCCTGAGAAGTGTTCCCCATAAATCCGGTTTGGAAATATTTGATCATCGCCACCTGATTCATTGGAATATTTGCCAGTTGGGCGGCATCTGCTGAAACTTCATCCAAAAAAAGCGGGATAGGCAATAACCCTTTTGTAATATTCATGGCTCGCCTTGAATAAACAGTATAGGTTGGAGGAAAGCCCCTGCTTTGCACCATAATACCTGGCAGTCTTCCCTGTATATATTGGAATACATTGAGAGATCCAGCTCCATCATTATTATTCACCAGGTCAAGTATCCGAACCATATTTGATGATGCGAATAAACCTGTAGTGTATCTGCGATTGAGTTCATCCAATGGTCGTTTCTTTTTTGCCGTTACAATTACTGAATTTAATAACTTATAGTTTCCTGTTGTATCACCAGCAAAAGTGTAGCTTACTCTCAATGAATCAGGAAGCAGAAAAGGTCTGAATAACAATTCACTGCTGCGTTGATGTAACAATGGGCCGGCCATTTTTGAAAAGTCCATCGTATCCTTATCCAACTGTATCGACAACTCCTTTTCTTTTGTTTTTTTACTATTCAGAAGAAAACTAAAAGTTGCCGTATCTGAATAGGTCAGGTTCTCAAGAAAAAAACGACCATCTTCCCCCACCTCAGTTTGAATAAGATCTGTTACCGAATCTTTTGTGCGGTAAAGAAAATTAACTACTCCATCCGTCACAGGTTTCTTTGTTCTGTCCGAAAGTATGAGTCCTGAAATCTCAATATGATTCCTATCCCAATACTTTATAACCGGGAATTGTTGTGCCCAGGTTTTTTCCCAATTGAATCTCCTCCAGCCGTGCGTCATCATCAGCAGGTCCAGATAAACTCGGGTAGCTTTTTCATTATTCCTAAAGTAAAAAGAAGGCTGATGAATATACCCTTTAAGATCCCCCGTAAGTAGAAACCTTGAAACTATATCATCTTTTGGTTCTTCATTAAATGTTCGTTCATCATCAACAACAGATACTGAAAATGTACCAGAAAGGGAATCGGGCAAATTGAAATGAACTACATTCTTCCCTTTCTTTAAAAAGCTGACAGTATCAGCAACCAATTCAACAGGCAATTGAAAGTCCTGATTGTTTATAAAAATTAGTCTCTCGGCTATGGGTGTTCCTTTTTCTGTTAGTAAAGTCAATTGGAGGATACCGCTTGGTAAGGTTCCGGTATTAAATGAAATACTTGCTGCACCATTCTGTAAACTAACCGCCTGCTCCAACACCAATTGTTGCTGCATTTGTCCTACCAATACAAGAGGAATGGCTTCCTGCCCTTTAGCGGCGAGTATCTGTATTCTTTGTCGGGTTTTTGATTCTTCTCTTACTTGCAATAACCAGCCAGAGGATTCAATCGACGGAGCAGCAATAGTTTCGTTTGTGCCATCCCCATATTTTACCTGAACAGAATATTTTTGTCCGGCTTGCGGCAGAAACCCAAAACTTCCCAATCCATCGTGAACCGATTCAAAGGAGGCCAATTCACTGCCGGCTTCATCAATTAATTTTCCACTTATTTGCAGTGGTTTCCCATAAGGGTCAGTGCCTTTGAAGGCAACAACATTTACAACGCCTCCTATAAGATGACCGCTTTCAGGAAAAAGGTAAAAGTGATTTTTAGAAACCGATTCGGCCTTCTTTATATTTCCTGTTGGCACAGAAGCATATATATAAATTCCCTGCTGGAAAACAAATGAGGGATCGAAATTCAACATCCAGGGGGTATAGGCCCGAAAGAGGTAGTGGCCACTTGGGAGCGACTCAGTCAATGTAATACTACCTGAAACCGTAGATCCTATTATAGGCAACTTTTTTGAAGCGATAACAATACCATCTTCATCTAAGAGATCTACAAAAAAATTGGTACTCAGATCGCTTAACTGAAAGCCATTGAAGAGATAGGCTTTAAACCAGATTGTTTCTCCAGCTTTGTAAGCTTGTCTGTCGAAATGCACATGAATTTTCTCCTGAGGAAAACTATCTCTAAGCTTCTCAAGGATTTCACCAGCTGATTGAGCTTTTACTTCAGTAAGTATACAAAAGCTTATAAGAATTGCAAACACGCTTTTCATAGTGGAAAAGTACACGGAATTATAATCCAATGGTTACCACTTGTAAAATTTTAAGAATACCCTCAGTTTTAGAAACCCTATTATTTCCAAACACCTACTAGTTGGAAGGGTGCCCAGTAATAAGGGTCTTCATAGCCGGGCTGCGTTCTTAGATAATGTTGTGCCTGCTGCAATGCTTTTACCTTATCCATCGTCTTTAGGTTTTTATAGAATTGTTGCATCAGCATACTGGTAGCATTATCATCCACCTGCCAAAGTGTGGCCACAACCGAAGGAACGCCCATTTCAATAAAGGCAGTACCCATACTAATAGGCCAACCTTCTGCCACTTCTCTGATTACGGCAGTTTCACAAGCTGATAATAGGATAATTCCAAAACGGTCGATATCGAGGGTAGCCTGTATTTCCTTAATAGTCAGTTTCCCATTATCATGCGCAACCGGATCGGAGGCAAAAACGAGATAAGAACTATCCGCATTGGCATAATCAAGCATTCCATGAGTAGCCAAATGAAGAACATTGAAATCCCCTTTATTACCCAATACATTTTTCTTAGTAGCCTGCTCTCTCACATAAACTGTTGTATTAGGCATTAAAGTTTGCAAGGCATTCACTTCTTTTTCAGCATTAGGTAATGATTTATCCGGATTACCTGCTGCTAGAATCCTGAAATCAGTCATTGGCTCTCCCAGACTATTGGTAACGGTAGTGATCTTATTTACATAGAAAAGCTGCTTGATATCCCCCATGTAATCGGATTTGCCATCTGCAGATTTTCTGATCAATGCATCAAATGGCACAAAACATAATAAACCGCTTGGCACAATAGCAATTCTTTGTTTGTCTTTAAGGTCGTCCATATAAGGAGCCACCAGTATATTATACAAGTCAGCTGCCATTTGGCTAGCATCTTCCTTTGGCTTTTTTGAATTGTCAGCAGCACTCACTTTTCCTCCACGAATATCACGGGCCGATTTGGAAGATCTTGCATGCGCAGCATAAAAAGAACGGATTTTATTTTGCAACAACTCTTTATCAATGGGTATATCCTTTATGAATATCGTATCCTTCATAACTACAAACACGCTCATTTCCTTATCTGTTACCAGATAACTAACTACCGCCACATCAGAAGGTATCCGGCGACGTTGTGCCATAAACTCACCAGGATCAACCGTTTTAAAGGCTGGCAGATTTGGATATTTCACTTTCAGGTCGTTTACATAAGACTTATATTGTTCTGCTGTAATTGACCTCATTTTCTCCCATTGCACTATCTGTTCTTTGTGTTGAATTTCTTCTGGCTTGGCTTTTTCTTTTGCTATCTGGCCTTCGATAATAGTTTGCTGCTTTTGCAATTCCTTACTTTTTGCGACAGCTTCATTTGCAGCCGGATCGGTATAGGTCACAGCATCTGCATTCAACCGGATATTTACATTTTCAGCATTCGCCTTTTCCATATAAACAAGGGCTTCAGGTACTCGGCCCTGTTTCTTAAGGATAAGTATCATTTTCTTATAAAGCTCTACAATGCTCTCATCACTCGAAAATATCTTTCTTGCATCCTTACCCGCCAATTTAGTCTTGATCTTCTCAACTTCACTTATAGATTTTTCAAGATACCCAATACCAGCCTTTTCATCATTACCTGCAATCTTCACATCGGCCAGAGTAGCATAGGCCTTCCATGCATATTTACTATACAAGATTTTCTCAGATAGCTGTACGCATTCTTTCAACTTAGCTTCCGCTTCAGCAGGTCTGTTGTTCATATATAACATACGGCCCCAGTTTTCCAACAACTGGATCTTTATCTTTTGCTCTCCGCCATTCGCAAGAAGTGAATCAGTGGAACGGAATTCTGCCTCTGCCTGAGCAAATTTTTTCTGGTTAGTTAGTAACCTTCCGTACAAAAGATGGGATATATATAATTGACGGACATTTTTTTGGTCAAAGCCCATCTTCAATGATTCAACCAGATATTTTTGAGCTTCTGCCTCCTTTTTGTTTTCAATATATATTTCACCGATATTACTTTTTATAAGCGCCTGAAAAGGAGGGTCATCATTATTCTTGTCGAGTGCTGCTTGTATTTTGGTGAATTGCTGCAACGCTGCCTGATAGTTATGCTGGTAGAAATATATGGTTCCGATATTGTTCGCTACGCTATTGCGAATCTTTTCAAGACCCAATGTCTTATACATACTATCTGCTTTATAATAAGAAGCCAGTGCCTCTTCATACTCCCCCTGATCATTAAGAATGTCTGCCATACTTAAATACACAGAAGCAATTCCCCATGGATTGTCCTTCTCTTTATAGATCTTAAGCACCTCATTGGTGTTGCTCATCGCTTCCTTAAACTCTCCCTTTACCGAATGATTGCCACTGAGTCCATTGTAGGCACTTGCCATCAGATATCCATTATTGATCTCTTTACCGATAGCCAATGCTTTTTCAAATTGCAGTTTAGCTTTTTCAAAATCGCCCCTGTAATTATAATAATAGCCATAATCAATTTCCAGATAAGCAATCTTCTCTTTATCGTCCAGCTTCTTATAACCTTCCATCGCCAAATCAAAGTACCTTACAGCACTATCGTAATTGCTCATATAACTAAAGAGCCCTCCTATCTTACTTTGACAAAAGGCCACATGAAACTGGCTATTTGTTGCCACAGCCAAATCCAATCCAACCCTCATCTTTTCAATGGCATCTTTATAATCTTCACGGGAGAATTGTGAAATCTGTCCTTTATTGATCATGCTGTACATCAAGCCGGAACGGTCATTGATTTCCTTTTGAATTACAGATGCGCTATCAAAATAAAGATCTGCCTCCACATATTTTGAACCACCATATAACATATCTCCAATAGAGCTCAATACATCGGCTTCCTTATTCCTTGACTTGATTTTTCTATAAAGCGACAAAGCTTGTGTGTAATACAGCTTCGAATTTCCATAATCTTTTAATGTAGCATAGTTGGAACCCAGATCTTCGAGCAAAGATCCATACTCTTCATTATCATCTAATTTTTGATACAGGGCCAGCGCCTTGTTATACGACTCCATACTCTTCGATGCATTACCACTTTCTTTATAAAGTGCTCCCAGTTTCTTCAAACTATAAGCCACTCCTTTTTCATTGCCCCCTTCTGTCCTCAATTGTATAGCATTGGTATGTGCCATTATAGCACTATCGAACTTACCCAGATTCCAAAGCATCTGTCCCATGTTCGACATCGAATAACCAGCGCCGTTCTTATCCTGTATTTTCAGGTGATGCTGATACCCAAAATTGAATTTATCATGTGCTTCACGATATTTACCCAGTTTACTGAATAGCAAACCCTGATTATCCAGTGCATCTGCCTGGGCATCGACATCACCCAACAAAACACGCGCACTATATTCCTTTTGGTAGAAATTTGCGGCTTCCAGATAATTCGCCATCTTCTCATGACTTTTTCCAATCCATCGGTAAAGATGTGCTGTAAGTATCCGGCAATCCAGCAGCCTCGCATTTTCAATAACGGCCGCTCCTTTAGAATACTGTTCTATCGCTTCTTTATACTTGCTTTGATTATAAAAAGCATCTCCTACTCCCCAGTAGGCTCTTGCCACCAGATTCTTCTGTTCGTCTGAAGTGTCTGTCTTTAACACTTTTATTCTGATATCCAAAACCTTTTCAAACGTGTGTTGCGCTTCAGCATACTGGTATTGTTTCGAATAAATACTTGCAAGGTTGTTGATACAGTAACTGAGCCCTTTGGCATCGGTTCCTTTTTCAAAATAAGGAATCGCCTTCTTGTAGTTTTCAATAGCCAGGGTATCTTTTTTATCTTCATCTTGTATGCGGGCCAGATTAAAATAACTCCAACCGGTCATATCAGGATCATTGAAAGGCATCACTACTTTCAATATAATACTACTCCATTTATAGGCTTCTTCTATCCTATCAGCCCCAGCCATTTTTTGTGCATCCGTAAGCCATTGAATAAACAGTACATCCTTTATCTCTTTTTTATAGTAATTGGCTATGGCAAAAATTTCCTTATCATTTTTGGCGGCCAGAAGGGAATCCATCAACTCATTGGAGCCAACGGGGCAATTATTCAATAACCAGGTAGCATAGGTTTCTGAAATTTTCCAGTTACCTCCCATATACTTACCCGGGAAGGTTCTTACAAATCCAAGAAATGCTTTTAAATCGGCAGGTGTTGATTTCCCCATCGCCTCTTTCCAAGTGATGCCTTTAAATCTTCCTCTTTGAATTGTCTCAGTAGCCTTATAGGATGAGTCATCCTTGATCATGTCATAGATTTCTACAACAGCATCAAGCATTCTTTGATACACATCTTTTTCCAGTTGTGCAGAAGGGTAATACATCAGGGTTCTGGTATGCGCCAGGGATTCTCTGTAGTTATCAAGGAATCGAATATTCAGCAACGACACTTCCAGAAAAACATCTTTGATCTCTTTTTTTGGAAAGCGGATAGGAACAGCCACCATATCTTCTGTATAGACAGCAAAAAAACTATCCCTGGGATTTATAACATTTATCCGAACCTTTGAATAATTGGGAGCTACTTCCAGCACTTTCGCCGTTCCAAGCTCTCTGTTTGCCCTGTCCTCACCTGTTTTCCTATGCTTACCATAAACTGTTGCATCAGCCCCTTCGTATAACCCATCATTACTTCCACCTTCAATAATTGCCAGGAAACTTCCATCTGCCTGCTTTTGCAAAGTCTCAATTGTACGATGAGCCACAATCGTCTCTTCAGATTTCGGTTTTGGATAACTGTAAGTAACTTTTTTTTCTGAGGTGGACTTGTACAATGCAGCAATAGAGGTTAATAACTGGGAGGCATGGTTATAGTCCTTTAATTTCTGGTATTGAGACAGGGATTTGTAGTAACAGTCGTGGGCAGTAGCGAATTGAAGTGTAGCTTCAAAAAGAGTGGCCGCTCTCCAATAGACAGATGCAATAAAAACAGCATCTGGAGTTGCCTGCTTAGCCTCTTCAATGGCAGCATTGGCAAAACCTGTGGCCGCTTCACCATATTTTTTTGCTGTAGAATCGGCCATAGCCTTTTTTGCCATCTGTAGGGCGACGGGGCTCTTTTGAGCCATAAGAGCATGGCTGCAAAACAATAGCAGCAAACAAAGTATTTTGGGAACTAATCTATTTACCATGGGTTCAGAGTTATTCATTCACCGGTTAAAGTACTGCATTTAGATGGGTCACAGCGTACCCACCAGCACGGATATTACCCAAACGTAAATAACCACTTAGTATTACATGGGCTTTTTTTCGGACTTTAGCAGTTCTAAGCAATTGGACCATGACAAGTACAAAAGACCTAATTCAGGAATATAAAGAAAGGATGCAGAAAATTGCCGACCTGAAATTTTCAAGTGCGGTATTACAGTGGGACCAGGAAACCTATCTTCCCCCAAAAGGAGCGGAATTCAGGGGGCAGCAGATAGCTACTTTAACAGAATTGGCTCATCAATTTTTCACGGACAAAGCGCTGGGTTCATTATTAGAAGAAGCTGTCAATAGAACTGACCTCACTGTGGGTGAAAAAAGGAATTTTGAGCTTACCAGGGAAGATTTCATAAAGCAGCAAAAATTCACTCCGGCCTTCGTCCGTCGTCTTTCGGAAGCAACCCATCGCTCATTCCACAATTGGATCAAAGCAAGAAAAGAGAACAATTTCAAGTTTTTTGCCGATGATCTGGATACACTCGTAAACCTTAAAATAGAAGAGGCGGAATTGCTGGGTTATGAAGGTCATCCTTATAATGCACTTCTTAATGATCACGACAAAGGGGCAACGGTAGACTTACTTTCATCAACATTCACTTCAATAAAGGAGCCCCTTAAAGATTTATTGAAAAAGATTCAGCAAGCAGAACCTATTGATGATTCCTTCTTAAAGCAAAACTATCCAAAAGATAACCAATGGCAATTTGGGTTACAGGTAATAAAGGATATGGGATATGATATGGAAGCGGGCAGGCAGGATATAGCCGAACACCCATTTACCATAAGCTTCAGTAGTACTGCTGTGAGGGTAACTACCCGAATTGATGAAAACGATTTAAGCAATATGGTCTGGAGCTGTATTCATGAAGCCGGACATGCTCTTTATGAACAAGGATTACCAGCCGATCAATATGGACTTCCATTAGGGGAAGCTGCTTCCTTTTCCATTCATGAATCACAATCCCGTTTATGGGAAAATCATGTTGGACGAAGTTTATCATGGTGCAAATTCTATCTTCCAATTTTACAGAAAGAATTCCCGAAACAATTAGGATCTGTAAGCCTGGAAGATTTTTACAGAGGAATCAATAAGGTTCATCCATCATTTATCAGGACCGAAGCTGATGAGTTAACTTATCACTTTCATGTAATGATTCGATATGAAATTGAAAAGGCCCTACTTACAAAAGAGATAAAAGCGATTGATGTACCAGCCTATTGGAATGAAAAATATCTGGAATACATGAACATCACTGTACCTGATGACAAAACAGGTTGTTTGCAAGATGTACATTGGAGTCATGGCAGTTTCGGTTATTTCCCAACGTATAGTTTGGGAAGTTTTTATGCAGCCCAGTTTTACCGAAAAGCCATTTTAGACCACCCTTCCATAGAACAGGAAATTGCTGATGGCCAGTTCAATACCTTACTGGAATGGCTTAAAAAGGAAGTTTTCCATTATGGCCGCAAATATTCCAGCGAGGAACTTTGCCTGAAAATCAGTGGGGAAGGACTAAATACCAGGTATTTTCTGGAATACCTATTTGATAAATACCAAAATATTTACCATTTTTAGGGTACCAACTATCCAACTAATGAAAAAACTGTCATTTGTAACACTATGCTCTCTCTTGTTCTTGATGAACATTTCTTGTAAGAAAGCTGTTCAGAATACGCAACAAGACCTCGTTGTAAAAGCCATCACTGATGGCATCTGGATGGTCGATACTTATGTTGAGGTTTCTACCGACATTACTACAGATTTCTTAAACTACGATTTCAAATTCAATGCAGACGGAACCGTAACCGGAACCCGATCTGGTGTTTCAAGCAATGGAACCTGGATAGGAAGTGCTGCAGATTATAGTATCACCTCAAACTTTCCAACAGCAGGAGCACCACTCCAAAAATTAAATGGCTATTGGAAGATTACCGATAGTTATTGGGATTATGTGGAGGCGGAAATGACAGTAACTGGCGGCAAAAACATTTTACATCTTCGTAAAAAGCCATAATTAAAGAGCTTACATAATTGAAAATTATTTAAATGCAGCTTTTACGCTGCATTTTGTTTTTTAGTCCCCTTTTAAAATCCTAATTTTCCACATCATATCCACATTCCGTTTGCCCGGATATTACATGGGGAAAAACAAAAAATTGCTTAACCTTTTTCTACTGATAGCACTCCTTTTATGGGGTCAGGTTCTACATGCCCAGTTAACAGCTGCCTTTTCAGTAAATAAAACGGAAGGATGTAGTCCTTTGGTGGTTCAATTCAGGGATGAATCATTAGGCAATCCCACAAGCTGGCGTTGGGATCTGGGCAATGGCACTGTCTCCTTTCTTCAAAACCCGGCAGCTACCTATTTCAATCCTGGTACTTATCCAATAAAATTGGTAGTAAGTAATGGACTTCAATCTGATTCCATAACGAAAACAGGATATATAACAGTCAATGCAACACCTGCTGCAAAATTCATATCTACCGACAGTACGGGCTGCTTTCCACTAACAGTTAATTTTACGGATCAAAGTTCGGTGGCTGATGGTACCATCACCAGCTGGTTATGGGATTTTGGGGATGGTAATACATCTACTGTCCAAAACTCACAGCATACGTATACTAACCAGGGGAATTTTAACGTATCCCTTCAAGTTAGAAGTAACAAAGGATGTCTGCAATCCATAACAAAGCTAAATTACATTGTACTGAACAATGGAGTTAAAGGCGATTTTTCAATAGGTGCATCCACCAACTGCCGTCCTCCAACCCCAATAACTTTTACAAACAATAGTACTGGTACTGGCACCTTAACTTATCAATGGTTGTTTGGAGATGGCGGCACATCAACAATTGCAAACCCCACCCATATTTACAATGCTGCCGGAACTTATACTGTTAAACTAATAGTAAGGAACAATGCCGGGTGTACTGACACAATAGAAAAAATAAACGCTATCACTATCGGTACTGTTACCGCAGCATTCACAAATCCACCAATAGTTTGCGCAGGCAACTATTTTACTATTACAAATAGTTCTGTTCCCACACCGGTTAGTTCCTTCTGGACATTTGGAAATGGCAATACATCCACTGCATTGAATCCATTGGTGATGTATCCATTACCTGGCAATTACACTATAAAACTGAGAAGTAATTTTGGGGCCTGTGCCGACTCTGTAACACATTCGATACAAGTATTACCAAAACCAACGGCTGATTTCTCTGCCACAAATACCATTTCCTGTAAACCACCTTTAACGGTTCCATTTACTTCCGCTGCAATAGGAGCTGTTTCCTATAAATGGTATTTTGGAGATGGGGATTCTTCCTCACAAGCAAATCCATCGCATACTTATAACAGCTTTGGTTCATTTAATGTAAAATTGGTTGTTACAAATGCTGCAGGATGCACCGACACCATAACAAAACCAAGGTTTGTAAATATTCAAACCACAACTGCTTCATTTTTACAATTGCCGCAAGAGGGATGTGTTCCCTACACATATCAACCTGCAATAACATTGAGTGGCCCCGATACACTGGTTAGTTATCAATGGATTTTCGGTGATGGTGGTACCAGTACTTTACCCAACCCAAGTCATACCTATACAACACCCGGCAATTATAATGTAAAACTCATTTTCACCACTTCAGGAGGTTGCACAGATTCTGTTGAAAGAATAAATGCAATAAGAGTGGGACAAAAACCGATTGTAAGTTTTAGTGCCCTTCCTCCCCTAGCCTGCGCATTCCAAACAATACGTTTTAGTGATAATTCAACTGGTGGCGACCAGTGGTTATGGCAATTTGGTGACGGGGGAACATCAACTCAAAAAGATCCGGGACATATTTATCAGGACACAGGCTTCTTTTCTGTAAAACTAACGGTATGGAATAATGGTTGCAGTGACACGCTCACGATTCCAAATTATATTTATATAAAACCTCCGATAGCAAAATTTACAGATTCCAGTTCCTGTAATAATAAATTCACCAGGTGGTTTACCGACAAATCGATCGGAGCAACCAGTTGGTTCTGGAGTTTCGGAGATGGAACCAACTCCACACAAAAAGATCCAGTACATACTTATACAAGTACCGGCATCTTCATAGTTTCATTGACAGTCAAAAACGACACCTGCGAACATACCATCAACAAACAGATAATCATCATATCAGAATCGCCCGATTTTTCAGCCAGCGACACAGTGATATGCAAAGGAACAGGAATCACATTCACTCCAGCGAGAGCTGGCGGTGGATTCATAGGTGGTTTCCAATGGGATTTCGGAGATGGATTCAGCAGTGGGCAACCGGTTAGCCAGCATATATATTCGGCTTCTGGTATCTATACAGTAAGATTAATCATAACCGACTTAAACGGATGCAGAGATACTCTTTCAAGGAATCAGTATATAAGAGTCAATGGGCCAACAGCCAATTTCACAACATCATCTCCACCAGTTTGTAAACAAACTGAAATTGTTTTCAATGATGGATCCGTATCTGATGGCACCCACCCTATTAAGCAATGAATATGGAATTATGGTGACGGTACTTCAGATACACTATTGGCACCTCCGTTTAAACATACTTATACAACCGCCGGAGTGTTCACTGTTAGCCTTACAGTAAAAGATAGTATCGGATGTACTGATACAAGATCAAAGAACAGCTTTATCATTATCAGTGAACCAAAATCTGCATTTATTTCTCCAGACACTTTATCATGTACCAATAAGCCAATCAGATTATTCAATCAATCTTTTGGCAATGGACCCTTACAATCTCAGTGGTCTTTTGGTAATGGCATTACGAGTACAATCGTTCAGCCAACCATTAGCTATCCTGCAGAAGGAGATTATACTATCAAACTCATTGTTACCGACAGATATGGTTGCCTTGATTCAATAGAAAGGCCCATGTATGTTCATATCAGAAACCCTAAGGCCTTATTCAGTGTTAGCGATTCAGTTGCTACCTGTCCCCCATTGGTAGTACAGTTTACCAATGAAGCATTGAACTTTACCCGTTTTGAATGGGATTTTGGAGATGGCACAAAATCTTCGGTAAACAGTCCTGCCCACTTTTATACATACCCTGGTGTTTATAAAGCAAAACTATCGGTTAGTGGTCCGGGTGGCTGTACCGATACATTTGTGAGAACAATCACTGTAAGAGGTCCGCAAGGTAATTTCAGGTATGATAGGTTCAGCGGGTGCACACCAACGACTGTATCATTTACAGGTATGACAAAAGATACCGTAAGCTTTATCTGGGATTTCAACGATGGAACGGTCACTGAAACATTTGACTCTATAATCACCCATGTTTATACCCGCAGGGGCATCTATTTACCCAAAATGATCCTGAAAGATCCACAGGGTTGCCAGGTGTCAATACCAGGAAAAGATACAATCAGGATATACGGTGTTACTGCCAAGTTTGGTCTTAGCAGCCAGACTCTATGTGATTCGGGATTAGTAAGGTTCTTTGATTCTTCCAGTTCGAACGACCTGATTACCCAATATAACTGGCAATTGGGAGATGGGTCCAGTTCTACCCTAAGAAATCCAAGTCATTTTTATCGAGCACCAGGAAATTATACAATTGTACTTGAGGTAAGAACCCAGCTCGGATGCGTTGACAGCACCCGGATGTTGGCTCCCGTTTCGATTGTGGAAAGTCCAATTGTGGATATGCTTTCAGATACTGCTGCCTGCATACCTGCATTTGCAAATTTCCAGGGTGTAGTGGTTAGAAATGGGGGGCAAGCCCTTAGCTGGGAATGGGATTTTGGAAATGGAACCAGCTCTCAGCTTCAACAACCACAACCCGTAAGTTACACAACACCAGGCAGTTACACAGCCAGATTAATCAGCAAAAATAACGCTGGTTGCGCTGATACTGTAACCAGGGTATTCAATGCCCGACCTATACCTTTTGTAGATGCAGGTCCAAGACAAACTATTTGCAGAGATAATTCCACCCAATTAATAGCCAGTGGTGCTAATGAGTATGTATGGGCAACGTCGGCCAGTCTTTCTTGTACTGATTGTCCTAGTCCTTTGGCACATCCTTTGGTGAATACAACTTATCACTTACTGGGGAAAAATATATATGGTTGTACAGCAACCGATTCTGTACTAATACTGGTGCAGCAGCCGTTTACTATGACAGCCAGTGCAGGGGATACTATTTGTGTTGGCGAAACATTACAGCTCTTTGCATCTGGTGCCCAATTATACAACTGGACACCTGCTATTGGACTAGATAATTCAAGAAGTAACCGCCCAAAAGCAAAGCCTGATAATTCTATTATTTATGAGGTGGTTGGGTCAGATACACTTGGCTGTTTCACAGATACCAGTTTTGTACCTGTTAAGGTCTATCCCTACCCTACAGTGGGAGCAGGAAATGACCAAACCATTGCAGTAGGAACTACAACTCCGTTGATTGCCACCCTTTCTGCAGATGTGACAAATATAAATTGGACACCAGCAGCTGGTTTAAGTTGTCTTTCTTGTCCTGATCCTATAGCAAGTCCAAAGCAGACTACAACATATACCGTCTTTGCTAGCAACCCTGGTGGTTGCACCACAAAAGATGATGTTACTGTATTTGTTTTCTGCAATAATGGAAATCTCTTTGTGCCGAATACTTTTTCTCCCAACGATGATGGCAATAATGACGTATTCTATCCAAGGGGAAAAGGGATATTCACCATAAAAGTGCTCCGGATTTTTAACAGATGGGGGGAACTTGTTTTTGAGAAGACCAACTTCCAGGCCAACGATCCCGTCTTTGGATGGGATGGAAGGGTGAATGGAAAAGCGGCAGGCCAGGATGTTTATGTGTATACGCTTGATGTAATGTGTGAAAATCAGACAGTATTAAAATATAATGGGAATATAGCCCTGATCCGATAACTGTGAATTCTTTATTACTTACCATGAGATTGACAAAAGTGAAAATTGTTGAAAAGGACAATTATTGGATCCCTGTCGCCAGACTTATGGCCCTGCCATATCTGAAAACGATTTTCATATCCATACTGCTTTTGTTTTCAGCTTATCATTCAAGTGCACAGGTTCCCAATCCTGATTTTACGGCTAATGTAACTTCGGGGTGTTCTCCGCTTTCCGTTCAATTCACAGATAAATCAACAGGCAATCCCACATTCTGGAACTGGGATTTAGGAAATGGGCAATTATCAACCTTACAAAACCCAATCACCTCCTATTCTACACCTGGCACTTACCGTACTATTAAGAGTCACTTCATCTACAGGATGCCAAAGTGCAGTTGCAAAAGGAATTATATCAGGATAGTATCTGGCGTAACAGCTGATTTCAATATTACCGATCCGGTTACCTGTAGTGCTCCATTTATAGCCAATTTCAGTAACCAGACAAGTGGCCCTGGCACGATAAACTATAATTGGGATTTTGGCAATTCCACTACATCTACTAATCAAAATCCAACAGCCACATATGCAGCCCCTGGCACCTACACAATTAATTTAACTGCAACAAGCCAATATGGATGCTCAGGAACGAAACAGAAAACGATAACGATTCCTTCTATTACAACATCGTTCAATGCTCCAGATTCTGTTTGCTTAAATAGTCTTGTCAATTTTCAGAATAATTCAACACCTGCACCTGCAAAATCAGTTTGGGATTTTGGGAATGGAAAAGGTTCTATAAAACTTAATGATACTTCCCGCTATACTACAGCAGGCTCTTACACTGTTAAATTGGTGAACACCTATAGCACCTGTACAGATTCATTTTCAAAGGTTGTGTATGCCCGACCAAACCCAACGGTAGATTTCACAGCTCCCGCGGTAGTTGCTTGTCAAGGGCCATTTACAGTAAATTTCCAGGATCTTTCACCCGATGCTGTAAGCTGGCAATGGGATTTTGGTGATGGGGGCACCTCAACTTCAAAAAACCCTTCACATACTTATAACACCACTGGCCAATATGATGTGAGGCTAACCATTACTGATAGCAGGGGTTGCTCCAATACGATTTTAAAATCTGCCTTTGTAAGAATTATTGCGCCAACTATTGCTATTTCCAATGCCCCCAATGGTGGTTGTGTTCCATTTACTTATAGTCCTAACCCTGTTGCTAATGCAATTGATGGAGTAGCCTCTTATTTCTGGGATTTTGGAGATGGCTTCACTTCTACAGCTGTTAACCCGACACATACATATGCCAGCATAGGCAACTATACCATACAACTTACAATTACAACGGTAGGCGGCTGTACTGCTACCGTTCAATATACAAATGGAATAAGAGTGGGTACTCCGCCTGCAACAAATTTCACATTTAGTCCACTCACCGCTTGTGCTTCAGGCGCTGTACAGTTCACAGACCTTACACCAGTTGCAGACGCATGGGTTTGGCAATTTGGAGATGGTGGTACTTCATCACAACAAAATCCAATATACAATTATACCGACACTGGCTATTTTAATGTAACACTAACTGCATACAATAATGGTTGTGCGTTTTCTTTAACCAGCGTTCAACAAGTACATGTACTACCACCAACAGCATCTTTCACCTACCAAGTTTCTTGCGCTAATAAAAGATTAGTAGTATTCACCAATACATCCAAAACAGATCCTGCAATAGTTCCATTGACTTATTTCTGGGAATTCGGCGACCCTCTAAATACTACATCAACATTGGCCAATCCTGCATTTACTTATCCTGCACTAGGTACATATACAGTGCGACTAACAGTTACAAACGGAACTTGCAGCCAGACATTTACTCTACCAGTTGCATTGAATAGTGATATAGCAGATTTCAGCGCAAGTAAATTCAATGTTTGCAGAAATGAATCCGTTTCTTTTACTGCCATAAATAGCTTACCTGCAAATATTGCCAGTTATGAATGGTCATTTGATGGCGGACCCTATACTGTTTATGGCTTTGCTGTTTCAAATAGATACACTGCAATTGGCCCTCATAGTATTTCATTGATAATTACGGATGTGAATGGCTGTAAGGACACCCTTACAAAAAACCCTGCAGTTATTGTTTCAGGCCCCACAGCTAACTTCTCTAGTTCATCAATTGGAGCTTGCCAGAATAAGAACATCAGCTTTTCCGATTTATCAACTTTCACAAACCCTATTGTACAATGGAAATGGAATTTTGGCGATGGCCAGATTCAGAATTTTAATACAGCACCATTTAATCACCAATATGCAGATACAGGTAAATATATTGTAACAATGACAGTTACAGATAATATCGGCTGCGTAGATTCAATACAATCTTCCATACCTATTTGGATAACAAAACCAACTGCAAAATTTGGAGTTGGCAGTACATTGATTTGTGCAGGTGGACAAATGCAATTTCTGGATTCTTCAAAAGGATATGGGCTTAATTATTCCTGGGATTTTGGAGATGGAAATAGCGGAACAGGTCCAAACCCAATACACGTATATACAGGGGTTGACTCAACTTATTCAGTAAAACTGGTAATTACGGATACGGTAGGCTGTACTGATTCTGTTACCAGATTGAATTTTATTTCAATCAGATCTCCAAGATCAATTTTTACAGCCAAAGACACATCAAGTCTTTGTCCACCACTTGAAACAAAATTCACTTTCCAAGGTCAGAATTACCAATCATTCTATTGGGATTTCGGTGACGGTGGTTTATCGACCCTTACAAATCCAAACCATTTCTACAATTCGTACGGTTCGTTCACCGCGAAATTAGTAGTAACGGGTTTTGGTGGTTGTCTTGATTCATCAAGTACAGTTATTAATGTATATGACCCAAATACTAGTGTGTCTTTAAGCTATTCACCACTGCAGGGTTGTAATTCATTATTAGTTGACTTCAATATCACTACTCCACCCAACACCAAACTATATTTCTATTCAAGTGATGCTGCAGCAGATTCAAGCCAACGCAGGCAATTCCAGTACTTATATAAAGCGTTGGGATATTATAGTCCGGTGATTTATGTGAAAGATAGCACGGGCTGCTTAGTTGGCATTGGTGGTAATCAATTAATACGTGTACTCGGCGCCGAACCATTATTCGGCATGGATAAAAAAGCTTTTTGTGATACTGGTACTGTACTATTTGGAAACTTCACCATCTTCAATGATCCAATAGTTTCAAGTGTTTGGGATTTTGGTGATGGCGGCACTTCAAATCTTCAGGAACCTTCTCATCGTTATACTACGGCAGGCACTTATATTCCGTCATTAACGGTAACCACTCAGGCTGGTTGCAGCAAAACACTGACTGATACTGTTAGGGTTTACCAAACACCTACCCCGGTAATTACAGGAGACACCGTTGTTTGCATAAACGATCTGCTTTTACTCCAGGGTTCCTTGGTTGTTGCCGATACATTGACTACCTGGAAATGGGATTTTGGAAATGGCAATTCATCTAGTATCAAAAATACTTCCACCAAGTACGGAGCCACAGGTAATTACACTATCAAACTGGATGCAGCCAACAAGCTTGGATGCGGCAGTAGTACTACTCAGAGAGTATATGTGCCTCCAACACCAAGTATAACTTTTGGTCCGGACCCAGTAATACCAGTTGGAACAACTATTCCAATACCTGTAACTTATGGGCCAAATATCAGTACTTATACCTGGTTACCTACAACAGGATTAAGTTGTGTTAATTGCCCTGTTCCTGTTGCAGGACCGAGATCAACTACCAAGTATAAAGTAACCGTAGAAGATATTTACGGATGCAACAATAGCAATGAGATTACTGTCATAGTAGTATGTAACGATAAGAACTTTTTCATTCCCAATACATTCTCGCCTAACAATGATGGCCAAAACGATGTTTTCTACCCAAGAGGAACTGGATTGGCGAGAGTTCAGTCAATGCGAATCTTTAACAGATGGGGCGAACTGGTTTTTGAAAGAAAGAATTTCAATGCCAATGATCCAAGTGTAGGTTGGGATGGTACTTATAAAGGCAAGAAAGGCGAGCAAGATACCTATGTATATATTATTGATTTGATTTGCGAAAATTCAGTGGTCATTCCTTATAAAGGAAACGTAACTTTAATCAGATAAAAGAAACATGCAATATAAAGTGTGCCATAGTAAACAGTACAGCATGAAACCAACACTGCTTTTAAAGCAAGGGGTATTGGCAATCCTTTTATCTGGAGGTTTGTTAACTTCATTTGCTCAGGATATTCACTTCTCCCAATTCTTTGAAGCGCCATTGCTTAGGAACCCTTCCCTGGCAGGAATTTTCAAAGGAGATTACAGGGTACAAGGCGTTTATCGGGACCAATGGAACAGTTTCACCAACGCGTATCGTACCGGTTCACTCAATGCAGAATATAAAATGCCAATTGGCAAAGGTGATGATTTCATTACTACAGGTATTCAAGCTGTTTTTGATAAAGCGGGTACTGTGGGACTTACTACTACCCAACTGATGCCTGCATTAAACTACCATAAATCCTTAAGTGATGAAAAACCTATGTACCTGTCTTTGGGTTTCATGGGAGGAATGGTTCGCAAAAATGTTGACCTATCTAAAATGACCACCAATAACCAATATAACGGTGGCGGTTATGATCCAACACTTCCAACGGGTGAAGGACTTACAGTACCAAATTTTACTACCTGGGATGCGAATGTGGGATTAAGTTTCAACACCAGTTTTGGTGAAGATCAAAAGAACATGTTGTTTATCGGAGGTGCCTATCATCATCTTAACCGACCAAAAAATTCTTTTTATCGCAATGCCAGCATTGAGATGAATGCAAAATATGTTTTCTCTGCAGGTGTTAAATTCAATATTGACGATTATACTTTTTTCACATTGCAATCGGATTATTCACAACAAGGTTCGTTCAAAGAAGTGATTGGTGGTGCCTTGTATTCCTATAAATTAGGTGGTGATCCAGAAAATCCGATGTATACTATTCATGCAGGTGCTTTCCTCAGGTGGAAAGATGCCCTTATACCTGTACTCAAAATTGATAAAGAGGCCCTCTCACTGGCTATCAGCTATGATGTAAACGTATCTCCACTAAGAACCGCCAGTATGGGAAGAGGCGGATTCGAACTCTCCGTTTCTTATGTGGGTTTCCTTGATCGCGATAATAGCAGCGTGGATAAGGTTTTGTGTCCGAAGTTTTAGAAGCGGGAGGCGGGAGGCTTGATGCTTTTTGCCTAAAGCTTAAGGCCTAGGGCCTAAAGCAAATACAGAATACATTTTCCCGCAACTTGTCCCGATTATTTCGGGAGAGAACAGGAGAAATACAAGAGTTTGCGTAAAGTTTTTCGTAAGGGAACGCTAAGATCCGAACAGAACTTTTTGTATAACTCTGCGCAGCCTCTGCAATCTCTTGTTCTCTCCTGAAATAACCGGGACAAGTTGCGGTAAAATGTATTCTGTATTTTGTATTTGCTTTAGGCTTTAGGCCTTAAGCTTTAGGCAAAAAGTAGTAAGCCCTAGGCAAAAAAAGCATCCAGCATTTAGCATCTAGCATTAAGCTCCGAACTTTCCACAGCTTTCATTGTTAATCGTTCAGTACCTATTTTCGCACAAAATTTCTATTAACAATGAAACTTACTACAGGACAAGTAGCTCCAGCTTTTACGATGTTCGACACAGAAAAAAACAAAGTATCCCTTAGCGACTTCAAGGGGAAGAATGTACTTCTGTTGTTTTTCCCGCAGGCTTTTACAGGAGTATGCACAAAAGAACTTTGCTCTATCAGGGACCATATTGCCCAATATGAGGCTGTAAATGCCCAGGTAATCGGCATCAGTGTAGACTCACTGTTCACTTTAAATAAGTATAAAGCCGACCAACAATTGAACTTCCCCCTATTGAGCGATTTCAATAAAAATGTATCTGAAGACTATGGTTGCTTATATGAGACATTCGCTTTTGAAATGAAAGGGGTTTCTAAAAGATCTGCCTTTATTGTAAATAAGGATGGTATTGTTGAATATGCAGAAGTGCTTGAAAATGCCGGCGAACTGCCTAATTTTGAAGCAATTGAAAAAACCTTGGCTTCTCTTAGCTAAATTTTAACAATTTCTATAATTGATAATCAATAGTTTATGAAAAGGGGCGGTAAGTTTTTATACTTAATTGCCCCTTTTTGTTATCTATGGATTTGTAAATTTGTCATAAAGGATTTATCTTGATGTCTCAAAGTAAAATATCATCCCTGATGAGGATTTTTTACCTACTGTCCATTATCCTTTTTGTAAGCGTCCAAGCGAAAAGCCAGGAAAGAACCCCTTCATTCCCAGCTCAAGAGCCTATATCTAAAATCATCCGTTTCTACCCCAACCCCGCAACATCAATAATCAATTTCGAATTCCAAAAATCAACTGAGAAAGATCACAATTTCCAGATATTTAATTTTTTGGGGAAGAAGGTTTACGAAATAACTAATCTCACTAATAAGACTACCGTTAACCTCTCCGATTTCTACAGAGGTGTCTATATCTTCCAACTTCGCGACAAATCCGGAAAAATTATTGAGTCTGGAAAGTTTCAGGTGTCGAAGTAAGCTGTAAGTAGGAAGTAATAAAAATCAAAAGTAAAAAGTCAAAATTGAGGCCTTCTGAGTAAGTAGGAGTTCTACTCGTGCTGACATTTTATTTACTACGGGTTGCGCACCTCATCCCCGGCCCTTCTCCGCCGCGGCGGAGAAGGGTGTCTCTCCGAAATATATTTAGAGATAGGACAAAGGTATCTATGCAGTGACTGATTTCTTTTTATTTCATTCTTGGAACAATTGTAAGTGCCTAACCAAAATTTCTTAGGAAAAATCAGAGAAATAACTTGAATGTAAATTTGAAATAACTCTTGTTTCAGGTCAAAATATTCTTCGGAGAGACACCCTTCTCCTCCAGGAGAAGGGCCGGGGATGAGGTGTAAATACAGACATCCCGGACTTCCCTCTCTTACCCCACGGGTTGCACCCGTGGATACGAGGATTCAACCCCTTCAGGGTTGGCAGTTTCTCCTTGGACTATTTTGCACTCCAAATTTCAAACTGATTCCACGGACTCCCCGGACTATCGAAATTTACAAATATCAACCTCTCCCCACGGACTTTCCGACTTCCGGACTTCCCGACTTCCGGTCTTCCCGCCTTGTACTTGTATTTTCTTTCGGACTTAAAATTCGGTCTCTCCAAACATCAGAGGCCGCGGACTCAAATATCAGAAACTTCAAACCTCAGACGCTTCGGACTTCCGGACTTTCCTATAACACCTGCACAATCAAAAACTTCAAATACTGCGTATTCTCCCACTCCCGAATAATAGGGTGGTCGGCCGATTGGGCCTGGAAACATACCTGGCGTAATTGTCTCCGCGCGTCTTTAGCTGCCATCTGTATGATCTCAAGAAACATATCTGGCCCTACCAGGTTGGTGCAACTTGAGGTAACCAAAAATCCACCTGGCTTTATAAGTTTTATTCCTCTTAGGTTGATCTCCTTATAACCAGTTATCGCCTTTTGAATATTCTCTCTTGTTTTTGTAAAAGAAGGAGGATCGAGCATCACCACATCGTACTTACGTCCATCCTTACCCCATTGCTTCAATACATCAAATGCGTTCACAGCTTCGAATTTACAGATGTCTGCATACCCATTCAATGCAGAATTATTGTTAGCTTGATTAACGGCATTCTCCGATATATCTAAGCCCAAAACCGACTTGGCCCCATAATGCGCTGCATGTATTTCAAAAGTACCTGTGTAAGTAAAGGCACCTAATACATCGGCTCCTTTTACAATATGCTGAATAGCCCTTCTATTATCTTGCTGATCGAGAAAATATCCTGTCTTCTGCCCATTCTCTACATCAACAACAAATTTCAACCCGTTCTCATTTATAATGATCTTTGTATCGAAAGGAGCTGAAAGAAATCCTTTCTGTTGTGGAAGTCCTTCCAATTCCCTTACAGGTACATCATTTCTTTCGTATATCCCTTTTGGTGAAAAAATCTTTTCAATGGCAGCTACTATCGCTGGCTTCCATACATCCATACCCAAAGCGAGTGTTTGGATTACAAAATAATCATTGAACTTATCAATAATCAGCTGGGGCATAAAATCGGCTTCGCCGAATATCAAGCGACAATTCTCAGTATACCCTATTTGCTGACGGTATTTCCATGCGGTAAGTAATCGCTGATAAAAAAAATCCTCATTTATCACATCCTCTTTCTTACGTGTCAATAGCCTCACCAAAATCTGTGACTTTGGATTTATATATCCTTTACCGATGAACTTCTTATCGTGAGTAAACACTTCAACAATATCACCACCAGTACTATCGCCATCAACAATATTCACTTCATTGGCGAATATCCACGGATGTCCATTCAATACCCTATTACTGATTTTCCGTTTCAGAATTACTTTTGTCATGCCGCAAAAGTAGGGATAAATAAAAAAGGAGCCGAAATCAGCTCCTTTTAGATATAAATTTTATGTTACTCTCTATTTACCCATTACTTTATTTACAATCAGCCCCCTACTTTCTTACCCTGAACAACTCCAGCATCAGTACCTGAACGGTAATGGATGCCACCATACACCCTGCTAATAGAAGCTTCATCAGCAGCCTGACGGAAAGAATCGAAATGACGCTGCATTCCAATATAGCGGAGGTCGCTGGTATCCTGAAATGCGAAACTGGTTCCATACAAGATTTTCAATACTGTAGCAGCGGAAGCGGTTATGGTACTATGTCCGCTTGTGTATTCTGGGAAAGGGGGTGTTTGCAGAAATGAAGACCAACCTGGATTCCACCATTCATTGATAACAGTGATAGGCCTAATTACATTACTTCTGTATTTTTCATCCCAACAAGCAATAAAGCCATCATACAAGGCAATTGCTGTTAATGCATATGTTTCTGCCACCTTAACCGGACTAGCCTTTGTTTGTCTGGCTGCTATTGCAGCAATGCCCATCCAATGTCCACCCGGAGTTATTTTTTTAGTACCAAACATCATATGACCAGAGTGCTCAACTACAAAAGGATTATCATCCCAATATTTTGCAATGGTTTTCTGCTCTTCTGTCAATCCTTTATTTATATCATATACCTCTTTTGCAAATTTGTAAAATTCACTACTGCTATCCTTGCTAAAAGCGGGTGGGCGCGCGGGCATAAATTGGGAGGCAGAATCCAAAACCATCGGCTTCATGGTGTTCCAGCACCATTCAACACCATCCATATAATCAGGAGGGGTTGGACGCCATTTACCGGCTTCTTCACTTCCTAAAAACTTAGACTTTCCCCTCGATTGTAAATAACCATCTGTCATTGCCCTTTCCAAAATCACTTTACCGATGGTATCCCCAAAAGCAACAGAACGTTTATATGTTTCTTCATTCATTGACCCTTTATAGCGTCCATAAAGCTCATCCTCATATTTTTTCAACGAATCAACCGAAAACACTTTCACTTTCTTGACTACTGTAAAGAAAGCGGTTGTTGCTGCCAGACTATAATTATAGGATTGCCCTTTCTCAGGCTCTGGCATTGGCTTAAATCCATGCAATTTAGCAGCAATAGAACTAGCCTTAGGATCACTGAAACGGATAGCTTCATATGAAGCCAGGGATGAATAAACATAAATCCGGCTGGCAACAGGCGGAGTAAAAACGTCATAGATTATCACCTGTGTTAACTGGTCCTGATTTTGATGTAATACTTCGGCTTCATCAATAGCCGCCACTGAAGAGTTTGAATTACAGGAATGCAGTAGCAGGAAGACTGCAACTATTGCAGAAACGGAAAAGAGTTTTTTCATCTGACAGCAATTAAGGAATTGAAAGTATTCTTTTTTTAGATAAATAATCGACAATTTCTATAGAAACTACTCCTGGTGGAATAGAAAAATAACGGGCGGATTGTGATAGGTAAGAAGTACCGAAACCAAATTCCCTTTTTTGCTTTTTCCCATCCTTAAAAATCAACAGGGCATATATATCAGTTGGCTCAGCCCTTTGTAAAGTCAGGGAATTCCGGCTTTCGAATATTTTTAAGGGGCCCCTGTTTTGGCTTGCAGCGATCAACAGATTTCCAGATGGACTTATAACGCTGGTCAGTGCTTTTCCATTTCCTGGAATGAATAATCCAGATTGCAGCATGGAAAGCGAAGTAAAATTTCCTTTTCCGTTTCCCTTTAATACAAGACCACTGCAAGCATCATAACGACCCACAGCTACTTCTGTTCCATAGTCATTTCCAGCAGCAAGCAAATCAAGTAACCCATCTCCATCAATATCATCTGCCACCATACCATTCAGACAGGAAAACTGTGCTTCATCTGGCAATTGTATCATTTCAAAATGACCATTACCATTATTGCGGATAAAAACATGAGAAAACGAATTAGCGGTAACCGTTTGCACTCCTTTCATTTCTTCCGCAGTAAACATTTGGTCAATAGTAGCATTCGCATATAATTTATAGTTCTGGTACTTTGACCTGAAGCCAATCATCTGCTTAACCATATCATCTCTAACCTGTGCGGGATATTCCTTTAAAGTATGATCTTGCTGTGAAGATGGAAGGAACAATGAAGGAACAGCATCATACGATCCATTCTTATCGAAGTCTTTCGCATAAACATGAACCGGATATTTATCGCTAGCCCTGTAAAAGGAATTCTGTCCAAGATTTCCTGCTATATAGTCTATATCCCCATCATTATCGAAATCGCCAGGCAACAAACTTCGCCACCATCCAATCGCTTTATCAACTCCTGAATTTGCTGTTATATCTTTAAATACACCTTTTTCATTTTTCAAGAAAGTGATAGACATCCACTCTCCTGCTAATATCAAATCGGGCCAATCGTCGTTATCAAAATCAGTAAAGATGGCATCGCTAATCAGGCCTACATTCTTTAGCGATGGGGCAACAGTCGAGGTGATATCCGTAAATGTTATTTTGCCATCTTTTGAATCATTTCTATAAATACTACTACTCACAGGCTTTGGATACATCCATGGTTCAACCCTTCCAGCCAGGAAAAGATCCAGGTCTCCATCCTTATCATAATCAACTGCCCTGACACATGACTTGCTGTTTAAATTTACAGGAAGAGCTGCTGTATCCTTATAAAATCCGCCTTTGCCATCATTGACAAATAGATTATCGGCATAACTTTTTGTATTGGCCGTATTTTCATAGCCACCACTTGCAATGTAGATATCTATATCGCCATCTTTATCGGCATCAAAAAGTACGATCCCTGCATCTTCCCATGGTTTGGTGAAATCAGTTCCTCCGGGTATCAATTCTTTTTTCTGGAAACTTCCATTGTTTTGCTGTAAAAAAATCATGGCACTATGTCCATATGAACCTCCTAAAACCAAATCATCCAAATGATTACCATCGAGGTCGGCAACAGCCATTGCAGGGCCGCTTTCAGAATATTTATGCGGTAACAACTTTTGAATATTGAAATCCACAAAATCCCTTTCAACATCAATATACCCTGTTTGAGACATTAAGGTAATGTCTTTAAATAATGAATTGTTTGCAAAGGCAGGCATCGGTGCTACTGTAGAAGCAGAAGCTGCTTTTGTTATTGAAAGAATTTGATCTGCTTTTACATTGGTTAATTTTTGGTATTGTCCGCCAGGCCAGATTATAACAACTGAATCCACAACAGAAACAGTATCTAATCCAAAATGTGGATTTTGCTGTACAGATGACAGGTAGCCTCTATAAGGCGTGTTTTCATAAAACTGTTTTCTGCTGTCATAATAAATATTGATAACAGCCCCGATTCCATTACGGTTAAGGGAATCCCCTTTTAATGAAAGCTCTAAATAGTGTTTATCTTCCTTTGAATTTGTTCGAAGGTTATTCTGATAAACAAAAGCTTCATCATTTATATTATTGACAACGAAATCAAGATCACCATCATTGTCGAGGTCGGCATAGGCTGCTCCATTAGAAAAACTGGCGTCTTGTAAACCCCAGGCAGTAGTTTCATCTGTAAATTTCAGATTACCGGAATTATGGTAACCATAATTATGCAACTTCACTTCAGGAATTTGTTCCAGCAGATCCTTCTTTGTAGTAACAGAAAACGCATCTTTTCTGAAAGCAACAAAATCATGATCAGTAACATCTCGTGGGAAACCATTTGTAATGATGATATCGCGATACCCATCATTATCAAAATCTGTGACCATCGGAGTCCAGCTCCAATCGGTTTCAGCAATGCCGGCAAAAAAAGCGATTTCGCTAAAGAAAGGGCTACCCACAGAATCATTATTCCCTACTCTGGGACCACGATTTAACTGCAGGGTATTACGAACGTATTGGTATTGATAACCCAATGCATCGCTGTTTTGGTAGGTTTGATAACTGTTGGCATTCATCATCATCTTCTTCCTGAAGTTGTCTTCGGGATTCATATCCAACTCAATAACATCAGCAAATCCATCATTATTTATATCTGTAATATCATTACCCATTGAATTGGCAGAAGTGTGTTTGAAATACTCCGTTACTTTATCTGTAAACGTGCCATCATGATTGTTGATATAAAGGATGTTCTGGGCCAGATAATCATTTGTTACATAAATATCCTTCCATCCATCGTTATTGATATCTGCAATGGATACTGCATGTCCATATCCTTCTATCAATGCACCTGCCTTTACAGAAACATCAGTAAATGTGGGATGCTTTAATGTATCATTCCAGTTGTTTTGGTATAGGCGGCCAGTGCTTGGATGTTCGCCTTTTATCATTCGGGGTCTGAACCTATTTGGGAAGTCTCCATCAATGATATGGTTTACGCACAAATAAACATCCAGGTCGCCATCATTGTCATAATCGAAGAATGCGGCCATGGTTGTTTGTGTAGTATCATTCAAACCATATTCGGAAGCCATCTCTTTAAACACAGGGATTTTATTTTCATTATTTCCCTGGTTCACATACAACAGATTTCTTCTCTCTTCAGGATTGTCTTTTACCGAAGCACATACGTACATATCCATCAATCCATCGTTATTGATATCTACTGTTGCCACTCCCCTGCTCCATCTGCCTTTTCCTTCAACACCTGAAATGGAAGTGATATCATCGAACTGAAATTTTCCTTTGTTGAGATATAGTTTATTGGGAACAGTATTGCCCGTAAAATAAATATCCTGCAGGCCATCACTATTAAAATCGGCTATACCTACTCCTCCTCCATTATAAACATTCTCAAAATCAAGTACGTTAACCGTATCGGTTTCATGAATGGTGTTGGAGAAGTGAATATTAGTAGCTGACGATGGAAGTAGTGTAAATAAGGTTTTCTTATTGTTACATGCTACCAATAAAATCAATGGAAGCAAAAGATAAAAAGGAGAGTTACGCATAGTGACATGAAGGTAAAAAGCAATACCCAAATTCAACAATATAAGTACAAAAAAAAGGCAGAGATTTTACTCTCTGCCCTTTCTTGAATTATATCAATACTTCTTAGTTATATCCAGGATTTTGCTTCAAAGTACCGTTTGAAAGGTCAATTTGACGCTGAGGAATAGGGAAGTATTCGCTCTTACCAGTTACGAATGTTGGTACTGAAGGCACCTTCAGATATTCGCGCTGATTATTAATGCTTGGAGTTGTAGTTCCGCTTACATATTTGTAATAAGCATCCAGAGTAGCTTTTGCTTCACCCCAACGAACGAGGTCGAAGAAGCGATGTCCTTCCATACCTAATTCAATTCTTCTTTCGAAGTGTACTGCTTTACGAGCAAGTACTTTATCAACCCATGGGGTAGTGTAAAGACCTACTTTGTAATTTGCTGCAGGAACAGCGCCATCAAGAACGAAACCAGCTGGGTTAGCAGCGCGTGCACGAATTTCATTCACATATTGACGAGCTTTTTCCAGGCTTCCAACTTCAACTTCACATTCAGCCAACATAAGGATAACATCAGCAAAACGGATGAGGGTATAGTTAGTAGCAGTAACACCACTTGTCCAGAAACCTTTATCAGAAAGCTTATCTTTTTCAGCTTTTGTGAATACGTTCTTCACTGGTGAATATGGTCCACCATAAGATTGAAGACGAACCCAGTCAGCACCTGGGTGTTTGCCATGATCGAGGTAAGGAATACCACGACGGCCTACAGTCCAGTCGATACGAGCATCCAGAGCAACTGTTGTTGGAGTAAATGGAGCAGCGGAAGTGATTCCCTGGTCATTTTTTACTTCGTTTGCATTATAGGTATCGAGCAAAGGAAGACCATTTGCATCAACCTGGAATGAGTTTACGAGATCTTGTGAAGGTTGGAAGAAACCGCAGCAACCACCAGGACCGGCGTTATAAGGGAAGTTCAATACTTCACCCCATCCACCGTTGGCAGCATCTGGTGCACCATCATTCACAGAATACTGAACAGCGAAAACTGATTCGTTGCTATTTTCTGTTTCAGCATCAAATGCGGCATGGAACTTAGACAACAGTCCGAATTTTTGACCTTGAGCATTTTTACCTGTAGTATAAACCAGGTCAAATACAGTTTTAGCTTCTGCATATTTACCTTGATAAAGCAATGCTTTTGCATACAATGCAGCTGCAGCCCATTTGTTAACGCGACCTTTTGCATTCATGATTTCTGGTAAGTTATCATAAGCATATTTTAAATCTGCTTCGATTTCAGGCCAGATATCCTTATCATTAGGAACCCTATAGTCAGTAACTGTTTCATCTACATAAGGAACATTCTTATACATTTTCTTTGCTTCGAAATGATAATGTCCTCTGAGGAAACGTGCTTCTGCAGTAATGCGGGTGATGTCGCTGGCACTGATATCAGTTGCTTTTGCCATAACCTTTAAAACTGAATTCGAACGTGTTACACCTTCATAAACCACACTCCATTTTACGTTGAAATAATCGTTTGTTGGAGTTGATTCGCAACGTTCGATTGGAATGATATCTGGCTGGTCACCACCGTCGGAACCCTTATGGGCATCACCGCCGGAAACACCACCATAAACCCAGTTAGAACCGGCACTTTGCCAGCCACCAAGGAAGATACCACCACCATCGATGAAACCATCCAATACTGAATAGGCTCCAATTAACAGGGCTTCCACCCCTTTCTTGTTAGCTAATGTATTTTCATCCAAAGAGCCCTTAGGGGTTCGCTCCAGGAAGCTTTTGCTGCACGAATAGGTGATAACACCCACCAGAGACAGACATATTAAGGAATAAAAGAATTTTTTCATACTTGAAGTATTTATATAAGTATTACGAAAATTAGAAGCCAAGGTTTACACCAAAGTAAAATTGTTTAACAGTTGGATAAACACCAGCGTCAAAACCGAAGGCAGTATCACCACCAGCGATTTCAGGATCTAAACCAGTGTACTTAGTGATAGTCATCAAGTTAGTAGCCTGAACATAGATACGCAATCTGTCAACTTTAATTTTGCTAACCAATGAACTTGGGAAAGTATATCCAAGTGAAACGTTTTTCAAACGGAGGAAAGAAGCGTTCTCCATATAATAGGAGTTTGGAACACCATTAGTGCTGAAGTTTCCGCTTTCTTCCTGAATAGGCACAGTAGCTTTAGCGTTCTCAGCAGCAGATTTTTCTGGAGACCAAGAATCATATAAAGCAGCTTTGCTCTTTTCGCCCTGGAATGAAGGAACGAAGTCTGTCCACCATTTTACATAGTTGATAGCTTTCTTTCCAGCAGCACCATAGAAGAACACGCCCATGTCAAAGTTTCCATAAGAAGCATTCAGGTTCAAACCATAAGTGAACTTAGGGTTTGGAGAACCGAAGAATACGCGGTCATCAGATGTGATAGCGCCATCGCCATTTGCATCCCTGTATTTGAAACGACCAGGGGCAGCAGAAGTTTGGGTTGGAGACTTAGACACATCAGCTGCATCCTGGAACAAACCTATTACTTCATATCCGAAGAATGAAGAAAGAGGATGTCCAACAGCATTACGGATAAATACACCACCAATACGTCCACCTTCACCTGCATCTGTATCGAAGAAGTTTACGCCTTCAGCAATCTTAGTAACTTCATTCTTATAGGTAGTGAAAGTGAAAGTTGCGTCAAGTTTAACTCCTTTTGGTCCGCCAAGATTTGCTTTTTGACCAATCAAAAGGTCTAAACCGGTATTTTTCATACTAGCAACGTTGTAGAAGGCTGGGTTTCCACCAGGACCTGCTCCAGCTGTTGCTACTTGTTGCAAACGGAACAGAAGATCATCTGTTTTTTTGCTATACCATTCTGCTATAACCTCTGTTTTACCACCGAACAAAGTAGCTTCAAAACCTACGTTTGTAGTAGTATTTGTTTCCCATTTACCATCAGGATTACCCACGAATGATAATTGGAATCCACCAACAGTTGAGTTTTGTGAACCAGTGATATCATAGTTAGAGCTACCAGGACCAGAACCATAGATACTGAAGGAGTTGGCTGGGTTGATACGTTGGTTACCCATTTGTCCCCAGCTACCCTTGATTTTCAAGTCAGTGATCCATTTGATATCCTGCATGAAAGATTCGCTGGACAAGCGATAACCGAGAGAAGCAGCAGGGAAGATACCGTAGCGGTTGTTAGCACCGAAACGGGAAGATCCATCGCGACGTACTGTTACGCTAGCAAGGAATTTATCATTATATGCATAATCCACTTTTCCGAAGATGGAGAATAATGCAGCTGGAGTATAAGGAGATCCTGAGTTACGTTGACCAGAAGCACTACCTGCGTCGAGTGAACGGAAATCTACATTATCTACAAAGTATCCTAAACGAACACCTTGAATAGCACGACCCCATTCTTCAACCGCTTCTGTACCTGCAACAGCAGTTACATCATGCTTTCCAAAAGAATTCTTATAAGTCAATTGGTTAGTCCATGTCCAAGAACGGAAATAGTTTACACCTTCTGTATAAGAAGTACCTGAGTTATTTTCAGCATTCTCATAACTCTGGAAAGTGTAGTTATAGTAGTTGTCATTTGTGAACGTACCACCGAAGCTAGTACGTGCAGTAAAATGTTTCAGGAAGTCAACTTCAGCGTACATGTTACCGAATACACTGTAGTTATGACCACGGTTGTCCTTTGAACGGATACGTGTAGCTACAGGGTTATTCGCGTTTCCGAGGTTAGCACCACGGGAACTTGCAAAGTCTCCATTGATATTATACAATGGGATGATGGTTTGTTGCTTGTATGTGTTGGCAATTTCAGTGCCTTCACTATTCAAACCAGCACCATTACCTTGGTTGTAAGATACCTGCAGGTTCTCACCGATGCGGATATTCTTTTTGATGTTGAACTCGGTGTTAACACGAGCAGTATAGCGCTTGAAGTAGTTATTCAAAACAATACCTTTCTGGTCGAACATGTCGAAACCGAAGAAATAACGGCTTCTGTCGCCACCACCAGATAAGTTGATGTTATGATTTACAACTGGGGCTGAACTAGTCAATTCATTGTAATAGTTAGTACCTGCTTTATTCGCTTTTACAATCAGGTAAGAACCTGATACATTGTCCAGATTCAGATTGTAAAGAGCTGGATTAACAGCTGGATTTCCTTCCATTACACCACTTTGAGTACCTGCCAGGATATAATCTGGCAAACGAGGTGTTCCACCTGTTGGAGCGTATTGGTCATGTTTAAGTGGTAAACCCTGGTTCCTTTTGCGAGGAAAGCAAGATTCATCATTTCTGTTGGGTTCAACAGATTTGTAAATCCTTTGCCAGGCTGCGCAGAACCATAATACATATTGTAAGAAACTTTTGCACTTCCTTGCTTACCTTTTTTAGTGGTAACAATGATTACACCGTTAGAGGCACGTGAACCATACACAGAAGCAGAAGCCGCATCTTTCAAAACCTGCATAGACTCGATGTCGTTAGGGTTGATGGCAGTAAGACTACCAGGAACTCCATCAATAACATAAAGAGGTTCGTTACCATCGAAAGAAGCGAAACCACGGATTCTCACAGATGCACCATCACCAGGACGGTTGTTGGTAGTTACGGTAACACCTGAAGCGCGACCTTGTAACTGACCTTCAGCATTTGGAGAAGGAATTGATTTCAGATCTTCTGTCTTAACAACTGAAACGGAACCGGTGATATCCTTCTTGGCTTGAGAAGAATAACCAGTAACCACTACGTCTGTTAATGTAGTGGTCTTTTCTTTCAATGAAATGTCTACCACATTTTTCCCTGCGGCAGATACTTCAACGGTTTCAAATCCTACGAATGTTACTACCAGTACTGCATTGGCACTGGGTGCTGAAATAGAGAAAGAACCATCAGCGGTGGTTTGTGTAGCAACGTTACTTCCTTTTACTGCAACAGTAGCACCGAAGATGGGCTGCTTGTCTTTGTCACTAATTACCTTACCGGTAATTGTTTTCTGTTGAGCGAAAGAAACTGTGGTAAACAATAGCAGACATGCTATTAACCACAACCTGACGGCAGTTAGCTTTGAGGGCATAATGATTGAATTTTGATTAAGGTTGTGTGACTAAAAAAATATGGCGTATAAATTTAACGATATTTTAAAACGAGAATCAAATTTTTTTCCGTAATCAATCAAAAAAAAATGAAGCTCGAAAAAATCATTCTGGCAATCGTACTTAATCAAAATCGCTGGAGGCCTTGCTGCTGCTACATTACAATCAATCTCTCATAATCAAAAAACTAACAGCTAATTGTGTATCAATTACACATTCGCAACCCTCGCACTCAGCAGTAGAGATTAATAAGAATCAAAACGCTGCTTGATTTTTCATTTGCGCATCTAAAAAAACAATTTTTTTTCTCATTTTCCCTAAGCATTTTTTGTTCTGATAATATAAGCATACGATTAGTCAAAAAAGTATTATCGATTCCTTCTTCGTGCATCATTTTCAATCCCCTATCAACAAAAAATCACTCCCTTTAAATTGAATTCAAAAATTCAAGTCAACCGCTATTACTTACCTTTTATAGCACCAGCAGACCAAACAAAGCCAAAATTCCGAAACAAGTTTTAAGTCAATTTGTCCTGTATTTCGCTATTGGCAAACTAATTGTCAATCGTACCTTTGCGGTCAATTTTTCCGCTTTTTAAGCAAAATCACGTCAAAATGAGCAGTAACAACGAAAATAAATCGACAAATGGGACTCCAGAGTCAGCTATGGACATCAATACGGACGAAAATATGGGGGGAACCACTCATCTGAACGATCCGGTTTCGGAAGATACCGAAGTGGAAAAATTACAGGAAGAAGTGGCAGCCCTGAAGGACAAATACCTTAGACTAGTGGCTGATTTTGACAATTTCAGGAAACGTACCGCCAAAGAGCGCCTTGAATTGATACAAACAGCTGGAAAAGATGTAATTATTTCTCTTCTCGAGGTTCTTGACGATTGCGACAGGGCTGAAAAACAATTGCAGCAAGACTCAGACCCAGAACGCCTGAAACAAGGTATTCAGTTGGTTTTCCTGAAACTACGGAACACCCTCCAGGCAAAAGGGGTTAAGAGCATGAACGCCACCGGACAAGAGTTCAATGCAGACCTTCATGAAGCCATAACTGAAATTCCAGCACCTAACGAATCACTAGTTGGTAAAGTGGTGGATGAGGTTGAAAAAGGTTATTATCTGAATGATAAGATAATTAGGTTTGCGAAAGTGGTGGTGGGGAAGTAATTGGGGAATTTGAAAATTTGAAAATGTGAAAATGCTTCATGGTTGGCAGAATCTTCAAATTTGAAATTCCAATAATTAATTAATTATTTCACTTATCCTAACTAATTTTCAACTATAGTTTTAATAATTGAATTAACAAACACATTGAATATGAAAATGCTTTTGATTAGTTGACCTCATTTTCACATTTTCACATTTCCACATTTTCAAATTTCCCTTCATGGCTAAACGAGATTACTACGAGATACTTGGCGTTTCAAAAGGTGCTACTGCAGATGAGATAAAAAAATCTTACCGTAAAGTAGCTATGCAATTTCATCCGGATAGAAACCCTGGTGATAAAGCTGCGGAGGAGAAATTCAAGGAAGCAGCAGAAGCGTATGAAGTGCTGAGTGATGCTGATAAGAGAGCACAGTATGATCGTTTTGGACATGCAGGTGTAAATGGACGTGCAGGTCAGGGAGGTGGTGCTTCGAACATGGAAGATATATTCAGCCAGTTCGGGGATATTTTTGGAGATGATATATTCGGAAGCTTTTTCGGCGGACAAGGTGGTGGACGTTCCAGAAGTTCTCAGAGAAGTCGTGGTGTAAAAGGAAGCAATCTCCGTGTTAAATTAAAACTCAATTACGAAGAGATAGCCAAAGGCGTTAGCAAACAGATAAAAGTAAAAAAATACGTAAGCTGCACAACCTGTAGCGGAAGTGGTGCAAAAGATAAAGGCAGTGTGCAAACTTGCGGCACTTGTGGTGGAACTGGTCAGGTTCGCAGAGTTACCAATACTTTCCTGGGTCAAATGCAAACAGTTACTACCTGTCCAACCTGTAATGGCGAAGGCTCAGTAGTAACAGCAAAATGTACTGCCTGCAAAGGTGATGGGCGTGTATATGGTGAAGAGACTGTTTCTATCGATATCCCTGCAGGTGTACAGGAAGGAATGCAATTAAGTGTAGGGGGAAAAGGAAATGCAGGTGAAAGAGGTGGCATGAATGGAGATCTTATCATCTTAATTGAAGAAGAGCAACATAAGGAACTTCATCGCGATGGATTGAATGTTGCTTACGAACTTCATCTCTCTTTCCCTGACGCTGTATTTGGAATACAAGCTGAAGTGCCTACTATTGATGGGCGTGCAAAAATCAAGATACCGGCAGGAACACAAAGCGGAAAGATATTCCGACTCAAAGGAAAAGGATTCCCAGCAGTCAATTCATATGAAAAAGGAGACCAGCTTATTTACGTGAATGTTTGGACACCTCAACAGGTTACATCGGAAGAGAAAGCTATGCTGGAAAAATTAGCTCATGCACAAAACTTTCAGCCCAAACCAGAAAAATCTGATAAGAGTTTCTTCGATAAAGTCAGGGAAATGTTTTCCTGATTACTGAATACGTTCTTATTAAATCACTCTTCTGACCTTCTCCTTTTACGAGAGTGAGTATAGATTTTTTTAGCTTTCTCGATAATTTCAAGAAACTCTTTTTGAAGTCCATCAGAAGGATTTTGGGCATGCTCCGCTATTTCCCTGATATCAGACCAGTTATATCTTCTGGAATATTTCGAATCCTTAAGCAGGGATCCAAACATAGTAAGCGCTGTAGCAAAACGATATGAGGGATCAATATCATTGAACTCACGATATTGTAATGGGCAATTATATCCTGTTATATGATTTAAGGAATCACCCGGGTTTTTATAATTCACTCTTATTCTGGCCAGACTTTCCTTTTCCAAAGCCTGATATTCTTTTAATTCAATAGTGGGTTTTATTTCAAATATGGCCATCACTGAATGTCCTGAACCAACTTCTCCCCCATCTACTTCACTTAAGCTATCAGCTAAAGCTTTCATCTTATTATCATATCCGATCAATCGGTATTCCCTAACAAAGTCGGGATTAAAATCAATATCAAGGAAGGCATCATCAGCCACGCTATAAAGTGTTTGTGTCAACTCTTTTACTAAAACCTTCTCTGCTTCAAATTCATTATCCAGATAGGCGAAATTTCCGTTACCTTTTTTTGCAAGAACTTCCAGTTTGGAATCTTTATAGTTACCCATACCCACCCCAAGGCAAGTCAGATAAATGCCGTATTGCTGATGCTGAGTTACTAACTTATCTAATTCCTCCTCGGTTGATTGTCCTACATTAAAATCTCCATCTGTAGCTAATATCACTCTGTTATTACCCCCTTTAATAAACTGGCTTCTTGCCAAACGATATGCCATACGGATTCCTGATTCTCCAGGTGTTGGGCCTCCGGGTGTGAGGTCTTCAATTGATTTTCTAATCTTATCTTTTTCAATACCTGAAGTGGGTGGCAGCCAAACAGAGATAGAACTTCCATAAACAACAATGGAAATAGTATCTTTTTCACGAAGGTTCTCTACCATCAGTTTAAATCCGGCTTTCAGAAGCGGCAAGCGATTAGGCATATCCATTGACCCTGAAATGTCAATCAGGAATACCAGATTACTAGGGGGTACTTTCCATGGATCAATCTTCTTCGCATTCATCTGAAGGAAGAGTAATTTATTTTCGGGATTCCATGGACAATCTGAAACAACAGTATGGAAGCCGAACACACTATCTTTTGGCGGCTCGGTATATTTGTAGCTGAAATAGTTCAGTACTTCTTCAGTACGTACCGCATCGGGCGGCACCATTGTATTCATATTGAGAAACCTCCTGATATTACTATATGAGGCTTTATCTGTGTGCATTGCAAAGCCTGTTACGGGAAATTTCTTTGCTGTAATAAATTCATTTTCTAATAATGAGCTATAAGTTTCACCGCCTACTGTCCAGTTAGACCTATCCTGAGGCTTAAGGTCACGAGTAAACGAAACCAGCCGGCTCTTACTGATATTAGCAGCAGGGAAAAGCATTTTTAGCATCAGTTGCTGATAGGAGGCTGCAGAAACTTTTGCACATAGTGTTTGATAGCCATCGAGGCTTATGGTAACACTGTCGCTTTCTTTTGTAATCATTATGCCGAAAGCGCCACTATTTCCGGAACGATATAAGTAACCAGTGGAATGAAGCAGAATACGCGCATTTGGTAAAGGGTTCTGTTTCTCATCCCTTACTTCACCGCGTAAATAATACTGGGCCGCCAGAGAGTTGGCCAGCAATAATATGGCAAGTATGAAAAGCGGGGCTTTCAATCGGATAGTTATATTAGGACTTTTATTGAACAACAAATATCAACCTCAGTTTCCTTGCTCACATAATCTATACAGCTCACGGATATTTCTACCCAGGCCGTCGTAGTCTAATCCATACCCCACAACAAACTTATTTGGGATAGTGAATCCCAGATAATCAATCTTCAACGGATATACTGTAGCTTCAGGCTTATGCAGCAAAGCTGCGATACTCATGGAAGCTGGTTGCTGATGTTGTAACTGAGGCAAAAACTCATTCAGGGTCTTTCCAGTATCAACTATATCTTCAACAATAATCACTTCACGTCCTATGATATCCATATCAAGACCGATGGCAGTGATAACATGACCTGAAGATTTTGTTCCCTTATATGATGCCAGTTTGATAAAGCAAATTTCTGCATCAATGGTTATCTCTTTAAACAGATCAGAAGCAAACATGAAAGCTCCATTCAAAATGGCGATAAAGAGTGGCTTTTTGCCAGCATAATCAGCATTTATCTGAGCTGCAATAATTCGAATACGGGCGTTGATCTCCTCTGCAGTAAGATAAGGTTCAAATTCTTTATCGTGTACCCGTATTATCGACATAAATTATTATTTAAATATTGTCAACTCCTGGCCTTTTCTAAGAGCTGCTGATTCCAGTTTATTCCACTCCTTTATTTTTTCTGTAGTGGTGTTGTATTTTTTTGCGATACTGAAAAGCGTTTCTTTTGAAGCCACTTTGTGTACCACCATTTCCATTTCATTCGACGATGTAGTTTGCTCAACCGGTATATTCGAAATTTTAGGAACAGTTACTGCCTGAAGTTGCGGAGCGGCATCCGCCACCTGTTGAAGATATATTCTTTCGCCTGCAGCGGGTTGCTGTGCTTTCTCAAGCTTATTATACTCCAGAACAGTTTCGAGTCTTATTCCCTCGGCCTGAGAAATGGAATACATCGTTTCTCCTTTCTGCACTATATGAAATTCACTGTTGCCTTTTTTCCTTTTACGTTGCAAATAAATAAGTTGATCCTGTACAAGCACTTCCTCCTCTTCCAACTCGTTAAAATCAAGCAGACGTGATAGTGGAATATCGTATTGCTGAGCTATCGACAGAAGAGACGTTCCAGCTCTGGAATATATCACTCTTGTTTCATTGATCCTGAATTCACCTGAAGGGTAACTAACTACCGGAGCAACAGTTTCTTCCACCACCTTCACTGATGTTTCTAAAACCGGGGTTGAAGCAGGCGTGGCAGATGGTGATGTAGAAGGTTTTGTTCCAACCCAAACTTCATCAGAAGGCGCCAGTTTACCCATAGCAATGAGCGTATACTGCTGAAGGTTATAAGTTTCAATTAACCTTATGAGAATATCCGAGTATTTTATATTGGTGGCATAGCCCGCCTTTTTCAAACCATAGGCCCAACTTCTGTAGTCAGTAGGATCTAATTGGAATAAGAACGCATAGCGGCTGCCGTTCTTAAGGAAATCTGAATGATCGGAATAAGATTCTTCAGGCTTACTATAACTCCTGAAACATTCTCCACGGGCATCATCATCGTGATATACTTTCTCGCCTTGCCATCCTGTTTTACACTTGATGCCAAAATGATTGTTCGATTTCAACACCAAATCACTTTGTCCGGCTTCGGTTTCATGAATTCCTTGCGCGAGGGTTATAGATGCAGGCACTCCAGTACGAATCATTTCCTGAATAGCCAATTGCTTATACGTGTTTATATAATCCTGAACTATTTCAGGCTTTTGTGCCGCTACTACCCCTGAAAAGAGCAGTACAAACATCCATAAACAAATATTCCTCTTCATCCTATTCATTTTTTTCTTATCATCATGATACCGTCTCTAACAGTCAGCAACACATGTTCTGCAGTATCATCTTTTTTAATATAATCATTGAAAGCCTGGATTGCTTTGGCATTTTTGCCTGAAACAGGTTCATTCAGCACTTCTCCATGAAACAACACATTATCGGCCAGAATCACAGCACCTGATCTAAGTCCCGGCATTATCATCTTATAATATTCCAAATAACTGGTCTTGTCTGCATCAATGAAAACCAAATCCCATTTCTCATTAAGGCCCGGAATGATTTCCAAAGCATTTCCCTGATGTAATATAATTTTGTCTTTATAGGCAGACCTGTTGAAATAACTTTGTGCTGTTCTGGCATCTTCTTCCCTCAGTTCTATAGTATGAATCCTTCCCTTTTCTGTCAACCCCTTAGCCATACATAATGCACTATATCCGGTAAAAGTGCCGATTTCCAAAATTCGTTCTGGCTTTGTCAGCTGACTGATCATTTCCAGAAAAAGCCCTTGCACCCTTCCACTGATCATATGCGCCTTTGGGTGATTGGCTATGGTCGCTTCCAGCAGTTCTTCCAAA
The DNA here is from genome assembly GCA_016721085.1 of Chitinophagaceae bacterium. GTDB lineage: Bacteria > Bacteroidota > Bacteroidia > Chitinophagales > Chitinophagaceae > Endoryza. Next base: position 97,035 of record JADKJI010000001.1, on the reverse strand, counting down.
AGGGCTTCCTGATGGGAAGAATATTTATCGGCATAAGCCAATACTTGCTGATTTATTAACTCCAAGGCGTCGTTTTTGCAAAGATAGTACCAAAATACCCACAAACCGTGCTACCGGTGAGCATTGGGTAATCGTTAACCAATTAGAAATTAGGCCGCAATGGATGTTTTGTATAGAAACTCAACACATGGTCTACCACTTCTTCCGGCGTATCAGCAATTTTCAAAAGATCCAAGTCAGTGGCTGTAATGTTATTGGATGATTGAAGCATGGTTTCCTTCATCCATGACATAAGTCCTCCCCAATATTCACTACTCACCAATATCAAAGGCACTTGCAACATCTTTCCGGTTTGAATAAGGGTAGCTACTTCAAAAAACTCATCCATAGTTCCAAACCCTCCGGGCATCATTACAAACCCCTGCGAATATTTGGTAAAGAGCGTTTTCCTCACGAAGAAATAATCAAAATTCAGACTTGCATCCCTGTCAATAAATGGGTTGGAATGCTGCTCAAATGGTAACTCAATGTTTAATCCTACCGACTTACCACCCCCCAACTGGGCGCCTTTATTGGCGGCTTCCATAATACCGGGGCCACCTCCTGAAATGATACCGAAGCCTTCTTCAGACAGGCGCTTGGCAATATCTGCAGCCAGTTCATAATATACATGTCCGGGTTGTGTTCGGGCGGAACCGAAAATGGATATACAGGGACCTATTTTTGCCAGGGCTTCAAAACCGTCGACAAATTCGGCCATGATTTTAAAAATCTGCCAGCTGGAATGTGCTTTAGACTCCGACCATCTTCTTTGCTTACTCAACTTTATAGAGTCGTTCATAACTGATGAAAATTAATTAGGATTTAGACAGTAAATGCCACCCTGCCGGGAAATTGTCCGGTGAAGGATGGCATATTCTATTTGAGAACGAAAAAAAATTCGTTTTAGTTTATTGATTAACAGGTTTTTTGGAGATAATTAACAAGCCCAGGAAGGTCAGGATTCCGTTAATCAGGATCAGTTCATTTCCTATTTTATAACCGCCAAAAAGGCTCTCAGAAATGGATTGAAGGCCTAATTCTATATGAAGCTTTTTCTCGTACCAATCAGGGCTGCTAAGCATATCCATGCCGAGGGCTAATAAAGGGGCTATAATACAAACCCACCAAAGCCATTTTACGGAAAGCTGGCGTTTGGTCAGTATTCCGAAGGCAAACATACCCAGCAACGGACCATAGGTGACACCGGCAAACTTCAGGATGAAATCAATGATCAGCTTGTCGTTTACAGCCTTAAAGATCAGCACCATCACAAAGAATATCAGGGCAAAAGTGAAATGGACTTTGAGCCGGGTTCGCTTCTTTTCCTTTTCAGTAGCCTGGCTATTTTTAATACCAAGTATATCGATACAAAAACAGGAAGTCAGAGAGGTTATGGCTCCATCAACACTTGGGAAAAGAGCAGAAATAAGGGCGATAATAAAAATGACTCCTATAGAACCACTGAAAGCATCGCTCAGGGCAATAGTTGGAAACAGATCGTCGGGGGCGGTAGAAATTCCTTTTGAAGCAGCATATACATACAAGATGCCTCCCAGGAAGAGGAAAAGCAGGTTCACTACAACCAGTACTGCGGAAAAAGACATGATATTCTTTTGCGAGTCTTTTAGCGTCTTGACACTAATGTTTTTCTGCATCATCTCCTGATCCAACCCGGTCATAGCTATGGCTATGAACATGCCTCCCAATAAATGCTTACCCAGAAAAGAGGCAGACTTGATATCGGTATTGATGATTTTAGTATAGCCTTTATCCAACATCATGTTATAAATGCCAGAGAAATCAGTCCCCAATGCTTTTGTTATAACAAAAATGCAGGCTACCAATCCTACCAGCATTCCGGTAGTCTGTAAAGTATCTGTATAGATAATCGTTTTCACACCACCTTCAAATGTATATAGAAGAATCATCAATAAGATGACTGCTGTGGTTACAATAAAGGGTACACCCAATTTATCAAGAATAAATAGTTGCAGGATATTGATTACAAGATATAATCGCGCTGTGGCTCCTACTGTTCTTGATAGGATAAAGAAAAATGCACCTGCTTTATGAGCTTCCACTCCTAATCTTTTTTCAAGATAAGTGTAGATACTTGTAAGGTTCATTTTATAATAGAGCGGAATAAGTACAAAAGCTATGACAGCATATCCCAATAGATATCCCAGAACAATCTGGAAATAATAAAAATTACCTGTTCCAACACCTCCTGGAACGCTTACAAAAGTGACCCCGCTCAATGAGGTACCTATCATACCAAAAGCTACAAGCATCCAATTGGAGCTTTTATTGCCAATAAAGAAAGATTCGTTGTTTGAATTACGGGAAGTCAACCAGGCTACCCCTAATAATAAGAGGAAATAACCGATAACAAAGCCAAATAACAGGGTTGGCGACATAGGCTGCTTTTTATTTACTAATTTCGTTCAGGGTTTGAAAGTAAGGAAATTTAGCTTCTGTTTCTCAATAACGCTTACCAATGAAGATCGAATCTGTAGCAGTATTCTGTGCGTCCAAAGATGGCCAACAGCCCATTTATCTAAAACATGCGGCTGAACTAGGCAAATTAGTGGCCTTATTAAATTTAAAGTTGATATATGGTGGCGGCAATAAAGGCCTGATGGGCGCTTTGGCAAATGCTGCACTGGAGAACCATGGAACAATAATTGGAGTCATCCCGAAATTATTAATTGAGTGGGAGCATCATCATCAGGAATTGACTGAACTGATAGTTGTACCCGATATGCATACCCGTAAAAAGATGATGTATGATTTATGTGATGCGGCTATTGTATTACCCGGTGGGTTTGGAACACTGGATGAACTTTTTGAAATGCTTACCTGGAATCAATTGAAAATACATAACAAGAAAATATACCTTCTTAACTCTGGTGGTTTTTACAACCACCTTATACTTCATCTTTATATGCTGGAAAAAGAAGGGCTATTATATGACCGTCTCGATGAAAGAATCATTGTTTGTCAAACCCCAGTCGAGCTTTTCAACAAAATAAGCTGACAAAAATTAAAACCCTCTTCCACCGCCTTGAAATAGCGGGATATTGAAGCCGGCTCTGATAATAGGTATGCTTCTTCCATAGGCATCTTTGTATGGGGAAGTCTTATTATCTGACACATCCCACAAAACAGACATATAAAAGAAAGGGCTATTCCCCTGAGGGGCTCTGCCAGATGCATAGCCACCACCTACCAACAAGCTATGGCCTGAAATATTATCGGAGAATGAAGGGAATCCCGAATTATTTGCAGGTTGATATTTTACATGTGTGAAGTTATATTCCCATTGTAATTGGCCAAAGAGAAAATTTAGTGGATATAATCTTGCAAAGGCTCCGCCTCCATATTGAGTCTGTCTTAAGCGGTCGTCGAATACAGTATAATCGCGTTGTGAGGAATATGTAAAATTTGCAACAACTCCTGCATCTGCGAAACGGCCTAACCTATAACCGAATACCGGGCTACCTCCAATAAGAAATGCATTATTGAAAAAAGAAAGGGAAACGCTACCTCCTGAAAAAAGGTTCTCCTTTTTGAATCCTCTTTCTCAGAGTCTTCCTGAGCCATTCCTGAAAAGGCAGAAACTAAAAGCAAGGCTGCGATAATGGATTTTTTCATAACCGTGTTTTAAAAGACAAAATTCAACAATTACCAGAACTATACAAGTAAAAAAAGATAAAGATTTACAAAAAATTCTCATTCATTATTCAATCACCCATATGGCCGGCTGTTCCTTATTCAACATCCTAATTCTGCCATTGTACAATACTCTGAGAGAATCCATATATCTGCTATCACGAGAAATTGCCTGTGTTACTCCGGTTTCTGTTAGCAATAAAACTCTTTTATGGGCATCCAGCTTTTCTTTGATCTTTGTGTCCATAGGTATGCGACTTGAATCGCCCGATGGCACCCCGTCGATTTCCAAATCAGTAAAATATTGGAGGAAGCCGCCCATGATCCACTTATCCTGCAATAATACAAAATCACCTTGTTGGGAGTTTTGTTTTATTGTGCTCACTTTCTTATAGTATAGGTCATTATTAAAATCCTGCATCCATTTTATGGTACCGAAATAGTTGACCATAAATAAAAGGAATGCCGCAAGTACTGTAACCGGCAATGGTTTTATTTTACCAAAGATATTAGCGTTATAAGTGCCAAGGACCACCAGCCAAAAAGAGAACAGTCTGCATGATCCAGAATTCGAGTATTTCAGGGACCCAGAAAAGGAAAAATCCAGAGTAGATCAGAAATGTGATTATGATTACGGATAAAGCTTCTGGATAGGCTGCTCTTGCCTTTTTAAATGAGAACAAAAAGCGAATAAGCAATACCGCCATTAATAGAACTTGCAAAATACATAGGGCCGTGAGCACCAATGCCAACTTGCTGGATATATGCCGACTAACAAATATCTCATCTCCCAATGAGTGACTCGACAGCGAGCTGGATAAAATCTTTTTTACTGGTTCCAGCTGAAATACAAAGTGTCCTCCAAAAAAGGCATGCCCAAAACCTACTGCTGCATTAACGGGTGTTTTCGCAGAAAGCGGCTCCCAATAACCACCTTGTTTTGCATATCCGAGAAACCAGGTAATCCATTTCTCTGATGTATTCTGTTTTTCAACAAACCATCCCGCAATAAAATATGTAGTACCAACTAACAATACCCCTATAACAGCATATCTGAACATCCAGGCAAACCATGGCGTTTGTTTCCTCATTTGCCATAGCCTGAAAACGATAACCGGAAGAAAAAGAATATTGATTTGATGGAATAAGATAGCAAGAGCATGGAATATGAAAATCAGGTACCAATCCTTTCCTGAAATAGACTTTTGACTTAACAGGTAAAGACAGGAGAATATGAAAAATAACGGTGGTGTATATACTTCTATGTTTATACTATAGAACCAAAAACCATAAGTAAAAGCAACAACCATTACAGAAAGAACTGCTCGCAATCCTGAAAAACCAAAACGGTTCCTGAAAAAAAGATATATCACAGCAAGTCCTGCACTTCCCCAAAATGCAGAGAAAGCCTCAACAATATAATAGGTCCTTATTGAAGGAAATATCCAATGCCATAGATGATACCAACAATAGGCTGCGTAATGGTATAATAGATGATGCTGGTTTGCTAGTGGAGAATTGCCTAAAATACCATTCAGGTATTCAATGGAGTCGTGCGGCCCGGAAAAGTTTTGGGCAAGAAGAAATAGAAAAAATATAAAAAAGACCGCAAATACAGCCAGCGGCTCTTTATATAGTTTTATTTTTTTTATCATACTGAATCCTCTTTAATATACTAAATGCAGTTAGCAATGTCTTCAATCAGATAAAGCCAGATTATTTTGTCTGAAAAATGGGAAGCGAAATCCATACACAATTAATCCGTCGCACAAAAATGTAAGTCAGTAAAAATAAAGAAGAAACGGCTGTTTCTTCTAATATGATTATAGTCTATTGCAACAGTTCCCTGGATACAAGATGGCTTATTTTTGATATTGCTGTAATAACTCATCCATGCTAATACCAATCATTTCTTCTATATCCAGTTTTGAAACATTGAAATCGCGTTGCGATTTCAATCTTTTATCCTGTTGTTCCTTATAAACGGCAAAAGCCTTGTTATACTCATCAAATGTTATAGTATCGTCTTTGAAGTCAGTCTCTTTTTGCCTGTATGTAAGATAGGCATCCTGAGTAGCCCTATTCTGGAGTTCAAGCATTTCTTTGTACATCAGGTAGTCTTCATACCTCGTAAGAATTTTCGTGCGGATCATCCTATACTTTTCATTCTTCTCTGCATTTGCTATGTAAACATTTTCCTTAGCAATCTTATTGAGGTATCTATTTTGACTAAAATAGTTCAGCGGAACTGAAACACCTACGTTCCATAAAGGGAAGAACAATTGGTTATTAGCACTGGGATTGATTGTAATCTCATTCAGATTTATATTGGCATTAATGGCGGCCAACCAATCTCCTTTTGCCTTTTTCAATTGAAATTCAGCGACATTTATTTTACGGTCAGCAATTTCAAAACCGGGATTTTGAAGTGCCAGTTGAACCAGCTTCTCTCTGATATCGAGAATCACAGAAGTATCTCTGGCAGAAAGATAAGTTGAACCTGTTTTACCTCCGGGTTGAGCGAAAGCAACAGTTTGGTTAGCGAAAACCACTACGAGTAGCAGAAAGATAAATTGTCTATTCACTTTGTTTCTTTTTGTAAGGTAACTCCTTTATTCTCATCTTCTTCCGCACCAAAATACTTCATCTTAAGCATAAATGCAAGGGCGGCATAGATAAACAGGACACTTGGATAAAAATAAAACGCCATTTGTGAAAACTGGCCTGCCATAATGGAAAACAGGTAAGCAAGGGTAGCGGCTAGAATGCTTTTCAGCTCAGGATCCTTTGTTCGGTAAAAATAACGTATCCCTGTGCGTAACACCACAAAATAAAATGCCAGCAACATTATCAATCCTATAAAACCCTGCTCCATCAGTACCTGGAAATAGCCACTATCCGGCATAACCTGATTTAGGAAGTGCCCTGGATTGTACATTATTCCGAGGTCGCCACAAGTAAAGATTCCGCCTCCAATAGGATGGCTGCGTATATAGGATCGTGCAAAATTACGACTCATTTCCCGTACTATATTGGATGGGTCTTTGCCCGGATTGAAAGTAGACCTAACCCTGTTTATAACCGGATTGCTATAAATAGGAACGAACATGATAAAGACGAAAGTAAGAATAGATGTCACCATCAATATCTTAGTCCTTTTCTCATATAGAGTGAGAACAACATAAAACAGGATTCCCGCTGCCACCATCATGGTTGAGGTACGGGTTCCGGTATAGGATGAGGCCAGCAAATTAAGAATGGCCACCAGGTATAGGAAATATCGGCGTATCCTTGATTGACACCGCAAGGCAAGTACCAGAGCAAACATGGTACAGGCAGCATATAACATACCTGCTGCGTCAGGGTCCGACTGCAAGCCAAACTTCCTTACATACCCCCAATTGATATAAAGGTCCATTCTTATTTTGCTTGCATAAAGCCACCGGTACTCGAAATTAAAAAGACCAAACCATTGTTGTTTACATGCGTATATAGCTTCAAGGAAGCTAACCCCTATCCAAAAATTCACAAAGAAATTCAGTGCTTTCCTCGAATCTATTAGGGCATAAGTCATGTAAAAAAAAGCAAAAAAGCTTCCTTGCTTCCTGAAAAAATTAAACCATCCTAATTTGCCAAACATGTTAGGATTGAATAACTCCAATATATAGTACCCCATCAATACAATGATCCAAAAAGTTATTGACTGGTTCCAGAAACCCTTCTTCAATTCGAGCTGATACTTCTTCTTTGTTAAAACACCCAACAAAACAACATAGGTCAGAAATTCCGGAATCAATCCGGTAAACATAAAAGAGTTATTAGCTATTAGCCTATCTGGCATTGCCAGGAAGAGCGAAATGAAAATGACAGAATAATAACCAACTATTGGATAAGTAAGGCAGACGAATAAAACAAATATCCCGAATAAAGCCACAACAATACCTACACCGATCTTTACATCTACAAGAACAGTTACATAAGATATAAATATGGAAATAATCAACAACAGTACCAATCCGAGTATACCATAAACGGTCTTCCTCGTCCCGGAAATGCCTTTACCCATAGAAGGTAGAGCCGATTGCAATATGTTTAGCAATAAAGGTTTCACTAAAAAAACATGAATTTTACAAACATGGCTATAACAAATACCAAAGAGAAGAGAATGCTCAGGTTCTCATATAACTTCAAGTCTTCTTCCTTTTTTGGTAGTACTCTTTTCATTCTAATTTCAATGTTTTATATTTCTTACTACAGCTTTGGGAACGGATTTTTCAAAGGTTTCACTTTGTTTAACCGCAACCTTTGCTGAGGTGGTAGCGACAGGCTTTTTAAGTGTATAAAGCCACCAGGCTCCTGCCTTTTGTGCAATTCCATACATCAGCATGGGTATCAAAACGCCAGAAACAATTCCGACAAAAAGCAAAATGTATATATTCTCGACATGAAGCACTCTGTATAACACCACTCTGGTTGCGGAAGTAACCATCAGATTGGCCACATATATATACAAAGAATGGTATCCAACCACCCTTAAAAATCGGAGCCAATTTTTCTTTTGGAGAATGAATGCTATTGAAACAATAAATGCTCCACCAATAAGGGCCGCTAAAATAAAGAGGAATGGCATGAATCTTTGAACATAATAATCATCCCCTTTATCAAAACTTATGCTTGTGAAATAATGCTGTAGCACCAGAAAGAAAGGAAGAATGATAAACAGAAGCTTATAAGATGAAAACAACTTTACATTTTCCTTATCTAGTACGAATGATGATAACAAATCTCCAATAGCGAAAAACAGGTAAAAGAAGAATACATCGTATAAAAATCCACCTTCAATTTTATATCTATTAAACAAAGCTGCAACAGTATACAGTACTAACCCAAGTACTAATTGGTGAACTATATTAAACCGTGCATACCGTTTAAATACTGCATAAAGTACTCCTACAAAAACAATGCATTTAAATACCAGAACTGTTCAATAGCACGGGGCCTGAAAAACAACCGAAGATAATCGTAGGGCTCCCTGTTGGCATTCACATAATCCTTAAATAACAATTGAAGGGAAATGTGAAGAACCCCCCAAACAACAAAAGGATAAAAAATGGTTTGAACCCTTTGCTTAAAATATCCGTTAAAGCCTAACTTATTAAAACTTGGAGCCAGGAACAGTCCAGACACAATGAAAAACAACGGCATCCTGAAACTGAAAAAGAACAGGTTCAGGTAATCGAGTGTTTCACTGGAAGGGGGAACTGTTGTTACACTCAATAACCCTTCATATACATGACGGAAACAAACAAGAATGATACATATACCTTTTATATAATCCACCCAGGGCGATCTGTCCCGCGCCAAAATTGTCTTACTATTTAACAGATCACTTATCAATGGATGATTATTAAGGTTTAGTATAATTCCATTGGGCTATTTAGTACTTCATGTCATGCTTCTGAACAGCATTCAAAACGGACCCTATGAATTTATCGCCTGAAGCATTTACAAATTCATACGAATCTTTATCTGAAGGTTCTGCAGATGATCTTGCATCAACAACCAGTACTATTCCATCAACATACTCAGAGAGTTCCTTAGAGTCAGGATAGTGATTCAGAGAGGCGGCTTCAATCAAAATAAAGTCGTACAACTCCCCTAATTTACTTAATTGTTTGAATATATGATTTTTGGGTAGTACTTCAGCTGGTGTGTTTGTACCGCTGGCACAACCTATAATGGTAGTTCCTGCAAACGGTGTCATACTGGTTACACAGAAAGCTTTTCAGTAAGAGCATCGTTTGGTGCAATCGAAATCTTATCCAACACAGGCTTTGCTTCAAATTCACGGGTTAATGTGTTATTTGAAAAGTTAGCATCTATAATCAGGATCTTTTTCTTTGTAATACTTATTGAAGCGGCCAGCGATTCAATTATAAAAGATTTCCCTTCACCCGCACGGGCACTGGTAAACAATATTGATTTCTTTCCACTATTTTCAATTTCAAATCGCAACTTCCTAAGTCCTTCCATTAAAATGGCATCCTTTGGGGTAGCAGCTTCTTTCTCCTGAAATTGACTCCACACTTTTTCACCAGACTCATCGGCCTTTTTAACGGTTCCTAATAACGGCAATCCAGTTTGGAACTTAAATCTATCTGCTGTTTTATAGGAAGTATCTAAGAAAGCCATAATCAGGAAGAGAAATGTTGAGAAGAAGAACATAAGACCACCCGACAATCCTGCAATGATTACCGTTCTACCTGGACTTGGCTTTTCTGCAGGCATACCTATATTCGTCTGCTTAAAGTTATTTTCAGGGTTAACATCATTATCCAATGCCCCTTGTAAACTTTGCCTCATTACTTCATATTCCTTAGTTGCCAACTGAAGGTCACGTTCCATTTGCTGTACTATAACATCATCACCTCCACCCACATTAATCAAAGCTTCATATTTATCTTTTTCCCTTTTGAATTGTTCTACGTTGTTCGTTGTTGCTATTATCTGGCTTTCCAGCTCAATCTTCCTGTTCAGCAATTCGTCGCGTCTTGTATTCTTTTTTTCTTTTTCAGCAGTATTAGAAGGAGATTTTGTTGCTGATAATTGCAACATCTTTGTTATGTTATTGTCAATCTCATCCTGAATTTTTTTCTTTTGCTCGTCTGTTTTACCAAGCAATTCTTTCTGTAGGTCTTCATTGCGTTGTTTCAACTGCAAAATGACCTTGTTATTTCCAGCAGTGGCGTTTGTAGTAGCTACGGTATTGTCTCCTAAATTGGCGAGTTGGGTTTCAATCGCTTCCTTTTCAGCTTTCAATCGGTTTAACTCCCTTGTTTCTTCCTGGTATTTACCATACAATTCGGTAACAACGCCCATTGCCGCTGTGGCTTTATCACCACTGGTTGTTGGACCCGTTCGTACTTTAAAATCCTGCAATCTCGCAGAAAGGCTATCAACAATGAATTTTTTGATTTTTGTAATACTATCCAATTTCTCGGAAGAGGATTTTAACCTCACGCCATAAATGTCATTAAAGAAACGTATTAGCTGGTCACCAGCAGTATTCGCCATAAAAGCGGAAAGATGCGGATTTTCTGAGTGGGCAAAAATGTTGATGAAATCGGTTCTTTCCAAACGATCCATTGTAACCTTTTTCCCCAGACTCATAGGGTCGTATTTGTAAAGCTTAATAAGTTCAAGCACTTTCTTTTCATTGGGTTCATAGGAAGAAAGTAACTCAAGATCACTTATTTTCTGGCGTAATATTTTTTTAGCGAATTCAAGATCTGCAGGGGTAATGTTCTTTTCCTTTAACTGTTCTGGCTTCAACGTACGGAAAGGGGTTCTGTCTTCAAGATCATGAAGCATCAGCTTGTACGTAAGCATTCCAGTAACCTTATCGGAACTAAAGGCCACATTTATATTGTTAAAGCGGGTATCAATTTGAAAGAAGTCGGCGTTCTCCCCTTCCTGGATCTTGATCTTTTTTTCCATGGTAAAACCAGTGGAATACTGCGAGAAGGGACGTATATTCTTTTTCCCGGAATAAGTTGAAAACAAAGCCAGCAACTCCACCGATGAGGGTACAAAATATAATAATCCATTTCTTCCTCAGTAGGGAATGGAGCAAATAAAGGAGATCCATCTTTTAACGATTTGTGGTTTCTTGAGATCTAAAATTCAAAAAATCCGGAAATCCATAACGGGATTTCCGGATTTTTAGTATTATTAACGCCTTTTGGCTGATTCTTATTTCTTGGTTTTCACCAGTTTATTAACTCCTGACAGTTTTCCGTCGATTGTTAAAGTTACCATATAAATACCAGGTGCTAACTTAGAATCTGAAGTACTCAAACGTAGTGTTTGTACACCATCCTGTAAGCCGCTGTAAGATTTACTCATCACCTTACGACCAGATATATCATATAAGTCAACTTGTGCTTCTTTTCCTGATACGCTATTCTTGAAGTCGATAGTGATATCTTCCACGAATGGATTTGGATAAATCACTGCTCCGATATTCGCATTTTCAGAAAGGATGATAGCAGGCGCTGACTCTTCTTTAACAACATTCTTCACTAATGGATTCTGAACTGCTGAGTTCAATACTGCACCGCCATTCACATCATCATAAGCTTCAAGGATAATACCACTACTGTAGGCATTTGCTGAAGTTTCTGTTGTAGAGAAATCGAGTGTCAGTTCACCATTTGCATCCGGAACCAGATTTCCAATATAAACAATCTTACTACTGTTTTGCCAGCCGTTGATATAAACTGTACGTCCGTTTACAGTAAGAGTAGATGTAAGTTCACCGCCAATCCAGTTCGAGCTACTGATATATCCGATCCTGTAGCGTTTAGTCTGGTTCAGACCTGAAATCTTCATCTGAGATTGCTGAAGGTTATCCATCCAATATCCTGATTGCAGTACATTATTTGGCATACCTGTGCTATTACCTGTAACAAAACCAGCGTTATTTTCTCCATTCCAACCGCGAGTAATACTCAAAGTATATCCAGTGTTTGTATTGGATTGGTTTTGAAGGTTACTATACACTACATTCTCATCAGGGAATGCAGCCAGGTTATTCCAAGGTGAACCAACGCTTTGTACATTCTGGTTAAAGTTCACATAGATCATCGACTGAGGGGTAATGGTTTTCACTGCATTACTCCAGGCAGAGAACACACCACCACTTGTTTTAGCCCTTATGCGATACCAGTATTTGGTATTGGCAGTGAGACCTGTATTGGTGTAGGTTGAGTTATTAGCCCACACGTTAATGTTTGTAACATTTACAGTAAACAGTGAGTCAGTTGCTCTTTGCAATTGGAAACCATCTCCAATGGCTGTGTTTTCATTATTAGACCTATCAGACCATGTAAGAAGAGTTGATGTTCTGTCAATAGGATTAACGTCCAGGTTAATAGGATTCATAATAGTAAATCCAACTGGATCATATTCTTCAATGATGATACCATTCAGATACAAGTAGTTAGAACCTGTAAGCTTTATGAAAGAAATGGTCAAAGTTCCATTCGCCGGAGGCGTTAAACCATTTATGTTCGCGGTCATGTTGGTATTGTTCCTCGAGTTCAGGGTATCAGCTACTGCACCTACAGATACACGCATTGTAGCATTATAACCTTCATTCTTACTTCCTATGATCACAAAGTTGTAACGCTTAGAAGGATCCAATCCGGCAACTGTAATCGTTCTTGCAGCAGTTCCATCATAATAGATACCACTTTGCAATACTGAATCGGTTACAACACCAGAGTTATTACCAGTGATATGACCTTCGTTGAAACGGGCAGACCAACCTTCAACCATTTGCATACTCATAGTAGTTGTATTACCAAGAGCATCTCTAAGGTTATTGATGATATTACCTGCATTTCCATAATGAAGGAAGTTATTCCAAGGAGCAGGAGCAGTTTTGTTATTATCACCAAAATTCACACTCACCTGCCTTGTAAGGGCTTTATCAACAACAGTAACAATAATCTGTGCCTTTGTAACACCACCTTTATTATCCCTTGCTGTTAACACTAGGAATTTCTGACCTAAGTTGTCGATTGTTGGAGTGGCAGTAATCCTGTAATTGCCATTTCCTAAGCTATCAAGAACAATAAATGAAGGTTTGTTATCTATCGACACAGTTACATTATCAGCAGCCACATCACTTACTGAGAACAGTTCCTGGAAACTATTATCAGCTTTTACAGCAAAATCACTCACTCCACTGAACACTGGTTTATTATTACCAGTCCTAATGTTTACTGTATCACTTGAAGTACCAAATCCATAGTTATTGACACCAACTACATAGTAGAAATATGATGTGTATTGATCCACAGTAAGGTCTGAATATCCTGTACTATCGCTATTCTGACCTTGTGGGTTCACTAATGTATATGTACCATTTTTAGAAGTAGCACGATACACACTGTATTTGAATTCATTATAAGCCCTGTCTATCCATGAAAGGCGAACACCCTGATTTTCTATAAAGGAAGCTTCAAGATCAAGTGGTTTAGCAGGCGCTGTACCATCATCAAAAGCTGCATTAATAATAAGGGCATTCAACATACCACCTGCGTTGCTGCTGGCATCACCTATCATTGTTATCAATGCTTCACCAGCTGCATTTGGTTTCACCTGGTAAATTGTATCGGTCATTGAACTATTAAGATAATAATTCACCTGTGCAAGATCATTACCAATTCTGAATGTAGTTACAGAATTTGCATTTATTCCACAGCAATTATCGGTGCTTGAAGAGAAGAATACGAAGTTGTACTTACGGGCTGTATCCAATCCGTAAACTCTCATCCTAACTGTATCGGCTGCACCAGTAGCAAATTTACCCCAGTTAATAGCATCCTTCATAATGTTGTCAGGGAACAGTCCTGAATTATTACCAGTTTGAACTCCATCAGAAGATGCCCCATAAGATCCACTCACAATATTAAGACCTATTGTAGTTGTAACACCCTTACTAGATACGAGTGCTGGCCTGTTGAAAGGACTAGGCAAGCTCCACAGGTCTACATCGTTCCAGTTAGGTACGTTACCTGCGAATTGTTTCATATTCACCCTAATATTGTCGTTAGGATCTACTTCATTCACCAGAATCTTGAATGTGCGGCTTGTCCATGCACCATTGCCATCATCAGCAAAAACACTCATCTGATACAGGCCGGAAGTAGCATACCCTGGCTTAAGTACAATTGCTCCTCTGCCATTTCCGCTATCTACGAATGTAGCGAACGAAGGTTTGCTATCGAAAGTCCAAACCATATAGCCATTGCCTTCAGCATCATTTGCTCTTACAGGAACAACCAGTGTGGCTCCTTCGTTAAGGATCTTATCGGTAATGGTATCCATTGTTGGAACGGTATTATCGTTCACAACCATTGTAAATGTAGTAGTATCCCTTCCATTATGTCCATCATCAACATAAGCTGTGATAGAATATACACCCTGATCACCAACAGTTGGGCTCAGTACTACATTGGTATTACCATTACTTACAGATTCCAATGTTGCAAAAGAAGGCAAATCATCGAAAGAGAAAGTAAGGATATCACCATCACCATCTACTGCATTTATTGGCAATGCATAAGTAGTGGCATACTTCATGGTGAAGTCAAGAATATGTGTCATAAATCAGAGAATGTCTTTGTAGCACCTGCACCACCACTAATTGTCTTGAAGAGTCTGGAAGCTTGTTTGATTTCCTACAGAACGCCATATTTCGAATCCTGTTTCATCGTTTGAGTTATCAGCCCAGTCAAGCTTAATGATATCTTTTGCAACAACGGTAGTTGTCAAAGTAGAAGGTACCGCTGGCAAAGCTGGAGCCGCTAAAGTTGTGTCCATAGACACACCTCTTGTAAGTGATACTTGCGTAGCAACATCGGCAGCAGTAGTTAATTCGGTATGAATCACTAATTCGTCCATTCCACCTGAATAGAATGCGTAGGTATTCTGTGCATCATTAAAAGCATTACCTGTTGTAGTACTTGCATAACCAATTACTGAATTAGAAGTACTCACTGCAGCTATGCTTGAGAACGATGTGGTTGTTGTGGCAACCTGAACATTATTGAGGAACAGACTGAATGTTGTTTTGTTATAGGCTACTGTAACAAGGTTCCAACCACCGGCAATCCAGTTACCATTTGAGGCAAAGCTTGCCAATGATACCGAAGTTCTAACCGATGCGTTGGCAATACCTGCCTGTAACGCATTTCCATTTGTACGCAATGCAATACCATTATCGCTTCCACCAAAATCAAAAATCATGTATTTGGCGGTAGTAAGTGTTGGTTTGATCCAAACAGACACAGAACGTGCTGCGTATCCACCATCACTTGGGAAGCCACCACTGGTGCTGTTTGTTACATTCACCTGATCGTTTACACCATCGAATGTAAGGCTATGACTACCTTCTTTTTTATCAGCTGCATTGAAGGTTGGGTTAGCGGTACCGCCGCCACCAGCCAATACACTGTTTGCAGTTCCCATTGCATCTGTGAAAGTATTATTAAACTTCCAGTCAACTTCAGAAGAAGCAAATCCAGATTGACCATAGCTTCCGACCGCTCTTACTTTATAGTAATAAGTTGTTGAAGCAACAAGGCTTGAATCAAGATATGAAACACCACAGTTTAGCACCAACTGGGATATAGGTTTACTGAAACACTAGTGGCAGTCTTACGATTTCAAACCCTGTTTCATTATTACTATTATCTGCCCAAGTAATATTAATCCTATCTGCACCTGTTGTAGTTGCTGAAACCCTTGAAGGATCAGAAGGAGCAGTGAACCCTGGAACAAAAGGATTTGTTTCTGTAAAGGTTGCATTTGCAGTTGGCATTGCAGCATATGTACTTGGAGTACCAGTTGCTGAAAAAGCAACATTCAATGCCATTGCTTCTCCACCACCGTTTTCAAAGAAAGTAACAGCGATTGGATAAACACCAACTGCCAGGTTTATAGTAGCACTGTTTACACACTGATTACCATGTAAGCCGTCATTATTTACTATTGGAGTTGCATTATCATTATAAGGAGTATTTAGATATACAATCTGCCATCGTCTGAACAAGTTTGGAAACGGTAGTTACCTGCAACTTTAATATTTACATATCCTTCCCAGAGATAACCGAAATTATCAACTCCTGCACCACCTGCAGTAAAGGCTACAGCAGGAGCTATTCCCCTTGCAATTGGGAATAAGGCATTATAATCTGGTAATTCAGCAAGATTTGGCGGATTGAGATAGTATTGATAACAGACCCCTTGCATTACAGTGTTTGCAACCACCTGATTACTTAGCTGCGATTGATTCCCTACAGCATCTCTGGCTTTAACCGCGAAGGTATAAGTAGCCAAAGCGGTAAGGTCATTTATTGCGAAATAAGTTTTAGTAGTAGTATACGATTTAGAACCATTTATATAAATATCATAAGCAGCAACTCCGATGTTATCAGTAGCGGCTGTCCATTGAAGTGATACATTCGTCCTGCTGGCACAGGTAACAGTTAAACCAGATGGTGCAGATGGGGCAACAATATCTTCCCCTGTTAATGCTGAAGCTTCATTGCTTGAATCTGCTGCACCAAAATCACTAACAGCCCTTACAATGTAATAATATTTCGTATTGCTTGCTAATGATTGGTCAAGATAGGAAACAACATCTGGAGCTGTAATTGTTATTAGTTGATAAGGACCACCTGCGAAAGTACTTCTATATACTTCAAAACCGGTTTCATTCTGACCTGCATTCGGATTCTCATTCCAATCCAGTTGTATGGAAGAAACTGAAGCTGTAAAAGCAGAAAGATTTTTGGCAGCGTCTGGCTTTGGACTACCATTAACACTTACAACAGAAAACACTGGGGAGAAACTGCTTCCGCAACCGAACTGCTCAACAATTTTAGCTTTATAATCTCCAACAGGAGCGTTATATGTATTTGTAGTGCTTACAACAACGTTATCGATTACACGAACCCATTGGTATCCTGAATAACCTGATGGGATAGATAAAGGAACTGTATTTGATCCGTCTTCACCTGGCAATACTTTAGATCTTGTACCTACTACAGCAATTGGAGGAGTTACTGTGAATGTTTTTGGAAAGATTACTGCTGGTTTTGGAGACCAAAGACTCCAATCGGCAGTAGCAGAACGTTTAAAACGTACTCGGTAGGTTCCAAAGCTTTTAACGGTAATATCATTACCTGCATAAGTAATGATTGAAGATCCGTCAATAATTGTATTTACTCCATTTGTGCGTGTAGCTATGGTAACGCCATCTTTTTGCCATTCATAGGCATAGAAACCCTGGGTTATACCAATTTTAGTATTGATTGCCGAGTCGGGACAAAAATCATATCGTTGAAAATAAACAAGTGGATTGGCCTTATGCATATCGTTCATATAAGGCACAAAATCGGGTTCGGCCCACAAGTTTGTCCATACGGCATGTCCTAAATCCGGATATAAAGTGTACCTGATATCAGCACCTGAAGCCTTAATTGAGTTATAGGTTGTTACTGCATAACCAGGAGTTGGGTTGGTATCCTTTCCACCTGTAGCAAACCACATCGGAACATGAACATATTCTGCATAGTTAAGACCCGCCCCAGCTGAGGAAGATGGCGCTGCTTTTGTAACCCTTTGTGGATATACAGCGGTCATAGTCCAAACAGCGTTACCTCCGTTAGACAAACCATCCAAAAACACTTTATCGACATCGAGTCTGGCGTATTTGGCCATTGAGTCCAACAAATTGATGATTACATTATAGTATGGTGAATACGGTGCAACACCCCAATCGCTCCAGCAACTTGTTGTTGCTTCCTGCGCTTGAGGATAAAGAAGGAATCCATCGAACTGGTTTGTAGCCACCCTGTTCCTGAATGTTTGTCCTCCGTGCACTAATTGTTTCTCGTTATTATAAATACCTCCGTTAGTAGGACAACCTGGTTCACCTGCACCATGGAAGAAAAGCATCACAGGATACTTTTTGCCGGCACTATCAGGGTTGCCATAACTATAAGGGAACTTCAAACGGAAGGTAACACCGAATCCGTTTACGTTTATGAAGTAAGGTTTATAGTCTTTACCCCATGAGGCACTGTCAATACCAGAAGTTTTTACAGACACCCATTTCTGCAATCCCAAAATCGTTGGATTTGGGTTTGCAGTAGCGGCGGTACTGTCGTTACTGTAGGTAGAACCGTTATTAACCCAACGACGAACTCTGTCGTTTGGATTAAAAACGTTTTGTGCTTTCAACAGGGTAAACATTGAAAGAATTGCGAATGTGGTAAGAAGTAATGCTTTCTTCATAAATAAGCGCTGATTATAAAACAATTATATAAACTACCGTAAGCCTGCATTTGTGGTTTTAAATGAGGATATTGCAAGCTTTAGAGTTTTGGGAATGGCTTATTGGCGGTTGGTAAACCGAGGTTTTATCGAAGAATAATGAGGTAATTGCACGTAGGAATTCGAAGGGATAGTTGGAAGAGTATGGCAGAATTCGGTCAAAAATAATACTATTTTCCAAAAAGTAAAATATTTGCGGAAATAAGTTATTCAACGGATAGTCAGATTATTTTACAATTCTTCATAATATAATATTTACTAGCGCTAAGCGTTGATGTATCAGTAACTAAAAAGCAGCCTTAACCTCTTTATACCTATATGTTTATACCCGATTTTGTCCTTTTTTTGAAAATTGTTTTCTGGGCATCCCTTTTTATTGTTTTCTATAGCTACTTCGGTTATGGCATACTGCTTTATTTTCTGGTAAAACTTAAGAAACTTCTGAAAAGCTCAAAAAACACAAAGGAGGCTATTCAATTTCAACCAAAAGTGGCTTTAGTGGTAGCGGCTTATAATGAGGAGGATTATATCATTGAAAAGATCGAGAACACACTTGCGCTTGATTATCCTGAGGAGCTTTTGGAAATAGTTTTTATCACAGACGGGTCAAACGACAGCACTCCGGACCTTATAAAGAGATATCCCCGCATAAAGTTGTTACATAAGCCAGAAAGAAAGGGGAAGGTTGCTGCTATGAACAGGGCGCTGCCATTTATAGAATCGCCCTATATAGTTTTCTGTGATGCGAACACTCTTTTGAACAAGGAATGTATCAGTATGATAGTAAGGCACTATAGTGACCCCAAAGTGGGTGGTGTTGCTGGTGAGAAAAAGTTGTTCAGCAAGGTAGTTCTACTGCAGCTGCTGTTGGAGAAGGGATGTATTGGAAATACGAATCCTTTCTTAAAAAGCTTGATTCAGATTTATATAGTACTATGGGGGCTGCCGGTGAACTGTTTTCAGTAAGGAAGGACCTTTTTGAAACAGCCCCTGAAGGTACCATCATTGAAGACTTTGTTCAATCCATGAAACTTTGCCTAAAGGGCTATGTTTTGCGATATGAGCCAAATGCATATGCCGCTGAAGGGCCTTCTGCCTCAATAAAAGAGGAAATGAAAAGAAAAATAAGGATCTGTGCGGGCGCTTTCCAGGCTATGCTATTATTAAAAGAACTATTCAATGTATTCAAATACCCGGTCTTATCCTTCCAATTTATCTCTCATCGTATTTTAAGATGGACTATTTGTCCGATAGCCCTCCTATTAGTATTATTGACCAATATTGGAATCGTCCTTATCGATGGCGGAACATTGTTTGAAATACTGCTTTTAGGTCAACTTATATTCTATATTATGGGAATCAGTGGTTGGGTGCTGGCAAACCGGGAAATCAAAGTAAAAGTCCTGTATTTGCCCTTCTATTTTCTGTTCATGAACTATGCTGTGTTCCTGGGTTTCAGGCGTTTCCTTCAAAATAAGCAGTCGGTTTTATGGGAAAAGGCGGCGAGGCAAAAAAAACAATAAATACCACAAAAAGGGTATTGTTAGTTGGTTTTTAATGCAGACATTTGCTCAGGAAAAATATAATAACCTGTTGTTTGGTTTATTGAATAATGTTATTATTTTTACGCCACGAAGACCAACTTCTATTTTCAACATCCTCTGAACCGACTACAAGATTACTCTGATTAGCTCCTACTGATTCCCACAGATCCTTCGAATGCCACCACCAAATGATTGTTGCTTACCAAACGTCCAATTCGCCATGTTGGAAAGCTCATGTATTCTGAATTTTTAATCCACTAATAGTCTCCAAATTCCTTTGTAATGCCGTTTGTCCAAACGCATGCCTGTTGAAAAATTGCGATTTTTTCAAAAAATTTTTTTCTGCCCATGAAAAAGCAAGTACTCGCAATTGATGACAGTAAAGCCATACGGTTTTTATTACAAACCGTTCTTGGCAAAGACTATCAGGTTATTACCGCACCCGACGGAAGCTCAGCTATGTATTGGTTGTCTAAGAAAAACTTACCCGACCTTATCATAACTGATGTTCAATTACCGGACATGGAAGCCTGGGAACTTCCAGAACAATTATCTACGAGTGGTCTGTACAAAGACATTCCAATGATTGTTTTATCGTCCTTACCCAAAAATGAAACGGCTTCGAAATGTCTTCAATTAGGTATTTCGGAATCTTTCACCAAGCCATTTAATCCGATTGAGCTTCTGGAAGCAGTAAACAGAACGCTACAATATAAGAGCACTGAAGCGAGTGTTCAAGCCAGCTAACGATTACCGACCGTATGAAGACTACTAAACCTAAAAACCTTACTGTATGGAACTAACTTTGACACACGAAGAAAAAACAACAAAGAAGACCTATCGACATTTTACCATTACAGCCGCTAATGGTACAGCCACCGGTGAAAAGAAAAAGACCGATTTTTTCTACATAGGGCATAAGACTGGCAGCATCGATAACCTGATCAGGGCATTTGAAACCGGATACGCTGCAGAGACAACTGAAAATGCCAAATTCATCTTAAAGAGACTTACTCAAAAAGACAATAGTGTTCCTGGTGTATTTATCATGGATGCCACTATCAGCAGCCATGAAATTGAGGAATTGTATAATACTATCAGCAAGTTGATGGATTGCAGGACCATCCCATTCATCATCGATATGGCGAATGCATCTCCTGCAAACCTGGCTCGTTTGAAGAAACTGGAATTTGTAGATGAAATACTTTCATTGGAATCTTATGATCCCAATGCCTTATTCTCTAAGATCAACTTTTTAAGTAAGATTAAAAAGAACAGGATTAAGAACAAAAAACAATCAGGCAGTAGAGACTTCAGGTTCAAAAATATATGGTACAAAGTCTATTGCCAAGAGAGTATTTGATATCGTGATTTCTTCAATGTTATTATTAGCATTAACCCCATTATTCCTCCTGATTGCAATTGCCATCAAGATCGAATCAAAGGGACCTGTTTTCTATATTTCTCCACGCGCAGGAAGAGGTTACAGAGTTTTTAATTTCTTTAAGTTCCGCACAATGTTCACTGGAGCTGATAAACAAGTTAAAGACTTCCTTCACCTGAATCAGTATAATACTGATCAAAGCGAAGGCCCTGTATTCTTTAAAATCAATAACGACCCACGTATAACCAAAGTAGGTATGTTCTTAAGGAACTCTAGCCTTGACGAATTACCACAATTGGTGAATGTACTCATAGGTGATATGTCATTGGTTGGAAACCGCCCACTGCCTTTGTACGAAGCAGCGACCTTAACTACCGACGAATGGGCAAAAGATTTTTGGCTCCAGCAGGTATTACTGGTTTGTGGCAGATTAAAAAAAGAGGCCAGGATGAAATGTCTACTGAAGAGCGTATTTCACTCGATATTGATTATGCAGAGAAATATAATTTCATGTATGACCTCTGGATAATGGCAAATACCCCTTCTGCCCTTTTGCAGAAATCCAACGCATAATATTTACTATCTTCGTTTTTTAAAATAATCCCGCACTAAAGCGGGATTATTTATATGTATTTCAAAATCTACTTTCGTGGCTGACCAAAGACCATTAGTATCAATTATAACTCTTAATTATAATCAGTCTCAGACCACGGTTGAATTCCTTGAGTCTTCAAAAAAGTTACTATACCCCAATTACGAGATCCTGGTCTGTGATATGGCCAGTTCAGATAATCCAACTTCAATTATTTTCCCGGAACGTTACCCCAATACACGTTTATTACTGAGTGATAAAAATCTTGGCTTTGCGGCAGGGAATAACTGGGGAATGGATCAGGCTAAAGGAGAATATTATTTCATAGTTAATAATGATACCATTTTAACTCCTGATATCCTGGATATCCTAATTGCCCCATTTGAGAAAGATCCGGCAATTGGCGTCACTTGCCCGAAAATTCTTTATCATTCTCACCCTAATACCATTCAATACGCTGGATTTTATCCAATGAATCTTTATACCGCCAGAACAACTACAATCGGCTATATGGAGGAAGATAAAGGTCAGCACAATACAGCGAGGCCAACAGCTGGTGCCCATGGATGTGCCATGTTGGTGAAAAAAGAAGTGGTGGAGAAGACAGGGAGGTTTCCAGAACTATTTTTCCTTTATTATGAGGAGTGGGATTGGTCGGCAAGGATATTAAAAGCAGGCTATACCATATGGTATACCCCTTCTGCAAGCATTTACCATAAGGAATCCATGAGCGTTGGTAAGTTCAATCCCATGAAAGTATATTACCATACAAGAAACCGTATATTATATATAAGAAGAAACAGCACCCCCTTTCAACTGATTGTTTTCACCTGCTTTTTCAGCCTTTTCAGCATTCCTAAATCGGTGCTGAAATATTTGTTGCAAGGAAATATGGAACTCCTGAAGAATTTCTTAAAAGGTGTTTTTTGGAATTTGAAGCATTCTTCTGATTCAAAAGTCTAACATCGGAGAAGACTACCAGGAAATACCGTTATAATAAATGTAAGTTCTACAATTATTAAATTTCAGGAACTGTATTTCGACCGAATAAACACTTACACTTGTTTTTATTTCCAGTTTGTCAAGGCATTCTGCCAATTTACTTTTCCACATTTTTTCACTCGTCCAAAACTGGGAAATTTTGGCCTTTACTTTGTTTTATTAGTAATTCTCCATCGAAAAGATGGGATTCATACGATTGGCTTGTCATAAAACATTAGTTAACAAGCAAAAATAAATTTTGGCTTTGATATATCTAAAAATGTGCTGTAGACGTTTTTTGGTAAGGTTATTGCTTTTTTCACCCTATATATCCAATTTAGCAATAAATCCTAAATCCGTAAATCCACCTTTATGAAAAACTCTACCTCACAGGTTAGGAAGAAAGTGTTTCTATGGCTATTACTTTTTTGGCCTTTCTTACAAAGTATAGCTCAACAAGTTCCCAATTCAATTACAGCTTCAAACGGTACATTTATTGGCTTTTATGAATATAAGCCAGTGAATTACAATGCAACCGGACCTAAGTATCCGCTTATCGTCTTTATGCACGGTATAGGTGAAAGGGGAAATGGAACCACTGAACTATCAAGGGTTTCAGGCGTTGCCCTTCCAAGAATTATCAGGGATGGTCATCCTATGACCTTTACCTGGAATGGAAAAACAGAGACCTTTCTGGTATTATCACCACAGTTAAGTTCATCTTATGGCTGGTGGCCTTCCTTCTATGCAGAGGAAATGATAAAATATGCTAAAGCAAATCTTAATATAGATACAAACCGCATCATCGTTACAGGATTAAGTCTCGGTGGTGGCGGTGTTTGGCAATTTGCTTCAACATCAGCAGCAAATTCAAAATCAGTAGCAGCCATCGCCCCAATTTGTGGTACCTGTTCAATGGTTACGGCCTGTAACATATCAAATGCTAATGTTCCCATTTGGGCCTTCCACGCTCAGGATGATGGAACAGTAGGTGTGGGTTGTACAACAGGACAAGTAAATCAGGTACAAACTTGTGGAATTGGTATTAAGCCACTGATGACTATTTATCCTAATGGTGGTCATGGAATTTGGGATAGGGCTTATGATGTTGGTTATACCTGGCATAATCCAAATTTATACGAATGGTTTCTTGGCCAGAATAAGAGTTTGCCTGTAAACGTATTGCCAGTAGCCCGTGCAGGTGCTGACTTTTCTATTACTCTTCCAACAAATTCAGCCACTTTAAATGGAACAGCATCAAGTGATGCCGATGGTAATATCGCAAAATATTACTGGCGCCAGTTGACAGGCCCAGTTACCGGTTCTATTCAAAGTATCAACGGTGCTACCACTTTAGTTAATGGATTAACTTCAGTAGGGGTTTATTCTTTTGAATTAAAGGTGGCCGATAATAGAGTATCTGTGCACATGGATACTGTTAGAGTTACTGTATTGATGCCGTCGGCAGGACTTCCTCCTACTGCCAATGCAGGAGTTGATATCAACCTTAGCCTTCCTACCAATAGCACTACCTTAACAGGTATGTCGTCTTCAGATGCAGATGGTACCATTAGCTCCTATAGCTGGACTAAATTGAGTGGCCCTGCTGGAGATGTTCTGGGAAGTCCAAATAATGGTACTACATCCCTTACCGGATTAGCAGCTGGTACATATAGTTATAGATTAGTAGTTACAGATAATAGCAGTCTTACCGACGATGATACAGTTGTTGTTAATGTAAGTTCAACAGCACCGCCGCCAAACCAGGCTCCGAATGCAAATGCTGGAACTGATATTACTGTTACTTTACCTACAAGTACATCCAACTTATCTGGTATGTCATCTGGTGATCCTGACGGAACCATCAGTTCATATAGCTGGACAAAAATAAGTGGTCCTACAGGTGGTTCATTACTTACACCAAATAATGGAACAACCTCTATCTCAGCCCTTATTCAAGGAACCTATAGTTATCGTTTAGTGGTAACAGATAATGGCGGCGCTACTGATGCTGATACCGTATTGGTTATCGTGAATCCAGTTGCTCCCCCACCAAATCAGGCTCCTACTGCAAACGCAGGTTCTAATATTACAATCACTTTACCAACTAATAGTACTACTCTGAATGGTTCAGGATCTTCTGACCCTGATGGTACAATTAGTACATATAGTTGGACAAAAGTTAGCGGTCCGGCTGCCGGCACCATTGTAAGTGCAGGAAGCGCTTCTTCATCACTTACTGGCCTCATTCAGGGTACCTATAGCTACAGGCTTCAGGTAACTGACAATGGTGGATTGAGTTCTTCAGATACAGTTATAGTAACAGTAAATGCTGCTCCTCCTCCTCCAAACCAGGCCCGGATAGCAAATGCAGGTGGTGATATCAATATCACATTGCCTACAAATAACACTACTTTGAATGGTTCAGGATCATCTGACCCTGATGGCACAATTAGTACTTATAGTTGGACAAAAGTTAGCGGTCCAGCAGCAGGTACTATTGCCAATGCAGGAAGTGCATCAACCGCACTCTCTGGTCTTATCCAAGGAACATATAGTTACAGACTTCAGGTTACTGATAATGGCGGATTGAGTTCTTCAGATACAGTTACTGTAACAGTAAATGCAGCTCCTCCTCCTCCGAACCAGGCGCCAGTCGCTAATGCCGGGTCTGATATCACTATCAGTCTTCCAACAAATAGCACAACGCTTAATGGTTCAGGATCTTCAGATCCAGATGGAACAATCAGTACATATAGTTGGACAAAGATTAGTGGTCCTGCTGCTGGTTCCATTGCCAATGCTGGCAGTGCCACAACAGCACTTACCGGATTGATACAAGGCACCTACAGCTATAGACTTCAGGTAACTGATAATGGCGGATTGAGTTCTTCAGATACAGTAACTGTAACAGTGAATTCAGCTCCTCCTCCTCCAAATCAGGCACCTGTTGCTAATGCAGGAGGTAACATAAACATTACATTGCCTACTAACAGTACTACATTGAATGGTTCCGGCTCATCAGATGCAGATGGCACCATTACAACCTATAGCTGGTCACAAATAAGCGGACCTGCTGCTGGTACAATAGCAAACGCTGGTAGTGCTTCAACAGCCCTTACTGGTCTGGTTCAAGGTTCTTATAGCTTCAGACTTCAGGTTACAGACAATGGCGGATTAACAAATGCTGATACAGTTACCGTAACTGTAAATGCTGCTGCTCCTCCTCCAAATCAGGCCCCAATTGCTAATGCAGGTGGAAACATCAGCATTACATTGCCAACAAACAGTACTACCCTGAATGGTTCAGGTTCATCTGATCCTGATGGAACAATAAGTACATATAGCTGGACAAAAATAAGCGGGCCCGCTGCTGGCACTATTGCAAATGCAGGAAGTGCTTCAACAGCCCTCACTGGTTTAATCCAGGGAACTTATAGCTACAGACTTCAGGTTACTGATAATGGCGGATTAAGCGATGCAGATACAGTTACTGTAACTGTAAACGCGGCTGCTCCTCCTCCAAATCAAGCTCCTATTGCAAATGCAGGTGGAGACATCAATATCACATTGCCTACAAACAGTACTACACTGAATGGTTCAGGTTCATCTGATGCTGATGGTACAATCAGTACATATAGTTGGACAAAAATAAGTGGTCCTGCTGCTGGCACAATTGTAAGTGCAGGAAGTGCTTCAAGTTCATTAACAGGGCTTGTACAGGGAACGTATAGTTACAGGTTACAAGTAACAGATAATGGAGGATTGAGTTCTTCAGATACAGTAGTTGTAACTGTCAATGCAGCACCACCGCCACCAAACCAGGCGCCGGTTGCCAATGCTGGTCAGGATTTATCTGTAACACTGCCTAATGCAAATATTTCTCTGAATGGTAGTGCATCATATGATCCTGATGGAACTATCGCAACATACGATTGGGTTAAGATTAGTGGTCCAGGTGCCATTACCTTAACAAATTCAAATACAGCCACTCCAGGAGTAACAGGAGTACAAGTGGGTGTATATGTATTCGAATTAACAGTTACTGATGATAAAGGGGTTACTGCAAAAGACCGGGTACAATTGACTGTAAACGCTGCAAGCAATAGCTTACCAGTTGCAAATGCAGGAAGAGATACCACTATCGGTTTGCCTGTAACTTCAGTAGTACTCAATGCGTCAGGCTCATATGACCCTGATGGAAGTATCGCAAGCTATTCCTGGAAACAAGTAAGTGGACCAACAAATGCAGTGATTGTAAATACACAATCAGCGGTTAGTACAGTAAATGGCCTTACAGCAGGTACTTACGTTTTTGAAATCACCGTAACAGATAATAAAGGTGCTAGTCAAAAAGCAAGTGTAAGTGTGAATGTTGTAAATAACTTACGATATGTTGAAAGCCTTAAAGTATATCCAAACCCAGCACGCGACAATATCAACATTCGTGTGATAAGTGACAGTACCGGTGTAGCACTTGTTAATATCTACGATGTAAATGGTAAAGTTGTGAAGAGGGCACAGTATACCAAAGGACAGCCTTACTTTGAATCACCAGCGTATATACAAAACCTCAAAAACGGTATATACTATGTTGAAGTGATCATTGGCACAAGAAAGAAAATGATTACCAAATTCATCAAACAATAACAGAAACGTTAAACAAAAAAAGAGGCGATGTTTTTACATCGCCTCTTTTTTTATTGACATCACTCAACCCGATTGACTCGAATCAATCGCAATATTTTATTATAGCATCTCCTTCCCAACATTAATTGTCTACTTTACAATTATTAATTAAATGTGGACAAAACGATAACCTGTTGAACAGCAACAAAGCACAATGAATAATAAAGGCATTATGGGGTTAACTCAAACCACATTCAATGTTAACAATGAATTGGCATAGTGCTTGTAATTTGTAAGAAGCTTTTCCAGCCCCTATACAAGACGAAATTGGTTATTCAAGGTTCTGCCAATGCCTCCGGGCATTGCATAGGATTTTATTGAGTAAGCTACCCAAATCACCTAACAATTTCTTGAAGATCTCATTGTTGCTTTCCAGTAATGGAAGGCAGGAACAATATTTATTACACTCAAGTGAAGGAAAAACATGAGAACATTTTTAAGCGTTGCATTATTCCTGGCCCCGTTTTTAATTTCCGCCCAACAAGTAGCAAAAAGTTTGACTGCACAGAATGGCACATTCATAGGCTTCTATGAATACAAGCCTACCGATTATGCAACACAAACATCTACACGTTATCCTGTTATCATTTTTATGCACGGTATTGGAGAACGAGGTAATGGCACAAGTGAACTGTCGAGAGTTTTAGCCAATGCAATACCCAGGTATATCAATGCTGGACATCCTATGCGTTTTACCTGGAATGGCAAAACAGAGACCTTTCTTGTACTATCCCCTCAACTGAGTGCATCTTATGGCGATTGGCCTGCATTTTATGCTGAAGAGATGGTTAAATATGCAAAAGCAAATCTTAATATAGACACCAATCGCATCATCGTTACCGGACTAAGTCTTGGTGGTGGTGGTGTATGGCAATATGCATCTATCAATGCCAATAATCCAAAGAACCTGGCTGCTATAGCACCTGTATGCGGAACCTGTAGTATGGTATCTGCCTGCAACATTGCTAATGCATCTCTTCCAACATGGGCATTCCATGCTACCAATGATGGAACTGTTGGGGTTGGATGCACTACTGGAGGAATTAGTAATATCCTTAACTGTAACCCGGCAGTAAAGCCATTAATGACTATTTATCCTGATGGAGGACATGCAATATGGGACCGGGCATTTGATACTGTTTATACCTGGCAGAACCCCAATATATATGAATGGTTTTTGGGACAAAACAAAAGCAAGCCAGTAAACATTCTTCCTGTGGCTCGTGCGGGAACAGATTTAACTATCTCCACTTCAACTGCTATAGCCAATCTTAGTGGCATCACTTCAACAGACGCAGATGGAAATATAGTAAGATATATATGGAAGCAAATTGCAGGTCCGGGTTCTGCCACAATAGTCTCACCTGTTTCAACAAACGGATTGACGGTAATCAATAATCTTACAAATACTGGAACTTATACATTTGAATTGACGGTTGCAGACGATCGCACAGCAATTGCGAAAGACAATGTAAACATAGTTGTAACAACTTCCCCGACTAACAATATCCCTCCTGTTGTGGTAGCAGGAACTGATCAAACCACCATATCATCAACTGTTACTCTGGATGGGGAAAACACTTATGACCCAGATGGAGTTGTAGTATCCTATTTATGGAACAAAATCAGTGGGCCAGCTACAACAACTATTTCCAATCCAGCCAGCGTTATGCCGGTTATCTCGAATTTGGTAAATGGTATTTACCTATTCACTTTAACGGCCCAGGATAACCTCGGAGCCATTAGTACAGATACAGTCACCATTGTATCAACAGCCGCCGCATTGCCCCTTAAATTCGTTTATACAGGCATCCGGACCTCAACTAGCGGGAATCAATTGACCTGGATCACTTCTCAGGAGTTCAATAACGATTATTTTGAGATTGAGCAGAGTACTAACGGGATAGCATTCAAAGCCATTGGAAGGGTAAATAGTTTGGGAGATGCAGCTGCGGGTCATGAATACAATTTCACACATAATGCTTCAACAAATACAGTAAGTTATTACAGGATACATCAGGTAGATAAAAATGGCAGTAACAGTTATTCGAAAATACTGGTTGCCGACATACAAAAAGAGACTACTAAAATTTCAGCTGGCACCAAATCCGGCAAAAGATAGATTAACAATCGTAAATAGTTTTCCACAAAATGGCAAACTGCTATTCAGGGTATTTACTAGTGAAGGAAAACTGATACAAGAAAACACAAGTACTAAATCCCAACCAGTTGTAGTATTTACACTACCGATAAATACGTTGGCAAACGGAGCTTATTTTCTGCAGGTTTTGCTTGATGGAAAGGCAATTGGGTCAAAATATTTTCTGAAATACTAAGAAGAAGATTGATTGCAATCGTAAGATTTCGTAGTTATTTTATCAGTAGAACTACTTGTTTGTAGTATAAAGAGTTTATACAGCGTCTACTATATAACATTTAGCATGATTACGAATTCCCCCCAACTACTTATACGCGATTATGACGTAAAAAAAGAAGTAATCATTATTTCCGTATAAGCTGGCTGGATAATTGCGTTGTTATAACAACAAATCCATACTTATGAAACCAAATCTATCTCAACAACAGACAATGGGTTCACCCCTGCTCTTTTTATACAAAAGGAAAGTCCGGCGATAATCAACTTACTAAGATCCGAAAGCAACGTACCTATAAGTAAGCGTTCACTTCAAAGGAAAAACGCATTTGATCGTAAAGTTAATAATCCGTAATACCATGAAAACCCTTTTACAATTAACAGCATTGCTGTTACTTCAACTAACATTATCTGCACAACAAGTAGCAAAAAGTCTTACAGCAACGAACGGCACATTCATAGGCTTCTATGAATACAAACCAACAAATTATAACGCATCTGGTCCTAAGTATCCTGTCATTATATTCATGCATGGAATAGGTGAACGAGGAAATGGAACTACTGAGTTATCACGCGTAGCCGCTAATGGAATTCCAAAATATATAGCACAAGGCAATCCGATGCGATTTACATGGAATGGAAAAACAGAAACCTTTCTGGTATTATCTCCTCAACTAAGTTCTGCCTGGGGATACTGGCCCAACTTTTATCCTGAAGAAATGATAAAATATGCAAAAGCAAATCTGAATATAGATACAAATCGCATTATTGTTACTGGACTTAGTCTTGGTGGCGGTGGTGTTTGGCAGTATGCATCTGCTTCTTCAGAAAATGGCCGAACTGCTGCAGCCATTGCACCAGTATGTGGAACTTGCAATATGCAGGTAGCTGCAAATATTGCCAAGGCGAATCTTCCATTGTGGGCCTTCCATGCACAGAATGATGGTACAGTGAGTGTAGGTGTACAACTGACCAGGTGTCTCTCTAGCGTCAGCAGGAACAGCCATTCAACCACTAAAACAATTTATGCAGATGGTGGACATAGTATATGGGATCGTGCGTATGATACAGTTTACAATTGGCAGAATCCAAATGTTTATGAATGGTTTCTTGGTCAAAACAAAAGTTTAGCTCCAAATATATTACCAGTAGCAAATGCAGGAAGTAATATCACTATCTCCACATCAAAAGCTACAGTTAACCTTAGTGGAGTACTTTCAACAGATGCAGATGGAACAATTGTAAGATATATATGGACAAAAGTTTCCGGACCTGCAACAGGAACTATTGTGACGCCTGTGTCTACAACAGGATCAACAGTAATAAACAACCTTACACTAACCGGCACTTATATTTACCAATTGAAAGTTGTCGACGATAGGGCAAGTGTAGCAACTTCCACCATTACAGTAACTGTTACAAATGGAGTAGTTGCCAATATACCACCAGTAGCTGAAGCCGGGATAGATATATCTACAACATCTGCTTCTGCAAACCTTAATGGTCAGCTACCTACGATCCAGATGGCGTTATCACAGCATATAAATGGACAAAATTGAATGGCCCTGCCCAATATAATTTATCAAGCACTACTACAGCTGCACCAAGTCTTACCGGACTTACAGCAGGCAAATACAGTTTTGAACTGGAAGCAACAGATAATTCAGGGGCAAGTAAAAAGATACTGTAATAATTACTTCTTCTGCGCTTGGCCTACCTGTAAAATGGCTTTATTTCAAAGGAAAAAACAATGGAACAGTAAATGAATTTCAGTGGGCTACAAGCGGTCAATTGAATACTGAGAAGTTTGAAATAGAAAAAAGTATTGATGGGTCACGCTTTATTAAAATAGGTGAAATAGCAGGAGAAGGAACAAATTCAATAGATAAATTCTATGCATTCACCGACAATGCCAGCCCGGCAGTAAAAACATTCTACAGAATCAGGGAAATCAGTACCTACGGAGCGAGCAGCTTCAGTGAAGTGATTTCCATTCGGACTACAGATAAAAAGGCCAATATTCGAATTCTATCCAAACCCTGTACAGCAACAATTGAACATAACCATTCAGGGCAAAGAAACAGGAACTACTGTTATAAGCCTATACAGCATGGAAGGCAAACTGATGATGCAGAAACAGGTGATGAAAGAAAACGAAACACTTCAGGTTTCAATGGATTTAAATAAAATAAACCCCGGTATGTATATGCTACAATATACAATTGGTAACAGCACCCGTGAAATGAAGAAAATAGTAAAGCAGTAATTACCTGAAAGGTTTATAGAAAGATACAGTGGCAAGCCCCAGCAGGGGCTTGTCGCCTTTTGTATCACCATAGCATTGTATACTTCGATAGGCCAATAAATCATATTTCTCCTTTACCCTTCTCACTTTTCCTGTCCATAACAATTATCCCCAACAATTTTCCCAGTTATACATCCATCCTTTGTTTCTAATATAGTTCCAATTAAGGATAGCCCTTCATTCTTACACCATAGTGCAAGCCAGTTTTCAGCAGAAGCGGAAACTATGACCACTTCAAAACCGGCATCTTTTAATTTATTGATTTCTGTAATCGCCTTTGGCCTTATTAGGGAAGGAATGATTTGTGTAGAGAAATCATCTGATAGTTTCTGAAAATCTTCTTCCTTTAGTTTACCAAAAAACCATTTCAGCACTTTTTCCTTTGCTTTCTGATTAGGGATTAATCCGGCTTTCATAGCGACCAAATAGGGGCTGTTCACCAGCATACCGGTGTAGAAGGCAAAGGAGCCATGCTTGAATTTAATGATCTCCAGCAAGGAATCCTTTTCGGTAATAGTGCCATCGAAATCAAAAAAAGCTATACCACTCACAGCTTGAGTTTTTTGAAGATGAATTCAGGAATACATTTTATGATAAGCATTATCCAACGCCAGAACCATTTTACATATACAACATCTTTCTTCTTCTGAATTGCTTTATAAACCGTATTGGCTACAATTTCAGGAGTAGCAGTTAGTAATGGAGGTAAAGTAAGATGAGCTGTCATGCTTGTGAACACAAAGCCTGGTTGAACAGATACAACATGCACTCCACTCTGAAAAAGTTTATTCCTCAATCCTGACAGATAAGCAGTGAAACCAGCCTTAGCACTACCATAAAGGTAATTACTCTGCCGCCCTCTTTCTCCTGCCACTGAACTTATACCAACAATAACTCCTTTTTTCTTTTCGGAATAGTCAGCAGCTACTACATTAAGAATACTTACAGCTCCGGTATAATTTGTATGAAGAATACGGGCTGCTTCAGACCAATCAGTTGCCGCCTTTTCCGGATCACCCAGATACCCAATAACACAAATAGTAATATCAGGCGTAACAGGAAGAGATTTATAGAAAGAGACATGAGATGCAAAATCCAATGCATCAAATTCATGCAATGTTGCTGAAGCATTAAACCGAATACCAATATCAGATTTAAGTGCCTCCAAACGATTGGCATTTCTGGCAGCCAGTTGGAAAGAATATCCCAAGGGTGCCATATGCTTTACGATGGCAACGGCCATGTCTGAGGCGGCTCCTAATACTAAAACAGTAGGCATAATAGAATCAATTAAGGAGTTGTAAGTAATAAACGATCTGACTGATGCGATTTAATTTTCCCATCAGGATTAAATTTCCTGACAATAGAAT
The DNA here is from genome assembly GCA_016721085.1 of Chitinophagaceae bacterium. Taxonomy (GTDB): domain Bacteria; phylum Bacteroidota; class Bacteroidia; order Chitinophagales; family Chitinophagaceae; genus Endoryza. The sequence goes on along the minus strand of JADKJI010000001.1, from coordinate 63,172 downwards.
TGAATTCTTCAAGTCTTGGGTATCCGGCTTTCAGCACTTCCGGTTTCATTCTGGCATCTTTACTCATATATAAACGTCCTCCATACTGGAGTACGATCTTATCCAACTCATCCAGAAACTCAAAAAGACCCGGACGCACGGGTATATCAAGAGCCAGTGTATAACCTTCCTTAGGAAAAGAAATAAGACTCTCCTGTTGTCCGAATACTTTTAATACAGCAAGGAATGATCCAATGCCTTTATCGCTAAGCCTTCGGATAATTTCAACAAGACCCGCTTTGGCTTCCATTGGCAATACAAACTGGTATTGAATGAATCCTTTTTTTCCATAACCACGATTCCAGTTAAGGATAGCATCTAAAGGATAGAAGAATGGCTCATACCCTACTACATTATTTATCTCGCTTGAAGTTCTTACCATAATAGAGAAAGTTGAACATCTTAACAGTAAAAGAATTCAGCACCCATGATGGCAGGTTAAAAGGAAAATTTATCTGCTTACCTTTTGGCAATTGCAATGGGTCATTTTTGAACTTTTCAGGGAGTTCATCTTTAGTTGCATGCTCACCTAAAATGAGTATACTTCTACCAAACTGATCTCCTTTCTTTAAGCAGTCTATCCAGGCTACTGAATACGTATAGTGTTTATATTCTTCGAAAAGCCTGATAATCTCTTCCAGGTTCTTTGCTTTAACCTGTTTTTGCCTGATATAGGATGTCTCTATTTTCTTAAGTCTGAATGTAACTTTTGTGATCATACCTGTTAGTCCCATACCTCCACAAGTTGCTTCAAAAAGGTCGGGCTGAACCGTTGGAGAACAAACAGTAAATGATCCATCAGCCAATAGTATTTCCATTTCAGTGACGTGGTTGCTAAAGCAACCGTCTACATGGTGGTTCTTACCATGAACATCACTACCAATCGCCCCTCCAATTGTTATAAATTTTGTTCCTGGCGTAACTGGGAGGAACCAACCTTTTGGAACTATAACTTCCAGAACTTTGTCGAGCGTGAGTCCGCTTTGGCATTGGAATATGCCATTTACAGTATCAAAAGAAAGGACTTTATCGAATTTTGTAGTGGTGATAGTGGCATCTGCCAAAGATGCATCTCCGTAGCATCGTCCGTTTCCTCTGGGGATAAAAGGCTTACTGTCTTTTACCAATTGCTGCAACTGGTCTTCGTAGCTAAAGAATCGTTCATCGCTTTCTACTACGGGGTAATTGCCCCAATTTGCTATGAATCGTTTCATAATCAATTAAAATAGGTCTGGTCTTTCAGATATAGAATAACCAAGAAACTGGTAACCCAAAGCAATAAAGTGGCCTGGATAAACCTGTCTTTGTACAATATATCTGTTGGAGATCCAGAATTGTTATCAATAAAAATAATCTGCAGATATCTCAATACGCCGGCAATTACAAACAAGGATGTATAATAGAGCCTATGCCCAAACTCCTTGTATAATGCACCTGAAACGGTATAGTTGATATAAGCAACGATTATAATTGCGCAAACAAGTCCCAATACAATATTCAGGTATTCGAGAGTATACCCTTTTATTGATTTTCGCATATCAGTTCCTGTTGAAACCTTAATACGAACATCATCTCTTCTTTTACCTATAGCCATAAACAAAGCCAGCAGGAAGGTCATGATGATGAGCCATTCGGTAGTGCTGATGTCTCCCAAAACAGCACCGCCTTTTACCCTAAGCACAAAGCCGGCTGCAACAATCATGATATCAAGAATGGATATATTCTTCAATCCGAATGAATAGCCGATATTCAGGAGGTAATATATCCCGGATAAGAAAAGAAATTTACCAGTGTCATCCAGAAAATACGCCAGTATGATTCCTCCGGAAAATAAAAGCAACGCAATTATCAAGGCTAATTGCTTTGATACTTTTCCGGAAGCAAATGGCCTTTTTGATTTTACCGGATGCTTCTTATCATCTTCAATATCCCGGTAGTCATTAACTATATATATGCTACTGGCAAGAAAACTGAAGGCAAAGAAACCGCCAATCAGAACTTCAATGGTATGAAGGTTGAATATTTTACCGGCAAAAAAGGCTGGTATAAAGAGGAAAAGGTTCTTAGCCCAATCTTTAGGGCGTAATAATTTAATAATCTCCGGCATGAGTAGGTGTTTCCATTTGCAAGATACACTAGCAATCCGGGATTGGCAAGTGTTGGGGGTTTGATAATCAATATGTAATTTGACGACAGATTTAACGTTATAACCCTAACTATAGTACATGAAAAAGTTACTTAATTATGCCGAATGGCTGCTTATCCTGGTAGTGGCACTAGCCCCGGTTATGGCGAGTTTCCCCTACAGAATCAATATCTTCCTGAGCTGGGAAGGGGCCTATAGGCTTTCCCAGGGGCAGATTCCTTATAAGGACTTTGGAATGCCGGTCGGCTATATGTACTGGGTGGTTCCTGCCGTTTTCTTCAAGATTTTCGGCGCTCAAATGATTACTTTAATCAAAGCACAGGCTTTTCTGAATATCCTTGCCGGATTATCGTTCCGATCCATCTTTAAAAGTCTGGATATACCCCAGGGGATCCGTTTCCTTTCCGTAGCAGTTTTTACCCTTTCCTATACATTTTTTAACTACTGGCCCTGGTACAACCATACAGTAATTGTTTATGAACTTAATAGGACTGGCTTTTCTCATGAAGTTTCTGGTTCAGGAAGAACCCTCAAAAAAAGCTTATGGATGGCTGGTGGCTGCAGGTGCATTTATCTTCTTCTCATTTTTTACAAAACAAGACGGCGGAGGATTAGCCTTATTAGTTTGTTTAGCATTGTTAGTATATACTGCCTGGAGTTCTAAAAAATGGATGCCTTTACTTGTATTCATCACTGCCATTGTTGCAACAGGATTACTTATAATAGTGCCTTTACTACCTTATGGTTTTGGTTATTGGTTCAATCATGGACAAGCACCCCACAGTTCCCGAATTTCCATAACGGATATTCTTAGAGAATTTTTTGTTGGCTCACAATGGTTGAAGTTTTACCTTTTATTAATCTGTCTGCTGCTTTTTGCCGTAATCAAAAAAAATAAAGGCTTCCTTAAAAACAGGAAGTCGATGCTTTTGTCACTTTTATGCCTTGGACTATTGGCTGAAGCAGCTATTTTCCAGGTCACAAGTTATGTACCGCTTGATAACAATATCTTCTTCCATAGTTTTGCTTTTGTATTCATATTATCATTACTCTCCGAACTTCTACCCATATCGTTCGACAACTGGAAAACTGTTATTGTTGCTACTGCCGGTGTTTTTATTTGGTGGAGCCCTGTTTACTGGAAATATGTAGAAAGGTTTGTTTTGAAAAGGGATGCAGCGAACTACACCAAAATAACGCATAATGGATATAGTTATGCAGATGTGGTCAACAAGAACACTTTCATGATTGAACTGGATACAACCGGCATTCCACTTAGGGAATGGAGGAGCCCTTCCCTTCGTTCATTCCATAAAATAATGATGCCTGGTCCAACTGTTGATGGCATTGACCGGTTACTAAAGATGGATATTGTAAAAAACAAGTCCTTTAAGCATTTCCTGAACCTTACAGAGCTAACGCCATTGACTGTTGAAGTTCCTTATGAACTGGAGAAGGGAAACGGCTATCCTTTATGGTATCATAAGGGTGTTGCGCTGTTCGACAAGGAAACAGACATGTTTGTACAACGGATTGATACCGGACACTACGATATTGTGTTGTATGAATACATACCATACCTGAACAACTTCTATCCATATAAGATAAGGGAAGCGCTACAAAAGCACTATCAAAAAATAGACAGTTTCCCTGCGCCTCGCTTTCCATCATCAAATGCATGGATAGAAGTGTTTGTAAAACCAAGGGGGCAATAGGCAATTACTGTATTTTTGTTGAAAGAATTTCTTATCAGCAACAGTACTCATATACTTGCCAGTCCTATCGAATATCTTAAAGGGGTAGGTCCCCAACGTGCCGACCTTCTTAAAAAAGAGTTGGGGATATTCACTTTCCGGGATCTTCTCGAATGTTATCCCTACAGGCATATTGACCGCACACAGGTTAATCTCATCCGGGATATTACTCCAGCGGCTGAATTCGTTCAGGTTTCAGGTAAGCTGATCAGTAAATTACAAATAGGAGAAAAAAAAGGAAAGCGACTTGTTTGTGAGTTAAGAGATAGCACGGGGGTTATTGAACTTGTATGGTTTCAGGGGATTACCTGTATAGAAAAGATGCTTACTGTAGGGGACAACTATCTTGCTTTTGGAAGGGCCAGTTTTTCCAGGGTATTCCACAAATAACTCATCCAGAAATTGAAATCATTTCAACGGAACAAATAGCAGGGAAGAATTTCCTGGAACCCATCTACCCATCAACTGAAAAACTTAAGGCAAGAGGGCTTGGAGGAAGGCAATTAGCCAAGCTAACTCAAACCTTGTTCCTGATGCTTCGGGAAAAAGACCTTCCCGAAAACCTGCCTGAAAATATTCTGCAACCATTACAATTATTATCTCGGTACAAAGCTTTATGTGCAATCCATTTCCCACCGAATAAGGAGCTCCATCAGAAAGCCGTTGAACGATTGAAATTTGAAGAACTATTCATAGCCCAGCTACGGATGGGTTTATTAAAAGCAAAAAGGCATCGGTCTTCAAAAGGCGTCGAATTCAGTCAGGTCGGTACTTTATTCAATACATTTTATCAGGAACATCTCCCCTTTCAGCTTACAGAAGCACAGAAAAGGGTTATTAAGGAGATCCGAAAAGATTGTGGAAGTGGCAAACAGATGAATCGCTTATTACAAGGTGATGTTGGAAGTGGAAAAACTATTGTGGCTTTATTAATAATGCTACTTGCGGCAGACAATGGTTTTCAGAGTTGTCTTATGGCTCCTACTGAAATATTAGGGCGACAGCATTTTGCCAACATAACAAGAATGTTAGAGAAGCTCCCCATTGAGATTCGCTACCTGAGCGGTTCGGTAAAAGCAGCTCAGCGAAGAAAGATTTTGAAAGAAGTGGAAGACGGCACTGTGCACATGCTAATAGGTACACATGCGCTAATAGAAGATACCGTTCAGTTCAAAAATCTGGGAATTGCGATTGTAGATGAGCAACATCGTTTCGGTGTTGCCCAAAGGGCCCGATTATGGAAGAAGGCAGCCACTCCTCCCCATGTATTAGTTATGACGGCCACTCCAATTCCCAGAACTTTAGCAATGACAGCTTATGGTGACCTTGACTATAGTGTTATAGACGAACTACCTCCCAACCGGAAACCTATTTTAACCGTACATCGATATGATAATGCCCGGCATCAGGTTATGGATTTCATGAAGGCAGAAATTGAAAAAGGGCGGCAAGTATATATTGTCTTCCCTCTTATTGAGGAATCGGAGAAAATGGATTATGAGAACCTGATGAAAGGATATGAGAATCTGAAAGCCTGGTTCCCTGAACCGAAATACTGGATCAGTATGGTACATGGCCGGCAAACAGGAGAAGTAAGGGAAACCAACATGCAACGATTCAAGGAAGGCGATACGCAGATATTGGTTGGAACAACTGTGATTGAGGTGGGGGTAGATGTTCCCAATGCTTCTGTAATGGTGATTGAAAGTGCAGAAAAATTCGGTCTTTCACAACTACATCAGCTAAGAGGCAGGGTGGGAAGAGGTGCAGAAAAAAGTTTTTGCATTTTATTAACGGCCACCCAGTTAAACAACGAAGCCCGAGAACGGTTAAAGACAATGTGTGCTACCGGTGATGGCTTTAAAATTGCAGAAAAAGACCTTGAATTAAGGGGACCTGGAGATATTGAGGGAACCCGTCAAAGTGGTCTGCTTAATTTCAGGTTAGCTAACATACTGCAAGACAGACCATTACTAGAACTAGCTGCTACTATGGCCCAAAATATAGCCGAAGAAGATCCAAGTTTGGATTCGGCCGGAAATTTGCCGTTAAAAACCTACCTCCAGGAACTCAAGGGCAAAACGGCCTGGAGTAAGATCTCTTAAGAAAGCTCTCATTCTCAACGGCTAGCACATGGGCTACCGTTTAAAAACAAGCAGTATGAGGTAAGAATTAAAGGATTTAAGCGTTTAATTAAATTAACTTGTACAAAGAAACCCAGGTAGGATGCGATTAACAATCAGTACACTATTACTCTTCACAGTTTTATTCGTAAAGGCTCAGCAAGGGGCTTCTTCTTTTGAATTTGTTGAAAATAAAGGGCAGTGGGAAAATGGAATCAAATTCAAAGGTGCCACTTCTACCGGAGCCTTCTTCCTCCAGCAAAAAGGTTTTACTGTATTACTTCACAATCCCTCCGATCTGGCATCACTTTCCCAAAAGGCTCATGAACATGGGGGTACAGGAGTAGGTCCTATAAAAGAAGGTGAAAGAGAAATAGACAAAATTGGGGGAATAAGAAGTACCGCACCAGATTTCATACTTCATTCACATGCCTATAGTGTCCAGTTTTCAGGAGCTTCCGAGAAACCAACTATTGTACCCGATAAAGTACAATCCTATCACAACAACTATTTCATAGGCAACGATCCCACTAAATGGGCAAGCAATGTAAAAATATTCCAGGCCGTAACTTACCAAAATGTATACCCGAATATTGACGTTCGATATTACTCCGATTACGGCCGTTTGAAATATGATTTTGTTGTAAGGCCAGGAGGAGACGTATCGAAGATTGTAATGAAATATCAGGGAGTAGATAAACTTAGTATCCGGAATAAGGAACTCATTATCCGAACTTCAGTAGGTGAATTGAAAGAGCTATATCCTTATTCCTACTCTGTAAGCAAGGGTATGGGAAAACAGGAAGTTGATTGCAGATATGAAATATCTGGCAACAATACAGTTACTTTCAAATTAAAGAATTACGATGCTTCAAGTACGCTGGTAATTGATCCTACATTGATATTTTCCACTTTCACTGGTGGTCCAGATAACTATGGTTTTACCGCCACACCTGGTCCTGATGGAAGCCTTTTCTCAGGATGTATAGTATTCAGTGATGGGTTTCCAGTTACACTTGGTGCTTTCCAAACTGTTTTCAATGGAGGTAATACAAGTACAAGACCTACAGATATTGGTATTATAAAATTCAATCCAACCGCCACAACCCGCTTGTATGCCACATATATCGGTGGTAATGGAAACGATTTTCCTCATAGTCTTTATTGTGACCCTCAGGGAAATCTGGTTGTGATGGGAAGATCCTATTCCACCAATTATCCAGGTACCAACATAGGAGTTGGCGGTGGTTCAGATATTATAGTTTCAAAACTCAACGCTACCGGATCTGCCTTGATAGGTTCATTAAGAATTGGAGGCTCCAGCAACGATGGGGTAAACATATTAGACCATTTTCAGACAAATGGATCAGGGTCAAGTTCTATTCTAAGGAACTATGGTGATGAGTCAAGAAGTGAAGTTGTATTGGATGCTGCAGGAAATATCTATGTAGCAGCAACTACTTTGTCTGCTAACTTCCCTATAAATGGCACCGTATTCCAACCTACCAAGGGCACTTTGCAGGATGGAGTTGTAATGAAAATAAATCCATCATGTACTAGTTTACTATGGAGCAGTTTTTTAGGAGGAACTGGTAACGATGGCGCTTTTGTAATGGAAATAGATCCAGATAACGGAGATGTGTACGTGGCAGGTGCTACAGGAAGCAGTAATTTCCCTGTAAGTCCTTCCGGTGTTATTCAAACACTTTATCAAGGCGATATTTCAGATGGCTTTGTAACAGTGATAAACAACAATGGTTCTGCAATAAAGAAATCAACATTTTTAGGCACATCAGGTATCGATGTGGTGTATGGTATAAAATTCGACAAGAAAGGATTCCCATATGTTATGGGAACCTGCCGCAATGGAAACTGGCCTGTGCAACCTGCTGGGGTTTGGAGTGTTCCGGGCACCAAACAGTTTGTTGCCAAATTACAACCCGATTTATCTGGATATGTTTATTCAACTGTATTCGGAGCTGGAGGAAAACCTAATATTTCGCCAGTTGCATTTCTGGTTGACCGTTGCGAAAATGTTTATATATCTGGATGGGGCGGATGGTTAATTCCTAATTCAACACCAGACCCATATGACTTAGGCGGAGTTGTAGGTATGCCTATAACACCTGATGCCATTAAGAAAGCAACAGATGATAAGGATCTCTACTTTATAGTTATAAAGAAAAATGCTTCCGGACTTTTATACGGCAGTTACTTTGGACAAGATGGAGGATATGGTGAACACGTAGATGGTGGAACGAGTCGCTTTGATGCGCAAGGAGTGATTTACCAGGCGATTTGTGCCAACTGTTCTGGCGGGGCTGTTTTTCCAACTACTCCTGGAGTTGTGAGTCCTCAGAATGGTGCCAGCACTTCCGGTGGATGTAATCTTGCAGCAATTAAGATCGCCTTTAATTTTGCGGGAGTAGCTTCCGGACCAAAAGCTTATTTGAATGGCGTTCAGGATACAGCAGGCTGCGTACCGCTTACATTTGAATTCAGGGATACTGTATTAAATGCGAAAACATACGATTGGGATTTTGGGGATGGCACTGTGCTTATCAACCAACCTACTCCATCCGTATCGCATACCTATAATGTTGTGGGTAACTACAGAGTGAGATTGATTGCTGTAGACTCCAATACTTGTAATATCAGAGATACCGCATACATCAATGTTCGTGTAAGGGATGATAAAGCCAATATCGGTTTCAATCCAGTAAAGCTTCCACCATGCGAATCCCTTTCCTATAGATTCGATAACACTTCACTGGCGCCTCCAGGGAAACCATTCAACAACACAAGTTTCATCTGGGATTTTGGTGATGGAACAAGAGTTCCTTCTGGTTCAGGATCTGTTACGCATGCCTATGTTGCTGCAGGAACCTACAAAGTGAGATTGATACTAGCGGATACTGTTTATTGTAATTCGCCTGATTCTGTAAGCGTAGACCTAAGGATAGCTCCAAATGTGGATGCCCGTTTTGAAACACCTGCATCGGGATGTTTACCTTATAATGCAGTTTTCAATAATACTTCATTGGCAGGACAAACCTTCAGTTGGGATTTTGGTGACGGCACCACATCAACTTTGACAAGTCCTACACATTTATATACAACCGCTGGCACCTATACAGTTAAAATGATTGCAACGGATTTGGCCACATGTAATGTGATTGATTCTGTAGAAACCACTATTACGGTTAATGTAAACCCAGTAGCCAATTTCAGTTTCAATCCGGTAACACCAGAGATAAACAAACCGACTATTTTCTTCAATCTTGGCTACCGGGGGAACAAGGTACAAGTGGGTATTTGGTGATGGCGACAGCACCATCAAGACCACTACAGATACAGTATTACATCAATATAATGCTACAGGAACCTATACAGCTTGTCAGATAGTTTATAACCAATTTGGATGCAGTGATACCATCTGCAAACCGGTTTCAGCAATTGTACAACCTTTACTTGCTGTGCCTAATGCTTTCACCCCAGGTAGGTTTGGTACAAACAGCACCATAAGGGTTGAAGGTTTTGGAATTGCTAAAATGACCTGGCGAATCTATAACCGATGGGGACAGAAAGTTTTTGAGACAAGTGACAGAAAATTTGGCTGGGATGGTACCTATAAAGGGCAAATACAGCCAATGGATGTGTATGCCTATACTCTGGATGTAGAATTTTTTGACGGAACAAAGGCAAGAAAAACAGGAGATATTACGCTGATAAAATAGGGAATGTTAAATATTGAACAGAACAAACCCAAAAGGCAGGTTACCCGTAATTTTAGAATAATGAAGAGAAGCAGTAACAATATTGTAACGAATGAAAATGGCATCCTTCGCTATCCTTTCATAAAAGGGATTAGTAGCTTGCTATTACTATCATTGCTTTCATTTCAGTCTTTTTCACAGGACCTGCATTTTTCTCAATGGTTCAATGCCCCACTAATTACCAATCCAGCTAATACTGGCTTTATACCTGATGCAGATTATAGAATAGGCGCTAATTATAGAAACCAATGGTCTTCTATAATGACAGTACCTTATAAGACTATGAGTATTTGGGGAGACGCGCAATTGTTCAGAGATCAGATTGAAAGTGGGTGGTTAGGTGTTGGAGGTGTAATACTAAGGGATGTTGCAGGAAGCGGACAACTTACATCTACAAAAGCGTATGCTTCGATGGCCTATCACCAGATGTTAGGAGAAGCCCATCTGTTATCAGCAGGTTTCAATGTGGGATTGTCTAATAAAAGGATCAATAATTCTGCTCTGAAGTTCCCTGATCAGTTTGACGGCCAATTCTTTGATAATACATTACCAACAAGTGTTGTATTAGACAGAACAAGCACCAGTTATTTAGATGTTCAAGTTGGATTGAATTACGCCTACTTCCCTACTGATAAGATTTATTTAAATGGGGGCTTTTCAATTTGGCATATCAACAGGCCAAGAGAATCCTTTTTTACTACAGATATTGCGGGATATGATTCAAGAATTGCTCCGCGTTATACAGGATTTGCAAACGCAAGTATCAAGATTTCAGATGAAATCATTATAAACCCAATGGCGTATTACTCCCTTCAGTCAAAAGCAAATGAATTTGTGATTGGAGGAAATATTCAGTACGACCTTACAGGTGGAGGTGATAATCAGTTGCTACTAGGAATTTATGCAAGACCTGGTGATGCAATAATACCTATGGCTGGATTTCAATGGAAATTCATACGCCTGATGTTCTCTTATGATGCCACTACTTCAAATTTGAAAACATATAACAACTCAAGAGGCGCATTTGAGTTTGCTCTTTTGCAACATGGGTTCTACAGTGATTACAATGGGGATATTCGCCAATCCATGTGCCCAAGTTTCAGATAACACTTCATTTAAATCATTTTGTCTTAATAGCTTTTCTAACAATAACAATTGTTGGGATGAAAAGCATTGCCAATAGTAAATAAAACCATCCCCCAATACCTTCTGCCAACTTAAGTGATACAAAACAAGTTAATAAGTTCAGTACAAGGAAAATGAACAGTACTATGATCTTAAGATACATGAATACATTTGCAGCCATAGCAATCTGATCTGCCGTATTTTCTTTTGTTTTTGTATTCGGAAAATTAAAACGACTTAGATTTCGGGGAAGCAGTGTTAAACCAACATAAATAATTGTGGCAATAATGGCAAGTATGAATAAGTTGCTCTTACTTCCATACCTATCTGCATTACCTTTAAAATTAAAATGTACAGGAATTGATTGGGGCAGATTAAAATACGCCCAGATGGAAACTCCCCAAAGAATCACCAATAAAGTAACAGCTACAAATTCAGGGATTACTCTCTTGTAATTTTTTACTGATATTACTTTTTTGTTTTCTTCCAACATGTAAGAAGAACAGATTGCATTAAAATAAGTGATTGAAAGCTTACAAAATCTTATCCACCTTCAACCTATAAACAGTTTCCCTGGATACTGCCTCGATAGCAGCATCGATGCCATTGGTGACTGAGGCTGGCACAATTGAACTCCACCAGGGTGTGCGCGCATCTCCGTTATAGAAATAAGATTGAACATAGCCTGTTTTTAAGCTAGATGTCTCTAAATCAAAAGGCACCGCCCCTCCTCCAATCATATTATAGTAGCCGCCTGTATAGCGGTATCTGTCCTGCACTGTTGTCTTCTGTCCTAGGTAAGTTATAGCCATAAAGCCATCAACTTTAAGCTCCACCATTCTTTTCATAAATGCCACGCTATCATATCCGAAGCTAACTTCCAGGTTGCTGTATGCGGGTATTGCATTTATTCCACTTTTACCTAATTCCTTAACCATGGCTTCTTCCATTTTTTTGCGATATCCCAGATCATCCAATTTTGCGAACACGATTATTTTTTGATAATTCTTTTTTACATAACCGGGGGTTATTACACTCTTATAGGCCTGTTTTGAACCAGAGCAGGCTACAAAGAAAAGGATGGCAATAAAACTCAGAACAGACAGTATCTTTTTCATATAAATTAATATTCGGTTGCAATATAGTATGTCAAATGCTGACAAAATCAAAAAGTTTCCGTGGCATTGATATAGAACCCACTTGATTTGCGCCCAAATGCGGCTTCAATTGTCAAGTTGGTCCTTGTTTTCTTATCCAGCAATATTCTTAATCCAGTACCATAAGCCCATTGAAAATGCTGGAAGAGGTTGGTTCCCTTAAACCTGTCGCTGGTAGAAGTTGTATTCAGGAACAGTACCCCTCCCAGAATGCCGCTACATTTTGAAATGGGAAATCGGTATTCTCCTTCAGTATAAAACAAGTCTTCGCCCCTGAACCTGCCAAAAGTGTATGCCCTTCCACTCCGGTTGCGCTGATCGTACCCCACAGCTGGTAAATTCAGGTAAGGAAGTGTACCAGAAGTAAGATGCTGACCTAATAGCCAGAAACCCAATAAGTGTCTTTTTCTTTTCTCACTCAATGAATGAAAGGCTCTGAATTCATAATAAAGCAAGCTACTATTCTTGTCGCTACCCATCCATTCAGGATTCCACCGCCAATTTATATTAGCAAAAACACCTTTGTAAGCATTTGCCAGGTTATCACGTGTATCATAAACCGCATTTAAGCTCCAGCCGTTGACTTTGTAGGTTTTTGGATTAAACCCTTCACGGGTACTGTACTTGAAATGTTCAGTTAAAACGAGATTTGGGATATCGAGTGAGATATCATCTATTTTTGAATATTGGTCGATATTCAACCCTACACCAAAAAACAAATTATCCTTCACTTCATAGGAAGCTGTACCGTTAAATCGAACATTACTGAAAGTAAGTGGCTGCGCACTATCTACTGAATTTGTTTCATAGCCATTCACACCCAGACCTCCTTCGCCGGAAAACCCTCGTTTTGGATCAATCCCTAAGCCATAAGTAGATTCAGAGGACCGGGCGAGTCTGAAATCTGCACTTACAAATAACTTATCATTAAACAGATATAGATTGCTCTTCCCGTTGAAGTTTGTTTGTCCTGTTGTAGAAAATACTATGCCTGTAGAAAGCATCGATAACCGCTCACTTCCTTTGGGCTTAAAAGCCAATTGCATAACTCCACCGAAGAAAAAGCCCATAGAGGGGTTAGATCCGATAGCAGGCACTATCATCATAAAAGAATTCTTATTTGCTTTCCCCCTTCTTTTTCTTATTCTTAAAAGCAAGTCTGAAATATCCTTCTCTACACATGGAATAGTATCAGAAGAATCTGTCTGTGCCAGCACTTGATTACCCAAAATCAGGATTACGATGCAATCAACAAACAACGTTCAATTAGCAGCCTGTTTTTCCTAAATACCATTTAAGTTGTTTAAGATTATTGATCCTGCACATCAGATAAACCAATTTGATTCGCCATCCCAGATCACCATCCACCTCCTAACGCTCTATATAAACTAACAACTGCATTCAATCTTTGTTGCAGCAGGATTGATTCCTGCAACTCTGCATCAAACAGACTACTTTCCTGTACTAGCACTTCAAGATAAGAAGTGTACCCATAATCGTATCGGGCTTTTGAAAGCAGCAATGCCTGACGGGCTGCTTCCACTTGCAATTTTCTTTGATTATATTCTTCTGTAAATGTCAGATTTTGCGTTAAAGAATTATTTACATCTGCCAATGCCTGTAACAAACTTTGTTCATACTGGTACTGGATTTGGATAACTCGCTTTTTTTCTACTTCCACACGCTTCTTATTCTGCCCAAACTGGAAGATAGGGCCTGTAAGTCCAGCAATCCCTGTAGCTGTAAAACCATTTGACAATAAAGATCCTAATTGGGGACTTGCAAATCCCAGTAAACCCGTCAATGAAAAACTTGGATAACGACTAGCCTCTGCTATTCCCATGCGTTCATATTGCGCTCTTAATAGTTGTTCAGCTGCCCTTAAATCCGGTCTCCTTTGCAGTAACTGCGAAGGAAGTCCTACAGGTATTGCGGTTGATATTGCCTGCTCTACAATACTGGCACCTCTAGGTATAGGGCCTGGGTTCTGGCCCATCAATACATTCAGTGCATTTTCTGTTTGTATAATCTGACGTTGAATGTTTGGAATAAAAGCTGCAGCTATTGATTCTTGTTGCACAGCCTGAAGCCTATCTAAATCTGCAGTATAGCCTTTCTCTACACGTTGATTGATGATCTTGGTATTCTCCTTCCTCGATACCAATGTCCTTTTTGCAATTACCAAACGATTATCCAAATCGCGGAGAAGAAAATAAAGGGATGCTGCTTCTGCTACCAGACTAACCTGAAGTGCTGTCCTATTTTCGGATGTTGCTAAAAACTGCGCCCTTGCCGATTCGGTGGAATGTTTAAGCTTCCCCCAAATATCCAATTCCCAGCTTAAGAAAGCTCCAGCTTTAAAAAGGCCTGTATTGAGGCTACCAAGTTTTCTGGCTTCGGTTTTTGCCGTTCCTGCACCTGCCTGAACATCGTACCCTATTACAGGGAAACTATTCAGCCTAATAATATCCGTTTGAATACTGGCTTCTTCAACACGTGAACCTGCCAGAAGCAGATTCTTATTATTTTGTAAGGTTATTTTTATGATTGACTTGAGGGCTGTATCCTCAAACAGATCAAACCACTTCACTAGAGGAGTTGTATCTGTAATTACGCCATTGCCAAATTCAGTCGGCAAAGAAGTTGTTGGTTGCTGGTATTTTCCCCCTACAACACAACTGCCCATTAGAAGTGCAAGGATGGAAATGACGTAAATATTTTTAATGGTCTTACCCATGAGTTGAATTATTTGATTCAGTATTTGCTTGCATTGATTTTGCTTTTTTCTTTTTCCCTTCAATCAAAACAAAGAAAGCAGGGATAAGAATAACGCCAACTATTGTAGCTACCACCATTCCACTAAATACAGTGGTGCCCATAACCTTTCTTGATTCTGCTCCTGCGCCTGATGCTCTCATCAAGGGTAAAACGCCGAGCATGAAGGCAAAAGAGGTCATCAGGATGGGACGGAAACGTAATTTCGCTCCTTCTATAGCTGCTGTAAATGGAGTTACATCTTCTGTTTCCAACTTGAGTTTTGCGAACTCAACGATAAGGATGGCATTTTTGGCGTTCAAGCCAATAAGCATCACCAATCCAATTTGGGCAAATATGTTGTTGACATAAGTGGCGGCGAATAAGCTACCAATGAACAATCCTAATAATGCTCCCATAACAGCCCATGGTGTTCCTAACAACACACTGAATGGCAGTTTCCAACTTTCATATTGAGCTGCAAGAATTAGAAATACAAATACCAGCGCCATTATAAATGCAGAACTTGCTTTGCCTCCAGCTTCTTTTTCCTGATATGAAAGATTACTCCATTGATAGCCCATTGTTGTAGGTAATACTTCAGCAGCAACTTCTTCCAGTGCATTCAATGCATCAGAAGAACTATAGCCATCGGCAGGGGCTCCTGAAACTTCGGCTGCCCTATAAATATTAAAGTGGTTCGTAAATAAAGGACCTGTAGTATCTGTTATCCGGGTAAGAGTGGCCAGGTTGACCATATTCCCTTGTACATCTTTTACGAAAAACATTCCAATGTCTTCCGGCTTGTTCCTATAGGCAGCATCTGCTTGAACATAAGTACGGTACTGTCGCCCAAAGGCATTGAAGTTATTTACAAAAGAGCCACCTAGGAATGTTGAAATGGTTCCATTCACATCGGAGAGCCGCATACCCAGTTTCTGAACTTTTTCCAAATCAACTGCAATATTCTTTTGTGGCGCATTTGAACGGAATAAGGTCATAACCCTGCCAATCTCCGGACGCTTAGATGCTGCTGCAATGAATTTCTGTGTTTGTTCAGCAAGATATTCGGGTGATAGTCCACTCTTATCCTGAATCATAAGCGTAAAACCGGCAGAGCTTCCTAAACCAGGAATTGGTGGTGGGCCAAAAGCAAATACAGTAGCTTCTGTAATATTCTTAGCCATTATACCATTTGAGAGTTTAACGATTTCTGCGGCTGTCTTCTCGCGTTCACTCCACGATTTCAACACAACGAATACAGTGGCACCGTTTGGATTTGCTGTACCCGATAACATATCATAACCATTCACTACTGTTGCGGTTGCCACTTCAGGAATATTCGATAATAAAGCTTGTACTTTTCGGGTAACCGCTTCTGTTCGGGACAATGAAGCAGCATTGGGCAATTGAATGGACATAAGATAATATCCTTCGTCTTCCTCAGGAACAAATCCGGTATTGACCTTCTTACCTAACAATCCTGCAACTACACAGATCAATAATAAAATGACAACAGAAAACACCAGTTTCCTTGCTGCAAATCCAGCCACTTTTGCATACTTGTTAGTAAAGGAATCGAACATTCGGTTAAAGGCTGCAAAGAAGCGTGCCAGTAATCCTTTCTGTTCACCCTTAGGTTTCAATAGCATTGCAGCAAGTGCGGGGCTTAATGTTAAGGCATTAAAAGCTGAGAAGGCAACAGAGATGGCGATTGTAATTGCAAACTGCTGATATAAAAGACCAGTGATTCCTCCAGAAAGAGCTACAGGGATAAATACTGCACCTAATATTACGGCTATGGCTATAACAGGGCCGCCCACTTCTTTCATCGCTTTCTTCGTTGCTTCTTTTGGATCCAGTCCATGTTCTATATGATGCATTACTGCTTCAACAACAACAATGGCATCGTCCACAACAAGACCGATGGCCAGCACCATACCTAATAAGGATAAGGTATTTATTGAAAACCCAAGTAATGGGAAAACAATAAATGTTCCTATCAAAGAAACAGGAACAGTTAATAATGGAATAAGTGTGGCTCTCCAATCCTGCAAGAAAAGGAATACCACCAATATTACAAGAATAACAGCTTCCAGAAGTGTATGCATAATTTCTTCCACCCCTGCTGTAATCGCCTCTGTAGTATCAAGTGAAAATTTATAATCAAGTCCGGAGGGGAAACGTTGTTTCAATTCCTCCATTTTCTTTTTAATATTATTGGCAACCTCCAAACCATTAGAACCTGGTATCTGGTAGATGGCGATGGCAGAGCTAGGTAAGCCATCGGTAGTGCTATTAAGGTTATAAACCTGGTTACCCAATTCTACACGGGCTACATCCTTCAACCGTATCTGTGCGCCGCTTTCATTTGATTTAAGGATGATATCACCGAATTGCTGTTCTGTAATAAGACGTTGTTGTAATAAGGCTGTATAAGTGTTCTGTGTTCCGGGTAAAGCTGGCTGATCGCCAAATGCGCCACCTGGCACAATGTTATTCTGATCACGAAGGCTCCGATAACTTCATTGGAAGTAATTCCAAGTTTTGACATACGGTCTGGTTTCAACCAAACCCGCATGGCGTATTCTGATCCTCCCATTACAGTGGCATCACCAACTCCTTTAATACGTTTCAACTCATCCAGAATATTGAGGAAGCTATAATTGTTGATAAATGATGCATCGTAGGTTTTAGAGGGGGAATACAATGAAATCATCAGCAAGGGGAAGGTGAGCGATTTCTTAACATTAACACCCAGATTCTTTACTTCCGGAGGAAGGAAGGGTGTTGCTGCTGAAGTACGGTTCTGAGTAAGCATATTCACTTTATCGAGATCCGTGCCTACTTCGAAAGAAACCTGAATGGCTGCTGTACCATTATTGGCATTCACTGATTTCATATATAGCATTCCCTCTACCCCATTTATCTGCTGTTCCAGGGGGGTAGCTACGGTTTCTTCCATATTAACGGCATTAGCTCCACCATAGGAAGCCGACACCTGCACCATTGGAGGGGTGATTTCCGGATACTTTGCTACCGGGATACCCATAATCGTTAGCAAGCCCATAATCACAATCAATATAGAAATTACGATTGCAAAAATGGGTCGTCGTATAAAAAATTCACTCATGGAATTAGTTTTGGCTTAATGATAGCTTTCGGTTATTGTCTGGAGGTAGAATCGTAGTTCCAGTTCACCACCGACGGTTTCACTACTGTACTTGGTTTAAGGAAGGCGCTTCCTACAATAGCTACTTTCTCGCCAGCTTTTAGTCCTTCTGTAACTATCCAGTTGCTTCCAACCCTTCTTCCCGTTTTTACAATACGGGGAGCCAGCTGGTTACTATCATTTAATACGAATACCTGGTAGATATTTTGTAATTGGTTGATTGATTGCTGTGGAATCATAACAACATCTGTAAAAATATCTGTCTGGAATCGAACTTTCACATATTGACCTGGACGAAGTAGTCCCTGGCTATTCGGAAAAACCGCCTGCACCAATAGGGATCCGGTGGCTGCGTCTACCTGACGGTTTGCAAGATTGATAGAGCCTTGCACTCCGTAAGGGTTTCCATCAGAAAGTAAAAGACTAACAGGTACATTTTGATTGATTTGCTTATTTCCAGCTTCGATTTTTCGACGAGCGAATTTCAGGTATTCATCTTCGGTAATCGAGAATCTGACTTTTACATCTTCCACAGAAGAAATTGTATTAAGTGCAGTACCTGGTCCCATACGGCCAACAAAATCACCTACTTGCTTTTTTGTAAGGCCTATTATACCTGAGATAGGAGCTTTTATTTTTGAATAATCCAATTCCAACTGAGCGTTTCTGAGAGCAGCCGTTGCGGCATCAACCTGACTTACTGAAGCGTTGTAAGCTGCAATGGCTGCATCCAGATCGCGTTGACTCAGTGCTTTCATGGCGGTCAAAGGCTGTACTCTGTCGAGATCTGCCTTATTCTTGACTTTCATTGTTATAGCCTGAGATAATTGAGCATTTGCCTGATCTACCCTATTTCGAATAGGTAAGTCATCAATAGTATAAAGCAACTGGCCTTTCTTCACCACATCGCCTTCCTTAAAATGAATGCCAGTGATCCAGCCATCAACCCTCGATTGAATTTCTACATCCGTTTCGCCAAAAGTTTGACCTACATAGTCAGAATAAATCGGAACGGTTCTTTGTGTAGCTTCAACTACAGCAACATCTGGAACCAATGTAAGTGGTTTGGGCTTTTCTTTACATCCGTTTATAAATATTGTAGCACAGACGTAGAAAGCTATCTTCGGGAATTGCCGACTCATAATAATATACTTTGCTCTTTAATAGTAATTAGATACCGGTGGAATAAAAGCTTTAGAAAAACAGGTTACTCAAAATATTTCCTGCTCCTGCTGGTTTGAGTTTCAGGAAACTTGCAAATTTCGCAGCACCCATGATGCCTTTCAATTTATCAAATAATCCACTTTGCAATGGATTGAACTTTGCCAGATAATCTGTCGGATTCTTACCTGCCAGATCCATAATACCAGATTTGCTTTTCAGAAAAGATCCAACGGCATCTGTAATACCCGATTTCTGAGTTCCCGGAAGTTTTAACTGACTCATCAATGCATCCGTAATACCGCTTGTGGTTTTACCGATATCCCCAATGGCTGGTGGCTTTACAAAATTCTTAAGTACGGCACCGGCATCTTTTGGAACTCCGGCGGGAACAGTTACTTGTGCATAGGAAAAGGAGATTGTGATAGAACACACAATCATAAAAAAAGCTTTTTTCATGATACAACTTATTTATTGGTAAAAAAAGAATACAACAATAAGGGCTACTTCAGAAGAGTTGGTTAATCAGGATTGCAGATACTGTATGCTGCGAATCTACTTTATTTTTTTCCGATTTGAACAAGTTCGAAACTGAAAGAAACAAACTTTTATTAGTCACTTACTTTAAAAAAACGGACTGAGGAAATGCTGCTTTTTTCAATTAACAAGTTCATTTTAGAAGAAATGAGCCATCAGACAAATTTTCAAATAGCATTTTAGAATACTGACTTTTTGATTAACTAATTTCGATGTTGCGTATTATAAATCTAAACAAATTTCATACAGATATAGCCGAAAAATCAGCATTATCTTCTTCAATAATGACTCCGTATTTCATATTCAAAATATAAAACCCGTTTACCAAAGAAGGGCATTAGGGATATTGCTATACCCGTTGACAGTTTATTTTCTGGTCAAATTTTCCAGAATTTAGAATTTGTCATTTTCTATGATATTCAAAAACTATTGATTATTAATACGTTAGCAAAATGGCATCATAACTGCAACCGGCAATGCCAAATAGCTAAGTTTATGATCAGAAAATTACTTGTAAGTCTTGTATTGGGTTTAATAGCCCATCAGGCTCTGGCAACCGGGGAACCCTCCACGTATTTCCAGATTTTTGTACCGCCAAATAATGACGCGGTAAAAAGAGATGCAGCCCTTATTATTACTGCCATATACGACAGTACTGCATTTGAAATAATTGACGATGGTATGGATGGTGATACAGATGATAGCAAGACCGGCATATTAATGGCGGGACAAAGCTATGTGCTGTATATACGTGATAATGGTATAAATGACGATGCTCGTTATGCATCTGGAGGTGTACTGAAATGGGACGGTGATTATTTTATAGTAAAATCGGACAAATTATTATTTGCGTCACAGTCAACAAACAGTGACTGGCAGCACGATTGGGTGCCTTCTACCGATAAAAAATCAATCGGTCAGAAGTTCATCATTTACTCACCTCCCTTCAGTTCATCAAAAAGGACCTAAATGTTTTCCCTTACGAGAATAATACAACAGTAACATTCAAGAAAATATCATTCCAACCAAAGATTAATACTGGATATACGGATATTAAAATGGATGCCCCTACAACTATTTTCAGTCGCAAACTGAATGTTGGAGAAGATCTTATTTATAAGAATACAGACGGAAGGGATGTAATGGAAGCAGGCGAAACCTATCTTATTCTATCAGACAAACCGATCACTGTTCAATATGGTGCTCTGTTTGGAAATGAAAGAGATGGTGGAGGTTATATTCCTTCTTCTAACGGTAGCTCTTCTGGTCAACTCCTTTATTTTGGAGTTCCTTATCAATCAGGTGGTGAACAGGAAATAAGGATTGTAAGTTGGGACGACAACAATAGTATCAATCTTGAGAGATATAACAATGGTACCTGGACAGCAGTAAAATCATACAGTCTAAATAAAATGCAGGCTGGGGACTGGGTAGGTAAGAATAATGGTAATGTTAGCTATAACACTGTATTCAGGGTTACATGTACAGCGGGTAAAAGAGTTTCTGTGTTTGAAGGCAACTGGTTCGAAACAGGTACACCAGGTACAAGTGATATGGGAACCATGGTTAGTGCTGAAAACGGTACTTCATCAGGAACTAAGTTCTTAACCTACATGGCTCCTCCAGGAAATGAGCAAAATGTAAGAAATCCATTTACCGGAACAAACTTTGGTCAGCAGTTAACTCATCTTTATTTATTCTCAAAAGATGGAGCTACAGTTAAAGTAAAAGATGCATATACCAATGGACAAAAATTTGCAAAAACATATACTATTGAAGCTGGCAGGTATGCCGACTGTTTTCTAACATTGGCTGAATGGAAGAGCATATACAATGGAACAGGAACCTCATCTGGTCCAGAACGACCATACTTACTAGTAGAAAGTAGTGATGCCATTTCTGTGATGAATACCAATTTTAATGACAACTGGATGTGTTATGTTGGTTCTTCATTAGGTCAGAATTTCACACAGGAATCATCGGTATCACAATCAAGTGCCATACCTACAGATACCGTAATAGTAAAGTCGGTAATTAGCACTGGCTCAGAAATAGAAAATGCAAAGATCGAAGTAGTTGTACAAGATGGTCTTAAGGTAATTGAGTCCAATCTTGTAAACGAGTCTGAAAAAATAAAGGGAGATATAGAAGAAAAAGGCAACAAAACGATTGTTTCATTCGATAGTCTCAATACATTAAAGCCACAAACGCAATACACTGTAGAAACACAGGTTGTAGCTTCTGTTGGTGGTAATTCAGGTAATTTAACCACAACAAACACAAACACTTCAGTTGAAACTGTTGTTACAGGTACAATCAATAACCAAATACAACAATCTTCCTCTACTGAAGTAGTGAATATAAATCCACTAAACACATCCAAACTGATTTTCAGCAAATTTGAAGGTGAATTCGTTAACAAGGATTCCACAGATTCATGGACAGCCAGTTGGACAGATATAAACAAGGATGGTTTTGATGATTTGTTTGTTTCAGACAAGCGTCCAAATAAACCGAATCTTATTTATATCAATAATAAAATTGGTGGCTTCACCCGTGGACAAAGCCTTATTTCTGACAGTGCCATCTCAATGACACATACATGGGCTGACGTTGACAATGATGGTTATGAAGATGTATTAGTATTGAACAATACCAGAAAACCAAGCATATTTTATCACAACGAAAAAGGCATATTGGTGAAAGACAATTCAAATGCTTTCACTCAATCAATATCATATTATCATGGCGGAAGTTTTGCCGACTATGACAATGATGGTAAAGTTGACCTTTTTATGTGCAACTATTTTGCAACGAAGTATAATGAGTTACATCATAATGAAGGAAATGGAAAATTCACAAAGGAATTATCTAATGTAATTCCTGCAGAAGCAAATCAATCTGTTGGTGCAAGCTGGGCCGACTATGATAAAGATGGATTCCTGGATCTTTTTGTACCCAATGGAACAGGATTCAAAAATTCACTTTTCCACAATGAGGGTAATGGTACATTCAAGAAAGTTATGAATGTTATTGGCAGAGATGGTGGACAATCAGTAGGTAGTTGCTGGGGAGATTATGATAATGATGGTGACCTTGATCTTTTTGTAACTAACTCAAACACTTTAGGAAATTTCCTATACAGGAATGAAGGCAACGGAGATTTCACAAAAATCACCAATAGCATTGTTGTAAAAGACAGGGGTAATTCGCATGGATGTAGCTTTGCCGACATTGACAATGACGGAGATCTTGACTTATATGTTACAAACGACAAAGCATTTAAATTCCTTTATATAAATGACGGTAAAGGAGAGTTTACCAGCAAAACTGATGAGGTAATCAATTTTAATTTCGGTAATGCGTTCGGGCAAAGCTGGAGTGACTTCGATCATGACGGTGACCTTGATCTTTTTGTTGCTACACATTCTAACCAACCAAATGGCTTTTTCATCAATAACGGAAACAATAATAACTGGATTGAGATAAGCCTTGAAGGGGTTACATCAAATAAATCAGCTATTGGAGCCGATATCAAAGTTTATAGTAATGGCATTTGGCAACTAAGGGAAGTAAACAGTCAGAGTGGATTTGGTGGTCAAAGCAGCCTTATCCAGCATTTTGGACTTGGCGGCGCTTCTAAAATTGATTCAATCATAGTTTCATGGCCTAGTGGAGTAGTTCAAATACTTACCAGTCAGAATGCTAATCAGATCTTAAAAATCAGAGAAACAGAAAACACAAAGCTTTATGGCGGTGTTTATATTGACGCTAACAACAATGGTAAAAAAGATAAGGACGAGGATGTTGCTGGTCGTGCTGTAGTTCAGGTAAATCCAGGAACAAGTAAGATATACTGTGATAATAATGGCCGCTTTACTACCAGTCTTTTCAAAGGAGTGTATAGTTTTAATGTAGTAAATGACCGTGGATTAAAAGCACAGAGCGATATCCCAACAAAAGTTGACGCTACTTCTGGCAAGGCAATTTCAGATACATTATGGTTACCAGCAACAGTAAGTTGCGAAGCAAGTGATCTTTCTATCATAATGGGAAGTACCGCAATCAGAAAGGGTTATACTAATAACCAATTCACTATGACTGCTGGTAATGTAGGAAGGAAAACAGTGGTGGGCTCAGAATTGAAATTCAAGGCACCTGCCACAATAATACCATCAGGATTCAATACGAATTTTGATTATGCTGAAGGAACTATTGAACAGGGAGTTGCATACAAGACCTATACATGGAAACTAAGCAATCTTGAAGCTTTCGAAAACCGTCTCTTCCAGTTCCAACATAGCAATGCCAGCAGTGTGAACATTGGAGATACAATCCAGCTTTCTGCCTGGATCACCAGCCCGGAAGTTGATTGTAATGTTTCAGACAACATGCTCGCTCAAACCTATACTGTTGTTGGAGCCATTGACCCTAATGATATAAGTGTAGCACCAGCAGGATATGGAAAGGAAGGATACATTCAACCTACACAGGTACTGACTTATACAATACGTTTCCAAAATATCGGAAACCATGTTGCCAACTCTGTAAATATTACAGATGTATTACCTGATGGAATTGATGTGAGTACCCTTAAGGTAATGGCACAGAGCCATGAAGGATTATCAGTAGTTACGAAAGGGCAAAAAGTAAGCTTCCAATTTGATGATATTTATCTGAGTGATTCAGTATCAAATAAAGATGGCAGCCAGGGATTCATAGTATTCAGTGCTAGTCCTGTTAAAGGAATAAAAGCTGGTACAATACTCCGTAACAAGGCATCCATAAGATTCGACAATTATGAAGAGATGAGCACTAATGAAGTGTTGAATACTATCCAATCGAAGCAACAGGAGCTGTCAATGCTTGAAGTGAAGGCTTATCCAAATCCGGCAATGGATGTGATATATATTTCACTGAAGCACAAGATGGGTAAATATTCAAATAAGATAATCAGTAAAGTGGAAATGGTGGATATGAGTGGACGTGTATTACTCACTAAGAATGTGAATAATAATGAGGAAGTAAGGATCAATCTACCAGAATGGTTCAAAGGGTTCTACTTTATTAAAGTAACGGATTCAGAAAACCAGGTATTTGTAGATAAGGTAATGGTAGTAAAACCGAGGTAATAGGTTTATTATAGATTGAAACGAGGAGACCCCGCTAATTAGCGGGGTTCTTTTTTTGGATAACCGGGAAGGGGGAAGGATTTTTTCAAGCAAAGGCGCGACCAATACAAATACATTTTACCGCGGAGACGCAGAGGCGCAGGGGAAGTTTCTATGTTTGCCTATGTTCTATGCTTACCTATGTGGTATGTATTTTTTTTCAACACATAGGGAGACATAGAACATAGTAATACATAGAATACAATGTTGAGGTCAAAGTATTAAAAGGAGAATACATCTCTGCGACCCTGCGCCTCTGCGTCTCCGCGGTTATAACTTTTATAAATAGGTCATTTTTCTCAAAAAGGCAGACAAATACATTTTACCGCGGAGACGCAGAGGCGCAGGGGAAGTTTCTATGTTTGCCTATGTTCTACGTTTACCTATGTGGTATGTATTTTTTTTCAACACTTAGGTAGACATAGAACATAGAAATACATAGAATACAAATACAATGTTGAGGTCAAAGTATTAAAAGGAGCATACACCGGACCCTCCGCCGGTAAATTTAAGGCATTTTTCTCAAAAATGCATACAAATACATTTTACCGCGGAGACGCAGAGGCGCAGGGGAAGTTTCTATGTTTGCCTATGTTCTATGTTTACCTATGTGGTATGTATTTATTTTTCAACACATAGGGAGACATAGAACATAGAAACACATAGAATACAAATACATTTTGGATAACCAGGAAGGGGGAAGGATTTTTCAAGCAAAGTCGCGACCGAATACATTTTACCGCGGAGACGCAGAGGCGCAGGGGAGTTCCTATGTTTGCCTATGTTCTATGTTACCTATGTGGTATGTATTTTTTTTCAACACACAGGGAGACATAGAATACAATATTGAGGTCAAAGTAGTAAAAGAGAATCCAAGAGTGCGATTCTGCGGTAAAATTCTCAACTACTAATAATAAAAACGGGAAAGAAGAAAAGAATTATTTTAACTCCTTATTAAGTTCAACTACTACAGAAGCAATAACTCCATCAATCTTAGCAATCAGATCATTCAATTCGTTTAAAGTACCCTTTGAAGGATCCCAAGATTCAATAACGCGAATGTGAGGAATAACAGATAAAATACGGAGATTGTCGATGGAAGGTTTTATACGATGGGCTATAGAGCGCATTTTTTCGAAATCGCCACTTTGAGCCATCTCCCGAATTTCCTGAATACTAGACGGAACCTGTTGCAAAAAGAGTCCAACCATTTTCTTAACGAAATCCTTGTTTCCCCGGCTTATTTCCTGAAGTCTGGACAAATCAAAAAGAGCTGCATCTGAACCCAACTTAGTAATGCCCGAAATCAGCCTGATTTCCTTTCCTAGCCATTTAGCTATTGTTTTTACAAATATCTCTTCGCTAAATGGCTTTGATATATAATCATTCATACCTGCTGCAATACATCTTTCGCTTTCACCCTTCAGTGCATTAGCTGTAATGGCTATAACCGGAATTGCTTTACCAAGCACTTCTCGAATAAGTTGCGTGGCTTCCAAGCCATTCATTACAGGCATCTGGATATCCATCAGTACCAGATCTATACTATCCTTCTCAACCATTTCCAAAGCTTCTTTTCCGTTCGTAGCTTCTTTCACTTCTGCACCGTATTGATGCAATAGTGTGGAAGCTATCAAACGATTCATTTCATTATCATCTGTAACAAGAATAACCTTATCTTTCAATATACTGATATTATCAGGCAATACTTCTTTTACTGGCAAGTCAGAAATATTACCAATAGGTAAATCAAGTAAAATAGTCATCCTCGTTCCTTTCCCTTTTTTACTTTCCACATTTATTGAACCACCCATCAATTCGATCAGCTGCTTGCAAATATTCATACCCAAGCCGGTTCCTCCATATTCCCTTGTAGTAGATTGCGACTCCTGTGTGAATTTTGAAAATAGATTTCCCAGAAAAGCCTCATCCATCCCAATTCCAGTGTCAGTAACAATCACTTCAAAATTCTGTTGCCTTCTTGAAGTATTATTTACTTTAATAGAAAGATCAACAGAACCAGATTCAGTAAACTTTATGGCATTGCTCAGAAGATTCACTACTACTTGAGTAAATCGATAAGGATCGCCAATAAGAACTGATGAAAGAGCAGGATCAATATAGGCATTGGAAAACAACAATCCCTTTTCCTCTGCCTTATGATTCATTGTCTGCATCACTTTCGAAACAATATGTCTGGGCTCGAACCCGATAGATTCAATATCCAGTTTTCCTGCTTCTATTTTTGACAAGTCTAGTATATCATTAATAATAACAAGAAGACTATCTGCTGCCGAGTGAATAGTATCCAGGAAAAACTGCTGCTTAGAATCCAACATTGTTTTATCCAACTGGTTACTCATTCCTATAATGGCATTCATTGGGGTCCTGATTTCATGGCTCATATTTGCCAGGAAATTTTCTTTTGCCTGAACAGATTGCTCAGCCTGTTCTCTGGCTGCAATGAGTTCAACTTCAATTGCTTTCTGCTCTGTAATATCAAGATGAATACCAACAGTACCTGCCAATTCGCCATTATCGTCATATCGGGGTGCCCCACTTACCAGCCACCATTTCAGCTTATTATTCTTATCAACTATGGCCAATTCGTAAGCATCTGAAACACCTTTTTTCCTTGCTTCATTCTTTTGTTCCATAAGCTCAAGACTTTCTCCCTTCAGGAAAAGACTGCTCGCTGTTCTGCCAATCAATTCATCCAATTCATACCCACTCATGTCACAAAAACTCTGGTTAGCATAATTGATTATTTCATTGGTATCAACTTCCAGAAGGCCAAGATTCATGTTAGCAATAATACTTCTATACTTTTCTTCCTTACGTTCTATTACTTTTTCAGAAACCTTTTGCTCATTGATGTTTGTCATGAACCCTGTAAAAACCTTTGAGCCGTATTCAGTCATGTAAGAAAACGAGGCAGAAACCGATCTCCAAACAATTTCATTTCCGTTTTTAACTAACCGGCTCTCGTCTGAATAAGGTTCAAGTGTTCTGCTTGTATTTTTTACTTTCGTTGTTATCCTATCCAGATCATCAGGATGAATAAACCTATTGAAATCATAAAATGCTTCAGCGGTAATTCCAAAAACCCGTTCCATAGATGGACTCACATATCTCATTTTCTCTTTACCATCTTCAAAAACTTCAAATTCAAAAATTACACCTGGGATATTTT
The DNA here is from genome assembly GCA_016721085.1 of Chitinophagaceae bacterium. GTDB lineage: Bacteria > Bacteroidota > Bacteroidia > Chitinophagales > Chitinophagaceae > Endoryza. The sequence goes on along the minus strand of JADKJI010000001.1, from coordinate 35,064 downwards.
CTGAAAGACCCTCAAATTGTTTCACCCTTTGGGAGAGCTCCACTTCCAATTGCTTGATCTTGGTAATATCAGTATGAGTTCCTATTATTTTCAAAGGAAGACCAGTATCATCTTTTTCAATAACCACTCCCCTGTCAAGAACCCATTTTCTCGAGCCGTCGGCATGTACAACCCTATATTCTGTTGAATGCGACTCAATTTCTCCAAGCCTTAACTTATTATCTATTTGTTTTAAAACAAGGCGATCATTATCATAAATACTATCCCACCATATTCTGGCATTATCCGCTTCATTACAGATTTCTATTCCTAATAAAGGATTGAATTTTTTTGAAAAAGAAGTCACTTCTGTTCGATAATCATGTTCCCAAACATTATCGCCTATTTTATCCAGCGCTTTCCGTAAACGTTCATCTGCTTCCTTATTCTTTTGTATGGATTCCTTTTCAATAGTAATATCCTCATGTATCGCAAAGTAGCCAGTAATTTCCCCATTCGAATTCGTTAACGCCTGTCCATGCAATCTAGCATAGTAAGGCTGACCATTTTTTCTGTAATTAACAAGTTCTGTATCAAACTCCTCCAGACTTTCAATTTTTGCCTTTAGTTCATCAAGATTTCGGTTATCTGTCATTGGTCCGGATAATAATACCCTAGGATTATTTCCAATACATTCCTCTCGAATAAACCCTGTTATCTTTGTGAAACTCTCGTTGACCCATGAAATGTTCCTATCAGCATCTGTAACTATAATTGCAAGTCTGCTTTTTTCGGCAATTGTTGACAATACCTTGATTTCCTCAATCCTTTTTCTTTCTTCAGATATATCTTCTACAATAGTAAAATATTCGATTAGCTCGCCTTTTTCATCCAGAACAGCTTGCCCCTTTGATCTTGCCCAGAACCAAGTGCCATCTTTTCTATGCAGCACTATTTCCATGGTATAATTTTCATTCCTTTTAAAGTGCCCAATTATTTCTTCAACCTGAACTGGATCAGTATTGGGACCTACACATAAAGAAACTGGAGTGCGTCCCAGCATTTCCTCAATAGCAAAGCCGGTCATCAAAGCAAACCCTTCATTTGCGTAAGTTATTTCCCCTCGGTTATTATTAAATACCACGCCATTAGAATTAGCCATGGCTACTAAGGATAATCGTTGCAATTCCTTTCTTTCCTTTAATAATTGCTTTTTTTGCTGATTAAGACTGTCTATAATTTCCTTAATATCATTTGATACAATCTCGTGAGTTTTCAGCACGTTCAGCATATCAATCATTGGATCTTTTATGGAAAAATCAGTAAAAGATAAATGATTGGTTGACAAATCATCAATAGACTTAAACCATGGACTACCAATAAATAAAAGAAGACCTTCTTCTTTGAGAATTTCTACCTGACCCCTGAGAAGGGTCTTATTCTCATTGTTGCATTCCAATACAAAAAGCTGATTGGAAAAACCCGAAATAGATTCAAAGTCGGGTAAGTCAAATGTAGGTCTGACTAAACGGAAAAAATCAGAAAAGAAAGAATCAGAAACTAAGGGCATCAGTTTTTTAATAGAACTACCACATTCAACAACTTTCATTTCTTTATCTAGAATGATAAAAAAAGGAGATATCCTGTTGAACTGCTGAATAGAGAAATGTAGTTGTTGCTGATGCATAAACTGATTTTACTAGCGACCTGGCAATCCAATATCATATTGACTACCCTAAACATTCTCCCCGATTTTATCAAATAACAATCTCTTTTAACTGGATCATTTTATAAATTGTGCTTTTGCCAATGTCAAGCTTATCTGCTGCTGCAATAACATCATTGTCGTATTTTCTTAAATAGAACCTGATAATATCACAGGTATGCTGACGAAGGGTTTTTTCTTCTACTGTAAATGCTTCCTGAGCGGAAGAAGAAGAATAAATGATATCATCTGCATGTATCTCTTTACCATCGCACATAACTGCAGCTAAATCGATAATAGCTTTCAATTCCCTTACATTACCGGGGTAATTGTAACGCATCAACTTTTCACGAGCGTCTTCTGCTATTGTTATATTATCGAGCTTATTATCTTTAGTAAATTCTTCAGAAAAATGCTTTGCCAATATTAGAATATCGCTACCTCTCTCCCTTAATGGCGGAAGATCAATAGGCAAACCCATTATACGGTAAAAAAGATCCTCTCTGAAATTCCCCTTTTTTACTTCCTCTGCGAGATTTTTGTGGGTAGCCACTATTAAACGAACATCCAGATTCACTTTCTCATTTCCACCAACACGTATCAATTCCCTTTCTTGTAACACTCTTAACAGTTTACTTTGAAGGCTCATATCCAGCTCAGCTATCTCATCAAGAAAAATTGTTCCACCTGTTGCTTCTTCAAACTTCCCAATCTTCCTGGCTATAGCACCGGTGAAAGATCCCTTCTCATGACCGAACAATTCGCTTTCAATCAATTCTCTTGGAATGGCTGCCATATTAACGGCTACAAACGACTTCTTCTTCCTGTCACTGCCATAATGTATGGCTTTTGCAACCACTTCCTTACCTGTGCCTGTTTCCCCTGTAAGTGAAACATTAATATTGGTTCTTGAAGCCTTCTCCATCATACTGAAAACTTTCATCAATGATGGACTTTGACCTTTTATACTCTTATTATATGAGAATTTCTGCCCAAGTTCTTCTTTAAGATACTCAACCTGCTTTTTCAATGAGCTGTTTTCGCGAATACGAATTATTGAGTTCCAGAGAATATCCTTAGTATTATCGTCTTTTACCAAATAATCCTTTACCCCCATCTTCAAAAGGTTAACAGCAACGCTAATTTGCTCCTGACCACTAATTACAATCACAGGAATTTTATCATTAGCAGCTGCAATCTTTTCATACAACTTATCTCCTTTAAAATCCGGCAAAGAAAAATCAATGGTAATGAGGTCTGGATTCAGATGCAAACTTGAAAGCAATTCCTTTCCGGTTGAAAAACGGGTAATCAAATAATCGGGGTTAAGCGATAAATGATATTCCAGTATTTCTCCATACCAGGGATCATCTTCAACTATGAATATTTTATATGGTTCCATTTGATAGGTTGAGGTTTAGTTATTAGGAATTTTCCATCTTACGGATAATCTTTGTCCATTTTTCAACACCACTATTCAATAAAAGTAATTGGCAAACAAAAAGGAAAAGCGCAACAATCACTACTATACTCAAAGAAATTGTAACAAATTGATGTAGTACAAATCCAAGAGTTAGAATTACAATCTCCAATCCATAAATGAAAAATGCAGCTCTTTTGTGATTTAATCCAAGTATAAGAAATAAATGGTGCAAATGTGTTTTGTCAGCCTTAAATGGAGACTCCCCTCTTTTAATTCTACCCGCATAAACTCTTAATGAATCAAATACTGGAATAACAAGAATTGTAGACACGATCAAAACGACATAGCTGATATCGATAACAGTCGATGATTTACCACTTTCAATCAACAGAATTCCAATTGAAGACATCAGGAACCCAAGCATCAGAGATCCGCCATCACCCATGAAAATCCGGGCAGGATGGATATTGTTCTTCAGGAAAGCTACCAAAGCACCACTAATGGCTACCAGCAAAATAAAAACTTCATACTGATTAAGCATCCAACTCAGAGCCGCCAATATTAAAAGATTAATAAATGCGATACCCCCGGCAAGTCCATCAATACCATCCATAAGATTGAACGCATTAGTAACTCCAGTAATTATTAGAATAGTGATTGCATATTGCCAGAAGATAGTAAGTTCATCCATACCAAAAAGCCCATACATAGAAGTGAGTCTTATGCCGCTGGCAGCTATTGCAGATGCACATAATAGTTGCAGAGCCAACCTGTATATTGGTCTAACATTCTTACGATCATCCCAAACACCAATAATGAAAAGCAACACACTTCCACTTAACAGAACTGGAAATTGAACTAATAATTGCAGGGCTGTTTTACTAAGAAGCAATGAAAGACCTGAACTTATTACAATTGATATCCCTCCAATTACTGGTATTGGTTTAGCATGCACCTTCCGGTGATTAGGCTTATCCATTAGTCCTAGCTTCTCGCTATACTTAACTATCAATGGTATCAACATCATTGCAATTACCAAGGCGCACATGCCAACTATTGCTGCTTCTATAATTATCTGGCTCATAAACTTGTTTATCTTTTTTCGTAAAATAAAGAGGGAGACTGAAGATGGGCTACGCCTAACTCCAGCAAACTTGAATTTGAAATATCCGATACTGCAGGTTTTACAGAAATCTTTTTCTTATTCACCAACACACTTTTCACTAAGAAATCATACTTCTGGGCAATTACCGACCAGGTATATCTTCTATCGGCTACTTCCTTCATTTGTGCACTTCTAATGCGTAATTCACTCAAACGTGTATTCTCGATTATCTGAACTATATCCTGTGCATTCTTGAAATAGAATGCCTTATTTTCAGTTGTGGTCCTATTATATGAAACGTCAAATGTCAGTATCGGCAATCCCAGATACATAGCTTCCACTAATGATGGGTTTGTGCCACCAGCACTATGTCCATGGATATACACATAGGCGTTTCCTCTTATCAGATCCAACTTGCGTTGATCGTAAATAGGATCCAGTAAAAGTAGATTGGGGAATAAGGAATAACGCTTTTTCAGGTCAGCACCATACTCACTGTTTTTCCAGTTACCGATCATAACCAATGTATATTTCGGCATTTGAGAAAAAGCTTCCAATACTATATGAATATTATTCTCTGGTTCTATGCGACAAACCTTAAATGCATAAGGCTTATTTAGAAAAGGGTAAGCTTCTTTATCGGCAGGTGTTGGCTTTACATTGATTGTATGATCAGCACCATACTCAATGATATTACTCAAAGTACCATATCGGACTGCTGTATAATCCTGAATGGATTCATTATCAGAAATGTCGGCATGAGAGTATTTTACTGCTATCTTTTCTGCCCACCATAAATACCAACGGGCAATCTTACTCCATTTATCACGCTTCCATTCCACTCCATCTATAGAAATAATGATTTTCTTTTTTGTAAACAGTTTTACAAATGGCAATACCCATGCACCTGCAACTCCGAGAATAAGGAGAACATCTGCATAAAACAAAGATTGAAGAATGGAAATGGTGTCGTAAGGAATGCTTTGCAAGCCGTTTGCCTGCAATGGCAGATATTTCAATCTGGCGCCTAAATACTCATTCTTACGAGTTTCTTTGGGGTATTTTTTTCCGCTGCAATAAACCGTAATTTCATACTGATCTCCCAACTGCTTTACCAGGTGTTCAGTAAGGGTTTCAAAACCACCATAACGGGCAGGCAATCCAACTGTTCCAATGATTGCCAGCTTTTTCTTTCCAGTCATATATTCTCTGTTTTCAAGACTGGAATCCATCATTATGCCAAATCACATATGCTTGTTTTACAGAGCCTTAGGAATGGTTTAAGATGGCTGCTTTCCAATTATTGGAGGTGTATTCCAAAATATGGAATGTCAAAAAAGACCCAATTGTACTGCTTTTGAATAGCTATGCTTTGCAGAAACCGGCCTTAATTCCTCTATTTGGAATACTATGCTTTCTGAGAAAACAGCCGGCGAAAATTGTCGGGCTTTCATTTGGGCATTCACTGATAGTTGACGGTAATATGTGGGACTTGTTGCCATCAATTGCAGCTTCTCTGCTATCTCATTCACCTGGCTACCTGATATTCGATATCCTTCTCTTCCGGGCGTCACTAGTTCAATAACACCACCCACAGGAGGCACTATAACAGGCTTACCGTAGTACATAGCTTCAAGAATGGTCATGCCAAAAGTTTCCACCCATTCATCTGGGCGTGATAGGTTCATTACCACATCAGCTTGTTGATAAAAGGGATGTACATTTTTTTGAGAAGGAATCAGTTCAAGGTTAGCTGGAACTTTCATTTCCATGAAGTAGGTATCAATTTCGGGCAAGGAAGCATTCAATACAAGCGTGAAATTAAACCGGGGTAATCTTCTCGCTATTTCCACAAACTCATCAACCCCTTTGTATTTCTTTAGAGAACAGATCATCAAAATGGAAAAATTGGAATCTGATTTCTTTTTAGCAGTCATCGCTTCCTGTATGAATGACGCCGGAAGCGAATTATAGACAACAGCTGAATTGCTTTTGAATCTTGTTCTTTGCTGAAGATCTTGCGAAACAAAAATCCCTTTTGAAGCTGTAAAATCAGCAATAGCTAATAAGAACTTCTTCAATATAGCAGGCTTTATCGATACTTCATGAATATGATAAAGAACTTTGGCACCTTTTATTTTTGCTCCAATTGCAGCACCAAATGGAAGCAATGAATTAACATAAACGATATCACTCCTATGTGCTTTGAATAGAACTTTAAAGAATAAGTAAAGCTGACTGTATAAAAACAGAAGCAAGGTCATCCATTTATTGGGGCTCCATTTATAGAATAAAGGAAATGTAGTAACCCCTTCTATATCGCTTAAAAAACCAGCATCCCCTGGAGTAGCTGTAAGAAGCTCAACTTCATACCCCTTTTTTAACAAAGCTTCTAATGATTGCCTTAACACAAATGGGCTGCCACTAAAATCATTTAAAAGATGAACGGCTATAATTCGATTCTTTTTCATACTGTCATTATTTTTCCAGTGAGAATAAGGGTTTGGGTATACCAGTCGACAAACTATAACCAGTTCCACGACTAACGTTATCATATACTTTCTTAAACACATCACCCTTCTTATCCCACAAGAATTCGTTTTTAAAATGTTCCATAGCCATTGCACTCTCCTTATTATAAAGGTCTTTGTCGAAATAAAGACGTTGCAAAGAAGCAGCGAAATCAAGAATTGTAGTATTATATGACGACTCCTGAATTTTTAATGAAGAAGAAGTTGGTACATACTCACCTGGTCCATAGTTATCCAAACACAACACAGGCAATCCATAACTTAAGGCTTCAGCTACTACCATACCTGCTCCCTCATGAGAAGGGAAAAGATATACAGCAGATTGGCGGAAAGTTTCAATTACATCTTTCCTTGGCATCCATTCCAATATTTCAACTGCCTCTTCTACTTTTTCTTTCTTAATTATGTTCATCAAATGTTTCTTTTCAGGACCTGTGCCGATAATTTGCAATTTCACCCTGGCCTGATCCAGAACAGATAGATTATGGTAAAATAAAGCGAATGACCTTATAGTGATATCGAACCCTTTTAAAGGAACAAATCGGCCCACTGAAAGAATAGTAAAAACATCATTACTCTTTTCTGAAATATGCAATGGCATTTCAGAGGCAACAGCTGGCATAAAAATGATCTTATGTTCTGGCAAGCGAAGTTTTTCAGCGGCCTGTGTATTAACACAAAAAACCGCTTGTGCCTTTTTACGACAGATAAATACAAATGGATCCAGATTCCAGAAGCACCATTTTACTATCCAAAGCATCCTGTCTTTCAGATAAGCCTTCCAACCATATTCTTTTAAAATGTATTGTTTTGGTATCAATGGATGATTGCCTACCGGTCCCCATACAAAGGGCTTCCCTAATATCCAAAGGAAAGATGGTGTCCAGTTGCTGTGAAAATTAACACTATGAGCTACATCAAAAGACCATTTCTTATTCTTAATCCAAAACGCAATACAAAACTGCCAGATATAAAAATATAACGCAGACAATAATGGCCCTTTTTTCCATCTGATCATCCATAAGGGCAGATCAAAATGATGAAAACTGATATTATCATACAGATATTTCATTTCAGGATGCTCTGAAATATATTGCTGTATTGGTTCACTGTTATTCTTACGGGTAATGGCTATTACCTTATGGTTACGCGCCGATTGGCAAACCAGGTTCCAGCCAGTTCCCTCTTCCGATCCTTTGTAAGGATTGATGGCATAAGCTGTCATCAATATTGTTTTCATACTACCCAATTAAATTACTTTTTAAAACTTTTTACTTTTTACTTTTTACTTTTACTTACTACTTATTACTTATTACTTAGACTTATTAAATCGCTTCCTTCTTCACCTGTTGCAATATCACATGAAGGGTTTGAGACAACACTTCATTCTGAATTGGGATATACTTTGAATTTGTATATGTATCACCCATTGCATTAAACAGAGTGATATATTCTTTAGTCAAAGCTTTGATTGTAGGTGCATCCATTTCTTTTTTCCTTTTAAGGATTGTTTCCGCATCGGCATAAAGGAAAAAGTTATAGCGAGGTTTTAAAAGAAAAGCATACCACCAACTAGTGAATTTGGCAGGCAATACGATATTGCTTCTTTTCCCATCGTTTATAAAATCAAAATAATATCTGTCATACAATACTACATACCCTCTTCTTACATATTTAAAATGGACAACAAACTGCCCGAGTAGATAATCGGCATAGTAATATCCAAATCGAAGAAGTGATGAGAACAGGCTTTTATTCTTTCCTTGTCTGGGTAATCTTTCAGCTGCTTTTTGCTCTGCAGCTTCCCTGCCTTCTTTCCAGGCGCTCAACATAGGTAATAAAGCTGGCCTATGACGAAGTACTACTACCTTCCTTCTGTACTTTTTTTCAATCTGATGCTTAACGTTTTCAATAACAGTCGACTTACCAGCGCCATCCACTCCACTAAAAGTGATAACGAACCCTTTTTGGGAAAATGGCTGTTTAAGCGTATCAATTAGGTATCCCAACTTATTCTTTAGTTTATTTACACCTTTATTTTCAGGCATATGACTTATTACTTCATTCATATTCTTATTTATTTCAGACTTATAATGGAACAATTCTGCTAACTCCTGAACAGGCATGTTTAATGACTTAATAAACCGATTCTCTAAAAATCGTTGCTGAGAAGCGGGATAGCTTTTAAAATGAGCCTGATATCTTTCAGGAACAGCAGCATGATTCAGAAGATAGAAAAGCCAGGTATAGAGAAAATCATACTCTACAGAAGGAACTTTTACGCCGTAAGAATTTAACCCGGCACTATCAAGAAGATTTTCAGCACTTACCATTACCATACCCTTTCTTTTGATATTGCAAATGGCATCAATACTTAAAAAACCATGATCAGATAACAAAACCGAATAATTACTCATAAAGCTCTTTCTATTCTCCTTTACCCTGCTAACCAATGGATGCTGGTTTAGGAATTGCTTCATTGATATTCTGGTTTGTTTATCAACACAGAAATCTATGTCCGACTCCTCAGATAAAAGATCAGGGTTTCCACAAACCCATTTCAGAGCTGCATATCTTTTTGGCTTAAGCCATTCAAACATATCCTGCACTACTAGCTCACGACAAGTGGCCATTTTTGCCTTTATCAATTCCTTACTAACTGAATTCATCCATTGGGCAAGACTCCAATTGATCTGTACATGCCAGTTATCCTGCCTCGAATATCTTTCCAAATAGTACGAGATAGTATAAAGCAAGTAAAGTTGATAATGAAGTTTTACATCAACAGCATTCTCCTGCTTCAATCTCCTCGCTATAGAATTATCCAGAGAACTTGCCAATCTATTATCAAGCTCATCATTACTTATATGATCAACTAATACTGCTTGCTGATAGATAAAATGAAAGGAATCAAAAAAGAGAGGTTGCTGCGGAGAAAATAATTCCCAATCGATCAGTGAAAGTGAGTCACCATCAACTTTCATATTCCAAGGAGTAAAGTCGCCATGGCATAAACCAACAGAGATATAGGCTTCTGCTGCAATAGTATCTTTTAACTTCTTTAACCTATTAATCAATAGACTTGGAATACGGTTATCATTCAGTTTTTCAACAGCTTCCAGATTGTCTTGTATTTCTTCCCAACCTTTCCAGGAAGAAACTTTTATTTTCTCGTTGTTAACCTGGGCTAGTTGATAGAGTGATTTCCAATGCGTGTCTGTCAACATTGGCAACTGTTTTCCTTTACTGAAAACATCTGTTTGTAAGAGCACGCCATGCTTATATTCTACATCAGGGATTCTGAGATCATCAAAACTGTTCTTATTAAGTGTTTCCAGGATTTGAAACTCATTGAAAAGAATTTCTTTAGCTGCAGTTCCTACAGGTATTTTATAGAAAATACCTTTCCCATAAAATAATGCCGTCCTGTTCACACCAGCTGTACCTGTAAAAATGGCCCATTGCTGCCCCATCATCCTCTCGAATACTAACTGGTTCTCTTTTTTAAACTCAAGATTGAATTTTCCTGAAGCAAACCACTTCTGGCATTTCAATTTAAAAGCCAACCGAATAAGGAAGGATAGAAGTTTTGCTTTTGAAGAAGCTACATTATAGAACTTAAGAAATACAGGCAATGAATTTTCAACAGGCCATACCCAACGAATGCTACCATCCGGGCTATTTCTGTAATAAAATGAAATTGTAGCATCTGTTTCAGTTGAACTTAACCTGTTAACCGGGTTACCGATGGCATCGAAAATTTCAACAATCAATTCATGTTCCTGCTGTTTCATATGGCCCTCTTTTCCACTATTGTGCCAAAGCGGAATATCCCCTAACAAGCTGTTAATCAATAATATAATTCATGAGCTAAATGGGTGAATTCTGAAAAATAGAAATCATTTCCAGAATTTGGAACAAATGGCAATTATGAATTTGAGGAGCTTCCAGAAAAAAAACCACTAAGGGTAGTAACTATGCAGTAATCAAATCGGGTCTTTTCCTTTTTAAGTAAAGCCTGTCAAGTCTTGTGAAGTAAGTTGACTTGGTCATTGATATAGAAAAGATAAGTAGTTGGTAAAAAAGAATACCATAATTAGTTTCACCAAAATTCCGAACTCAGTAACAGAATTGATCATTACCGGAATAAGAATACCCAATAACATCAGCTTCTTTTCCTTGTCCACGGTCCTAACAAAACCTTTAATGGTAAATATCATCTGGAATAAAACAATGGTGAATCCAACAATCCCGAGGTTCATCAGTACCTGCATGAAAGTGTTATGCGTCATATGACCTGCGTAAGTATGAACGCTTTGGAATGTTTCAGTATAGTAAATACGCATAAATCCGAATCCGAAAAGTGGCTCTTTTGGAAATGCTTCATTTAATAGCGCTGTCCAGAAAGGCAGACGACCAGTCATTGTCATTATCTCGTCCATTCCACCATCACCTGCTTTAACCCAAAGCATCTGAACCATTACCGGGATAATGGCGATTGCCCCTCCATACATCAGCAATTTAAGCTTGGTATTTTTTGATTGGTTTATATGAAAGAAGGCTATAAGTAATACACCTCCTGTTGAGGATCTTGATCCTGTCATAATCATTGCGTATAATAATACCAGGATTTTTATTACAGTAAATACCCTGTTATGTTTTCTATACATATCGAATATCAGGGAAGAAATACCAACGCCACAAAGCATCCCCAATTCATTTGGATTCATAATGAATCCTCCTAACCTGGCTTCCTCTCCACCATGTGTTAAACGAAAAAATGTATCTGGATTTACGAACATTCCTATTACAAAAACGAGTAACAATAAGAAAGCTGTATCGCCCATGAGATTGTAAAACCGTATCTTATGACCTGGGAAATAGGTATCCAACACCATGAAACATCTCATAAAGTAGAATGCAAACACAAGACTTTCAAAGTCCATAAACCATTGCAGCATACTATAGCCTTTATCAGTACTCCAAAGAATAGAAATCAATCCAAGTCCCAGATAAAAAGAATAAAACAAAGGAGAATTGGGATTCTCCCATTTGAAAGATGCAATGGCTCCCCGATCTATCAACATACGGAAGACCTTATAAATTCCGATGGTAACAGAAAGACGACCAATAACTTTTATAATACGGGTTATAGTAAGATTATCACTCCATGTAAAATAAGCGGCCGTCATTACCAATAACATCAGTAATAGCAACCAATTCACTTTACTCAGGAACTTTGTATGATCCGTATCTATGGCCTTTTTCATGATGCCTGTTGGTAGAGTTTATCAAACTGTGGAATGATAGCATTCCAATTATATTCTTCTAGCACCATTCTTCGTGCATTTGCACTTATCTGATGCCAATTTCCTGAAACAACATCCTGATATAAAGCCATCATTCCTTCATATAATGCTGTTACCTCAGGCTGTTCGATAACAATACCTGCATGGTACTTACGGATAGCATCGCCCACATTTGTAGCTTCTGTAACAAGACAGGGCACTGCAAATGAAGCCGCTTCCAATACAGAAGAAGGCAAACCTTCATTTCGGGAAGGATGCGCAAATACATGGAGTTGCTTTAATAGATCATCTTTCGCTTCACCATATTTAGATCCTAATAATTCGACTCCGCTAACCTGCTCCTTTGCAATTAGCAATTCAAGCTCTTTCCTTTCCTTACTATCCCCTATTATCCATAATGAAGCTTCAGGGACCTGCTTTTTTAAAAGAGCAAAAGCCTTGATCATCAAATCAAGTCCCTTAGTGTATATATCTAATCTGCCACAAAATCCAATAGTAAACTTATTACCAGAAGGGATTGATTGTCCGCTAGTTTCCATTTCAAATCCATAGGGCACTAATAATGCAGTAGCAGATTTGTTAACTGTATGCAAACCATCCACCTCACTCTTACCCAAACAATGTACATACTGTGCATTTTTCAATAAGGCTTGTTCAAATAATGCGGTATAGATCTTTTTACTGAAACGGCTTCTGCGACGAGCTATTTCATTATAAGCACCATGCGGAGTGAAAACATAAGGGATGCCATACTTATGCAATTGACGTGAAACAGAAAAAAACACAGGATTGAATCCCCCATGAAGATGAAAAACAGCTTTCCCCACTTTCTCCTTCATAGCTGCAATCATTGCATAATCAAGTCTGAACTTATTCTTATACGCCTTGAACAATCTGGTTTGGAAAACCCTCTCAGGATAGTTGTGCGTACAGTCCTGGGTTATACCCCAAACAATAACATCTTTACCTGCTAAAACCTGGCGTGTAGCGAGTTGATAAACCACCTTATTTACGCCATTCATCCTTTCGGGATTGGCTTTTCCTAAAACCACATGAATTATTTCCATAATAAAAATTGTTTACGTGCCAGTACCCATTGCCAATAGGCCAGCATTAATAATTGGTTACCGACCAATGCCGCAATCACACCGTATAGTTGCCATTGTGAAATCAGGTACTGTGCCGACAAAAGACTAAAAACAAAAGAAGCCGAATAGGCAATAAAGAAATCTCTGTTAAGCATATAAACCCTTATGGCAATCCTCAAAGGATATCCAAGGAATATGACCAGATACAAAACTGCCATTCCTTGAAGGGTATAAGCATATTCTACATATTCAGTTCCTCCAGCTATAAAAAATATCTGCTTAGAAAATATTATCACTAATACTGCTATAGGCAATAAAAAGTACAAACTTTGTTTTGTTACAAGTTTCAGATATACTTTTAAATCTTCAGCAGATTTATTGAATTGTATGGCAGCTTTTGGTAGTGCATAATTATCAAGCACCTGTAACAAGGCATTTAATACCCCAAACAAAGTCTGAGATAATCGTAAGGCTCCAAGAGCTTTGACTCCAAGAAAAAGGCCCGAAGCAGCAACAAGAAAATTGCTGGCACTCCATTGCAATACTGCTGTAAGTAATAACCATTTCCCAGAGGAAAAATGTTTTGCTATATAAAATCGGAAATATCTTATTGGAAGTACAATTTTCCCGTAATATTTAAACGCAAGTACTATAGCGGGGAAATAAGTAGCTGCAATAACTATTATGGCATCATTCAGCTCTAAAGAACTATTGATGGAATAAATCAGCAAAATGATTAACTGAAGACCACCACTTACGAATCCTATTATAAATGCTTCAAAGCCTTTATCCAATGCAAGAAATACTCTTCTGAAAAAATCCTGCATAAGGAAACCAGCAAGCAATAATAGAATCGAGATCTTATAATGCGAATAATTTGAAAGAAATGGAATTTCAGAAAATAAGATGGCGGCTGAAATTGCACAAAAAAGCAAAACTACCAGTAGTTGCATTTGAAAAACAGCCGCTTTATAATATCCTGGTTGCTTTACTTTAGAAATCAATACCTGGAAAGGTGCCACAACAAAAGCATTGCTTACACTTAATATCAAATAAAGAAACAATACAATGGAGGAATATACTCCGAATGACCCTATGCCTAACTGGCGTGCCAGAAGAATAGTAGTGATAAAGCTGGTTGCACTGAATACTAACTGATCCAGAAATACCCAACGCTTTTCGCCCTTCAGGAAATATGTGATTTTGTTCAAATTCATTTCCTTCCAGTCATTTTACGAACCTTATTCACAACTAACTTCAAAACATTCCATCCTTGCAAGAATAAGCTTGGATTGTACCCTGCACGATTCAGAAGGAACATGATATTTTCAAACTTATACTCATCCTGTAATAACTCAGCTTCAGATACCCGTTTCACCGGAGTTCTCCTTGAATCGAAAACAAAAAGATTGGTATCTGCCAGTTTCATCAGCATAAGTCCATCAGAAGCTGAATCAACCGATTCATTTTTTATGAGGACCATGTCGTACGAATTTCTCCAATTATCCAGAGCCGATTTAATAGTAGAACTATTCTCTACTATTCCCTTTTCAGTAACCAGATTGATATAATCAAAACCATTTGAGGCATCAACCAGCTGTTTCATTTTCATAGCACCATCAGCATCTACTACCAGTACTTTTTTCCCTTGTTTTACCAACTCAATAGCCAGATGAAGAGTATTAAAACTTTTTCCTTCCATATTACTAAAGGAAGAAATAGCCAATACTTGATTTTGATTTAAGAGCTTTTTTATTTCCAATTGTATTGCCAGCGTATGGAAGAACTCACCCAATTTAGGCTGCGCTGCAACCATTGGGGTATAGGCAGCAATAGGTATTGAAGAATTCTTTTCAATAGCTGCAGAATCATTCACTTTTCCCTTTATAGCATGCACCATATAGATAAGTGCAACTGACCCCAGAAAACCTAAGAAAGCCGACAACACTTTCAATAAACCTGCATTTGGAGTAACTGGTTCTTTTGGAACTTCACCAGATGTTATAATTCGGTGAAAGGAGATTGTGGCGGCTCTGGCAATCTGTGCTTCTGTTCTCTTTGAATGCAAGAAATTATAGGTCTGTTCATTCAGACTGAAATTCCGGTTAAGGATTCCCATCGTCTTCTCCCTTTCTGCTAATCCCACAAAAACAGATTCCGATTCAGCGATATCGCTGGTGAGTCTTGCCTGCTTTGCTTCTAAACTTTTTCTTGTATTACGTATACCTTCTTCGAGGTAAATGGAAATATCTTTTAACTTATCATCAATATTCTTAACTTCTTCATACTCGGGAGTGAACTTAGTCAACAAGTCTTTCTTTTCAGCCTGCAATTGCTTCATTTTCTTTATAAGCTCTGTTGACAGCAGGTCGGTATACGCTTCGAAATTGGGTGCTAAATCAAGAATATTATCTCGTCCTTTAACCATATACTGCTCAAGGTTCCTTATGGCTTCCAGATTCATAGTCACATTCGTCAATTGCACTTTCATATCTGAGATCTTTCTAAGGTCTGTCTCAGTTTCCTGGCGAATATTGATGATACCCTTATTATCACGATAATTTTGAATGGCGTTCTCAGATGCTGATAATTTCCCTCCAACTTCATCCAGTTGATTATTAAGGAATTTTACTGTGGTGTTTGCCGCCATATACTTACTATCAATAAAATCCTGCACATAAGTTTGAGATAACATATTAATGAAATCTGCAGCTTTTTGAGGAACAGGGCTCTTATAATTAAGACGTAGAATAGGAATCTCCTTGTCGAGGGATGTGATATCAAGATTACCAACAACAAAATCAACCAATTTTTGATGGGTGAAAATGAAAAACTCATAATGGTCTGCAACGGGCATATCAGGTCTTGCTTTCAATAAAGCCTGATTCTTCATTATCATAATCTGCCCACCTTCAAAACTGTAAGTACTGTCAAACTGCAATGTTCTAGGAGTCAGTTCTCCGGGAAAAGTAACATGAAGGGATTCATTCTTATCGATAACCATATCGTATGTCTTATCCATCCACTTTTCACTATTAAATTTATACTTAACTATAAAAGGTGATTGATGATATAATTCCACTTTACGAACCTGTCCAACCCTATAAGTTGTTACTTCGAAATCAAGACTATCGAGTGTTTTTCCGATGATCACTTTTGATTTTATCATTTCCACTTCACTACCAATTCTGTTAGCTGTTGTGAAAACATCAAAGTCTTTATAAAGGGTAGCACTTGGCGAGCCTTCTTTAGGGTCAGCCAGCCTTATTCTTGCCGTGCTTTCATACATCGGAGTGGCATACTTCAAATACCTTTTTGCGAACATCATTGATATCGTTATTACAGCAATGATAATTGGCAGTCCCCTCAGAAAAGGTTTGAATAGCCTTAAGTTTTCGTTTGTCGATTTCATGGGTCGAATAATTATAATAAGGTTGTTACAAGTAAAGTAGCTGCCGTTACACTGGTTGCAATAGGAATGATCGCTGAAATTCGTCTTTCAAAATCCTTACTCTTTTTAGAAGGAACAACTATCAAGTCACCAGGGTGAACCTGAAGGTTTCTGTTAAAGTAATTATTTGATGCGGTAAGGTCTACGTTGATCATTCTCACTTCATTACCTTTCTGACGTATGATCTTAATACTTTTCTTATTGGCATACATTTCAAAATCACCGGCTCTTGCTATTATGTCAAGTAATGAATTCATATCCCTTTCCACAACATACTTACCAGGTGTTTTCAATTCACCCAAAATGGTAATCTCTTTGTTAAGTACTTTTAATTCAATAACCGGATTAATTATCCACTTGCTGAATATCTTAGTCAAAGAATCTTTTGCCTGAATTACAGTAAGGTCCTTTATATGGAATTTCCCCACTTTTGGCACTGTGATATTACCTTGAGCATCTACCATTACCCATTTGCCATAAACTTCATTAGAGTTATAGATTCCGAATAAGGAACCGATGCTCATATTATCATGATCCCAGATACTCATACTCACTTTATCATCTTTACATATCTGGTACTCATAATGCTCATCATAAAGGAAAGCACTATCAACTTTCTTATGCTGAAACTGAACTTCTTCCTTTGGTTGCTCCAAAAGGTTCTGCGTTTTGCACTAAAGCATAAAGAATGACAGTAAGAGGGAAAAAAATCCAAGCGTTTTCATATAGCCGTATTAAGCGGTAAATAATTTCTTCAATAAACCCTTCTTCTTTTTCTGCATCAGCACCATGATCTCCTGAATCTTTTCCATAACCTTTTCAATCATGCGGAGATCATCTTCACCCTTTTTGATATAATCAAAGGCACCAAACTTCAGGGAGTTGACTGCAGTAAGAACATCTGCCTGACCAGAAATGAACACCACGTAGATGTCTGGATTGAACCTCTTAATCTTTTTAAGAACCTCTACTCCATTTAAGATATCCATACCATGGTCGAGGAAAATGATATCGGGCTGCTCTGTAAGACAAAGCAAGCAGGCTGTACCATTGTCAAATGTTTTCACATTCTCGAAACCCAGGTTGCTGAGGTGTTGCTGGTACATGTTCAGACTAAACAAATCGTCGTCTACTACAAAAATTTTGAGATGGGCTGCTGTTTCCATTTTTTATAATTTGTGGAACAGTAGTCCAGTTTGATGCCAGAAGCAAAACAATTGATAATCAATACCAACGAATAGTAGAATCAGCTAAAAATTCTATTTAGTAGAATTGATTTCCATTTTTTGGAATAGAAAAGGCGTAGAAAAGGGGGTATTTGATGGCAAAAAGGAAGGGTAATTGCCCCAATTTATAAGATCGGAAGTAAGAAAATTAGTCAGTAAGAATTGTTCAAGAAGACTTCTTTGAGGCCACCTGTCTCATCAAATAAGCTGGCCTAATCAGCCAACTATTTGCTGGAGGTTTTCTAATCAGCAGCCACCAGAAAAAGAAAAGGGTGGTAATAGTAGTAATCACGGTTATTGGCCATTCTGGGATAACACCTACCAAACTAATAAGGACCCCATCTTTATCAAAATTGCCAAAACCAAATAAGGCGGGCAATCGATACCAATAATAAATTGATACAGCTGCTGCTGCAAAAAAGAGGATGAGTTTTTTTTCCGGGATTTTGGTGAAAACAGTTTTTATCAGATTGAAAAGGAAAAGGGACACTACCAATCCCAAAAACGGAATCTGGTAAATGCTGATTAGCTCGCTTATGCTTCCAATGCCATGTTGGTCGGGTACATGAAACCATGCCCATACAAATCCTGGCAATCCTCCTGCAATCAGCCATCCGCTCCAGGAATGCCAACTGGTTTTCTTTGAAAGTCCGGGATGGAAATTAGGAGTTGAATCAGGACAAGGTATTGAACAGTTTACACAATTTTCGCAATGGGCATTTGGAAAAGAAAAAATGGCAGCGCTGCCGTATAATCTTTCGACAGGGTGAACTGGACATAAGGTTGAACACCAACCGCTTTTCCAATCATAGATAAAACCCATAGTTACTGCAATCGTGGATAACACCATCAACAGAATGGCCGTTGCCAATCCATCAGTATTGAATATTGCATGGCGTAGTGGAACCAAAAAGAAAAGAACTACTACACTTATAAGTTGCAGTTTTGCCTGTAGTGAAACAGGCATCTTTTTTTTCAATGATAAATTAAAATGTCTTGGCATTAGTTGTGTAGTGGCGAGGGGACAAATATTTCTCCATAAGCCAGTTGCCAAAACCAATAATGCTGGAGCCACAGGAATCAATATGTTCCAAAAGAGTAATAAGCCAAGTGTGGGATTAAAAAATAGATTGAAAAAAATAAAAAGACCAACAAACCATACCAGGGTTTGTGCAATACGCCATATCAGTAAGGATCTTCCTGAAAGCCTGTTGTTTGTAAAAGGAATCACTTTAGCCTGACCTGCCTCCATACTGGGATATTAAAATGAGGCGGCAATCTATTAATTTACCTATTGTTCGGGGATGATTTTAATCATGCATGACGTCATTGAAATCGGGTATGCATTACCTATTTATCATCTTCCTCAGGCCTGATAATCAATCGTAAAGTTGGATCATTGGTAAAGAAACTCCAGAACCAGTTATAAAGTACTTTAGCCTTGTTTCCAAAGCCAACCAATGGAATGATATGAATAAATAGCCAGGTAAGCCAGGCAAGAAATCCTTTGAAGAAACCCTTTGGCAAATCAACTACTGCTTTGAATTTCGCAATGATTGCCATACTGCCCTTATCCTTATAACTGAAAGATTTCATTGGTTTTCCAACCTGAGTCTTCAGGATATTAGAAGCTAATAACAGCCCCTGCTGAATGGCCACCTGTGCCAATTGCGGATGTCCATTAGGGTAATTAGTATCTGCAGTTTGATAACAGAGATCGCCCAAAGCATAAATACCTTCTACACCTATAACCTTATTATACCCATCTACCATCACCCTTCTCCCTCTTCCAATACTTTCTGTTGGCAATCCGGGTGCTTTCCTCCCCATAACGCCTGAAGCCCAAATTAGGGTAGCTGTTTCAATTGTAGTGCCATCAGAAAGAACCACTTTGCCATTATCATAATCCTTTACAGAAATACCCAGCTTAATGTTTACTCCCAATTTACTGAGTGTTGCTAATGCTTCTTTTTGGGATTTTTGGCTCATAGAGCCAAGTAATTTATCAGCAGCATCAATAAGATAAATATCCAACTGATGGTCTTTGAATTCAGGGTAATCCTTATACACAATCTTCTTACTCATTTCTGCGAGCATTCCTGAAACCTCCACACCTGTAGGACCGCCACCTGCTATAACAACTGTAAGTAATTTTTGTCTTTCAGATGAATCATGAATCCTTGTAGCTTTTTCTAACTGAATCAATAAGTGATTTCGGATATGAAGGGCATCATCAATATTTTTCATAGGCAATGCATTCTTCTCCACATTTGCCATACCGAAAAAATTGGTTTCAGTTCCCATTGCCAGTACCAGGATATCATAATCGAATTTGCCTGATGTGGTTTCGATATTCTTTGCTGTGCTATTTATTTGTACTAATGATCCGTAATGGAAATAGATATTCCCTTTATTCTGGAACATCTTACGGAAGGGGTAGCTGATATTTGAGGGTTCAATAAAGGAAGTGGCCACCTGATAAAGAAGCGGTGGAAAGAAGTGGTAATTATTCCTGTCTATTAAAATGATTTCGACACCCTGCTTGCCTGCCAATTGTTTCGCGAAGTTGATTCCGGCAAAACCACCTCCAACAATTACTATTCTCATGATATAATGTATAACAAGTTCCCAGTGGGAAATGTTGCAAATCTACCGAAAGAATCCAGAAATTTACTTTTAGGCGTACTCTTCAACCATTTCCTTATGCTCAACTAATGGCTTAGATTTTCCAACAATATACTTCCTGATGAAGTCCTTCTTATTGTCTTTGTAGGAAGAAACCATCCCTAATTTATAAAGGGAATAGATATATATCCATGCCAGATCCAATTGATAAGGCAGGAACCCTGCACGAGCACTAGCAGGATAGAGATGGTGATTATTATGCCATTCGCCCGCAAAAAGACCCGGGCGCATTTGATTTATTGAAAGGTTTCTGCGATCAAAATCAATTCCATCCACATGCATTTCCTTGCCTTTACCATGACCGGTATAATTGAAGGCTCTTACAAAGATGAACCAGAACATGGCAGCGCCAAACAAAGTGCAAGCCAGAGCATGACCTCCAATAAAATAAAATGCAGTATACCAGAATGACCAATTTAAGATCCAAAGACCAAAAGTGTAAAGAGGAGAAGCTACTGAACCCCATTTCTTGTATTGTTTGTAACTATTAACCCATACACCGGTGTGATTCATAAACCCAGCAACACGGGCATATTCCTCAACTGTCAAATCCCTTGCAATACTTTGATGGTTTACATCACTCAACATACAATACATAAATCCACCCAACGGATTATATGGATCACCAGGCTTATCAGACTTAGCATGATGAACATGATGGGGATACTACATATATCTCCTCAGGAAACGTACGTAATACGAGGTTTTGAGTTATGAAACGAAAATAGGATGACTGAAAGTATATGCCTTATGAGTTCCATATCTATGAAACCAGATGGTTCCATGAGTACCCATGATGATCATGGCATACAGGATAAATGCAATCAATAATTTTAAAGAAAAGTATTTGAATATAAAACAGAAGGAAGAATGGGAACATACAAACCACCATCAACCAACTGATCATTGAAATCCAGTTCTTTCTAGACTTGAATATATTGATACGAGAAAAAGCTTCTCCGTATAAAGTCTTTACAGATGGAACTACTAATTCGCCTTTTTCATCACTCCAGCCGTATGAGGGCACGTGAAGGATTCTGTCAATAAATGCCATAGGGCCTGAAGATAGGGAAAAAAGGAAGGCAAAAAAGAAAAATATGAAGGATTTCCGTGATATAAAACCCTTATGATAAACAACATTTTTGATGGTTACCCTTCAAGAATTCCCTACGACATGTACAATAGGGCTTTAGCTGCTAAAAACAGTCATTGATCTCAATCAGGGCTTCTTCTTATTACTATAGTAAATGCTATAAATATAACATGGAATTACCACCATATAACCCCACTTGTTATTCGTACCTGTACTTACCCATCCATAAATCAGTGGTAATATGGCTCCTCCGGCTATACCCATAATTAAAATAGCAGATGCGTTATTGAGTTTTTGCCCGTAAGTCCTTCAAGGGCTTTGGGCCAAATAGCAGGCCATAACATGGCGTTTGCAAACCCAAGTAAGGCTACACCTACTATTGAGGTCCACCCGCTAGAAAAAAGTATCAATGCAGAAAAAACCACACCAAGTATGGCCGAATATAAATATGCTTTATTCTGAGAAATATATTTGGGTATGGTAATTATTCCAAGAATATACCCAGCCAACATTCCTGCCAATGTGAGGAAGTTAAACTTTTTGCAATATCAAGTGATATACCGTTATAGATACCATAATTGGAAATTGTATCACCAGCTACCACTTCCACTCCAACTGCACAAAATATAGCCAAAAAGCCCCTCAACATCTGACCGCCTTTTGAAGTATCTGCATTATTTAAGTCCAATTGCCCTTCATCCGCATTGCCAATTGCCGTAGTATTAACTTCCGGCAATCTTGCATATTTTATTCCAAAAGAAACCAGCAATAGTATAGCAGCAAGAATTGCATAGGGTACAATCACATCATGCGCCAAAGCATCTAACCGAAGCTGTTTAGCAGCAGGAGCTAAACTTGACAATTCCTCCATAAGAGCATCGGCATTACTAAGTATTATGGCGCTCAGGATAAACGGAGCAATAATACCAGCAAACTTATTACAAATCCCCATGATACTTATTCGCTGAGCGGCACTGGAAGAAGGTCCGATAAGTGTTATATATGGATTTATAGCTGTCTGCAATAATGTAAGCCCAGTACCGACTATAAACAACCCAATTAGGAACAATAGATAACTCCTTGTAAGTGCTGCTGGTATAAAAATCAGGCATCCCAGAACCATTATTAATAAACCAGTTCGTATTCCATTAATCATTCCTGTATACTGTAATATCTTACTGGAAGGGAGCGCCATTATTGTATAGGAAATATAGAAAGCAAATGTTGCAAGATAGGTTGCCAGTCTTTCAACTCACAAGCAATCCTTAAATATGGAATCAACGTGCCATTCACCCAGGTAACAAAACCAAACATGAAAAAGAATGATCCAATAATCACCAATTGTGTTTTGTAAGTTGCTCCCGAATTATTTGCTACAGTTATATTATTCATATGGCCTTATAAAAAATGATGCGCCTATAATACCGTGTTGGTTGGAAGAGAATTACCATTAAGGTCAAGACTATCTATAGCTGCCTGAACACTACCCTTCTTTAATAGCAACTCTTTAGCCATATCATAGTCATCCATTCCAGTCATTTCCATCAACATCTTTACCGCTCTGTCAGTTATCTTATCATTTATAAGAACCACATTCACCATCTTATTATCCTTAACTCTGCCTAACTGAATCATTGTAGTAGTGCTAATCATATCAAAAAGCATTTTTTGGGCCGTACCACATTTCATACGGGTGCTACCTGTAATGAATTCAGGACCTGTAATAACTTCTACCGGGAAATCTGCTAAAACAGCAATTGGTGAATCAGGGTTACTAACTATACAAGCTGTTGTAATACCATGTTCCCTGCATTGAGTCAAGGCTCCGACAACGAATGGAGTAGTGCCACTTGCAGAAATCCCAATTACTATATCATTCTCATTGATCTTGTTTTGCAACAACTCCAACCAACCTGTTTCTACTTCGTCTTCCTTCTCTTCCGGGGCTTCTGCCAAACGGGGAATTCCTCCTGCAAGTATTACATTAACAATACCTTTCTGAATGCCGTAAGTAGTTGGCAATTCCAATGCATCCAGTACAGATAATCTGCCTCCGCTTCCAGCTCCCAGATAAAACATCCTGCCTCCCCTTTCAGCTTTTCAACAATTTGGGTTATTAGTTTATTTACCTGAGGTAGCGCCGATTGTATGGCAAGAGCCACTTTTTGATCTTCCTGATTTATTAAGGCGGTTAATTCTTCAACCGATTTTGTTTCCAGATGTCGATGCAAAGAGGGCTGTTCTGTAAGACGGGGCATAGTAATTAATTATTTAATTCCTGACTGTAAAAGCAGGATTGAAATGCTGTATTATAATTATAGGAAGAAGGTGGATAAAATTAAGGTATTTGGGTAATAAAGCCATCCTAAGTTCATAGTTTCCTTATCTCGATTTTCAAATATCTATTCTTTAGAAAACGACTTTGCTTGCTAGAAAAGTACACTACTGTAATTAGGCTAGCATAACCCTTTACCGTCTTCTCTTCACCATTCATATAAATGAAAAGGCAAATGGCAAGGTCATGTTATACATTTACTTTGTCGACTAGCCATTTAGGTTTTCTTAACATTTCAAATACTTCAACTGCTATGAAAGAAAATTTCAAAAAAACAGCTTTCCAGATATTTTTAGTAATGGCTTTAGTAGTTGGTGTTATAGTACTAGTAAAATCTGGCTACAAAACGGGACAATGGCTATATATCAGCACCCATTCAACTAAGTGAACCTACAATTCATAGAAACCATTATGCTTAAACTGCTTATAACTTCACTGCTATTTATTGCCGCTATTCCTGCTCAATCACAAATTGGGAAAATAACAGGAAGCGTAAATAATCATAAAGAAATGTCAGGTGCAATCGTTTCCCTGTTAAGAGGAAAAGATACCAGCCTGTTAAAGACAAGTTTTATTGAAGACGATGGTAGTTTCAATTTTGAAAAACTAGCAGAAGGAAATTATTTTATCAAGATCACTCATACAAGTTTCGAAACTTATTTTTCTGACCTCATAAGCATTACTAATCAAAAACCTTCTATATACTCTACCCTCCTATTCATTAAAACCTGCTGTAAAGAATTGCAGGAAGTGAATGTGACTGGAAAAAAATCATTTGTAGAACGAAAAATAGATCGTGTAGTTATCAATCCTGATTTGCTAATCAGTAATGCTGGTGCCACGTCTCTGGAAGTATTAGAAAAAGCGCCGGGCGTTATGGTGGATATTGATGGTAACATATCATTAAAAGGAAAGCAAGGGGTTTTTGTTTTTATCGATGATAAACCAACTTATCTGGCAGCAGCAGATCTTGCTGCCTATCTGCGTTCCATTCCATCCAGCTCCATTGAATCTATTGAAATCATGACAAACCCTCCTGCAAAATATGATGCAGAAGGTAATGCTGGTGTAATCAATATAAAACTGAAAAGAAACCGGGCAAAAGGCTTCAATGGTTCCATAACCCTTAGCTATGGACAAGGAACCTATATGCGAACCAATAACAGCATCAACCTAAATTATCGTGTTAATAAAGTAAACTTCTTTACCAATTTCAGCTGGAATCAAAACAACACGTATCAGGATCTGACTATAAACCGCTATTACTTCAATCCAAATGGAACAAAAAACTCCACCTTTAGTCAGAATTCCTATATAAAAAGAGAATTCAAAAGCACTAATCTAAGGATAGGAGCCGATTACTATGTTACCTCTAAATCAACAGTAGGCATTGCGTTGTCTGGATTCATTAATCCATCTTTTGTTCCAACTACTAATAATGCTAGCCTGCTGGATGCAAATGACAATGTTGTAAATCTGATACGAGCCAGTAACCCTTCCGACAAAGTATGGAAGAATGGCAGCGTCAATCTTAACTATGCCTACAAGATGAAAAAAAACCAGGGTGAGGAATTGAGTGCAAACCTTGATTATATCGCATATAAGTCAAGCCATACTCAACTTTTGAAAAACAGTACCTATACCCCAGATACAGTTTTATTGAATGAATCAGTTCTGTCTTCATCACTTCCAGCAACTATTGGTGTGCGTACAGGAAAACTTGATTATTCCACTCCATTGTCGAAAGGAATAAAAATGGATGCAGGAGGAAAAATAAGTTTTGTAAAAACAGATAATACCGCCGACTTTTTTGACGTAGTGAATACTGTGCCCACTCCAAATTATGAATTCAGTAATAGATTCAAGTATCAGGAAAATATAAACGCCGCCTATGTGAATTTTTCGAAAGAAGGGAAAGCGTTTTCAATACAGGCAGGACTTCGGATAGAAAATACAAATATCAAAGGCAACCAGCTGGGTAATCCACTGATAAAGGATTCCTCATTCACCAGAAATTATACTAACCTCTTCCCTACCTTCTATCTCAGTTATAAACTCGATACCTCCGATAAGCACCAGCTCGGTTTCTCTTTCGGAAGAAGAGTTGACCGTCCGAATTACCAGGATATGAATCCTTTTACCTATCCACTAGACCGGTATACTTATTATGGAGGAAATCCGTTTCTGGAACCAACCTTCTCTTATAACTTTGAATTCTCCCACACATATAAGAATTTCCTGACCACTACACTGGAATATAGTCTTGTAAAAAATCTTATACAGGAAACGAACGAACAAAAAGGAAATATCTACTATAGTCGCCCGGGGAATTTTGGAAAACAACAGGTTTATGGAATTTCAGTAAATGGCAATTTCAAAATTACTAAGTGGTGGACCCTGCAATTATATACTGAAGGGAAGAATATGAGTTATGAGTCGATAATCTACGGACAGGTACTTGACGAAAGCAAGTTTTATTGGTTTATTCAACCAGTCAATCAGTTCATTATCACAAAATCACTGAGTGCTGAATTCGGAGGTTCTTATCAAACAAGAATACTAGTTGCTCAGTTTCTTACAATTCCAGTTTGGCAGGCAAGGTTTGGAGTGTCTCAAAAAAATATGGAAAGGAAAAGGAACGATTCGTTTAAACGTGTCTGATATGTTCTATTCAAACCAGCCAGGGGGGATATCAGGAATATTGCCAACTCTAAAGCCAACTGGTTGAGTTATCTGGATTCAAGAGTAGCCTTCTCAGTTTTACTTACCGGTTCAATAAAGGAAAATCGTTGAATGCGAGGGAATCGGGAGCTTCTGATACGGAGAAGAATCGGATTAAGACGAATTAGGGTGATGGGTTGGAAGTTGTATTTTTTAAGTTTAAGTTTAAGTAGTAAGTAGTAAGTTTTAAGTTTTAAGTAGTGGTCCATTACTGCTTTTAAAATAATTTTCTGCAGTTACAAGTAGAATAATCTGAAAGAAATACATGACTAGGAGGTCAAAAGAGAAAAAAGAGAATACATCTATAATCTATTGAGCTGCCCATTATAAGGAGTCATTTACTCTCCTTTTACTCTTTTGACCTCCTAGCCATGTATTCGTCGCGAAGCGACCCTCCTTGCTTAAATTATACTAGGGGATGCCGCACTAATGAAATAGTATTCCTTTGCGTCTTTGCGTGAAAATGTACTCGTCTCGCACAAGGTTTACACCCCGGAGGAGAAAACGAATTTTCATTCCATCCCCAAAATCAGTATATTTAGTTACACTTTCTAACGCTAAATATTGCGATATGAAAAATGACAATGGCCGAAACGGCCAACCAATGGATTCATCCAATGAATCAACTCCATCTACACCAAAATCAACAAACGCTTTTTTGACAGAAGAAAATTTGTAGGGCTTTTAGCAAGTTCTTCATTGGCCTTTTCCATAGTGCCGAGACATGTGTTAGGAGGACCTGGTTATATTGCCCCAAGTGATAAGATAACGCTAGGGTATATTGGTATCGGCACACAAGGTGTTCGGGAACTATTACCCCTATTAGCCAATACTCAAATTCAAGTTACCTCTGTATGTGACCCAAATAAGACTGCCAATGGTTATAAGGACTGGTCGAAGGAGGGATTACGAAATGAAGTGAGAAAAGCAATAAAGAATCCTAACTGGACACCAGGTGGGAATTACTCCATTCCAGGCGGCCGTGATAACGGAAAGGAAATCGTTGAAAGCTATTATGCAAGCCAACGACCTGATGAAAAATACAAGGGCTGTTCTTCTTATGCAGATGTTCGAGAAATGCTGGATAAAGAAAAAGATATGGATGCTGTCAAAATCATGACACCAGACCATCTCCATGGCATTCTCTCTATTGCAGCACTTAAAAAAGGAAAACATATACTTCTGCATAAGCCACTTTCCAATCGACTTTTAGAAGGCAAGAAAGTAATTGAAATGGCAAAAGAGCAATGCTATCACCCACCTGATACCCTGGGATTCTAATGGTTCCATGGAAACAGTGATGGCCTGGATCAACGCCGGTGCCATCGGTACATTGAAAGAAGTACATAACTGGACGAATAGACCTGTATGGCCTCAATATCCCAATTTACCAACAGATACGCCTGCTGTTCCTGATGGATTTGATTGGGACTTATGGTTAGGGCCTGAAGCGTTTCGCCCCTATCATCCCAATTACACACATATGGTGTTCAGGGGATGGTACGATTTTGGAGGAGGATCAATGGCCGATATGGGACACTATAGTTTATGGACCGTTTTCAATGCATTGAAACTTACTTCTCCAACCATCATTGAACCTTGCAGAAGTCATTTCGTAAACTTTAATGATGTTACCCCTTCGCGTGTCAATAACAATTTCTCTTTCCCAATGGCAAGTATGGTGCGATTCCACTACCCTGCAAATGGAGACAGGCCTCCAGTAGACTTATGCTGGTACGATGGAGGTATGCGTCCACCAAATCCAACAGAATTATTGGATGTAAATAAAGAATTGCCTGCTGAAGGAATGATGTTTGTAGGAGACAAGGGAAAGATATTAGCAGGCTTTAATGTACAGAACCCACAAATCATTTCAGGAACAAAAATGGAAGCTCCTGCTAAAGCGGTTGACCAGCGTAGTCAGGTTGAACAAACATCTGCGGCCTTACCTCTTTTTGTGGACGCCTGCAAAACCGGTAAACAATATGCAGGGAATTTCAGAGAAGCTGAAGCTATCACGGAAGCTATCAACCTTTACTCCGCATCACTTCGTACAAATAAAATGCTGAGATACGATGCAGGTACACATAAAGTGACCAATGTAACTGAAGCGAATAAATATCTGGATAGAGAGTATAGGGAGGGATGGGAGCCGGGGATGATTTAAAAGATAAGTCAAAAGTTAAAAGTAAAAAGTAAAAAAATGAAAAGTATTGATAGACGAAAGTTTCTGGTACAGGGTGGAATGGGGTTGGGAGCAGCAATTTTAGCAACACAATTACCAAATGAATTGTTTGCTGCTTTCGATTCAGGTTTAATAAAAAGACCCTTTGGATTTCAATCCTATCCAATAAGAGATAGGCTTTCCAAAGATTTTGCAGGCACCTTGAAATTGATGGCAGGAATGGGTTATCAGGAAGTGGAAATGTGTTCTCCTTCAGGATACTCTACTATTGGATTCGCTGCTATTGCAAAATTAAAAACTGCTGAAGTAAAAACTATAATTACAGATGCGGGCCTTTCCTGCAAAAGCTGCCATTTTGTTTTTGGAGAATTGACAAACAAACTGGATGAGACCATTTTATTTTCACAAGAGCTTGGTTTAACCAATATCATCTGCTCCACTTTTTGGTTACCCAAAACAGCTACGCTGGATGATTATAAGAAAGCGGCAGATAAATTAAATGTTGCTGCAGAGAAAATAAAGAAGGCCGGCATGCAAGCTGGATTTCATAACCACGATTTTGAATTCAAAATGCTGGAAGGGGAATTGATCTACGATGTACTAATGAACCGTCTTGATCCATCCTTGGTGAAAATGCAATTCCAGACAGAAGTCATCAATTATGGTTATAAAGCAGCCACATATTTTGAAAAATATCCGGGTCGCTTTATTTCAGCCCATTTAAGCGACTGGACAGCAGAAAAGAAACAAGTTCCCATTGGAAAGGGAGTCATTGATTGGAAAGAGTTTTTCAAAGCGGCAAAAACAGGTGGTGTAGAAACTTGTTATGTAGAAATGGATTATGAGACGTATGAGGAGAGTGCGAAGTTTTTGAAAGCGTGAGGGGGGCTTGATGCTGGAAGCTAGAAGCTAGGTGCTGGGTGCTAGATGCTGGATGCCTAAGGCTTAGGGCCTAAAGCCTAAGGCCTTATTTGTTGGTAAGTTGTTTTTTAATTGATTCTCAAAAGCATTTTTTATTCAGGGGCCTCAAACGAAAAAGACACACTTTTTGATAGGGTAAACAGGATAGTAATTATTAACAATTTGTGTGGGAAAAGGGGGTATACAGATCAAACCAGATACGGGGAAAAATTGTATTTTTAAATCGTACTACCTCAATTCATTAAGAAACAGAAATTATTAAATATGAGAAAGAGTCTTGTGGCCCTATTCTGCTTACTTCAACTACTTTATTTGCTCAAGAAACAGTTACTGAAAAATTCCAGAAGATTCAGACGGTACAGCAAGCCCAGCAATTCATAGATGCAAACCCGGTATTGAAACCAGCTTTATTGTACTTGTCTGCCGGAAAAGATACCGCTCTTATTGATAAAAGATTATTACGTCAGAAGAAGGGCGATATCTTCTCTGTTGGATATGTAACTTATAAAGTACTGGAAGCAAGGGACACTACCGATCTAAGAGCCAGCTATATATTTCTTGATGGCGGTAGCTTATCAAAATCAGAAGTTGATAGTCTAAAGAAATTAATTGTACAGAAAACTTAATGCTGGTGCCAAATTTGAACAGCTATCAGACCAATATACGATGGATGGCAACAAGACCCATGGAGATACCGATTGGTTTTTTGGCGAGTATTCTTTCCCAAAAGAGTTCCAGGATGCGGTTATGAGCCGCAAACTTGGTGAAATTTTCTTTGTGGATGTTGCTGATAAAGAATGGCACTATATCGTAAAAGAAAACTTTTGATGATAGGGTAAAGAAGGATATTACGGTGTTGAGGGCGAATGGACGATAGTAGTGCCCATATACTTGTTGCTTTCCAATACAAACAACCTTTAATGTGACTTTGTAGTAATTATTCATTTCAAAAGCAAATGGAGTAAAAAAGTGCCATAACCTTGCACTTTTGTTGCCTCACTTCCTATATTGGTTATTTCTTGAATCCGATTCTTTCCCTGTCATCCCATGTACGCTGGCTAGCCTTCTCATCCAAAAGGTTTTCCATTGCATCATAAATCTGGTTTAGTTGTACATCATGCTCGCCCAACCGGTCACGGATAATTTTTAGTTGCTCCTTTAGATCAGACTGCATCAATAGCGCTTTCCTTACTCCAACAAATGCCCTCATGATAGCAATATTCATGTTTATTGCTTTGTCGCTATTCAATATAGCGCTTAACATGGCTACACCTTGTTCAGTAAATGCAAATGGTGTGATATTTTTATTCCTTTTTGATTGGAAAGTGGTAACAATTTGCAACCCTTTTTTACTGCTTTTGGATGCGGTCACATACTGTGACCGGATTTCTTCCCACTCTGTAATAGAAAGCCTGAACATAAAATCATTTGGGAATCTTTTGCTATTTCTCTTTACCGACTGATTTAGCACTTTAGTAGCAATTTCGTATAACTCAGCAAGATCAAAATCGAGCATTACCCGCTCTCCCCTGATTTCATATATTCGGTTTTGGATGCTTTTAAGAATTTGCATTGAAATATTTGGACATCCAATTTAATATATTCAGCGACTTCCCGAATGATATTTCATTGCTTTGTAGTAAATCAAAGTTGTATTTAGCTAAGAATGAACTTAGATAAGAGTCAAAATGCAATTATTATTCTCAATGATTTTAATTCGATAGGCTACTTCCCGATACAAAAATAGTGAACCCTAATTATCAGGGCTTTCAGCAATTGGGCAACAAATAGCCAACAAAGCTGATTAAGCAAGGGAAAACGCTCAACAAAGAAAAAGAAAAATTTGTTCAGTGTAGAGTGTGCTGTGCCTTACCAAAGGCAAAAGCAAAGATAAGGTTTCTACTTATCTGAGTTGCTTGGCAACCGTCTCCGGTTGCAAGCCCATGTACTGGCAAAACTCTTCAACAGTAACAACCTGGTGCTGCTGCTTGTTGAAATGGTCTTTGATCTTCTTAATGAGGTTTCTACCATACCTGTCGCTTCTGCCTGTGATTACCTGAATGTCTTTCGGATAAATGCACAGTCTATTCATTATTTCAATTATTCTTCTAATACACTAACCATACCGATGATATACTTCAAATATGAAAGTGATACTGCAAATATAAATCTTTTTAAGGGCGGTAAAACTGTGTTTGTTGGAATAATGCGGAACAATCGGAACGGATGACCTTTCAACTTTGCATAGCCTTAATAGTGCATCTAATTTTGTTTTCGAATGCTGATTAAACAGCTAAACAGCGAAACAGTTTTACTAACTCATAAAAATTTAAAGCAATGGCAAAACTAAAAGGTATTCTCAAAATTGAAGGCACTCTGGATGAGTTAACCTTCTACAAAACACAAGATGGCCACCTGGTGAAAACCAAAGGTGGTGTATCTGCTGAACGTATTGCAAATGACCCGAACTTTCAGCGTACCCGTGAAAATGGATCTGAGTTTGGAAGTTCTGCAACTGCCGGCAAAGTTGCTCCGCAACGCTGTTCGTAACTTGATGATTAACGCTGCTGACAATCGTGTTACCAGTCGTTTAACCCAAATCATGACCCAAATTAAGAATTACGATACGACTTCTGCAAGTGGTGAACGTACAGTTGCTATGGGTATTGCTGACCCTGCTGGCATTGGCTTTGTTGAAAGATTTTGATTTCAACGACAAAGCACTTTAGTGCGGTGTGTCTTTGCTCCCTTTCAGTTGTAACAGGTTGACCGGGTGCAATCAACATTCCCGCTTTGTACCGATTAATGATATTTCCTATCCTTCCGGGCAACTCATGTCAGCATCAAATCTGCTTTTGCAGTTGTTGACTTCACAACGGAACCAGTGCAATTGAGTACAGTCCTGTAACCAATCTTGCCCATTGATGGAACCAACACTCCTGTAACACTTACTCCCTTCCGGTGTTCCCCCTGAGCTGGAACAAAGTTTTACCTGTTGTTGATTGAGTTCTTCCAGGAAGTGAATGGTATTCAGTATTCTCCTAAGAACGGCTGCTTACAACGTGCTCAACATTGTTGATGCAGCATAAAAATTGGTTCTTCTTTCAGTTAGAAAATGGCCTCACCAGTTTGGTGGGGTTTTTCTTTAGCAAAGCCCCTAAAGGGCAATGCGAAAGCTCGCGAACACCTGAAGGATAACGCCAAAGGCAACAGCCACAAGGAAGGCGATGAACCTTAACGCCAGTGACTGATGCTGGGCTAATAGCCGACTTGCGGACATAGCGGCTATATGCAAATGGTGAAAGCTGCAATAACTGATGAAGGACCTGTGAGTAAATGGGCAAATGCCTGAATGGCTGCCGGAACTGATACGAGGATGCTTTTGCATAATAAATAAATTTTATATGTGCATCTCTCAGATGGCGGATAAAAAACCAAAAGGAAACGGAATAAAATGATAGCCTTGTGCGGTGGGTCTGTGTTTATGCTGTAGTCTTTTGGTTTTTTTAGGTTGGCTTTGTGTCTTCGCCATGCTACCTTTGCACATCAAAATTTATTTATGCAACGAGCAGTATCATGTAGAGGCCCGCCTACATTTTGCTTTAAGTGCCGGTAAATCATGCTCTTTTCAAATCATTGATTAAACAACTGCTGCCGGAGCTCTTTCCCCTTTCTTCCAGTTGTTTGATTTTATCAACTGTTGCGGTGTATTCCCGCTTTCCTGTGTACTTACCACTCTGCCTGAGTGCTTACCTCTTGCTTAAATTCAGGCAATCGGAATAAAGAGGAATAAGAGAACCAGTGAGCAACTGATGAAAAATGTTTTGCCTTCCACAAACCGAAAAGCAGCCAGAAATAAAATCCTTTGCTTTTGGTTTTGCAGATGCAAACAAATGAATTTGGACAAGGAGTTACCTAAGGCTTACCGCTGTTTAATCCTTTGCAAAAAATGTAAAACTCAAAACCTGTGGTTTGATTTTTTTTTGGGCTGTACGTTTGAAACTTTGGACTGTGCATGATTGTGGCTTAAATTTTAAGCTGCTTTGAATCTTTGGTATCTGCCCTGCTCGCTTACGCTACGCAACACATATATAATTTGACAAAGAAAAAAAAAAGAAAAAAAAAGAAGAAAGCACTCCCAGAGGTGGCGTGGCTAAAAACCAAAAGGAAACGAAATAAGTCCCGAAGGGTGAAAGGCAAATACCATTAAAAAAAAAATAAACAGATTATTAGCCTTTCATTATGCCGCAGTCTTTTGGTTTTTTTAAGCGTTGGCCTGTGCCAGCCACCTAACTTTGCTGCACTTTTTATTTTATTTTTTCAATCATCCTCCTTTCTTTCTATTCTTCTTTAGAAAAGAAATCGAATTGTATTTCTCAATGCTTATCAATCACTGTTACATTTAAATTGGAACCGAGATGTCTTCGCGGGTCGGCTGGGTAAACAATTCGCAGGAAAAAATAAGCATCCCGCTTTCAATCGTGCGGTAGGGCAAGAGCAAATGCAATGACTGAACGGAATGGAGCAAACCGGGTTGGTGGCTTGGAGTGGCATGAGCAGTTTGCCTGAAGCGTTGCGGCTTTGTAACTTGCGAAAACACCAGCCAATGGCGAGGGATAAGCAACCGCTGACACGGAAAGCCTGTGTGATGGCTTTGCGGAATGCAGAGAAGGAATTGCTTTGCTGTGCGGTGCTGAGGTTGGTGGAAATGAACGTAGGCGGAATGTAGTGAAGGATAGTGTGAGAATGAAGCGAAGCGGAATGGAACGGAAAGCCTGAACGGAATGGAGATGAAGTGAATGAACCTACCGCAAGCTAGGCCAGTAAAACAAATCATGCTTTATTTTTTTCTGCACCATTGAAAGGGTGGCGGGGTGTGTGGGGTCTTTTGGGGTGCGGTGGCAAAAGCACGGCTTCACCTGTTTTCGATGTGGAGTGCTATGGTGCTGGATACTTGAATATAATTTATGACTTGTCGACAGCCTCGTGCGGTGGACTCAGCCGTCTGCGATGGGTGGCTGTGCTAAGCGAACACATAAGACCACATTATGTTTAAGTAGCTTCCGCCGACTTTTATACTGGCATAAGCGAAACGGTGGTGGTGGTTGAGGTAGCGTATTTTGTTGCTGTGTTTGGGTTAGTTTGGCCTTTGGCCGTGTAGCGAAGCGGAACAGGCAATGTGCCAAAAGCGTGGGGAGCATAGCCAAAAAGTATGACAGTTAAAAATGGCGGCAACACCATAGATGCAGTGGAAGGGCTGGCTTTGTGTGTTGGCTACTGCATAAGCCGTGCTTGTGTGTTGGCTGG